>NZ_CATWHI010000003.1:0-927247 GCF_958350185.1 Ralstonia edaphi
TCACTTCGGTAGCGACGCCCGCTTCCTTCAGGCGGACCGCTTCTTCCACGGCGATCTCGTCGAACGGGTTCATGCTCATCTTGACGTTGGCCAGATCGACACCGCTGCCGTCCGTCTTCACGCGAACCTTCACGTTGTAATCGATCACGCGCTTGACTGCGACCAGGACTTTCATCGTGCCTTCCCTCTTGCTGTTTATAGAATCCGGCCGCTGTTCAGAATGGAGTTCGGGTCGAACAATGCCTTGAGGCTGCGCATCAACGAAATCTCTTCCGTGGACCGGCTGTTGTGCAAGAACGCCTTCTTGATAACGCCGATGCCATGTTCCGCAGAGATGGAGCCACCCACGTCCCGAACCGCGGTGTAGACGATGTCCTCGACGCAATGCAGGTTCTCGTCGGTCAGGTGAGGGCCCGACAGGACGTGCAGGTTGCCGTCGCCGATGTGTCCGAAGAACAGATGCCGCTGATCTGGAAACCTTCGCGTCAAAACCTCTCGGGTCGAACTCACGAACGTCTCCATGGCGGCCATCGGGATTCCCACATCAAACGCAGCGTGGGGTTTCATCTGGGCCAGCAGTTCGCCGACAGTTTCCCGGTATTGCCATAGCCGTTCCTTGTCATCGAGCGACTGCGCAACGATGACGTCCATCACCGTCTCCGCTTCCAACGCGTCGCCCAGGAAGGTCTCGAGCTGCCGACGCTCTTCCTCCTCGTTGGCACCCTGCGTTTCAATCAGGACGTAGACGGGCGCCTCCGCTGCAAATGGCTGGCGAAGCGATGCAACCTGCATGGCCGCTGCCATGAAATCGGCCCACATCACCTCAAATGCCGAGAGGCTGGGCAGCGCCATACGCGCTTGTTTAAGGAGTCGAGCGGCGGACGAGAATGAAGGCAGTGCACACAACGCGGTGCACGAACTGGTCGGCTTGGGGGTCAGTTTCAAGACGAGCCGCGTGATGACACCCAGCGTCCCCTCACTGCCAATGAAAAGATGCTTCAGGTCGATGCCGGTGGTGTTTTTCTCCACTCGGTTGAGCATCGTAAGGAGGGTACCGTTGGGCAATGCAACTTCGATGCCCAGCACCATTGCGCGCATGGTTCCGTAGCGGATGACGCGATTTCCCCCCGCATTGACAGCAGCGTTTCCGCCCAGTTGGCAGGATCCTCGCGCACCGAGGTCCAAGGGGAATGACCACCCGTGCTCTTCAACGCTCTTCTGCAGCGCTTCAAGGACCACCCCAGCTTGTACGACGGCGATACCGCCAACCGCATCGATCTCTTCAATGCGGTTCAGCCGCGAAAGCGAAAGCGCAATCTCGCCCGGGCGCGGCGTGCCTCCACCGGCAAGCCCGGTCAGACCGCCTTGCACCACAACAGGCTGCGAAAAGCGCGAACACACGTCGAGCGCGGCAGCCACCTGTTGCGACGTCTGCGGCAGCAGAACCAGTCCGGGCAACTGCCTTGGCGCTTCGCTCCAGTCGCCGGCGTACGCCGACACGAGGTCCTCGTCACGGACGATGCAAGCCTCTCCGAGCACGTCGACCAGGGCGGCGTACAAGTCTTCTAGGTGGTGTTTCATGATGCAGATTCCTGATTGAGCAGGCTGGCAGCGGCCTTGTGCGACTGGTCTCGAAGCGCGAATACGATGGCGCCCGACGCAAAGAGACATCCGGCAATGACGTAGAGCGCCAGGTTCGTACTGCCGGTGTGATCGACAATCCAGCCGACCATGTAAGGGCTCAGGAAGCCGGCGAGATTGCCCACTGAGTTGATCAACGCGATGCCAGCAGCGGCTGCAACGCCGCCCAGCAGGGAAGTTGGAATTCGCCAGAACACAGGCGCAAGACACTGCAGACCCATGCAAGCCAGCGTAAGCGCCACAATTGAGACGGCTCGATGATCGCTATATGCAGCACTCAAGGCCAACCCGGCCGCTCCCGCAATCGCCGCCACCAAGTAGTGCCAGCGATGCTCGTTTCGATGATCGGCACTGCGTCCGACAACGAGCATGGCCGCAATACCAAACGCATACGGAATCGCGGACAGCAGCCCGACTTCAGAGGGCGACTTCACACCCAGATTTTTGATGATGGAAGGAAGCCAGAACCCGAATCCGTACTGGCCCATGGCTGCCCCGAAGTAGACGAGTGCCAAGACCCAGACAAGGGGTCGTCGAAACGCAGCAGACAATGAAACCGTCGTTTTGCGTTGGCTATCCGCTTGAATGTTGGCAACCAGCAGTTGCTGCTCCGCCGGGGTCAGCCATTTGGCGGCATGAATGCTGTCGTCGAGATAAAAAAGGGCGGCGATGCCAATGACGAGCGAGGGAACGCTTTCGACAAGAAAGAGCCACTGCCAGCCGGCCAAAGCGTGATAGCCGTCGAGCGCAGTCAGGATCCACCCCGATAGCACACCCCCACTGACCCCAGCGATCGGGATGGCCGTCATGAAGATGGCGATCACGCGGCTCCTTCGGTTGGCGGGATACCAGTAGGTCAGATACAGGATGATGGCGGGAAAAAACCCCGCTTCGGCCGCCCCGATCAAAAAGCGCACTACGTAGAACGCCGTGGTGGAGTGTGCGAACGCCATGACGCCTGTGAGCAACGCCCACGTGATCATGATCCGCGCGATCCAGCGTCGCGCGCCTACGCGATGCATGACGAGGTTGCTCGGAACCTCAAAGAGGAAGTAGGCGAGGAAGAAGATTCCCGCACCGAAACCGTAGGCCTGCTCGCTCCATCCCAACTGGGAAACCATCTGAAGCTTGGCAAAAGCAACATTGACGCGGTCTAGAAACGCGATCACGAAGCACAGGCAAAGAAACGGGACCAACCGCCACGTGACTTTTCTGTAGGTGCGTTCTTCAGAATCGCCCGTCGTGGCGAGGGCCGCAATGATGGGGTGCGCCATGGTGTCTCCTTGGGTGGAATCGTTTTTTTTCTTTGGACTGGCGCGAGCATGCAGCACGGCATAGAACAACACAATCGATGAATAGTGGCCTATCATTAAGCTCGTCTTATTAATCGGTCGAACATGTCTCAAGCGCGTTTCACCCCGCGACAACTCAGCGCCTTCCTGACCGTTGCCGACGTTCGTAGCTTTGCCAAAGCGGGTGAGCGAATGAGTCTGTCAGCCTCGGCAATCAGCCAACTCGTGGCGGAACTCGAGGCGGCGGTGGGTTTTCGACTGTTTGATCGGACGACCCGCAGCGTGATGCTGTCCCCAGCGGGACGCGAGTTTTTGGCGCCGGCCAGAAGCGTGCTCAAGCACATTGAACTGGCCCAGTCATCCGCGGATGACATCCGCAATCGCGCGGCGGGCATCGTGCGCGTCGCTGCGCCCCTGGTGGTTGCCAGCACCATCCTGCCCGCGGCAATCAAGGCCTATGTGAAAGATCACCCTAAGGTCGTGATTCGCATCCGCGACGCGGCGGTGGACGATCTCATCAACATGGTGGTCAATGCTGACGTTGATCTCGCCATCGGACCTGACCAGGGGGTGTCGGAGGATGTCGCGAGCGTCGGCCTATTCCAAAGTCCTTGGGTGCTTTGGTGTGCGCGCAGCCATCCACTCGCCAAGCGGCGGGAAATTGCATGGGCAGACTTGCGTCATCAGCCGCTCGTTGCGGCGGGGCGGGACTACGAACGCAACGTATCCCTGATGCGAGCCGGCGCAGACGAACACGAGCGCATTGCACCCATGGATATCGTGGACAACATCAGTACAGCGCTGGGGATGGCGGCCGAGGGGTTGGCGCTTACGCTTGCACCGGCCTATGTTGGCCTGCTGGGTCGCCCGCTTGGTCTGGTGATGCGACACATCGTCGATCCAGAGGTGATGCGGCAGGTGTGTCTCTACCATTCCACTAGCCGGACAGTGTCGCCTGCGGCTGAAGGGTTTCGCGATCATCTAGTCGACTGGCTCAGGGGCAAAGACGATCTCGGGATGGCGGCGAGCAAAGCTAAATGATCTTTCGCTAGACGCTGGCAGCCGAGAATCTTCCAGTTATGCAATCGTGTCGCCGCACCCGGACGATTGCTGCACTAGGCACTCTCCCGATCAATGATGGAGAAACCGGTATCGATGCACACCGGGCCTCGGGCGGCGGCCATCTGGAACCGTTCAAGCAAAGCTGCTGCCGTCCGCTTGCCGATATCCGCACCGCCGACCTTGACCGTGGATAGCGCGGGGTGCAGTTGCGCCGCCATGGTCAGATCGCCGAAACCCATTACCGCCAGATCGTCAGGCACGTGCATGCCCCGGCTGGCTGCTTCCATCAGGACGCCCTCAGCAAGCGTGTCGGAGCTGCAGACGATGATGTCAGGCCTTGTGTATTCGAGCATGCGCCACAGCCCGCGCCGCCCGCCCTCAAGCGTTGCCGGTGCGGGCAGTGTTTCGAACGGACAGTCGCCGATGCCTTGTCTCGCAAGCTCTGCCTTGAAGCTTTCACATCGCCGCAAGCCGCGTGGGTCGTTGACCGAGATGACGCCGAAGCGGCGATAGCCCTTCTTCACTAGGTGGCGAGCAACGTCCCGTCCGACCTGTTCGTGTGAGAAGCCGATGGCCATGTCGATGGGCTTCTCGGTCAGATCCCAGATTTCCACGACGGGAATGCCGGCTCTGGTCAAGCGGTCGACAGTCGTGCTGGTGTGGTCGGTTCCCGCAAGAACGATGGCATCTGGCCGACGCCCCAGCAGTGCCTCGACCAAGGCTTCTTCACGACTGGCGGAGTAGCCAGTCAAACCTATCAGCGTCTGGTAGTTCGCCACCGACAATCCATCCATCAATGCCTGGACTGTCTCGGCAAAGATGGAGCTGGCAATGGTAGGCAGCAGAACAGCCACCAACCGGCTGCGGCTGCTGGCAAGGCCGCCGGCAAGCATGTTTGGCACATATCCCGTTGCCCGCACAGCCGCCAATACCTTCTTCTGCGTCTCCTCTCGGACGAGTTCAGGACGATTCAGGGCGCGCGAAACCGTCATGGGCGCGACGCCGGCCATGCGAGCCACATCGATGAGTGTCACGCTGGACGTCCCGTCGGCAGACGTGCCTTGCGACCGGCTTTTCGGCTTTCTGGCCATATTGCCCTCCCGGCAGAGTCAGTGGGGGATGGATGGAGGACGTTTTCGTCACCCTCGGTAACCGCAGGGTAAACGAGGATGATTGCGCAATCAATTCCGCTTGAATGATTGCGCAATCATCTAATAATGGCTTCGTCGGGTGCCGTATTTCACATGACACCGAAGGCGGCCCGGCAAAGAAAGATCTCGCTCAATTAGAAGCGAGCCTGGCATCCCACAGGAGACCCGTATGACCGTGCCAACTCAACTCGCGCATCGAACCGGGGTGCGATGGTTCATCTTGTCGATGATCTTCATCGTGACGGTATTCAACTATGTGGACCGCGCCACGCTGTCTATCGCGGCACCCGCGATGCGCCACGACCTCGGCTTTGACGCAATGGCCATGGGCATCGCGTTTTCGGCTTTCGGATGGGCCTACACGGCAATGCAGATCCCCGGCGGCCTGCTTCTCGACCGGTTCGGTGCGCGAATCGTGCTTGGAGTCAGCCTGCTTACATGGTCTGCCCTGACATTCCTCCAGGGCTACGTGCACCTGTTTGCAGCGTCAGCCTTCATCGTCCTCTTCGCGCTGCGCTTCCTGATGGGAATAGCCGAATCGCCAGCGTTCCCTTGCAACAGCCGGCTGACGGTGATGTGGTTTCCCACGCAGGAACGGGGGCTAGCGACATCAGTGTTCCAGTCAGCCCAGTACTTCGCGCTGGCAGCATTCACACCCATCATGACGTTCACCGTCAGTACATGGGGATGGCAGTGCGTCTTTTTCACTACGGGCGCCGTAGGTGTTTTGCTCGGACTGGTATGGCTACGCGTCGTCCGTGAACCATCCAGGCATGCCCGGGTGAACGCCGCAGAACTTCAGTACATCTCCACCGGCGGCGGCCTGCCCACCATGACAGATGGTCCGAGTCCGTTCAGCTGGCGTCAGTTGAAAGCGATCTCGGCCAATCGCATGATGGTGGGCATCTATATCGGTCAGTTCTGCCTGACGTCTATTACGTGGTTCTTTCTGACATGGTTCCCGACCTACCTCATCGAGGCGAAGGGCATGTCGATCTTGAAGGTGGGCGTGGTGGCAGCGATTCCCGCCGTTGCCGGTTGCCTGGGCGGAATGATCGGGGGCCTGTGGTCTGACTGGATGCTCAAGCGTGGCTTCAGTCTGACCGCTGCCCGCAAGATCCCGATCATTACCGGGCTGGCCCTGTCCAGCAGCATCGTCATTGCCAACTACGTGCAGTCGACCGCCATCGTGGTGCTCGTGATGTCGATCGCCTTCTTCGCCAAGGGTATTGGAAATCTCGGCTGGTGCATCGTGGGCGATGTCTCGCCCAAGAAAGCCATGGGCGTCAGCGGCGGCATCTTCAACCTGTGCGGCAATCTCGCAAGCATCGTTACGCCGTTGGCCATAGGTTGGATGATCAAGCAGACCGGTTCATTCGAGGCTGCGCTCACCTACGTTGCAGGCGTCGCTCTGGCGGGTGCGTTCTCTTATCTCTTGGTGGTCGGCAAGCTTGAGCGCCTTCCCTCCGAAGCCGCACCCGATATCAATTCGATTTCATCAACGGCTGCCGCGAAATCGTTGCCCTGATCTCGATGTAGCAGCAGTCAAACTTTCCATTTCTTCTCTTTAGCAATCACCATGAATCATCCTGACAGCCTTCTTACCGGCCAGCTCGCTCGCGACCGCATCGAGCACATTCGCATCAGTTCTGTTTTCCTGCCCCTTGCTGCCCCAATCAGCGACGCGAAAGTCCTCACCGGCCGCCAAAGGCCGATGACGGAAATCGCCATCCTGTTTGTCGAGATCAGCACGGCAGACGGCCATCGCGGTCTGGGCTTCAGCTATTCCAAACGTGCAGGTGGGCCAGGCCAGTTTGCGCATGCCAAGGAGATCGCGCCAGCACTCATCGGCGAAGATCCGAATAACATCGCGCGCCTGTGGGACAAGCTCGCTTGGGCTGGCGCATCGGTGGGCCGAAGCGGCTTGGCTGCCCAAGCTATCGGCGCCTTCGATGTCGCCTTGTGGGACATGAAAGCGAAACGTGCCAATTTGTCGCTTGCAAAGCTACTGGGTGCGCAACGTGATTCCGTTCGCTGCTACAACACCTCGGGTGGGTTCCTGCATACCCCACTTGATCAGTTGCTCGTCAATACCGACATCTCGCGCGCCAAGGGCATCGGGGGTATTAAGCTCAAGGTTGGTCAGCCGGATCGCGCCTTGGATGTGAAGCGTGTCGAAACGGTGCGGAAGCATCTCGGCGATGACTTCCCGCTCATGGTGGACGCCAACCAGCAGTGGGACCGACCGACTGCACAGCGTATGTGCCGCACCTTCGAGCAATTCAACCTGGTTTGGATCGAAGAACCGCTTGATTGCCATGACGCAGAGGGCCATGCCGCCCTGGCCGCACAGTTCGACACGCCGATCGCCACGGGGGAGATGCTGACCAGCGTGTCAGAGCACTGGGAATTCATCCGACAGCGCGGGGCGGATTACCTCATGCCGGATGGCCCGCGCGTTGGAGGCGTCACCCCCTTCCTCAGGATTGCCGCGTTGGCGGACCACGCGGGCCTCATGCTTGCGCCGCACTTTGCAATGGAACTACACGTTCACCTTGCGGCGGCATATTCCCGGGAACCGTGGGTCGAGCATTTCGAGTGGCTGGAGCCCCTGTTCAACGAGAAGCTGGACACCCGCGATGGGCGGATGATTGTCCCCACGCGTCCGGGCCTTGGGTTGTCCTTGAGCGAGCGGGTCGCAGGTTGGACCGCTCAGGCGACTGAAATCACAAATTGACAATAGAGGAAGTAGGACCCGCGTTCTTTCGGGATGGAAACGACGCCATCCTGTGAGCGGGGGGAGAGCGATATTGTTGCTAGAGGTCTTATCGATCCGATCTTTTGCCATAAGCGAAGAAAGGCAGGGAAGCGACGGGAGAAGATTCCGCCCCGCGAAGCACTCTTGCAAATGCTCGCGATGCAACAGTCAAAGACGGTTCAGCGCGAGTGTCGGCGTTGTCGGGACTGTAAATGTGACCCCTTCGAGGACTTGCCACGACTGCTTACGCGGCGCCAACCTCGCTTGGCATAAGTTGACGAACGTTATCGCCAAGCCATGAAAGCCAGCAAACTGAAACTTACGAAGGCGAAATGCGCTTTCGTCGCGTCAGATACTCAGTATCCGACGAATGCGAAGAAATTCGACCCTGAATGACAAAGACGCCTCCACCGACGGGCGGAGGCGTTTTTGTTAGTCCAGCCATCCCCGAATCGTGGATGCCATGACATTGGTGGAAATGCCGTAGCGGTCATGCAGCGTCGGCAGTGCACCGGCATCCAGGAACGCATCCGGCAGTCCCACCTGGCGGAACGGCACGCTGACGCCGGCGCGCATCAACGTGCCTGCGACCGCCTCGCCCAGCCCGCCGATCACGGTGTGGTTCTCCGCCACCACCACGAGCCGGCCTGAGCGTCGTGCCTCGCGCAGGATCGTCTCCGTATCGAGCGGCTTGATCGTCGGCACGTGCAGGACGCCCACGCCAATGCCATCGCCCTCCAGCGACTTGGCCACTTCGAGCGCGCGCATCGTCATGATGCCCGACGAGATGACGAGCACCTCGGCGCCGTCGCGCAGCAGCTTGGCCTTGCCCAGCTCGAACTGATAGCCGTATTCGTCAAGCACCACCGGCACGTTGCCGCGCAGCAGGCGCGCATAGACAGGCCCTTCATGCGCCGAAATGGCCGGCACCATCTGCTCGATCTCCAGCGCGTCGCATGGGTCGATGACGGTCATGTTCGGCATGGCGCGCATCAGCGCGAGGTCTTCGGCGGCCTGGTGGCTCGGCCCGTAGCCGGTGGTCAACCCAGGCAGCGCGCAGATGATCTTTACGTCGAGGTTGTCTTCGGCGATCGTCTGGTGCATGAAGTCGTATGCGCGACGGGTGGCGAAGACAGCGTAGGTCGTCACAAACGGCTGTGCACCTTCATTGGCCAAGCCGGCGGCGGCGCCCATGAGCAACTGCTCAGCCATGCCCATCTGGTAGTAGCGGTCCGGAAATTCCTTGGCGAAGATATGCAGATCGGTGTATTTGCCCAGGTCCGCGGTCATGCCGATGACGTTCGGCTTTACGCGCGCCAACTCGGCCAGCGCATGCCCAAACGGTGCTGGACGGGTTGCCTGCCCTTCCCCGGCGATCGACGCGATCATTGCCGAAGTCTTCAGCTTGGGCTTGTTGATGACGGTGCTGCTCATGCGGTCCTCCCGGCTTCCAGTGCTTGCAGCGCGAGCTGCCATTCGTGCGCATCAACGCGGATGAAGTGATTCTTTTCGCGTTGCTCCAGGAACGGAACACCGCAACCCATGCGGGTGTCGCAGATGATCATGCGCGGTTGTGCACCCTTGTGCGCGCGCGCTGCATCGAAGGCGGCCTTGACCGCATCGATGTCGTTGCCATCCACGCGCTGGGTGAACCAGCCGAACGCTTCAAGCTTCGGCAGCAACGGCTCGAACGCCATGATCTGCGTCGACGGGCCGTCGGCCTGCTGGTTGTTCACGTCCACCACGGCGATCAGGTTGTCCAGCTTCCAATGCGCGGCGGACAGCAACCCCTCCCACACGGCGCCCTCATCCAGCTCGCCATCTGAGAACAGCGTGTAGACGAACGCGTCGGAGCCCTTGCGTTTGAGGCCGAGGCAGCGGCCGACTGCAATCGTGAGCCCCTGCCCCAACGAGCCACCGGACATCTCCATGCCGGGCGTATAGCTGGCCATGCCAGACATCGGCAGGCGGCTGTCGTCACTGCCGTATGTCTCCAGCTCTTCGGCAGGCAGGATGCCAGCTTCGAGCAAGGCGGCGTAGAGCGCGATCGCATAGTGGCCGTTGGAGAGCAAGAAGCGGTCGCGGCCTCCCCAGTCGGGGTCTTCGGGTCGATAGCGCATGGCGCCGAAGTAGGCAACGGCAAGCACGTCGGCAATGTCCAGCGCTTGTCCGATGTAGCCCTGGCCTTGCACTTCGCCCATCAAGAGCGCGTTGCGGCGGATGCGGTAAGCGCGCTCGGCCAGGGGCACGGCGTCGGTCGGTGGCAATGATGTGGAAGTCATGATTGTTCCTGTGATGAAGCGGGGAGCACGGGCGACAGAGACAGTCACCGGCTCAACGGTTGACGGTCTTCGCCGGCACGAAGAACACCAGCACGGCGCCAAGTACGATGGCCGACGAGATGAAGATCAGCCCCGCCGTTGATTTACCCGTCAGATCGTTGAGCCAGCCGACAATGGCCGGAGAAAAGAACCCTGCGAGGTTGGCGAAGCAGTTGACTGCAGCGATGCCTGCAGCGGCCGACATGCCGCCCAACATGGCGGTGGGCAACGACCAGAACTGCGATGACGAAGACAGGATCCCAGCGGCAGCAATGCTCAGGCAGACCAGCGCGGCGCCTACGTTGCCAATCAACGGCAGCGCTGCGAACCCGGCGGCCGCCACCACCATCGGCACGGCAAGATGCAGGCGGCGCTCGCGGTGGCGATCAGCGCTCATGCCGATCAGCGGCAGCGCGACGATGGCGCATACGTAAGGCACGGCGGTGAACACGCCCACCAACAGCGGATCCGCCACGCCAGCCTTGCGGATCAACGTCGGCAGCCAGAACGTCAGCCCGTATTGCCCAAGCACCACGCAGAAGTAGATGGCAGCCAGCAGCCACAGGCGGCGGTCGGCGATGAAGGCGCCCACCGAACCATGTGCGGTTTTCTGTGCGTTGTCGCCGGCGACGTTGCGCTCGAGCAGCGCCTTTTCCGCATCGGTCAGCCACTTGGCGTTGGCAATCCCGTTGTCGAGATAGAAGAGAATCGCCACACCCAGCAGCAGCGAAGGCAAGGCTTCGATGAGGAACAGCCACTTCCAGCCGGCCAACCCCGCCGCACCGTGGAACGTATGCAGGATGTAGCCCGACAGCGGCCCGCCGACGATGCCTGCCAGCGGGATCGCCATGAAGAACATCGACAATGCCTTGGCCCGGCGCTGCGACGGGAACCAGTACGTCATGTACAGGATGACGCCCGGCGCGAAGCCCGCTTCGGCGACCCCGAGCAGAAAGCGCAGCACGTAGAACGACGTCGGCGTGCTCACGAACGCAAAGCCCGCTGAGATGACGGCCCACGTCAACATGATGCGCGCCAGCCAATTGCGCGCGCCCACCTTGTGCAGGATCACATTGCTTGGCACTTCAAAGAGAAAGTAGCCGAGAAAGAAAATGCCGGCGCCCAAGCCATACACCGTCTCGCTGAACCGCAGATCGTTGAGCATCTGCAGCTTGGCGAAGCCCACGTTGACGCGGTCCAGATAGGCGCCTAGGTAACAGATCATCAGGAAGGGAATGAGCCGACGCGCAACCTTGGCGTAGGTGCGGGACTCGAACGTGGCCGCATCCGCGCGCGCCGACTCGTCGCCCGGCAAGGGCGATGCAAACTTCGTGGTCATGGTGTCTCCTACCATGTGCCCCGGGTGGGCCCGGGTGCATGTGTCTCGAAGAAGTCCACGGCCGGTATGCCAGCCATGGCGGTGTGGGTCGTTCAGTGGATCAGCATGCCGCCGTTCACGTCGAGCGTGATGCCTGTCAAGTAGGCAGACAGATCGCTGATGAGGAACAGGCACGCGTTGGCAACGTCGGCCGCATCGCCAAGCCGGCCGAGCGGAATGCCCTTGATGATCTCCGCGCGCATCTCGGGCGTGAGCTTGTCCCCGGTGATGTCGGTCTGGATGAGCCCCGGCGTGATGGAGTTGATGCGGACATTGTCGCCACCAAATTCCCGTGCCATGGCCTTGGCCAGCCCCAGCACGCCCGCCTTTGCGGCGCTGTAGTGCGGGCCACCGAAAATACCGCCGCCACGCTGTGCGGATACCGACGACATGCAGACGATGCTGCCGCCCTTGTGCGCCTTCATGTGCGGCAACACAGCCTGCGACATATAGAGCGTGCCGCGCAAGTTCACATCGACCACAGCATCGAAATTGCCGGCCTGGATGTCCAGCGTGCGCAGCGGCTGCGTGATCCCGGCGTTATTGATGAGACCGTCAATGCGGTCGTATTTGGTGAGAGCGGCTTGCACAGCGGCATCGCAGGCGCTGCGATCGGTTACATCGCAGGCGAGGCCCAGATGCCCGTCCCCAAGATCGCGCGCCGCCTGCTCTGCATCTTCAAGCCGCAGATCCAGCACCACCACCCGTGCACCGTGTGCAGCAAGCGCCTTCGCCGTCGCCTTGCCGATACCGCGGGGCGAGGCCGCCCCGGTCACGATGACTACCTTGTTCTCGAGCAACATCGTTGTCTCCTGCTTGTTGGAATCTTGTTGGCTGCAGTGTTGTTCCAGCAGACGATTCGATCAACGCAGTTGGATTCAACTATGGCTGAGAAATTTTCAGATATGGGCCGCGACGGCCTTGGTGCGCTGCACCACACAAGCCTGCGGCGCTATGTCGTCGGATGCAGCGTCAGTTGCCGGTCGACCCAGGCAAGAAAGCGCTTCACGCGGGGCAGGTCGGCGTTCTGTGGTGGAAACACGATGTGGTGTCCAGCGACCTCAAGCGCGTGGTCGTCGCCAAACACTGGCGCCAGCCGCCCCTGCGCCACGAGGACCGAGGCCAGCAACGTGCTCTCCAACGCCACGCCAAGCCCGAGTGCCGCGGTCTCAAGCGACATGTATGAGCGGTCGAACGCAAAGTCGAACGCCACATGCATGTGTTCAACGCCCACACGCGCGAACCACTGCTGCCACTGCACAAGCGGCGTTTCGGATCGAATGAGTCGATGCGCGAGCAAATCCTCCGGGGATGACACCGGGTGTTTGTCTAGATATGCGGGCGACGCCAGCGGGACAATGCGTTCGCCGCGCAGCGTCTTGATCTGGACGTCGCGCCAATGTGCGTGTCCATAGCGGATATCGATGTCGTAAAAGCCGCTGGTAAACGAGACATCCTCATACGAACACGAGACATTCAAGCGGATGTCGCTGTGGTCCTCCTGGAACGCCGCGAGCCGGGGCAATAGCCACATCAGGCCGAAGCTTGGGCTGGAGTGCACGCGCAAGATCTCAACTTCGGCGCGGCTGGAGGCGCGCTCAGTGGCGCGGCCCAGGTCGGCAAGCGCCCCCGTGATGTCACGCAAGTACTGCTCACCTACGGGCGTCAGTACTAAGCCGCGCCCTTGCCGGAAGAACAAAGGCTGGCCAATCGCCGCCTCCAGATTGCTGATCTGGTGGCTGACAGCCGACGCTGTCAGGCCAAGCTCTTCGGACGCGCGATTCACGCTCTTCGTCCGCGCGACGGATTCGAACGCGATGATCGCCTTCATTGGGGGAATACGCATGTTTCGCATCGCGGGCCGCGGCGAGCAGTTGACGGAATACGAAGCCTAGCCTCTTTTGCTGTGCGGCATGGACAGTTCCACACTCAGTTGTGGGCTAATCCCTGCTCTCTTCCACTGTTTCGATCCCGAGAGCGGGCAGGCAGCTTGTGACTTGCGCTCGCCTAGCGCGTCGGATTTCCAGAGAGGTTGTATCAGGACGTCCAGGGCCGACGGGCACCCGCGAAAATTCAGAGTTACGTGAACCAAAACGCGGATAGTTCAAAGTTAAGCGAACCACGAGTTCAACGTTGGCCGAGCAACTCGGCCGGGAAGGCCTGCAAATCCTGACCTACCGGTTCAGCGTTGAGTGAATCTCGACATTTGGAACTTCAGTCACTCAATTTGGAACTACCTCGACGATCAAGGCGGCAGCCTCAGCATCTTTTCCTTTGTTTTCAGTCACTTATCCTGCAGGAGTTCTCCGTCGCTGCGGGCAGGCCGTTCCGTTCTTCCTAGATCGCAGTGACGCGACGGAGGACAACAGGAACGCTCATCCAAGCACGGGGAGTGTGATGTAGATGCCCGGAACGGGCGATCGGTGTAGTGATACGTCCTGCTCCACAGGCCGCTTCCAGCCTAGGACCACCCTGCTTGTTGGCCCGCTCTATAAAAAAGCTGGGGGGTGTCGAGGCTCCCGCGCCCGTCACTCCAGAATGCAATCAATAAAAAAACGCCTGCCCCTAAGGTCGAGAGAGAACGGAGGTAACACGGGGCAGGCGTGAGCCAAAATTTACCGCTGCATACGCGGAATTCAACACAACGTCTGAGGCACCGTGAGCCTCATCGTGCCGGCATCTTGATTCTGAGTGCTGGTCGGCATGCCGCCGCTGAGCGGATCAAAGGGCCCCATTTCCCATCACGGGCCTTTCGCATTCCCTTTGCGCGCTCCGCTCAAACTGGGCGACCGTCGTGGCACGCGAAGCTGTCAGCGGTGCGAGAGCGAGCACGCTAGGTACTTCCGACTTGGCAATCATCTTCTTCAATGAAATTAAGCCCCTCTGACTGAAACACCTGCCCAGCACATACGCTTTCTAGTCGGCGTTACTCCGGCACAAGGCTCCCTGCCTGTTGTTCGGTCTGATGCCGATCCGGCGGCGCCTTCGTCGCATAGCCCGGCCCAATCCTGAACCAGATGGAGTACATGGCTGGCAAGAACACCAGCGTCAGGATCGTCCCTGCGAACGTGCCGCCAATCAGGGTGTAAGCCAGTGCTCCCCAGAACACCGAATGGGTGAGCGGAATAAAGGCGAGGATGGCGGCCAAGGCGGTGAGGATCACCGGACGCGCTCGCTGCACCGTAGCCTCTACGACGGCCCTGAACGGGTCCAGCCCCTCATCCTTGTTGTGCTGGATCTGACCGATTAGGATCAGCGTGTTGCGCATCAAGATGCCTGACAGCGCAATCAGGCCGACCAGCGCGTTGATGCCGAACGGCTTGCCGAACAGGATCAGCGTCGGCACCACGCCGATCAGCCCGAGGGGACTGGTCAGGAAGACCATCACCATCGCCGGAATGGATCGCACTTGGAAGATGAGGATCAGCAGCGTCACGGCCAACATGATAGGGAACAGCGGCAGCATGGCCTTCGTCGCCTTGCCCGACTCTTCGATTGAACCGGCTTGCTCAATGCGGTATCCGCTCGGCAGCTTCTCGATGATGGGCTGAAGCTGCTTGCTGATGGCGGTCGACACATCGGGCGGTTGCAGACCGTCGGCAATATCGCCACGCACCGTGATGGTCGGCATGCGGTCGCGACGGCGCATGATGGGCTCCTCCATGCGCACCTCGATCTTGCCGATCTGCGAGAGGGGAATGCGCTGCCCATTGGCACCGGCCAGCGTGAAGTCTCCGACCTTGGCCGGGTCGAGCCGCACGTTGCCGGCCGAGCGCGCCGTCACCTGCACGGTGCGGATGTCTTCGCGCACTGCCGTCACCGGAACGCCGTTGAGCAGAAATTGAAGTTGCTGCGCGACGGCACTGGAAGTCAGGCCAACGGCTTGCAGACGGTCTTGCTGCAAGGTGAAATGCAGCGTGGGGACGCGCGTGCCCCAGTCCGTATTGACCGTGCGCATCATCGGGCTGGCGTCCATGACATGCTGCACATCAGCAGCGATACGCCGCAGCGTTTCCGCATCCGTGCCAGTGACGCGATAGGCAACGGGGAACGGCGAATATGGCCCGAACACAAGCTGCGTGACACGTACACGCGCCCCCGGGGCCAGGCCATCTGCAACCGCCTGACGTAGCCGCTGCTTCAGCATGTCACGCTCTTCCTGGCTGTCGGTGCGGATCACGATCTTGGCGAACGAGGGGTCGGGCAGCTCCGGCCCCATCGCCAGATAGAAGCGCGGCGCGCCCTGGCCGATATAAGCCGTCACGATCTTGGCTTCCTTCTGCTTGGCGAGCCAGGCTTCGATCTTTGCGGTCGCCGCGTCGGTCTGGTTGATCGACGTGCCATAAGGCATCTGCACCTCGACCAGCACTTCTGGGCGATCCGAGATCGGGAAGAACTGCTTCTTAACCACCGCCATGCCCGCAATGGCCAAGGCGAAGAGGCCCACCACCGCGCCCGCGACTAGCCATTTGCGCGCAATCACGCGCCCGAGCAGCACTCGGAAGCGGTTGTAGCGCGGGGTGTCGTAAATCGCATCGTGGCCGCCTTCGACCTTCTTGAAATCGGGCAGCATCTTCACGCCCAGGTACGGCGTGAACACCACCGCGACCACCCAGGATGCAATCAGCGCAATGCCGACAATCCAGAACATGTTGCTGGTGTATTCACCCGCCGTGGATCGCGCAAAGCCGTTGGGCATGAAGCCGACGGCCGTGACCAGCGTGCCCGACAGCATGGGCGCGGCGGTGTGGCTCCACGCATAGGCCGAAGCGGCCACGCGGCTGTAGCCCTCTTCCATCTTCACCACCATCATTTCGATGGCGATGATCGCGTCGTCCACTAGCAGGCCCAGCGCCAGGATCAGCGACCCGAGGGTAATGCGATCGAAGTTCTTTCCTGTCGCGGCCATGACCACAAACACCACGGCGAGCGTCAGTGGCACGGCTGCGGCCACCACAAGGCCTGCGCGCCAGCCCATGCTGATAAAGCTCACCAGCATCACCACCAGTAGCGCAGCAAAGAACTTGAGCATGAACTCGTCGACTGCACCGGCGATGTTGACGGCTTGGTCCGTCACCTTAGTCAGACTCATGCCGAGCGGCATGTCCGCATTGATGGCGCCGACTTCCTTGTCGAGTGCCTTGCCCAGATCGAGCCCGTTCCATCCATCGCGCATGACGACGCCCAACAGCAACGCGGGCTGCCCGCCATTGCGCACCATGAATGTGGCGGGGTCTTCATAACCGCGCTTGACAGTGGCAATGTCCGAGAGCTTCAGCGTGCGGCCCTGCGAGACCACCGGCGTATCGCGAATCTTCTGCAGCTCGTCAAACGCGCCATCCAGGCGGATGAACACCTGCGGCCCTTTCGTTTCGACCGAGCCGGCGGCCGTCAGTGCATTCTGGCTGTTGAGCGCGGCAAACACGTCTTGCGGGCTCACGCCGAGCGTCGCCAGCCGGTCATGTGAGAACTCGACGTAGATGCGCTCGGACTGTTCGCCGATGATGTTCACCTTCTTCACGCCTGGCACGTGCAGCAGGCGCTGGCGCAGCGTCTCCGCATCGCGCGCGAGCGCACGTTGCGGCTCGCCCTGTGCCTTCAGTGCAAACAGGGCAAAGGTCACGTCCGAATATTCGTCATTGACGATGGGTCCGATCACGCCGGACGGCAGGTTGGCCACCTCGTCACCGACCTTCTTGCGCGCTTGATAGAACTCCTCCTGCACTTCCGATGGTGGCGTGCTATCGAGCAACGTTAGCGTAGTGAACGCGAGACCGGGCCGCGTGTACGTTTCCGTGCGATCGTACCAGCGCAGCTCCTGCATGCGCTTTTCGATCTTCTCAGCCACCTGGTCCTGCATTTCCTGCGCGGTGGCGCCCGGCCACACAGTGACGATGTTCATCACCTTGACCGTAAACGCCGGGTCTTCCGCGCGGCCCAGTTTGAAGAACGAAATAAGCCCCGCCAGCGAGATGAGGCAGATGAGGAACAGCGTAACGGCACGCTCGCGCACCGCCAGGGCCGAGAGGTTGAAACGACCTTGGCTCACGGGCGCACCTCTGCAATTGCAGCAACTGCGGTAGCGGCCTGCTGACCTGCCACGCGCACTTGCTGTCCTTCGCGTAGCAGTTGTGCGCCGAGCGCGACTATGCGGTCTCCCTGCTTGACCTGGCCTGCAACGCGGGCGCCTTCATCGCTTAGGCGCAGGAGCGCGATGGACCGCCACGAGACCTTCGCTGGATCACCCTGGATGACCCACACGCCGGGGCCCTTGCCGGCGTCGAACACGGCACCGAGGGGTACCTGCAAATCGGCCACTTGAAGATCGCCTTGCGCCGTCGCTGCCCGCTCGGGAATCCGAATCGTGACGGTCGCGCCCAACGGCGCGTTGGCCAGATCGCCGTCGAGCACATAGCGCGCTTCATACGTGCGGGTAAGCCGGTCCGCAGCATCCGATAGTTGCCGCAGCTTGGCGGGCGTGCCGTCGCCTTCCCTGCCGAACAACGTGGCCTGCGCGACCGAGCCGATTGCGGGACGCAACGTTTCCGGCAACTGGACCACTGCCTCACGGCGGCCAGCGTGAGCCAAGCGCACCACCGCCTGCCCGGCATTAACGACTTGGCCGGGCTCGGCCAACGTTTCCATGACCACGCCGTCACCGTCGGCAACGAGTTCTGCGTAACGGCTGGCGTTGCGGGCGACATCCGCCTGCGCTTCAGCGGCGCTCAATTGCGCTTTTGCCGCGTCCGCCGCCGCCTTAGCTTGGTCGTAAGAGGAAGCGGAAATCGCGCCAGTCCCGCGCAGATCGCGGTAGCGCGCTTCATCTTCCGCCGTCTGCTGCGCGCGTGCGCGGGCGGCCGCTACGGCTTCTTGCTGCGCATGCGCGGCGAGCTTCAGATCGACCGGGTCGATGCGCATGAGCGGCTGCCCGCGCTTGACGGTCTGACCTGCATCCACCAACCGCTCCAGCACCTTGCCAGGCACGCGGAAGCCGAGGTCGCTCTGCACCCGGGCAGCCACGACACCCGTGAACGATCGGGATGCCGACGCAACGGGCTGAACGAATGCAACACGCACCAATGGGGCCTCGGTGCGCGGGTCGCCGGGAGCCTTTTCGCCGCAAGCGGTCAACGTCAGCGGCAATGCAAGAACAGCGGTAGAGGTGATAAAGCGACGCGAAAGCATGAAAGCCCCATCGACAGGATGATCTGGGCTTTCATTCTTGTTCAAGTGACTAATTTAGTCAATGGTCACATACAAAAATCTGAGCGTCAGGGAGAAAGGCTTCGGAGTACGAGGCTGGAAAGCAGCCCAGGCGCGACCTCCGTGTAGTCGAAGCTGTACTGCAAAAGCAACGGATTCATGAACGGACGCATGACCAGGTAGATGGCCGCCGTAGCCTCGTCTAACGGCGTCTTGCGCTCGAAGTCTCCGGTCTCGCGCCCCTCCTGCAGGACATTGCGCAGCAGTTGCTGGATGCGGCCCTCATAGGCGATCACCGACTGCCACCGCTCGGTCGCAGCCGAGGCAGCGATTTCGTAGAGCTTACGGTCGTGGGAAAACAGCCGAAGACTAGCCTCCGTCAAGGCTTTAAACATGCGGCGGAGCTTCTCCGGCGGGGACCCGGCCTCGGCCAAAGCGGCATTCACGTCGGACTCGATCTCGCGCAGGCAGTTGGCGCAAATCATCTCGCCAATGGCCTGCTTGGACTCGAAGAACTTGTAGATGTAGGCCTTGGAAAAACCAATCGCCTTGGCCAGATCGGACACAGCGGTCTTCTCGTAGCCGTACCGACTGAAGTGCTCGGTGGCGGCGGCGACGATCTGATCTCGTACGTCATGGTCCGCCGGGCCGCGGGCGGAAACGGGGTAAGGAGTGGTTTTCATGGGCTTCAGCTTACGCCAGTCGAGATAGTTGAACAACTTGTGACCGATTTGTACTATAGTCACTCAAAACTTCGATGGACGTCGCCATGTTGCCAAAACACTCCCTTGCAGCCCTTCTCGTTGCCGGCCTGGCCACAGGGTGCGCTGTCGGCCCCAACTATGTGAAGCCGGAGGCGCCGGTTCCCGATCGATTCCTGGGTCAGACCTCGGTCGAGCAACGGCCCGCCCATGGTCCAGCGGATCTGTCCGCGTGGTGGGCCGGTTTTGGCGATCCGCAGCTCACACGGTTTGTTCAACTCGCGTTGGAACAGAACCTGGACCTCGCCCAAGCCTTCGCCCGTGTTACACAAGCGCGCGCTGGTCTGGGTGCGGCCAACGCCGCGTTGCTGCCCTCGGGCAATGTCACAGGCCAAGCGGCGCGTGCATATCAGTCCGTCGAAACGCCTCTAGGCCGCGTATTGAATGCAAGGCCGGGCTTCGACCGCTACGGCAACGCGTTCGAGGCCGACGTCAACGCAAGCTGGGAACTGGACGTATTCGGCGGACTGCGCCGTGGCCGAGAGGCAGCATTGGCCGACTATCAGGCCTCCCGGGCAGGCGCAGTCGCCACACGGCTGGCAGTGGCCGCGCAGACCGCTGATATCTACATCACCATCCGCGGCTTGCAAACGCGCCTGAAGGTGGCCCGTCACCAGGTGCAAACACAGGAGGAATTGCTCTCCACCATCAACCTGCTATACGGCAAGGGGCTGGCTGCCGAGCTTCAAGTCAGGCAGGCAGAGGGCGCGCTCGCTCAGGTGCGCGCGTCCATCCCGCAGCTTGAGACGGGCCTCCACGCGGCGATGAACGCACTGGACGTAATGCTCGGCGCGCTGCCGGGTACACATCGGACGGAGCTTGCGCAAGACGCCGACATTCCGGCCGCGCCGCAGATCGCCATCAATGGATCGCCAAGCGAGTTGCTAAGGCGCCGGCCGGATCTCATCGTTGCTGAACGTCGCCTGGAGGCATCCAACGCGCGCATCGGCGTTGCCATTGCAGAGTACTACCCGAAGTTCTCGCTTAGCGGCCTGCTGGGTAGCGCCACATCGGTGGGCGCCGGCAGCTTATTCGGCAGTGGCGCCAGTCAGTTTGCTGGCGTGCTCGGCCTGCGCTGGCGCCTCTTTGATTTCGGTCGCATCAATGCGCAGATCGATCAGGCCAAAGCCCAGGAAGCCGAGATGCTGGCCGCATACCGGCTCGCCGTGCTGCGCGCCACGGAAGACGTGGAAGACGCGTTCTCTGCACTGGTCAAGCGCGAGGAACAGACCGCCGTGCTCACGCAAGGCGTCGATTCGCTCAGCCGCGCGCGGAACGCTTCGTTTGCCGCGTACCAAAAAGGCGTCGTCAGCCTGATCGAAGTCCTGCAAGCCGACGAAAGCTTGCTGCGTGCATCGGATGCGCGCGCGCAAGCGCAAACCGAATCGGCACGCGCCGCCGTCGCCGCCTTCAAGGCGCTGGGTGGTGGCTGGCAGCCCGATACATCGACCGCAATTGCCAGCCAATAGCGCGCACTGAAGAACCCATTTACCGCAAGCCCCACTCACCCATACACAAAGAAGCTGCCATGTCGAATTCCAAAGTTGTCGTGATCACCGGCGTGTCCTCGGGCATCGGCCGTGCCACCGCTGCAAAGTTTGCCCTGCGAGGCTGCAGAGTGTTCGGCACCGTACGCAACCTCGCAAGAACACAGCCAATCGCCGGCGTTGAACTGATCCAGATGGATGTCCGCGATGAAGCCTCGGTTCGGCACGGTGTCGATACCATCATCAGGCGAGCGGACCGCATCGATGTGCTGGTCAACAGCGCTGGTGTGGGCCTGCTCGGCGCAACTGAGGAAACATCGGTTGCCGAAGCACAGACCCTATTCGACACCAACGTGTTCGGCATCCTGCGTACCACGCAAGCCGTATTGCCGCATATGCGGGCGCAGCGTTCTGGACGCATCGTCAACATCAGCTCGGTGCTGGGCTTTCTGCCGGCGCCTTACATGGGCCTCTATTCGGCATCTAAGCACGCAGTGGAGGGAATGTCCGAGACGCTGGACCACGAGGTGCGCAAGTTCGGCATTCGTGTCTCGCTTGTGGAACCCTCATTCACCAAGACCAGCCTGGATACCAACGCGCCCCATGCGGCTTCCAAAGTCGCGGCCTATGACGCGGAGCGTGGTGTTGTTTCACAGGCCATTCAAAAAAGCGTCCAGAAGGCGCCGGACCCCGATGGTGTCGCAAGCACCATCGTCGATGCTGCACTGGGGGCATGGAAGATGCGCCTTACCCCCAAAGGCGAAGCATCCCTTCTGAGCAAGCTGCGCCGTTTCATGCCGGCAGGACCGGTCGACTCAAGTCTGCGCAAGACGTTCGGGCTCTCCTGAAACGTGTTGCCCGAAGCAGATCCGGCTCACACATTATCGGAAGAGCCTAATGACGAATCCAGACAGCTCAGCAGCCGCGGCTTCTGCCGCGAACGCTTCGATTTTGCCCAATGCACACCTCGACACCGCATCCCCTTGGCCAGTGTTCGGGGTGGCCAGCGTTGCGGTGTTCCTGGTTTCGATGGACGGCACGATGCTGTTTGCTGCGTTCAGCGCATTACGTGCAGGATTTCCGCAAGCCACTGCGGCCGACCTTTCCTGGGTGCTGAATGCCTATACCCACGCGCCTGTACAGTGCTCAAGCCCTATTGAGCAATGCCGTCGAAGAGGCGGACACGCAAGCTCCGACAGCGGAGCCTGCCTCCCCCCAACAGCAAACGGCTGACGGGATTGCGCTGAGTACCTTGTCAGATTCGCGCCTCTGCTCGCGCTCGTATCGCCTCGAGGTCGTGCGGAGCAGGATGCAGTTGAAGCCGTTGCCCGGCTTTAGCGACCTGACTTGGCGTGTCATGCCCCAGCAGCGCAGGAAGGCGACGCGATACCGCCACCAGACCGGCCAGGTCGACTCCCGTGTCGTAGCCCATCAGTTCAAGCGCATGCACGGTATCTTCGGTACAGATGTTCCCGGTGGCGCCAGGTGCGTACGGACAGCCACCAATGCCACCCAGTGAAGCGTCGAAGCGGTCTGCGCCGGCCTCGATTGCCGCCAGCACATTGGCGAGCCCCATGCCTCTGGTGTTATGGAAGTGCAGCGTCAACGCGGCATCGGCCCATCGCTCACGGAACGCTCGCACAAGCGTGTTCACCTGCGTGGGATACCCCATCCCGGTGGTATCGCACAGCGTGATGCTGTCGGCGCCCAACTGCGTGTGAAAGCGCTCCGCCCAGTCCAGCACGGTCGCCATCTCGACTTCGCCTTCCATCGGACAGCCGAATGCGCATGAGAGCGAGACATTGACGCGAACGCCAGCCCCGCGAGCCAACGCAGCCACTTCGCGCAGCCCGCCAAACGACTGCTCACGGGTCATGCGCAAATTTGCGAGGTTGTGCGTTTCGGTGGCCGACATGACAAGGTTCACCTCATCCGCCCCGCAGTCGATCGCACGCTCGGCGCCCCGCACGTTCGGCACGAGCGCGCTGTACACCGTGCCCGGCACGCGACGGATGCCTTTCATCACGGCCTCCGCGTCAGCCAGGACGGGAATGGCCTTGGGCGAAACGAATCCGGTGACTTCGATCTTGGCGAGGCCCAAAGAGGACAGCGCATCGATCAGCGCAATCTTTTCTTCAGTGGGTACAAAGGTGCATTCGGCCTGCAATCCATCCCGCGTGCCGACCTCTTGGATGTGGATGCGGCGGCGATTCCCGTTCCAGGCAGTCATGCGATGACTCCTTTGTTCCGCAGCACGTCGATCTGATCATCGGCGATGCCGAGTTCTCGCAACACCGCAGTCGTGTCCTCTCCCAATCGTGGCGCAGCGGTGCGAACGGTGCCCGGTGTGCCCTCCAATTTCGGGACCACGCCCGGCACTTCCAACGTGTCCCCTTCACGGGTGCGCTGCGAGAGGATCATGTCCCGTGCACGGTAGTGCGGGTCTTCAACGATGTCCTTGGCGGTATAGACTTTCCCGGCCGGTACGCGCGCTTCAGCCAGCAGGTGCAACGCCTCTTCGACCGTTCGCAATGCCGTCCAGCTGCCAATGGCGCCATCAAGTTCTTCAACCCGAGCGACACGGCCCGCATTATTGGCAAAGGCAGGATCGTCCGCGAGATCGGTGCGCCCGATGGTGTGCATCAGGCGCTTGAAGATGCTGTCACCATTGCCAGCGATGAGGATATAGCCGTCCACACACCGATAGGCATTTGACGGTGCGATGCCTGGCAACGCACTGCCGGCAGCCTCTCGTACGGCACCAAACGCGCTGTACTCCGGGATCAGACTTTCCATGACGTTGAGCACAGCCTCGTTCAGAGCCACGTCGATGACCTGGCCCTTGCCGCCGTTCACTTTGCGGTGGTACAGCGCCGTGAGGATGCCGATCGTGCCGTGCAACGCGGCGAGCGTGTCGCCAATGGAGATGCCGCACCGCACAGGTATGCGGCCCGGCTCGCCGGTGAGATGACGCAGGCCGCCCATGGCTTCGCCAATGGCGCCGAACCCGGGCAGATCACGGTATGGCCCCGTCTGCCCGTAGCCAGAGATACGCAACATCACCAGGCCCGGGTTCAGTTCCGACAGCACATCCCAGCCTAGCCCCCAGCTTTCCAGCGTGCCGGGGCGGAAATTCTCAATGAGCACATCGGCTGAAGCAATCAGTTCTCGCGCGATCTCTTGCGCTTCCGGGTTGCGCAGGTCGAGCGCCACCGAGCGCTTGTTTCGGGACTGCACCTGCCACCAAACGGAGGTGCCGTCCTTCAGCATGCGCCAGTTGCGCAGGGGGTCGCCCGCGCCGGGTGGCTCGATCTTGATCACCTCGGCGCCGAACTCGCCCAGCGTCTTGCCAGCAAAGGGCCCCGCGATCAATTGCCCCATCTCGATGACGCGCACCCCTTGGAGTGCCATGGGAGCGCAATGGATTTCGTTACCGGATTGCACGTGTTGTTGTTGCATCTCTCTACCTCAGTCTTTGGCGCGCAGCTGGGCTGGCATCGCGAACGTCAGGATGGCCGCACACACAAGCCCGAGGCCGCCAATCAGGTAAAGCGCCGGCGTGGTGCTGCCCGCCATGTCCTTGATTCGTCCGACGACCACCGGGCTCACGATGCCGCCCAGTTGACCTAGCGTGTTGATGAGGGCGATGCCGGCTGCTGCCCCGGCGCCTGCGACGAGCTTGGGAGGCAGCGCCCAGAACGCGGGAATCGCGGCCACCACGCCCGCGCCCATCATCGCGAGGGCCAGGACCAGCATGGCGGTCTGCTTGTCGAAAATGCCGGCGCTGAAGAATCCCACCGAAGCCAGCACCATCAGCCCAATCACGAACTTGCGGCGTTCGCCCGTACGGTCTGACACACGGCCTACGACGACCATGGTGATCGCCCCGCACAGGTAGGGCACAGCCGTTAGCAGACCGATGGTGGTGGGGTTGGTGATACCTGACGTGCGAATCATGTGCGGCGCCCAGAAGTTCAGGCCGTACGAACTCACCTGGATCAGGAAGTAGATCAGCCCGAGCATGAGGAAACCCGGCGTCTTCAACGCACCGATCAGCGAGTGGCCGGCTATATCGCGGTTCTGCCGCGCGATGTTGGCGCTCAGCAGCGCACGCTCCTCCGGCGCAAGCCAACGGGCATCTTCAATGCGGTCCTTGAGCACCTTGAAGACGATGTATCCAAGAAGCACGCAAGGCAGCCCGCCCACCAGGAACAACCAGTGCCAGCCGCGCATGGCAAGCACACCGTCCATGTGTGAAAGCACCAGGCCCGATGCAGGCGCCCCAAGCAGCCCTGCAAACGCAGATGCCAGGAACAGCATGGAGGTCATCCGGCCGCGGTAAGCCGCCGGGAACCAGATCGTCAGGTAGTACAGGACGCCCGGAGCAAAACCTGCCTCCATCGCACCAATCACGAAGCGCAGCCCATAGAACTGCCATTCGGTTTGCACAAACGCCATCAGCGCGGTGGCAATGCCCCACGAAACCATGATGCGGGCAATCCACCGACGGGCGCCCACCTTGTACAGCATGAGGTTGCTCGGTACCTCGAACAGCACATAGCCCACGACGAACAGCCCGGCGCCGAGCCCGTATGCCGTGTCGCTCAGACCCAGGTCGGTCTGCAATGAAAACTTGGCAAAGCTGATGTTGATGCGATCAAAGAACGCGAACAGATAACACACCATGATCAGTGGCATGACGCGCCACGCTATCTTGCTGACGATGCGCGCTTCGTCGATTTGCGTTGGTGGTGTGGCCGCCTGAAGCGGCATGGTTTCCGTGCCAGCCATCGTTGTCTCCTGTGGATGCCGATGTCAGGCGACGGGGCGCTCACATGGGTGAGGCTGGCAACCTGCATCGTTGGGGTGCGCTCTGAATGGCGCGTGCAGGCATTCTGGTTGCGGCCGGGCCGCGGCAGAAGAACAAATGCGAGAACCGAGCTTTCACGAAACGCGAAAGCGGCTTAGGAACCTACGGGGTGGTCGACCTCAGATGCTCGATCAATGTGCGGACGTGGCGTGGCACCGCATTGATGTCACGCAGGCCCAGCAACAGGCTTCGCTGGGCCCAGTCATCCTTGAGCGCGATCTGGCGCAGCTGCATTGAGCGCACCAGCTCACGCACGGCCTGCAAGGGAAGCACGGCGACACCCATCCCGGCGGCGACCATCTGGCACATTGCGTCGAAGCTTCGCACGCGAATGCGCAGCTTGAGGCGACGCCCCATGGCCTCGGTTTCGGTCTGTAAGCGTTCGGCCAGCGATGTCCCCTCTGACAGGCTGACAAAATCGTAGTCGAGGGCTTCCGCCAAATGAAGCTCTCTGCGACGGCTAAGCGGATGTTGCTTGGGCACGACCAGCCCGAGATGGTCTTCGCGGTAATCCAGACACTGCAGGCCGAGCGTCGGCGTACGGTCTGCAAAGATGCCGACGTCAGCCCGGCCGTCGAGCACCGCCAGCACAATATCGCTGCTGTTCTTCTCTTCCAGCTCGATGCGGATGCCCGGATTGGCCTGCGTGAACGTTGCCAGCTGCTGTGGAAGGAATTGCGTCACCGCAGAGGTATTCGCCCACAGCCGCACGACGCCTACGATGCCCGAGGTGAAGTCCGACAACTCGGCGGCAAGCAGATCGACGTCCGCGAGGATGCGCTGCGCATGGCGGTAGAGCGCCTGGCCGGCCACCGTGAGCGTCACACCCCGCGAATGGCGCTCCAACAGCGGCGCGCCCATCCCGACCTCCAGATCGGAAATCCGCTTGCTCGCAGCGCCGACCGCCAGATGCGCCAATGTGGCCGCCTTGCTGATGCTGCCGGTGCGCGCCACCAAAGCGAACAGCGACAGAGAAACAAAATCGATGCGGTGTGGGTTGATCATGGCAGCAGATTGATGGGTCTTGCTCAGCGGATGGTATAGCCGGCCGTGCCGACAACGCTACCGTCTCGCAAAACACCGCATGCTGAACCTCTGGTGAGGCGCTCGTCGATCTCAAACATTCGATGTCGGGTGTGTGAGCGCGACATTCCGCGGTCAAACACCCGCGCATGGCCCTCCGAGGTCCAAACGCGGGCCAGAAACATCCGACCCATCGGACCTCGGAGACCCGTGCTTCGCCGTCAAAGGGTCGACGTTGTCCCGTTGAGGCCGACGCTCAACCGTCAGAGGGTGGAAGGCGTCTCTCGGAGGTCGGAAATTTGGAGCTCAGACTGCGGAATGCGACGGTTTGAGACTCGCATGCCGCCCTCCGGGGTTCGACGTCGACGCTTGACCGTCCATGTTCGAGCCACAGACGCCCCTGATTGATCGCGCGCCTTGGAACGCACGAGCGGAGCGAGGCGATGCCATGGCGCAATGGCGTCGGCAATGCAGTGCCTAATCATCGAGGGACCATCCCGGATTCGGCACGTTTTTCCCTTCGCGATAGGTCCAGTTCGCGCCGCACGTGCGGCATATGAACGTGCTCACCGTGACGGCGGAAGTCTTGGAGGCTTTGATGCGCTGCGTGTCAGTGATTCTCAGGAAAGCATGGCCTGGCGCACCAAGTCGGTGGACTTCGATCGCAAGGCAATCGCGGCAAAGTGTCATGCCAACTCCTCTCTTAAGTAACGTGGGCCTGATATGGGGCGGGCGCCAAGGGAAGCGCCTTGGCATTAGGCTACGCGTTCGTCAACATCGTCTTCGGCTAGACGCCAAACACAGGGCCGCCGTACTTCAACAGCAATTGCTCGATCTGGCTCATGTCATCGGTGCGCGGCGTTCTGTCTTCCGTCACGCGTGAGGGGCCGCCATAGACGGCAGCCACATGCCTGCGCACCGTCAGTACATCATCGGCCGGTGGCGTGACGATGACCGCATCACCCGGTACGTGCCGATAGCTGCCATCTTTCCACCCCTGGGGCGTCAGATGCAGCTCTTCCCACTCTTCACTGGCAGACATGGTGATTTCCTTCCCTTTGACTTCGGAGTTGCGCCTGCCGTCGCCGCAAGCGAAAAAGCCGCCCTAGGGCGGCTTGCGTGGTTCAGTTCGTGTGGCGGTGCGTCAGGCGTGCGATGGCTGCTCTTCCGGCAAGCCGCGCGGCATTCCTCGCGAGGGCTTCGGTGCCATGCACGTTGTGGCGCATCGAGACGTTGGCCAGAAGACGTTCCGTGCCATCCCGGTACTCGTTGATGAGATAGGTGGCAAACCAGACGCCGGGTTCTTGTTCAATTGGGTACACGGATACCGTGTACGGGGAGTCGACTTTGTTCAATACAGTGCTAGGTTCGGGCGAGCGCTGATGCAGGTGTGGAGCGCTTGGGCAATCCAATTCCTGCCGATGCACTACGCCACGATGGGTAGGGCCAACGCCTTGGAGCACGCATACAAATGCATGACGCAAGCGATTGGAAACGAGGTGACCGTACTTGCGTAGGCCGGCGCGCCAGTACATACGCGCTGCATACGGAGCGGATAAACCGCCGGTCAGGTAGGTGATGGGCCGCATGGCCCAAGATGATTCGGGTGTACGCCCGACGGGTGGCCAGCGCTTAGTGTGTTGTCTTGCTGGGCACCCTGCCCGATCCATTTGAACGATGGGCAAAGGTTGCGCATGGTAACAGCTTCTCGCAACCTCGCTCGTCGCGAGCGGCATTGGCTTACCCCGCTGCTGAGCACACGCAGCATCCTATGCCGCACTTCGAAAGATCGTCATGCCGCCGCGCATTGATCGGAGTAGAGTGAGCCCGGCCGCAGCACTACGGTTCTTGCGTCGTTCAGTACGAAAGCATGGGTTTCCGCACCTGGGCGCTCTTGCGTGCTGATGTGGCGACTCGCGGCGTGAATCACATTCACCGCGTCTGGAATGGGCGCCCCACCTTGCATGACCAGCCAGGAAACAAGATGACGCATGCCTCTGGTAAGACCAGCTTTCTCTGCACCCTCCCCGGCGCGGCAAAGAGCATGGCGTATTCCATCACGGTCGGTTTTATCCGCGATGGGGAGCCGAACTGCGTGCAGTTCACCAGTTTCGTGGGTGAAGGAAGGCGGTCCTTCAGGCTGTTGGCAAGCGCCCCGGATCTTGCGGCCGCAGCCAGGGGCAGCATTGAAGCCTTGTGTCGGCTGGCCATCGGGCAAGTGATTCGAGACAGTCTTCACGCGAAAACTGCGCAGGGCGACCATACGCTCGACATGCGCGTGCAGCCTTGGGAAGGCGATCTCAGACCGGCGGGATCACGTCACGCATAGACGCCGCTTCGTCCGCATTTGGTTATTCGTGGATAGTTCAACGAAGCCGGCACAAAGAGCGTACAGTGGGCTACCCCTTTCAACGGAGATTGCCGTGGATGCCTATCCGATTTGCCGCTACAAGGGGTTCGATGTTTACCCCCTCATCTATCTGTTCGATCCGCCCCGTGAATGGCATGAGCCTCGTCCTGATCGGTCTTACAGTGCCTCCGTGCTGATCTGCGAGGAAGGGCAGCCACCGAGTACCGAACGCTCCCGGATCTTCCCACTGCTGGCCACCCAATGGGACAGCATCGGGACGGCAAAACGCGCTGCCGCGAAGATGGCCGAAGACATCATTGATGGATTTGTGCCTGGCCTGCCCTTGCATTCCCTGTAACTGCATCCCTTCACGTAGTTACGCAGTGGTGGGCGACCCACTAGAACCGGTATCCAACATTCAGGCTGAAGACGACCGGCTTCACGTTGATCACCGTCTTGTTGACGGCCAGCACCTGGCCTTCCTGGCTGCGCAGCGTGATGGTCGAAGTGGTCTTGAGCGGCAGATAGGCGACGGTGCCGACCAGCGTCCAGTTCTGGGCGAACTCGTAAGACATGCCGATGTTGGCGACTGGCGCCCAGGAACTGGAGGTCGCTGCCGACACTTTGGCGGGGCCGGTCGGGATCTGGCCCATACCCAGCTGCAGGACTTGGCCGAGGTTCTGCATCGCGCTGACGAAATTCGGGTTCAGGCGCAGTTGGGTGAAGAAGTTGTAGCTGACGCCCGCGCCGATGAACGGCCGCAGCCTGCTCTGCGCGGTGCCGAAGTAGTACTGCCCAATGAGCGCAGGATTCCACGCACGGGCAGATGCGACCGGGTTGTTCTTCGGCAGTCCCAGATCAATGAGCGTGAGGTTGCCAAGCGCCGGCACCGGCGCGATGACCTTGCCGCGACCGTAGATGTCAGTGGTGGGCGGGATGCCGCCGACCGCCGTAACGGCCCAGTTGTCGTTGACGAAATACGTCTGCGTGAGTGACAGCGTGGTTGAGCTGCCCGTCTTGGCGCTGGTGCCAGGCGATTCATAGGTGCCCAGGCCCAGCGCGCTGGTCGAGGTGGACAGCGGCGTTGACGAATCCGTGGGATGAATATGAAGCACCCCAACCGAGAGCACGTTGCGCCCGCGGATGTAGCGGTCAAAGAAGCTGCCATCGCTGGCGGCCTGCGCTTCGTTGGATTGGGCATGTGCCACGGGAGCTGCCATTGCGATGGCGGCCGCCACGGCAAAAAAAGAACGAGCGGGGGCGGAGCGCAGAGTGAAGTGCGCCATGGTGTGTCTCCTGTTTTGGAATCGTTGTATTGGCTAAGGCAGGCTGGGGCGTGACGGACTAGGGAGGCGCGCCTCCGTCTGACGAGATGGAAAACGAAAACGGGAATCGGCCAAGGACGGCCGCCACGCCATCGTGCGATGCCGGGTCGCGCAGGCCCGCACGTACCGAGATGCCGGTAGTCTTGTCTTCATCCAGCACGAGGCGCACGCCCTCGATGCCTGCGTCGCGCAGCGCGCAGTGCAAGGCATCGGCGGTTTCCATGCGCTTGAGCGCGGGCTTGAAGATCTTGCCCACCGCCGTGAGCGGCATGGCATCAACGATGTGGATTTGCTTTGGCTGCGCAGCGCGCTCAAGGATGGTTTCGCGCACGAAGTCGGCTAGTTCTTCGTGGCTGGCCGTGGCGCCGGGCTTGAGCTGGACGTACGCCACGGGCAGCTCGCCGGCATGTGCATCGGGCCGCCCGATGGCCGCCGCGATCTGCACAGCCGGGTGCCGGTGCAGCGGCTCTTCAATGGTGGCCGGATCGATGTTGTGGCCGCCACGGATGATGAGTTCCTTCTTTCTGCCGGTCAGCCAGAAATAGCCGTCACCGTCCATGCGGCCGAGATCGCCCGTGTTGAGCCACGCCCGGCCATCGCCCAGGTCGATCCACAGTCCCTTGTTGTGCTCGGGCTGCACGTAGCCGCCGAAGACGTTCGGGCCCGAGATGACGAGGACACCAGCTTCGTCGGTAGTGCAATCACGCAGATACCGGCCGTCTTCACCGAGCACTATGGCCTTCATGAGTTGGCCCGGCACACGCAGGCCAATGGAGCCGAGTCGCCGGTCGCCCAGCGGTGGGTTGACGCTGCTCACGCACGTGCCTTCGGTCAGGCCGTAGCCCTCCAGAATCTTGACGCCGGTACGCTGCTGGAACGTGCGAAAGACTTCTACGGGCATGGGTGCCGCACCGCACAGGCCGTACTGCAGCGAGCCGATGTCGTGCTTGCCAACGGGCACATCGAGCAACGCCGCATACAACGTCGGCACCGCGCTGAAAAAGTTGATGCGATGGCGCTCGACGATCTCCCAAAAGCGCGCGACAACACCCTCGCCGCGATAGCCTTGGGGCGTGCCGAGCACTACGTGCGCGCCCTTGGAAAACGGCAGAAGACCGGTCGCCAGCACGGCGTTCACATGAAACAGAGGCAACCCGCAGAAGATGGTCTTGCCGGGCCCCACGCTGTTGCCGAGGAACTGGCCTGCGGCCCACGCATTGGCCACCTCGTTGCCATGGCTGCGCATGGCAATCTTGGGCAGGCCGGTGGTGCCGCCCGTGCAGAAATATGAAGAGGTATCCCCCACATTGAAGACCCGCGGAAACGCCAGCGTTGCGCCGGATTCGCGCGCCATCGCCCGGCCGAAATCGTGAAGCTGGATATGTCGCGGCACGGCGGCACGCACACCTTCCCGGCCATGGAGGCGCTTGCATTCCCTGCGCTGCACGAGCCGCGCCATCCAACCCTTGGGCCCGCGCACACGGTCGGCCAGGTTGACGAGCACCAGATGCTCGAGCGATGCCACCTCGCCCAGAATGCGCTGCACCTTCGGCCACAGATCGGTGCCCGGAAACGGCGCCAGCGTAACCAGCACGCGCGCGCCGGCAGCCTTCAGCAGATCGGCAATGGCGGGCCCTTCAAGCAGCGGGTTGATGGCGCAGACCGTGCCCGCCGCCTCGCCGCCCCAGATCACGAAATGCGTTTCCGGCAGGTTCGGCAGCACGTAGGCCACCACTTCATCGCGACGAATACCGAGCCGCGTGAACAGGTTGGCCGTGCGCGTGATGTCTCGCACGAGCTCGCGATACGTCCACGTCTGCGCCTTGCGATGATCCGCCGCGCGCAGGAAGAACGAGAGCGCTGGTGCAGACGGGTTGATGGCGGCGCCGCGCCGGATCATTTCGTACGTACTGGTCGGTAGGTCTGCGGGCATTCCCCGCGCTTCAATGGCGAGGATGTCGCCCTGGTTTGCAATGCCGTTCATGCTGCGTCTTCCACCACGCGGTTGCGTTGCGTGCCGAGGTCGATCTCGCTGTCTGCGCTGAAGATGCGCGCTTCGACAACGTCGCCGGGCTTCAGGTATTGCGGGCGCGCAGCCTGCACCTTCATGAACATCCGCCACTTGGTGGCTTCCGGCAACAGCGCGGCGATGCGCTGCTTGGCGGGGGACGGCACGCTCAGCGCGCAGCCCGCGGGCGTGCCCGTGGCGATCAGGTCACCGGCGTGCAGGTCGTGAACGCCCGATAGCTCGGTCAAGGTTTCTGCGGGCCTGTGGACGAGGTTGGCGGTGGAATCGCTCTGCCGGATCACACCGTTGACGGCCAGCCTCAGTTGCAGATCGCGCAGCCGGCCGAAGTCGTCTTTCTGCAACAGGCACAGGTACGGGCCCACCGGGCCGAACGTGCGATAGCTCTTGCCCTTGTAGAACTGCATCTGCGGAATCTGGATGTCGCGCGCCGAGTAGTCGTTGACGATGACGATGCCCGCCACGTAGTCATGCAGGTTGGCTTCCGTGACGGACTCGCGTGTCGTCACATCGCGTTTCATGACGAGGCCCAGCTCGATCTCGTAGTCGAGAAACCGCACGTGACGGGGCCGCACCACATCGGACGTGGCCGGCACGATGCAGCCCGGCGCCTTGGTGAACACCATGTTGAAGTGCTTTGCATCCGGGTTCATGCCCGATTCGATCATGTGCTGGCGGTAATTCGCACCCAGGCAGACGAACTGCTGATTGCGCGTGACCGGCGAAAGGATTTCGACCTCAGACACCTTGATGGCGGTGCCGGCCAACCCCGAAAGCGCTTCCACCGTGTTGGACTGGAGAAACGCCGCGGTGGTCGGGAAATCGCCCGGAATGGGCGTGATCATGCCGGCGCGGATCACGCCCCACTGGGCGCGACCCTGGTATCGGTAATGGAGGACATTCAGTGCCATGGGCGTATCGGGGCTGTCGGTAAAGGAAGGGTTACGCGAAAAGCTTGGCCAGCGTGCGCAATTTGCCGACAGTCAGGTCGGGGCTGTTGCGCAGGTTGCGCAGCAGCGCGACGAGCTTGGACAGAGAGAGCTTGGGTTTCGTAAAGCTGCGCGGCATGACAGGGCCCCATTGCGACATCGCTTCACGGCTCACGGCATGGATACCGGTGGGCTGGTCGGCGGTGAACATGTCGCCGTCGCAGTAGTGTTCGTGCTTGTCGCCCCAGGGGTCTTGCCAGTAGTCGAAGATCTGGCTGCCCAGGATGTGCCGGCCGATGCCCCACGCATGCTTCCAGCCGCGTTCGCGCAGGATGCGCTGCCCCATGCCGATGGCATCGGCGTCGATCACTTCAAATGCGCTGTGGCTGTAGATCGGCGCGAAGCCCTGCGCGAGTGCGAGCGTGTGGTGATCGGCAGGCGTTGCGCCCAGGTCGAGCCGCATGAACGCCACCGCCGGTGAGCCATCGGGCAGCACCTGCACATCGCTGGGAATGAAGCCGAAGTGCTGTGTGTACCAGGCGCTCGTGGCCTGGTAGTCGGCCACTTCCAGCACGACGTGGCCCAGGCGGATGACCTCTTGCGGCTTCGCCTGAACGCGCTGCGTGTCATTCACGCGGACGATGCTGTCGGCCGTATTGAGCGCCATTGCCGAACGATGCGGCAGCGTGCCGCCGGGCGCCTGGCCCCAGACGGCGTCGACGCGAAAGCCGGAAGGGTCACGCAGGCGTACGCACAGTCCGCCGCCCGGTGCGGTGATCGGCTCCACGCCCGATGCACCCGGCACGCGGGCGAGCGCTTCCAGGTCTTTGCTGTCGGCAACACGCAAGCCGAATCCGACAAAGCGGTCTGTGTCTGCCTTGTGGACGACATAGCAGAACGGGGCGGCACTGGTGCCGCGCATGAACAGCCGTTCGCCGTCGCGCGCCACGGTGTGCAGGCCGAAATCGGTCAGGAACTGCTCTGCCTTGGTCAGGTCCGGCCGCTCGAAGATCAGGTAGGCCAGTTCGATCGCCTTGGTGGTCGGGCGTGGGTGGCGTGCAGGTTGGGCAGTCGTAAGTTTCATGGTGAGACCTCAAGCGGCGCGTGCGACAGGAGCCAGGGAAGACGCCTGCCCGGCAGATGCGCCGAGCAATGCGAGGCTTTCTCGTACAAGGCGCGCGGCATCCTGTGCCGGGCCGTCATGGACGATGGTGCGATCAGGGCGGATGACGGCGGCCCAGCCAACGGGCACGGAGCCCGGCAGAAAAACCCCTTCAAGGTCTTCCCACGACTCGCCTTGCACGGCGTGCAGGCGCTGCCCACGATGCGTGATTCGGAACACCTTCCCGCCCGCGGCGGTAAACGCGTTGGCGGTGCCGGCATCCAGTTGTGCGCTGACGTCTTGGCCAAACCCGATCAACGCGAGCGCGCCGCCAAACACGTCATCGCTCAATCGGGTCGTGCCATCGGCGCCACGCACCCAGCCTTGGGCAAGCACGGCGCCACGGCGCAAACGCGAGCCGCCCTTTCCATTGACGAACAGGCCGCGTGCGAACGCGTTCTTCGGTTTGATGCCGAGTTCTTCGAGCTGCGTGCGCAGCGGGGGAACCAGGCGCACAAGGCGCATGAGCCCGTGCGTGAGCAACGCAATGCCTGCGTTGCGCGGCATCACGAGCTTGCCCATGAACTTCGCGAGATTGATCATCGCCTTCGCATGCGGGCGGCGTTCGCGATCGTACGAATCAAGAATGCCCGGCGCCGCGCGGCCCTGGACGACCCATGCCAGCTTCCAGCAGAGATTGGCCACATCCCGCAGACCAGCAACAAGCCCCTGTCCAACGAAGGGCGGCGTAATGTGCGCTGCGTCTCCGGCAAGAAAGACCCGCCCCTTGCTGAACGTATCGACCACGCGTGCGTGAAAGCGATAGACCGCCTTGCGCTCGATGACGATGTCGTCGACGTTGCACCACGGCTTGAGCAAGGTGCGGATGCGTTCGTCCGATTCCATTTCGGCGCGCGTCTCACCGGGGCTGAGCATGAACTCCCAGCGTTCGCGGCCGCCTGGGGCCGTCATGTGAGGCGTCGGGCGACGATGGTTGCAGAGGAACTCGACGTGGTCGATCGGGCTCGGCACGTTGCGCGCATCGACGATGAGCCAGTCTTCGGCAAACGTCTTGCCCTTGAACGCCTGGCCGATCATCCCACGCACGACGGAACTGGCGCCGTCTGCGCCGATGACGTAGCGCGCACGCACGCGATGCGTCTGTCCGCAAGCCAACGCGACTGAAGCGACGACGTGGTCGTCGGCGGCTTCAAGCCCGTTGCACTCGGCGCCCAGCGCGGTGTGCACGCCGTCGTATTGCTGGAGCTGGCGCCGCAGGCTGCGCTCGAGATCGGGTTGGTAGAACGTGACGAGCTTCGGATGGCCGTCGGCGCCGCCGAGCGTATTGACGCGCGCGAATTCGCCAAACACCGGCGAGCGCATGCGCACAAACGGGATCGCAATGGTCTCGAGTTCGCGCTCGCCAATGCCCGCCATCTGCAGGATGCGTAGCGCTTCGTTGTCGAGTGCGATGGCGCGAGGCGCCATGAAGATCTCCGTGGATTTCTCGACGACCAGCACCCGTACGCCGTATCGGGCCAGCAGATTTGCAGCCATGGCGCCTACCGGGCCGAAACCCACGATCAGCACGTCGACTGCGGAAGGCAAATCAACGGCCTGGGATGACCGGGGCGTGAATGGAAGCGCTTCCTGCGCCTCATGTGCAGCTGTCTCCACGCGAACTCCTGTTCTTGTATCGCCCTTGGGGTGGGCGTTTTCGATATTCAAATCATAACTGATAAATTTGTCAACTTTGATCAGGTTAAACTCTAACCCCCGCTTCATCGACTCGACTCCATGCCCAGGACTTCCACCCCCCGCCCCGCCAAGGCCACTAAATCCGCCACAGCGGCTGCAGCGGCCAAGCCGGCGGCCACCGCCATTGAAGAAAAGGAGCCGCGCGGAGCGCGTCGCAAACGCGAGACACGCTCGCGCCTGTTAGAGGCGGCGCTCAAACTGATGGCCGAGAAGGGAATGGAGGGCGTTGCGATCAACGAGATCACCGAGGCCGCGGATGTCGGCTTTGGCTCGTTCTACAACCACTTCGAATCGAAAGAGGCGATCTACCTGGCGCTGACGGACTGGGTGTTCGAAGAGTTCGCAGACACGCTGGACCGGATTGCCGGGGGCCTTGCCGACCCGGCCGAAGTGATTGCCGTATCGGTGCGGCACACGCTGCTGCGCGCGCGACGTGAGCCGGTGTGGGGGCAGTTCCTGATTCGCGAGGGCTTCTCGCCGCGCATCCTGAGTCGCGGGCTTGGCCAGCGGCTGCTTCGCGATATCGGGCGTGGCGTCGCGGCAGGTCGGTTTGACGCGCCCGATCCATTGATGAGCCTGATTTCCGTTGGCGGCACCGTCCTCGCCGCCGTGGCTGTCGGCGTGCAGATCGATGCGCAATCGGAGCCGGCGGCCACGCTGCTGGCAAGCCTCAGCGACAGCAAGAGCGATTTTCCGGAGCGGGCGGCATCCGCGCTGCTGCGCATGCTCGGGCTGAGCCACGCCGAGGCAGAAGAGATCGCGCATCGCCCATTGCCGGAAATGCGCGGAGACCCCGAGGCTCTATAACCGGATCCCTCGAGTCAGGAACGGATAAAGGCCGCTAGCTCTTCGGGCTCGCCCGTCGGGAACGCGTCTTTGAGGTGCTCGAGAAAAGCGGAAACACGAGCGCTGAGCAGCCGCCGGGAAGGATAAAGCGCCCATAGCGCGATATCGGGGCCATCCACATCGCCCCAATGCACCAACGCGCCGGCCTCCAGATCGTGCGCCACGAGGGACACGGGCAGGCACGCGGCACCCACGCCAAGACGGACGGTGTCGCGCACCATGATCAGCGACGACAAGTGCGCGACGGGCTTGATCGCGATGCGCGCCTTGCCCTTGGGCCCCGTGATGTCCCAGGCGGCGCTTCCCGTGCCGGCGCCGCGCAGGACGGCCGGCGCAGCGCTCTTGCCTGTTGGCCGCGCAAGTCCCGGCTTTGCCACGACGACCAGGCGATCGCGCAGAAATACGCGTCCGATCAGGCTTTCGTCCGGGTCCGGGTTGACTCGAATCACGAGGTCGTACCCTTCCTCGATCATGTCGACGCCGCGGTCTTCGGTCGTCACCTCCAACTGCACGTCGGGATACTTCAACGCGAACGTGGCCACCAGCTTGCCCATCGCAATCTGGGAAAACAGCATGGGCGCGCTGATGCGCAGTCGGCCGCGCGGGCGTTCGCTTCCCGATGCGATTGCCGCGGCGGTCTCGGCAATCTCGGCGAGCAACGTGCCGGTACGTTCATACAGCGCCTGGCCTTCCTGGGTGAGCTTGAGCCCGCGTGATCCGCGCTCAAACAATCGGAGGTCAAGACTGCCCTCCAGCTCCGAGACCCGGCGAGACAGCGTGGCCTTCGGTCGCCCCGTCGCGCGGGCGGCCTCACCAAAGCTTCCATGCCGGGCGACCAGGTTGAAATCGGCGAGCGCGAGCAAATCCATGTGTTCCACCAGTGAGATACCGCGTCTATTTATAGCATCTTCCGGACCATAGATGGATCACCTACCTTAGCTGGGAACCCAACCCACTCAAGGAGTGAACATCATGACCATCCTCGTTACTGGTGCTACCGGCCGCGTCGGCCGCCAAGTCGTCGATCAACTCGTCAAGCGCGGTGCGGACGTACGCGCGCTGGTGCGCGACCCGTCAAAAGCCAACTTTCCGGCCAGCGTGAATGTCGCGCAGGGCGACATGCTGGATCTGGATTCGCTGCGGCGTGCCTTCGCCGGTGTCCGGACGCTGTTCCTGCTCAATGCGGTCGCAGGCGACGAATTCACGCAGGCCTTGATTGCGCTGAACGTGGCGCGCGAATCCGGCGTGGAGCGCGTCGTCTATCTGTCGGTCATGCACGCCGAGCGCTTCGTGAACGTGCCGCACTTTGCGGTGAAGTCCGGCGCTGAACGCATGATCGAGCAGATGCGCTTCAGCGCCACCATCCTGCGTCCGGCCTACTTCATGGACAACGAACACATGGTCAAGGACGTCATCGTCAACCATGGTGTCTATCCGATGCCGATCGGCAGCAAGGGCGTCGCGATGGTCGACACGCGCGACATCGCAGAAGTCGCGGCCATCGAGCTGATCCGCCGGGACGCAGCCCCGGGCAAGCTGCCGATCGAGATCCTCAACCTCGTGGGCCCTGATACGCTGACGGGCCCCGAACTGGCGTCGATCTGGTCAGAAACGCTCCGCCGCCCCGTAGCCTACGGCGGCGACGACCCGACCGGATTCGAGAGCAACCTGACGAGCTTCCTGCCCAAATGGATGGCTTACGAGATGCGCCTGATGGCCGAACGTTATGTGAGCGACGGCATGGTTCCGCAAGCCGGCGATGTCGAGCGTCTGACTACCCTGCTCGGCCGGCCGCTGGGTTCGTATCGCGACTTTGCCGCGGCGCTCGCCAACTGAGCTGCATGCGGGTGTGGGCGGGTTGGCAGGAAGGCCAGACGCCAGCCCTCTTCCCTGCATCTCCGCCCAATGCAGCGGGCCGGCAACAAAAAAAGGCCCGCTGCACTGCAGTTTTCCCGTCTTGAGTCGATTACCAACGGTGAAGGCGTGCCACGTACGCCTCCATATCGCTCCTCGATCGACCTCAGTTCGCCTCGGTAAACGGGCAGACGTGCGGTCTGTCGTCGCGCTCAAGACCACGACATGCCTCTTCGCCTCCTCGCCCGACGGCTGGCCACATCGGCAGGCCACCATCCCTTTGTCGTGGGGGCGCTCGGGACGCTGCTGACATTGATTGTCCTGGCAATCAGTGTGCTGACGCTGTGGGCCAATCGTGAAACGGCCGTCGAGCACGCTCACGAAACCTCGCGGAATGTCGCCGCCGTTCTGGCAAGCCACATCTCACGCACCGTTGAATCGGCAGATCAGTCGTTGCTGATGCTGATTGCCGCGCTCGACAAGCCCGGCATCCGAAACCTCGATCCGGAGGTCCTGCACGATCTGCTGTTCAACCCGACGGCTTCCGCGCGGTATGTCACGGGCATGGGCGTGACCGACGAGAAGGGCCGGCTCGTTGACGGTTGCTGCTCGGCGACGCACCGCTGGGATTTCAGCGACCGCGACTACTTCATCGTCCATCGCGACCATGCAAACGTTGGCCTCTATATCTCAGCGCCCTACAAAGCGCGGTCGCGCGGCGGCGTGGAAGCCATTGCGCTGAGCCGGAGGATGAACCGGCAGGACGGGACCTTTGCCGGCACCGCGCTGGTCGCCATCGACCTCGATTACTTCAAGCAGCTGCTTGAGAAGCTCGATATCGGGCCGCACGGCGTCACGGCCATTGTCCGGACCGACGGAACGCTGGTGGCAAGAAATCCGCCGCCGGGCGCAGTCCGCGCGGTCAATTTCAGCAAATCGCTGACGTTCCCGCGCATGGTGAACCAGGAGTCCGGCTTCTATGTGGCGCCATCTGCGAGCGACGGCGTGCTGCGTCTCTATACGTTCCAACGCGTGCCGGGCACACCGTTCATCGCCGTGGTCGCGCCGGCCATGAGCGATGCGCTTGCAGCCTGGCGGCGGCTGTCATGGATCGTCGGGCTGTCGTCGCTGTCGGTGAGCCTGGCCTTTTGCGCCGGCGTCTGGCTCCTGGCATTTGCGCTGCGTGGACGCGTCATGGCCGAAACCCACCTGCGGGAGCTTACGCAAACCGATCCGCTCACCGGGCTGAAGAACAGACGCGCGCTGGATGTCGCGCTGGAAAACGAGTGGGACCGCCTGCAACGCAATGACAGTCGCCTATCCGTGCTCTTCGTCGATGCCGATCATTTCAAACGCTATAACGACGAGCACGGCCATGCTCAGGGCGACATCGCGCTGCAGTATCTCGCCCACTGCATTTCCAAGCATGCGCGACGACGCGGCGATCTCGCGGCTCGATACGGCGGAGAGGAATTCGTGGTGTTGTTGCCCGATACAGGCGAGACCGGCGCAACACGCATCGCCGAAGCCATCCGTGCCGAAGTGGAAGGAACCCGCGCCGGCCCCGGCGACACAGCCTTGGCCCCTTTCACGGTGAGCATCGGTTGCGCGACCGCACGGCGCGCGAGCTTCGCGTCGCTCACCGCATTGACCAAGGCTGCGGACGATGCGCTCTACGAAGCCAAGCGCAAGGGCCGCAACCGCGTTGACTACGCGACGGCTATCTAGCCTCGCATGAGCGCCGCCCGCCCGGTTATTGCAGGGTGGCTCCGCCCCCGCCGAGGTACAGACCGAGCAGGCGCGCAAACTGGCCGCCGTCGGTGTTGATCGTCGTCTGGTACGTACCGCCCGAGCCGAAGACGATGGCGAAGGTATGGCCGTCGCCGTATTCCTGCGTGTTGCGCAGCATGTAATCGACGTGGTTGTCGCGGTAGTGCTGGTTGGTGCCGCCCGGCGTGCTGGACGGCACGCCCAGCGGCGTCTGCCACCACAGAATGGGCAGCCCATTCCCCAACGCAGTCCGATAGTCCAGGTAACTGCTTTGCGACTGATGGAAATTCGGCGTGGCGATGTTGCTCTCGTCCCAGTAGAACGTGCCGCTGCGGCCTGTGCACTCCGACACGGCGGCGGCTTCGAGGCAGCCGGCGTCGCGGTCGCTGGTCTGGGCGACGATGAAGTCGGCCTGGTGCGCAGCCGCAGCGCGCATTTCCCCCGCAACCGCAGTCGGCGATCCCGACCAGAACGCGGGCGGAAATCCGATCAGCGCCTTGGGTGCGATCTGGCGCGCCATCTGCACCAGGCACTGCCCGATACCGGCGGCGGTGTTCGGCAGGCTGCTGCATTCCGGCTGGCTGTTCACCACCGCGGGCATCTGCGTGGGGTCGTGACTCGGCGCCTGCGCCCACACGTAGCCCCAGAAATCGGGCTCCAGGTTGATCAGCACGGGCGCATTCAGCGCAGCGATGCGTTGATACATCAATCGCGCCTGGCTCCAGTACGTGTTCATGAAGGTCGCATCGGTGATGCCGCTCAGGTTGCCGTCACCGTTCTGCGCCATCTGGTAGAAGGTAAACATCGGGGTGGCGCCATAGGTCTGGGCAGCTTGCGCGGCATACGTGATGTACGCGCCGTCAGGGCTGTTCCAGTAGGGCCACGAACCCGGCCCGGCCCCCACGAGGTAAACGTCGATGATGTCAGGCCGAATGCCCTGGCTCTGCATATCCGAAATCGACTGGCCCGAACCGAGGCCGACGAGCACGCGCGAAGGCTTGCCCAATTTCTGGACGAGCGCTGCGCTGTTCGACAGGGTCGATGTACTGCCGCCGGTCGTTCCACCGCCATTTCCGCCGGTCTGGCCACCCGTGGTCCCTCCACTGCTGCCACCACTGGTACCGCCTTGCGCCCCTGTGCCGCCGCCCGTGCCAGTCGTGCTGCTGGCCTGCGTGCTATCGGATCCGCCACCACAGCCCGCCAGCGCAAACGCAATCGCTGCGACGGCAATCCATCGTTGAGAAAACACGATCATCAAAGAAATCCTTGAAAGAAGAGATGCATCTGATATCTGGTTGCTGGGCCCTCCTTCGAGCCCGCGGCATTCAGTTCGCCATGCGCGACGTCATCTGTGCAGCGCTGAATGCGCCGCGATAGATGCGGAGTCATCGACAGGGCCTTCGCGCGTCGAAGCGTCGAAGCGTCGGTGCGAACTGTTGACCATGCTGCCCAGCTGGCAAGCCTCTTCCAACAGCGGTGCCCCGGACACCGGCTTGTTGCACATACACCCTCCCAACTCTTTTGTTGTCGTCAAACCGGGCGCAAGGCTGCACGAACCGTGCCACACCCCCTACGAAAGAGGGGTGACATGCCTTGGTGCGACATGTGACACGAAGCGTCGGCGCATTTCAACGCATTGGCAGGTTTGATGAGCTTTTTTGATAAAGCGGTTGAGCGCTGTCGCACGCGGCCTCTTCGAATCCGCGCCCCGTGTCGGTGCACAGCGTTCAACTGGGCGAGCCCTGCGCGTGCCGCTGGAGACGTGTCACCCCCGTAATAAATCGCGCAAAATGCTGCGCATCTGGGATGTGGAGGCTGGCCGGTGGGCATCAATTTCGATTTGACGGACTTGCAGGCGTTTCGCGCGGTGGTGGAGTTGGGCAACTTCCGCAAGGCCGCGGAAGCGATCAGCATTTCCCAGCCCGCGTTGAGCCGTCGAATCGACAAGCTCGAAAGCGCGCTCGGCGTGCCCCTGTTTGAGCGCACCACACGCCGCGTCACGCTCACCACGGTCGGCCGCGTGTTCGCCCGCAGTGCCGAACAACTGCTCGACGATCTGGACGTCGCGCTGCTGGGTATTCGCGATATTTCATCGAGCCGCCTGGGGCAGGTGACCATCGCGTGCGTGCCGTCGGTGGCCTATTACTTTCTGCCGAACCTGATTGCGCGTTATCACCGCCGCTTTCCGCGCATCCGCGTCAAGCTGCTGGATGCAAGCGCGAACGAAGTGCTGGGTGCCGTCATCAGCGGCGAGGCAGATTTTGGCGTGAGCTTCATGGGCAGCCAGGAGCCCGAAATCGAATTCAAGATGCTGCTGCAGGAGCGGTTTGTTGTTGCCTGCCGACGCGATCATCCGCTCGCCCGAAAAAAGCGCGTGACGTGGAACGAGCTTTACGAACACGAATACGTGTCAGTGGACAAGACCTCCGGCAACAGACTGCTGCTCGATCAGGCGCTCTCGGCCGTTGCACCGCGAGCGCCAAGCGTCTGTGAGACGCGGCACGTCACGACGATGCTGGGGTTGGTTGAAGCCGGGCTGGGTGTCGCTGCAGTGCCATCGATGGCCATGCCGGGGCATGACCATCCGATTCTCACGAGCGTGCCGCTGGTGGAGCCGGTCGTGAACCGGCGCGTCGGGATCGTGAAGCGGCGCGGCCGGGCGCTTACACCAGCCGCAGAGGAATTTCACCGCATGATCATGGAAGCGAAGCGCGGAGGCGTGACGTCAAGCGACGCCTAACGAGCACCGCTTGACATGCCGCGCGAGCGCAGTGACTCAATGCGCAAGTACCGAATCGAGGCCCGTCGATTTCACGTCCGGCTGCACCCCCGGCGAAGCGAGATAGTCGAGAAGCGCCTTGGCTTCCTTCGGGTGCTGCGCACCGACGGGGATGCCCGCAGCAAAGCGCGTCACAGATTGCAGCGACTCCGGAATCTTTCCGACGAAGGCCGCACCCTGCACCGGCAGCAGTTCGCTCACTTGCTGGAAGCCGACTTCGTAGTCGCCGGTGGCCACCACGGATGCCACCGGAATGCGCGGAATCATCTTCGCCTTTGCCTTGACCTGCTCTTCAATGCCCAGCTTCTTGAACAGCTCGCGCTCGATATAGACGCCGCTTGCACTGTCCGAGTAGGCGATCGACTTGGCATGCAGCAGCACTTGCTTGAGGGCCTCGGGTGAGCTGATATCGGGCTTGGCTGCACCTTCGCGCACCACCATGCCGATGCGCGAGTCGGCCAGTTCCACGCGCGAATCCGGGATGACCTTGCCTTGCTTGATCAGATCGTCGAGTGCGTAGCCGACCATGATCACGGCGTCGGCAGGTTCGCCGCGTGCGAGCCGATTCGGAATCGCTTCGGGCGACTTGCCCATCGACGGGCCGAGTGCAGTGTCGAGCGTGTTGCCCGTCTGCGCGGCGAACTTGGGCCCAAGCAGCTTATAGGCTGCCGTAAAGCCCCCAGAACTCATGACGTGCAGTTCAGCAGCGTGGACGGTGGTTGCCAGTGCCGAGGTGGCGACGAGCGCGGCTGCGCACAGGTTCCGAAACAGAGTCTTCATGGTGAGGGTCATGCCAGGTCGTACGTGTTTGTGAATAGGCGGAACGCGGGATGCGTTGGGCGTCAGTGCGCCGGCGCCAGCGTTACTGCACGGCGGCGATAGAGCGTCAACGTCGCCAGGAGCGCGCATGCGGCAGCAAGACTCATCCAGTAGCCGGGAGCGGCCTTGTCGCCAGTCATATGGATGGCCGCTGTCGAGATGGCGGGGGTAAAGCCGCCGAACACTGCCGTGGCGAGGCTGTAGGCAAGCGAAAACCCGGCAACGCGCACCTGCACGGGCATCACTTCGGTAAGCGCGACGACCATCGCGCCGTTGTAGATGCCGTACATGAACGACAGCCACAGCAGCACGAGCAGCATGTTCGTGAAGCTGGGCGCGTGCGCGAGGAACGAAAGCGCCGGGTATGCCGTGGCGATGGTCAGCACCGTCATGCCGATCAGCAGCGGCCGGCGGCCGATCCTGTCGGAAAGCGCACCGCCAATCGGCAGCCACACAAAGTTCGACACCCCAACGCACAGCGTCACGAGCAGGCTGTCGGCCGTACTCAGATGCAAGACGGTTTTGCCGAACGTCGGCGCGTAGACAGTGATGAGGTAGAAGCTCGTCGTGGTCATCGCCACCAGCATCATCCCGGCGAGCACGACGCCCCAGTTTTGCAGCAGCGTGCCGAACACCTCCTTCATGCCCGGACGATGCTTGCGCGCCTTGAACTCCTGCGTTTCTTCAAGATTACGGCGCAGCACGAAGATGAACGGCACGATCATGCAGCCGACGAAGAACGGCACACGCCATCCCCATGCGGCGATGGCCGGTGCACTGAGCCATTGGTTGAGCGCGAAGCCCAGGCCTGCCGCCACGACGATTGCCACCTGCTGGCTGGCAGACTGCCAGCTCGTGAAAAAGCCCTTGCGGCCCGGCGTGGCCATCTCGGCCAGATAGACCGATACGCCGCCCAGTTCCGCGCCCGCCGAGAAACCCTGCAGGAGACGCCCCAGCAACACGAGCGCCGGTGCCAGGAGACCAATCGTGGCGTAGCCGGGAACGAACGCGATCAGCACCGTCCCGCTTGCCATGATGGACAGCGTGACGATGAGCCCCTTGCGGCGGCCAACGTCGTCAATGTAGGCGCCGAGCACGATCGCACCGAGCGGCCGCATCAGAAAGCCGGCGCCAAAAACAGCGAACGTCATCATCAGCGAGGCGAACTCGCTTTCGGTCGGAAAGAAGACGTTGGCGATCTGCGTGGCGTAGAAGCCGAACAGGAAGAAGTCGAACTGCTCCAGGAAATTCCCGGCGGTGACGCGGAAGACCGCAGCGGCCTTGGATTGCCCGGTCGAAAGGCTGGACGGGGGGTGCATCGAGGTGTCTCCTGGAAGCCAAAAAAAGAATACGCCGTTGGACGGCGTTTGTCGTTTTGGCAATGTTCGCCGGGAGACTGGCAAACGAGAAGTGCAATTTTCGGAAGGATTGATGTGCTTTGGTTATCAATCTATCCATTGATGGGCGCAGGGGTGCCTTGCGCTTGCCGCACACTGAAGCGCTCCCGATACAGACCTGGCGTGATGCCAAGCCGCTTCTGGAACACCCGATGCAATGCGTGGACGCTGCCAAAACCGGCGCGCTCGGCGACACGCGCCAAGGGCCAGTCGGACGTTTCGAGCAGGGCCTTGGCACGCCCGATTCGTGCGGATTCGACGAACTGCGCCGGCGTCATGCCGATTTCCTTGCGGAACGCGCGAGAGAACGTCCGCTCGCTCATATCGGCACGCGCCGCAAGCGCGGGACCCGACAGATCACCGGTCGGATCTTCCACGATCCTGGTCGCCAGATTGCGCAAGCGCGGTACCGCTGCAGCCTGCATGGTCAGCGCCGAACTGAGCTGGGACTCGCCGCCCGGCCTGCGCATGAAAAGCACCATTTGCCGCGAGACCGCCAACGCTGTCTGCGCATCGCAATCCGCTTCGACCAACGCCAGGCACAGGTCGATGCCGGCCGTGATCCCTGCCGAGGTGTAAATGGGCGGTTCGGCCACGAAGATGACATCCGACTCCACGTCGATCTGCGGACGCAGTTCTTTGAGCAGCGCAAGCGAGTTCCAATGCGTCGTAGCGCGCTTGCCGTCCAGGAAGCCGCCTGCAGCAAGAACAAAAGCGCCCGTACAGACGCTTGCAAGCCGGCGGACTTCGGGCGCACGCGATTTCAGCCACGGAATCAGTTCGGTCTCGAAGATGACCTTTCGGAGCCCCTCTTCGCTGCCGCCCGCGACGATGACCGTATCGATATCGCGCGGCAGGTCGGCGAGCGCAACCGTATCGCCAAGACAAAGCCCACCCGCTGAACTGCAAGTCACGGCACCGCCTGCAGGAGAAGCAAGAGCGATCTCATAGGGCGCGACGTGCTGGGGCCTGTGATGGTTTGCCATCGCGAAAACTTCCATCGGCCCGACAACGTCGAGGGCCTGCACCCCGTCGTAGGCAATGACGGCGATGCGCCTTGGCTTGAGAGTCCACGCGTGCATTGGCGAAAAATGCGATCAATTTGTCGTTTCGGGCGGCAGTGCTCAGCCGCTAGAGTGGCGGTCCTGCTCTCCGGAATCTTTCCATGTACCGCAGACTTCTGAAAGCCGCTCTGCTCGCTCTCACCGTCATGCTGACGCTCATGCGTGGCACAGAAGCCGCGCCTGCGGTGACCAATGACCTCCGGTTACCACCGCTCAAGGCAGGACGAACCCGGCCTCTGGTCGCGATTGTGGCCGACAACGCGGGCACGGAGACCACTGATCTCCTTGTTCCTTACGGCGTGCTGAAAGAGGCGGATGTTGCGGATGTCGTCATCGTGTCGACGCACCCGGGAGCGGTAAACCTGATGCCCGCGTTGAGAATCGAGGCCGAAAAGACCCTGGAGGCATTCGACTCGGCACATCAAACCGGCGCGGACATTGTAGTCGTCCCCGCCCTGCACGATGACCGGAATGAAACCATCATCCGCTGGGTCCGCGCGCAGGCAGACAAAGGCGCATTCGTGCTTTCCATCTGCGAAGGCGCGTGGATTCCGGCGCGAGCGGGCCTGCTTGAAGGACGATCGGCCACGACGCACTGGTACGCATTCGACAGCATCGCCCGAGCCTTTCCGCAGACACGTTGGACTCGAGACCGGCGCTATGTTGTCGACGGCAACATCATGACGACAACCGGTGTCTCGGCCTCCATTCCTGCAAGCCTCTCGCTTGTTGAAGCGATTGCCGGACGGGCGAAGGCCGCCGCAGTGGCATCAAGGTTGGGCATCGACGATTGGGGGGCTGAGCACGACTCCAGCGCGTTCCATCTCACGGCCGGGCGCATGTGGTCCATTGCCAGAAATGCCGTCTTGTTCTGGAAGCATGAAACGTGGGCAATCCCGATCGCGGACGGTGTCGATGAAATCGCCCTGGCGCTGACCGCAGACGCATGGTCCCGAACGTATCGGTCGCAAGCGATTGCGGTTTCCACTCAGACGATCGTTCGATCGCGCCGTGGGCTCACGCTGCTACCCAGCGACACGGCTGCGAATGTGTATCGGCAACTTGCGCTCCCGAAGTCCACATCGGCGGGCGCGCTGCAGGAAGCGTTGGGCGCAATCGCCGGCCGGTATGGCAGCGCGACTGCCGACATTGTCGCGCTCCAGTTGGAGTACGGGCGCGAGGCCCAGGCGGCGAAGTGACTGACCCTTACGGAACGCTCAGCACGCCGGGCGAAAAAAAACGCCAACCCGCAATGGGTTGGCGTTGTGCTTTGGGTAGGACCTTGGCCGTGAATCAGTGGAACTGGTTCATCGTGTTGTCTTTACCTGCCGCCTTCAGCGCAGCTTCGCCGCTGAAGTATTCCTTGTGGTCGTCGCCGATGTCCGAGCCCGACATGTTCTGGTGCTTGACGCAGGCGATGCCTTGGCGGATTTCCTTGCGCTGCACGCCAGCCACGTAGCCGAGCATGCCCTGGTCGCCGAAGTATTCCTTGGCCAGGTTGTCGGTCGACAGCGCGGCGGTGTGGTACGTCGGCAGCGTGATCAGGTGATGGAAGATGCCGGCTTCGCGCGATGCATCGGCCTGGAACGTACGGATCTTCTCGTCGGCGAGCTTCGCCAGTTCGCTGTCGTCGTACTCGGCGCTCATCAGCTGGCCGCGCTCGTAAGCCGACACGTCCTTGCCCGCTTCCTTCATCGCGTCATACACCTGCTGACGGAAGTTCAGCGTCCAGTTGAACGACGGGCTGTTGTTGTACACCAGCTTGGCGTTCGGGATGACCTTGCGGATTTCCTTGACCATGCCGCCGATCTGGCCGATGTGCGGCTTTTCGGTTTCGATCCACAGCAGGTCGGCACCGTTCTGCAGCGAGGTGATGCAGTCGAGCACGCAACGCGCTTCGCCCGTGCCGGCGCGGAACTGGAACAGGTTGCTCGGCAGGCGCTTCGGACGCAGCAGCTTGCCGTCGCGCTTGATGACAACGTCACCATTGCCGAGTTGGTCGGCCGACAGCTCTTCGCAGTCGAGGAACGAGTTGTACTGGTCGCCCAGGTCGCCCGGCGTGTTCGTCACGGCGATCTGCTTGGTCAGGCCGGCGCCCAGCGAGTCGGTACGGGCGACGATGATGCCGTCGTCCACGCCCAGCTCCAGGAACGCGTAACGGATCGCGCGGATCTTGGCGAGGAAGTCTTCATGCGGCACGGTGACCTTGCCGTCTTGGTGGCCGCACTGCTTCTCGTCCGACACCTGGTTTTCGATCTGGATGCAGCAGGCGCCCGCTTCGATGAACTGCTTGGCGAGCAGGTACGTGGCTTCTGCGTTGCCGAAACCTGCGTCGATGTCGGCGATGATGGGCACCACGTGCGTGACGTGGTTGTCGATCTTTTCCTGGATGGCGGCCTTGGCAGCAGCGTCCTTGGCGGCGTCCAGCTCGCGGAACAGGCCGCCCAGTTCACGGGCGTCGGCCTGACGCAGGAAGGTGTACAGCTCGCGGATCAGCGCGCTGACCGAAGTCTTCTCGTGCATCGACTGGTCCGGCAGCGGGCCGAACTCCGAGCGCAGCGCAGCGACCATCCAGCCGGACAGGTACAGGTAGCGGCGTTCGGTGCTCTTGAAGTGCTTCTTGATGGAGATCATCTTCTGCTGGCCGATGAAGCCGTGCCAGCAACCGAGCGACTGCGTGTACTTGGACGGATCGGCGTCGTAGGCGGCCATGTCCGCACGCATGATCTTGGCGGTGTACTTGGCGATGTCCAGACCCGTCTTGAACTTGTTCTGGGCACGCATGCGAGCAGCGTACTCGGGGTTGATGGCATTCCATGCGCTGCCGTGGGTTTCTTTCAAACCGGCAACTGCCTTGATGTCGTCTTGATACTGGGCCATGTCAATTTCCTGGAAATGAAGCGCGTTTGAGAGGAATCGGTTGCGTGTGCAGCTCCGGATTTCGAAGCGAGCAGCGTGGATTTATTGTAGGTCGGCTTTGACGCGTCGCAGCAAGGTCTTATATAAGACATAAGAGTTAGTTTTTCTTTATTTTTCAACAACATAGCTAACAAATTTTGCGATGCGGAACGTGTTTTCAGCAAACGGGACGGCAACGACGGAGAATTTCCGGGCAGATTCCGTAATGTGAAACGGTCTTTCAAGTGCTGAAGCCAAGCAAATCCGCCCGCGCCAACCCGGCGTGCGCGTGTCCGACCAGAAATGCGGTGAGCACGCGGCCGGTTGCCCGGCGGGCTCAGCGCCTTCACTATTTGTTTGCCGCAAAACGATAAAAGTGGCGCAGCCCTCCGCCCTCATCCGTCCAAAGAAAAAGGAAAACTCCATGCCCGCTCCGGACTATGACGTCGTCGTCTTTGGCGCCACGAGCTTTGTCGGCCGGATCCTGACCCGCTACGTGGCCGAACACTTTTCGGGTGATGCGGAAACGCTGCGCTGGGCCATTGCCGGACGATCAGAAGCGAAGCTCCTGGAGGTCAAACGATCGCTTGGTGCGGCTGGCGAGTCCCTTCCGATCATCGTGGCGGATGCCGCCAACGAAGTGCAGCTGCGCGCACTGTGCGCACAAACGCGGGTGGTGGTCTCCACGGTTGGCCCCTATGCCCTATATGGCGAGCCGTTGATCAAGGTCTGCGCCGAAAGCGGGACGGACTACTGCGACCTCACCGGCGAGACGCAGTGGATCAAGCGCATGATCGACAAATACGAAGCGAGCGCGCAGCAGTCCGGGGCCCGCATCGTGCATTGCTGCGGGTTCGACTCCGTGCCGTCGGACATGGGCGTCTACTTCCTGCAGCAACAAGCCATGCGGCAATGGGGATTGCCCGCCACCCAGGTGAAGCTGCGCGTCAAGACGCTAAAGGGCGGCGCATCGGGCGGCACGATCGCCAGCCTGATCAACGTCGTGCAGGAAGCCGCAGCCGACCCCACCTTGCGCAAGGAGCTGGCCGATCCCTACGCGCTGTGCCCCAAGGGTCATGGCTTCACGGCGCGCCAGCGCTCGGTCAGGGGCGCGGCATTCGATGCTGATTTCGATGTGTGGATTGCGCCGTTTGTCATGGCGGCCATCAATGAGCGCGTGGTGCACCGCTCCAACGCCTTGTCCGGCAACGCCTATGGCAATCCTTTCCTCTATGACGAAGCCGTGATCACCGGGCACGGCCTGAGTGGCCGCATGAAAGCCATGACGATGGTGGCCGGCCTGGGTGCATTCATGCTGGGCATTGTCATCAAGCCTGCTCGCATCGTCATGCAACGCTTTCTGCTGCCCAAACCCGGCGAAGGCCCCACGCCAGCGGCGCAATTGGCAGGCCGCTACGACCTGCGGCTGTTCGGCCGCACCGCTCAAGGCAACACCTTGCGCGTGAAGGTGACCGGCGATCGCGACCCGGGCTACGGCTCGACCGGCAAGATGCTCGGCCAGGCTGCCGCCAGCCTCGCGCTGGACCACATGAGAGACGGCATCAAGACGGGGCGACCGGGCGGCTTCTGGACGCCGGCCACGATGTTCGACGAACGCTTCATCGAGCGCCTGACGCGCCACGCAGGTCTGCGGTTCGAGCGGATATGAGCGGGACGCGCCGCCCATTCGGCCGGAGCCTCATTCGCTCTGCCCGCGCGCAAAGATGTCCCAGCTGGCCATGAACAATGCGGCGACCAGCGGCCCGATCACGAAGCCGGTGATGCCGAACAGCTCCATTCCGCCTAGGGTGGAGATCAACACGACCCAGTCGGGCATCTTGGTGTCCTTGCCGACCAGCAGCGGGCGCAGCAGGTTGTCGACGAGCCCAATCACCCCGCCGCAGAACGCGACGAGGATCACGCATTTCCAGATCGCCCCCACCATCAGGAAGTAGACCGCGACCGGAATCCACACGAGGCTCGCGCCAATGGCCGGCAGCAGCGACAGGAACGCCATCAGCGCGCCCCACAGCACCACGCCGTCAATGCCAAGGATCCAGAAGATCAGCCCGCCGAGGGCGCCCTGCACCAGCGCCACGGCAATGTTGCCTTTGACGGTGGCGCGCACCACGGTCGTGAACTTGCTGAGCAGCAGGCGCTTGTGCTCTTCGTCCATCGGCAGCGCGCGGCGCACGCGGCGGCCGATCTCGGCGCCATCGCGCAGCAGGAAGAACACCATGTACAGCATCACGCCAAAGCCGACCACAAACTGGAACGTGTTCTGCCCGATGCTCAGCGCCTGCGTGGCGGCAAACTGGCTGATCTGCGCGGCGCCGTCGGCCAGCTTTTTCTGGATGCCGGCAATGTTCGTCAGGCCCGCTTTGGCAAGCAGCTGCTGAACCCACGTCGGCAGCGCATGCACCGCTTCCGATAGGTACCGGGAGTAGTTCGGCTGCGCGCTCTGGACCTCCTGATAGGCGACGCCGATTTCCTGCACGATGGTCGCTGTCACAAAGATCACAGGCAGGATCACGATGAGGATGATCAGGGCGAGGGTGGCGAGCGCAGCGAGATTGCGCCGCTTGCCCATCCGAGCGACCAGCGCGCGCTGCACGGGCTGGAACAGGATCGCCAGGATGACACCCCAGAACACCGCGCCGAAGAACGGTGACAGGATCCAGCAAAGGCCAAGCGTGACGACGAACAGCAAGAGGTAGAAAAATTTCTGGTGGTCGTTTCCGCTATCCATGGGTTGCTTTTGCTTGAAGGTGACGCCTGAAGAGCCCGAGCAGGATCCGGGCCAAGGCAATGAAATCCGAGTATGCCCGCGCAGCGGCGGTTGTCAAAGGGGCGCCGGCAGGTGGACAAGGCCTGCGAAGCCAACCAAAAGTTCGCGTCGCACGGTCGAACAACCCCGCTACCGGCCCGGCCATGGCGCGAGCGATTGCCGGCTATAGTCTGCTCACCCCATCCAACCGAACGGAGCACAACGTGGTATTCGAAATGGCCCACATCGAAATTCTCGCCGGCAAGCAGCGCGAGTTTGAAGCCGCTGTCCAGCAAGCCCTGCCGCTGTTTGCACGCGCCAAAGGCTGCCACGGCGCCGAGCTGCACCACATTGTCGAGCGCGACACGAGCTACGTGCTGCTGGTGCGCTGGAACACCGTGGAAGACCACATGGTCGATTTTCGCGAGTCTGACGACTTCCAGGAATGGCGCAAGCTGGTGGGGCCGTTCTTTGCCAAGGCGCCGGAGGTCGTGCACTCCGAGGTGGTGGTCAAATAACCAGCGCGCCGGATCATTCGATCCTCACTCAGGCACGAGATGCGCATGGCGCCATCTCGTGCCATGCCGCGGCAACGACCTGACAGTCCGCTGCCCCTTCGGCCCTTCCTTCCGCCTGAACATCCCGTAAGAATCCTTTTGCATTTGTTTGCAGTCCGCACTCGCGGCGCGAGTCCAATGGCAACGTAAAGAAGCGCCCGATGCTGCCGTTAGCCAGAGATGTGCACTGCACGCGGCAATAAGCGCGGGCACCTGTGCAACCCGTTTGCAACTGCCTTCCGGCTCTGCCCAACCGCTCGCCCAGACGCTCCACCCCTCCGTTCATGTCTTCTGAAACGTCGATGGACAGGCGCTTTGGCGCCAGCGTCGCCATCGTCCTCGTTCCGGTGTTGTCGTTGTCGTGCTGGCTGCTGGGCTACGCGTGGCTGGCCTATGGCCGCGCCGACGATGCGGCCCGCAGCATCCAGGCGCTGCGCATGACGCTGCTGGCGATGGAGAAGGTGTCAGCCGAGCGCGGCCCCACCAACGGCGTGCTCGGCGAAGACTTGCCGGTGCCGGCCGAGCGCATCGCGGCGCTCCAACGCATGCGTGCCGCCAGCGACGAACACGTTGCCCAATTGCTCGACGCGCTGCGCCCTGAGGATTGCCCAGGCTGCGAAACCGACATCAAGGCCGCGCGCAGCGCCCAAACGCACCTGGCTGCGGCCCGCGCCAACATCGACCGACTGACCGCCCTGCCCCTGCGCTCACGCAGCAGCAACGACCTGGCCGACGGGGTGGGCCGCATGATCGCCGTGATCCCCGAATTCCTGCCCATCGTCAACGCGCGCACGTCCAACATCACGCGTGGCGATCCCGACGTGCTCAATTGCCTGACGCTGGCGCGGCTGTCGGCCGATCTGCGGGAATACGCGGGCCAGCTCGGTTCGCGCTTCACTGGCGCGCTCGCCATGCACCGCATGCTCACGTTTGAAGAGCAGCTGGCCATCGAACGCACGCAAGGCCGCATCGACCAACTGCGCAGCATGATCGAGACCCGCGTGGGCGCGCATTCGGCATTGAACCAGCACGCGCTGGCCACCGTCGGCGCCCAGTATTTTGGCGATGGACTGCGCTATGTGGCCACTGTGCGCGCCCAGGCCAGCCAGCCCGGCGGCGCCGATATCTCCCCGGCGGCATTTGCGGACCGCTACGTGCCCACCATGCGGGCCATCACGGATTTCCGCGACATCGTGCTGCGCCTGGCGGAAGACGACATCCGCGAACATCGGCGCGCGATGCTGCTGGTGCTCATCGGCTCGGCAGGCGCGGTCTTGTCGGTGCTCGGCGCCCTGGCGTGGATGACGATCTCGTTCCGCCGCAACGTGGTGGGGCCGTTCGTGAACGCCACACGGCTGATTGACGGGATTGCGCGCGGCAACCTGAGCGTGCACATCCCGACCGCCTTTGCGCGGCGCGAGATCCGCGCGATGTTCGAGGCGATCCGCGTGCTGCGCATCAACAGCATCGAGCGCCGCCGGCTGGAAGTGGAACGCGCGCACCTGATGCAGGAACTCGCGCGCATGGCCGAGACTGACCCGCTCACCCAGTTGCTCAATCGCCGCGCCTTTGAAGACCGGGCCGGCGCGATGTGCAAATCGCCGCAGCCCAAAGCGCGGCTCGTTGCACTCATCATGTTCGACATCGACCACTTCAAGCGCATCAACGATACGTACGGCCATGCCGTGGGCGACGAGGCGCTGCGCACCGTTGCAAGGCTGTGCCGCGCCGAAGGCCCGTCCGCCGACATGGTGGCGCGCATCGGTGGCGAGGAGTTTGCGGTGATGGTGTGGGCGAACAGCCTCGCGCAGGCCCGCGCGGTTGCCGATCATCTGCGTCATCGCATTGCCGAGGTGACGGTACCCACCGGCACCGATCAGCCGTGCCGCATGACCGCCAGCTTTGGCGTGGCAGCAGCGTCCGCGGCGGATGGGCCCGAACTGGAGCCGCTGCTGCGGCGGGCGGATCATCTGCTCTATGCCGCGAAGCTGGCGGGGCGCAACTGCGTCATGACGGACCGCCCGCCTGCGTCGCCAGACGTGGCGGTCGCGGCGGATTGATGCCGGGCGCGCTAGGCCTGATTGGCGCGCCGGTATTCTCCAGGCGCCTTCCCCACAAGGCGCCGAAAATCCCGCGTGAAGTGCGCCTGGTCGAAGTAGCCAAGCCCGTGCGCGAGCTCGGCCAGGTCCACGGCTGCGCCGTTGGCAAGCTGGTCGGCCGCCTCGTGCAAGCGGTATCGGCGGATCACCCATTTCGGCGTCACGCCCACGTACTCCGAGAACAACTGCTGCATCGTCCGTTCGCTCATGCCGGTGCGCTCGGCCAGGTCGCGCACCTGTGTCAGGCGTGCGTCCTCTTGCAGCGACTGCAGGATGGTGTGGATGCGCTCAACCTGCGGGTCCGGCGGCGGCAGCACGCGTAGCAGCAGCGTTTCGGCGGCAGACACCATGCCGGCGTCGTCACCTGCGCCAAGCACGATCTCTTCTGCCTGCGCATGGCCAATGCCGAGCACATCGGAAACCGGCACGGTCTTGTCGGTCAGCAAACGTACCGGCTTGCCGAAGAACGCGCGAAAGGCGCCGGGCCGGAAGCGCAGGCCAATCACCCGGCCTGTCTCGGCCAATGTGGTTTCGAACGCGCCTGACACCACCCCAAAGACGGCGGTCTGCCGACGGTCGAACACCAGATTGACGCACGGATACGGCAGCGTGCGCTGCGTATAGGGCGGCTGGCCGCGCAGGTCCCATTCGACAACCCAGTGGTGATCGAGCACGCCGGCCAGGGCGGCAGATGGCTGATAACGGTTCAGGCGGAAGCGCTGACGAAAGGCCAACGGATCGACCACCCCCTTTGGCTTGGCGGCAACGTCACGTAGATCGGTCATGGAATCGGCGGCGAAGGCGATGCCGCGATGATGCACTGCGGCGGCGGATTTTTCCAAGACGGATGCGGCCTCCTCACCTACAGTGGCCAGCTTTCCTCCCCCCGTTTCATTGCCCACGGAGCCAACGATGCCGCAAGACCGCCACCTGACCCTCTACCACTCCCCGCGCAGCCGCTCGCGTGGTGCGCGCATGTTGCTCGAAGAGCTCGGCGCCGACTACGAGGTACACGCCTTCGACCTGACCACGGGCCAGCACAAGACGCCGGAGTTTCTCGCGCTCAATCCGCTGGGCAAGGTGCCGACGCTGCGTCACGGCGATGCGGTCATCACCGAGCAAGTGGCGGTGTATCTGTATGCGGCAGAACTGTATCCCGAAGCCGGGCTGTCGCCAGCCGTGGGCGACCCGCTGCGTGGGCCGTATTTGCGATGGATGGCGTTCTACGGTTCGTGCTTCGAGCCCGCTGTCGTCGACCATTCCATGGGCCGCGCGCCGGCCGCATATTCGACCTCGCCCTATGGCGACTTCGATACGGTCATTGCGGCGATCAACGCGCAACTGGCCAAAGGGCCGTACTTCCTGGGCGAGCGCTTCACGGCGGCAGACGTGCTCTGGGGCGCCGCACTCGACTGGATCACGATGTTCAAGCTGATGCCCGAAACGCCCGTGGTGCGCGCGTATATCGACCGCATCCTTGCACGGCCCGCGGTCAAGCGCGCACAGGCCGCAGACCTCGCTTTGGCGGAGGAACAGGACCAGGCCAAGGCGGCTGCCAGCGCAGCCGCTTCCGAGGCCTGAGCCGGGATCAGTGCGACAGGCGGAACTGCCCCACCGCCTCATTGAGGTTGTGGGCCTGTTCCTCCAGCGACTCCGCGGCAGCAGCCGCCTGCTCCACCAGCGCGGCGTTCTGCTGCGTCACCTGGTCCATCTGGTTGACGGCCTGGTTGACCTGCTCGATGCCGCTGCTCTGCTCTTCCGACGCCGACGAAATCTCGCCCATGATGTCGGTCACACGCTTCACCGCATCGACGATCTCCGCCATCGTCACGCCGGCCTGATCCACCAGCGCCGTGCCGTTGGAGACGCGGTCCACCGAGTCGTGGATCAGCGCCTTGATTTCCTTCGCGGCGCCTGCCGAGCGTTGCGCCAAGCTGCGCACTTCGCTCGCCACCACGGCAAAGCCGCGGCCCTGCTCGCCGGCACGTGCGGCTTCCACCGCGGCGTTCAGCGCCAGGATGTTCGTCTGGAATGCGATGCTTTCGATCACGCCGATGATGTCGGCAATCTTCTTGCTGCTCTCGTTGATGCCGCCCATGGTCTGCACGACCTGGCCGACCACATCGCCGCCGCGCGTGGCAACATCCGACGCCGTCACGGCAAGCTGGCTGGCCTGACGAGCGTTGTCTGCGTTCTGCTTCACGATGCTCGTCAGCTCTTCCATGCTCGAGGCGGTTTCTTCCAGCGAGCTGGCTTGCTCTTCCGTGCGCTGCGAGAGATCTGCGTTGCCGGCGGCAATTTCCTGCGCGGCCGAGCGCACCGAATCGCTGCCCAGGCGGATCTGCTGCATCACCGCGGTGAGCTTGTCAGCGAAGGTATTGAACGAACGGGCGATCTGCGCGACTTCGTCTTGGCCATCCGACGGCAGACGCTTGGTGAGGTCACCGCTGCCCGAGCCGATGTCGTCCATCGCATCGCGGATCATCGACAGGCGGCGGAACGCGCGTGCCGTCATCGCACCAACGATGAGTGCCGCAACGATGGCCACGCCCACCAGCGCGCCAATCGACGTCATGACCAGCGAGCGCATGCCGGCCGTGGCGTCAGACTTGTCCAGCGCCACAACCAGGCCCCAGTCGGTGCCCTTCACGCCCTGGCGGTAGAGCAGCTTGGCCGCGCCATCCACCGACACTTCCACCGGCTTCTCCGCCTGCGCCAGCGATGCCAGCGTGGCCTCGTTCAGACCGGCCGACAGATCGGTCGCCGGCTTGAGGGTGAGCTTGTCATTCGGATGCGCCACGATCTTGCCGGCCGCATTGACCAGGAAGCCGAAGCTCGCCTGCGTCGGATGAATGGCCTTGACGTTGGCGATCACGCTGTCCATCGCCACGTCGCCGCCGATCACGCCCTTGAGCGTGCTGCCTTGCAGAATGGGCACGGCGAAGGTCACCACGAGCTGGCCGGTGCTGGCGCTCACGTACGGCGGCGTCACCACGGGCTTCCCCGCATCCACCGCTTGCTTGTACCAGGGGCGGGCGGTCGGATCGTACGTGGGCGGAATTCCTTCGGGATTGGAGAATTTGTACGACTTGTCGGGGTAGCCGACATAGACGTTGATGAAGCCGCCCGCCTTGTGCACAGCCTTGAAGACCGGGATCGGATCGGCAGACACTGCCACGTCTTGCAGCGACACCATCATCTGCGTCTTCGATGCCACCCAGTCGTCGATGCCGGCGATGTGGCCGCGCGCGACGGACTGCAGGTTCTGGCGGATGGACTCGTCGTTGTACGAACGCGTCACGAGATAGTTGAGGCCGCCAGCGAAGGTCAATGCGCCGACCACGATGGCAACGCAGGTCAGCAAAATGCGAGTACGGATGGATGCAAGCACAGTATCGTTTCCTACGAAGTCCACGGCGGCGGTTCCGCCATGTAAGGCACGCGGCACATGGCCCTATCGGCCTGCCGTCGCACAAGAAACGGCCGTCATAAGGAAATCTGAAGTCTGATGTGCATGACATGACTTCGCTATCACGTTGCCGCAGCAGGCAACGTTCTACAATCGCCCTCCCTACGCTGCCCACGTCGGGCAGGCTCCACTTCAAGAAAAGGAATGCGCATGAAAACCAAAGCCGCCATCGCCTGGAAAGCCGGTGCTCCGCTCACCGTGGAAGAGGTCGACGTGCAAGGCCCGCGTGCCGGCGAAGTGCTCGTCGAGATCAAGGCGACCGGCATCTGCCATACCGACTACTACACGCTCTCGGGCGCCGACCCGGAAGGCATCTTCCCGGCGATCCTTGGCCATGAAGGCGCGGGCGTCGTGCTTGAGGTTGGCGCGGGCGTAACGTCATTGAAGGCAGGCGACCACGTGATTCCGCTCTACACGCCGGAATGCCGCCAGTGCAAGTTTTGCCTGTCGCGCAAGACGAACCTCTGCCAGGCGATTCGCGCCACGCAAGGCAAGGGCTTGATGCCGGATGGCACGTCGCGCTTCTCGCTCGATGGCAAGCCGCTGTTCCACTACATGGGTACGTCAACGTTTGCGAATCACATCGTGGTGCCAGAGATTGCGCTGGCGAAGATCCGCCCCGACGCGCCGTTCGACAAGGTCTGCTACATCGGCTGCGGCGTGACGACAGGCGTGGGCGCGGTGGTCTACACGGCCAAGGTGGAAGCCGGCGCCAACGTGGTCGTGTTCGGCCTGGGCGGCATCGGGCTGAACGTGATCCAGGGCGCCAAGATGGTCGGTGCCGACAAGATCATCGGCGTGGACCTGAACCCTGCGCGCGAGGCGATGGCACGCAAGTTCGGCATGACGCACTTCATCAACCCGAACGATGTGGAGAACGTGGTCGACCACATCATCCAGCTGACCGATGGCGGCGCGGATTACTCGTTCGAGTGCATCGGCAACACGAAGGTCATGCGCCAGGCGCTGGAGTGCACGCACAAGGGCTGGGGCCAGTCGATCATCATCGGCGTGGCGGAGGCCGGCGCGGAGATCAGCACACGCCCGTTCCAGCTCGTCACGGGGCGTGAGTGGAAGGGCTCCGCATTCGGCGGCGCGCGCGGCCGCACGGACGTGCCGAAGATCGTCGACTGGTACATGGAAGGCAAGCTCAACATCGACGACCTGATCACGCACACGCTGCCGCTGGAACGCATCAACGAGGGCTTCGAGCTGATGAAGCGCGGTGAGTCGATCCGCTCAGTCGTTTTGTATTGAACGTTGAAGACGGAGCCCAGCGATGACGATTCCCGTACCGCCACTTGAACTGCTCTCCGAGCATGCCTGCTTTGGCGGCGTGCAGCGCTTCTATCGGCATGCCTCGGCTGTGATCGGGCTGCCGATGCGCTTCTCGGTCTACCTGCCGCCGCAGGCGCTGGTCGCTACGCGGTGCCCTGCGCTGTTCTATCTGGCAGGTCTGACGTCTACGGAAGAGACGTTTGCCATCAAGGCCGGCGCGCAACGCGTGGCCGCCCGCGAGGGGCTCATCCTGATCGCCCCAGACACCAGCCCGCGCGACGCAAACATCCCCGGCGAAGCCGACCACTGGGATTTCGGCATCGCCGCCGGTTTTTATCTGGACGCGACGCAGGCCCCGTGGCGCGAGCACTACCGCATGGAAAGCTACATTGCCGACGAGCTGCACCACATCGCGCGCGTGGCGTTTCCCGTGGCAGCCGGACGCATCGGAATCTTTGGGCATTCGATGGGCGGCCACGGCGCGTTGACGCTGGCCCTGCGCCATCGAGAGCGCTTTGCTTCGGTGTCGGCGTTTGCGCCCATCGCGCATCCGTCGGTGTGCCCGTGGGGCATCAAGGCGTTTACCGGGTATCTCGGGGAGGACCGCACCGCCTGGGCGGCGCACGACGCTACGCAACTGATGCGGCTGGCCTCATGCCCGTTTCCGGGCGGCATCCTGATCGATCAGGGCGAAGCCGACAAAATCCTCGCCGAGCAGCTGTATCCGGAAGACTTTGCCGCCGCGTGCGCCGCAGCCGGGCAGCCGCTGCAACTGCGCCGCCACCCCGGCTACGACCACGGCTACTACTTCATCGAGACCTTCATCGAAGATCACCTGCTGCATCACGCAGCGCAACTGCGTTAGCAGCAGGTTAGCGGGCGGTTAGCGGCCGCACCCACCGCCGCTGCCGCCCGCGGCCCCGCCAGCGCCCCCGCTGCCTGCTCCGCCACCGACGCCGCCACCGACACCGCCCGAGCCGGCAGCACCGCCGCCATTACCACCGCCCGGCGCGCCCACCGAGCCGCCAGCACCAGGGGCGCCGACCCCGACCCCGCCCGACCCGCCGCCGGTCGTGCTGCCGGTCGAATCGTTTGCACTGCCGCCATAGCCGCCACTGGAACCCGAGCGCGACGATGTATTGCCGGAGCGCCCTTGCTTGCCGGTGGCATTGCGATTACGGGTGGCATCCCGGCCGCTGCCCGTCGAGCCGCCATTGACGGCAGCGCCCCCCGTGCCCGTGCCCGTGGCCGTTGCGTCGGTGCTGTTACCGCCGGCCGGAGACATGGTGCTGCCCCCCGCCGTGCTGTTGGATTGGGCCGCCCCCGTCTGGGCATACGCCGCCGCCGTACCGCCTGCCAGCGCCAGCGCGACTACAAGAGAAGATGCACGGAGATACGTCATGAATGGCTCCTTTGAGGTTGAGGATGTGCCCCTCCAACTCAGCAAGGGCCGTTCCGCCATCACCCGGCGCCATCGTCGAGCGCGCTGATTGGCGGGATATTTGCTTGTGACCGTGCGTCAAAATGCGGAAGGCGGCACTCAGCTATACATTCAACCCTGTATGTATAATCGCCTGCCCGACTGTCGGCGCCCCGCCGCGCCCTCAGCCACGATGGAGCTGTTAACGTGAAATTGCCCTTCCCGCTGCCCCGGTCATGGCGCGCAGCGGGTGACCACCTCGACGCCAAGGCTGCCCCGGTCGCCCAGCCGCTGCCGGGCGATCCGGATGCCTGGATCGCCTGCGAGCATTGCGACACCCTGCATCGCCACGAAGTCATTGCGCTGGATGAAGAGGCGCACTGCACGCGCTGCGGCGTCAAGCTGTACCGCAACCAGAGCGAGCGGCTCTCGGTGCTGCTGCCGCTGGTGTTGACGGGCCTCATCGTCTACATCGTCGCCAACATCTTTCCGATTGCCGAGATGAACGGCGGCGGCAACCGGCACGCCACCACGCTGTGGGGTGCCATCGTGGCGCTGTATGACTACGACATGCTGTTCGCTGCCGTGCTGGTGGCGCTCACCACGGTGTTTTTCCCGCTGATGTACATGTCGGTGCTGGCGCCGCTGCTCATCGCGCGATGGCGCGGGCGGCAGCATCCGGCCGCAGCGCTGGTGCTCCGCGCGGCGGCGTTGATTCGCCCGTGGGCGATGGTCGAGATCTTCATGCTGGGCGTGGTGGTGGCGCTCATCAAAGTCGCGCGCATGGTGTCGCTGGAAGCCGATGCGGGCTTGTGGGCGTTTGCCGCGCTCACCGTGTTCCTGACGGTGGCGTTGTCGATCGACCTGCGACCGTTCTGGCGCGAGATCGGACTGACGCTGCCGCCGGGCTCGCAAGTCGACGCGCCCACCGGCGTGGATGCCGCCGCCCGCCCCGGCGAGGACCGCCCGTGAACAGCGCCACCACGCCTGCCTCTGCACAGCCGGCGCAACAGGCCCGCCCGCTGCGCGCCGCCGCGCACGGCCTGGTGACATGCGAGCGCTGCGGCCTGCTGGCACGCATGCCCAAATCAGAGGCCGCCACGCAAGCGGTGCTCACCCACGCAGACGCGCCTGATGAAGCCACCGCAGCACCGGTCTGCCCGCGCTGCATGACGCCCTTGCACGTGCGCAAGCCCGACAGCCTAGCGCGCTGCTGGGCGCTGCTGATTGCGGCGGCCGCCATGTACCTGCCGGCCAACCTGCTGCCCGTGATGATTACCGACACCCTCCTGGGCACGCAGCAGGACACCATCATGAGCGGGATCGTCTACCTGTGGACGTCGGGCTCGTGGCACCTGGCCATCATCGTGTTCATCGCAAGCTTCCTGGTGCCGCTGGCCAAGCTCGGCATCCTGGCGGTGCTGTGCCTTTCGGTGCAGCAACGCTGGCACTGGAACCCGCGATTGCGCACGCGCCTGTATGCGCTGGTCGAGATCATCGGCAGGTGGTCGATGCTCGACGTGTTTGTGGTGACGCTGCTCGCAGGTCTTGTGCACCTGTCGACGCTCGCCATCATCAAGCCCGGCCCTGGTGTCGGCCCGTTTGCCGCCGTGGTGGTGCTGACCATGTTCGCCGCCCGCTGTTTTGATCCCCGCCTGATCTGGGACGTCATCGACGAGCCCGATCCCGAAGAGACCGATGTATGACTGCCCCCGTCGATAACGAAAACATTCCCGGGCCGCGCCGCACGAAGCGCAAGCGCTGGCTGCCCTCGCTGATCTGGCTGGTGCCGATCGTGGCGCTGTTGGTGGGCGCCACGCTCATGGCGCGCGTGATCCTGGCGCGCGGCGCGCAGGTCACCGTCACGTTCAGCTCAGCCGAGGGCATCGAGGCAGGCAAGACGCGCGTCAAATACAAGAGCGTCGATATCGGCGTGGTCAAGGCGGTGGGGCTGACCGACGACCGCTCCGGCGCCGTGGTGCTGATCGAACTCACGCATGACGGCAAGGCGTTTGCCGCATCGGACACACGCTTCTGGGTGGTGCGCCCGCGCGTGGCCGCCGGCAGCATTTCGGGGCTCGGCACGCTGCTCTCCGGTGCCTATATCGGCGTGGACGGCGGCCGTTCGCAGGAGAAGAAATCGACCTTCAAGGGCCTCGACACGCCCCCGGCCATCTCGGCCGATGCGCCCGGCAAACAATTCACGCTGCACGCACCCGACCTGGGCTCGCTCGACATCGGTGCGCCGGTGTATTTCCGCCGCGTGCGCGTGGGCCAAGTGACGGCCTACGACATCGACGCCGACGGCAAGGGCGTGACGTTGCACATCTTCGTCAACGCGCCGTTCGACAAATTTGTGGCACGCGGCACGCGGTTCTGGAACGCCAGCGGCATCGACCTCAAGCTCGACGCCAATGGGCTGAAGGTCGATACGCAATCGCTGCTGACCGTGGCGCTCGGCGGCATTGCGTTCCAGACGCCCGAAGAAGCCGATCACGAACCGGCTGCCTCCGATGCGCAGTTCCAGCTCGTGCGCAACGAAACTGCAGCGCTGAAGGATCCGGAACACCTGTCGCAGACCGTGGTGATGTACTTCCACCGCTCCCTGCGCGGGCTCAACGTGGGGGCGCCGGTGGAGTTCAAGGGCATCAACGTGGGCGAGATCAAATCGATCGGCATCCACTACAGCAAGAAGCGCCACGAGTTCGTGCTGCCCGTGACGGCCACGCTGTACCCCACGCGCTTCGGCATGGACATCCGCGACGACAATCCGCAGCACGCCGCCGAAGACGTCCGCACGCAGTTCGACGTGCTGGTGAAGAACGGCATGCGCGCGCAGCTGAAGAGCGCAAGCCTGCTGACGGGCCAGCAGTTCGTGAACCTCGACTTCATCGACGCAGCGGACCGCGACAAGACCCCGCCGCGCTTTGGCATGCGAGATCGTGACGGTGCGTACGTCTTCCCGACCGCCGACAACCCGACCGACGACATCGAAGCGCAGATTGCCGGCATCGCCAAGAAGCTCAACAAGGTGCCGTTCGAACAGATCGGGCAGGACGTCCACCGCACGCTGACCACGCTCGACGCCACGCTCAAGCAGACCGAGCAACTGGCCAAGACCGTCAACAGCGATCTGGCTCCGCAGATGAAGGAAACGCTGGCCGAGGCGCGCCGCACGCTGGATTCTGCACGCCAGGTCTTCTCTGACGATGCCCCGCTGCAACGCAATGCGCGCGACACGCTGGAACAGGTCGCCAAGGCCGCCGCGTCCGTGCGCGTGCTGACCGACTATCTGGACCGCCACCCGGAAGCGCTGATCCGCGGCAAGGCAAAGGACGCGCAATGATGCCGATGCAAACGACGATGTTGTCTTCCTCTCTTCGCCTGGCGAGCGCCGCTGCCGTTGCTCTGCTGCTTGCGGCTTGCGCTTCGCCCGAGCCGACGTTGCATACGCTGTCGGTGCGCCCCGAAATCACGGACACCGGCCGCTTCCAACGCGCCTTCCGCCTCTCGGGCGTGCGGGTGCCCGACCGTCTGGACAAGCCGCAGATCGTTTTGCGTACGTCCGATAGCGAAGTGGTGGCGCTTGAACAGCAGCGCTGGGCCGCGCCGTTCGGTTCGGAACTGCGCGATGCGCTGTCTGCGAACCTCGCGACGACGCTGTCTGCGGTGGACGTGGGGAGTGCAGCGGCCCCGGCGGGCGTGCCGCTCTACCGGATCGGTGCCGAGATGCGCAGCTATGACGCGCGGCCCGGACAAGGCGTGACGGCGCTGGTGACGTGGCGCGTATCGCGCGACGCGGCAAACCAAGGGGCGGCGCCCGCAGCCCTGACCTGTCAGACGACGCTGGCCCTGCCCGTCAATGGGCAAGCCGCGGGTACGGATTCAGAGGCTGGCGTGAACGCGGTGGTGTCGTCCACGCAACGCCTCGTACAGCAGTGGTCGCAACAGATTGCGCAGAGCGTGCAAGGTCTGGAAACACCTTCCGCTGTGCCGGCGTGGTGCCGGTAAGCTGATGCGTCAGCGCTCGGCCAGTTCCTGCGTGAGCCGACCGAGCGTGGCCAGCGCCGCTTCAAGATTGGCCGAAGGCGCCAGCCCGAAGCAGATGCGGAAGAAATGATCGAAGCGGTTCAGGTTCGAGAACATCGTCCCTGGCGCAATCCGGATGCCCTGTGCCAGCGCCGCATCGAACAGCTCCATCGACGACACGTTCGTGGGCAACTCCACCCACATCGCCAATCCGCCTGACGGCACCGACAACCGCGTGCCGGCGGGGAAACACCCGGCGATCGATTCGGCCATGCGCTCGCGTTGTTCGCGCAACGTCTGGCGCAGCGTGCGCAGGTGACGGTCGTACGCGCCGGACGCGATAAAGCGCCCCGCCAGCACCTGCGACCACGAATCGTTCGGCCGCGACTGGGCAAACTTCAGCATCTGCACCCGCCCCTGCCAGCGGCCGGCGGCCATCCAGCCCAGGCGCAGGCCGGGTGCCAGCACCTTGCTCAACGACGCGCAATAGATGACGTTGCCCGTGCGGTCCCATGCCTTGAGCGCCTTGAGCGGCGTGGGACTGTCGCCCAGGGCGCTGTAGGTATCGTCTTCAATGAGCGCGATGCGGTTGGCGTCACAAAAGGCGGCCATGCGACGCTTGGCGGCGTCCGGCATGATGCTGCCGAGCGGGTTCTGCAGATTCGGCACGACCACCACCGCGCGGATGTTGCCGTAGGCCTGCACCGCCATCTCGAGCGCTTCAAGCGACATGCCGGTGCGCGGGCTTGTAGGAATTTCCACCGCGCGCATGCCGAGGCTCTCCAGCACCTGCAGCAGCCCGTAGTAAGTCGGTGATTCCACGGCCACCGTATCGCCCGGCTGGGCCACGGCGCGCAATGCCAAGTTGACCGCCTCGATACAACCGTGGGTGACGATCACATCGTCCGGTGCAACCTGCACGCCCATGTCCAGCGCACGGCGCGCCACGGCGGTCTGCAATTCAGGATGACCGTTCGGGATGACGGCCTGCGTCAGCAGCAACGGATACCGCCGCAACACCTGCGATGCGATCCGATTGAGCGCCGCTGCCGGATACAACGCAGCCGCCCCGCTTGCGCCGGACAGATCGACATGCACAGTGGCTTGCTGCCCGCGCGCCACGATGGCCGACACGCGCGCGTGCACGCCCACGTAGGCGGCGGGATCCGGCGTCGACACTTCGGGTTCCTTGACGGGCGCCAGCAAGGCGCGGCGGGGCTGGCGAACAAAGTAGCCGGAACGCTCGCGCGCTTCGAGCCAGCCTTCCGTCTCCAGATGCCGACATACCTGCAGCGCGGTCGACAGGCTGACGGCGTGCGTGCGCATTAACGTGCGCACTGACGGCATGCGCTCCCCAGGCGCCAACACCCCGCTGCGGATCGCGCCGAGGTAATGATCGGCAAGCGTCCGATACAGCGGCTGCGCGGGCGGTGGAGTCAACTCGGTGACGGACATGGCGGCGAGGGGCGGCGGGGGCGGCAACAAGCGGCAAGGAAACGTGTCCAGCACATCATGCCGGCAAGACCGCGACCGCAACAGATACAGACAACGTCAAACTGTACCGCAACAGATTGTCACGAACGCAGCGGTGTTGCGGCTCATGTTGCGTCGCTCTGTGTCTGTTGGGGCGGGCGTGAGGTGCCTACGCTGGAGCCATGTTCAGGAGATCGACATGACTGCGACGACACCTACTTCCGAACCCGAATGGTTGGCGCTGGGCTCTGGCCAGACAGGCCTGCATTGGCTGGGCGCCAGAACCACGCTCGTGGCACTGGAAGGGACCTTGCGCCTTGAGCCACCGTCGCGTTGGGGTGCCGTGGTGCGCTATACGCTCGGCGCAGGCCACGCGCATGTGGTGGAAACCTCGGGGTGGTGGCGCCTGCATGCCGATGCCGGCATCGACGCGCACTTGCGCATCGTCGTGCCGCCGCTTCGCACGCACCGCCGTCCGTGGCTGGGAATGTGGCGGTGGCTGGCACATTGGATTCAGCCGCGCCAGACATCTCACGGCTGAATCCACGCCGGAGCTGTCAGCCTCGCTCGCTAGGCTTTCGGTGCGGGGCGCCGGGCGGCTTCCCGTCGTCCGGGCGAATTGAAGCGTTCTCGAAGTCGCCCGGGTCTTCCTCGCCTACGCCGCTTTCACTGGGGATGGCTGGCGCAACGGGCCGGGCGGCGTCGCCCGAAGGCGCCTTGGCTTTGTCGTTATCACGCGGTGAATGGGTGCCGCTCATGGCTGTTTCCGGCTGTTCTGGTGCTGCCCCAGGCGCTGCTGGTTTTGCGGCATTTGCCCCTCTTGTGCAGCGGAACGGCCATCCTCGGCCGGCACCGGCATCGGGCGCTTTGCGGACTGGTCGGTGCCGTACTGCATGGAAGTGCGCTCGGCGCGGTCCGATTCAGCGCGCTCGCGGGTGCCGCTGCGCTCTTGCTGGGCTTGCGCGTTGTCCTCGCTCTTCTTGCTTTCGCCCTTTCGTTCCCCCGCCTTTTCTCTCGCCTGTGCAGCGGGCTTGTGCGGTTGCTGTGCGTGTTGCTTCATCGTCAGCCTCCTGGTTTCGGTTACGGGCAGCTCGCCCGCGTCGAAGAGGGTCGCAACGAGCGTGCCGCAAACTGCTGCGCGCGCGCAGGTATCTGCCTTGCTGCATTCACTGTGTCGCGCCTTGGCGCACAAGCACGCATGGAGAATCCACATGGCAACGAGCAACCTGTATCGCACCGGCGAAGCACCCGCACAAACCGGCAAGGGGCACGGCACCGATGCACTCGGCCCCTCCGACAGTTCGGACTCGGGCAGCGACGTGGTCGGCGGCCCGGGCCTGGGCAGCGACGTTGAAGACCGCTTTGACGACGATCCCGCGGTCCACCCGCACGGCAACGCCGCCAACCGCACAGCGGGCGCGGACCTCGGCGACGTCAACCTCGACAGCGACACCGATTCGACCGGCACGGGCGAGCGCCGCGCAGCGGGGCACGAACCTGTCGTACGCGAAGGCGGCGACCTGATGCCCGACGCTGTCCACGACATACACGACCCCGACGTCGACACGCCCATCGACGATGAGAACTTCGAACACGCCACGGGCCTGGCCGGTGAAAACGACGATGCCGACGCGCCGGACGCCGTCGACCTGGACGAAGCGCCGATCGATCCGCAGCCCGGCAGCCGTGACGTGCCGGTGCACTCGCCAACGGGTGGCGGCACGGATTGGTCCGACAACATGCGCCGCAGCCGCCCGACGTACAAGGGCAAGCGCGTGCCAGGCCAGCATCGGAGCTAGGCATCGTCGAGATCAGGACGGCGTCTGCACGCAAGCGTGCTCCCGTCTAGACTGGTGGCGGGCCGCGCATCACGCACCCGTGAACCGCGCAGGCCCGCCGCCCCTTTTGTCGAGCGAACTTCACGCCCCTACCCCATGATCCGACTACGCCTTTCTGCCCGTACCGCCGCAGTTGTCACTGTCGCCGCAGCGCTCTTTCCTCTGGCTGCCTCTGCGCAAAGTACCGCTGCGCCCACGCGCGTGCGGGCCACCATCAACGCGGTACACAGCACCGCGGTCGACGTGACCGACACGTCCGGCAACAAGGCCACCGTGACGCTGCCGGTCGACCTCAACGTCACGCAAGTTGCGCCGATCGAGCCGTCAGCCATTCGCGCCGGCAGCTATATCGGCACGGCGGCGGTCAAGCAGCCGGATGGCACGCTGCGCGCACTGGAAGTCCACGTATTTCCGGAAGCCATGCGCGGCACCGGCGACGGCCACCGCCCCTACGACATGGGGCCGAACAGCAGCATGACGAACGGCACCGTCGAACAGGCAGGTGCCGTCACCGGCGCGCAGGGCCGCACGCTGTCGGTCAAATACAAGGATGGGGAGCAGCGCATCGTGGTGCCGCCGCAAGTACCGATCGTCACCTTCGAGCCGGGTCGGCGCGATGACCTGAAAGCCGGCGCGCACGTCGTCATGTTCGTGCGCGCGGATGCGCAGGGCACGCTGGTCGCACAACGCGTGCTGGTCGGCAAGGACGGAATGGTCCCGCCCATGTGAAGACGATTTGATGGATGGGACATCGGGCCAGCCACATGTGCTGGCCCGATTTGCTTAGAACGGCTTGCTGACCGACAACAGGAACGTACGGCGCGGCGCAAACTGCGGCGCTCCCACGCCAATGCCCGTGCCATCACGCAGCTGGTAGCTGCGATCGAAGATGTTCAGCACGGTCAGGCGCGTCTTGAACTTGCCCAGCGTAGGCAGGTTGAAGTCGCGCGCCGCGCCCACGTTCATCTGCCAGTAGGCCGGCAGGTGCTCCGTGTTGGCAAAGCCGTTGCGCAGGCCCGTTCCGAACAGCACGTCGCTCGTATACGTTGTGCCCCAATACCGGTACGACACGCCTGCCGACGCGGTCAGGCGCTGGTCGTGATCGAGGTTGACCCAATGGTTGTTGATATAGGCCAGCTCGTCGGCGCCGAAGTTGAACTGGCCGGTCTCGATGCCCTTGCCCTGCGCGCGCGACACGGCCAGGTTCAGATACGCCCCGAAGTTGCCGTTGCGATAGTTCGCGCTGCCTTCCAGGCCGTAGATGCGGCCACGCTCGTAGTTGAACGCCGAGTACAGCAGCGCGTTGCCGAACTGACCTTCGTCCTGCAGATGGCGCACGTCGCGGTAATACGCGTCCAGACCCAACGTCAGGTGCGGTGTGAGCTGGTGCGAAATCCCCAGGTCAAAGTAGTTCGAACGCTCCGACTTGACGGCCGTGTTGGCGTCCGACGGCAACGCGTTGGTCGTGCCGGCAAAGGCCTGCACCGACGTGGTGTCGAACTTCTCCGTGGGCGGCGGCGTGAAGTAGCGCGCGTAGCCGGCATGCAGGCGGGTGCGCGGCGTCAGGTCGTACGTCAGGCCCAGGCGCGGGCTCAGTTGCTGCTCGCTGACGACGGTGTTGACGCGGTCGTAGCGTGCGCCGTAGTTGACGGTGAGCTTGTCGGTGGGCTTCCACTCGTCCTGCAGGTAGACGCCCAGGGTCGTGCCGCTGCCGCTGTGGTTGTCGACGATGGTGAACGGCGTGGTGCTGGTCTGGGCGCCGGAGTCGTCGGCGGCAAACACGCTGGCGGTGTTGTTGGCCACATAGCGCTCGCGCTGGACGAACACGCCGGCACGCAGCGTGTGCTTGTCGGTCAGCTTGTAGCTCGCATCGCCCTGCAGGCCGTAGGCCTCGTTGCGGCGCGTGATGTCGGCGGCCACGCCGTTGTAGACCAGATCGCCGATCGGATCGGGCATGTAATCGATGCGGCTTGCGCGGCGGAACACCGACACCTGGTAGTCGAGCTTGGGCGACACCTTCTGCTGATACGTCAGGATCTGGAAGTCAGTCTTCTCACGCTGATTGGCGTTGAGCGCTTCCGACGCCGGCGGCACCGCGCCATCGAGCGTGAATTGCGGCGTCAGGCCCGGACGCGTCGGAATCTGGAACCGGCCGTTCGACGTGCCGAACATGAAGCTCACGCGGCTGTCGTTGTCGAGCAGGTACGACAGCATGCCGAACGACTTGTTTTGCATGGTGTGGTCGTGCGTGGCGTTGCGGTTGCCCGTCGGGTTCTCAATGCCGAGGTTGTTTTCCAGGAACACGCCCGACAGGTAATAGCTGAAGCGGTCTTTCGTGCCCTGGATCTGCGCATTGACCTCGTGCGTGGCATTGCTGCCCAGCACCGTGCCGATCTCGCCGCCAAAGGCCTTCGGCTCGCCGTCCTCGTCGGCAGACGCACCCTTGGTGGTGATGTCGACAATCCCGGCTGTGCGGTAGCCGTATTGCGCGGGCAGTGCGCCGGTCAGCACGTTGATCTGGTTGGCGAAGCGCGTATCCAGCATCTGCCCGAAGCCGCTGATCGGCTCGGGAACGATCACGCCATTGATGCGGTATTGCAGGTTCGAGTGGTCTCCGCGCACGTGCAGTTGCCCGTAGGAATCCTGCACCACGCCCGGGGCCTGCAGCAGCACCTGGTTCAGCGGCGTCGCATCGCCCAGCGGCAGGCGGGCGATGTCATCGGTGTCGAACTTGTAGACGGAGCTGCCAGTGTCCGGTGACAGCGCATTGCGTGCGGCGTCCAGGCGCTTGGCCGTGACGCGGGTTTCGCTGAGGTCGCGCACGTTGGTGGCGGGTGCCGTCGTAGTGGGCGTGGAAGGCGTAGCGGCCGGCGGTGTGGCCTCCTGAGCCAGGGCGGAAACCGAGGCGACGGACGGCAGGACGGCGGCAAGCGCCATCACCAGCTTGCGGGGCTGGAACGGAATCATGAAAAAACCTTTGAATCGAGCGGATGCGTTAAACAGCGGCTCGCGCATGCGTCAACACAAGCGCGCGCCGACGGGCAAGGCGGGAATCAAAGGCGGAATGGAGGATCGCGCGAACACACGGCCACCGGAAAGACCGGCGCGCCCGCATGAAAGCCGATGCGCGGAAAGTGCCAGCGCCGCGTATGCGCCAGGCGCAGCGCCACCAGCATCGGCAAGGCCGCCGCCAGCGCGGCATAGGCCGCGCACTGCAAGCACGCGGCGTGCTCCTGCGCGGGCTGACTGCGCTCGGCACTGGTCGGCTTGGCCGTGGTGGCGGCATTGAACTCGACGCCGGTCGCTTCGCTGAATTCACTCCAATGCGAGAGCGCATGCCGCAGCGCGCCCTGCTGACCAAACAGCAGGAACACGGCCAGCAGGCAAGCCAGCCAACGCAGATGGAGGGAGGAGGAGCGGAAGGAACGCAAAGTCGGGCGCTAGGTGCCGGCGCACAATATCACCCGACATTGTGCGCCCCAATGCAACTAAGTTGCGAATTCTGACACCAGCCGCCTGATTCAGCAATCCGTCAGGTGGAGGGGCAGAACAACCCGCGAGCGTAGCGCCGCAGTATTACAAACGCGTGTGCGCAAAGCCCGGCATGAGACCCGTCGGCACGCCCAGAGTCGGCACCGGCACGCGTTTCCAGTTGGAGCGCGTCTTGCGGGCGGCCTCAGCGCGTTGCGCGGGGGCGCCCACCTCGGTGGCATCGTGCAGGCTGGCGAGCCAGGCGCCATAGTCGAACCAGCCGTCGCGCACGAGCTGTTCGCCCACGCAGTTGGCAAAGCGATCGGACTTGGGCAGGAAGCACAGCTCGAAGCCTTCGGCCTCGCGGCGGCCGTGCATCCAGCGATGCGGCACCTGGTGGCTGGCCAGCGCTTCCGACAAACGCGTGCCGTAGCGCTGCTGTCCTTGCCGCCGGGCGCCAATCACGTAGAAGCCGTCAAGCAGACGGCGCAGCCCCAGCGCAGAACGCGCATGACGCACTTCTGCATCGACCAGCAGTTCACGGTTCTGCGTACGCGCCTGCAACGCCAATGCGGCGAAATGGTGCGCGCCCCATTCGTTCATGTAGAAGAGTTCACCGCCGGCAAAGTCGTAGGCGCGAAACACATTGGCCTGATCTGCGTAGCGGAACACGTGGCGCCGGTTGGCGGCAAAGTCGGCGTCCGTGCTGTGCGGAATACGGCGGCAGTGCTGATGCGCAAACACCAGCATGCTCGGAAACGAATGCACCGAGCACGGCGACTGCGCCAGCCCTGTCACCGCGCGGATATCGATCTTGCAGTGCTCGCGGCGCACGCCCACCAACTGGCTGAGATGGTGGTGCAGCTCGTCCACCCAGTCGGCATGCGCAAGATGCTTGGGAAACAGCTGGTGCGCGGGTTCGGCAAGGCCGCCCTCGAGCAGGAACGGCACGCTCTTGTGCCAGATATCGAGTTTCCAGTGCGACAGCGCATCGGTGGGCGTGCGATGGTGCGCGACCGATTGCGTGACATTGAAGGCGCGCGACTGGACGACCCAGTTCGACGCCGCATGCAGCAGGTTGGAAACGTTCATGTCACCCCCCGGAAGACTGAATCGTTTGTTTGGCGGACTGCCGACGTCGCTCTGAATGTGTGGCGATTGTTCAGCAATGTAAAAACCAACGACTCAAACGTACCCCACTTTAGAGGGGTGTGCCATGAAGTTTGTTGAAGTCCGTGTTAAGAAAAATACACATGAAACGTGGGGACTTGTCAGGCCCGCGACATGCTGGAAGAGAGGCATCCGCCGATCAGGAGACCGCGATGCCCACCCAGCCAGGCCGTTCCGACACCGATACGACGCAGCCCGAAAGCCCGAAAGCGCAGCCACAGCCCGCCAAGCGCAAGCCCGGCGAGCCGCTGGTGCCACGCGACACCCGTCCAAATCCGGCGGAGCAGAAAGAGCCGCCCGTGGAAGACTTCTGACGCCGTCTGGCGCTGGGCCGCCGCCTCAGACCAGGCACATGTCGGACACTTCCTCGTCCGACAAACCCCAGGTGGTGGCGTCTTCCACGGTCACGATGGAATCATCTGACTTGCTCAGGCTGATGCGCTCGGGGCGCACGCGCGTCTTGGTGTTGCCCGAATAGAAAACAACCACATCCGGCTTGAGCGCAGACGCCTCGTTCTGGTGCACCACGACGCCCAAGCGGTTGGTCCGCAGCTTGACCAGCGTGCCGACCGGGTAGATGCCCACGCTGCGCGTGAAGGCCTGGAAAACGGTGCGGTCGAACTGCGTATCGGTGCGCGCCATCATGTATTTCAGCGCCTGCGCCGGAGACCACGCATGGTGATACGGGCTGCTCGACGTGAGCGTGTCGTACACGTCGCAGATGGCGCCCATCTTGGCCCACAGGCTGATGCCGTCGGCCTTCAGCGCGTCGGGGTAACCGCTGCCGTCGATGCGCTCGTGATGGTGCAGGCAGATCTCGCGCGCAATCTCGCTGAACTGCCCGGTACCCTGCAGCAGGTGATGGCCGCCCACGGCGTGGGTCTGCAGCAGCGCCAGTTCGTCCTTGGTGAGCGCGGTGCTCTTGTCGAGCAGCGTGCGCGGCATGGCCGATTTGCCGATGTCGTGCACCAGCCCGCCCAGCCCGCATTCGCGAATCTCCTCTTCGGGCAGGCCCAGCGTCTTGGCCAGCGCCACCATCAGCGCGCAAACCGCAAACGAATGCAGGTAGGTGTAATCGTCCTTGTTCTTCAGCCGCGCCAGGGCAATCAGCGCGTACGAGTTGCGTGCCAGGGAATTCGACACGTCGTCCACCAGCAGCAGCGCCTTTTCGGTTTCCAGCGCGCGGCCCATGCGCGCTTCGGAAAACATGTGGCCAAGCGTCGCCTTGCCGTTCTGCATCAGCTGCTGGGCGTGCTTCCACTCTTCCTTGAGCGACGTGGGCGTGATCGGCGGCCGCGCTGCCAGCGTCTCGCGCGTAAGCGGCTCGGGCGCGGGCGCCGGGGCCGGAGCGGGCATCAGCGTTTCCGACATGACGTCTTCGCCGCGCTCAGGGTCGATCCAGATTTCGGTGATACCCGCGCGGCGGATGTCGTCGATCTGGCCCTGGTGCGACAACTGGAATTGCGCACGCCAGAACGGATGCTTGAGCCAGGACCCCCCCAGCTTCATCACAAACATGCCGACACGCAATTGGCTCGCATCGATTCGCTTCATACCCTGCCTACCTCGGCTCAACGTCCGGTTTTTTGATTGAATTAGGGGAGCGGCGTGCCAGCCGACACTGGCTCGTGTATCGCAGTCTAGGCGTTTTACGCCGGTGGATGCTCTGGTCCGTCAGCGCGCCAAACCGCGCTTGGCTTATCGGCAAGCCTGGGCAAAACTTGAGGCGAATGTGGATTGGGCGGCGCGCGGCATATCCCGGCCTTGGCAAGCAACCGGCGGGACACCGGCTGTGGCGGCGGTCGAATCAAACAGGTGATGCGTCAAGACCCTCGCCTGTCGGGCTGGCAGCCCGGCGCGGGAGGGGTACACTAGACTTCAAGGATGCGCATCCGATATGACTCAAGATCCCACCTCTCAACGTAAGCAGCAGAACGCCGATGACTTCGCGCTCAACCGCGACGCCATCCGGTGGCTCGCATCCCTGCCCGACGAGGTACGGCCGATCGAACTCGGCCGGAAGTTTCCGCGCATCATCAACACGATCGCCGCCAAGTGGGCCGATTTCATCGGCTGCCGGCGCTACCTGAACAGCCTGCAGATTGACGAACGCGGTGGCCGCCAGGGCTTTCCGTTCGAGATCGTCCAGGAAATCTGCGCGCTGCGCGAGTATTTCGACTCGCTGTATCCGCCGGACAAAGACCTCTGGCAGAAGGCCATCGACGCGAACAAGCGCTGAAGCGCGCGCAGCCTGCACCAAAGCAAAGCGGCCCAATGTCGGGCCGCTTGTCATTTGCGCACGCACGCTGCAGGTCACGAAGCGGAATCCGGCCCCGATGCCAGCTTGTTGAGCAGCGCCAGCAGCGTCTGCCGCTCATCCTTGGAAAGATGCGCTGTCACGCGGGCATCGTGCGCGGTGACGGCCCGGGTGATGTCGTCCAGGGTGGTCGCGCCCTTGGCGGTCAGCACGAGCCGGAACGCGCGCTTGTCCTTGGGCGACGGCTGGCGTTCCACCATGCCCATGTCTTCGAGCGTATCGACCAGCAGCACCGCTCCCGAGCGCGCCACGCCCAGGATGTTCGCCAGCTCCGTCAGCTTCAGGTTCGGGTTGTGCGCGATCACGGTCATGGCCGAGAAGCGCGGCGGCGTGATGTTCCACGTCTGCAGCGAGCGCACGAAATCTTCGTAGATGTGCAGCTGCGCGCGGCGCACCGCATAGCCGACGAGGCCGTCAAGCGCGCCATACTCGACGTCCGCCAGATGCGGGTTGAAGTGGCCCGAGGGGGCCACGGCGGGATACAGGTCGTCAGCTTTGGGCGTGCGCGGCATGGCGGTGTCGATGGTGAAAGACCCCTCGATTATCGTCGCCGATGCGCCCGCCGGCCACGCACCCGCGCGCGTTTCAGTTCAACAATTTCCACTTGCCGTGGTCGATGGTCAGCAGCACGCGCCCGCGCGCGTCAAAGCCGAAATGATCCGTGGCCGTGTAGTTGAGGACGCCATGCGAAACGACGATGTCGCGCTCCGATTCCAGCGCGTTCTTCAGCGCCTGGCGGAAATCCGGCGTGCCGGGCTTGGCCTTCTTGAGCGCCACCGGCACGATTCGCTGGAGCACCTGCAGCGCATCCCACGTGTGGGCACCGAACTGCGTGCGCGTGTCGGGGCCGTTGGCTTTCTCATAGCGCGTCACGTATTCAAGCGCGGTCTTTTTGCTCGGGTGGCTGTCGGGCAATTGCTCGGCCACGATCACCGGGCCGGCCGGAAGGATGGCCCCGTCGACCGTCTTGCCGCCGATGCGGATCAGGTCTTTCGTCGCCGCGCCGTGCGTCTGGTAGATCGGCCCCGTGTAACCGCGATCGCGCAATGCGGTGTGCGGCAGCGCGGCGCCCGTGCCCGCACCGGCCACCAGGATCGCATCGGGCTTGATGCTGACCAGCTTGGCGACCTGCCCCGTCACGCTGGTGTCTGCGCGGGCGTAGCGCTCCACGTCGACGATCTTGATGCCGCGCGGCGTGGCGGCAGCAGTGAAGTCCTTCAGCCAGCTCTCGCCGTACGCATCCGAGAAGCCGATGAAGCCCACGTTCTTGACGCCGGACGCCGCCATGCGCTTGGCAATCGCCTCGGCCATCAGCGAGATGGGCTGCGCAAGCCGGTAGGTCCAATCGCCCTTGCCCGGCTTCAGCTCCACCGGCGCCAGCGCCAGTTGCGGCGTGTGCGACTCGGTGGCGACTTCGGCAATCGCAATCGACGGTGCCACCGCCGATGAACCGACGATGATGTCGACGTGGTCTTCCGTCACCAGCTTGCGTGCCAGGCGCGTGCCGGTGCTCGGGTCGGAGGCGTCATCCACGACCACGAGGCGCAGCTTTTCTCCGGCGATGGTGTCGGGATAGAACGCCAGCGAATTCTTCTGCGTGATGCCGAGCGACGCTGACGGCCCTGTCGTCGAGAGGCTCACGCCAACGACGATGTCGGCGTGGGCGGCGGTGGCAAGCAACAGCGCAGCAGCGGCGCAGATGGTGCGGCGGATGGTCATGGGTCCCCTCTTTTTTTCTGGCGTTTGAACGTACGGGTGTTTCAGGCGCGGCCCGGCATGGGCGGCTGATCGCGCAGCGATTGCGGATCGAAGCCGGCCAGTTTTTTATAGCGCATCGCAATCCCTTCCAGCTCGGAGCGCGGGATGACATCGTCGATGCGCGAGAAGCCTTGGGGCGCGCGTTCATGCGCGAGCTGCATGACCTGCTCCGGCCCGTTCAGGCGGTTGCGCAGCACGATGCCCGCGGTGCGCGGCAGGCGATCGGCCTCGTACTCGCGCAGGACAACGCCGGTGTCGCGCGTGGCGAGCAGGCAATCGACCAATGCGCGCGCATCGAGAATCGCCTGGGCGCTTCCGTTCGAGCCGATCGGATACATCGGGTGTGCCGCATCGCCCAACAGCGTGACGCGGCCGAAGGTCCAGCGCGGCAGCGGATCTTTGTCAACGAGCGGGAATTCGTACACGGCCTGGGCGCCGTCGATCAAGGCGGGAATGTCGATCCAGTCCCATTTCCAGTCGGCGAAGGCGCTGCGGAAGATCGCGCGGTCGACCTCGCGGTTCCAGTCGCTGCGCGGCGGCGCCTCGTCGGGCACGCGCAGCTCGGCAATCCAGTTGATGCGCGAGCGGCCCTGCTGGCGCAGCGTTTCGGAGATCGGATAGGCGACGAACTTCTGGTCCTGATGGCCGGCCATGAACATGGTTCGGCCATCGAGATACGGCGCGGCCTCGGTGACGGCGCGCCACAGCATGCGGCCCGCAAAGCGCGGTGCATCGCCCGTCGGGTAAAAGTGCCGGCGCACGGCAGAGTGGATGCCATCGGCGCCGATCAGCACGTCCGCCGAGGATTCGACAACCGTGTCGTTGGTGCGATCGCGCAGCGTGAAGCGCACGGGGCCGCCCTTCTCGCCCGTCGATTGGACCGCCTCAAAGCTGTGACCCAGGCGGATGCAATCCGCGCCGAGCCGTTCAATCACGGCATCGGCCAGGGCCATCTGGAATTCGCCGCGATGGATCGAGAACTGCGGCCAGTCGTACCCGGCGGCCAACCCGCGCGGCTCGTGCCAGATCGGCTGGCCGAAACGGTTGTAGTAAGCCAGCGCGGACGTCCGAATCGCCAGCGCGCTCAGCGTGTCTTCCAGGCCGAGTTCGCACAACTGGCGCGCAGCGTGCGGCAGCAGATTGATGCCCACGCCCAGCGGCCGCAGCGTCTGCACGGCCTCCCACACTTCGACCTCAAAGCCTTGGCGCTCGGCCATCAACGCGAGCGTCAGGCCGCCGATGCCCGCCCCGATGATGGCGATCTTCATGGCTGTCTCCCTGAAATTTGTTGCAGTCTATAACGAATCGCGACGCCATCCCGCCGGGGACATATCAGGGCAAATACCTAGACGAAGGCGGCTGAATGCGGCGCGTTGACCGCTTGACGCTCTGTGAGATATCACAATACCATCACTCGACTTTTACGAGATTCGAGGCCGCTCCCATGTCGCGTCCCATCAAGCTGGTTTCCGGCACCGCCAAACCCGCGCCCGCACCGTTTGCCGTTGAGCCCGCAGCGCATGCGCCCAAAGGCGCCGCCATGCGTGAACTCGCCTACAACGAGATCAAGCGCCGCATCATGGCGTGCGAGTTCCGCCCCGGCGAGCCGCTCAACGAAGCGCAGCTCGGCACGATTCTGGGATTGGGCCGCACGCCGATCCACCAGGCGCTGCATCGTCTGGAGGTGGAAGGGCTGGTGCAGATCCTGCCGCGCAAGGGCGTGCTGGTGACGCCGCTGTCGCTCAACGACGTGCTCGACATGATCGAGGTGCGCGCCACCAACGAGATCCTGTGCGTGACGCTGGCCGCCGAGCGTGCCCATCCGGCGGATTTCGAGGCCATGCGCGCCATCGTCGATGCATCGCCCGCGCTGATCGAGCACCGCGACATTGCCGCGCTGGCCGCGCTCGACCTCAAGTTCCACCTCGCCATTTCCGCCGCCTCGCGCAACCGCGTGCTGGCCGAATTGCTCCGCGGCCTGCACGAGAAGCAGGCGCGCTTCTGGTTCCTCTCGCTGTCGGAGCCGCAACACCTGCAGAACGTGTACGACGAGCACCTCGCCGTGCTCGATGCGCTGGAGCGCCGCGACGTGCCCGCTGCGCGCGAAGCGATTCGCGAGCACATCGACGAGTTCCGCCGCACGATCATCCGAACGCTCTGATCCCGATTTCCCCCCGTTCGTTTTTCCCGCTTCTTCCGGATTCCGCATGACCACGCTGCACCTGAACCTGATCGGCCACGGCCCCATCGACGTGACCGTGGACCACCTTGTCATTGCCGGCTGGACCGGCCGCGATGCCGAAGCCGTTGAACACCACATCGCCGAGCTTGAAGCGATCGGCGTGGCGCGTCCGGCGCGCGTGCCGTGCTTCTACCGCGTGTCGGCTTCGCTGCTGACGACCGACGCCACCGTTGAGATTCCCGGCGCCGATTCGTCGGGCGAAGCCGAGTTCGTGCTGTATTCCACGCCGATGGGCCTGCTGGTCGGCATTGGTTCCGACCACACCGACCGCAAGGTCGAAGCCTATGGTGTGACGGTCTCCAAGCAGATGTGCGCCAAGCCCGTCAGCCGCGACGTGTGGCGCTTTGAAGCGCTGGCCGACCATTGGGACAGCCTGCAGATGAAAACCTGGCGCACCCGCGACGGCCAGACCGCGCTGTACCAGGAAGGCGGCGTCACGCGCATGCTCGACCCGCGCGACCTTATCCGCCGCTACACCGGCAACGACACGCTGCCCCTCGGCACCGCTATGTTCTGCGGCACGCAGCCCATCATCGGCGAACTCGGTTTTGGCGAGGCCTTCGACATGGCCCTGATCGACCCGGTGTCGGGCACCGAGTTGCGCCATCGCTATGCTGTCGACACGCTGCCTGTTGAAGGCTGAAGCGCCCCACCTCACGGAGACCACCGCATGATGACGCCCCGCCCGAACATGATCCGCGCGCTGGCCGCTGACCTGGCTGCCGGCCGCACCACCAGCGTCGCGCTGACAGAGGCTGCCCTGGAGCACGCCGAATCGCACCGCGCCGCCGGCGGTGCCGCCTACGTGAGCATCGACGTGCAAGCCGCGCTGGCCATGGCGCGCGCCGCCGATGCCGCACGTGCGGCAGGCAACGTGCCCTCGCCGCTGGCGGGGCTGCCGGTGTCCATCAAGGACCTGTTTGACGTAGCCGGCCAAGTGACCGCAGCCGGTTCGCGCGCCCTGGCCGACCAGCCGCACGCCACCGCCGATGCCGCCGCCGTGGCGCGCCTGCGTGCAGCCGGCGCCGTGCTGCTCGGCCGCACCAACATGAGCGAATTTGCGTTCTCGGGGCTGGGCCTGAACCCGCATTACGGCACACCGCGCACGCCGGCCGATGGCGCACGCGCGGCAGGCGGTTCCACGTCGGGCGGTGCCGTCACCGTTGCGGGCGGCATGGCCGTGGCGGCCCTGGGCACAGACACCGGCGGCTCGATCCGCATTCCGTCGGCGTTCTGCAATCTGACGGGCTTCAAGCCCACCGCGCGCCGTGTGCCGATGACGGGCGCCGTGCCGCTGTCCACGTCGCTCGATTCCGGCGGCCCGCTCGCCAACTCGGTTGACTGCTGCGCCATCGTCGATGCCGTGTTGAGCGGCGAGTCCGGCAACGATGCGTTCGACACCACCGCAGTACCGCTGGCCGGATTGCGCTTCGGCATCACGCAGGACTTTGTCGGCGCGGATCTCGACAACACAGTCGCCGTTGCGTTCGAGCGCGCTGTCGAGCGGCTGGAACGTGCCGGCGCGCACATCGTGCGTTTCGAATTTCCCGAGCTGCTGCAACTGCCGGACATCAACAGCGGCGGCGGCTTCTCGGCGGCGGAATCCTGGGCATGGCATCGCGCGCTGCTCGCGCGTGCCGAAGCGCAGTACGACCCGCGCGTCGCCACGCGCATCCGCCGTGGCGAACAGATGAGCGCAGCCGCCTACATCGACGTGATCAACGCACGCGTGCGCATGATTGCCGCCGCACGCAAGCGCCTGGGCAACTTCGATGCATGGCTGATGCCGACGGTGGCCATCGTGCCGCCCGAAGTCGCCCCCCTTGAAGCCGACGACGCAGCGTTCTTCCGCGTCAATGCCCTCGCGCTGCGCAATCCGAGCGTGATCAATTTCCTGGACGGCTGCGCGTTGACGCTGCCGGTACACGCTGCCGGCGAACTGCCGGTCGGCCTGTCGCTCTGCGGTCTCGCCAACGACGACGCGCGCATCCTGCGCGTCGGCCGGGCGGTGGAGGCTGCCCTGCGTTGATCGACTAGCCAGAACATTTGCCGCCGGCGTCCGGGCCACGCAGGCGGTTCCCCAAGCCAAGCCGAAAAAAGAAAAGGCGCGCTGTAGACGCGCCAGGCCCAACGCATGCCTGCGTTTCGTAAAACACAGCAGCACACGAAGCGCCGGCGCCCTCACACGCTATTGGAGGAAACCATGTCGCAAACCCAAGCCCTGCCGGCCAACCCGACCGACCCGGCCAGTCGTCCGCTTCCCAGCACCGAGCTGGATGCCACCTACCGCCGCATTGCGTATCGCCTGGTGCCGTTCCTGGTCGTGCTGTTCATCCTCGCGTGGATCGACCGCGTCAATGTCGGCTTCGCGAAGCTGTCGATGCTGCAGGATCTGCAGTTCAGCGAAGCGGTGTACGGCCTGGGCGCCGGCATCTTCTTCATCGGCTACTTCCTGTTCGAAGTGCCGAGCAACCTGCTGCTCGAAAAGATCGGCGCACGCAAGACGCTCGCCCGCATCACCATCCTGTGGGGCCTGGCCTCGATGGCGATGATCTATGTAAAGACGCCGACCTCGTTCTACGTGATGCGCTTTCTGCTGGGCATCTTTGAAGCGGGCTTCTTCCCGGGCGTGGTGCTGTACCTGACGTACTGGTTTCCCTCCGCACACCGCGCGCGCATCAACGGCCTGTTCATGACTTCGTTTGCGATTGCGGGCGTGGTGGGCGGCCCGATTGCCGGTTTCATCATGAGCCGCATGGAAGGCGTGGGCCACCTCGCCAACTGGCAATGGCTGTTCCTGCTCGAGGGCATTCCGTCCGTGCTGGCCGGCTTTGCCGTGTTGGCGTGGCTGCCCGAAACGCCGCGTCAGGCCAAGTGGCTTACCGCTGCCGAGCAAGACGCCGTCGTGCGCGCCGTTGAAGTGGAGAACCGCGACCCCGCCAAGCACGCCTCGTTTGGCGCCGCGCTGGCCAACGCCCGCGTGTGGATCTGCGCAGCCATCTATTTCTGCGTGGTCAGCGGCAACGCCACCATCGCGTTCTGGACGCCGTCGATCATCAAGGAGCTGGGCGTGCAGGGCAATTTCCAGATCGGGCTGATCGCGGCCATTCCGTTCATCGCCGGCACGATTGCGATGGTCTGGAACGGCGCGCATTCCGATCGCACGGGCGAGCGCCGCATGCACTGCGCCATCGCCGCCGTCATCGCAGCCGCCGGCCTGGTCGCAACAGGCGCACTGCTCGGCTCGCCCGCGCTTGCGCTGATCTCGCTCACCGTCGCCGCCATCGGCATCCTCGCCGCGTTCCCGGTGTTCTGGTCGATCCCCGCCGTCTTCCTGGCCGGCACCGCAGCCGCAGGCGGCATCGCCCTCATCAACTCCATCGGCAACCTCGCCGGCTTCGTCGCGCCGTACATGATCGGCTGGCTGAAGACCAGCACCGGCCACCTCTCCGCCGGCCTCTACTTCGTAGCCGCGCTGGAGCTAGGCGCCGCCGTCCTGGTCATCCTGGGCACCCGCAAACACTAAGCACGTAGACGAACCATCGTGGCGCCACCCCCCGCGCCGCGACGGTTTGGCCGTACCCTGCCCTAGATGGCGCCTTGAATTTCTGTAAGCGGGCGGAAAAAAGAAGGAGGCCTGTCTGAGCGAAGCGAGTTTGCCTCCTTCTCCGCACGGTTACAGAAATTCAAGGGGAAGTCGCCATCTCGGGCGCGCCTTTCTTTGCTTGCCTTTCTTTGGCAAGACAAAGAAAGTAAGTCGGCCCCGCCAGGGGACGAAACAAGGGACGCACCATCAACACCAAAACCCCACCCGCAAGGTCCCAAACCCCACCCACGAAGTTCCAAACCCCACCCCTAGACGTCCCGAACCCCATCAAAGCAGTCCCGAACCCCACCAATGAGGTTCCGAACCCGCCCAAAGCAGTCCCAAACCCCATTCAAGACGTTCCAAACGCCAAGAGCGCCAAGGTCCGACCCAGCAAATGCCGTTCTGAACAACACGGATGGAGTTCCGAACCTCAGCAATGCCGTTCCGAACCCCATTAAAGAAGTTCGGAACCCCACCCCCGGCGTTACGGACCTTAACCGGCCACCTTGTACCCCATCCGCACGCCGCCCCAGTGCCGGCCCTTGACGTAAATCGGCGCCGACACATCCTTCATCATCACAAACGTCCCGTTCCCCATATCGCGACGATACGTCTGCAACAAGAATGCCTCGGTATTGCGCGCCGCCCCCAGCCCCGTGCGGTCGGTAAAGAGCCGGCGGTTCCGGCTGTTGGCCGCGTTCCAGGCAGGATCACTGCCCTGCGGCTGCGAGAACTTCAGGTTGTGTGTCGGCAGATAGCCATTGGTATCGACCGCCGCACAGAACACCACGCGCGGATCCAGCTGGAGCAAAGGCTCCTGCACCGGAGGCAACACGCGATCCGTGAACGCCGTAAACCGCGTCATGTGCTGCGGCGGATCGGTATTCGGGACCGGCGCATAGGTGCGGTCGAACAGATCGCCCTCGCTGATATCGCCGCGCGCCAGCGCCGATTCAAACAGCGCGCTGATCTTGCCGGCCGCCGCTTGCACCGCTTCGATGAACGGCGTATCGGCACTCTGCACACCGGTTGAAGCCGTCAAGCGGATCAACGTTTCCGACGCGCCCAGCAAGCCCGATAGCTGCCGCTGGGCGTTGTCGATGTTGTGGCTCGATTGCTTCACGCCCTCGGCCATGGCATCCACCTCACGCGCGAGCGACGCGCATTCGCCTTCAATGGCGGCGGTGGATTCTGCAATGCTCGTCGCCTCGACATCGAAGCGCGCGATGGCTTCGCCCGCTACGCCGATCACCGCACCAATCGCCTGCGTGCCGGCATCCACGCGCTGCGCGCGCGCCACGTTGGCGCTGCTGTCGCCGATCAGCTTGTCGGTCTGGCCGGACAAATCGGCCAGGGTGGTTTCGATCCGCTGCGTCGCTTCGGCGGTCTGCCCGGCGAGCTGCTTCACCGCGCCTGCAACGACGGCAAAGCTGCGGCCCGATTCCCCGGCGCGTGCGGCTTCAATGGCCGCGTTGATCGCCAGCAGATTGGTCTGCTTGGCAATCTGCGAAATCTGCTCGGACGCCTGCGCCACCTGGATCAGCGCTTCACGCAGTGCAGCAATCTGCTGCTCCATGCTCGCCACGCCAACGGCCAGTTCGCGAATGTCGCGCAGCGATGCATCGACCGTTGCGCGTGAGCCGCTCACTTCTTCGCTGGCGTGCGATGCGACTTCGCGCGCATGCCGCGCCGCCACGGCGATGTCGTGGTTGCCGCGCATCGTCACGTCGGCTGCGTTGCGCAACTGGTCGAACACGTCGGCCTGCCGGCGCAGGCGCACGGCCACGTCTTCGACGTTGCCGGAGACCTCGCAGATGCCCATGCCGACGCGGCCGGCCTCTTCGGCAATGCGGGCGACAAGGTCGGGAGAGGCTTTCGGGCCGCGGGCCCAGGTGAACGGCTTCACGTGCGGTTGTCTCCAGATGTCGTTGTTGTTTGTGTGCTCGCGCCGATGGCAAAGCAAACCCTCTACGGGGAATATCGGCGCGGGCGGTGCGCGCTTGAGCGACGCTACGCGCACCGGCTTACGCGGGCATTACATGCGCCTTGCGCAGCACTACGCCTGCGCGGAACGGTCGCGGCGCAGCCGTGCCTCGTAGGCGCCAGCCGTCATGGGGGGGCCAAACAGGAAACCCTGCAACTTGTCGCACCCGGCGGCTTGCAGGAACTCGGCCTGCTCCAGCGTCTCGACACCTTCCGCCGTGACGGTCATGTCCAGCGACGCGGCCATCGCGACCACGGCGCGCGAGATCACCACCGAATCGCGATGGCGCGGAATGCCCGAGACGAACGAGCGATCCACTTTCAGGTTGTCGATCGGGAAGCGCTGCAGATACGACAGCGACGAATAGCCCGTGCCGAAATCATCGATCGAGATGCGAATGCCCAGCGCCGTGAGCGCGTCGAGCATCGGCATCACGGCGGCGGTGTCGCGCATGAGCAAGCCTTCGGTGATCTCCATCTCCAGCGCGCAGGCGGGCAAGCCGGCCTCGGTCAGGCAGCGCGAGATGGTCGGCACCAGGCCTTCGCCAAACTGGCGCGGCGACAGGTTCACGGCGACAAAGAACTCGGGCATGCACGTGGCACGCCAATGCGCGGCCTGATGGCACGCCTGCGCCAGCACCCATTCGCCGATGTCGCCGATGAGCCCGGCGTCTTCGGCCACGGGGATGAACTCGGCGGGCGACACTTCGCCCAGTTCCGTGCTGTGCCAGCGCAGCAGCACTTCAGCGCCGACGATGTCCATCGATGTGGCATCGACGATCGGCTGGAAGCGCAACGACAGCTCGCCCGCCGCCAGGGCACGGCGCAGGTGGTATTCCAGCTGGAAGCGCCGCTGCGCGCGCTGCGACAGGCGCGCCGTGTACACGCGATGCTGGTTGCGGCCGTTCTGCTTGGCGTTGTACATGGCGGCATCCGCACAGCGCAGCAGCGTGGCGGCATCGTTGCCATGCTCGGGGTACACCGCGATGCCGATGGACGCGCCCAGGTAGTACTCCGTGCCGCTCGTTGAAAACGGTTGCGCGATGGAATGGACGATGCGCTTGGCCAGGCGCTCCGCCTCGCCCAGCGAGCGGACGTTGTCGAGCAGCACGACGAACTCGTCGCCGCCCAGGCGCGCCAGCGTATCGCTCTGCCGCACACAGGCCGACAGGCGTTGCGCCACGATGCGCAGCAGGTGGTCGCCGGCTTCGTGCCCGGCCGTGTCGTTCACCTTCTTGAAGCCATCCAGATCGAGAAACAGCACCGCAACCTGGCGCGCCTCGTTGGGCTGGCTGGCGGCCTGCTCCATCACGGCCTGCATCCGCTGCGAGAAATACGCGCGGTTGTACAAACCGGTGAGCGCATCGCGCTGCGCGAGGAACGTGAGCTGCTGCTGCGCCGCGCGTGCCGGCCCGATGTCGTTGAACGAGATCAGCACCGCCGAGGGGGCATCGTCCCCGGGGCGCACGATGGGCAGCACGTTTTCGTGCACCCACACCACATCGCCGTTCACCAGTTCCAGGCCGACGGTCAAGCCGAGCAAGGGCCGGCCGGTGGCCAGCACCACGCGCGTGGGGCGCTCATTGAGCGGGATCTCGCTGCCGTCTTCGCGCAGCGAGCGGCGCATCAACGCCAGGTGGCTGGTGCCGACCGGCGACACGTTGCCCGCCCGCAGAATGCGCCGCGCGCTCGGGTTGCACGCGAGGATGGTGCCGTCGGCTGCCTGCACGACGATGCCTTCGGTCAGGTTGTCGACGGCCAGGCGGTAGCGTTCTTCGCTTTCCTGCAGATCGCGCGCGATATGGGCCTTCTGCACCGCCACGCCGATGATGTCGGTAATGCCGTCCAGCAATCCCATGGCGTCGCGGGTGGGCGCACGCGGCGTGTCGTAGTAGATGCCCATCGCGCCGATCATCTGCGCGTTGTCACCGCGGATGGGCGTTGACCAGCACGCGCGCAGGCCCAGCGGCGCGACGATGTCGCGGTAGCCGTCCCAGAGCGGGTCGGCGTCGATGTCTTCCACCACCACGGTCTTGTTCAGGAACATGGCCGTGCCGCACGAACCGACCGCAGGGCCGATCGCTATTCCCACCAGCAACTGCGAGAGGATGAACGGCAGCGACGGCGCCACGGCCTGCGTGATGTGCTCGCCGTCGCTGCTCAGCAGGACCGAGCACATGGCGCCATCGTCGAGCAGTGCTTCGACGAGCCGGCAGACTTCGGCCAGCAGGTCAGGCAGTGGCACGTTGCGCGAGCTGAGTTCGAGCACGGTCTTTTCGCAGCGCAGCAATTCCTTGGCGCGTGCGGTTTCAGCGGCCAGCGCCCGGTAATTGGCTTCAGATTCGCGCAGGGCCTGTTCGGCCTGCTTGCGCTGCGTGATGTCGCGCGCCACGACCTGGATGGCGGTGCGCCAGCCGAGCTGCACCGGCGCTGAGAGCACTTCGACTTCCACGGGCGTGCCATCGCAGCGCAGCAACGTCTGCTCGACGGGCGGCAAGCCCGCACCGTGCGTGACCATCCACTCGCGGCGCTGGCGGGCGAGGTGCAGCGAGTTGTCGTGCACGAACTCGTCCAGCTCGTGACCGACGATGTCGCGCGCCGTCTGGGCGCCAAACAGCCGCACGCCCGCCTCGTTGACGAAAACGATGATGTCGTCCGCCACGATGTACAGCGCATCCGGCATTTGCCGGACGAGCGCCTCGTAGCGGTCGTCAGCGAGCGGCAGCGGCCTGGGGCTGTCCTGGTCGATTACATCCGGTTCGGGACGGTCAGGCCGCCCAGCAGAGGTGGCGTCCATATCTGGGTTGTTTTTCACGATATCGACCATCGTGTCGGGAAAGTTAAGGCGTTTGACTGCCTCTCCCTACTTCAGGGTGGGGCAAATGGCCGATGTGCGGTCAAGCGGCACGTCAGTTGCGGCACAATGCCCGCACGACGTTCCTGCGCAACTGTTCGCACCTGGGCCTTATGCAATCGTTTTCGTCTTCCGTCGGCCACGTAGCCGGCCTGATTTCGCGGCGTACCCTCCTGCCCGGCGGGCTGGTGGAAGCCGCCGTGCACTTTCGCGATGGGCAGATCGCCGCGTGTGATGCCCAGCCGACGCGCGGGATGATGGACTGCGGCGACCTGCTGGTCCTGCCCGGCATCGTCGACCTGCACGGCGATGCCTTCGAACGCGCCGTCATGCCGCGCCCCGGCGTGGCCTTTCCGTACGAGACCGCCCTCGCTGACGTTGACGGCCAATTGCTTGCCAGCGGCATCACCACCGAATTCCACGGCGTGACGTATTCGTGGGAAGGCGGCCTGCGCGGGCGCACCTATGCGCAGCGCATGCTCGATACCCTTGATGCGATGCGGCCGCACCTGGGCGCGCAGCACCTGATGCACCTGCGCTTCGAGTTGCATCACGCCGACGGCGTTGCCGATGCGCTGGCCTGGATGGATGCCGGCCGCGTGCACCTTCTGTCGTTCAACGATCACCTGCCGGGGATGCGCGACAAGCTGGGCGACGCGCGCAAGCTCGCACAATACGCCGATCGCGCCGAGTGCGACATCGACACGTTCCTCGCACGTCTGCATGCCGCCGCAGTCAATGCCACGCGGCTCGGCGAAGTGACCGGCACGCTCGCGCGGGCGGCGCAGCAACGCGGCATTCGCATGGCTTCACACGATGAACCCGACATTGCCACGCGCAACACCTTTCACGCGCACGGCTGCACCGTCACCGAATTTCCGTTGACCGAGGATGTTGCGCGGGCGGCGCGCGCTCATGGGGGGCATATCGTCTTCGGGGCGCCCAACGTGGTGCGCGGCGGCAGTCACAACGGCGCGCCGAATGCGGCGGCCATGGTGGCGGCCGGCCTGGGCACCGTGCTGGCATCCGACTATTACTACCCGGCGCTGCTGGCCGCGCCATTCAAGCTGGCCGAGCGCGGCGTGGTGCCGCTGGACAAGGCGTGGGCGCTGGTGGCCGCCAACCCCGCTGAAGCCGCAGGGCTGACGGATCGCGGCACGCTGGCAACCGGCCTGCGCGCTGACGCCATCGTGGTGGATGACCGCCGCCCAGGCCTGCCGCGCGTGGTGGCCGCCGTGGTCGGCGGGCGGCTGCGCCATGCCGCGGCCCAGCTGCCTCTGATCGGCTGAACAACGCCATGGAGCCGGTGCGGGCCTCCCTGTCGCGGCCGATACCGACTGCGTGGCGATACGCTCTGTACCTGCTGCCGCCCGAGCCCTGGTACGGGCTGGGCACACGCTGGCTCGGCCGCTGCGCGCGTACCGGCGCCGCAGTCTCCGCAAGTCAACGCGAGGTGTTTGTCCGCGAAGCCGGCGTCGACCTTGCCACGCTCGACCGCTGGACGGAAGCGCCACGCCAGTACGGCCTGCACGCCACGTTCAAACCGCCGTTCCGCCTGGCAAGCGATCGCACGGTCGAGGAACTGGACACCGCGCTACGCCGCTTCGCACAGCAGCAGCACGCCTTCACGATCGAACCGGCCCTGCAGACGCTGCGCGGCTTCGTGGCGTGGAGGCTGCGTCATGGCGATCCTGCCCGCGACACGCTTCACCGGCTCGCCGACGCGTGCGTCAGCGAATTCGACGGCTTCCGCGCACCGCCACCGCCCGCTGAACTCGCGCGGCGCCGTCGCGCCGGGCTGTCGGATGCGCAGGAGCGTCATCTGCAGCGCTGGGGCTATCCGTATGTGTTTGGCACATTCACGTTTCACATCACGCTGACGGGACGGCTTGACTCTGCCGAGCAGCTTGCCTGCTATCGCGCGCTGGAAGCCACGCCCGTGGCCCTGCCAGCCGCCATGCCCGTCGACCACATTGCGTTGTTCTCGCAGGCTGCGCCGGGAGCGCCGTTCAACGTGGCACGCGTGTACCGGTTTGATGGCAGCACCGAAGACTTCGACGCGGCGCAAAGCACGTTCAGCGCTTGAGTTCGACCACGTCGATCACCTGTGTCTGGCCGTGCTGCTCGACCTCCTGGCGCATCACGACGGCTGCCTCGGGGCAATACCAATCGGTGATGTGCGCAACGGTGGAATCGGGCTCGAGCGTTTCATTGCCCAGCCGCAGCACACCGAGGCGGGCCGTGCGCGTGTAGCGGATCGGCCGGCACTGCAGCTCACCCACCACCGTGTTCATCGGCTGCGATGGCCCGACCTCGCGCTCCGACACCTCCACCTTGGCGCGCTCGGCCCGCATGCGCCCCACGGAGATCCCCAGCCGCGGCGACACCACATCGAAATCGAAGCTGGACTCGTACGTGTCGCCAGGCAGCATCTCGGCTTCGGGCGCCAGGCCGGCGCCGTACAGGAACATGCCGGAAATGGCTGTACTCACAGTGCCAATCAGATCGGCATGCTCGCTTTGCGCAAATACGCGACCGTTGATGCTGACGATGCGCGTGACCACGCCGGCTTCGTCCACAAGCAGCTGGTGCTCCTGGACCGTTTCGATGGGCCGGCCGCCGAGTGCCACCAGGCCGGATTTGGCGTAGATGTGCAGGCCGATCTCGCAGCCGTCCTGCATGTCGCGATTGACGTCGTGCAGCGTGAACTCGACGATCATCGGCGTCTTGCCGTTGCCGTCCAGGCGCACGCGGCTGCCGTCGTGCACCCACGGCGCGGAGCACAGCCCCGCCGCATGCGCGGGTAGCGCCAACGCAAACGCCGCCACGGCTGCGGCGGCGTTCCACAAAGAAAAACGCCGATGCATCGGGCGATGCATCAGCGTCTTCATGAACCCGCTCGGCACGGGCTTACTGCTTGGGCGCGTCCTTCTTGTTGGCGCCTTCGCTGTACGGGTCAAACTTGCCGCCCGCCTTGGCGCCCTGGCTATACGGATCGAACTTTTCACCGGCCTTGGCGCCCTGGGTGTATGTGTCGTACTTGCCCTTCTCGACATTGGCCGGCTGGGCGCCGGGGTTGAGCGCGCTGGCGGTGCTGTCGTTCTTGTTGGCGCCTTGCGAATACGGGTCGAACTTGTCGCCGGCCTTCGCGCCTTGTTGGTACGGGTCAAACTTGTCGCCGACCTTTGCGCCTTGGCTATAGGGGTCGAACTTCTTCTGGTCAGTCTGCGCGTGGGCTACGGTGCCGATGGCTGCTACGGCAGCGACCGCTGCCACGAGGGTAAGACGTTTGTACGGCATCTGAAGCTCCTTTCCTATGGGTCGTTTGGGCTGGCTGACAGCACAGCCTCGTTTTGAACGCATCCCGGTGTCATGCGCACTGGCATGTTGGCGACGGCGCCGGGAAACCCCCTCTCCTCGTCGTACGCTATGGCAAGCGCACAGGAAAGTCAACGCACAGAAACTGCATATTTTTTGGGCAATTTGCGTGCTGAAGCGCAGGCGGATCAGTGGCGTTCCGGCACGCGGATCGCACGCGGGCCCATCGCCGCAATCAACGCCATGGTGAGCGCCACCACGGAGAGCCCCCAGCGCAGGTCGGAGCGGTGCGCGATCAACCCGATGATGACCGGGCCGATCAGCAAGCCCACGTAGGCAAAGCGCGCCACGGCGGCAATGCCTTCGGCCGCCGGCACGCCAGGCAGGCGCGACGCGGTGATGAAGAAGATCGGCACCATGTTGGCGGCGCCCACACCCATCAGCGCAAAGCCTGTCAGGACAGCCATCGGTGCGGGCCACAACAGCGCAAGCAGGATCCCGCCCGTTGCCAGCACGCCACTGGCGCCGAGCACGCGCATGTTGCCCCAGCGCCCGCGTGCGAAATCGCCCCCAAAACGCGCCAGCGCCATCCCGCCCGAAAACGCTGCGTATCCGGCACTGGCAACGGCCTCGGGCGATTGCGCGATCTCGCGCATGTACACGGTCGTCCAGTCGTACATCGCGCCTTCGCCGACCAGCCCCAGGAAGGCCAGCACGCCGAGCAGAAACAGCGTACGACCCGTGGTCGGATGTGCGGATTCGCCTTCAGCATGCACGTGGTCGGGCAGCATGAACGGGCCGGCACACAGCGCCGTCGCCATGGTGACGAGCGCCATGCCGCCGCAATGCACGGCCGGCGGCACGCCCAGTTCCAGCAGCACGCCGCCCACCGCCGCCCCCACCATGCCGCCCAGGCTGAACATGCCGTGCAGCGAGGAAATGATCGGCTTGTGATGATTGGCCTCGACCGTGGCCGCTTGCGCATTCATGGCGACATCGAAACCGGCGTTCGTGATGCCGAACAGCAGCAGCACGGCCAGCAGTGCCGGGTAGCTCGGCATCAGCATGATGAGAGCCGTCATGACACCAAATGCCACGCCGGCCTGCACGCTTGCGCGCCGCGTGCCGACGCGCGCCGCCCACTGGCCCGCAAACTTCATCGCGACGATGGCACCGGCGGCCACCATGAACATCGCCAACGACAGCGACGCCTCGGACAGCCCGAAGCGCGCCTTCACCGTCGGAATGTGAATGCCCCACGTCGCAAACGTTGCACCGTTGGCGAAAAAGAGAGCCATCGTCGCCGCGCGGGCCGACAGGGGAAGCCGGCGGGGCCGCAGCGCGCCGGCAGATTGGACGTATTCGGAAGACATGAAGGACAGCTGGGAAAAACGCGCAGCGCAAGCGGGTCGCGCCGCAAAGGCACCATGCTACCGCGCCCGGCTGATGAACGTATGACGCCGCCCCGCGCCACGCAGGTATGCGGCTTGCGTCACCACGCTCGAATCCACCGCATCGGGAGACCTGCCATGCCCCGCGTGATCTGGAAGGGCGCCGTGAGTTTCGGCCTCGTCCATATTCCCGTTGCGCTGTATCCGGCCACCCGCAGCGACGACCTCGACTTCGACTGGCTCGACCGTCGCACCATGGACCGCGTCGGCTACAAGCGCATCAACAAGACCACCGGCAAAGAAGTGCCGCGCGAGCAGATCGTGCGCGGCTATGCCTACGAGAAAGACCGCTACGTGATCCTGACCGACGAGGACATCCGCGCCGCCAACCCGGTCTCGACGCAGACGGTCGATTTGCTGACCTTCGTGGATGCCGCGGAGATTCCGTTTCTCTATCTCGATACGCCGTACTTTCTTGCGCCCGACCGGCGCGGGGAAAAGGTCTACGCGCTGCTGCGCGAGGCGTTGACGCGCTCACAGAAAATTGGTGTCGCCAACGTCGTGCTGCACACCAAGCAGCATCTGGCCGCGCTGATCCCGATGGGGCCGGTGCTCGTGCTGCATACGCTGCGCTGGTCCAACGAAGTGCGCGACTGGTCCGAACTCGACTTGCCGGAAGAAGGCACGAAGGCCGCCAAGCTCACGGCCAAAGAAATCGACATGGCCGAAAAGCTGATCGACGACATGAGCGGCACCTGGGACCCTGCCGAGTATCACGACACCTTCCGCGACGACATTCTCACGCTGGTCGATCGCAAGGTGCGCGAAGGCCGCACGGAGTCGGTCGAGCCGATGGAAGCCGAAACCGCCGCACCGCGCTCCGGCAACGTGATCGACCTGACCGACCTGCTGCGGCAGAGCCTTGCCAAGCGCGGCAAGGGCAAAGGGGCGTCTAACGACGACGATGCGGAAGACGAACCTGCTCCGCGCAAGCGTGCACCGCGCAAGGCCGCCGCCAAGACGGCGCGCAAGACCGCCACACGCAAGCGCGCATAACACGACGGAGCCGACGCCATGCCACGCCATCTCGCCGACTACCGCCGCAAGCGCGATTTCACGCAGACCCAGGAACCTGCCGGCGCGCGCCGCAAAGCCGATGAGCGGCGTGACAACGACGCCCTGCACTTCGTGATCCAGAAGCACGACGCGACGCGGCTGCATTACGACTTCCGGCTGGAGCTTGACGGCACGCTCAAGAGTTGGGCCGTTCCCAAGGGCCCGAGCCTGGACCCGGCCGACAAGCGCCTCGCCGTGCATGTTGAAGACCACCCGCTGGACTACGCCGATTTCGAAGGCCACATCCCCGAAGGCCAATACGGCGGTGGCGATGTGATCGTGTGGGACCGCGGTACGTGGCACCCGCATGGCGATCCGCGCAAGGCGTACCGAGACGGCAAGCTCAAGTTCGATCTCGACGGCGAGAAACTGCACGGCGCGTGGGCGCTGGTGCGCACGCATTTGCACGGCACCGGGCGGCAACCGAAAGAACAGTGGCTGCTGATCAAGGAGCGCGACGATCAGGTTCGGCCATCCAGCGACTACGACGTGACGCAGGCCTTGCCCGCAAGCGTGATCACCGGAGAGAACGTCGGCGCGAAACCCAAGGCCAAAGGAAAGGCCAAGGCCGATGATGGCAAGACGGAGCGCTCGGAACCGGCGCAAGTCCAACCGCCCGCCGGCGCCGTGCCCGCCACGTTGCCCAGGACGCTGGAGCCCCAACTCGCCACGCTAGTCGACGGGCCCCCCACACACGGCGAGTGGGATTACGAAGTGAAGTTCGACGGCTACCGCATCCTCGCGCGCATCGACGGCAACACCGTGCGCCTGTTCAGCCGCAACGGCCGCGACTGGACGGCGAAGCTGCCCCGTCAGGCACGCACGCTGCAGGCGCTGGGCCTACGTGAGGCGTGGCTCGACGGCGAAGTTGTGGTGATGGGCGAGCGCGGCGTACCCGACTTCCAGGCACTGCAGAACGCCTTCGAAACCGCGCATGCCGAACACATTGCCTACTACCTGTTCGACATTCCGTTCTGCAACGGCATGGATTTGCGCGGCGTGCCGTTGCGCGAGCGGCGCGCGCTGCTGCAACGCATTCTCGAGGCAGCTCCGGGCGATCTCGACCGGGAAGCGGTGCTGTTCTCGGGCACGTTCAACGCGGCACCCGAAGACCTGTTGTCTTCCGCATGCAGCATGTCGCTCGAAGGCGTGATAGGCAAGCGCGCCGATGCGCCGTACCGCGCCGGCCGAAGCCCCGCATGGATCAAGCTCAAATGTGGGCAGCGGCAGGAATTCGTGATCGGCGGTTACAGCGCGCCCAAGGGCAGCCGCAGCGGCTTCGGCGCGTTGTTGCTCGGCGTCTATGACGACGCGGGCAAGCTGCGCTATGCGGGGCGCGTCGGCACCGGCTTCAATGAGACGAGCTTGCACGCGTTGCATCACGAACTGACGGGTCTGACCGTCGACACGCCGCCCTTTGCGAACCCGCCCACCGGCAGCGACGCGCGCGACGTGCAATGGGTCAAGCCAGAGCGCGTGGCCGAAATCGCCTTTGCCGAATGGACGCGCGAAGGCATCGTGCGGCAAGCCGTCTTCCAAGGTTTGCGCGACGACAAACCTGCGCGCAACATCGTGCGTGAACAAGCCAAGCCGCCCAGCGCCGCTGCACGCAAGGAGACCCGCGCCGTGAATGCTGCCGAACGCAAGGTGCGCCCCGGTGCCGAACGCATCGCCGATGTGGACGTCACGCATCCGGATCGCGTGATCGAGAAAGCCAGCGGCACCACCAAGGCCGACCTCGCACGCTATTACGCGAGCGTGGCCGAGTGGATGCTGCCGCATCTGCACAACCGGCCGACGTCGCTGGTGCGGGCGCCCGATGGCATCGACGGCGAGCGCTTCTTTCAAAAACATTCCGCGGCGCTCAAGCTGCAGGGCATCACGCAGCTGGACCCATCGCTCGACCCGGGCCATCCGTCGCTGCTGGCCATCAACTCGGCCGAAGCGCTGGTCGGCGCAGTGCAGATGGGCACGGTGGAATTCCACACGTGGAATGCGCTGGCCGACCGCATCGAACAGCCCGACCGCATCGTCTTCGACATCGACCCGGACCCGGCGCTTCCTTTCGCGCGCGTGATCGAAGCCACGCAACTCATGCTGGCCATGCTGGATGAACTTGGCCTGAAAGCCTTCCTGAAAACCAGCGGCGGCCACGGCATGCATGTGGTGGTGCCACTCACGCGCCGCGAGTCTTCCGGTTGGGACACGCTCAAGACGTTCGCGCAAGCCGTGGTGCAGCACATGGCTGCGACCTTCCCCGACCGCTTTGTCGCCAAGATGGGGCCGCAGAACCGCGTGGGAAAGATCTTCATCGACTACCTGCGCAACAACCGCGGCGCGAGCACGGTAGCCGCCTATTCGGTGCGCGCGCGGACGGGGTTGCCGGTGTCGGTGCCGATCCGCCATGACGAACTCGAAGGGCTGCAGTCGTCTGCCCAGTGGACGCTGCGCACGCTGCCGGATCGGTTGGCCAAGCTCAAGGGCGACCCCTGGGCGGACTATGCCGGCACACGCCAGTCGGTGACCGCCGACATGCGCAAACGCGTCGGCGCCCATGACTGAACCGTCACACAGAGGCGACTCCGAAAGAATTGGGCGGTGAACGCCCCATTGCTTGTCGGCCGAAGTGCGGGGCCGCTGCGTTAACATGCCTGCGTCTGCACTTGGCGCACGTGTGTGCGCCCCACTCTGCCCCCCGCCGATGGCCCGAATTCGCCCGACCCGTTTGCTCAACCTGCCGCGCAGCGCGCTTGCCTGCGCGGTGCTCCTCGCCATTGCGGCCTCGCCGCTGGCGCATGCCAAGAAAGCCAAGGCCAACGCGGCGCCGCGCGCCAGCGCCGCGCAGGCACGCCAGGCGGCGCACAACCCTGCCGGGCTGCCTGCCAACGTGGCGCTGGCCTTTGCGCGCGCGCATATCCCGCTGGATGCGGTGAGCGTGTTCGTGATCCGCACCGGCACCGCCACGCCCATCCTGCAATGGAATGCCGACGCTGGAATGAACCCGGCGTCGACCATGAAGCTGCTGACCACCTTCGCGGGGCTGGACCTGCTCGGCCCGGACTTTCGCTGGAAGACCACGGCCTATGCCGACAGCGCTCCCGTCAACGGCACGCTCAACGGCAACCTGTACCTGCGTGGCCAGGGCGATCCGAAGCTGATTCCAGAAGAACTCGTCAAGCTGGTGAGCGACGTGCGCCGCGCCGGCGTGGACGAACTGGCGGGCAACATCGTGCTGGATCGCACCTATTTCGAAAGCGGCCTCTCAGAAGCGCCGCCGCTGGACGGCGACAGCGCGCGTGCCTACAACGTCGCGCCCGACGCGCTGCTGTATTCCTTCAAGACACTGACGTTCACGCTGTCGCCGGATGCCGGCAATGGCGCGGTCAACATCGATGTCTCTCCGCCGCTCGCGCAGTTGCAGATCGACAACCAGTTGCGTACCACGCGCGGCGGCTGCGGCGACTGGAAGACAAGCTCCGGCGCGAACATCTCCACGCAAACCGACGGGCATGTACTCGCCAGCTTCGACGGCCGCTACGCCGCCGCGTGCGGGGAACGCGTCTTCAATATCGCCGCGCTCACGCATGCCGACTTCATCTGGGGCGGCTTCCTCGCACTGTGGCAGCAGGCCGGTGGTACGACGCGTTTCACGCCGGGCTTGCGCGAAGGCAAGGTGCCGCGCCAGGCCGTTCTGCTGGCCACGCACTACGGCCCGCCGTTGTCGGAAGTCGTGCACGACATCGACAAGTATTCGAACAACGTGATGGCGCGGCAGCTCTTCCTGACCATCGGCGCGGAAATCGGCCGCAAGCCGGCATCGGTGCGGCAATCCACCGAGGTCATCAACCGCTGGCTCGCCAAACAGAACCTGACGATGCCGGAGCTGGTGCTGGAAAACGGTTCCGGCCTGTCGCGTGTGGAGCGCATCAGCGCACGCAACATGGGGCGCCTGCTGCAGCAGGCTGACGCCAACCCGAACGGCGGCGTGCTGCGCGATGCGCTGCCCGTTGTCGGCGTGGACGGCACCATGCGCAACCGCCTGACACGTGCCGGGGTGGCGGGCAACGCCGAGATCAAGACCGGCACGCTCAACGACGTGCGCGCCATCGCGGGGTATGTGGAAGGCGAAGGCGGCCAGCGCTTCGTGGTGGTCAGCATGATCAACCACCCAAACGCCAGCGCCGGCCAGGCCGCACACGATGCGCTGCTGCAATGGATCTACCAGGGCGCACAGCGATGAGTTCCCGCAAGGCCCTGCTGGGCATCACCGGCACGTCGGGCAGCGGCAAGACCACGCTCGTCGAACAGCTCATCGCCCGCTTCGTGCGCGATGGGCGCCGCGTTGCGGCCATCAAGCACACGCATCACGGCTTCGATCTCGATTCGCCCGGCAAGGATTCGCACCGCATGCGCGAAGCCGGCAGCGCCGAAGTCGTGCTCGTGGGCGGTGAACGCCTCGTGCTGATGCGCGAATACGCCAACGCCGTGGAACCTGAACTCGACGACGTGCTGGCGCTGCTTTCTCCCGCCACCGACCTCGTCATCGTTGAAGGCTACAAGCGCAGCACCTTCCCAAAAATCGAAGTGTTCCGCCCTTCGCTGGGCCGCCCGCCGCTGTGGCCAGAGATTGGCGGCGTGGTGGCCGTCGCGACCGATACCCCCGATGCCGTGCAGGCACCGGAAGGCGTGGCCGTGCTGGATTTGAACGACATCGACGCGGTCTACGCGTTTGCCGTACAACAACTCGCCGGCGCTGCCATATGAAGCACTCTTAACATCCGGGCAAGGCAGCTTGGCTATGATGGGGCCATCCGGTTTTTCCGCCAGCCCCCACCCAACAACATGCTTTCCCGTCTATCGGCCGCGCTGCTTGGCGCGGCATTTTTTTGCGCCGCCTTCCCAGCCACTGCGCGCGATTGGGTCGCCCCGAATGCCACGCTCGGGCGCGGCGCGCAGGTCCACCAGTTCGTGCTCGTCGACCCGGCGACCGGGCGCCCGATGCCCAACGCGCGCTACCGCCTGTTCCTGCCCGACCACACCATCGCCGGGAAGCCGCCGCGCGAGGGCGAAACCAACAGCGTGATCTTCGGCACCACTGACAGCGCCGGGCGCACCGCCAAGGTCCGGCTGCCGAAGCGTTATGCAGCGGCTCGCTGGGTGCTCAATCCGGTGGTCGGCCATGGTGAGCTTGGCGAATCGTTCCGCTTGGTCGATTCCCTCGGCGGCACGCCGATCGAGGGCCACCCCTATTTGGTCGATGTGGTGGGCGAATACCTGTTCTGCGGGCGCTCCAACGCCGGCGGGTATACCGCCTACGTGCAATCACGCGAGTCGCGCACCGTGCAGCTTGAAAACACCGTGACCTTCACGCGGGCCGACGACGCATGGTGTGCAGGCGAAGCCCGCGCGATCGCCGACAGCGGCAACACGCCCGGCGCACCCGATCTCTACACGCAGTACCTCGGCACGCTCTCCGCCAACGCGGCCACACTCAGCGAAGACTTACAGAGCCGCATCGCGCGCAAGCTGATGTCGCTGGCGATTGCCGAACGCGACGACGCGCGCATCGACCTCGCCCTCGATCTGCAACCGGTGCCGGAAGATCGCCTCAACAGCTACGGCTATGAACTCGTCGATGCTGGCGTGCGCGTGGAACGCGGCCTGTCGATGATCGAGGCCTATCTGGCCAAGCACCCGAACGACCCATTCGCCCTCGACAGCAAAGGCTGGGCGCTCTACCGGCTCGGCCGCAACGACGAAGCGCTGACGTGGTTCGACCGCTCCATCGCCGTCTTCGCACAACCGGGCGCCGACTACGAAGCGAGCGATGAGGCGGTACGCGAAGCACGCGCTGAAGGCCTCGCGCACAAGGGCGAAGTGCTGTGGAAGCTGGGTCGTGCAGACGAAGCGCAGGATTGCTTCAAGCAGGGGCTCGCCATCTCGCCGCAAAACGATGTGCTCAAGGCCACGCTAGCCCGCCTGGCGGTGACTTTGCCGACGGCCGATGCAAAGTAACGCGACCATCGCTGCAAACAAAAACGCCCGCGTAAAGCGGGCGTTTTGCCAAGCGCGATGCGCAGCGTTAATGCACCAGATTGTCTGCAAGCAGGCGCTGCAGCACATTGCTTGCAATCAGGCGATGGCCGCCCGTGGTGGGATGCACGCCGTCGGCAAACAGGTAGGAGGTATCGGCGCCCGTGGCCACCAACGTGTTGGCCGAGCAGAACAGCGAGCTGCCGCCCGCGCCCGGCACGAGCGCGTTGATCTTGGTGGCATCACACGCCGGCACGCTGGTATTGCTGAACCCGAACGTCGCGCCATTCTGGATCACGGCAGTCAACTGCGAGTTGAAGTCGATCACGCGCGCGCTGGTACCTGCCAAGCCAGCTTGCAGTGTGGCGTTGAACGCGCCCACCAGCGCATGCAGCAATGCCTGGCCGGTCGCGCCGCCCGCCACGCCCTGCGGCGTCAGGCTGCTGTCGGGCAGGTTGAACACGTAGAGCTGCGTCGCGTTCTTGCTGATCATGTCCTTGACGTAACCGACCAGTTCAGTCGCGGCCTGCTGCACCTGTGCGGTGGCGATGGCGGGCGTCACTCCCGAATTGGGTGTCGCCACGGCGGCAGCCCAGTAGAAGATGTCGTTGTTGCCGCCAAAGACGAACACCACATCGTTGTTGCCATTGAACGTGTTGTTGCTGGCCGCGTAGAAGTTGGCGAGCTGCTGCTTGACCGGGTACGTGAGCGCCCCGGCGCCACCGTTGTGACCGATACCGTTCGGGTCGGTCACGCGCGAACCGCCTTGCGCGTAGTCGAAGCAACCGGGTTTCGGGCAGCTCTGCACCGAGTTGGCATAACCCATCACGGCCGGTGTGAGCGCCACACCGAGTTGCGCCGCCACCGTTTCCGCCCAGACCGGGCCGGGGTTGGTGGTGAACTTGCCGCCGCCCACGGCAGCCGCTGCCGGGGTGTAGGTACCAGCGTCGCTCAGGCTGTCACCGAACACCACCATGCGCTGCACCTTGGCGACGTTGGGGTTGCCGCTCTGATCGCTTTCACCACCGCCGCAAGCGGCCAGGCTCAAGGCCAGGGTCGCCGATGCGACGACGCCCATCCATTGACGCAACTTCATGATGTCTGTCTCCGTGTGGAATTTTTATGGTTTGTGGTGCCGCGGTGCGTAACCTCGCCGTGCGCGTTTGAAGCACGCGGAACGACACAACGCCCAAGTGTAGCGAGGTTGCCGGGCGCACGGCGAACGCGCGGCCCGTAAGAATTAGAGGTCCGACTCGAACTACGCGGTGAACGCGGCGGCCGCGCGACGCAGGCGATCGTTGACCGCAGCCCAGGCGGGCGTGTCGGCTAGGGTTTCCACCCAGATGGCGTCGTAACCGCCGCGATCGAGTTCGCGCAAGAGCGCGTAGAGCGCATTGGCATAGGCGGCGGGCGTGGCCGGAGCGACGCGTTGGTCGCAACCGTCGCGCAGTGCCACGGGGGCACCGAGCCACACGACGCGCTTGTCCGCGGGCAGTGCAGCGAGGCGCGCAGGCACCTCGGCGGCCGACAGCAGATACAACGGCGTGCGCGGCGCGTAGTGCGCCTTCAACGTGCCGGAAGCACGTGGTGCAGCGGCATCAGGAAGCGCAGGCAATTCGCCTGTCACACGCTCGATGTCTTCGGGCGTGATGGCGCCCGGGCGCAGCAGCACGGGGCCGATGCCCTGATCCAGCCGAGACAGATCGATGATGGTCGATTCGATGCCAACGTCCACGCCGTCACCTTCGAGCACGAAGACGGCATCGCCGAATTCATCGCGCACATGCTGCGCGGTGGTCGGGCTGACCTGGCCGAACTTGTTGGCCGACGGCGCCGCAATGCCGCCGCGCCCCCGCTTGAAGCGCGAGAGCAACGCCTGCGCCACCGGGTGCGAGGGGCAGCGCAGCCCGATGCTGTCCTGCCCGCCTGCCACGGCGGCCGGGATGTGCGGCGCACGCTTCAGGATCAGCGTCAGCGGCCCCGGCCAGAAGGCTTCGATGAGCTGCAACGCGATGCCGGGCACATCGTCGGTCCAGTACGAAATATCGGCACCATCCACCACGTGCACGATGACGGGGTGATTGGACGGGCGCCCCTTGGCCGCATAGATCTTGGCGATGGCCTGCGGGCTTTCGGCGTCTGCGCCGAGGCCGTACACGGTCTCGGTCGGGAAGGCGACCAGTTCGCCGGCCTCCAGCCTGCGCGCGGCCTCATCAAGGCGTTGAGCGGAAGGCATGGTGTAGGGCGTTTTGGTCCGATGCGGCATGGGCGACTCGTCTTCAGTCGGGCTGCAAACCGAGCACGTGCGCGGCATGGCGGAACGCCTCGTCCACCACTTCCGGCGAGGTGCCGACGCAGTTCACGTGGCCCATCTTGCGGCCCGGGCGTGCATCGGCCTTGCCATACAGGTGGACCTTCGCACCGCTGTGGCCCATCACTTCGTGCCACGCGGGCGTACGTTCCAGGCCGTATTCGAACCAGACGTCGCCCAGCACATTCAGCATGCGCCCCGGGGAGTGCTGGCGCGTGCTGCCCAGCGGCAGGCGGGCCATGGCGCGCACCTGCTGCTCGAACTGGCTGGTCTCGCACACATCCATGGTGATGTGGCCGGAGTTGTGCGGGCGCGGCGCCATTTCGTTGGCGACGAGCGAGCCGTCCTGCAGCACGAAGAACTCGATGCACAGCACGCCGACGTAGCCCATTTCTTCGGCGATCATCGCGGCGGCGGCGCGGGTGCGCGTGGCAATGTCGTCCGACACGCTGCGCGACGGCATGATCGTCGAAAAGAGGATGCCGTCACGGTGCGCGTTCTCTGCCAGGGGCCACGTGGCCGTGCTGCCATCGGCGCCGCGCGCGGCGAGCACGGACACCTCGTACGCCAGCGGCAACATCTTCTCCAGCACGCACGGCACGTGCTGCATGGCGGCCCAGGCTGCGCGCAACTCGTCAACCGTCGAGACACGCGCCTGGCCCTTTCCGTCGTAGCCCATGCGGGCAATCTTCAGGATGCCGGGCAGCAGGTCGGCCGGCAGTTGTTCGATGTCGGCTTCGTGCTCGATCACCCAGCTCGGTGCGGGATGGATGCCGGTGCGTGCGGCGCACAACGCGAAGAATTTCTTCTCGGCGATGCGGTTCTGCGCGATCGATACGCAGTTGGCGCGCGGCGCCACAAACGCGCCGAGTTGCTCCAGGCGGTCGAGCGCCATGGCCGGCACATTCTCGAATTCGGTGGTGACGGCCGGACACAGCGCAGCCATCTCGGCCAGTGCGGCTTCGTCGGTATAGCCCGCGCACAGATGGCGCTCGGCGATGGTGCCGGCGGGGCTGTTCGGGTCCGGGTCGAGCACGCAGACCTTGTAGCCCATGGCCTGCGCGGCGTGCGTGAACATGCGGCCGAGCTGGCCGCCGCCGAGCATGCCAAGCCAGGCATCGGGCAGGATCGCGTTGGGAACGTTCAGCGCGCGGGATTCCGCGGTGTGGGCTTGCGCCAGGCGCGGGTTCAGGTCGTCGGCCATGAATCGGGTCGTAGGTTGCTTAGGCGCCGTGCACAGGGAGCGTCATGCCGCGTGCGACTTCCGTCTGCTGGGCGCGGAACGCTTCGAGCTTGTCGGCCAGGGCCGCGTCGGTGGTGGCGATGGTCGCGATGGCAGCCAGCGCTGCGTTGGCCGCACCGGCTTCGCCAATCGCGAATGTCGACACCGGAATGCCCTTGGGCATCTGCACGATGGAAAGCAGCGAGTCTTCGCCGCGCAGGTACTTGGACGGCACCGGCACGCCGAACACCGGCACGATCGTCTTTGCGGCGATCATGCCCGGCAGGTGCGCTGCCCCGCCCGCGCCGGCGATGATGGCGCGCAAACCGCGGCCGCGTGCGGCTTCGGCGTAACGGAACATGTCGTCCGGCATGCGGTGCGCCGAGACGACCTGCGCCTCGAACGGAATGCCGAACTGCGTGAGCATGTCGACAGCGTGGCGCATCACTTCCCAGTCGGAGCTGGAGCCCATCACCACGCCAACGAGCGGAGCGGATTGCTGTGCGGTCATTGTCATCGCTCCGGTTTAACGCAGGGATTCACCGGTCAGGCGGGTCAGCGCTTCGCGGTATTTGTCAGCGGTTTTTTCGATCACGTCGGCAGGCAGCTGCGGCGCCGGCGCGGTCTTCGGCCACGGCTTGCCGTCAATGCGCACGGCTTCGAGCCAGTCGCGCACGAACTGCTTGTCGAACGACGGCGGGTTCGTGCCGACCTGGTACGAATCGGCCGGCCAGAAGCGCGACGAGTCAGCGGTCAGCGCCTCGTCCATCAGCGTGAGCGTGCCGTTTTCATCCAGGCCAAACTCGAACTTGGTGTCGGCGATGATGATGCCGCGCGTGGCGGCAAAGTCGGAGGCTTCCTTGTACAGGCGGATGCTCACGTCGCGGATCTGCGCGGCGAGGTCCGGGCCGATGCGGCGCTCGACTTCGTCGAACGAGATGTTCTCGTCGTGCTCGCCCATCTCGGCCTTGGCGGCGGGGGTGAAGATCGGCTCGGGAAGCTTCTGCGCGTTCTGCAGGCCAGGGGCCAGATGCACGCCGCAGACAGCGCCGGTCGCTTGGTAATCCTTCCAGCCGCTGCCGGCCAGGTAGCCGCGCACCACGGCTTCCACCAGGATCGGCTTCAGCCGCTTGACCACGATCGCGCGGCCGCGCACCTGGTCGACTTCATTCGGGGCCACCACGGTCTCCGGGGCGATGCCGGTCTCGTGCGTCGGCACAATGTGGCGCAGCTTGTTGAACCAGAAATCCGACATCTGCGCCAGCACACGTCCCTTGTCCGGAATCGGCTGGCTGAGAATCACGTCAAACGCCGAAAGACGGTCGGTCGTGACCATCAGCAGCTTGTCGTCACCGACAGCGTAGTTCTCGCGCACCTTGCCACGGCCGAGCAACGGCAGGCTGGTGATCGACGATTCGTAAAGGGCGGAGGATGCAGCGGGGTTGTTGGATGCGGCGGACACGGCAGAACCCGGAGGAGATAAGAAAACGTGGAAGGCCAGCATTATACGTGGCCCATGCAATGCAAAACGGCTGGCGCAGTGCCAGCCGTTTGCTAAATGTGACGCAAAATGCTTATTGCACCACTTGCGCCAGATCGCCGCTTTGGTACTTCTGCGCCATCACCGACAGGCCGATCGGCTTGATCTTGCCAGCCTGACCTTCGCAGCCGAACTGGATATAGCGCGCCTTGCAGATTTGCTTGGCGGCTTCGCGCGCCGGCTTGAGCCATTCGCGGGCGTCGAACTTGTCCGGGTTTTCGGCCAGGAACTTGCGCACCGCGCCCGTCATGGCCAGGCGGATGTCGGTGTCGATGTTGATCTTGCGCACGCCGTACTTGATGGCTTCCTGGATTTCCTCGACGGGCACGCCGTAGGTTTCCTTCATCTTGCCGCCGTACTGGTTGATGATGGCCAGCAGCTCTTGCGGCACGCTCGACGAACCGTGCATCACCAGGTGGGTGTTCGGGATGCGGGCGTGGATTTCCTTCACGCGGCTGATCGCCAGGATGTCGCCGGTCGGCTTGCGCGTGAACTTGTAGGCGCCGTGGCTTGTGCCGATGGCGATCGCCAGCGCGTCCAGTTGCGTCGCCTTGACGAACTGGGCAGCCTCTTCCGGGTCGGTCAGCAGGGACGAGTGGTCGAGCTTGCCTTCCGCGCCGTGGCCGTCTTCCTCGCCAGCCATGCCGGTTTCCAGCGAGCCCAGGCAGCCGAGTTCGCCTTCAACGGTCACGCCAACCTTGTGGGCCATCTCGACCACGCGGCGGGTGACGTCGACGTTGTAATCGAAATCGGCCGGCGTCTTGCCGTCTTCGCGCAGCGAGCCGTCCATCATGACCGAGCCGAAGCCCAGGTCGATGGCGCCCTGGCAGATGGCCGGGCTTTGGCCGTGATCCTGATGCATGACCAGCGGGATCTCCGGATAAGCCTCGACAGCGGCCTGGATCAGGTGCTTGATGAACGATTCGCCGGCGTATTTGCGGGCGCCTGCGCTGGCTTGCAGGATGACGGGTGCGCCGGCTTCCTTGGCAGCTTCCATCACGGCCTGGACTTGCTCCAGGTTGTTCACGTTGAATGCCGGTAGACCGTAGCCGTTTTCAGCGGCGTGGTCCAGCAATTGGCGCATCGAGACGAGTGGCATGGTTTTCTCCTATGGATCGATCTGTATTCAGTCTCAGGAACGCGTCTGGTCGATCTAGACGACGTAGCAAACGGCGTTCCGTCGTGGGCGTCAGTGCATGCCGACGCGAACAATCTTGAGCGTATTGGTGCCACCGGCCTGGCCCATCGGCTCGCCGACGGTCAGGACGATGAAGTCGCCGCGCTGCACGACGCCGCGCGCGACCAGCAGTTCTTCGGCCTGGTGCAGCGCTTCGTCGCGATCAGTGCTGTTGGCCAGCGGCAGCGACTGCACGTTGCGGTACAGGGCCATCTTGCGCTGCGAGGCCACGTTCGGCGTCATCGCATAAATGGGAATGTTGATGCCGTGGCGGCTCATCCAGAGCGCCGTGGCGCCCGAATCGGTGAGCGCGGCAATCGCCTTGACCTGCAGGTGGTGCGCCGTGAACAGCGCGCCCATGGCGATCGACTGGTCGATGCGGCTGAAAGTCTGGTCAAGGAAGTCTGCATCCAGATGTACGGATTGCGACTTTTCGGCTTCCACGCAGATGGCAGCCATGGCTTCGATGGTCTCGACCGGGTAGCGGCCGGCGGCCGTTTCCGCCGACAGCATCACCGCGTCGGTGCCGTCGAGCACAGCGTTGGCGACGTCCGACACCTCGGCGCGCGTCGGCACGGGGTTGACGATCATCGATTCCATCATCTGCGTGGCGGTGATGGCGAGCTTATTGTTTTCGCGAGCCAGCTTGATCATGCGCTTCTGCAGCGCCGGCACGGCCGCATTGCCGACTTCCACCGCGAGGTCGCCACGCGCGACCATGATGCCGTCTGAGGCGGCCAGGATCTCTTCGAGCACGCCTGGGCGAATGGCCTCGGCACGCTCGATCTTGGCGATCATGCGGGTCTTGTGGTTATGCGGCGCGCCGGCCACGGCGGCCAGTTGGCGCGCCATTTCCATGTCGGTCGCGTTCTTCGGGAAGCTCACCGCGACGTAATCGGCGCCCAGCGCCATCGCGGTCTTGATGTCGTCCATGTCCTTGGCTGTCAGCGCCGGCGCCGACAGCCCGCCGCCCTGGCGGTTGATGCCCTTGTTGTTGGACAGGTCGCCGCCGATCTTGACGATGGTCTCGATCTCCTCACCCACCACGCGCTCCACCTGCAGCACGATCAGGCCGTCGTTGAGCAGCAGCAGATCGCCGGGACCCACATCGCGCGGCAGTTCCTTGTAGTCCAGGCCGACGCGCTCCTGGTTGCCCAGTTCGCAGCGGGCGTCGAGCGTAAAGCGATCGCCCGGCTCGAGCGTAATCTTGCCGTTCTCGAACTTGCCGACGCGGATCTTCGGACCCTGCAGGTCGGCCATGATGGCCACCTCGCGGCCCACGGAGCGCGCCACTTCGCGCACCAGCTGCGCGCGATCGATGTGATCCTGCGCCGCCCCGTGCGAGAAGTTCAACCGCACCACGTCGACCCCCGCGGCGATCATGCGGGTCAGGACTTCCTGCGTGCTGGACGCGGGGCCGAGCGTTGCGACGATCTTGGTAGCGCGGGTCATGGGCGGCGGTGTCTCGTTGTTGTGGTGGGGATGTTCGCGGCGTTTGCGTCAGGCGACAGCGGCCGGGTTCTGCGCGCGTTGCTCCAGGATTTCGACGGCCGGCAGCGTCTTGCCTTCCAGGAATTCGAGGAACGCACCGCCGCCGGTGGAGATGTAGCCCACCTTGTCGGCAATGTTGTACTTGGCGATGGCAGCCAGCGTGTCGCCGCCGCCGGCAATCGAGAAACCCGACGAGGCAGCAATCGCCTCGGCCAGCACCTTCGTGCCATTGCCGAACTGGTCGAACTCGAATACGCCGACCGGGCCGTTCCAGACGATGGTGCCGGCAGTTTTCAGTTGCTCGGCCAGTTGCGCGGCCGTCTTCGGACCGATGTCGAGAATCATGTCGTCGTCGGCCACATCGGCGACGTCCTTGACGGTAGCGACCGCGGTGGCGCTGAATTCCTTGGCGCACACCACGTCGACAGGGATGGGCACCGACGCGCCGCGTGCCGCCAGCATCTCGATGATGGCCTTGGCATCTCCCACGAGGTCGGCTTCCGCCAGCGATTTGCCGATCTTCAGGCCGGCAGCCAGCATGAACGTGTTGGCAATACCGCCGCCCACGATCAGGTTGTCGACCTTGTCGGCCAGCGATTTCAGGATGGTCAGCTTGGTCGACACCTTCGAGCCGGCCACGATGGCCACCAGAGGACGGGCCGGCTGGCCCAGCGCCTTGCCCAGCGCATCCAGCTCGGCAGCCAGCAGCGGGCCCGCGCAAGCGACGGGAGCAAACTTGGCGATGCCGTGCGTGGTGGCTTCCGCGCGGTGGGCGGTGCCGAAGGCGTCGTTGACGTACACGTCGCAGAGCTTGGCCATCTTCTGGGCCAACTCGTCGCTGTTCTTCTTCTCGCCCTTGTTCACGCGGCAGTTTTCCAGCAGCACGACCTGGCCGGGCGCGACATCCACGCCATCCACCCAGTTCTGGACGAGCTTCACGTCACGGCCGAGCAGTTCGGACAGGCGCTTGGCAACCGGTGCCAGCGAATCTTCCGGCTTGAATTCGCCCTCGGTCGGACGGCCCAGGTGCGAGGTCACCATGACGGCGGCACCGGCGTCCAGGGCAGCCTTGACGGCCGGGACGGATGCGCGGATGCGCGTGTCTTCGGTGATGTTGCCGGCATCGTCTTGCGGCACGTTGAGGTCGGCGCGGATGAACACGCGCTTACCGGCAAGCTTTCCTTCGGAGATGAGATCGGACAGACGCAGGACGTGAGGCATGGCAGCTTCGGAAGAAATCGCGGAAAACAGCGATTTTACCCGATGCGCCTGGTCAAAACGTGCGTTTCTCGGCGGAGTCCCCCGGGCTCGACCGTCTTGCCGAGGTCGATTGGCGGGGACTACGCCGGCAGCAGCGTGCGGCGGCGCAGTTGCATCCAGCTTTCGGCCGAATACACGGCCAGACCTGCCCAGATCAGCACATAGCCGGCCACCTTGGGGCCCGCAAACGGCTCGTTGTAAAGCCAGACGCCCAGCAGCAGCTGCAGCGTCGGGCTGACGTATTGCAGCAAACCCAGTAGCGACAGCGGAATACGCCGCGCCCCGGCGCCAAACAGCAGCAGCGGCAGCGCCGTCAGCGGGCCGGCCAGCGCCAGGAGCAGCTGCGTGCCCGGCGATGCGGCCAGGAAGGCGTTCTGATGCTGCGAAGCCAGCCAGCCGAGGTAGGCCAGCGCCAGCGGAAACAGCAGCAGCGTTTCCAGCGTCAGCCCTTCCAGCGCGCCCAGCGGCGAAGTCTTGCGCAGCAGACCGTAGAACCCGAACGAAGACGCCAGCGCCAGGGCGATCCACGGCAGCGTGCCCGCCTGCCACGTCAGCCACGCCACGCCCGCGGCGGCCAGCGCCACTGAAACCCACTGCACCGGCCGCAGCCGCTCGCCCAGCACCAGCGCGGCCAGCATCACCACCACGAGCGGGTTGATGAAATAGCCCAGGCTGGCTTCCAGCACATGGTCGTGGTTGACGGCCCAGATGTAAGTCAGCCAGTTGGCGGCCAACAGGCTGGTGCTGGCTGCGTAGCGCCCCACCACGCGCGGTTGCGTCCGCAACGCCCACAGCCACGCCCAATGCCGCTTCACGAGCAGGATCACCACCATCACCGCCAATGACCAGATCACCCGGTGCGAAAGAATCTCGACCGGCGACACCGCCTTGAGCAGCTTGAAGTACAGCGGAAACAGGCCCCACATCGTGTAGGCCAGAAACGCGAAGATCACGCCGTTGCGATTGGAAGCCGACATGTTCATCCCCAGAGGCGCAGCACGGTAAAGACGCCCATGCCGACGAAGATCATGCCGAGCATGCGCCGCGTGGCGACGTAGAACGCGGTGGCGGCAATGCCGGCCATCAGGCGCGGGTTGGTCCAGCTCGCGTCGAAGTGCCCGTGATTCCAGAGCAGATCGGGCAGAACGATGGCGACGAGCGCGGCAGCCGGCGCAAAGCGCAGCGCGTGCTGCACGCGCGTGGGCAGAGTCAGGCGGTTGCCCACGATCAGGAACAGTGAGCGCGTGACGATCGTCACCACGGTCATCCCCGCAATGACGAGCCAGATTTCGACTGCGCTCATGCTTCGTCCTCTTCGACCGCGGCGCGGGCAGCGTGGCGCCGTTGCCATTGCAGGCGCGCAGCCGCTTCGTCTGCAGCCAGGCCGGCGGCCATCGCGCCGGTCACGGCAATGACGAGGCTCAATCGATACGGCAGCTTGAAGGCAACCAACGCCAGCACCGCCGCCACAGCCACCGCCATGAGCGTGGCACGGCTACGAATGGTCGACACCATGACAGGAATGAGCGCAAGCGTCCCGGCCAGCGCCAGGCCCCACGCATCAGGAAACAGGCTCGCCGCGACGATGCCCAGGATGGACGACACCTGCCAGCCCACGAAGCTCAGCAGGACCATGCCCCAGTAATAGCCCTCCTTACCCGCCTGCGGCGCGGCCGAGGGGTACTGCTGAGTGAACAGCACGAACGGCAGATCGCCGTTGAACACACCCAGAACCACGCGCCGCATGAACGGCAGATGCCCGAAATGCTGCATCAGCCCGGCGCTGAAGATGATGAAGCGCACGTTCACGATGAAGGCCGTCAGCAGCGCCGTCCAGATCGGCAACCCCGCCGCCAACAGCGGCAGCACCGCCAGCTGCGACGACCCGGCATACACGAAGATCGTCATGCCGATGGCCTGCGGGATTGTCAGCACCGATTTGCTCATCGCCACGCCGGTCACGAGCCCCCAGGCCAGCACCGGAGGCATCGACGGCATATAGGCACGCACGCCGGCAAAGAAGCCCGCGCGTTCTGCTGGATCGATCGCCTCCCAGCGGCGCTGCAATGCCGCCGCCCAGCGGACTAACGGCATGGCGCCCCCAAAAGTGGGGAATAAGACTCTTTTTGAGGCGGCGGGCAGGGGCAGCCGGCAGCGCGGGCGCGCAGGAACGTCGGGGGCGACATGGGTGGCTCGTAGGAAACACACGATTATACTTTTGATGTTAAGCATCCGCTTAACGGCAAAGCGCGCGCGTCCCACCGATCGAACGATTCATGCCGGGCGCCACGCACTGCAACAATCGGCGTTGGCGCGCCTGCGCCCACCCCTTACAATTTCGCCTTTGTCGGTTCTTGAACCTGCGGCCCATATCACGGCGTGGCTGACCTGCTCAGACCGCGCCGGCATTCCTCACTCACCATGACCACGCAAACCGCACCCACGATCGAAATCGGCGCAGACGACCTGCCGCTGCACTGCCCGACCGCCAAAACGCCAGCCTGGAACTACCACCCGCGCGTGTTCCTCGACATCGCCGACACCGGCGAAGCCAAGTGCCCGTACTGCGGCACCGTCTACAAGCTGGCCCCCGGCGTTGAACTGAAGGGCCACCATTGAGCCCGATTCACCTGGAGTACACCGGTCGCCGCACCCGCCTGGCGATTCGATGATGCGCAAGATTCTCGTCGTCGCCCCCAACTGGATCGGTGATGCGCTGATGGCGCAGCCGCTGTTCGCGCAACTCAAGGCGCGGCATCCGCGCGCGCAGATCCACGCGATCGCCCCGAAATGGGTGGCGCCCGTGCTCGCGCGCATGCCGGAAATCGCCCGCGTGCTGCCCACCGAACTCGCCCACGGCAAGCTGCAGCTCGGCAGCCGCACGATGTTCGCCCAGCAGCTCAAGGGCGAGACCTTCGATGCAGCGTACGTGCTGCCCAATTCGTTCAAGAGCGCGCTGATCCCGTGGCTGGCCGGCATTCCGCTGCGCATCGGCTACAAGGGCGAGTCGCGCCTGGGCGTGCTGAACGTGCGGTACCCGAATCCGCCCAAAGACGCGCGTCCGCCCATGGTGCAGCACTACGCGGCGCTGGCTTTCAAGCCGCACGCCAAGCTGCCCGACACGCTGCCCGATCCGAAGCTGGACGTTGATGTGCAGCGCGTGGCCACCACGTCCGCCAAGTTCGGCATTCCGGGCAACGCGCGGCTGATTGCCTTCTGCCCCGGCGCGGAATACGGCCCGGCCAAGCGCTGGCCGGCCGAGCATTTCGCAGAGCTGGCGCAGATGCTCCGCCGTTCCTTCCCGTACGCGCAGATCGTCGCGCTCGGTTCGGGCAAGGACCGCGACATGGCCAACGCCATCGTCGAGCGCGCGCCGTTCGTGCGCAACCTGTGCGGCGAGACCTCGCTCGACGAGGCGATCGAACTGCTTGCCCGCGCCGAAGCCGCCATCTGCAACGACTCCGGCCTGATGCACGTGACGGCTGCCCTGGGACGCCCGCAGGTGGCCGTATTCGGCTCCAGCGACCCCCGCCACACGCCGCCGCTGTCGCCCGCTGCGAGTATCATGTGGCTCCATCTGGAGTGCAGCCCGTGCTTTGCACGCGAATGCCCGCTGGGCCACTTGCGCTGCCTGCGCGACATCGGCCCCGAGATGGTGTTTCATGAATTGCGCCGGCTGCTGCAGCCGCAGTAACACGCTCTCCTCAACTTTCATCGCCATGCCACGATTTGCCCGCCTGTTCGAAGCCGCCGAGGACATCCTCGAAGCCTATCGCGATGCGCTCAAGCGCCGCGATGCCGATGGCGCGCTCAAGCTGTGGCTCGACGAGGATTCGGTGAGCTTCATCCTGCCCGACGGCCAGCGCCTGCACGGCCACGAGCAGCTGCGCGGCTGCCTCGATGCGCTGGTCGAGAAGAACCCGGTCTGGATCGAATGCCTCTCGCAGCAGGTGCATTCGTCCCTGGGCGTGTCGATCTTCGAAGCCACCGAAGCGCTGCGCTTCTCGGCCACCGCCACCGAGGCCGATCTGTACGTGCATACGACTTACGTGCTGATGCAGAACCACGAAGGCTGGCGCATCGCCCACGTGCATTCCAGCCAGGCCGCCGAAGAACGCGTGGCGGCGTCCATCGCCAGCGTCACGCACTCTTTGCACTAAGCTGCCGCGCTTGGCGTGGCCGCCGTCTCTTTCGATGACCCATCCGTCTCGCCACGCCACTCCCCTTGAACTGAATCTGAGCGCCCTGCTTGCTGGGCCGTTCGAGCCGCACGCGTTCCGTTCGCCGTGGTGGCTGATCGGCGGCAATGCACAGACGATCGTGCCCGCGCGCCTGTGGCGCTTTCCGCGGATTGCGTATCGGCGCGAACGCTGGAACACGCCCGACCACGACTTCATCGACCTCGACTGGACCACGCACGAAACCGACGCGCACGCGCCGCTCGTCGTCATGTTCCACGGTCTGGAGGGCGATTCACGCAGCCATTACGCGCGGCTGCTGATGGACACGCTGCGCGGCCGCCGCTGGCAGGGCGTGATTCCGCACTTTCGCGGGTGCTCGGGCGAGATGAACCTCGCGCCGCGCATGTACCACTGCGGCGATGGCGCGGAGATCGCGTGGATTCTGGAACGCCTTTATCGGACGGTTTGCCAGCCGCAGGGCCGCAAGCTGCTGGTTGTCGGCATCTCGCTGGGCGGCAATGCGTTGCTGCGCTACCTGGGCGAACACGGCAGCGATGCCCGCTACGTGACCGCGGCTGCGACGGTCTCCGCACCGCTGGACATGCGCGCCGGCGGCGCAGCGCTGTCCAAAGGCTTCAACATGGTCTACACGCGCATGTTTCTGCGCACGCTCAAAGCCAAGGCCAACGCGAAGCTCGACCAGCACCCAGGGCTGTACGACCGCGACGCCATGATGGCCACGCGCACACTGGGCCAATTCGACAACCTCGTCACCGCGCCACTGCACGGTTTTCGCGACGTGCTCGACTACTGGACGCGCGCCTCGTCGAAGCCCGTGCTGCGTGACGTGCGTGTGCCGGCGCTGGTGCTGAACGCACGCAATGATCCGTTCCTGCCCGGACAGCATCTGCCCGGCGTGGCCGACGTGTCACCGGACATCACGCTGGACCAGCCGCTGCACGGCGGCCACGTCGGCTTCCTGCTGCGCCATGGCAAGGCAGGCCGGGTCGATTGGATGCCCGCACGCGTCCTGCGCTTTTTCGATGATGTGCTGGGCCGCCAATCCGACACGGACCACGCTCATGGATGACATCGTCCGCCAGGCCATGGCCAAGTGGCCGAACGTGCCGAATTGCTTTGGTTGGCTGGCGCTGGATCGGCGCGGCCAATGGCGCATGCGCAACGAATATGCGCAGGCCAACAAACTGTCCGGCGAGCCGATTCGCCACACGGCGCTCATCGACTTCATCGTGCGCAACTACGCGCATGACGATGCCGGACGCTGGTTCTTCCAGAACGGGCCACAGCGCGTGTTTGTCGAACTCGACTACACGCCCTGGGTGGCGCGGCTGTCGGCCGGTGGCACGCCGCCAGCCTTCACGACGACCACGGGCGCTGCGTTCTCGCCGACCGGCTGCTTTGTCGACGAACAAGGCAGCGTGCTGCTCTCGGGCCGCGTGGCAGGATTCGAAGCAGAGGAAACCATCGCCCTGCTGCACGATCATGACCTGGAGCCGTTTTCTTCGTTGGCCAACTGGCACGGAGAAGCGTGCGGAGCCGCGCTGGGAACGCTGACGTTGGGAGACCGGACATTCGACATTGAGCCGATTGCGCGCACGGAAGTCGCAAAGCGCTATGGCTTTGTGGCCCAGCCAGCGGAATAGGATCGACTGGGCGCCCTACTTCGGCAGCGCCTTGTCTTCCGCCTTCTCTTCGCGGTATTGCCGCTCCATCTGGTGCAAGCGCGCATCGACTTCGGATAGCGTGTAGAAATCCGCATCGCCTGCATCGCGGGCGAGCTTCAGCTGCTCCACGGCCGACCCCCACGCCCCATCCCGCGCGTATTTCTCTGCCAGCGCGCGATGCTGCTCAACGCGCTTACCCTTGTCGGCGTAGGCCCGCGCGAGCATGTCCCACCAGATCGGCTGGGCAGTATCTTCGCGAGTCTTGTCTTTCAGATACGGAATCGCGTCATCGGCCCGGCCGGCCGACAGCAGCGTTTGCGCATAGCTGATGCCCACCGCGCGCGACAGCGGATACGCAGCCAGCGCCGCACGTGCCAACGTCAGCGCCTCCGGCGCACGGTTACGCGCGCGTGCAAGTTCGATGGCCGTGACGTCAAGCTCGACGCTGCCCGACGTAATGCCGGGAATGTTGCCGTACAGGCGCCGCGCTTCCTGCAGCGCTTGTTCAGCGTCGTCCAGCCGCCCGGCCATCTGATTAGCAACCGCCACGCCGTACCACAAGGCCGCGCGCTTCTCGACCGGCGCATCCGGCGCTGACGACAGCTGCGAGCGCATCGCATTGCGCACGTCGATATAGGCACTCGTCGACGTTTCCTGCAGCACGCGCGCACGCACTTTCGCAAAACCAAATTCCGGGCGGCGCGGTTGGCGCGGATGCGGCAGGCCACGCGCGCGGTCTTCCATGTCGGCGATGCGCTCGCCGGTCAGCGGGTGGGTGCGCGCATAACCGGGAATCACGCCGGTATCTGCAATGTTCGTGACGCGCTGCAGGCGACGGAAGAAGTCCGGCATGCCGTCCGGGTTGTAGCCCGCGCCCGTGAGCAGCGTGAAACCGACGCGGTCGGCCTCGCGCTCCGCGCCACGCGAGAACGCGAGCTGGTTCGACACCGCCGCCGCCTGCCCGCCCATCGCCAGCGCCTGCGCGGCGTCCCCGCTCTTGGTGGCCGCCAGACCCGCCAGCAGGATCGACGCCAGCGCAATCCACATCGATTCGCCGGATTTATCGATGCCGCGCGCAATATGCCGCTGCAGCACGTGACCGATTTCGTGGCCGAGCACCGATGCCAGCTCCGATTCGCTCTCGGTCGCGACCAACGTGCCCGTGTTCACGCCGATGTAGCCACCCGGCAACGCAAACGCGTTGATGCCGGGATCCCGCACCGCAAACAGCTCGAAACTCGACGCCGACGTGCTGCCGGCCACGTGCTGACGGCGCGCCGCTTCGATCAGCTTGTAGCCGATGGTGTTGAGGTAGTCGGTGATCAGCGGGTCAGGCACGAAATCCGGATCACGGCGGATCTGGCGCATCACGCGGTCACCCAGGCGCCGCTCCATCTCGGGCGACAGCGAGGCCGTCGACGGATCGCCCATATCGGGCAACTCGTACGTCGGCGCGTCAATGACGGTCGGCTCCTTCGGCAAATACGGCGACTGCCGGCCGATCTGCACGCTGCGATTCAGGTTGCTCTGCACCTGATCGGCTGCCCCGGCAGAACCCAGGCCAGGGTTGACCGAAGCTGCCGGCGCGGACGCCGCCGCCTGCGCGAGCACGGGCAACGGCAACGGCGCCAGCCACGTCGACAACAACACAGCGGCCGTCAGCTTGCGGATGCGCGGCCGAAAAGGGGAAAACGTCATACGGAAAGCACGGGGAGCGGAATCAGCGCGGCAACATCGCCGCAAGCCGGGTGCTTGCTATCATAAAACGCTTCGTACCCTGCCCCGCAAAACGCTCTGTCACTCATGTCGCAACTCACCCACTTCGATTCCGCCGGACAAGCCCATATGGTCGACGTCGGCGACAAGGCCGTCACGCACCGCGTGGCCGTGGCCACCGGCACGATCCGCATGCTGCCCGAGACGTTTGCGCTGGTGCGCGATGGCAATGCTAAAAAGGGCGATGTGCTGGGGATTGCGCGCGTTGCTGCGATTCAAGGCTCCAAGCGGACGTCGGATTTGATTCCGTTGTGCCATCCGTTGGCGTTGACGAAGGTGGCGGTGGAGTTTGCGCTGGACGAGGCGGCGTGCACTGTCCGGTGTACGGTTCGTGCGGAGACGCGGGGGCAGACCGGCGTTGAAATGGAAGCGCTGACTGCGGTGCAAGTGGGGCTGCTGACGATCTACGACATGTGTAAGGCTGTGGATCGGGGGATGGTGATTGGGGATGTGCGGCTATTGGAAAAGCATGGGGGGAAGTCGGGGGATTGGGTGGCGGAATAATCCTGTCCCGACAAAAGAAAAGAGCGTCTTTCTGACGCTCTTTTTGCTTATGACGGGTGGAAATCAGCGGCACTCAGCTGGAGCATATTTAGCATCCAGCGTGGGAGTAGTACCCAGTTTCACGCCGTCCTCCGGCATGCTTTTTCCGCTTGCTGCGCAGACCCACTGAATTGCAGCCATAGGCACACTACCAGCTTGAAGATTGGCGCTATCTGAATACGGCATCAGAACCAATTTGCTCTTGTTGACCGGCACTATTTTCGAGTCGTACGTCACAACAATTTCACCGGTGTCTTTATCGACGGCCAGCTCTGAAACGTTCTTGGTCGCCGTAAATGTCGACATTCCTTTGGACAGGTCGCTCTGGCCCGCAATAGCGTTCTCAGCAACCAGAGTCTTGGTTTGTGCGGCGATTGTTAGACCTTCGGTAACCTTCGCGCGGATGGTGTAGTCCTGATAGGCTGGTACCGCAATCGCGGCCAGAATGCCGACGATCGCCACAACGATCATTAACTCGATGAGCGTGAAACCCTGCTGGCGTAGCATACTGATCTTTAGATTCAACCGCATTTTCTCCTCCAACTGGAATATGAATCCATTATCTCAATGAAGCCGGAGAAGACTAACCAACAAGCGGCTCGATACCATGAGTCGCAACTAATTTTTACATAGACATAGGAATATTCTTACTTAAATCCTGCAATAAAAAAGCGCCCCAACGAGGCGCTTAAATCGGAAGACTGAGTTTCCTATGAATCACTCTCCTCCAACGAGTAGATTCTCGGATTTCAAGCGACGGCAAAACACTTTGAGATCGTCTGCCTTCTTTGCGCAAGCTTGCGTGAGCACAGTGGATTGCGCCGCATAGCTCGTCCAGTATTGATTGCGAAGACGCCGTACTTGAATGAGCGCTTCGTCATTCTTTCCTTGCAATGCAAGCGTCAATGCATAGCGCTGAACCGTCGCAGGGCCAGGATAGAACTGTACGGCCTGCCGCTCCAGCGCCGCCATTACGGGGGCCATTTCCCGATCGACCGAAGCGTTCATCGCCATGACCAGCGTTGCATAGGGCACCAGCAACATTTGGCCGCTGGTTTGATATCTAGCCAACTCCTTGGCTACGCCGTCTTGGGTGAAATAAAGTCGTTCGACAATGCGGTAGTCAACCCACAAGCGCGCTACCAACGTTGCACCGCAGATCACAATCACTCCGGAGAGGACCCAGGCGACGCCTCCCGAAGGAAAGCGCAGCGTCTTGGTATCCAGATACCCCAACGCAAAGGCAAACGGAAACAGAAAATAGACGTAGTGCAGCGGGTATTCCAGCAAGGAATGCACAATCATGACTGCAACCGCGGCGCACAGAAACGTGGTATCTGGAGATCGCAACCGACCACGTAGGTGGAATGCCCACCATACGAGTGGGGCAAGTGCAGCCAACAACCCGAGTAGACCAACTTTCGCCAGCAGATCGAGCACGATGTTGTGTGCGTTCAACGACATCTCGACTGGGCCGAGCGTATCGGTTTGCACGTACTGATTCCAGGCGTAGTCGCCCCAGCCGCCGCCCAGCCACGGATGTGCCAGGAAGATATGCCAGGCATGATTCCACAGCAACGGACGCAGCCCTGCGCCTTCTTGGAGACGCTCACCCATGGACCCGGGCAAATCAAAGGTCCAGATTCCGTTGGCCAATGCAATCAACCAGTTCCAGCCCTGATACGCCACCATAAGCAGCACCAGCGGGGCTGCCAGAACGAACAACCTCGTTGTCCACGGACGCCCCCTACGTTCGGCCGCGAGCGGTATGCCTGCGAGCAGCCCGACAACCGCGACGTGTATCCACGTCATTCGAGAGAACGTGAGTGCCATGCCAAGCAACAGCAGCAGCGTCACGACAAGCAAGGGCAGAAGCCATTTCCGATATCGTTGTGCGAGAAAAAGGCACGCTGCCAACCCAAACGCCAAATAGCTTCCGACGTGATTGGGCTGATTCAAATTGCCCCACATGCGCCGAGCAATGCCCGTGGGCGCCATGGAGAAAAAGGCGCTAGGCAAATTCGAGACGCGGAATAGCTGCAGCAGCTCGATGACGACGGTCAACAAGCCTCCAACAATGATGGCGACCGCGATTGCAGTCAGCACGCCCGGCATTTCCCGGCACCGCAAGCCCAATCCGCAAATGACCGCAGCAGCCAGCAAGGTGACAATCGCCCCAAAGGAGAAGAAAGGATTCAGCGGTGGCGCAATCGTCAACTGTGCGATCAACACCACGACCAACGCTAATGGCGCCAAAGCAGCGCTTGGCAAACCGGCCGCTCGACTCCACGTAATACCCAGCACCACCGCGCCAAAAGCGATCCAGCAGACCGCAGCGGCCGATTCGGAATAAAACGTCGGAATAGGATAGGTATGCGGTGCAATCAGAAAAGGAATGAGCCAGCACACCCCTAAAGCAAGCCAGACCGGCACCAACAAGGCAGGAAATCGACGCATCTGTGAATACGGCCAAGAAATGCCGAAAATAAAAAGAGCGCCCGAAGGCGCTCTTGCTATGCAAGCCAGTTTAACTTAACGGCACTCTGCCGGAGCGTACTTAGCCAGCAACGTCCCGGGCGTAATGTTGACGCCCGACGGAGCCGAGGCGCCAGCGGCGGCACAACGCCATTGAATCGGGGCAGTAGGAACGACCCCCGTTGACAGATTCGACCCGGTCGCACCACTCGTGTAGTAAGGCGTAATCGTCAGGTCACCGCTACCAGCATTCGAATTATAGGTAACAGTAATCACACCGGTACTCGAAGCGACGTTGAGGCTCTGGACATTCTTGGTCGAGCCGGGAGGGGTAAAGCCCATCGCAGCGTCAATGCCATTAGCAGCATTCTCAGCCACCAGCACCTTGGTAGCAGCAGCCAACGACAGACCTTCCGTCACACGCGAACGGATCGTGTAATCCTGGTACGCCGGAATCGCGATAGCAGCCAGAATACCCACGATCGCAACCACGATCATCAGTTCGATCAGCGTGAAACCCTTCTGGACACGCTTGTTCAGACGACGCGTCGATTTCATTGAATTTTCCCCCGGAAAAATTTGGTTAAGGATGATGCACGGCTATTAGAGCAGGGACTGTGCCACCCCGATTCTGTGAACTTGTGTGTCAAAACTGTCGCTATTCGCTCTACTGCTTGGGCATGAAGTGACAGTTTTTGACATGCCATGACGGGGATCGTCAATTTCTGTGGGGCTAACGCTAAGTCATTAGCGGCCCCGGCTTACAGGAAAATGGCCCGTAGGCTCGTCGACCCACCGCAAGGCCCGCTATCTACACTCCGCCGGAGCATATCGAGCGTCCAGAGTTGGCATCCCGATGCGGTTGACGTTCGGTGGCATTTGTTTGCCATTCGCGGAACATGCCCACATCACGATTGCTGGGGGAGCCGATCCCGCACTGAGATTCGCGTAAGTAGACGACGCCGTGCCGGAGTAGGGCGTCAGGATCAGCGTGTTGTTGCCAGCGGCGGCCACGCTCGAGGTGAACCCGATCGAAATTTCGCCAGAGTTGCCATCAATATCCAACGAGGCCACATTGCGTGTGGCGGGCAGCGAAGCGGAGCCCAAAGACAGGCTGCTTTGTGCGTTTGCAGCGTTTTCGACTACCAACGCCTTCGCCTGCACAGCGATGATTAGCCCCTCCGTCACCCGAGACCGAATCGTATAGTCCTGATACGCCGGAATCGCCAACGCCGCCAGAATCCCAACAATCGCCACCACAATCATCAGCTCGATCAGCGTAAAACCGCCCGCCCGACGCCTTGTTCCCTTGCTGTGCTTGTAGCCCATGACCTCTCCCCAAAAGGCATTTTGTTGTTGAGAGGCCACCTTGCAGGGACTATGCCAAGGCACACATTGTCTATCCGCGCCAAAACTGGCGCACTTTGGCCGGAAGTCGAGGGCAAATCTGACCGTTCTTGACAGAATTCCGGACAGAACCCGTCATCACCTACTTTCGTGGGGAATCGTTTGAACTAGGCCTGGCGCAACGTCCGCCGGCTGAGCCACCAGCCTACGCAGACCACAAGCAACGCTCCAGCACACCCAACGACCACATCCGCATACGGCACGGCGCGCTCAAACCAAGCCGCATCAATCGGATCGGTGACGAGCATGTCACCGGCCAGATAGCCAAGCAGTGCCGCCCCGAGCGTGATGATGACCGGGAAGCGCGCCATGACCCCCACCAGCAGCGTGCTGCCGAATACGATCAGCGGTACCGACAATCCAAGCCCCAACACCAGCAGCAGGAACGTCGTGCCGGGCGGTCCTTTCTCCGCCGCGGCGGCCACAGCGACCACGTTATCGAGCGACATCACAAAGTCGGCGATCAGGATGGTCTGGATGGCGGGCCACAGGCCGGCACGCTGATGGCGATCGGCGGCCTCCTCGTCGGCTTCCGTCAGCAGCTTCACGCCGATGTAGACCAGCAGCAGTGCACCAATCGTTTTCAGGTACGGCAGCGCAAGCAGCTTGACGGCCAGCACGGTCAACACCACGCGCAGCACAATGGCGCCGGCGCTGCCCCAGAAAATGGCCCGCTTCTGCTGGCGCTTCGGCAGGTTGCGCGCGGCCAGCGCGATGACCACCGCGTTGTCGCCCGACAGCACGATGTTGGTCAGGATGATGGAGCCGAGTGCGAACCAGAATGCGCTTGAGGTGAGCGCCATAGTGTTCTCGAAGATGTCCTTGCGGGTTGGCGGGGAAATCGGTTTGCAGCGTCTTGGGTGCTTATACACATGTCGTGCCTGGATCGCATGCTGCATCGCGATCAAACAAAAACGGGAGCCGAAGCCCCCGTTCTCGCACAACCTCAAACCTTGCCGATTACAGCATCGCCTTGAGCAGACGTGCCATTTCCGACGGGTTCTTGGTGGTCTTGATGCCGCACTCTTCCATGATGTCGAGCTTGGCTTGTGCGGTGTCGGCACCGCCCGAGATCAGCGCGCCGGCGTGGCCCATGCGCTTGCCCGGAGGAGCCGTCACGCCAGCGATGAAGCCAACCACCGGCTTCTTCATGTTGTCCTTGATCCAGTAAGCCGCGTTGGCTTCGTCCGGACCGCCGATCTCACCGATCATGACCACGGCGTCCGTTTCCGGATCGTCGTTGAACATCTTCATCACGTCGATGTGCTTCAGGCCGTTGATCGGGTCGCCGCCGATACCGACTGCCGACGATTGGCCCAGGCCCAGCGCGGTGAGCTGGCCCACGGCTTCGTACGTCAGCGTGCCCGAACGCGAAACCACGCCGATGCGGCCCTTGCGGTGGATATGACCCGGCATGATGCCGATCTTGATTTCGTCCGGCGTGATCAGGCCCGGGCAGTTCGGACCCAGCAGCAGCGTCTTGCTGCCGGCCTTACGCATCTTGTCCTTGACCATCATCATGTCGCGCACGGGGATGCCTTCGGTGATGCAAACCACCAGATCCAGTTCAGCTTCAACAGCTTCCCAGATGGCATCAGCGGCGCCAGCGGGCGGCACATAGATCACCGACACGGTTGCGCCGGTCTGTGCCTTCGCGTCCTTGACGGTCGCGTAGATGGGAATGCCTTCGAAGTCTTCGCCGGCCTTCTTCGGGTTCACGCCGGCGACGAAGCAGTTCTTGCCGTTGGCGTAGTCGCGGCAGCCGCGGGTGTGGAACTGGCCGGTCTTGCCGGTGATCCCCTGGGTGATGACCTTGGTGTCTTTGTTGATCAGAATCGACATGCTGTAATCCTTTTATGCAGCGAGCCGCGCCGTCGTACGGTTGCGTACTTCGAGGCGCCGCCCGCGTTCGCGTATGGTTGGGTCAGCGGGCGGCTTACTTGCCGGCGGCTGCGGCCACGACCTTCTCGGCGGCCTCTGCCATCGTGTCTGCGGCGATGATGGGCAGGCCCGACTCGGCCAGCATCTTCTTGCCGAGGTCTTCGTTGGTACCCTTCATGCGCACAACCAGCGGCACCGACAGCGACACAGCCTTCGACGCAGCGATCACGCCTTCGGCGATCACGTCGCAACGCATGATGCCGCCGAAGATGTTGACCAGAATGGCCTGCACGTTCGGGTTCTTCAGCATCAGCTTGAAGGCTTCGGTCACCTTCTCGGTGGTGGCACCGCCGCCCACGTCGAGGAAGTTGGCCGGCTCGCCGCCGAACAGCTTGATGGTGTCCATCGTGGCCATGGCCAGACCGGCGCCGTTCACCAGGCAGCCGATGTTGCCGTCGAGCGAGATGTAGGCCAGGTCGAACTTCGAGGCTTCGATTTCGTTGGCGTCTTCTTCATCCAGATCGCGGTAGGCGACGATTTCCGGGTGACGGAACAGCGCGTTCGAGTCGAAGTTGAACTTGGCGTCCAGTGCGATGACCTTGCCGTCGCCGGTCAGGATCAGCGGGTTGATTTCAGCTTGCGAAGCGTCGGTTTCCCAGAACGCCTTGTACAGGCCTTGCAGGGCTTGGCGAGCTTGTGCGATCGAAGCATCCGGCACGCCGATCTTGCGGGCGATGTCGTCAGCCTGCGCGTCTTGCAGACCGGCTTGCGGATCGATCAGCAGCGTGTGGATCTTTTCCGGGTGCGATTCGGCGACTTCTTCGATGTCCATGCCGCCTTCGCTCGATGCCATCAGCGCCACTTGCTGCGACACACGGTCCACCACCAGCGACACGTACAGTTCCTTCTTGATGTCCGCGCCTTCTTCGATCAGCAGGCGGTTGACCTTCTTGCCTTCCGGACCGGTCTGGTGCGTCACCAGCGTCATGCCCAGGATGCTGCTGGCGTATTCCTTGACCTGCTCCATGCTCTTGGCAACCTTCACGCCGCCGCCCTTGCCACGGCCACCCGCATGAATCTGTGCCTTCACGACCCACACCGGGCCGCCCAGGGTTTCAGCAGCCTTGATGGCCTCGTCGACCGAGAAGGCCGGAATGCCGCGCGGAACCGGCACATTGTATTTGCGCAGGATTTCCTTGCCTTGGTACTCATGGATATTCATGCGTGTTTCCTTTGCTAGGCAGAGTGAGTGTGATGAGTATTGAAAACGCGAACAGCGCGGTGCCCTTCAGGACGAGGGCTCGGGCGCGAGTTCGGTCGGTGGCGGTTGGATCTTGGCTTCGGGCTGGTATGCAAACCAGCGCGGGTAATGCTTGCGGACCACCTCGCCTTCAAGATGCAGGGCGTGGCAGCCGTGGAGTTGGTAAGGCGGCTTTTCGCCGGGCTCGATTGGCCGCAGGTCGGTGGAGCTGTCGCGCACCGGGAAGACGTCGCCCGCGAAAGCCTGGATGGCGGCGGTCGGCAGCACGCCACACAGCTCAGTCAGATGCGTACAACCCGCCACGCCGCCGAGTCTCTCACGCGAGGCCTTTCGAAAACCCTTCATCAGGTTCAGGCCGATGAGTTTGCGGTAGGCCGGGCCAATCGTGTCGCAATGTGTGGGGTACGGCACCCAGTCGGAACACGCTTCGGCATCCACGACGTTCATGCGGGTATCGATGGTCACGCGCAGCCACAGGTCATGCAGCGGCTGGCCTTCGGGGCGCACGCCGCCGCTGGCCAGGGGGATATCGCGAGGCTTGGTGTCCGTCAGACGCGCTTCAATGTCCCACAGGCCGTCTTCCCGCAAATAGGCCTCCACCGTGATGGCACGGCGGTGGCGCATGACGCGCGGGACGGGGGCAGACAGAGGCATGGACCAGACAGACCGATAGGACCGATGGAGGCGGCGCACGCGGATCTCGCGCGCCGCCTACGGGACGTATGCAGCAGCGCATCAGCCGCCACACACGAACATACCGCCGTGCAACCGAAATTAAGGTTAGGGGCGGTATCAAAGACCGGCATTTTAACACGTCGTCACGACCAGACTGATCACGTGCTGCAATGCGGTGTGAAAGTGGTTGCAACAACAGCGTGAGGTGCAACCCACGGGATCTGCACACAAGAGATTGTCCGGACGAATTGTTGCGAGATGGCAGCATTCAGGCCGACTCGTCGCCATCTTCCAGCAGTTCATCGGCCCCCGCGATGATGCGGGACACGACGGAACGGGAGAATCCACGCGCCATCATGTACCGCACCTGCTTGGCACGTTCGGCCAAGTCGGCCGGTGGGCGGCCGAAGCGCTTTTCCCAGAGGGCTTTGGCCCGGGCGGCTTCCGTGCTTTGCAGTTGCGCCTTGACCTCGCCCAGCGTCTCTGCGCCAAGCTGATGTGTCTTCAACTCCTGCATCAGGCGCGCTGTACCGTAGCGACCCGCGCGGCGGTGGACCATGCTTTCAGCAAAACGCGTGTTGGAAAGCCAGTTTTCGCCTTCCAGCCAATCCAGCAGCGCGTCGACCTCTTCGACGGACTCGGCGTGCGGCACCAACTTACGGCGCAATTCGATACGGCTGTGCTCGCGCCGAGACAGATAGCCCAGCGCACGAGCCTTCAGCGATAAGGGTGGGCGCGGCAGCGGCATACAGTTTCAGGCTCAAAAAGAAAACGCCCGCCGTTGGGGGACGGCAGGCGTATGAAGCTCGATAGAGCCGTCGATCTGCGCCGACGGCCAACCCAATTACTCTTCTCCGATTTCCTCGGCCACTGCGACGGCGCCCATCGGCGTCACGCCCAGTGCTTCGCGGACCTTGTTCTCGATGTCACGGGCGAGGTCGGGGTTCTCGCGCAGGTATTCACGGCAGTTGTCGCGGCCTTGGCCGATGCGCTCGCCGCCGTAGCTGTACCAGGCGCCGGACTTTTCAACGATCTTGGCTTCCACACCGAGGTCGATGATTTCGCCCTCGCGCGACACACCTTGGCCGTAAAGGATGTCGAAAATGGCTTCGCGGAACGGCGGCGCCACCTTGTTCTTGACGACCTTGACCTTGGTTTCGTTGCCGACGACGTCGTCGCCCTTCTTGATCGAGCCGATACGGCGGATGTCCAGACGCACCGAAGCGTAGAACTTCAGTGCATTACCACCCGTGGTGGTTTCCGGCGAGCCGAACATCACACCGATCTTCATGCGGATCTGGTTGATGAAGATGACCATGCAATTGGTCTTCTTGATGGTGCCGGTCAGCTTGCGCAGCGCTTGGCTCATCAGACGGGCCTGCAGGCCGGGCAACGCATCGCCCATTTCGCCCTCAATTTCAGCCTTCGGCACCAGCGCGGCCACCGAGTCGATGACGATCAGGTCAACCGAGCCCGAGCGCACCAGCGCGTCGGCAATTTCCAGAGCCTGCTCACCCGTGTCCGGCTGAGAGATCAGCAGGTCCGGCACGCTGACGCCAATCTTGTCCGCATAAGTGACGTCAAGCGCATGTTCTGCGTCGATGAACGCGCAGGTGCCGCCCAGCTTCTGCATCTCGGCAACCACTTGCAGTGTCAGCGTGGTCTTACCCGACGACTCCGGACCGTAGATTTCAATGACACGGCCGCGCGGCAGGCCGCCAACGCCCAGCGCCACGTCCAACCCGAGCGACCCCGTGGACACGACCTGGACCGGCTCGACCTCGGCGTCGCCCATCTTCATGATGGAGCCCTTGCCGAACTGCTTTTCGATCTGCGCGAGCGCGGCAGCCAGCGCCTTCTGCTTTTCTGCGCTCATCGCAGCTGCCTTCTTACCGTCTTCCATGGTCGTCCTTCGTGCAAATTGGTGTATAAATGGGCCGCAAGGGCTTGCGATTCCAGCGGTTGCCTGCAACAACGGGCCGCTGGCTGATTGCCCCGACGCGACCCATTCCATGACTTTAGCGCCGCCAAGACTACAGCACCGCGAATTCGGAGTACTGTATAAAAAACCAGTGGTTTTGACAAGTCTCCAGAACAGATGTCGCGCGAAAACAATGTAGCGGGCGGGATGGGCAAGGTATCTTGCCCGGCATCGCGGGGAGACACGCATGCGCATCCTGATTGCCGAAGACGACGCCACGCTGGCTGACGGGCTTACACGCTCGCTGCGCCAGGCGGGTTATGCCGTCGACCAAGCCTCCGACGGGGCGACTGCCGACGCGGCGCTGTCCGCGCAGACGGCCCAGACCTATGACCTGCTGATTCTCGATGTGGGCCTGCCCCGTATGTCGGGGCTGGAGGTCCTCAAACGCCTGCGCTCGCGCGGGGCCATGCTGCCGGTGCTGATCCTGACCGCCGCCGACAGCGTGGAAGAACGCGTCAAGGGCCTGGACCTGGGCGCCGACGATTACATGGCCAAGCCTTTCGCGCTGTCCGAGCTGGAAGCACGCGTGCGTGCACTGGTGCGACGCGGCACGGGCGGCGGCGCCACACTCGTGCGCCACGGCCCGCTGGCATTCGACCAGGTCGGGCGCATTGCCTATATCCATGATCAGGTGGTGGAACTCTCGGCGCGCGAGATTGGGCTGCTGGAGATTCTGCTGGCGCGCGTCGGCCGCCTGGTGTCGAAAGAGCAGCTGGTCGACCACCTCTGCGGCTGGGGCGAAGAAGTCAGCAACAACGCCATCGAGGTCTACATCCACCGGCTGCGCAAGAAGATCGAAGTGGAAGGCATCCGCATCGCGACCGTGCGCGGGCTGGGCTATTGCCTGGAACGCATGGCCACCCCCACGACCACCACCGCGACTGCTGCCCATGGGTGATCGGCTGGCCTGGCCGTGGCGTCGGCATCGCGCATCGCTGCGCGAGCGCGGCGACACGGCGCCCGGGGCCAATGGCCGCGACGACGACAGCGACCTCGCCGATACCCTCCCCCACCTCGAAGACGACGCCACGCGGCCCGTCGCCCGGTCCCTCTTCGGCGAAATTCTCGACTGGATGCTCGCGCCGCTGCTGTTGCTGTGGCCAATGAGCATTGCGGTGACGTACCTGGTGGCCAAGTCGATTGCGAATGCGCCATACGACCGCGCGTTGGAATCGAGCGCGATCGTGCTCAGCCAGCAACTGCGCGAAGTCAACGGACGCGTGACGCTGCAGTTGCCGATCTCCGCGCGTGAGATTTTGCGTGCGGACGAAACCGACAACATTTACTACCAGGTGCTGGGCACCAACGGCGAGTTTGTCTCCGGGGACCGCGACCTGCCGCTGCCGCCCGAAGAAGACGCCAATGCGGGCGGCCTCGTGCAACTGCGCGACGACCACATCCACGGCACAGAGATCCGCGTTGCCTATACCTTTGTGCAGCGGCCGGGCTCGGACGGCAAACCCGCTCTGGTCCAGGTGGCGGAGACGCTCGACAAGCGCGCGCAACTGGCCAACGAAATCATCAAGGGCGTGATCCTGCCGCAGTTCGTGATCCTGCCGTTGGCGGTGATCCTGGTGTGGTTTGGGCTCACGCGCGGGCTGGCGCCGCTCAATGCGATCCAGGAGCGCATCCGCGCGCGCAACCCCGGCGACACCAGCCCCATCGACGAAGGTGCCGCGCCGCAGGAGCTGACGCCGCTGGTGGCATCGTTCAATGACTTGCTCGGGCGCCTTGAGCAATCGGTGCACACGCAGAAGCGCTTCATTGCGGATGCCGCGCATCAGATGAAGACGCCGCTGGCCGGTCTGCGCATGCAGGCTGAGTTGGCACAGCGCGAACAGTCGCCCGACGAACTGCGCCGCACGCTCGCACATATCGCCGACAGCTCGGATCGCACCGCGCACCTCGTCAAGCAGCTGCTTTCGCTCGCGCGCATGGAAAACATGGGGGCCACCGACGGCATGGTGCCGCTGGATATCTGCGCGCTGTCGCGCCAGGTGGTGGCCGACTGGCTGCCCAAGGCGTGGGCCAAGCAGATCGACCTCGGCTTCGAGGAGCCTGGGCCGCCCGTCACGATTTCGGGCAACGCGACGATGCTCGCCGAGATGCTCAACAACCTGCTCGACAACGCGATCCGCTACACGCCCGACGGCGGACATGTCACCGTGCGCGTGACCACCGCGCCGTTCGAGCCGTTCGTCTTCATCGACGTGGACGACACCGGCCCCGGCATCCCCGTGGCGGAGCGCGAACGCGTGATGCAGCGCTTCTACCGCATTCTCGGCACGCAGGCCGAGGGCAGCGGGCTGGGCCTGGCCATCGTGCGGGAAATCGTGCAGCAGCACGGCGGCGACATCGAGGTGCTCGACAACGTGTATCAGGCGTCGCCGCGGCTGGCGGGGGCGCGCTTTCGCATCACGTTGCATCGCGCCTCCCTCGGCGACGAGGCCACCGCATGAGCATCACGCCCGGAACCCCGGCGCGCCGCCGGTGGGTTGCCAACATGCGCTGGATCGCGGCGCTGCTCGCGATGTGGTTTGTGGTGACGTTCGTGGTCGCCTTCTTTGCGCGGGACCTGTCGATGCACGTCTTCAACTCGGACTGGACCTTCGCCTACTGGGTCGGCGCGCAGGGTGCGCCCATCGTCTATGTGCTGATTACCGTGCTGTATGCATGGCGCACCAACCGCGCTGCGGATGCAGCCACACAAGACGACGAAGCGGCGCAGGGCGACGGGTCGGAACCCACCCAGCCGCCGTCCATCTGACACCGCGCCGCGCGCGTTATGCCGCCCCCAAGTGGCGCAGCTTCACAAAGGCCAACGCGGCCATTACCGCGTCGTTGAGCGCCTCGTGCGCGTCCCACGTCGGCAAATCCAGTTCCTTCATGACGGTGGCGAAGCGCAGGTCCAGATCGGGATCGCCCTGCTGCCGATACGGCGGCAGCTGGCGAAACTGATGGTCGTAATACAAGGCGGAGACTTCAATCTTGGGCTGCGGCAGACCGATGCCAAGCATAGGCATCACCACCCGATTGAGCATCGCCACATCGAACTCAAGGTAGTAGCCCACCAAAGGCCTGCTGCCGATGAAATGCAGCAGTGTGTGGACGGCCTGCTCGATCGACACACCGCTGTCCAGGTCGCGATTGCGCAGACGATGCACGCAGATGCTTTCGGGGCGCATCTCGCCTTGCGGGCGGATCAGCAACTCCAGGCATTCGCTGGTCAGGATGCGATTGCCGACAATACGGACGGCGCCGATGGAGATGATTTCGTCGGTGCGCACGTTCAGGCCGGTGGTCTCGCAATCGAGCGCGATCCACTCGTCTAAGGGCGGAGCGTCGAACAGGAAGCGGAACGCCGGATCGCGCAACCTGCGCAGCAGGCGCCGCTTGCGCAGTGCCTGCAGCCAGGCAGAAAAACCGCCGCCGATGATCACATCCACTCCGTCCGCCAGCGTTGCCGCAGCAGCGCCTTGAACCGTTTGACCGCGCCCAGCGCGTCCTTGAGCAGGTCACGCTCCAGCGACGACAGGCGCGCCAGATGCACGTCGCACGACAGCGGTTGACGCGCCTCGAGCTCCGCGAGCCCGGCCTTGAGCCGCAGCGTCATCAGGAAGTGCAGGCTCTCGGCCAGCTCGCCAGCCATCTGCGCATCGAGGGCCTCGGCACGCACAAGCGCGTCCAGGCGCGGCACGGTGCCGGTCTCGTCGAGTATCTGGTGGGCGAGTGCAAGGCTGCGCACGCCGTGGACGATCGGGAAGATGCCCTCCTTCTTCACGTCGATGACCGGATCGGGATCGGCAAACCCCAGCAGGCGATCGCGCCAGCCCGGCGCGGAACTGAAGGCTTCAACAGCAGCGGCAAAGCGGCCCAGAACGGCGTCGTTGTCGATCGTCAGTTCCAGCAACGTCCGTCGCAGTTGTTTGAGCAACGCGGCATCGCCGCACACCGCATGGGCATCGAAGAAGATGGCCAGATGCATCAAGCCCTCGGGGCTTGGCAGGATCAGCCATTCGCGAATGCGCCGCGCAAAGTCGCTTGCGTTCATGCACCACTCAGGCCGGCTGAGCATGATGCCGCCGGGGCAAGGCGGGTAGCCGAACGCGGCCAGCGCGTCGGAGAAGCGCGTGACGATGTGCTGCAGATCACCCGGAGGCACATAGCCATCGCGCAGCACCAGCGCGTTGTCCTGATCGGTCTTGAGCAGTTGCTCGCCACGCCCCTCGCTGCCCATGACGAACAGGCAACTGTTTTCCACCAGTTCCGGTGGCGCGATCATCTGCCAGGCACGCTCAAACAGGCGCGCGTTGATTTCGCGTACGAGGCTGGCAACGTGGTCAATGCGTGAGCCGCCACGCGTGAGCAGCGCGACCATCCGCGTGATCTGCGCGGCCACCTGCGCGAGCGCGTCTAGATCCTGCGCCAGGTTGATCTGCACGGTCAGCAGATACGAATGATTGGCCAGGAAGCTGAACACATCCAGCGATTCAAGCAGACCCAGAATATCGTCCCCCTGCGTGACGACCAGGCGGTGAACGCGGTGGCGCAGCATCAGCGTCAGGGCGTCGCCGATCTGTGCGGAGGCGGGCACGGTGATGAGCGAGAACTGGCTCATCTGCCCCACCGGCAGACGATCCAGCGGTGTGCCCTGCAGGACGGCGCGCTGCAAGGAGCTGCGTGTGAAGATGCCCACGCGCGGTGGGCTGCTGGTGCCATCACGCACCAGCACGTTGGAAGTGTTATGTGCCTGGAACAGCTTGACCACGGACACCACGTCCGTGTCGGCGTCAACAAAATGGGTGGGCCGGATGAAGGCGTCGCTGACGTGCGAGACGGCCAGCGACTGCATCGTTTCCATGCTTTGCCGCTGCGCAATGGCGCTGAGCTTGCTGCCGAGGTCGGAAAAGAGCAGCGCACCAAAAGTGGCGTTGGCGGCAATGAGGTCACGCACCGCCTGCCGCGCAACCTGATAGACGACGACTTCTTCAGCAGCAACGAAGCGGCTGCTCGCCTTGCCGGCCACCAGCGCTCGGCCGTCAAAGCAATCGTCGGGACCATAGGTGGCGATGAGCTCGTCGCCGTCGTACTGGGCGACGTGGCCTTTGATGATCAGGAACAGGTGCAGCGGTGCAGCACCCGTATCGAGGATGTTCTGCCCTTCCGGGTAGTAGCCGATGTCGACGGCTTCGCGCACCAGGCGCTGCTCGTCCTGGTTGAGGCAGTCGAACGGCCAGACGTTGAAGTTGAAAGCGCTGGGCATGGTTGCCTTGGAGACGGGCGATGCATCGCGTCACCCGCCTCCGATCAGCGTGGCCAGTGGCCGATCAGTGGCCCGATGCGCCGGCCGCACCGAGGCCGGTTTCCGAACGAACCTGCTGCGCGGCAAACGACGCCTTCTCGTTCTTGGCGCGAACACTGCTGTCCAACACCGAGAACAGCCACACTCCCACGAAGCCGATCGTCATCGAGAACAGCGCCGGCGACGTGTACGGGAACCACGCCGAGCCCTTGGGATAACCCAGCGTGGCTTCCCACACCGAGGGCGACACGATCGTCAATGCCACCGACGAGATCAGGCCCAGGAACCCGCCAATGACGGCACCACGCGTGGTGCAGCCCTTCCACAGCATCGAGAGGAACAGCACCGGGAAGTTGGCCGACGCCGCCACCGCAAACGCCAGCGACACCATGAACGCGATGTTCTGCTTCTCGAACGCGATGCCCAGCAGCACGGCGATCACGCCCAGCACCAACGTGGTGATGCGCGACACCCTCAGCTCATCTGCGCTGTTGGCCTTGCCATGCTTGAAGACCGTGGCGTAGAGATCATGCGACACCGCCGACGCACCCGACAGCGTGAGCCCCGCCACCACCGCCAGAATCGTTGCAAAGGCCACGGCCGAGATGAAACCGTAGAACACATCGCCGCCCACCGTCTTGGCCACCAGCACCGCAGCCATGTTGGCCGTGCCCGCACCGCCCTTGATGACGCCCTTGGCCACGTCGGACAGTTCCGGGTTCGTCAGGACCAGCGTGATGGCGCCAAAGCCGATGATGAAGATCAGGATGTAGAAGTAGCCGATCCAGGTGGTCGCCCAGAAGACCGATTTGCGCGCTTCCTTGGCATCGGGCACCGTAAAGAAACGCATCAGGATGTGCGGCAGACCGGCGGTGCCGAACATCAGCGCCATGCCGAACGAGATGGCCGAGATCGGGTCCTTGATGAAGCCACCCGGGGCCATCACCGACAGACCAATCTTGGCGGCCTCGTCAGGCGATTTGCCGGCATTGGCTGCAATGGCAGTCTTGACTTGCACGGCCTTGGCGAACAGCGCCTCCAGGCTGAAACCGTACTGCGCCAGCACCATGATGGCCATGAACGTCACGCCGGCCAGCAGCAGGCACGCCTTGATGATCTGCACCCAGGTGGTTGCGGTCATGCCGCCGAAGAGCACGTAGACCATCATCAACGCGCCGACAATCACCACCGCAATCCAGTAATCCAACCCGAACAGCAATTTGATGAGCTGGCCTGCGCCCACCATCTGAGCGATCAGGTAGAACGCCACCACCACCAGCGTGCCCACGGCGGCAAAGCTGCGGATGGGCCCTTGCTCGAACCGGTAGCCGGCCACGTCTGCAAAGGTGAACTTGCCGAGGTTGCGCAGCCGCTCTGCCATCAGGAACGTGATGATCGGCCAGCCGACCAGGAAGCCGATGGAGTAGATCAGGCCGTCATACCCGGAAGTCATCACGGCGGCGGAAATGCCCAGGAAGGACGCTGCCGACATGTAATCGCCCGAGATGGCCAGGCCATTCTGGAAGCCGGTGATGCCGCCCCCGGCCGTGTAGAAATCTGCCGCAGAGCGCGTACGCTTGGCAGCCCACTTCGTGATCCAAAGCGTGCCGGCCACAAACAATGCGAACAGCACGATGGCAGTGGTGTTGGTTTCCTGCTTGGCGGTCTGTCCGACATCGCCGCCGGCAGCCAGAGCGGCTCCGCAGGCGCCAGCGGCCAGCAACGCCACCAGCAGGATCGAAAGCATCTTCTTCATTTGGCGACGTCCTTCAGGATGTCCTGCGTCAGTTGATCGTATTCGCTGTTGGCCCGGCGTACGTAGATGCCGGTAATGACGACGGTGAAGATGATCACCGCCATACCGACGGGCACGCCCACGCTCATCACGCCTGTGCCCACGGGCTTGGCGAGAAACGGCTTATCGAATGCGATCAGCGCGATGTAGCCGTAGTACACGGCCAGCATCAGCACTGTCAGAACGAGGCCTAGCTTGTTGCGCCGCTGTTTGAGCTGCGCATATTTCGGATGCGCCTCGATTTTTCCTACCAATCCATCCTGCATCGCCTGTCTCCTGGTTTGCTCTTGGAATGTGTGCGGCGATTCTGGATAGCGAAACTGACTGAACTCTTACTCACGCCGTCGGCGGCGGTTTACTGCGATAGTGGTTTTCCCTAGCGCTGCAAAACAACGTAAGAAACCGCAGACGACATCCAGTGGAAAACGGGCGGCGCGGCCGCTCGGATCGCCCGAAGCGAGGTTCGCGATCGCCCCCAATCTTGTGCGTTTGCACATTCGCAGTAGGTGCGCATGCCGTCTGGCGAAGCACCCGCCGGCCTGGTGTTCGATGATGCAGCGCACGCATTCCGGCAAGGGGGCAGATCGCAGCACCAGCAGTCCACGCCGCAAGCCCAAGTGCTTGATTTCTTTGAGATCGGAACCGCCCCTCGCGTGCATCGAAAGGCACATGCCTGTCAGAACGCCGTAAGTTTCGGCTCCCACAATCCTTGACACTTCCGCGGGCGAAAAGCGTTTGCGTTGTCATGTCAGTGCCCAGCGGGACGACCTACGACAAAAACAGGAGACAACATGGCAACCGTGCAAAGTGCACCGAACGCGCCCGCCGGGCGCGTGCAGCCCGCGCCCATGACGAAGGAGGAGAAGAAGGTCATCTTCGCCTCGTCGCTGGGGACGGTGTTCGAGTGGTACGACTTCTATCTCTACGGCTCGTTGGCGGCCATCATCGCCAAGCAGTTCTTCTCGGGCCTGGACCCCACGGCGGGCTTCATCTTTGCGTTGCTGGCGTTTGCCGCTGGCTTCCTGGTACGCCCGTTCGGCGCGCTGGTGTTCGGCCGTCTGGGCGACATGATCGGGCGCAAGTACACGTTCCTGGTCACCATCGTCATCATGGGTACGTCGACGTTCATCGTCGGCCTGCTTCCGTCATACGGCACGATTGGCGTCACCGCGCCGATCATCCTGATCGCGCTGCGCATGCTGCAAGGTCTGGCGCTGGGCGGCGAGTACGGCGGCGCTGCCACGTATGTCGCCGAGCATGCCCCGCACGGCCGCCGCGGCGCGTACACGTCATGGATCCAGACGACGGCCACGCTGGGCTTGTTCCTCTCGCTGGTCGTCATCCTGGCCGTGCGCGAACTGACCGGCAAGGCGTTCGACGACTGGGGCTGGCGCATCCCGTTCCTGGTGTCGATTCTGCTGCTCGCCACGTCGGTGTACATCCGCCTGTCGATGAGCGAATCGCCGGCATTCCAGAAGATGAAGGCCGAGGGCAAGACCTCCAAGGCCCCGCTGACGGAAGCGTTCGGCCAATGGCGCAACCTGAAGATCGTGATCCTGGCGCTGATCGGCCTGACCGCCGGCCAGGCTGTGGTCTGGTACACGGGCCAGTTCTACGCGCTGTTCTTCCTCACACAGGTGCTGAAGGTCGACGCCTTCACGGCCAACGTGCTGATTGCCGTGGCGCTCGCCATCGGCACGCCGTTCTTCGTGTTCTTCGGCTCGCTGTCGGACCGCATCGGCCGCAAGAAGATCATCATGGCCGGCTGCCTGCTGGCGGTGCTGACCTACTTCCCGCTGTTCAAGGCGCTCACGCACTACGCCAATCCGGCGCTGGAGCGTGCCCAGCAGACCGCGCAGATCACCATCACGGTCGATCCGAAGGAGTGCTCGTTCCAGGGCAGCCCGATCGCCCGCGAGGTGGACTTCCGCTCGTCGTGCGACATCGCCAAGCGTACGCTGGCGCAGGCATCGGCCAGCTACGAGACGGTGGAAGGCCCGGCCGGCACGGTGGCCTCGGTGTCGATCGCGGGTAAGCAGATCAGCTCGCTCAACGCCACCCGTACGCCGGACGGTCAGAGTTTCGACGCCGACAGCAAGACGAAGATCGCCGACTTCAAGAAGCAGGTGAGCGAGTCGCTCAAGGCGGCCAACTACCCCGCCAAGGCCGATCCCGCCCAGATGAACACGGTCATGGTGCTGGTGATCCTGGTGATCCTGGTGATCTACGTGACCATGGTCTACGGCCCGATCGCAGCGATGCTGGTGGAGATGTTCCCGACGCGCATCCGGTACTCGTCGATGTCGCTGCCGTATCACATCGGCAACGGCTGGTTCGGGGGCCTGCTGCCGACCATCTCGTTCGCCCTGGTGGCCCAGAACGGCAATATCTACCACGGTCTGTGGTACCCGATCTGGATCGCGGCCATCACCTTCGTGATCGGTGTGCTGTTCGTGCGCGAGACCAAGGATGTGGATATTTATCGCAACGACTGACGCAGGGGGTTGACATATTCGCCGAAGACGGTAGAATCCCGCTTCTTCGGCGAATTAGCTCAGTCGGTTAGAGCGACGGAATCATAATCCGCAGGTCCGGGGTTCGAGTCCCTGATTCGCCACCAAATACCAAAAAGCCCTGCTTCGGCAGGGCTTTTTGCTTTTCTGCTGCAGCCCTGGCCGCCGCCGGGGTCATCACATTACGCAAGCGCCCTGGCTTGCACAGGCGCCTCGGCGGCCACCGCCAACACCCAATCCGTCGTCAACGCCGGTTGCGTCACGGGCAGCATATGGCCGCCGTCGATGATGCGCAGGTTCACACGATCCAGCTTCTGCTTGAGCGCTTCGCCCTGGCGTTTGACGTTGAGGATGCGGTCTCCGCGGCCGTACAACACGTCGACAGGCACCGTCATCGAGGCATAACGGCGCTCCATGTCGGGCAGATCTTCCGGGGCAGCGACCAGATCCGACGATGCCGCATAGAACACGTGCGGACGCAGCCCCAGCAGACCGCCGCCCTTGAACGGGAAATCCTTCGGCATGGACTCGGGCGCGAACACTGCAGCGATGGCTTTGCGCGAGTTGATGATCGACAGCGGGATCGCCAGCGTCCATGACACCAGCCTGCGCACCAGCGGCGACGGCAACACGAGGCCGCCGAACGCACCGGGCGGCGCGCTCTCTGCATGCGTGAGCGGCGCGATCAACGCGAGCCGGCGAATGACTTGCGGATGGTTCAGCCCCACCGCCAGTGAAATGGCCCCGCCAAGCGAATGCCCCACCAGCACCGGCTTGTCGAGCCCAAGCTTCTCGATGCACTGCGCGACCATGCGCGCCTGCGCGTAGATATTGGCCGGCGAATCCGCACCGCGCACAGAGCGCCCTGCCCCCGGCCGGTCGATCACGATCACGCGGTGTGAGCGCGCCAGCCGTTCCATATCCAGGTAGGCAAAGTTGCGCAGATTCCCACACAGGCCGTGCACGAATACGATGGCCGGCCCTGCGCCCCGATCGGTGTAATGCACGCGATCCGCCCCTATGTCGAGGAACTTGCCTTCGGGCGGAAACCCCTTGGTGACGCGGCGGGCGATGAAAAACGTCAACGCAACAGGCGCAAGCACGGCAAGCGCGATGACGCCAAGAACGATGCTGGTCATAGTGTCCCCAAAGCGGGAGGCGGTTAAGCGGGCTGCGCCGCGCCGATCGGTTGCGCGCGGCGTTCAAACTGCATGGCGCTGTCGGCCAGTGTGCCGAACTTCAGCATCATCAGATCGCGCGCGTAGTTCTGATACGACTTCCACGGCTGCTTGTCACCCTGTTTGGGCAGGATGGCCGCCGCGCGCTGGATGTAGCCGGACGTCAGATCGACGGCGGGCTCGCGGCTCATGGCTTCGTCATCAAGACGGGGCACGCAGGTATCGAAACCGTTGGCCTGCATGTGGTTGTGCAGCCGGCAGACGTATTGCGCAATCAGCTCGGCCTTCAACGTCCACGAGGCATTCGTATAGCCGAACGACGACGCCAGGTTCGGCACGCCGCTGTACATCATGCCCTTGTACGACACCGTCTCGGCCAGATTCACGGCACGTCCGTCGACGGTGATGGCCGCCCCGCCCAGCACCTTCAGCTTGAGCCCCGTGGCCGTGACGATCACGTCGGCGTCGAGATGTTCACCGCTCTTGAGCTGCAGACCGGCCGGCGTGAAGCGTGCGATTTCGTCCGTCGCAATCGAGGCCTTGCCCGCGCGGATCGTCTTGAACAGATCGCCATCCGGCACGAGACACAGGCGCTGGTCCCAGGGGTTGTAGCGCGGGGTCAGATGTTTGCGCACGTCGAAGCCGGGGCCGATCTGCTTGCCGGCCATGCGGATGATGAAATCTTTGAATGCCTTCGGCTTGCGACGCGCGAGGCTGTAGAAGTACATCGTCAGCAGCACGTTCTTCGTGCGCACCAGCCGGTGAGCGAGGCCCGACGGCAACCAGCGGCGCAACGTGTTGGCCACGGCATCCTGCTCAGGCCGCGACACGATGTACGTGGGCGAGCGCTGCAGCATCGTCACGTGCTGCGCGGTGCCGGCCATCGCGGGCACCAGCGTGACGGCCGTGGCGCCGCTGCCGATCACCACCACGCGCTTGCCCGCGTACGACAGATCGTTCGGCCAGTGCTGCGGATGGACGATGCGGCCCTGGAACGTGTCCATCTCGGGCCACGTCGGCGCGTGGCCCTCTTCGTAGTCGTAGTAGCCGCTGCACATGTAGAGAAACTTGCAGGTGAACTGCACCGGCTCCTCGTGCGTGCCAGCGCTGCGCAGCGCCTGCACGGTCCAGCGCGCGGCGGTGGAATCCCAGCTCGCGGCCGTCACCTTGTGGCGGAAACGGATCGACTTGTCGATGCCGAACACGCGCGCGGTATCGCGGATGTAATCGAGAATCGTCTGGCCGTCAGAGATGGCCTTGCTGCTGTGCCACGGCCGGAAGCTGTAGCCGAGCGTGAACATGTCGGAGTCCGAGCGGATGCCCGGATAGCGGAACAAGTCCCACGTGCCGCCGATGGTTTCGCGCCCTTCGAGGATGGTGAAACGCGCCGACGGGCAGCGCTCGCGCAGGTGATACGCCGCGCCAATACCCGAAAGGCCCGCGCCGACGATGAGCACGTCAAGGTCGGTATCCGGCGCGGCTGCCCGGTTGCGGGGCGCGGCCCGGCTGGCGCTGTGCTCCATCGTCGTGTCCATGCGGTCTCCTGTTCGCGACCCGGCTGCGGGCGTGGCAAAGTTCGCCTTAAATGTGGTGTGATTCGTCACCACTTTAATTTTCGGGCGTCCTGACGTCAAATAGCGAAATGGAGAAAACACTTGAAACAGCCGACGCACCCGCCAGAAAAGGCCGCCCGTACGGCGGTGTGCCGCCGGAGGCACGCGCAGCAGAGCGCCGCGATGCGTTGATCCGCGCTGGCACCCGCGTGTTCGGCACGGTGGGCTTTCGCAAGGCCACCGTGCGCGCGATCTGCCAGGAAGCGAAGCTCAATGATCGGTATTTCTACGCCGCGTTCGACAGTACCGAAGCCCTGCTGCGTGCGACCTACCAGCAGCATGCCGAAGACTTGCGCGCACAGGTGTCGGACGCCACCGCCGCCGTCGGCAACACGCTGGAGGCACGTGTCGACGCCGGCCTGCACGCGTTTTTCGCGTTCTTGCGTGACCCCTGCGCGGCGCGCGTGCTGCTGCTCGAAGTGATGGGCGTGAGCCCCGAAACGGACGCGACCTACCAGCGCAACCTGCTGGAGTTTGGCAGGCAGATCATGGCGAATGCCCAACTGCCCGGCGCCCCGGATGACGACGACGCCGAGCTGCGCGCCGACCAACGCATCATCGGCCTGGCGCTGGTGGGCGCCTTGACCAACGTCGGTGCAGCGTGGCTTCTGACCGGCTATCGAGACCCCGAAGAGAAGATGGTGCGCAACTGCCGCCAGGTCGTGCTCGGCACGTTGCGCGCCATGCTCGGCGCTTAAGCCCCGCCTTCCGGTTTGCCGAGCCGGACCACGGTCACGCCGGGCGCCAGATGCCGCAGCGACGGCTGCAGCAGCACGCAGTTGTCGTATGGCGTGACGATGTTCGATTCGCCATCGGTGGCGATGACGGTGCCGGCGCGCGCGATGGTTTCCATGCCGCGATAGTCGTCCACAAAGCGGAACGCCGTGGAGTTGGCGACGACCGGATCCGTCACGCGAATGCAGCGCACGTCCAGCGCAGGCGCCATGCCCAGCCATTCCGATACCGTAGATGCATCGACGGTGCCCAGCGCCACCAGGAAGCGCGCGCACGCATCCAGCGCCACATCGCGGCTCACGCGCTCGAAGTGCTGACCGCATTCGATCAGCAGCGCGTTCTTCGTACTGGCGGCATCGCCAAAGCCGCCGTAGTCGCGCAGGCGGCGGCCGGCAGCATGGCCGGCATCGATCATCAGATGCGTAGGCGCACCGACCTGGCGGCCCAATGCGACGCCTTTGGCATGCGGACCGGTCAGCATCAGCGGCTCGGCCTTCTCATGCATCGAGTGGATATCGAGCAGGTAATCCACCGTGTCGATCACCGGGCGCAACTCGCGCGCGCGGCGCAGTTCCAGCGTGTTGCCCGGGCCATCCAGCTTGTCCGCAGACCACACGCGATTCAGGTCTTCGTCGATGAAGCGCGTGGCATCCGGGTCGTTGATATCGAAGCGCTCATACGCCTCGACGTTGGCGAATGACAGCGTAAGCCTGCCACGTGCCGGACGCACGCCGGCGCCCAGCAGCGCATCCACGGCAATCGCACCGCACAGCTCGTTGCCATGCGTGAGTGCATTGATCATGACGTGCGGGCCGGGCATTCCGCTGTCGAACGTATGAACGTAATCAATACCGTGCGTACCGGTTTTCCAACGGCGGATATCAGGTTTGTGCAACTCGATCGGGTAGACCGGGAGCGTGGCGCGCAGCGCCTCCAGGGTCATCATGCGAAATCCTTCGGTGTGACGATAAGTCTGTTCAGGTCCGGGCCGCACGAGCGCGCCCGCGCAGCATCCACAGCGAGGCCAGGCTGATCAGCGTGGTCGCAAACACATAAAAACTTGGCGACGTCTTGATGTGCGTGACACCGATCAGCCACGTGACGATCAGCGGCGAGAATCCGCCAAAGATCGTTACCGACAGGTTGTAGCTCAGCGCCAGGCCCGTGCCGCGTGTACGCGTCGGGAAAATGTCGGCGAGCAACGCTGGCAGCGGCGCCAGGATGGCTGCGAGCAATACACCAACGATGGCCTGCATGACCAGCAGCGTCCAGAACGTCGGCTGTGCGACCAGCGTGGCAAACATCGGATACGTCGACAGCGCAATCACCACCATCGCAATCGACACCACGCGGATGCTGCCGAAACGATCCGCCAGCAGGCCGAACGCCGGCGCCATGATCATCAGCATCGCGCCCGTGATCATCGTGCAGACCAGCGATGCACTGGTCGCGATGTGGAGTTGATTGATGGCATAGGTCGGCATGTAGACCTTCTGCACGTAGTTGAATGCGGTGACGGCCACGACCACCCCCGCGCCCAGCAGTAGCCCCGGCAAACCCTGCGTGAGCGTGTCGCGCAGCGGCGAGCGCTCCTGCAGCGCGGCCGGCGCTTCCGCCTGCATGGCCACGAACTCCGGCGTTTCCGGCGTATGGCGGCGGATGTAGACGCCAATCGGCCCGATCAGCAAGCCGAACAGGAACGCCACACGCCAGCCCCATGACTCCACCTGCGCGGGAGTCAGTGCGTAGGTGATCCACGCACTCAGTCCCGCTGCAAGCAATGTGGCGAGACCCTGCGTGGCGGCCTGCCAGCTCGCGTTGTAGCCCATGCGCTTGCCGTTGGCGTGCTCGATCATGAACGCCGTGGCAGATCCGAATTCTCCGCCGGCCGAAAAGCCCTGCAGCAGCCGCGCCACGATCACGATGGCCGGCGACCATAGACCGATCGATGCGTATGTCGGCGCGAACGCGATCATCGCCGTGCCCAGCATCATCAGCAGGATCGACCACGTCAGCGCGGCCTTGCGGCCCACGCGGTCTGCATAGCTGCCGAGCACCATCGAACCGAGCGGCCGCATGATGAACGACACGCCAAAGGTGCCGACGGAGAGCATCAGCGAACTCCACGCATCGCCCGTCGGGAAGAACAGCTTGCCGATGGTGATGGCGAAATAGCCGTAGATCAGCAGATCGTAGTATTCGAGCGCGTTGCCGACGCTGGCAGCCAGCACGGCGCGCCAGGGCGCGGGATGTCGATGGGTGTCGGCGGCGCGTGCTGCTGCGCCGCTCGCGTTGAGGGTGTGGGCTGGCATGGTTGTCTCCCCGTGGTCTGTGCCGATCCGCCTGTCTTGCCGAACAGCGCTGGCGGGCGAAGGTTGCGGAGGAGTCTAGGTGCCGCGCCGAGGCGGTTTGTGCCGTTTCGGCACAAGGTTGGGCTTTTTGCGATGCGCCTCAGGCGAGATCGGCGCGGACGTTGGCATTGGCGTTATCGACGGCCCGTTGCCACACCTCGTCGAGCAGCACGCTCTGGTTGCTGCGCACCCGCATCATGCGGATGTTGACGTGGATGTGCCAGGCGTCGTCGCCAGCGGGGCGCAGTTCACCCGCGTTCAGATGCGGCCTGGCCAGCCGATACGGCAGCCACGCCATGCCGAATCCACGCAAGGCCATCTCTTCCACCGCTTCGTAAAAATCCGCCTGGAACACAGGCTGCAGATGCGCCTTGCGATCAGCGGCGGCCAGATGGCTGTCCAGCATCTGCCGCAACGTCAGCCCCCGCGCAAAGGCCAGCCACGGCAGCGGCGCAGCGGCCGAACCGGGCAGCGTGAAGCGCGGGCGGCCGCGCTTGTCGGGGGCGCTCACCGGCACGAGCGTCTCGCTGCCCAGCAGGCAATGGTCGTACTTGCGCGGATCGAGCAACGCATCGGCCTGCGGGCTGGCGTAGGCGATCAGCAAATCGACGGTGCCATCGGCAAGTGCCAACACGCCTTCCTGCGTGCCGCCTGTCGTCACGCTGAGCGGAAACACGCCGCGCTGGCGTGCCAGCGTTTCATACCAGCCGGGCACGAACGTGCGCGCCAGCGTGCGCCCCGTGCCGATCTTGAGCGCCACGGGCAATTGCGCCTCTCGCAGCAGCAGGCGCGCATCGTTCAGGCCGTCGACGGCATTGGCCGCTGCATCCAGAAACAAGCGCCCCGCCGCCGTCAGCGTGACCGGATGCTCGCTGCGCTCGACCAGCGCGGTGCCCACCCATTCTTCCAGCGCCTTGATCCGGCGGCCGAATGCGGGGTGCGTGACGTTGCGGTTCTCGGCGGCGCGGCTGAAGCTGCGCGTCTTGGCCAGTTCCTTGAAGTCTTCCAGCCATTTGATCTGCATGGCGCGTCCGGTCTTGTGGGGTGGGCGGGAGGTCTGCGCATTATCTCCGCAGCCTGCACGAACAGCCTTAACGTGCGTGCCGTATCGTTATCATCTTGAGCAAACGATCCGCCACGCCTTCATGTCCGCACCCCGCCCGCTCTCCATCGGCATTGCCGGCGCCGGTAACGCCGGCCTCGCCGCCGCCCTCGCGTTTGCCCGCCAGGGGCACGACGTGCACGTCTTCGAAAAGCACCCGCAGCTGACCGCCATGGGCGCGGGCCTGCTGATCCAGCCGCAGGGCATCCGCGCGCTGGAGGCGCTCGGCGTGGGCCGTGAGCTCGAGGGCATCGGCGCGCCGATCGATCGACTGATCGGTCTGAGCCATCGCGGCTGGCGTCTGCTCGACATCGACTACGCCGAGACGCCCGGCCGCGCCGTCACGCGGCACGCGCTGTCGTCCATGCTGTACGACGCCGCCGTGCATGCCGGTGCAGCATTCCACTTTGGTTGCACGATCCAGCAATTGCTTGGTGATGGCCCGCGTGCGCGGGTCGGGCACACGCAGGGCGAATCCATCTTCGACCTGTTTGTGATTGCCGATGGCGCGGCCTCTGCGCTGCGTGAGCCCGCAGGCCTGGCCGGCCCGTCGAGCACCTACCGATGGGGCACGCTGTGGTTTCAAGGATGGGTGGATGGCTGGAACCCGCGCGTGCTGCAGCAGCGCTTTCGCGGCACGCGCGAGATGATGGGCCTGCTGCCCACCGAAGTGGATGGCAACCGCACACGTTTGTCGATGTTCTGGAGCCTCCCCGGCGATGCCGTCGACGCCTGGCGCCAGACCGACATCACACAGTGGAAGGCACACGTGCTGAGCCTGTGGCCGCAAGCCGCGCCCATGGTGGAGCAGATCGGCTCGCACGACGATATGCCTTTTGCCGTCTATCGCCACACGTGGCCGCGCGCGTTGGCCAAACCGCCCTACTGCGTCATCGGCGATGCCGCGCATGCCATGAGCCCGCAACTCGGCCTGGGGACCACGCTGGCCGCGCAGGATGCGCTCGCACTGGCGGCATGCGTGCAGGTCCATGGTGCCGCCGATGGCGCGCTCGCCTACCACGCCCGCCGTCTGCGGACCGTGCAGGCCTACCAGACGCTAAGCCGCGCGCTGACGCCATGCTTCCAGGCGCAATACGGCGGTTGGATCCGAGACGTGGTGTTTGCCACCGGCTTGCGCGTACCCGGTGTCGCATGGCTGATGAAACGCAGCCTGGCAGAACCGCCCGCACGCGATGCCGCATTTGCTCCGGCTGCGGCTTCCTCCGCTGCCAGCGAAAAGCCCCAGGCATAACACGACGCCATCCATCGCCATGAGCCTGTTGCAGACCTTCCTTCCCGAGCATCAATTCAGCGAGCAGCACCATATACGCGTCAACGCATGCCCGGCACGCGTGCTCGACATGGTCTCGCAACTCGATGTCACCGATTTCCCGGTGGCCAAGCTATTCCTGCATCTGCGCGCCATCCCGGCGCGCATCGCCGCCGCGCTGGGCAGGCCCAGTGCGCGCCGGATCGACGCCGGATTCGGCCTGCACGATTTCACGGTTCTCGGCCGCGATGGAAATCAGGAATTTGCCGTAGGCTTGGTGGGCCGTTTCTGGGAGGCCGCCGGCGGGCTCATTCGCGTGGAAGCCAGTGCATTTCGCGCGTTCTCCGACCCCGATGTCGCCAAGCTGGTCATGACGTTCGTCGCTCTGGCCGATGGCGCCGGCACGCTGCTGACCACGCGCACGTGCGTGCATTGCTGCAGCACCAAGGCGCGCCGCCGCTTCACGCCTTACTGGTTGCTGATCCGCATTCCGAGCGGGCTGATCCGCCGGATGATGCTGCAGCGAATCAAGCAGCTTGCGGAGGCAGACGACGCCCCGCTTACACGTCCAGAATGACCAGCGTGCCGGCGCTGCCGGCGTCCACGCTGTGCGGCACGCCGGCAGGCACCACGTACAGCTCACCGCGCGAGACCGTCACCGCTTGGTCGTGGATGCGCAGGCGCAACTCGCCATCGATCACCAGCAGGCCTTCGGCATAGTCGTGCACTTCGTCGGGATACGTCGTGCCATCCATGCGCAGCACCTTGAAGTTGGCACCGCCAAAACGCTCCAGCACGCGAGACGACCATGCGCGCGGCAGCGCTTCGGCCTCTGCATTGAGATTCACAAGCGGCACACCGGCCTCGCCCAAAGAATGAGAGGTGCCGAGCATACCAGCCAATGAACGAAAAAAAGGGCGCCCCGCATTCCTGCGGTGACGCCCCTCCCGCGCAGATCAATCCGCTCCCGCTCAGGCCCCGTACGATGCGACGTCCATGTCGGACAGCGCATTGATGTCGTCGGCCGGCTTCAAGTGATCCACCCGGTAACCGTGTTTGTACACCGCAACCAGTCGCACCTCGTTCTCGGGTTCGATATTCAGCTTCATGCGGATGCGGGAGACGTGGCTATCGATCGTGCGCGTGTACTCCGAGGAATTTCGGCCCCACACCTGCCCAAAGATGTGGTCGCGCGAAAGCGTGCGGCCCACGTTCGAGAACAGCAGCAATGCCAGTTGGAATTCGATCGCCGTCAGCGTCACCCGCTCGCCGTGCAACGTGACCTGCTGTCGCTGCGGGCTGAAATGGTACGGCCCCACCGCGAACGGCAGGCGGCCATATGGAATCGGATAGGAACGACGCAGCAGCGCATCGACACGCGCACGCAGTTCAGCGATGCGGAACGGTTTGGCGATGTAGTCATCGGCGCCTTGCGTGAGTGCGCGCACCAGGCTCTTCTCGCCTTCTTCAGCCGTGACGAACAGGATCGGCAGCACTTCCCGGTGGCGACTGCGCACCACGCTCAGCACGTCGATACCGAGCATCCCGGGCGTGTGCCAGTCGAGAATCAGCATGTCGTACGACGCGCGGCCGAGCATGCGCAGCAACGTTGCGCCATCGTTGTACGTCATCACGTCGTGCCCCGATTGGGACAGTATCTGGACGATGACTTCGCTTTGGAAGGGGTCGTCTTCGAGCAAGGCGATACGCATGTCGGGCTCCATGGAAATTGTGCACATGCGTGCCAGGAGGCTGGAGCTGGCGTTGATAGCGCCCAACCCATCGGCGATCCGTTGCATGTGTTACGTGCCGGCAATTTTCATGGCGGGGTTTGCTACGAACCATGAGAAGAGTCCTAATTTGTAAAGACCCTTGAGCCACCCGACGCCATATCCACGGAATCCGGACAAAAAAAAAGCCCGGACAACGAGGTCCGGGCGGCGGTGCTTCCCACAACGTGACGGGATCGGAAACACCCAAGGGTCGCATGTGCCGGACACATCGCAGTGCACCGGGGGGAAACACTGCGACGCTTACGGGGGATGACGTCAAGGAGGGTCCGACGTACTGGTCCGCACATGCGAAGCGCATGATGCCGTGGGATATGCGTGACCGGAGCACTCGTGACAACATTTGACGCGCCCGCGTTCCGGTCGCGACACTCAGGTGGGATCGGCGTTTTCGAGTTCTTGCCGAATCGACTCGGTCAGCATGTCGATCAGCAGGCGGACGCGTTTGGGAACGAACCGAGCGGACGGTGTGACGAGGTTGATCGGTTCTCCGCTGGTCGCATAGTCGGGCAGCACGCGCACCAAGCGCGGTAGCGGCGCGTTGGCGCGCGCCACGGCACTCGCGTACAGCGGTAGCGGACCGATCCCGGCGCCCGACGCGATCAACGTTTCCAGGTAGATCAGGCTGTCGGCATTCAGGCGGGCGCGCACGACCACGGTTTTCAGGCCATCGGGGCCGACGAGGCGCCATTGCGTTTCGCCGCGGCCGGTACCGCGAAAATCGAGGCAGCAATGGTCGGCCAGCGCTTGCACTGTGTCGGGCGCACCGCGGCGCTGCAGGTAATCGGGCGAGGCAAACAGGCCGATGCGCAACACGCCAAGCGACCGCGCCACCAGCGAACTGTCGGCCAAGCGCCCCACGCGGACAGCAAGGTCAAACCCTTCCTGCACGAGATCGACATTGCGCGGCGTCAGCACGACGTCCAGATCGATGTCCGGATACTGCTGCATGAAGCGCGCCGCCACGGGCGCCACCAGCAGGCGTCCGACGTCTTCGGAAGACGTAATCCGGACCTTGCCGCGCGGCAGGTCCTGCAACTCCCCAGCGCAGGTCGTGGCACGTTCGATGTCTTCCAGTGCGTGCGACGCTACCTGGTACAGGCTCTGGCCGGCGTCCGTCAGATGGAGCGTGCGCGTGGTGCGCTGTAACAGTCGCACGTTCAAATCCTGTTCAAGCGCGGCAATGCCGCGGCTGACGGACGATTTCGGCAAATCGAGCCGCGTTGCCGCTGCCGTGAAGCTCCCCGCTTCGACCACGCGCACGAACAGCGCCAATTGGTTCAGATCCATGGTTTCCTCCTCTTATCGTGATGCGCGCCGGCCGGAATGGTTATTGTCTCGTCTGGAGCAACATTTTTTCCCACAATAACCGACTAGTGCAGACGAGGCAACTACCCTACATTTGGCGTATGACAAATGCCGAATTTCAGGAGAACAACATGGAAACCCTCGTGCAACCGCAAGTGCAGCCCGTGCAACGTGGCCGCCGCGTGGAACGCATCATCACCGGCCGTCCCACCTCGGACGGTGCCGGCGTGAAGCTCACCCGCGTGCTGACGAACAACCTGCAACGCCGGCTCGATCCGTTCCTGATGCTGGACGCATTTCGCAGTGACGACCCGAACGACTATCTGGCCGGTTTTCCCGACCATCCGCACCGCGGCTTTGAAACGGTGACGTACATGATCGCGGGCCGCATGCGCCACCGCGACAGCGCCGGTCACGAAGGCCTCCTGCAACACGGCGGCGTGCAGTGGATGACGGCCGGCAGCGGCGTCGTCCACTCGGAAATGCCGGAACAGGAAGACGGCGTGATGGAAGGCTTCCAGCTGTGGCTGAACCTGCCTGCCCGCGACAAGATGACGACGCCGTGGTACCGCGACATCCCGTCGAACGAGATTCCCGAGTTCACGACGGAAGACGGCGTGGCCGTACGCGTGATCGCCGGTGAATCGCACGGTGTGCAAGGCGCGATGACGCGTGAAGCGACACAACCGCTGTACCTCGACGTCACGCTGCCGGCAGGGGCGTCGTTTGCGCAGGCGTTGCCGGCCGGACACAACGCATTCGTCTATGTGTTCCGTGGCAGTGCGCTGGTGGGCGACGCCGAAGCAGCCGGCAACGCCGGACTGCAGCGCGTGGAAGACAAGCAGATGGCCATCCTCGCCAACACGGAGGGCAGCGACGGTGTGGTCATCCGTGCAGGCGATGCCGAGGCGCGCGTGCTACTGGTGGCCGGCAAGCCGCTGAACGAGTCGATCGCGCAATACGGCCCGTTCGTGATGAACACGCAGGAAGAAATCTTCCAGGCCGTGCGTGACTTCCAGGCCGGCAAGTTCGCCTAAGCCCTAGCCTCAAAGAAAAACCGCCGCTCGGTGTCACCAGAGCGGCGGTTCATCCAACAGCGCGATCTGCTCGCGCAATTCCAATACCCGGTCCTGCCAATAGCGTTGCGTGTTGAACCACGGAAACGCAGCGGGAAACGCCGGATCATTCCACCGGCGCGCCAGCCACGCGCTGTAGTGCAGCAAGCGCAGCGTGCGTAGCGCTTCCACCAGATACAGCTCGCGCGTATCGAATTCGCAGAAGTCTTCGTAGCCGGCCAGCAGGCTGGCGAGCTGCGACTGCATCGATGCGCGATCGCCCGAGAGCAGCATCCACAAGTCCTGCACGGCGGGGCCGGTGCGGCTGTCGTCAAAATCGACGAAATGCGGGCCGGCGCTGCGCAGCGGATCACCCTGCTTGGCGTCGGCCTCTTCGATCCACAGCACGTTCGAGGCGTGGCAATCGCCGTGCAGGCGCAGCAGCGAAACGTCGCCTGCGCGGTCGTAGCAGCGGCGCACGCCGTCGAGGGCAGCGTCGGCGACGCTTCGCCACGCCGGCAACAAATCGGGCGGAATGAAATCGTGTTCGAGCAGCCAGTCGCGCGATTGCACGCCGAAGGTGTCGATGTCGAGCGCCGGACGGGCCATGAACGGCCGCTGCGCGCCGACGGCATGGATGCGGCCAAGGAAGCGGCCCATCCATTCGAGCGTGTCGTCCTGGTCAATGGCGGGCACGCGGCCCGCGCAGCGCGGGAAGACCGCGAAGTGCCAGCGTTCGAACGCGTGCAGCGTGCGGCCATCGATTTCCAGCGGCGCGATCACGGGGATTTCCGCCGCTGCCAGTTCCGCCGTAAAGGTGTGCTCTTCGACGATCTGCGTGTCGGTCCAGCGGCCGGGGCGGTAGAACTTGGCCACCACCGGCGCGCTGTCTTCCACGCCGACCTGGTACACGCGGTTTTCGTAGCTGTTGAGCGCGAACATGCGGCCGTCCGGCATCAGCCCGACCTCCGCCAGCGCATCCAGGATGCTGTCTGGCGTCAGGCCGTCGTAGGGCGCGTCAGCTGATGCGGGTGGGCCGTCGTCGTGCATGAACGTCAGGCTTTACGACCGCCGAGCAACGCAGCCGCCTTGGCGAACAAACCATTGAACGGCTGCTTGGCCGGCTGCCCCTTGTGGGCCGGCTGCGCGGCTTGCGTGTTCGATGCACGGCGTTGTTGACCGCCCTGCCCGCCTTGTCCATTGCCATTGCCTTGGCCCTGGCCTTGACCGTTGCCCTGACGCTGGCCGCGCGCTTGCGATTGGCCGTTGCCGGCACCGTGGCCATTGCGCGGCTTGGGCGCGGCTTGGCCGTCGCGTTGGCCTTGCGCCTGGCGCTGGCGGCTGCCGCCACCATTTCGACCCTGGCCTTGGCCTTGATTCTGTGCCTGCCCCTGGCCGTTGCCGCTCGACTCGCGACGCGGTTCGCGAGGCTCACGCGGAGCACGCGGCTCGCGCGGGGTAGCGTTGCCGCTGGCCTGGCGTGGCTGCTGGCTGCGGCCACCGCCCGGACGGCCACCGCGCGCGTTGCCGCCACGACCCGCCGAGTTGCGCCCGTTCGGAATCGGCTCCGCCGCGATGGTCGGGTCCGGCTCGAAACCTTCCAGCACGGTGCGCGGCAGTTCGCGCTTGATGAGGCGCTCAATGTCGCGCAGCAGGCCATGCTCGTCCACGCAGACGAGCGAAATCGCCTCGCCCTGCGCACCCGCGCGGCCCGTGCGGCCGATACGGTGCACGTAGTCTTCCGGCACGTTCGGCAGGTCGAAGTTGACGACGTGCGGCAGCTGGTCGATGTCGATGCCGCGCGCGGCGATGTCGGTCGCAACCAGCACGCGCAGCGTCCCGGCCTTGAACTCCGTCAGCGCGCGCGTGCGTGCCGATTGGCTCTTGTTACCGTGAATGGCCAGCGCGGGGATGCCGTCGCGCGTGAGCTGCTCGGCCAGGCGGTTCGCGCCGTGCTTGGTGCGCGTGAAGACCAGCACCTGATGCCAGTCGTTGTCGCGCACGAGCTTGGCGAGCAGTTCGCGCTTGCGCTCGCGGTCGACCGGATAGATGCGTTGCTCGACCGTCTCGGCCGTCGTGTTGCGGCGTGCGACTTCGATCAGCGCCGGCTTGTCGAGCAGACGGTCGGCCAGTTCGCGAATGTCGTCGGAGAACGTTGCCGAGAACAGCAGGTTCTGACGCTTCGGCGGCAGGATGTTGAGGATCTTGCGGATGTCGTGGATGAAGCCCATGTCGAGCATGCGATCGGCTTCGTCCAACACCAGCAGTTCAATGTGCGACAGATCGATGGTCCGCTGACCGACGTGGTCAAGCAGACGGCCCGGCGTGGCCACGACGATATCGACGCCGCGCTTGAGCGCATCGATCTGCGGGTTGATGCCGACGCCGCCAAACATCACCATCGACTTCAGCGGCAGGTATTTGCCATAGGCGCGCACGCTTTCTTCCACCTGCGCGGCCAGTTCCCGCGTGGGCGTCAGCACCAGCGCACGGATCGGAAAGCGCATGCCCTGCGGCGTTTGCACCTTGTTGGGCTGCGATGCAGACAGGCGATGCAGCAGCGGCAGCGTGAAACCGGCGGTCTTGCCGGTGCCGGTCTGTGCACCGGCGAGCAGGTCACCGCCCTTGAGGATGGCGGGGATGGCCTGGCGTTGAATCGGAGTGGGTTCTGCGTAGCCGAGTTCGGCCACGGCACGTACCAGCTTGTCTGACAAGCCTAGTTCGGAAAACGACATGGAAAAGCGATTGGACCGGCGTGTCCCGCGCATTCGTTCGTGCGCCAATCGTGGACAAAGCCTGGGTAGGTGACGGGGCGACTGGACCCCGGGGACTGCAAGAAGGGCGCTAGTTTAACAGGTGATGGTGTTTACCCCACCGGTGCCCGCAATGCCGCCAAGGGCGCATTCACCACATCGCCCAACCGTTCCGCCAGCGAATACCGCGCCATATACCGCCGGAAATGCGCCAGGAACGCTTCTTCGGCCGGCGCCAGACGGCGCTCCCTGTGCCACATCAGGTACAGGTCGATGTCGGCAACGCCCTCTTCTGGCGGCAGCCGCCACAAGCGCTGCTGCGCCAGATCGTCCGCCACGATGTGCTCCGGCAGGCAGCCGATCCCATAGCCCGCAAACACGAGCCGCTTGATCTCGTCCAGGCTCGGCGACGTGGCGACGATGCGGCCGGTGAATCCCTGCTGATCGCGGAACACCGCGAGCGGCGACAGCGCATCGCCCAATTGGTCGCTCATGAACGAGACAAAGTTTTCGCCGAGCAAGTCACTGATCGACAAGCCCGGCCGCCCGAACAACCGATGGTGCCGCCCGCAGAACACGGCGTAGCGCTGGCGCAGGAACAGTTGCCGCTCGAGCTTTTCGCTCGGCGTGCGGCACAGGCTGAGCCCAATGCCGGCGCGCTTTTGCGCGAGCGCATCGAGGATGTCCGTGCTGCGCATGACTTCCACCTGCAGATCCACGCGCGGGTGATGTCGGTGAAACGCCGCCAGGCATTCGTCGTACACGCCCGATTGGATGCGGCTGACGGTCAGCAGATGCAGCACGCCGCTCACATCGTCTTGCGGTTCGCCAAGCTCCGAGCCGAGCCGCGCGACATTGCCGTAGACGTCGGTGGCGATGCGCAATACGTCTTCGCCGACGCGCGTGAGGCGAAAGTGAGAGCCACGCCGCTCGATGAGCGTGTGGCCAAGCTGATCTTCGAGCCGCCGCAGCGCGAGGCTGACCGCCGGCTGCGTGATGTGCAGCCGCACCGCCGCACGGCTGATGCTGCGCTCGTGGACGATGGTGAGAAAGGTGCGCAGCAGGTTCCAGTCGAGCCGGTCGCTGACGAGGGCGGGATCAAGAGCGGACGGGTCCATGGCGGGGAATATGAGTCCAACTTATACAAACAATAAGTATTCAGAATTTGACTAATACCCGTCAACCGGCAATAAACACGCATCGTCGCCTTGAAGCGGCGGGCTAAAAAAACCAGTGAGGAGCTACACCATGCAACCGTCTCAACCCGGCGGGCGCCAGCCTGCGCGTGCGGCCACCGCCGCCTTTGTCGGCACCATGATCGAGTGGTACGACTTCTACATCTACGCCACCGCCGCTGCGCTCGTGTTCGGGCCGCTGTTCTTTCCGGGCGGCGATCCGTTCTTGAGCACGCTCGCTTCGTTCGGCACGTTTGCCGTCGGCTTCTTCGCGCGGCCGCTGGGCGGCATCGTGTTCGGCCACTGGGGCGACCGCATCGGCCGCAAGAAGGCGCTGATGATCACGCTCACGATGATGGGCCTGGCGACGATCGGCATCGGCCTGCTGCCGACGTATGCCACCGCCGGTGCGCTCGCGCCGGTGCTGCTGGTGCTGCTGCGTGTGGTGCAAGGCGTTGCCGTCGGCGGCGAATGGGGCGGCGCGGTGCTGATGGCAGGCGAACACGCGCCCAAGGGGCGTCGCACGTTCTTCGCGTCGTTCGCGCAGCTCGGCAGCCCGGCTGGGTTGATTCTCTCGCTACTGGCTTTCCGCCTCGTCACGTCGATGGAGAAAGACGTGTTCATGGACTGGGGCTGGCGTCTGCCGTTCCTTGCAAGCGCGGTGCTTCTGCTCGTGGGCGTGGCGATTCGCCTGGGTGTGAACGAGTCGCCCGAGTTTGCGCAAGTGCAGGCGCAGCGCAAGACGGCCAAGCTGCCGATCGCCGAAGTCTGGCGCACGGCGCGCGTGCCGGTGCTGCTGTGCATTGGCGCCAACACCATCGGCATTGCCGGCGTGTACTTCACCAACACGTTCATGATCGCGTACACGACGCAGTATCTGTCGCTGTCGAAAACGCTGATTCTCGATTGCCTCTTCGTGGTGGCGTTCATCCAGTTTCTCGCGCAGCCGCTGGCGGCATGGCTGGCGGAAAAGCTTGGCGGCGCACGCTTCCTCAAGCTGATGGCGTTGATGGCGATGGCATCGCCCTACCCGATGTTCCTGCTGGTGCAGACGCGCCAGGCTCCGCTGATGGTGCTGGGGATTGCGCTGGCCGTGGTGTGCATGGCGAGCTTCTATTCGGTGATCGCGGGCTTCGTGTCGGGTGTGTTCGAGACGCGCGTGCGGTACTCGGCGATCTCGCTGTCATACCAAGTCTGCGGCGCGGTGGCGGGCGGGCTGACGCCGCTGGTCGGCACCATCCTCGCGCAGCGCTTCCATGGCGAATGGTGGCCGCTGGCGGTGTTCTACACGCTGCTCGCCGGTATCTCGCTGCTGTGTATCGCGGCCATCGATGGGCGCCAACGCGGTCGCGCAACGGCCGGCGACACCGTCAGCGCATAACGGTTTTCCCCACCCTGTTTCACCCATGCTGACGTTCTTTCATCCTGAACAGCTTCTGCACCATCCGCAGAGCTACTACTCGCGCGGCAAGATGCGCACGCCGCAGGAAGTGCCCGAGCGCGCGCTGAATTTGCTGCAGACGGCGCGCGATCTCGGCTTCACCATTGCGCGGCCCGAAGACCACGGCATTGCGCCGCTCACCGCCGTGCACGGCGAGCCCTATCTGCGCTTTCTGCAGGACGCCCATGCCGAGTGGCAACGCCTGCCCGAAGACTGGGGCGATGAGGTCATGTCCAACATCTTCGTGCGCGAGCCGAATGCGCTGCGCGGCGTGCTGGCCCAGGCCGCGCGCTATCTGGCAGACGGCAGTTGCCCCGTCGGCGAGAACACGTGGCGATCGGCGTATTGGTCGGCGCAAAGCGCGGCGGCCGGCGCACAGGCCATCCTCAATGGCGAGCGCATGGCCTACGCACTCTGCCGCCCGCCGGGCCATCATGCGCGCCGCGAAGCAGCCGGCGGCTTCTGCTACCTGAACAACGCCGCCGTTGCCGCGCAGGCGCTGCGGCGCAAATTCAAGCGCGTCGCCATCCTCGACACCGACATGCATCACGGTCAGGGCATCCAGGAAATTTTCTACGACCGTGCCGACGTGCTGTACGTCTCCATTCATGGCGATCCAACCAACTTCTATCCGGTGGTTGCCGGCTTTGACGACGAGTGCGGCATGGGCGACGGCCTCGGGCTGAATGTGAACCTGCCGATGCCGCACCGCTCGCCCGAATCGGTGTTCTTCGACAAGCTCGGCGATGCGATTGCCGCACTGGAACGCTTTCAGCCCGACGCGCTGGTGCTGTCGCTCGGCTTCGACATCTATCGCGAAGATCCGCAATCGCAGGTGGACGTTTCGACACAGGGCTTCGGCCGACTTGGCCGGGCCGTCGGTGCGATCGGCCTGCCGACGCTGGTCGTCCAGGAAGGCGGCTATCACCTCTCCACCCTTGCACAAAACGCTGCCGCATTCTTCGGCGGCCTGAAGACGCCCCATCAGCCGGCAGGCTGATGCCGGTACCCGGCGCAAACCTCCCTTTAGGCTTTTGGATGTTTGCGCCCACTCACCTCTGAGCCCCGGCGTTTTATACGCTGCCGGGGCAACCTCCTCCTCTCTAGAGGCGTTGCTCGAATTGGGCACTTGGCGTTTTCAAACGTCTGTTCCTAACATGCCCGGGCAACCCCATACACACGTTTGAATCGTACGTTCGAGCGCTGCACCGCAGCAATCGAACCCGATATCAGGCCTAAAAAAACGAGGTAGGAGACATGGGACGTCCTGGAGCAGGAGACACCAAGGGCCGCATTCTGGAAGCCACCGAACTGCTGTTCATCGAGTTCGGCTACGAGGCGATGTCGTTGCGGCAGATCACGGCGCGCGCCAAGGTCAATCTGGCAGCGGTCAACTATCACTTCGGCAGCAAGGAAGCGTTGATGCAGTCGGTGCTGGGCCGGCGGCTCGACCCGCTCAACACGCGCCGGCTGGCGTTGCTGACCGCGTGCGAAGAACGCTGGACGAAGGAACAGCTCACTTGCGACCACGTGCTCGGCGCGCTGTTTGTGCCGGCGCTGCAGATGGCGCGCAACCCCGACACCGGAGGCCCCGCGTTCCTGCGGTTGATGGGGCGCGTGTATTCCGACACCTCGCCGTTCGTGCAGAACTATCTGCTCGGCCACTACGCGCTGGTGTTCGATCGCTTCTTCGAAGCCTTCTCGCGTGCGCTGCCGCACCTGCCGCGCGCTGAACTCGGCTGGCGCCTGCACTTTGCGCTCAAGGCGCTTGCCGGCGTGCTGGCCGGCGACGACCTCAACAACCTGCTGCCGCTGTTCACGCAGGGCAAGACGATGAACGATGCCTCGCTGCTGGCCCGCCTGACGGCGCTGGTGGTGGCCACGCTCAACGCCCCGCTGCCCGGCGAGGCCGGCGCGCTCGACCAGGTGGTCGAATTGGCCGAAGCGCAGGTACCCACGCCCGTAGCCCTGGCCGACGATGCGCCCAGCGGCAACGACAGCGGTAACGGCGGTTCCGGTCGCCACGCCGGGCACGGCAATGGCCGCAGCACCGAACGCAGCGCGACGCCCAGCGCCGCGTCGCCTTTTGCCGGCGACCTGTTCGGCCGCACACCCGCACGCGCCAGCGCCGACGATGCCGCAGACGAGCACGACGATCTGGGTGCCGACGAGCACGACGATTCTCATGGCGACGACGGCGACGGCCGAGCCCCCACCGCGCGCACCCGGGCATTGGCGATTCGCCGGAGCAACGCAGCACGCGCCATCTTCCCGGCCAACCCGATGCGCCCCTGGCGCAGCCCCAACGCCTGACAACGCAGGCGCCGCGCAGCGCTCCCGTGTGCAGGCACGGGAGTCGCTCCGGCATTCGGCAGGTGCCGCCGCATGTTCGAGACATCCGGCACATCAACGCATCGAATGGAGACCCTCATGACGACGATCTGGATCGTCCTGCTTTGCATCGGCGGGCTTGCCCTCGCCAGCACGGAAGCCTCGGCATTCGCCTGGCTGGTTGCAACGGCTGTTTGGCTCGTCGCGGGTGCCTGGCTGGGCCTCGTGGGGCCGGTAATGACCACGGTGCTCGCCATCGTCTTTGTGCTGCCCGCGCTGGTGCTGGCGCTCAAGCCGCTGCGCCGGGCGATCATCACGCGCCCCGTGCTGGCGATGTTCCGCAAGATCATGCCGGAGATGTCGCAAACGGAGCGCGACGCCATTGAAGCGGGCACGGTCTGGTGGGATGCGGAGCTGTTCTCGGGCCGGCCCAATTGGTCGCGGCTGCTGTCTTCGCCGCCGCCGCGGCTGTCGGCGGAAGAGCAATCCTTCCTCGACGTCGAAACCGAAAAACTCTGCGACCTTGCCAACGATTGGGAAAGCACGCAGATCTGGCAGGACCTGTCGCCCGAGGCTTGGGACTATGCGAAGCGCGCCGGCTTCCTGGGCATGATCATCCCGAAGGAATACGGCGGCAAAGGGTTCTCGGCATACGCGCATTCGCAGGTCATCATGAAGCTGTCGACGCGCTGCTCGGCTGCAGCCGTGTCGGTCATGGTGCCCAACTCGCTCGGGCCGGCCGAGCTGCTGCTGCACTACGGCACCGAAGCGCAGAAGAACCATTACCTGCCGCGCCTCGCACGCGGTGAAGAAATCCCCTGCTTTGCGCTGACCAACGCGTATGCCGGCTCCGACGCCGCCGCCATTCCCGATGTGGGCGTGGTCTGCCGCGGCATGCACGAAGGCCGCGAGACGCTCGGCTTTCGCGTGACATGGAGCAAGCGCTACATCACGCTCGGCCCCATCGCCACGGTGCTGGGGCTGGCGTTTCGCGCAGTCGATCCGGATGGCTTGCTCGGTGGCGACAAGGAGCCCGGCATTACCTGCGCGCTCATCCCGACGAAGCATCCGGGCGTGAACATCGGCCGCCGCCATTGGCCGCTCAATGCGGTGTTCCAGAACGGCCCGAACTCCGGCAAGGACGTGTTCATCCCCATCGACTGGGTGATCGGCGGCCAGGCGCAGGTCGGCCGCGGCTGGCGCATGCTGATGGAATGTCTGGCAGCGGGGCGGGCGATTTCGCTGCCCTCGTCCAACGTGGGCATGGCCAAGCTGGCCGTGCGCAGCACCGGCGCCTATGCCGCCGTGCGACGCCAGTTCCGTACGCCCATCGGCAAGTTCGAAGGGATCCAGGAAGCGCTGGGCCGCATGGGCGGCAACCTGTACATGATGGATGCGGCGCGGCGTTTGTCTGCGCTGGCCGTGGACCTGGGCGAGAAACCTTCGGTCATCTCCGCCATTGCCAAGTACCACGTCACCGAACGTGCGCGCGATGTGGTCACCGATGCGATGGACATCGTCGGCGGCAAGGGCATCTGCATGGGCCCGAACAACTTCCTGGCGCGCGCGTATCAGCAGGTGCCGATCGCCATCACGGTGGAAGGCGCGAACATCATGACGCGCTGCCTGATCATCTTCGGGCAGGGCGTGATCCGCTGCCATCCGTATGTGCTGCGCGAGATGACGGCCGCGCAAGGCACGGATTCACCCGAGACGCTGCGCGCGTTCGACACCGCGCTGTTCGGCCACGGCGCGTTCATCGCGGGCAACCTCGTGCGTGCCTTCCTGCATGCGGTCACCGGCGGGCGCATGGGAAGCGCGCCGGGCAACGCCGCACCCGAAATGCAGCGCTATTACCGCGCCGTGAACCGCTTCTCGACGGCGCTGGCACTGCTGTCGGATGTGTCGATGTTCACGCTGGGCGGCACGCTCAAGCGCCGCGAAAGCATCACCGGGCGGCTGGGCGACATCCTCTCGCAGATGTACCTGATTTCGTCCACGCTCAAACGCTTTGAAGATGAAGGCCGCCCTGCAGAGGACGCGCCGCTCGTGCATTGGTCCGTGCAGGACGCGCTGGTGAAGGCGCACGATGCGCTCGACGGCGTGCTGGCCAACTTCCCGAACGCGGGCATCGCGGCGCTGCTGCGCGCGCTGATCTTCCCGTTCGGTACGCCGTATCGCAAGCCGTCCGATGCGCTGGCCGCGCAGGTGGCCGAGCTGATGCAGACACCGGGCGCCGTGCGCGATCGCCTGCTGGCCGACTCGTACTGCCCGACGCCCGAGGTCGACCCGATCGCCTATGGCGAAGCGGCCTTCCGCCTGCAGCCGGCTGTGGATGCAATCGAGCAACGCTTGAAACCGGCCATCCGCGCAGGCAAGCTGCCGCCCGTGCCGCAAAGCTTGCCCGACTTCGAAGCCTGGACGGCGCAAGCGGTGGCACAACACCTCATCGACGAAACCGAACGCAAGCAGCTGTGCGACTACGCGCGCTACGGCGAACACGCGGTCGCCGTGGATGATTTCCCGCCCGACTTCAACCTGATGGCCGACCTGCAGCGCCGCAAGGATGCGCTCGATGCCCTGCAGGCCGCCGAGCGCCGCGCGGCCTGAAGGTCCGGGCCTGACCAACGACAACAACAACGATGCAAGACAAGTACCTCGATTTCGTCGGCTCCGGTTTCGGCAAGTGGCTGTCGGCCAACCTCGGCCTGCCGCAGCCCGTGCCGTTGCGCCGTTATGTGCCCGGCGAACCGGAATTTGTCGGGCCGTTCCTGGTGGGCGCGGCGCCGGGCGGCTCCATGCGCGAGACGCTCGCCGCGCTGTTTGCCGAGACGGGCGTCCCCACGCGCTTTCATGAAAGCGATCCGGAATGGCTTGGCGCCGCCAACCGGCACGGGCAGATCACGGGCCGGTTTGTCGCTCCCACCGGCAAAGAAGGCGAGGCGTTCGATCGCATTGGCGGCATCGTCTTCGATGCCACGGGCATTGCATCCGTCGACGGCCTCGACGCGCTGTATCACGTGTTCCACGATGGCGTCCGGGCCATCGGCCGTTGCGGGCGCGTGGTCGTGATCGGCCGTCCGCCGGAGGGCTGCAAGACGCCCGAGGCGGCGATCGCGCAGCGCGCGCTGGAAGGACTGACGCGGTCGCTCGGCAAGGAAGTCCGGCGCGGCTGCACGGCGCAACTCGTCTACGTGGCCGAGGGCGCGGAAAACGTCGCCGCATCGACGCTGCGCTTTCTGCTGTCGGCACGCTCGGCGTATGTCTCGGGGCAGGTGGTGCGCGTGCATCGGGCGCCAGCGGTTTCGGTGGACTGGCAGAAGCCGCTGGCCGGGCGCACCGCGCTGGTGACCGGCGCCTCGCGCGGCATCGGCGCGGCCATTGCGCATGTGCTGGCGCGTGACGGTGCCCGCGTGCTGTGCCTGGATGTGCCCGCCGCGCAGGAAGCACTGAACGCGGTCGCGCAGGAAATCGGCGGTGAGGCCATGGCCTACGACATTGCCGCGCCCGAGACGCCCGCTATGCTCGCGCAGCAACTTGCTGCCTTGGGCGGCATCGACATCCTCGTGCACAACGCCGGCATCACGCGCGACAAGACCATCGCCCGCATGACCGAACCCGCGTGGCGCAGCGTGCTCGATATCAACCTCGCCGCGCAGTTGCGCATCAACGACGCGCTGCTTGCCGCCCATGCGCTGCTTGCGGGGGGCGCCATCGTGTGCGTGTCGTCCATCAGTGGCATTGCGGGCAACCTCGGGCAGACCAACTACGCGACGTCCAAGGCCGGCGTGATCGGGCTCGTGCAAGCAGGCGCGCCGCTGCTGGCCGAGCGCGGCATCACCCTCAACGCCGTTGCGCCGGGCTTTATCGAGACGCAGATGACCGCGGCCGTGCCGTTTGCCATCCGCGAAGCCGGCCGCCGCATGAATGCGATGAGCCAGGGCGGCCAGCCCGTCGACGTGGCCGAGACGATCGCCTGGTTCGCCAACCCAGCATCGAATGGCGTGACGGGCAACATCGTTCGCGTGTGCGGGCAAAGCCTGCTCGGAGCCTGAGACGACCATGCGCACGTTGGCCCTGTCCTGTCCGATGACCGCGACCCAGACGCTGGTGACCGAGCCGCCCTCGCCAGGGGCGCTGGCTTGGCGCGCGCTGCTGTCGCAACGCAAAGGCAGGCGCGGCGGCCCGCTCCCGCGCCACACCCTGGTGCGGCAGGAAGTGCCGCTCGAAGCGGAACACATCGCCCAGTACGCGGCGGTGTGCGGGTTCTCGCCCGCGCATGGCGTACCGATGACGTATCCGCACCTGCTCGGCTTTCCGCTGCAGCTCATGCTGATGACGGAATCGGCGTTTCCCTATCCCGTGATCGGCCTGGTCCATCTGTGCAACACGATCCGCCAACATCAACGTTTGCAGGCCGGCGAGCGCGTGCGTGTGGAAGTGCGCCCGCGCCGGCTGTTCCAGCATGCGCGCGGGCAGGCGTTCGCCATCGAAACCGCGATCGTCAAGGCCGGCGCGGTGGTGTGGGAATCGCTGTCGACCTATCTGCGCGTGGGCGTGCCGTCTCCGCAGGGGGCGCCGTTGATCGCGCTGCCCGGTGCGCACAACCTGTCGCCCGATGGCCGCTGGGATGTGCCCGCCGATACCGGCCGACGCTACGCCGGCGTGTCGGGCGACTGGAACCCCATCCACGTGTCCGGCATCGGCGCGAAGCTGTTCGGCTTTGCGCATCCCATCGCCCACGGCATGTGGACGAAGGCGCGTGCGTTGGCCGCGCTGCTGCCCGCCGCACCGCTCACGCAAGGCGAAGTGGTGGCCGAATTCAAGACGCCGCTGTCGCTGCCCGGGGCGGCGACGCTGTGGCAGGCCCACGAGTCCTCACCCGGCCGCGCATTTGAAGTGCGCAACGCCGCGGGCGACAAACCCTATCTGCGCGGCATGCTGACGCTGCCGCAGGCACAACAAGAAAACACGGGAGACTGAATTCATGCTCGTCAACGCGCAGCTGCGCCGCGTCGCCATCCTCGGCGGTAACCGCATTCCGTTTGCCCGCTCGAACACGGCCTACGCCACGGCGTCGAACCAGCAGATGCTGACCGCCGCGCTGCAGGGCCTGATCGACCGCTTCAACCTGCACGGCCAGCGCCTGGACGAAGTCGTGGCCGGCGCCGTCATCAAGCATGCGCGCGATTTCAACCTGACGCGCGAAACGGTGCTCTCCACCACGCTCGCCAAGCAGACGCCCGCATACGACATCCAGCAGGCATGCGGCACGGGGCTGGAAGCCGCCATCCTCGTCGCCAACAAGATCGCGCTGGGGCAGATCGACGTGGGCATTGCCGGCGGCACGGATACCACCTCCGATGCGCCCGTCGGCCTGAACGAGAAGATGCGCAAGATCCTGCTGGAGGCCAACCGCGCCAAGTCCACCGGCGCGCGTGTCAAGGCGCTGGCCGGCCTGCGGCCGTCGATGTTCGTGCGCCCGCTGCTGCCGCGCAACAGCGAGCCGCGCACCGGCCTGTCGATGGGCGAACACTGCGAGCTGATGGCCAAGCGTTGGGGCATCCGTCGCGAAGATCAGGACGCGCTGGCCCTGCGCAGCCATCACAACCTCACGGCCGCCTACGAGCGCGGCTTCTTCACCGACCTGATGACCGCCCACCTGGGGCTCGATCGCGACAACAACCTGCGCAGCAACCTGACCCTCGAGCAACTGGCGAAGCTGCAGCCGGTCTTCGATCGCAGCGCAGCCGGCACCATGACGGCCGGCAACTCCACGCCGCTCACGGACGGCGCATCGTGCGTGCTGCTCGCCAGCGAAGACTGGGCCCGCGCGCACAACCTGCCCGTCCTCGCCTACATGACCTGCGCGGATACGGCTGCCGTCGATTTCTTCAGCGGCACGCCCGAGCAAAACGAAGGGCTGCTGATGGCGCCGGCCTATGCCGTCTCGCGCATGCTGCAACGCGCGGGGCTCACGCTGCAGGACTTCGACTACTACGAGATCCACGAAGCCTTTGCCGCACAAGTGCTGTGCACGCTGGCGGCGTGGGAATCGCCGGAATACTGCCGCGAGAAGCTCGGCCGCAGCGCCCCGATGGGCAGCATCGACCGCAGCAAGCTGAACGTGAATGGCAGCTCGCTTGGCACGGGCCATCCGTTTGCCGCCACCGGCGGACGCATTGTCGCGACGCTGGCCAAGATGCTGGCGCAGCGCGGCAGCGGGCGCGGTCTGGTGTCGATCTGCGCGGCAGGCGGCCAAGGTGTGGTCGCCATCCTGGAGCGCCCCGAAAACATGTCGCATTGAACCGACGGGCCTACGGGAACGGCCCGCTCATCCAACCCGCGCGGCACATAACAAAACCACGCCGCGTCTTTCATGGACGGAGACACCATGAACACCGTTGCCGACCGCAGCAATCTGACCGATCGCATCTGGCTGAAGTCATACCCCGAAGGCGTGCCCGCCGAAATCAACCCCGACCGCTATCACTCGCTGGTCGAGGTGTTTCGCGAATCGGTGGAGAAGTACCGCACCCGCGTCGCCTACGTGAGTGTCGGCACCGAAATGACGTACGGCGAGTGCGAGCGCCAAGCCAAGCAGTTTGCGGCGTGGCTGCAGTCGCGCGGCGTGAAGAAGGGCGACCGTGTGGCGATCATGCTGCCCAACAGCCTGCAGTACCCCGTGTGCCTGTTCGGCACGCTGCTGGCCGGTGCCATCGTCGTCAACGTCAACCCGCTGTATACGGTGCCGGAACTGGCGCACCAGCTGCGCGATTCCGGCGCACAAACGATCGTCGTGCTGGAAAACTTCGCGCGCACGCTGGAGCAGGCTTTGCCCGGCAGCCATGTGCGCAACATCGTCATCACCGGCATCGGCGACCTGATGGGCGGTGCGCTCAACCTCAAGGGCCGCGCGCTGAACTTCGTGATGCGCCACGTGCAGAAGCAGGTGCCGCCGTACAAGCTGCCCTCGCCGGTCTGGTTGCGCAATGCGCTGGCCGCGGGCGCCTCACGCGCGCTGCAGCCCGTGCAGCTGGCGCCGGAAGACATCGCCTTCCTCCAATACACCGGCGGCACCACGGGCGTGGCCAAGGGCGCGATGCTCACGCACCGCAACATCATCGCCAACCTGCTGCAGGCGGAGGAGTGGTCCAAGAGCATGCTCAACGGCGGCGTGGAAACCAACGTCACGCTGCTGCCGCTGTATCACATCTTCTCGCTTACAGTGAACCTGCTGATGTTCATGACGCTGGGCGGGCGCAATATCCTGATCGCCAATCCGCGCGACACCAAGCGCGTGATCTTCATCCTGCGCAACGAGCGTTTCTCGGGTATTGCCGGCGTCAACACGCTGTTCAATGCGCTGCTGGAAGATCCGGACTTCGCCAAGCGCGATTTCTCGGCCATGAAGATCACCATTGGTGGCGGCATGGCGGTGCAGCGGGCGATTGCGCAGCGCTGGAAAGACGTCACGGGCCACACCATCGTTGAAGGCTACGGGCTGACGGAATGCTCGCCTGTCGTGTCGATGAACCCGCCGCACGTGACCGAATTCAGCGGCACGATCGGGCTGCCCGCGCCTTCCACGGAAGTGCGCTTCAAGCGCGACGACGGCACCATCGCGCCGCTGGGCGAACCCGGCGAACTGCAGGTGCGTGGGCCGCAAGTCATGCGCGGCTACTGGCAGCGACCCGATGAAACCGCCAAATCCATCGACGCCGAAGGGTGGTTCTCCACCGGTGATATTGGCGTGATGGATGCCAACGGCTACATCCGCCTGATCGACCGCAAGAAAGACATGATCCTGGTCTCGGGTTTCAACGTGTACCCGAACGAGATCGAAGACGTGGTGGCGCTGCATCCTGAGGTGCTGGAGGTCGCAGCCATTGGCGTGCCCGATCCGGTGGCGGGCGAGCGCGTGAAGATCATCGTGGTGCCGCGCACCGGCGCGCTGACGGAGCCCGCGCTGCTCGAACACTGCCGCGCTCATCTGACCGGCTACAAGATGCCGCGCATCGTCGAGTTCCGCCACGAAGAACTGCCCAAGTCGACGGTGGGCAAGATCCTGCGCCGCGAGTTGCGCGACGCCGATCCGGACATCAAGCGCGCCCGCGCGCAAGCGCAGCAATAACGCCAACACCGGAGAACTGTATGCAGTTGCGTACCCTCGCCCTGGCCACGGTGCTGGCCGGCGCCGCACGCGCCTGGGCTCAGCCAGCCGCGCCGGATGCTTCTGCGTCTGCCGCGGCCGCACCGACCGCCGCATCGGCCACCGCATCGCAATCGGCAGCCATCGGCAGCTTTGCCGCCATGGACATCGCCAGGCAGACGGCTTGGCTCGCCAGCCAGGTCAACGCCAACGCGTTTGCGGCCTGGTCCGACGAAGACGTCCTGGCCATGGCGCAGGCCATGAAACCCGAAACGCTGGTGCGCTGGCTCAAGGCCGAAGTGGCCAAGCTGCCTGAGTATGAATACCGCATGCGCCGCCAGGAACGCGTGAAAGACCAGTGGCAAAGCCAGCCGGCGCTCATGCTGATCCGCTACCGCAACGCACCTCGCCAGGTCTACGCGCGCTGGCTCAAGGGCGGTGCGCACGCCGGCCAGGAGATCATCTACGACGAAACCGTACGCAAAGACGAGATGTACGGCCACCTTGGCGGGCTTGTCGGTTTCGTGGCGATCTGGAGTGCGCTGGATGGCTCGCTGGCCAAATCGCAGTCGAACCACACGGCGCGCGAGCTTGGGCTGCAGTTCATCGTCGACTCGGTCGAGCGCGACGGACGCGCCCACGTGGCAGCCGGCGGCAGCGGCAAGTTCAACGAAGCCAAGATGGTGACCGAAGACGGCGAGCGCATGCTGCGGCTAACCTGGGATGCGCCGAGCGGTCCGCCCACGTTCTACGCCAAGCGCGTACGCCTGTATTTCGACCTGAAAAACCCGTGGGTGCGCATTGAAGAAGCGTGGGACGAATCGGGCAATCAGCTCGAGAAAATCGTCATTGAAAGCGTGACGCGCAAGACCTGGAACGACCAGACTTTCAACCCTAAGAATCCGGAATACAAATTTTAGAGTGCCGCCCGTAGACCGTTGTGGGCCAAGGCTCCGCCGACCGGTGGAGAGTATGAAACGAGACTAGGGGAAACCCCTTGTTGCGTGCGTACACGCTAGAGGAAAACTTCGGTCATCGCAGCGCAACCGAACAAAAGCGCTGCGTTATGCTGCCGAAACACAAATCGCCACACCAAGGCGTGATAACAATCCAATCCAGAGAGACAACCACATGAACCGCACTGCCCGCCGCTTTGCTGCAGCCCTTGCCTGCGCTGCCGCCAGCACCCTTGCTGCCCCCCTCGCCCAAGCCCAATCCACCGCAGAGGCCAACGTGGCCGCAAGCGCCAGCAGCGGCAGTAGCACCGGCGGCGGTGGCGGCTTCAGCGGCTTCATGGACAACTACGTCTGGGGCCGCAACGTCATGGCAGTGGGCTGGTTCTACATCCGCCCGATGGATTCCGCCACGCCGCTGACGACCACCACCAGCGCGCTCGGCCTTGGCACCTATCAGTCGCCAGGAACTGACGTGAAAGTCAGTAACGCGAATACGCTGTCGCTCACGTTCACGCACTTCTTTAACGACAACATCGCCGGCACGTTCGTGGGTGGTGTTCCGCCCAAATTCAACCTGTATGGCAGCGGTAATGTGATCGCCCCAGTGCCGGTGGTCGGGCCGCTGACGCTCATCAACCTGGGCCTGCCGCAAAACAACCCGGTTGCCACCGTGCGTGAATGGAGCCCGGCGATCGTCGCGCAGTACTACTTCGGCACCAAGGAAAGCAAGCTGCGCCCGTTCCTCGGCGCTGGCGTCAGCTACAACTTCTTCACCAATCTGCGCCTAAACTCGAACTTCGTGAACGCGCTGCAAAACCTGGGGCAGGTGCTGCAGCTCGGCATGGGACAAGTGCCGACGGGCCCGGCCAAGGTGACGGCGGAGACCTCCAGCTCGTGGACGCCCGTCGCCAACGTGGGCGTGTCGTATGAGTTCGCCAAGAACTGGACCGCCATCGGCACGGTGTCGTACCTGCCGCTGAAGACGACCTCCACCATCACGATCCGCAGTCAGCAAGGCCAGGTGCTGGCAGTCAACAAGACCGACATCAAGGTCGACCCGATCGTGTTCGGGCTGGCTGTGGGTTACAAGTTCTAAGCCGCTGAATTGCTCCATCGCAAAACGCCACCTTCGGGTGGCGTTTTTCATTGGGGCGCGACCCGATATCATGGCGGACTGTTACGCGTCGATTTGCGCGCCGATTTCCCGACTCCTTGCCCCGCACCCACCTCACATCCATGAGCCAGCCTTCCATCGCCATCGTCGGAGCCGGCATTGCCGGCGTTGCCTGTGCCAACGCGCTTGCCGCTGAAGGCATTGCCACCACGGTCTACGAACGTGCCGGCGGTGTCGGGGGGCGGCTGGCCACCACGGTGCTGCCCGAGTCGGCGCCGGCATATGCGTTCGACCACGGTGCGCAGTCGTTCAACGTGCGCAGCGAGGCCTTCCGCCGCGCAGTGGATGCTGCTGGGCGCCAGGGCTCGGTGCTGCCCTGGCCGGCGCGCTGGGGCCATCGCACGGCCGACGCCCTGCAAGCTGATTCGCGTGACGAAGCCCGCTACGTCGGCCTGCCGGGTATGGGCGCGCTGGTGCGCAGCCTGGCGGCGCCGCTGGATGTGCGCTTCGGCCACGCCGTCACGCGTGTTGCGCACGATGGCCGGCGCTGGACGATCGAGCGCAACGGCACGGACACCGCGCACGCCGACATCATCGCCCTGGCCCTGCCCGCGCCCGAATTGCCGGCGCTGTTTCATGGCGCTACACCGATATCGCTGCAGGAGACCATCGCCCCGGTGCACTACGCCCCGTGCTGGGCGCTCATGATGGGCTTTGCGCAACCGCTCGGCTTGCCGTATGACGGCATCCGCATCGACGACGACATGCTGGCCTGGGCCGCCCGCGATAACACCAAGCCGGGCCGCGTCATGGTCGATGAATCCTGGGTGGTACATGCGTCACCGGGCTGGTCGGCTGCGCATGCCCACGACACGCCGGAACAGGTGCTGCATGCCATGCACGCCCGCTTTGCCGAAGCCTTCCCCGGTACGCCGGAGCCCGACCTGATGGCCGCGCACCTGTGGCCGCACGCGCTGGTCGAGCAGTCTGCCGGCATGCCCTGCCACTGGGACGCCGCCGCTCGCCTGGGCGCCTGCGGCGATTGGTGCGAAGGCCCCCGCGTGGAAGCCGCGTTCCTGAGCGGCGTCGCACTGGCCGCCAAGATTGCCGAAGCGCTATAAGAGTTCGGCCCGGAACGCTACAATATCGGGTTGTCTCGTGTTTCGTGTGCCGGGTCGCTCACCCGGCTGTGGCTTTCTCCTGACGACGCCATGCGCACCCGACGCCAAGTCCTCGCCCTCGCCTTTGCTGCCGTTGCTGCAGCGTCGGCGCCGTTGCTGTCTCATGCGCAGGTGCTGCGCAACATTCCGGCGACGGCCCCGGCGGCCCAATTGACCGTCAATTCGGCCAATACCGGCACGCTGAGTACCGGCAGCACCGGCATCGTCCGCATCCTGCTGCTGGGCTTCGGAAGCAGCAGCGCCGATATCCGCTTTGCTCCGGGCGTGCGGATCCTGTCACTGGATGGGCGGCTGCTGCCGCCGGGTTCGGTGGTCGGCCAGACGTTCAAGGTGCGCTATCAGCTCGACCTGTATCAGCAGTTGCTGACAGCCTGGGTTGTCAGCGATGACGACTACAAGGCTGCGGTGGCCGCACAAAGTCAGGCGCAAGCGCAGTCCCGGTAGTCAGAACGCCCCACGAAGCACGTGCCCCCAGGTCAACCACTGTGAACGGCACATGAAAAAAGTCTTCATCAAAACCTACGGCTGCCAGATGAACGAGTACGACTCGGACAAGATGTCCGACGTGCTCAACGCGGCCGAAGGTCTCGTCCCCACCGACACGCCCGAAGACGCGGACGTGATCCTCTTCAACACCTGCTCCGTGCGCGAGAAGGCGCAGGAGAAAGTGTTCTCCGAACTCGGCCGCGTGAAGGCACTCAAGGCGCTCAAGCCGGACCTCGTGGTCGGCGTGGGCGGCTGCGTGGCCAGTCAGGAAGGCGCGTCCATCGTGGCGCGCGCTCCTTACGTGGATGTGGTCTTCGGCCCGCAGACGCTGCACCGCCTGCCCGACCTCATCGCAGCGCGCCGCCGCACGGGCCGTTCGCAGGTCGACGTGTCGTTCCCCGAGATCGAGAAGTTCGACCACCTGCCGCCCGCGCGCGTGGACGGCGCCAGCGCCTTCGTATCGATCATGGAAGGCTGCTCGAAATACTGCAGCTACTGCGTGGTGCCCTACACCCGCGGCGAAGAAGTCTCGCGCCCGTTCGACGACGTGCTGGCCGAAGTGGCCGGCCTGGCCGAACAGGGCGTGCGCGAAGTCACGCTGCTGGGCCAGAACGTCAACGCGTACATCGGCAAGATGGGCGATACGAGCGAGCGTGCGGATTTCGCGCTCCTGCTCGAATACGTGGCCGAGATTCCGGGCATCGAGCGCATCCGCTACACGACCAGCCACCCGAAGGAATTCTCCTCGCGCCTGATCGAGGCCTATGCCACCAACCCGAAGCTCGTCGACCACCTGCACCTGCCCGTGCAGCACGGCTCCGACCGCATCCTGATGGCGATGAAGCGCGGCTACACGGTGCTCGAATACAAGAGCAGCATCCGCAAGCTGCGCGCGATCCGGCCGAACATCTCGATCGCCACCGACTTCATCGTCGGCTTTCCGGGCGAGACCGATGCCGACTTCGCCAAGACGATGGACCTGATCCACGAGATCGGCTACGACACCTCGTTCAGCTTCATCTACAGCCCGCGCCCCGGCACGCCGGCGGCCAACCTGCCCGACGATACGCCGCAGGCCGTCAAGCTCGAACGCCTGAAACATTTGCAGGCGACCATCGAAGAGAACGTGGCACGCATCAGCCAGGGCATGGTCGGCAGCGTGCAACGCATTCTGGTGGAAGGCCCGTCGCGCAAGGATCCGACCGAACTGCACGGCCGCACCGAGAACAACCGCGTCGTCAACTTCGCGCTGCCCGATCTGCCGCAGGCGCGCCGCGACCAGCTGATCGGCCAGATGCTGGACGTGCGCATCGTGCACGCCTTCCCGCATTCGCTGCGTGGCGAAGTGGCGGAACAGCGCACGGCCAGCACGACTCACTGATCATCGACACAACCCGATTTGATGAAACCAACCATCGCAGAATTCACGGCGCCCAAGAACGACAACACGCGCCTGCAGAACCTGTGCGGTCCGCTGGACGAAAACCTGCGCCAGATCGAACAGGCGCTGGACGTGACCATCAACCGGCGCGGCAGCAAGTTCACCGTGCGCGGCGCCAACGCGCAGGGCGCGGCCAACGCATTGGAAACGTTCTACAACGCCGCGCGTGAGTCGCTGTCGGTGGACGACATCCAGCTCGGCCTGGTGGAAACCCGCCAGGTGGCCGCACACGGGGCCTACCTGCCGGAATCGAGCGCCGACGAGCCGGACGGCAATGATCTGTCGCCCGTGCTGCATACGCGGCGCACCGATCTGCATGGCCGCACGCCGATGCAGCGCGCGTATCTGCGCAACATCCTCTCGCACGACCTGTCGTTCGGCATCGGCCCCGCCGGCACGGGCAAGACGTATCTGGCCGTGGCCTGCGCCGTGGACGCGCTGGAGCGCGACGCCATCAAGCGCATCGTGCTGACGCGCCCGGCCGTGGAAGCCGGCGAACGCCTGGGCTTCCTGCCCGGCGATCTTGCGCAAAAGGTCGACCCGTACCTGCGTCCGCTGTACGACGCGCTGTACGACCTGCTCGGCTTCGACAAGACGCAGAAGATGTTCGAGCGCCAGATGATCGAGATCGCGCCGCTGGCCTACATGCGCGGGCGCACGCTCAATCACGCCTTCATCATCCTGGACGAAGCCCAGAACACCACGCCGGAACAGATGAAGATGTTCCTCACGCGCATCGGCTTCGGCTCCAAGGCGGTGATCACCGGCGACACCACGCAGATCGATCTGCCGCGCGGCCAGAAGAGCGGCCTGATCGAAGCGCAGCACGTGCTGCGTGACGTGCGCGGCGTGGCGATGACGCGCTTCACCAGCGTCGACGTGGTGCGGCACCCGCTGGTGGCGCGCATCGTCGAGGCCTATGACGAATTCCATGCCCAGCATAAAGATGCATAAGGACGCCTGAACGTGGCTAAAGCAAAAACCGATACCAAAGCAAAAACCAAAAAAACCCAGGCCGCGGCCGCAGAGTCGTTCGGCCCGCGCGTCGACGTGTTCGACGCCCAAGGCAAACCCAAGACGGTGGATGCAAGCGCCGTGCGCATCGCCTTTGCCGATGGCCGCAGCCTGATCCTCGGTCTGCCGAATACCGTAGATGGGCCGATCACGCTGGTTGCCGAACACGCCGACGCCGACATGCACGCCATGCTCTCGCTGCGCCCCGAGCACCACGACAGCATCACGTTGCGCATCGAAACCCAGCCCGCCGAGTTCGCCGACTCCACGGAAGAAGCCTTCGATGACGACACCGCCGGCGCCGAGATGCTCACGCTCGACCTGACGGTGCAGTACGGCGATGAACTCAAGGCTGCCGCTCGCAAGGCGCTGCCCAAAGAACGCGACATCGAGGGGTGGATCGCTCCCGCGCTGTTTGCGGATGCGCAGCTCAATGTGCGCTTTGTCGGCGAAGAAGAAGGCCGCACGCTCAACCGCACCTATCGCGGCAAGGACTACGCCACCAACGTGCTGACCTTCTCTTACGCAGAGAATGCGGAAGACCCGGTCTCGGCCGACATCGTGCTGTGCTGCCCGGTGATCGAAAAAGAGGCGAAGGAACAGAAGAAGCCGCTGCTCGCGCATTACGCGCATCTGATCGTGCACGGCGCGCTGCATGCCCAGGGCTACGACCACGAAGACCCGGCCGATGCGAAGGAAATGGAAGGCATCGAAACGCAAATCCTCGGCGACCTCGGTTTTGCCGATCCGTACGCAGATCGTTGAAGCGCAACGCACTTGCTGCTCAAACGCCGGCCTCGCGCCGGCGTTTTGCTTTTGCATGTTCCATTCGTGCAGCATGCTGTTTCAACGATGAATCAACCCGCATTGACGCAAAACCAGTCCTGACAACGGTTTGCGGGTTTCCCTCCGCCATTTGGCGCAGGCTCGCGCCGTTCGAATCGCTCACACACATCGCACGGGCCGTCCGCCATCCGGCACCCTCGCCGCTCTCCGTATGGTGCATGGGTTTTGCCGTAGCGATTCCTATCCTCCACGCATAAGCCGCCGCTCGAGCGGGCTCCACGAATTCGGCGCAAACGAGCGCCATCGGCCAACCCGCGCACAGACGGGCAAGGCCACCGCGGGGAGGTCATCATGCGTCAACGCTTCATGGACAGCATTCCGTGGGCCACGCTGCTCTTTGGCGTGGGTGTCGGCACGGCGCTCGCGGTCACGCCGCGCATTGCGCACGCTGATCACAAGCAATCGTGCTATGCGGGCATCGTCGTCGTATTCGACGGTGCGTGGCATCCGGGCGCGGTGGTCGGCTGCCGGACCGTCAACATCTCTGACAGCAACAACGTGGTGGGCGCCGAGGTGAACCTGATGATCGCGCAAGGCACCATCCGGCCGCGCGTGCAGGCAGTCGTCGGCAGCACGAGCGTGCAGGCGCTCATTGGCGGCGGCTACGACTTTGCGAGCAGCAAGGCGCTGGTGGGCGTCGGGGCCACAGGCGACCACTGGCTCGCCGGTGTCGACATGGAAATCGCCGGACGTTGGACAGCCTACGGCGGCGCAAGCACGTTGGGCCGGTATCACAGCAATTCGCGTCCCGCAGACCCGGCACCGGCATCGGCGGCAACAACACCGACGAGCAACAACGAGGTGCCGCCACCGAGCGGGAACAACACGCAGCCGTCCAAGCCCAGCCCGACACCGGCACCCGCACCCGGCGCGTCGCCCAGCCCCAGCCCCACGCCAGCACCGACACCGAGCCCTGGGCCCAGCCCGTCGCCGGCTCCATCGCCCAGCCCGACTCCAAGTCCAACGCCGACCCCCGCCCCGACGCCAACGCCAACGCCGAGCCCATCGCCCGTTCCATCGCCGTGCGGAAGCTGCCACGGAGGCGGTCACCATCACGGGCACCACCATGATCACGACCACGATCATGACCACGGCGGACACCACGGCGGCGATCACGACCACGGCGGTGACGGACACCACGGCGGCGACCACGACCACGGCGGTGACCACGATCATGGCGGCAATCACGACCACCGCGGAAGCGGCAACCACCGAGGCGACCACGACCGCGGCGGTGAGGGCGACCACGGAGACAACCACGATCGCGGCGACGAGTCAGGCGGGCACAGCCGGCATCATCGTCACGACGACGGCGACTGGCGCCAGAACGGCAATCACCCAGGCAACGAAGGCAGCAACGCGCACGGCAACGGCCAGCAACGCGGCGGCGAAGGCGGACACGACTGACCGCCTCCCCCTCGGCAGATCGTCCTCCTCAACGCGCCCGAACCCGGCCTCCAGATGTGAAATAGAAGCCACTTCCGGAGGCCGGGCGGCCACCCCCCGTCATCGGGACGGCAGGGCTTTTGGTGTATGCTGGCCCGATGTTTAACGACGCGCGACCGCGCCATGAATGATCCGTATCCCAGTCCGAAGCCAGCCGACAAACCCCGCTCGCTGCTGGAACGCCTGACCGACCTCATCTCGCCCGAGCCCGAATCGCGGGCCGAGCTGCTCGAAATCCTCCAAGACGCCCATGCGCGCAGCCTGATCGATGCCGACTCCCTGTCGATGATCGAAGGCGTCTTCCAGGTCTCAGACCTGTGTGCGCGCGACATCATGATCCCGCGCGCGCAGATGGATGCGCTGAACATCGCCGACGCGCCGTCAGAATTCATCCCGTTTGTGCAGGAAGCCGCGCATTCGCGCTTCCCCGTCTACGAAGGCAGCCGCGACAACATCATCGGCATCCTGCTCGCCAAGGATCTGCTGCGCTTCTACACCGACGAAGGCTTCGACGTGCGCGACATGCTGCGCCCGGCCGTGTTCATCCCCGAATCCAAGCGACTGAACGTGCTGTTGCGCGACTTCCGCGTCAACCGCAACCACATCGCCATCGTCGTTGACGAATACGGCGGCGTGGCGGGCCTCATCACCATCGAAGACGTGCTGGAGCAGATCGTCGGTGACATCGAGGACGAATACGACTTCGACCAGGAAGAAGACAACATCCTGCCGACCGCCGATGGCCACATGCGCGTGCGCGGGCTGACCGAAATCAGCCAGTTCAACGAAGCCTTCGGCACGCATTTCTCCGACGAAGACGTCGATACCGTGGGCGGGCTGCTGTCCAACCACCTGGGCCGCGTGCCGCACCGCGGCGAGAAGATCGTCATGGGCACCCTGCAATTCGACGTGCTGCGCGCCGATGCGCGCCAGGTGCAGGTGCTGCTCGTGCGCCGCCTCACCGCGTCGGCTGGCGGCAATGCCACGGCCGACACCTCTGGTTCTCACCCCGCCTGATCCCTCCGTGCCCGCTCAGTTCTCTTCCCCTGCCGCACCGTCCCGTCGGCAGGATGCCCAAGCTGTGCCGCTCGCGCGGTTGCGTTTTGCGATGCCGCTGGCAGCGTTGCTCGGCGTCATGCATACGCTGTCGTTCGCGCCGAACCACTGGTGGTGGCTGCAGATCCTCTCGCTGACGGGGCTGGCTGCGCTCGGACAGCGGGCGCCGCGCCTGCGTGATGCGGCGTACGTTGGCTACGCCTTCGGGCTCGGCTGGTTCCTGTCGGGCGTCTGGTGGCTCTATATCAGCATGCACGTCTACGGCGACATGCCGGCATGGATGGCCGCGCTGGCGGTGCTGCTGTTTGCCGGGTACCTGGCGCTGCATCCGGCGCTGGCGGTGTGGGCATGGCAGTGGCTCACGAGACGCGGGCGGTGGTCCGGTACCGCATCCGCGCTGGTATTCGGCGCGGCATGGGCCGTCACGGAATGGCTGCGCGGCACGGTCTGGACGGGCTTCCCCTGGATCAACGGCGGCTACGCGCATACCGATGGCCCGCTGGCCGGCTACGCGCCGCTGGTGGGCGTCTACGGCATCGTGCTGATCGCCGCCGTGCTGGCCGGCCTGCTGTGCGTCGCAGCCGAGCGCCGACTGCATTGGCTGGCGGGCATCGCCGGTGCGCTTGTGCTGGTGGCCGGCTGGCCGCTGCACGGCATTGCGTGGACGCAGGCGGTGGGCAAGCCGATCTCCGTGCGCCTTCTGCAGGGCAATGTGCCGCAGGACGTGAAGTTTCAGCAGACCGGCATCGAGCGCTCGCTGGAGCTGTACACGAAGATGGTCACCGAGAAGCCCGCGCAACTCGTGGTCACGCCGGAGACGGCCTTCCCGATCATGATTCAGGAGATGCCGCAGGAGATCGCGCTGGCCATCCGCACCTATGTGGATACCACCGGCTCCAGCGTGCTGTTTGGCGCCGCCAGCGAGGACTCGCGCGTCGACTACACCAACAGCGTGTTCGGCGTGGGCCCGCAATTCCAGGGCGTATACCGCTACAACAAGCACCATCTCGTGCCCTTCGGCGAGTTCATCCCCTTCGGCTTCCACTGGTTCGTCAACATGATGAACATGCCGCTGGGCGACTTCCGGCGCGGCCTGCCCGTGCAGCCGCCCATGGCGGTGGCCGACCAGCGCGTCGCTCCCAACATCTGCTACGAGGATTTGTTTGGCGAGGAGATTGCCGCCTCGCTGCGGCATGCGGACCAGCCCGCCACGATGCTTGCCAACGTGACAAACCTGGCGTGGTTTGGCGACACGATCGCGCTGGACCAGCACCTGCAGATCTCACGCATGCGGGCGCTGGAAACGGGCCGGCCGATGCTGCGTGCCACCAACACCGGCGCGACCGCCGTGGTGCGGCCGGACGGCAGCGTTCAGGCGCGCTTGCCGGTCTTCACGCTCGGCACGCTGCAGGCTGACGTGCAAGGCACGCAAGGCCTGACGCCGTTCGTGCGGGCCGGCAACGCGCCCGCGCTGGGCCTGGGCGCGCTGGTTCTGCTGGTGGCATTTGTGCGCCGCCGCCGGGCTTCGGCGGATTGATCGCTCAGCGCCCGGAGGGCTTTCGAGCCACTTTCCGGAGTCGCTGACAAAAAACGCTAAAATTCAACGTTTTACGGCGGGCACGGAGCCAGGCGCTTCTCGTGCCCGCCGCTGCATTCCACCGTCGCGCGGTGCAACGCACGTTCCGTGCCGCCGCGGACCAACGGGTTCCACCATGCTCACCTTCCAGCAACTCATCCTCAAGCTGCAGTCGTACTGGGACGCCCAGGGCTGCGCCCTGCTGCAGCCGATCGACCTCGAAGTCGGCGCCGGTACGTCGCACGTGCACACCTTCCTGCGCGCGATCGGCCCGGAGCCTTGGCGTGCCGCCTACGTGCAACCGTCACGCCGCCCCAAGGACGGCCGCTACGGCGAGAACCCGAACCGCCTGCAGCATTACTACCAGTACCAGGTGGTGCTCAAGCCGGCGCCGGAAAACATCCTCGACCTGTACCTCGGTTCGCTGGAAGCGCTGGGCCTGGACCTGAAGCAGAACGACGTCCGCTTTGTGGAAGACGACTGGGAGAACCCCACGCTCGGCGCCTGGGGCCTGGGCTGGGAGGTCTGGCTCAACGGCATGGAAGTGACGCAATTCACGTACTTCCAGCAAGTCGGTGGCCTGGACTGCAAACCCGTGACCGGTGAGATCACCTACGGCATCGAGCGCCTGGCGATGTACCTGCAACAGGTCGAGAACATCTACGACCTGGTCTGGACGGAGTGGGAAGAGCCGGGCCCGAACGGCCCCGTGAAGCGCCGCCTGACCTATGGCGACGTCTATCACCAGAACGAAGTCGAGCAATCGACCTACAACTTCGAGCAGGCCGACACGACGGTGCTGTTCCGCCGCTTTGCCGAGCACGAAGCCGAAGCCAAGCGCCTGATGGGCGTGCGCGCAGAAGGCGAAGCCGCGGCTGAGGGCGACGCACCTGTCGTGCAACTGGCCCTGCCCGCCTACGAACAAGTGCTCAAGGCCGGCCACACCTTCAACCTGCTGGACGCGCGTGGTGCCATTTCGGTGACGGAGCGCGCAGCCTACATCGGCCGCATCCGCAACCTGTCCCGCCTCGTCGCGCAGGCTTACTACGATTCGCGCGAGCGCCTCGGTTTCCCAATGTGCGGCACAACCGCTACCGCAGCCAAGACCACGGAGGCCGCATGACGGCCAACCGGGCGCGACGTGGCCTGGCGCTGCTGACGGCAGCGTCCATCGCCGCGCTGGCGCTTCCGGCGAGCGTTGCGCAAGCGGCACGGCATCGCACGTCCAAGGCCGCATCGACGGAGAAGGTTTTTGTCGTGCCCAACACTTTGACGCAGCTTTGCGTGGCCGATTCCAAGCCGCTGCAGCAAGCGCTGAGCGCGGCGTGGACGCCGCCTCCGCCGTCGCTCGATCAATGGACGAGCCTGGTGCGCACGATGGCCTGCGACCTGTCCGGCGCGCGTGACCTCGGCTGGCATCGCGTGCCGCTGCGCACCTATGCGACGGCCCTGCGCTTCCCGCTCACGTGGGTGGAGTGGCAAGGCACGGGCGCCAAGGCACAGCGCCGTGCGCGCGTGTTCCGCTCCGCCGGGCAGTTGCCGAGCCGCTTGGAATTCAACGTGTCGGGCACGCTGCAAGAGGTGCGCTACGACGCGCGACGCGGCTTGTTGTCTGCGCGGTTCCTGCGCCGTGATGCCGCCGCGCCCGGAACCACGCCCGCCCCGATTGCACCGCCTCCGCCGCCGGGCCAGTGCGCCGGCACGCAATTGCAATTCCAGCAGCAGAACGGCGTGTGGCTGCTCTCGGGCGTGGAGCCCGTGCCCGGCTCGCCCTGCTGATCACTGAACCGAACCAAACAACGTATCGCCGCATCTGATCTGAACACCACGCGGCGCAGAACAACGACGTCACCGATTCAAACGCTATGTCCACCCTCCTGATCGAACTGCTGACCGAAGAACTGCCGCCCAAGGCGCTGGCCCGCCTGGGCGAGGCGTTTGCGCGCGGCCTGTTTGACGGTCTGTCGGCGCAAGGCCTGCTCGAAGAAGGCGCCGCCGTGGAAGGCTTCGCCACGCCGCGCCGCCTGGCTGCATCGATCACCGGCGTACGCCGCACCGCGCCCGACCGCGAATTGCGCGAGAAGGTCCTCCCCGTCACCATCGCCTTCGATGCTGAGGGCAAGCCCGCCGCGCCGCTCGTCAAGAAGCTGGCTGCGCTGGCCAAGACCGTGGGCGTGGAGGCCATCGCCCCCGAATCGCTCGAACGCGCGCCTGACGGCAAGGCTGAAGCGCTGTTCTATCGCTATACCGCGCGCGGCGCCGTGCTGGCCGACGGCCTGCAGACTGCACTGACGCAGACCATCGCCAATCTGCCGATTCCGAAGGTGATGACGTATCAGCGCCCGAACGGCGATAACGTGCAGTTCGTGCGCCCGGCGCACAAGCTGATCGCCCTGCTCGACAGCGAAGTCATCCCCGTCAGCGCATTCGGCCTGCAAGCCGGCAACGTGACGCTGGGCCACCGTTTCCTGTCGGCCGGCGAAATCGTCATCAAAGACGCTACCTCGTATGCCAGCACGCTGGAATCGCAGGGCAAGGTCATCGCCGGCTACGGCAAGCGCAAGGAAGCCATCCGCGCCGAGCTGCTCAAGACGGCCGGCGCCGATACGGTGGTCATGCCCGAAGCGCTGCTCGACGAGGTGAACGCGCTGGTGGAGTGGCCCGTGGTCTACCCCTGCCATTTCGAGGAAGCGTTCCTCGCAGTGCCGCAGGAGTGCCTGATCCTGACCATGCAGACCAATCAGAAGTACTTTGCGCTGACCGATGCACAGGGCCAACTGCGCAACCGCTTCCTGATCGTCTCGAACATCGCCACGAGCACACCCGAGGCCATCATTCAAGGCAATGAGCGCGTGGTGCGTCCGCGCCTGGCCGACGCCCGCTTCTTCTTCGAGCAGGATAAGAAAAAGCCGCTGGCCGACCGCGTGCCGCTGCTATCGCGTGTGGTCTATCACAACAAGATCGGCACGCAGCTTGAGCGTGTGTCGCGCCTGCAGGCCATCGCGGGGCAACTGGCGGAGAAGCTCGGTGCGGATGTTGCCCACGCCTCGCGCGGCGCGCTCCTGGCCAAGGCCGATCTGCTGACCGACATGGTGGGCGAGTTCCCCGAGCTGCAAGGCACGATGGGCACGTACTACGCCCGCCACGACGGCGAGCCCGACGACGTGGCGCTGGCCTGCTCCGAACACTACCAACCGCGCTTTGCCGGCGACGCGCTTCCCAGCACCGCCACCGGTACCGTGGTGGCGCTGGCCGACAAGCTGGAAACGCTGGTCGGTATCTGGGGCATCGGTCTGCAACCCACGGGCGAGAAAGATCCGTTCGCGCTGCGCCGCCACGCGCTGGGCATCCTGCGCATGCTGATCGAGAAGCCGCTCGCGCTCACGATTGACGATGCGCTGCAGATTGCCGCCGCCAGCTTCGATGGCATCGCCGCCGTCAAGCCGGACCTGGCTGCCATCACGGACTTCCTCTACGACCGCCTGCGCGGCTACCTGAAGGACAAGGGCTACAGCACCAACGAGGTGGAAGCCGTGGTCAGCCAGCGCCCGCAGCGCCTGGACGACATCGTCGCGCGCCTCGAAGCCGTGCGTGCCTTCGCGGCCCTGCCGCAAGCCGAAGCGTTGGCCGCCGCCAACAAGCGCATCACCAACATCCTGAAGAAGACGGACGTGGCCATTGGTGCCGTGCAGCCGCAACTGCTCAAGGAAGACGCCGAGCGCGCGCTGCATCAGGCCGTGGCGTCGTCCGAGCCGCAGGTGCACGATGCCTTCGCACGGGGCGATTTCACCACCGCGCTGAAGACGCTGGCCGGCCTGCGCGAAGCGGTCGACACCTTCTTCGACGGCGTGATGGTGATGGCCGACGACACCGCGCTGCGCGACAACCGCCTGGCACTGCTGGCTGAACTGCACGGACTGATGAACCGCGTGGCGGACATCTCCAAGCTGGCCGCCTGATCGGCACCCCAAGCACCGTCCGGAGCCCACCATGCCCCACGTTCCCAAACTGGTGATTCTCGACCGCGATGGCGTCATCAACCGCGACAGCGACCAGTTCATCAAGTCGCCTGACGAGTGGATCGCCCTGGACGGCAGCCTCGAAGCCATTGCCGAACTGAACCAGGCCGGCTACCAGGTGGTGGTGGCCACCAACCAGTCGGGCATCGGACGCGGCCTGTTCGAGGCTGCGGCGCTCAACGCCATGCACGAGAAGATGTACAAGGCGCTCGCCACCTACGGCGGCCGCGTCGATGCCGTCTTCTTCTGCCCGCACACCGCCGCCGATGCGTGCGACTGCCGCAAACCCAAGTCGGGCATGCTGCGCGAGATCGCCCGCCGCTTCGACATGGATCTGACGGGCGTGCCGGTGGTCGGTGACTCGCTGCGCGACCTGCAAGCCGGCGTGGAAGTCGGCGCTGTTCCTCACCTCGTATTGACCGGCAAGGGCGCCAAGACCCGCGATGCCGGCAACCTGCCCCCGGGCACCCAGATTCACGAGGACCTGCGCGCGTTTGCGCGTGCGCTGTTGTCCCCCGCGCCCCAGGGCATGCCCACGCGTGCTCCTTGAATTCGCCCCCAATGACTTTTATCCGTTCGCTGCTGTACCTGGTTTTCCTGATCGTCTGGACGCCGATCTACGCGGTGGCCTGCTTCATCGTGTTTCCGTTCATGAATCCGGCCCGCCGGTTCTGGATGGTGTCGGGCTGGACCAAATCCGCCATCTGGATGGCGCGCTGGCTGCTTGGCATTCGCTGGCAATACCAGGGCTGGGAACACATCGAAGAAGCCGTCGCGACCAACAAGCGCGTGGTGCTGCTCTCCAAGCATCAGTCGGCATGGGAAACCATGGCCTTTGTGGCGACCATGCCGAGGCCGCTGTGCTACGTATTCAAGCGTGAGCTGCTGTATGTGCCCTTCTTCGGCTGGGCGCTGGGCATGCTGAAAATGGTGCACATCAATCGCAAGGACGGCGCCAACGCGTTTGCCTCGGTCGCCCGCCAGGGCAAGGAACGCATGGCCGAGGGCGCATGGGTGATCATGTTCCCGGAAGGCACCCGCACGCGCTCGGGCGACCCGAAGCCGCGCTACAAGAGCGGCGGTGCGCGCTTCGCGGTGGACACCGGCGCATGGGTCATCCCCATCGCTCACAACTCCGGCCGCGTGTGGCCTCGCAACTCGTTCCTGAAGCATCCGGGCCTGATTACGCTGTCGGTCGGTCCGGCCATCTCCACGGACGGCAAGACCAGCGACGAACTCAATCGCGAAGTCGAAGCGTGGATCGAAGCAGAAATGCGTAGAATCGACGCCGATAGCTACCGCGAGCACGCATGAAACTGCTGCGCCCACCGACTTCGCCCACCACCGCCGACAGCGTCCAGCTCGAGCTGCCGCTGCTCGCGCCCGAAGCCCCGTCGCCATCGCAGCCGCCTGACGCGTCCCTCCTCGCTCCGCCCACAGTCGATTTTTCCACCGCACCGCTCGGCCCCAACCAGCGCCGCCTGACGCTGGGCGAGCGCGCGCTGATCTATAACCTCAAGCGTTCGTCGCGGCGCACCATCGGCTTTGTCATCGACGACCGCGGCCTGTCGATCACGGCACCGCGCTGGGTGACGCTTGCCGAGATCGAACACGCCATCGCCGAAAAGCAGAAGTGGATCTTCGCCAAGCTGGCCGAGTGGCGCACGAGCGCCGCACGCCGCATGCTGCCGCCGATGGAGTGGCAGGACGGCGCCGCGCTCCCCTTCCTCGGCAAGACGATCACGCTCAAGCTGGAATCGCCCATCGGCGCATTGATGTTCGATGCCGACACCAGCGTGCTGCACCTGGGCCTGCCGCCCACCACCACCGAGCAGCAGATCAAGGACCGCGTGCAAGGCTGGCTGCAGACGCAGGCTCGACGCCTCTTCGGCGAACGCCTTGAGGTGTATGCCGAGCGCCTGGGCGTGCGGCATAGCGCGTATGCGCTGTCCTCCGCCGCCACGCGCTGGGGAAGCTGCACCGCCGACGGCAAGATCCGTCTGAACTGGCGCCTCGTCCACTTCCCGCTGAGCTTGATCGACTACGTGGTCGCTCATGAACTGGCGCATCTCAAGGAGATGAACCACAGCCCGCGCTTCTGGGACACCGTGGAGTCGATCTTTCCCGAGTTTCGTGAGGCGCGGGAGCAACTGCGCTCGCATCCGCCGGAATACTTGCCGGCATTCTGATTCGCCCTGCCGACGCGGCGGCGGCGGCGGATGCGTCGGTGGCAGAAAACGCCTGTCCTGCACGCTCCGCCACACCCTCCTACAATATCGCCTTCCCCGCAGTTCTCCAGGAAGGAAACCCCATGCGAATGCTCCACACCATGCTGCGCGTTGGCGACTTGCAGCGCTCGATCGACTTCTACACCAAGGTGCTCGGCATGCAGCTGCTGCGCACCAGCGACAACCCCGAATACAAATATTCGCTGGCGTTCGTCGGCTACGGCCCGGAAGCCGGCAACACAGTCATCGAACTGACCTACAACTACGGCGTGAGCGAATACGAACTCGGCACGGCATTTGGGCACTTGGCCATCGAGGTCGACAATGCCGCGCAGGCCTGCGACCAGATCCGCAACGCCGGCGGCAAAGTCACGCGTGAGGCCGGCCCGGTCAAGGGCGGCAGCACCATCATCGCGTTTGTGGAAGATCCGGACGGCTACAAGATCGAGCTGATCCAGGCACGCTCGATGCCCGATGGCAACCGCCACTGACGCGATCCGCCGGCCGCTGGACGGCACCGCCATCGGCCTGATGGTTGTGCTGTGCATGTGCTGGGGCTTTCAGCAGGTCGCCATCAAGGTGGCCGCGCACGACGTGGGCCCCGTCATGCAGGCCGGTGTGCGCTCGGCCATCGCGTCGGTCCTGGTGTTCGCGTTTGCGCTCTGGCGCGGCACGTGTCTCTCCTTGCGCGACGGCACGCTGGCTGGCGGCCTCATGGCCGGCGTGCTGTTCGGCGTCGAGTTCCTGTGTATCTTCATCGGGCTGAGCTACACCACTGCGTCGCGCATGGCGGTGTTTCTCTACACCGCGCCGATCTTCACGGCACTCGGCCTGCACGTCTTCGTGCCCGGCGAGCACCTGCGCCCGCGCCAGTGGGCCGGAATCGGCATTGCGTTTGCGGGAATCGTGCTGGCGTTCGCCGACGGCGTCCTGCACCCGGCGGCCGGGCCGTCGACGTCACTGGGCGACGCGCTGGGCGTGGTGGCCGGCGCGCTGTGGGGCGCGACGACCATCGTCGTGCGGGCAAGCAAGCTTTCCGAAGCGCCCGCGGCCAAGACGCTGCTGTACCAACTGGCCGTTTCGGCCGTACTGCTGCTGTTGATGGCCGCCGGCACGGGTCAGGCCTTTACCGCGAACCTCACACCGACCGCGCTGGCCAGCCTCGCTTACCAATCCGTGCTGATTGCGTTCGCCAGTTACCTGACGTGGTTCTGGCTGCTGCGCCGTTACCTGGCGTCGCGGTTGTCGGTGTTCTCGTTCCTGACGCCGCTGTTTGGCGTGGCGTTTGGCGTGCTGCTGTTGCACGAGCCGGTGGGCCTGCGGTTTGCGCTGGCGGCGGCGCTCGTGCTGTCGGGCATCCTGCTCGTCAATCTTCGCTAAGGTCGGAAACGCTGCCGGCAATGCGGTTGGCCGGCAGCGCGTTCGCCACGGCCACGAAGTCTTCCACCGGCACTTCTTCTGCGCGGCGGCCAAGGTCAAAGCCAAGCGCTTCAAAATCGATCACATCGCGCAGTGCGCCCAGCGTGTTGCGCAGCACCTTGCGCCGCTGCGAAAACGCCATCGTCACCACCGTGCCCAGCGCGCGCATGTCGACCGGCGCATACGGCGACTTATCGGCCGGCCACGGAATCATCCGCACCACCGCCGAATCCACCTTGGGCGGCGGGTTGAACGAGCCCGGCGGCACGTCCAGCACCAGCTCCATGTAATAGCGCACCTGCAGCATCACCGAGAGCCGGCTGAACGCCTTGCTGCCCGGCGCGGCCACCATGCGGTCGACCACTTCTTTCTGCAGCATGAAATGCTGATCGCGCACGCGGTCGGCGAACGTGGCGAGGTGAAACAGCAGCGGGCTGGAGATGTTGTACGGCAGGTTGCCGACGATACGCAGCGGCCGGCCGGCCTCCAGCAGCGAACCGAAATCGAACGCCAGCGCATCGCCTGCATGCACGATGAGCCGATCGCCGAAACGCTTCTGCAAGCGTGCGACGAGGTCACGATCCAGCTCGACCACCTGTAGCGTGCGCACGCGCTCCATCAGCGGCACCGTGAGCGCGCCCAGGCCCGGGCCGATCTCGACGAGCACATCATCGGGCTTCGGATCGATGGCGGCGACGATGGCGTGGATCACGCCGTCATCGACCAGGAAGTTCTGGCCGAAGCGCTTGCGGGCCTGGTGCCCTTGGTGAACGCCGGTCGTGGATCGTGCCATTGCGAACTCGAAATCGAAAAGGTGAAGAAACTCAGGAACGCGCCGTGTGCCGCGCCATGGCGATGGCGGTATCGATCGCCTCGATCATGCTGCCGAACTCGGCGCGGCCCGTGCCCGCCAGGTCCAACGCCGTACCGTGATCCACCGACGTGCGCACGAACGGCAAGCCCAGCGTGATGTTGACGCCATGGCCGAACGTGCCGTACTTGAGCGGCGCCAAACCCTGATCGTGGTACATCGCCAGCACGCAATCGGCATCGGCCAACAGGCGCGGCTGGAACAGCGTATCGGCCGGATACGGACCGCGTGCATCGATCCCACGCGCACGCGCACGCGCGATGGCCGGCTCGATCACCTCGATCTCTTCGCGGCCCAGATGGCCGGATTCGCCCGCATGCGGATTCAACCCCGTCACGAGAATACGCGGTGCGGGCAAGCCAAACCGCATACGCAGATCGCGCTGCACGATGTCGAGCGTTTCGTCGAGCACCGTGGGCGTGATGGCGTCCGGCACCTCGCGCAGCGGCAAATGCGTCGTCGCCAGCGCAACGCGCAGCATGGCGTTGTCGTGCGCCGGCTGCGGACCAGCCAACATCATCACCACACGCGGCGTGTGGCTGCGCTCGGCCAGATACTCGGTGTGGCCGGTAAACGGCACACCGGCGTCGTTGATCGTGCTCTTCTGCACCGGCGCCGTGACCATCGCGTCGTAACGGATGCCGTTTGCCGCGCCGATCAGGCAGCCGTCGATGGCTGCATCGAGCAGGTCCAGCACATAGCGGCCGTTGGCGGCATCAAGCACGCCGGCGCGCACGGGCGCACCCAGCGGGCGCGCCACGACAGTCAGCGCCGTAGAGACAACGCGCCAGAAATCGCCCTGCCCGATCGCGTCTGCGCGCGCCTGCAGCAATGCCGCATCGCCCATCACATGCCACTGCACATCGGCGTAACGCGGCGACGCCTGCCGCGCCAGATGCAGCAGCGCAGCCACGGTGATGTCGGGGCCGATACCGGCAGGTTCGCCGGTGGTAATGGCAATGTTCAGCATGCAGCGCTTTCCTGCGATGATTTCCGGTCGGTCTAGAAATGCCACGGCCGCCCGCAGGCGGCCGTGAGCGATGCGGATGTCCCTAGCTTACTGCTGACGGTTCACGCGGTACTCCACGTGTGCCGAGTCGCGCAGCTCACGCAGCCAGTCTTCATAGGCGGCCTGCACCTTCTGCTCGCGAATCACCGAGCGTGCGTAATCGCGCTCGCGGTCTCCCGATACTTCTGCCTCGCGGCGGCCTTCCACCTGGATCAGATGCACGCCGAACTGGCTCTGCACCGGCTGCGACACATCGCCCGGCTTGAGCTGGTTCATCGCCTGCTCGAACTCCGGCACCAGTTGGCCCGGTGACACCCAGCCCAGCTCGCCGCCCGCACCGGCCGAACCGTCCTGCGAATACCGGCGTGCTGCATCGCCAAAGTCATAGCCGTGGACGATACGGTCACGCAGACCCGTCAACTGGCGGCGCGCGTCGTCCGCCGACATCGTCGGACCGGTCTTGATCAGGATGTGGCGCACTTGCGTCTGCTGCACCTTGGCGGCAATCGCGGTGCTCGGTGCGCGCTTTTCCAGCAGCTTGATCACGTGGAAACCCGCCGGGCTTTCGACCACTTGGCTCGCCACCTGGCCGGCCTTCAGGTCGACCACGGCGTTGGCGAATACAGCCGGCAGGCGACCGATCGGCCGCAGCCCAAGCTCACCGCCTTGCGATGCATCCTGCGCGCCGGAATTGTCGCGCGCGAGCTTGGCGAAATCGGCGCCGCCTTGCGCTTGCTTGAGCAGGCTTTCGGCCTTGCTGCGCGCGGCGGCCTTCTCGGCATCCGTGGCGCCTTCTGCAACCGGCACGAGAATCTGCGCGACGTTGTATTGCTGCTCGCCGGCCGGGGCCGTGCCGCCACCCTGCTGCGCCAGATAGTTGTCGATCTCACCGTCGTAGACCTGCACCTTCGAGTCGACCTCGCGCTCGCGCAGGCGCGCCAGCAGGATTTCCTGGCGCAGGTCGTCGCGGTACTTGTCGTACGTCATGCCGGCGTCCTTCAGCTTGCTCTTGAGCTGCGGCACGGACAGTTTGTTGCGCTGGGCCACGCTTTCCACGGCACGGTCCACATCGGCGTCGGACACGCGGATGCCGCTTTCCTTGGCGGTCTGCGCCTGCACACGCTCCAGGATCAGCTGCTCAAGCACTTCACCGAGCAGATCCGCACGCGGCGGCAGCGGACGGTTCTGCGCACGGAACGTGCGTTCGACCAGGTCGGCGCGGTTGAGCAGTTCGCGGCGCGTGATGACGTCGGTGTTGACCACAGCCACCACCTCGTCGACGAGTTGGCTGCGCGGCGCGCCCGGCGCCGTCGGCTCGGGCAGCGTGCCCTGCAGCAACGGCTGGCTCGGCGACGAACCTGGGTTGGCGAAGATGCCGCGCACCGGCGCGCTCTTCTTTGCCGATTGCGCCTGCTGCGCATGGACGGCTGTCGACAGCGTGCTCCCTGCCAACAGCGCAAACAGCACGCCGGTGGCAACACGCAAGCGGCCCAGAGGAGCCACACGCGTGGCGAAAGCGGTCGATTGGAAAGCCATGATGTCGTTATTCATATTGATCCAGCACGGACGGCGTAATCGGCTGTGCGGTCACCGGCTGGTAGCCGGGCACGTTCAGGCGAATCACGTCGATCGGATTGTTCCCCACCTTCGACAAACCCTTGAATTCGATCTGGGCAAAGATGTGCGTCGTATAGCCCGAAACTGCATTGCTGTAGCGCTGCACCGCCAGTCGACCGACCCAGCAGTCCGCCACATACTCGAGGCCAAGCAGCATATCCGACGGCTTGCGCGCATCCAGGTCGTAACCAATGCGACCCAGGCCGTAGAGGCGCCGGGTAATCGGCCACTGCGTTGAGATATCGGCCTGTTCCAGCGGCAGCTGACCGGTATTCGCGTCTTGCCGGTAATAGCGATAGCCGAGGTTGATCACCTTGTTGGCTTCCGGCTTCCAGCTGAACGCAACAGTCGAGCGCATGATGCGATCGATGTCCTGATTGTACTGAAGGTTCGTATCGAAAAAGATGCCGCGGAACATCTGGATCGTGGTCGCGCCCAGAAGGTCCGAATAGCGGCGCACCGACGTGGGGGCCGCGCCCGCCAGCGTCACGCGCTGGCCTTCGAGATCGATGCGCTGTGCGATCGTTGCGCGCAAGCGCTCGATGCCTGATTCGGCCTCGATAAAACGCGTCGTCACACCTGCCGTCACCTTGTTGTTGTCGGCAATGCGGTCGTAACCGGTGTACGGGTTCTCGGTAAAGATCTGGCCGAGGTTGTAGTCCGACTGGCCGGTATCGAACAGAGGAATCTGCGACTGGTCACGATACGGCGTGTACACGTAGAACACGCGCGGCTCCAGCGTCTGGATGTAGCTCACGCCAAACAGTTTGGAGACCAGCGGCGCATCGCGCTCGAACGTCATGCCCGAATCGAGCGAGAACGTGGGCAACGTGCGATTGATCTGCGTGTCCTGCGTATCGCCGGCCGGGCGGTCCAGACGGTATGCAGTGGTGTTGAGAATGAACTTTGGCGTGACGTACCAGCCGGGGCGGACGATCGGGTAGCTGATCGTCGGCTGCATGAACAGCCGCTCGCCCTGGACAGTATTGGCCGTCGGGATCGAGAACCGGGTGTAATCGGTCAGGAAATTGATGTCAAAGCCGCCAAGGTCGTACTTGTTATAGGTCAGGCTCAACTGCGGCAGGCGCTCATACGGTGCTGTCAGTGGCGTTGTGGCGGTCGACAACGTCTGGAATTTCTGCACACGCGCCAACGCCACCCAGTCGCCGAACGAGTAGGTGACACCGCCTTCCTGGGTGTACTGACGCTGCGTCGCCGTGACGATGCTGCGGCCCAGGTCATCGGGGTAGGTGTTGTCGGAAACCTTGTTGTAGTTAATGTAGCCGGTCAGGCCAGGTGCCAGGCGCTGCGTGTGTACCGCCGAAATCGACCAGCGGCTACGACCGGCGTCGCGGTCATCGGGCAGGAATTCGCCACGCAGGACGCCGCTGTATGACGTATCGAGATAGCGGTACTCGGCGCCGAGCTGCAGGCCACGCTGGGTCAGCAGACGGGGATACAACGTCAGATCGCGGTTCGGCGCGAGATTGAAGTAGTACGGCAGCGTGACGTCGGCCCCGCTGCGGCTGTTGTAGCCGAACACCGGAGCCAGGAAACCGCTGCGCCGATCGTCGTTGAGCGGAAAGTCCATGACCGGCGCAGCAAACACCGGCACGCCGAAGAAGTGCAGCACGCCGTTGCGGCCGGTGCCGACCTGGCGGTCGCTGTCGATATCGATGCGGCTCGCGCTGAAGTACCAGTCGACGTTGTCGGGCGAGCAGGTGGTGTAGGTGCCGCGCGTGATGCGGCTGTTGTCCTTGTCGATGAAATCGATCCGGTCTGCGGTGCCGCGGCCGCCGGTCGTGTGGAACTCGTACGTGGGCGTGCTAATGGTGCCTTCGTTGGCGGTGACCTTGAGCTTGGCGTCCGGGCCGGTGACGAGCGTACCGCCCTTGAACAGCCGCACGTTGCCGGTGGCCGTGGCCAGGTCGGTGTCCTGGTTGTAATCGAGCGTGTCGCCCTTCAGCACTGAACCGTTGCGGCGCAGTTCGCCATTTCCGCGCAGGTGGATGTCTTCGTTGGTGCGGCCGTCCATCTTGTCGGCCGCCGTGAAGGTGGGGACAGTGTTGTCGGGACGCTGGACGGGCTCGGCCATCTTGGGCACCAGCGGGCTGCCGCCGGGCGTGGTCGGGCCGGACGTCGCCAGCGCCGTCACCGAGGAGGCCGGCGTGGCAGCAGGCGCCGTCGCTTGCGTGGTGTCCGCGCTCTGCGCCGCGGACGTCGCCGTCCAGACACCGGCCACTGCGAACACCAGCGGGCGCAATGCCAGCGCGCCGCGCCGGTTGGCGGGCCGCTGATCGGGCGCGGCAACAGGGGCGCGCTGCCGGTTTTTCCTGGCTCGGTTCGGTTCGGTCATGCAGATCGGGAACGGGGCCGCGCGCGCAACGGCACGCACAGGCACAAAATCAGTCAGTAGTGCGGTCAATCCCGCCGCCGGACGCGGCCTGGACAGGGCCGGCGCTCGCTCGCGGCGAAACTCGGTCGGGTATTATACGGGGCTTCCTTCCAGCCTCATTCCAGCATTCTCTCAGCATGGCTTCGACCCCTGGCGCCGCAGCAGGCGCAACCGACGCACGCCTCAGCCAACTGCGCGACTGGCTCGGCACATTGCCCGCCGCCCACGGCCTGCGCATCGACACGCTGCAACCCGCCTCGGCCGATGCCAGCTTCCGCCGCTATTTCCGTCTGGACAGCTCCAACGGCACGCTGATCGTCATGGACGCCCCGCCGCCGCAGGAAGACTGCCGCCCGTTCGTCCATGTGGCCGGTCTGCTCAACGGTGCGGGCGTGCGTGCGCCGCAGGTGCTGGAGCAGGATCTCGCGCAGGGCTTCCTGCTGCTGACCGATCTGGGCCCGCAAACGTATCTGCAATCGCTGCGCGAGCGCAATTTCGACCTCGCCTACGCCAATACGCTGTTCCGCCCGGCCATCCATACCCTGGTGCGCTGGCAGTCGGCATCGCGCGAAGGTGAACTGCCGCCGTACGACGAAGCGCTGCTGCGCCGCGAGCTGTCGCTGTTTCCCGACTGGTATGTCGACCGCCACCTGCAACGCCCGTTGGACGCCACGCAGCGCGAATCGCTCGACAAGGTGTTCAAGCTGCTGGTCGACAGCGCCTTGGCCCAGCCGCGCGTGTATGTCCACCGTGACTACATGCCGCGCAACCTGATGGTGAACGCGGCCGACCCTTCGCAGCCGGGTGTGCTGGACTTCCAGGACGCCGTCTACGGGCCGATCACCTACGACGCGGCCTCACTGCTGCGCGACGCCTTCCTGTCGTGGGACGAAGAGCAGGAGCTGGATTGGGCCGTGCGCTACTGGGAAGCCGCCCGCGCCGCCAAGCTGCCGGTGGATGAAGACTTCGGCGAGTTCTACCGCGCGCTCGAATGGATGGGCGCGCAACGCCATCTGAAGGTGGCCGGCATCTTTGCGCGCCTGTGCTACCGCGACGGCAAGACCGGCTACGTGGAAGACACCCCCCGCTTCATCGCCTACCTGCGCCGTGTGTGCAGCCGCTACAACGCGCTGGCACCGCTGGCCCGCCTGCTCGATCAACTCGAAGATCGCGCGCAGCAGATCGGCTACACGTTCTGATGTCATCCCCGCGCGCCGTCGAGTTTCGCGCCGGCATGCTGGCGCTCGCGCCCATGCTGCTGGGCGTGGTGCCGTTCGGCATGATCTACGGCGTGCTGGCCACGTCCGCCGGCATGCCCGCGTGGCTTGCCGTGGCGATGAGCGCCATCGTTTTCGGTGGCGCCTCGCAGATGATCCTGGTGCAGCTGTGGGCCGGTGGCGCGCCAGCGCTGGTCATTGCGGCGACGGTATCGATGGTGAATCTGCGGCACGCGCTGTATTCGGCCAGCATTGCGCCCGCGCTGGCGCACCTGCCGCGCCGCTGGAAATGGCTGATCGCCTATCTGCTGACCGACGAAGCCTTCGCCGCCATGAACCGCCGCGTTGTCACCGCGCAGCCTGGCAGCGAGGAGGCAGCCTACCGCCATTGGTATTTCCTCGGCGCCGGCGTGGCGCTGTGGTCGAGCTGGCAGGCGTCGACGATCGTCGGCGTGGTGCTGGGCGCGCAGGTGCCGACCTCGTGGCCGCTCGATTTCTTCCTGCCGCTGACGTTCATCGCCATCGTGGTGCCGGCGCTGCGCACGCGCGCTCAACTGGCCGCAGCCCTGACGGGCGCCGCGCTGGCCGTGGCGTGGACGGGCTGGCCGCACAAGCTCGGGCTGATGAGCGCGGCGTGCGTGGGCATCGCCGTCGGTGCGCTGGTTGAGCGCTTGCTTGCCCGGCCGTCCGACAAGGGGGCTGCCGCATGAAAGCGCTCATCCTTTTCGGCGTGCTGCTGATTGCCGGCGCGGCGACCTACTTGATCCGCCTATCGTTCATCGCGCTCGAAGGGCGCATGAACCTGCCGATGTGGTTCCGCAACGCCCTGCCCTACGTGCCGGCCGCGATGCTGACCGCGCTCATCGCGCCCGACCTGCTGATGCGCGACGGTGCGCTCGCAGTGTCGGTCGACAACCCTCGCCTGCTTGCCGGCATCGTCGCCATCGTCATCGCACGGGTGACGAAGAGCGCGATGTGGACCATCGTCGGCGGCATGGCTGTGCTGCTGATTCTCATGAAGGTGATGGCTTGAATTCGACGACGCGCGCCATGATTTTTGCGGCGGGCCGCGGCGACCGCATGCGCCCGCTGACCGACCACACGCCCAAGCCCCTGCTCACCGTGGGCGGCAAACCGCTGATCGTCTGGCAAATCGAGCGCCTGGCTGCGGCTGGCGTGCGCGACATCGTCATCAACCATGCATGGCTCGGTGCGCAAATCGAAACCGCGCTGGGAGATGGCAGTGCGTGGGGCGTGCGCCTCGCGTATTCGCCGGAGGGGCAGGCGCTGGAAACGGCGGGCGGGGTCGCGCAGGCCATGTCGCTGCTGCATGCCGGCGAGGGCCACAGCGTATTCATCGCCGTCAGCGGCGATGTGTTCTGCGATTACGACTACGCCTTGCTGCGCGACCGGGCGCCCGCCATGGCCGCGCAAGCGGCACCCAGCATGCACTTGGTGATGGTGCCGAACCCGCCGTACCACGTGCGTGGTGATTTCGCGCTGGACGGCAAAGGAATGCTCCACGCCGACGGCACCGAGCGCCTCACGTTCGGCAACATCGGCTTGTACGACACGCGCCTGTTTGCCGGCATCACGCCCGGCACGCGGTTGGCGATGACGCCGCTGTACCACCAGGCCATCGCCGAAGGCCGGGCTACGGGCGAGCGCTTCGACGGTCGCTGGGAAAACGTCGGTACGCCAGCCCAGCTGGCCGCACTCGACGCAGAACTCGCGGCGCGCTAGGCGCTTACGCCATCGCGGCGCTCAATGATTCGGCCGTCATCGGGCGGCCCAGCAGGTAGCCCTGCAGCGAATGACAGCCAAGCCGCGTAAGAAACGCCTGCTGCTCGGCCGTCTCCACACCTTCTGCGACGATGCGCAGGTTCAGCGTCTGACCCAGCGCCACGATGGCCGAGACGATGGCTGCGTCTTCCGTGTCGTGCGCCAGGTCGCGCACAAAACCGCGGTCGATCTTCAGCTCGCTGGCTGGCAGTCGCTTGAGATACAGCAGACTCGAATAGCCGGTCCCGAAATCGTCGATGGAAATCCGCACGCCCATCGCGTCGAGTTGCTGCAGGATCTGCAGGCTCGCGTCGACGTCGCGCATGGCGGTCGATTCTGTGATCTCCAGCGTCAGGCTGCGCGGGTCCAGCGCGTGGCGCGCAAGCGTATCGCGCACGGTGTCGATGAGCGCGGCATGACTGAACTGCAGCGCCGAAAGATTCACGGCGACGGTCCAGCCGGTGCGCCCCTCGCGGTGCCATTGCGCCATCTGGCGGCAGGCTTCGTCCAGCACCCACGCGCCGAGCGGCACGATGAGGCCGGTCTTTTCGGCCAGCGGGATGAATTCATCGGCGGGCACCAAGCCGCGTTGCGGATGCTGCCAGCGCACCAGCGCCTCGACGCCCATGATCGGCCCGTTGGGCGCGTTGAATTTCGGCTGGTAATGCAGCACGAGTTCGTGCCGCTCGACCGCGCGGCGCAAGTCCTGCACGAGCTGCAACTGCTGATGCACATCGGCGTTCATCGAGGGCTCGAAGAAGCTGTAGGCATTCCGGCCCAGGCCCTTCGCATGGTACATCGCCGCATCGGCATTGGTCAGCAGATCGTGCTGGTTGCCGCCGTCGCCGGGGTAGATCGCAATGCCGATGCTCGTTGACACGCGCAGCTCGTGACCGCCTGCCATGAAAGGCTCACGTACCACTTGCAGCAACGCGTCGGCCAGGGTGCCGGCGTCTTCCGGATCGTCCACATAGGCGAGCACGACGAATTCATCGCCGCCGACACGCGCCACGGTGTCCTGCTGACGCACGCGCGCGCCGATGCGCTGCGCGACGTCGATCAGCAGCAGATCGCCCACGTGGTGGCCATAGACATCATTGACGGCCTTGAAGCCGTCGAGGTCCATGAACATGAGGGCGAAGCGGCGCTTCTCGCGGTCAGCGGTGCGGATCGCCTGCGTCAGGCGGTCTTCCAGCAGCACGCGGTTGGACAGCTTGGTCAGGTTGTCGTGCAGCGCCAGGTAAGCCAGTTCTTTGTTGGCCGCGGCCAGGGAGTTCGCCAGCAAGGCGGTGCGCGCTTCCATGCGCAGGTCCAGCACCGAGATGATGAGCGCGATGGCCAGCACCGCCAGCGTGACGATGATGATGACCAGCGCCAGCCAATCGGCACTCGCCCCGGTATGCGCAGCGCCGCACACGCTGCCGAATGGAAACGACGCGGCCGACATGCCCGTGTAGTGCATGCCGACAATGGCCACGCCCATCACCACCGCCGAACCGGCACGCAGCGCACGAACGCGTCGCGACTGCCGCCGCAGGCGGAATGCGATCCCCAGCGCCACGCCCGATGCCAGCACGGCAATCACGATCGACAACCCAAATCTTGCAGGGTCGTATTGAATGCCGGGGTTCATGCGCAGCGCGGCCATGCCGGTGTAATGCATGCCCGCCACGCCCGCGCCCATGAGAAGCGCGCCGCCCGCCAGGCGCGGCCACGGCAGTTCGCGCCGACTGACCAGCCACAATGCAAATGCCGAGGCGCCAATGCCGATGGAGAGTGACGCAAGCGTGATCCCAACGTCATATCCAACCGGGATCGGCAGATTCAGCGCCAGCATGCCGACAAAGTGCATCGACCAGATACCCAGCCCCATGGCCGATGCGCCGCCGACGAGCCACCACAACGCCGCGCGGCCTTGCGCCGTGACGACACGTCCTGCCATGTCCAGCGCCGTATACGACGCCAGGATGGCCACGAACAGGGACAGCAGGACGAGAAGCGGGTTGTAACTGGTGGCGAGCATCGGTTCTCCTGGGCAGGCCGATCCAATGCGGCCAGGCCGCTGCAGGCGGAGGTCGCAACCGGGATGCAAAACAGGTGAGTATTAACGGCGGTGGCCGCCCGAGACTTTAGGAGAGGCCGTGCGCAGCGCACAAGTCTCCTTTCGGGTGTGGCAAAGCCCCTCCTCCGAATGCCCGCCGGGCGCGGCGTTACAATCGACGCATCCTTTCTGCTGCTGGAAAACACGCCATGTCCGCCACCGAACTCGCTTTCCTCCAGACCTATCGCCAGCGCCGCGAGCGCGTCGCGCAGTGGCTGCGCGCGGCATCGGGTGGCAATGGCGGCGTCGCCATCGTGCCGACCGCGCCCGAAGCGATGCGCAACCGCGACAGCGACTACCCCTATCGGCACGACAGCTACTTCTATTACCTGACCGGTTTTACCGAGCCCGAAGCGGTGCTCGCCATCGTCGTACCCGCGGGCAACGCGCCCGCGCGCAGTGTGCTGTTCTGCCGCCCGAAGCATGAAGAGCGCGAAATCTGGGACGGCTTCCGCTTCGGCCCGGAAGCCGCGAAGGACGCCTTCGGGCTGGACGAGGGGCACTCCGTGGAAGACATCGACGCGACGCTGCCCAAGCTGCTCGCCAACGCCGGTGCTGTGGCGTATCCGCTGGCCGAGAGCAGCGCGTTCGACCGCCGCATGCGCCGCTGGCTCGACGCGGTACGCATGCAAGGCCGCGCGGGGGTGTCGTCGCCGCATCAGGCGCTGGACGTGCGCGCCATCCTCGATGAGATGCGGCTGTTCAAGGACCCGAGCGAACTCGACATCATGCGTCGCGCCGGCCGCATCTCCGCCGGAGCGCACGTGCGCGCCATGCAGGCCTCGCGTGCCGGCCTGCGTGAATACCATCTCGAAGCCGAGCTGCTGTACGAATTCCGCCGCCATGGCGCCCAAAGCGTTGCCTATAACTCCATTGTCGCCACGGGCCCGAACGCGTGCGTGCTGCACTACCGCGCCGGCAACGCCGAACTGCGCGATGGCGATCTCTGCCTGATCGATGCCGGCTGCGAGCTGGACGGCTACGCGTCGGACATCACGCGCACGTTCCCCGTCAATGGCCGCTTTACCGGCCCGCAACGCGAACTGTATGAGCTTGTGGTTGCGGCGCAGGAAGCGGCCCTTGCGGAAACGCGCCCGGGCGTGCCTTACAACGTGCCGCACGATGCCGCCACGCGCGTGCTGGCGCAAGGCATGCTCGACACCGGCCTGCTCGATGCAAACAAGGTCGGCACGCTCGATGACGTGATCGCCGGCGGCCAATACCGTCAGTTCTACATGCACCGCACCGGCCACTGGCTCGGCATGGACGTGCACGACGTGGGCGAATACCGCACGCCCGGCACCGCCGCACCGGCCGAAGGCGAACGCCCGTGGCGCCCGCTCGAAGGCGGCATGGTGCTGACCGTCGAACCGGGCATCTACGTGCGCCCCGCCCCCGGCGTGCCGGAACAGTATTGGCACATCGGCATCCGCATCGAAGACGACGCCATCGTCACGCCGCAAGGCTGCGAAATCATCACGCGCGACGTGCCCGTGGCCCCGGACGAAATCGAACTGGTGATGCGGAGCCAGGCATGACCGACAGCCTCACAGCGAACAGCGCGGCGCCGGACTTCGACGTCGCCATCGTCGGCGCGGGGCCTGTCGGGCTGGCGCTGGCGAACTGGCTGCTGCGCGACACCGACTGGCGCATCGCCCTGTTCGATGCGCGCGATGCCGACGCCGCCGCGCGAGACCCGCGCGCGCTGGCGCTGTCGCACGGCTCGCGCGTGCTGCTACAGGAGATTGGCGGCTGGCCCGTGCGCGCCACGCCTATCACGCACATCCACGTCTCGCAGCGCGGCCACTTCGGGCAGGCGCATATCCGCCGCGAAGACTACGACGTCCCCGCGCTCGGCCACGTCGTGCAATACGGCGACCTGAGCGCTGCGCTCAACGCCGCACTCGCCACGCAGATGGCGCGTCGCCCAAACCGCCTCACCCGCTACGACCACACGCCCGTCGAGCGCGTCGAGCAGCTGCCGCGCGCCGACGGTACGGTCGCCCCGGCACGCGTGCGCGCGCTACGCGAAGGTCGCCATCCGCTGGCCATCGAAACCGAAGTCGTCATCCAGGCCGAAGGCGGCTTGTTCGACGACGCGCGCAAGCAGCAAGGCGGCATTGCCCACGCGCGTCGCCGCGATTACGGCCAGACGGCCATCGTCGCGCACGTGCGCTGCAGCGCGCCGCTCGAAGGCTGGGCGTGGGAACGCTTCACACCCGAAGGCCCGCTCGCCTTGCTGCCGCAGGATGACGCGCAAGGTCCTGGCTACGCGCTCGTCTGGTGCTGCGCGCCCGACGAAGCGCGCCGACGCGCGGCGTTGCCAGACGACGCGTTCCTCGCCGAACTGGGCGCTGCCTTTGGCGAGCGCATGGGCCGCTTCACGCACGCCAGCCCGCGCCACACATTCGCGCTCGGGCTGCATGCGCTGCGCATTCCGGTCGACCGCCGCGTCGCCGCCATCGGCAATGCCGCGCAGACGATCCACCCCGTGGCAGGCCAGGGCTTCAACCTCGGCTTGCGCGACGCGTTCGAAATGGCACGCGCCCTTCGGGATGGGGCAACGGCGGCGACCCTCGCCCGTTTCGCCCGCGAACGCGCGTTTGACCGCGCCGTCACCATCGGCCTGACCGATTTGCTGCCGCGTGCGTTTGCCGTGCCCGGCCGGCCGTTTGGCCACCTGCGCGGCGCCGCGCTCACGCTGCTGGAATGCCTGCCGCCGCTCAAGCACGGGCTGGCCCGGCAGATGATGTTCGGGCAGCGAGGCTAACGGATGGCGTTCACCGAGGTCAGCGCTGCGGGCGATCGTCAGCAGATCACCGTGGTGGGTGCCGGCATTGTCGGCACGGCCTGTGCGCTGCAGCTGCAGCGGGAGGGCCACCAGGTCACACTGCTCGATCAGGCGGGCATTGGCGAAGGCTGCTCGTTCGGCAACGCCGGCTGCCTGAGCGTGGCGTCGGTCGTGCCGATGGCGCTGCCGGGCATGCTGAAGCAGGTGCCCAAATGGCTGGCCGATCCGATGGGTCCGCTGACGGTGCGCTGGCCCTATCTGCCGCGCGCGCTGCCGTGGCTGCTGCAATGGGTGCTTGCGGGCAACGAAGCGCAGGCCCGTGCGACGGCGCAGCCGCTGGCGAGTCTCTTCAGCGCGACCTTCCCCGGCTATCGCAACCTGCTCGACGCCGCGCAATATGACGACCTGATCCGCCAGACGGGCCACCTGTATGTGTGGCGCACGCTGGCGCGTTCGTCGGGCGATGTGCTGGCGCAATCCATTCGCGATGCGACGGGCGTGCGCTCGCAAGCCCTGAGCGCCGGTGAAGCGCGCGAACTGGAGCCTGCACTGGCCGCCGACATCCAATCCGGTCTGCTGCTGCCCGACAACGGCTTCACGATCAACCCGGAACGGCTCGTCAAAACGCTGGCAGCCAATTTCATGGCGGCGGGCGGCACCTTCCTGCGCCGCAAGGTTCTGGACGTGGAGTTCGGCCGAAGCGACTACGGCGGCCCGACGCGGCTGCACACCGATTGCGGCACGCTGCCCGTGTCGAAACTGGTGCTGTGCGCGGGCGCGTGGTCGATGCGGCTGGGCGCGAAGCTCACCAGCATCCGCATTCCGCTCGACACCGAACGCGGCTATCACGCCACGCTGCGCGCCCCCACCGTGCACCCCTCCCGGCCGATCATGGATTGCGAGCGCAAGTTCATCGCCACGCCCATGGAAGGCGGCTTGCGCATTGCCGGCACCGTGGAGATCGGCGGGCTGGACGCGCCGCCCGACTACCGCCGCGCGCGCATCCTCATGCAACAGGGCCAGCAGCTCTTTCCGGGCCTCAGATTCTCGGATGACAGCCAATGGATGGGCCATCGCCCCTCCTTGCCCGACAGCCTGCCCGTCATCGACCGCTCGGAGCGCCACCGCAACGTGTTCTTCGCGTTCGGGCACGGCCATCTGGGCATGACGGGCGCGCCGGGCACCGCCCGACTCATCGCCGATCTGGTCAGCGAACGCACGCCCTTCATCGACGCCCGCCCGTACGGCCTGCAACGGTTCAGCTAGCGCCAGCCAAGGCAAGCACCCGGCCGCCGACCGCACTGCCGCATAGTTTGTGCACAACATTTAGGCAATCCGGCGGTTTGGCGGTAAAATCCCGTCCTCGCATTTTTCACTCCCGTCGCTCCGCCCGATCGTCGTCCGACGCTGGGCGGAAGGGGTGATTTTTCGTTTCTTTCAGCCGCTTCTTCCTCGCCAGCCTTGCAGATCGGACCGCATACCCTTCGCAACAACCTGTTCGTCGCCCCCATGGCGGGTGTGACGGACCGCCCGTTCCGCCAGCTCTGCAAGCGGCTGGGCGCGGGCTATGCGGTGTCCGAGATGGTCGCGTCCAACGCGCAGCTCTGGAAGAGCGAGAAGACCATGCGGCGCGCCAACCACACGGGCGAGGTCGAGCCGATCGCCGTGCAGATTGCCGGCGCCGAGCCGATGATGATGGCCGAAGCGGCGCGCTACAACGTCGATCGCGGCGCGCAGATCATCGACATCAACATGGGCTGCCCGGCCAAGAAGGTGTGCAACGTGGCTGCCGGTTCTGCCCTGCTGCAGAACGAGCCGCTGGTCCAGCGCATTGTCGAGGCCGTGGTCGGTGCAGTCGGCGATCGCGTGCCAGTGACGCTGAAGATCCGCACCGGTTGGGACCGCGAACACCGCAACGCATTGAGCGTGGCCCGCATTGCGCAGGACGCCGGCATCAGCATGCTGACCGTGCACGGCCGCACGCGCGCCGATCTGTATCACGGTGAAGCGGAATACGACACCATCGCCGCGGTCAAGGCGTCGGTGCGCATTCCGGTGGTGGCCAACGGCGACATCACCACGCCGGCCAAGGCCAAGCACGTGCTGGCCGTAACGGGCGCGGACGCCATCATGATCGGCCGCGCGGCGCAGGGGCGCCCGTGGCTGTTCCGCGAGATTTCCCATTTCCTGCAGACCGGCACGCTGCTGCCCGCGCCGGAAGTGGAAGAGATTCGCGGCATCATGAACGCGCATCTGGAAGAGCACTACGCGTTCTATGGCGAATACACCGGCGTGCGCACCGCGCGCAAGCACATCGCCTGGTACACGCGCGGGTTGGCGGGGGCCAACCTGTTCCGCCACCGCATGAACACCATCGAAGACACCGCGGCCCAGCTGGCCGCCGTCAATGCGTTCTTCGACGAGCAGCGTGCGCTGTCCGACCGCCTGGTCTACGAAGACCAGGCCACCGGTGGCGACCACCCCACGACGGGCAACAACGACAACAACAAGGAACTGCTTGCCGCATGAGCCGCAACCCGATCGAACGTTGCATCCGCGACAGCTTGGATGCGTATTACCGTGACCTGGACGGCGAGAACCCGTCCAACGTCTACGACATGGTGCTGCAGGCCATCGAGCGGCCGCTGCTGGAAACCGTGATGGAATGGGCTTCCAACAACCAGTCGCAGGCGGCCGACTACCTCGGCATCAACCGCAACACGCTGCGCAAGAAGTTGCAGCAGCACGGCCTCATCTGAGGTTGCGGGCCGGCCTTTGAACCGATTTCCTTTCTGACGGCGCCTCCTGCCAGTTCGGCAAACCCAGCGCCACACCCGCCTACCGGCGTTTCCACCATGATCCAGCAAGCCCTGCTTTCCGTTTCCGACAAGACCGGCATCGTCGACTTTGCCCGTGCCCTGCACGAGCGCGGCGTCAAGCTCCTCTCCACCGGCGGCACCGCCAAGCTGCTCGCCGAGTCCGGCCTGCCCGTGACGGAAGTGGCGGACTACACCGGCTTTCCGGAAATGCTCGACGGCCGCGTCAAGACGCTGCATCCGAAAGTGCACGGCGGCATCCTGGCCCGCCGCGACCTACCGGAGCACATGGCCGCGCTGTCCGAACACAGCATCCCGACCATCGACCTGCTGGTGGTGAACCTGTACCCGTTCCAGCAGACGGTGGCCAAGGACGAATGCTCGCTAGCCGACGCCATCGAGAACATCGACATCGGTGGCCCGACCATGCTGCGCTCGGCGGCCAAGAACCACCGTGATGTGACGGTCATCGTTGACCCGGCCGACTACGCCACCGTGCTGGCCGAAATGCAGGCCAACAACAACACGGTCGGCTACGAAACCAACTTCATGCTGGCCAAGAAGGTGTTCGCGCACACCGCGCAGTACGACGGCGCCATCACGAACTACCTGACGAGCCTGGGCGCCGACAAGTCGCACAGCACGCGCAGCGCCTATCCGCAAACGCTGAACCTGGCCTTCGAGAAGGTGCAGGAGATGCGCTACGGCGAGAACCCGCACCAATCCGCCGCGTTCTACCGCGACCTGAAAGCCGTCGACGGCGCGCTCGCCAACTACACGCAACTGCAGGGCAAGGAGCTGTCGTACAACAACATCGCCGACGCCGATGCCGCGTGGGAATGCGTGAAGTCGTTCGACCCGGCCAAGGGCGCGGCGTGCGTGATCATCAAGCACGCCAACCCGTGCGGCGTGGCCATCGGCGGCACCGCGCAGGAAGCGTACGAGAAGGCCTTCAAGACCGATTCGACCTCGGCCTTCGGCGGCATCATCGCCTTCAACGTGCCGCTGGATGAAGCGGCCGCACAGGTGGTGGCCAAGCAGTTCGTGGAAGTGCTGATCGCCCCGGGGTTCTCGGAAGGCGCGCGTGCCGTGTTCGCGGGCAAGCAGAACGTTCGCGTGCTGGAAATTCCGCTGGCGAATGAGGCAAATGCGGGCGTGAACGCGTACGACTTCAAGCGCGTCGGCGGCGGCCTGCTGGTGCAAAGCCCGGATGCCAAGAACGTACAGCCGAGCGAACTGCGCGTGGTCACCAAGCGCCACCCGACGCCGAAGGAAATGGACGACCTGATGTTCGCCTGGCGCGTCACCAAGTTCGTCAAGTCGAACGCCATCGTCTTCTGCGGCGGCGGCATGACGCTGGGCGTGGGCGCCGGCCAGATGAGCCGCGTCGATTCCGCCCGCATCGCGAGCATCAAGGCCCAGAACGCGGGCCTGACGCTGGCCGGTTCGGCTGTGGCGTCGGATGCGTTCTTCCCGTTCCGCGATGGCCTGGACGTGGTGGTCGACGCTGGCGCCTCGTGCGTGATCCAGCCGGGCGGCTCGGTGCGCGACGATGAAGTGATCGCCGCCGCCGACGAGCGCAACGTGGCGATGATCTTCACGGGCACCCGCCACTTCCGCCACTAAACGGCACGGTCGTTCGACCGATCAGCGGGGCAAGGCGTAGACTGGCGCCTGCCCCGTTTTTCTTTTCTGCTCCGCTCCATTTCATGCGCATCCTCGGCATCGACCCCGGCCTTCGCACCACGGGTTTCGGCGTGCTTGAACGGCACGGCCACAAGCTCGTCTACGTGGCCTCGGGCACGATCAAGAGCAACGGCAATGCCGACCTGCCCAGCCGCCTGAAAACGCTGTATGACGGTGTTTCCGAACTGGTGAGCACCTACCGGCCGGACTGCGCTTCCATCGAAAAGGTGTTCGTCAACGTCAACCCGCAATCGACGCTACTGCTGGGTCAGGCCCGTGGCGCGGTGATCTGCGGCCTGATGAGCGGCGACCTGCCCGTGTTCGAATACACCGCGCTGCAACTGAAGCAGGCCGTGGTCGGCTACGGCCGCGCCAACAAGGATCAGGTGCAGGAAATGGTCGTACGCTTGCTCAACCTCGAGGGCAAACCCGGCGCGGATGCATCCGACGCGCTGGGCGTGGCGATCTGCCATGCGCACGGCGGCGAAACGCTGGCCGCCATGGCCGGGCTGGCGCCGCAGCTTGCGCAAAAGGGCCTGCGCGTGCGGCGCGGGCGCCTCGTCGGCTGACAGGATTCTTAACGCCGGCAGGTAGCTGCACCCACACGCGGCGACTACCATGCGGGGTACCCGTCTTCAGGATTCAGGAGCCCCCCGATGCTGCGCCGTCTCATCCTGCTGAGCCCGTTCGTCTTGAGTGCCTCGCTGGTGTTGTCCGCCTGCCGCCTGGAATACAACCACGGTGGCGGCAACGGCGGTGGCAACACCACGCCTATCGCCACGGTGCAGGTGATCGGCCATCGTGGTGCCTCCGCATTGCGGCCGGAGCACACGCTGGCCTCCTACCAGAAAGCCATCGACGACGGCGCCGACATCATCGAGCCGGATCTCGTCTCCACCAAAGATGGCGTGCTGGTTGCGCGCCACGAGAACGAAATCTCCGGCACGACGAACGTGGCCGACGTGGCCGCGTTTGCCGGCCGCAAGACCACCAAGACGATCGACGGCCAGAGCGTCACCGGCTGGTTCACCGAAGACTTCACGCTCGGTGAATTGAAAACGCTGCGTGCACGCGAGCGCATCCCCAGCATCCGCCCCGACAACGTCGCCTACAACGACCAGTTCGACATCCCAACGCTCGACGAGATCATCGCGCTCGCGCGGGACCAATCCGCCAGGCTCGGCCGCAACATCGGCATCTATCCCGAGACGAAACATCCGACGTACTTCCAGTCGATCGGTCTGCCGCTCGAAGACAGGCTGATCGACGGTCTGCGCCGCGACGCCTTCACGGCCAGCCGCACGACGGTCTACATCCAGTCGTTCGAGGTCGCCAACCTCAAGGCGATCCGCAACAAGATCGGCGGCAGCCAGCCGAACTGGAAGCTCGTGCAGCTGATGGGCACATCCGGACGACAGCCCTACGACTTTGTGGTCGCCAAAGACAGCCGCACCTTCGGCGACATGATGACGAGCCAGGGCATGCGCGACATCGCCGCGTACGCCAACGGCGTCGGCCCGGACAAGAGCAGCATCATGGGCCTCGACGCGAACGGCAAGCTGACCGATCCGACCGACTTGATCCGCAACGCGCACAACGCTGGGCTGGTCGTTCATCCGTACACCTTCCGCCCGGAGAACACCTTCCTGCCGCCGTCGCTGCGCAGCGGTGCGGATAACACGCGCAACGTCAACGGCTCGATCAGGGAGATCCAGACGTTCCTGCGTGCGGGCGTCGATGGCTTCTTTACCGATGATCCGGCGGTGGGTCGGCAAGCCGTGTCGACCTTCAAGCGCTAGTGTTGCGCATCGGAACCGTAGCGCGCGCGGCTGACCCTGGATCGGCCGTGCGGTAGGTTTCGGCTACACTGCGTCCCGTTTTGGAGGAGGAACCCCACCCATGATCGGACGCATCGCCGGGACGCTGATCGAAAAGAACCCGCCGCACCTGCTGGTCGATTGCCACGGCGTCGGCTACGAGATCGACGTGCCGATGAGCACGTTCTACAACCTGCCCGCCACCGGCGAAAAGGTCGTGCTGCTGACCCAGCAGATCGTGCGTGAGGACGCCCATCTGCTCTACGGATTCGGCACCGCCGCCGAGCGTGAAACCTTCCGCCAGCTCATCAAGATTTCCGGCATCGGCGCGCGCATTGCGCTGGCGGTGCTGTCGGGTATGTCGGTAGCCGAACTCGCGCAGGCCGTCACGCTGCAGGAAGCCGGGCGGCTGACGCGCATCCCGGGGATCGGCAAGAAGACGGCCGAGCGCCTGCTGCTGGAGCTTAAAGGCAAGCTGGGCGCCGACCTCGGTGCCGTGCCCGGCGGCCCGGCCGTCTCGGACGACGCGGTCGACGTGCTCAACGCCTTGCTGGCGCTGGGGTATTCCGACAAGGAAGCGGCGCTCGCCATCAAGCAGGTGCCAGCCGGCACGGGCGTATCCGAGGGGATCAAGCTGGCGCTCAAGGCGCTGTCCAAGGGCTGACGCCCGGGCGCGGCAAGACGGTAGAATGGCCTGCTCGCGCCGTCCCGGCGCCGTCTGCCCGTCATGATCGAAACCGACAAGCTCGCCGCCAAGGCTGTCTCCGCTGAGCGCATCATCTCAGCCTCCCCCGCCTCCCCCAACGAGGAGGCGTTCGAGCGCGCGTTGCGCCCCAAGCTGCTCGACGAATACGTCGGCCAGGAGAAGGTGCGCGGCCAGCTCGACATCTTCATGACCGCGGCCAAGAACCGCAGCGAAGCGCTGGACCATGTGCTGCTGTTCGGCCCGCCGGGTCTCGGCAAGACGACGCTGGCGCACATCATCGCGCGCGAAATGGGCGTCAACCTGCGCCAGACTTCCGGCCCCGTGCTGGAGCGCCCGGGCGACCTGGCCGCGCTGCTCACGAACCTCGAAGCCAACGACGTCCTCTTCATCGACGAGATTCATCGGCTCTCGCCGGTGGTGGAAGAAATCCTGTACCCGGCGCTTGAGGACTACCAGATCGACATCATGATCGGCGAGGGCCCGGCGGCGCGCTCGGTCAAGCTCGATCTGCAGCCGTTCACGCTGGTGGGGGCCACCACGCGGGCCGGCATGCTGACCAACCCGTTGCGCGACCGCTTCGGGATCGTGGCGCGGCTGGAGTTCTATACGCCGGCCGAACTGGCGAAGATCGTCACGCGCTCGTCGGGCCTGCTGAACGCCCATATCGTCGACGAAGGTGCGCTGGAAATCGCCAAGCGCTCGCGCGGCACGCCGCGTATCGCCAACCGCCTGCTGCGCCGCGTGCGCGACTACGCCGAGGTCAAGGCCGACGGCGTCATCACGCGCGAAGTCGCCGATGCCGCATTGGCCATGCTTGATGTGGATGCCGTCGGCTTCGACCTGATGGACCGCAAGCTGCTCGAAGCGATCCTGCACAAGTTCAACGGCGGGCCGGTCGGCATCGACAACCTGGCCGCCGCCATCGGCGAAGAGCGCGACACGATTGAAGACGTGCTTGAGCCCTACCTGATCCAGCAGGGCTACCTGCAGCGCACGCCGCGCGGGCGGGTGGCCACGGCATCGGCGTACCAGCATTTCGGGCTGGGCGCACCCAAGAGCGGTCCGGTGCCGGACCTCTGGGACGACAACCAATAAGCGTCCGCCCTCCCCGACATGTCCGCCGCCCCGCACCACCCAAACCGCACGTTCCGCTACTACGACTTCATCATGGCGGCCTTCGTCACGGTGCTGCTGTGTTCGAACCTGATCGGTGCGGCCAAGGCGGCGCAGGTCACGTTGCCGATCATTGGGCCGGTGACGTTTGGCGCCGGCGTGCTGTTCTTCCCGATCTCGTACATCTTTGGCGACATCCTCACCGAGGTGTACGGCTACGGACGTGATCGGCGCGTGGTCTGGGCAGGCTTTGCGGCACTGATCTTCGCGTCGTTCATGTCGCTGGTGGTGCTGGCGCTGCCGGTGGCGCCCTTCATGGCGGACTACCAGAAGAGCCTGAACGACGTGTTCGGCAACACGCCGCGCATCGTGGCCGGCTCGCTCATCGCATTCTGGTGCGGCAGCTTCGCCAACAGCTACACGCTGGCGAAGATGAAGATCGCGACGGAGGGGAAATGGCTGTGGACGCGCATTGTCGGGTCCACGGTGGTGGGCGAGGCAGTCGATTCGTCGCTGTTCTACGTGATCGCCTTCTATGGCATCTGGCCGCACGGGCAGGTGCTGCGCGTGGCCATCGCGCAATACATCCTCAAGACCGCCTGGGAAATCGTCGCAACGCCGCTCACCTACCGCGTCGTCGCCTTCCTCAAGCGCGCCGAGAACGAGGATTACTACGACCGCGATACCGACTTCACGCCGTTCCGGCTGAAGGTGTAGCGCGTTCAGGGAACGCGGCGGTCCACCTCGTCGAGCACCAGCAAATCGAGGTGCGCGACATCGCCCCACTGCAGCACGGTCAACTGATGACCGTCGGATGAAAGCCGGTTGATGCTCGCGTTGCGCAGCTCATGCCGGCGCGGCTCCGTGAGCGTCATGGCGTTGGCGTGGCGATACAGGCAATCCAGCACGCCGCCGTGGCTGACCAGCGCGATGCGCTCGCCGGGATGACGGCGAATCAGGCGCAACGCAGTCTCGACCGCACGCTCGTGGAATTCCGTGAGCGTCTCTCCGCCGGGCGGGGCGAATTCGGGTACGCGGTTTTGCCAGGCATCAAACTCCGCCGGATGCTGGGCGGCAACTTCGGCGTATGTCAGGCCTTCGAACTGGCCGTAGCAGCGCTCGCGCAAGCCCGCGTCATCACGCACCGTCGCCCCCACTTCATCTGCCAGCGCCTGCGCCGTCTGCTTCGCTCGCGACAGATCGCTCGCATAGACCGCATCGAACTGCTCACGCGCGAGTGCCTTGCCCAACTGCGCCGCTTGCTCGAGCCCTTGCATGTTCAGCGGCACGTCCAGCTGGCCTTGCAGGCGGCGCTCACGGTTCCAGTCGGTCTCGCCGTGGCGGATGAGCACGATGTGCGTGATCTGCGGCATCGGCAGGGGGATGGCGGCGGCGCGTGGCATCTCAGGGTTCCTGGACGGATCAGACAGATTTGGCCGCTTCCGGCGTGACGGTCTTGGCAACAGATGCAGCGGCTTGCGGCGCAATCTGCAGCCAGAACGTGACCGGACCATCGTTGACGAGCGACACCTTCATGTCGGCGCCAAATTCGCCGGTCGCCACGATGGGATGCTGGGCACGCGCGCGCGCCACGAAGTGTTCGTACAGGCGGCGGCCATCTTCCGGCGCGGCGGCGGGCGTGAAACTCGGCCGCGTGCCGGACTTGGTATCGGCCGCCAGCGTGAACTGCGATACGACCAGCAAGCCGCCCGCCTGCCCGTTGCCGTCGATGTTGCGCACGGGCAGGTTCATCTTGCCTTGCCCGTCGGAGAACACGCGATAGTTCAACAGCTTCTCAAGCAGACGATCGGCCTCGGCGGCGGTGTCCCCGCGTTCGGCGCAGACCAGTGCGAGCAAACCCGGGCCGATCTCGCCGACGACGCGGCCGTCCACACGGACAGCCGCCTCGGACACCCGCTGGATCAGTCCAATCACTTCAGCACCACGCGCGCAAAACGACGCTTGCCGACCTGCATCACGAACGTGCCGGCCTCGATCTTCAGGGCCTTGTCGCTGATGACAGTGCCGTCGATCTTCACGCCGCCCTGCTCAATGTTGCGGTTGGCGTCCGACGTGGACGGGCACAGCCCAGCCTGCTTGAGCAGTTGCGCAATACCCAGCGGCGCGCCCGACAGTTCGATCTGCGGAATGTCGTCCGGCACACCGCCGCGTGCTCGGTGGTTGAAATCTTCCAGCGCGCGCTCGGCATCGGCCTGGCTGTGGAAACGGGCAACGATCTCCTGCGCCAGCAGCACTTTGCAATCGCGGGGGTTGCGGCCCAGCGCGATTTCTTGCTTCATTAGATCGATCTCGGCGAGCGGGCGGAACGACAGCAGCGTGTAGTACGTCCACATCAGGTCGTCGGAAATGCTCATCAGCTTGCCGAACATGTCGTTCGGCGCCTCGCTGATACCGACGTAGTTGCCCTTGGACTTGGACATCTTCTCGACGCCGTCCAGGCCCACCAGCAGTGGCATCGTCAGGATGCACTGCGGCTCCTGGCCGTATTCCTTCTGCAGTTCGCGGCCGACCAGCAGATTGAACTTCTGGTCGGTGCCGCCCAGCTCCAGATCCGATTTGAGCGCGACCGAGTCGTAACCCTGCATCAGCGGATAGAGGAATTCGTGCACCGAGATCGGCACGCCGGCCTTGTAGCGCTTGGTGAAGTCGTCGCGCTCCATCATGCGGGCGACGGTGTACTTGGCGGCAAGCTGGATGATGCCGCGCGCGCCCAGCGGGTCGCACCATTCGCTGTTGTAGCGGATCTCGGTCTTGCTCGGGTCCAGCACCATGCTGGCCTGGCGGTAGTACGTCTGCGCGTTGGCTTCGATCTGCTCGCGCGTCAGCGGCGGGCGCGTGGCGTTGCGGCCGGACGGGTCGCCAATCGTCGAGGTGAAATCGCCGATCAGGAAGATCACCTGATGCCCCAGGTCCTGCAGCTGGCGCATCTTGTTGAGCACCACGGTGTGGCCGATGTGGATGTCGGGCGCCGTCGGATCCAGGCCCAGCTTGATGCGCAGGGGCACGCCGGTCGCGGCGCTCTTGGCCAGCTTCTGCTCCCACTCGGCGGCGATCAGCAGTTCGTCGCAGCCGCGCAGCGACACTTCCATCGCGTGCGCCACCTCCGGGGTGACCGGATACTTGGGTTTGCCCGGCGTGGCGTTGTCGGAAGCGGCGGAAGTGGCAGATGCGGTCATGGCAAAAGGAAAAGTCACCGCGCCGCACATGGAAAACGGCGCGAACGGATCAACAATCGGGGAAACGGTGCGTGCGCGATGGCCGACATCGATTCGAACGTGCCGGCCGCGCAATCCCGCGATTTTACCGTGATGTGTCCATTTGGCCCGCCATTGCGCTGGTAAGCTGTCGCGCATGAGCCATTCCAACCACACCGCACTCCCCGCCGATCGCTACATCGGCCTGATGTCGGGCACCAGCCTGGACGGCGTCGACGGCGTGCTGGCGGACTTTTCCGGCGAACACCCGACCGTCCTGGCAGACGCCTACGTGCCTTTCTCGCCCGAACTGCGCCAGCGCTTTCTGGACCTGCAACACGCCGGCCACGACGAAATCCATCGTGAAGCGCTGGCCGCCAACGCGCTGGCCGCGGTCTACGCCGAATGCGTTGCCAAGCTGCTTGCGGTTGCCGCCCTCGTCGCGCGCGACGTGCGGGCCATCGGCGCGCACGGACAGACGATCCGTCATCAGCCCGGCGCGCATGACGGCATCGGCTACACCCGCCAGAGCCAGCACCCTGCGGTGTTGGCCGAGCGCACCGGCATCGACGTCGTTGCCGATTTCCGCAGCCGCGACATCGCCGCCGGGGGCCAAGGGGCACCGCTCGTACCGGCGGTGCATCGCGCGCTGTTCGGTCTGCCGGATGCATGGCGCGTGGTGTGCAACATTGGCGGCATCGCCAATCTCACGGTCTTGCCGCCGCAGGCTTCGGACGCGCGCGACGCCGTGCTCGGCTTCGATTGCGGCCCGGGTAACGCGCTGATGGACTATTGGGTCCATACGCACCGCGACACCCGCTACGACGCCGACGGCACCTGGGCCCGCACCGGACGCATCGACGAAACCCTGCTCGCGCGTCTGAAGGCCGAGCCGTTTTTTGCGGCGCCACCGCCCAAAAGCACCGGCCGCGACCTGTTCAACCCGGCGTGGCTGCAACAAACCCTCGGCGATGCGTTGAACGCCGCCCGCCCCGAAGATGTTCAAGCCACGCTGCTCGCGCTCACCGCCGACACCATCACCGATGCCGTACGTGCCCACGCGCCACAGGCGGAATCGCTGTTGATCTGCGGCGGCGGTGCTCGCAATGGCGCGCTGACGGCACGTATCGCGCAGCAATTGCCGGGCGTGCGCGTCGCGCCGACCGATGATTTCGGCGTGCCCGCGCATCAGGTCGAGGCATTGGCCTTCGCGTGGCTCGCGCGACAGTGCGTGCTACGCGCCCACGGCAATCTGCACACCGCAACCGGCGCATCGGGCGGCCGCATCCTGGGCGCAATCTACGCGGCTTGAGCATTGGTCAATCTGCAGGCAACAAAAAAGCGCACCGGAGTGCGCTTTTTCTTTACAGCGATGCGGCGTCAGACCGAGAACGACGAGCCGCAACCACACGTGGTCGAAGCATTCGGGTTCTTGATGACGAACTGGGCGCCGTTGATGTCTTCCTTGTAGTCGATCTCGGCGCCCACCAGATACTGGTAGCTCATCGAGTCGATCAAGAGCGACACGCCATTCTTGGTCATGGTCGTATCGTCTTCGTTGGTCTCTTCGTCAAAGGTGAAGCCGTACTGGAAGCCCGAGCACCCGCCGCCTTGCACGAACACGCGCAGCTTCAACTCCGGGTTGCCTTCTTCTTCAATCAGTTGCTTGACCTTGTCCGCAGCGCTGTCCGTAAAGACCAGCGGAGCCGGAACCTCGTTCACATCGGGCGTGGCTGCCTGCGCGACTGCGTTCATGAAAATCTCCTGTGGGAACGTCTGAAACTTGCCTGTATTTTAAGCGCAAGCTGCAAATCGTGCCGAAGCCCCGCGTTTCAAGTGGGCATTGTGCGGTGCGCCAGCAACGGCCGGCGCGGGATGTGATCAATCCTGGTTGGATGCCAGCTTGAGATTTGGCAGCAACTTCACATCGCCGGGCGCTGCGTGCGTCAGCGTGCCCATGACGACGGCACCCTGGTGCATTTCCAGCGCCGCATATTGGACGTTGCCCTCGATGCGCGCCTTCGGCTGCAGCTCCAGCAACTCCGCCACATGCACGGGACCGACCACCGTGCCGTTCAGGATCAGGTGCCCGACGTGGACTTCACCTTCCACGCGGGCGCTGTCGGTAATCACCAACATGCTGGGCTTGTCCGGATCGCCGTAGATGTTGCCTTTAATCTCCCCGTCGATCCGCAAACCGCCAGAGAAGCGCAAATCCCCCTCCAGCTTGGTGCGGGCGCCAAGTAGCGTTTCAATCGCCAGCCCTTTCTTTTTGCCAAACAGCATCGTCGACTCCTCTGTGTACGGATCCTCGACAGGACAGCGCCCGTCAGATGGAAAAACTCTGGCTCGCTTTGATCTTGCCGTTCTGCAGCACTTTCACCATCACCGATTGCACCGTGGTGCCGGGAGGCACGTCGACCCAACCCTCGAGCCGCTGGTAGTGCGTGAGCTTGACGCGGGCGCTGGCGGCGGGCGATCCGCTGACCACCGAACCCGGGAAATCGATCGTAGCAGGTTTGCCACCTTGCACCACGTTCAGCGTGAGCGCCAATTGCCCCTCGAATTCTGAGACCGGTGCGAAGGCCTTGCCGCCGCCTTGCATCAGCAGAACCCGGAAGCGCATGCGCGTCGGTAGGGCCTCGTCCGGTGCGATGCGGAAGCTGCGCACGTAAATCCCGGCGGAATTGGTTGGTGCAGGCAAGAGGCTGTCGAAGAAGGCCAGATCCTCCTTCAACTGTGCGTTTTCAGTTTCCAGCGCCTTGAGTTGCTCGGCCATTTGCGCCTGGGCGCCTTCTGCGATACCCAGACGGGCATCCACCGTGCCGGCGGACGCAGCGAGCTTGTCTCGCTCGGCCTGCACGGCGGACAACTTGGCGGTCAGTTCGCGGTTCATTGCCCGCAAATCGGCGTCGTGCGGCCCCGTCAGGCGGCGCCCTTCCTCGAAGGCCCACAGCGCCGCTGCCGCCGCAAGCCCAAATACCACCGCAATCAGCAGAACCGTTACCGGCCAGGGCAAGCGCGAACGTACGGTGACGTTCGGAGCAAGCACGGAGGCGCGACGCAACAAGCGACGCGCCTTCATGCGCACGCCTCCTGACCCGCGTTGCGAATCAGAATCGGATTAGGAGAAACAGCGGATTGCATCATACGGACCGAACGCTAACGAAATGTGAATTGTAGTCTCGCCGACATGTCGGAGCTGTTGCAAAGGGTAAGCAAGGCGCTGAAAACATCACACCGTTTGGTTCGAACGCTCCAAAACAAAAAACCACACCCGAGGGTGTGGTTTTTTGCTGAAGCAGCAGGAAGCGGATTAACGCTTCGAGAACTGCTTGGCGCGGCGGGCCTTGCGCAGACCGACCTTCTTACGCTCGACTTCACGTGCATCGCGCGTCACCAGACCGGCCTTCGACAGGGCGGGCTTGAGCGTTGCGTCGTAGTCGATCAGGGCGCGGGTGATGCCGTGACGCACCGCACCTGCTTGGCCGGTTTCACCGCCGCCAACCACGTTCACCTTGATGTCGAACGTAGCTGCGTGGTTGGTCAGTTCCAGCGGCTGACGCACGATCATCAGCGAGGTTTCACGAGCAAAGTACTCGTTGATGGCCTTGCCGTTGACAATGATGTCGCCCTTGCCGGACTTGATGAAGACACGTGCCACAGCGCTCTTGCGGCGGCCGGTGCCATAGTTCCAGTTTCCGATCATGGATTAGGCCCCTTAGATTTCCAGCGCTTTCGGCTGCTGAGCTTCGTGCGGATGCGAGCCTTCGGCGTAAACCTTCAGCTTCTTGATCATCGCGTAGCCCAGCGGACCCTTCGGCAGCATGCCCTTCACAGCCTTCTCCAGGGCGCGGCCCGGGAAACGCTGCTGCATCTTGCCAAACGTCGTTTCGTAGATACCGCCCGGGTAACCCGAGTGGCGATAGTACTTCTTGTCGGTCGTCTTGGCGCCCGTCACACGCAGCTTGGCTGCGTTGATAACGATGATGAAATCGCCGGTATCGACGTGCGGAGTGAATTCGGGCTTGTGCTTGCCGCGCAGTCGGTGTGCCACTTCGCTGGCGACACGCCCGAGGACCTTGTCCGTCGCGTCAATCACGTACCAATCGCGCTTCACCTCATGGGGCTTTGCGGAAAAGGTCTTCATGATTTTTCCAAATATTGAGTCAGTGCCCGAGTGGACCCGTATCGCGCTGAGAACTTGCGTTCAGACTGCTCACGAACGGATCGTCTTGCGGACGCCTGCGCAACCCCATGCGAGGTCATCGCCGGCCCGCCTTCCCGCTTGTTGGTGCGGGCTCTCTGGATTTCTTTTCCGCGGGCAATCCGGAAAAGATTTCGATTGTACCCCGCAGAGACCCCTTGACACAAGAAAAAAGGCACGCCCGAGGCCAATGGGCGAAAAAAAACCCAAGCCATGAAGCTTGGGTTTGAATCCACCAAAGGAGGAGGGTGGAGGAGACACCTGCTGATCGTTGACTTGGTGGGTTGCACCGCATCAGCCGATCCAATGGTGCAAATTATACCCAGTTCTGGGGCATGCGCAAGGAAATTTGCACTACGAAATTGCATTTCGTAATGCGGAACGCGAATCGCATGATCGATAGGCCATCATTTCCTTTTAAAATCAATTGCTTGTGAAAAATACCGATCCATCGATCGGGTGCGCACTAGAGATATCCCTCCAATTCTGGCGCGATTTGGGTGCAGAAGAGACGGGTTGCACCTTTTCACGCGGGTATCACTGTCAAGCCGCGTTCACCCTAGGCCGGCAACGCGGGCGCGGGCCGGTGGCTACAATGTGGCTTTTCGTCGGCGCTGGCCGACCTTCTGCACAAGGATTGGACATGGATTGCACAGTGAGCTGGACCGGCCCGGATGGCATGGCCTTTTTGGCGGAAACTGGCAGCGGCCATCTCGTCACGATGGATGGCGCGCCGGACGGCGGCGGCCGCAATCTGGCACCGCGCCCGATGGAAATGGTCTTGCTCGGCACCGGCGGCTGCACCGCTTATGACGTGGTACTGATTCTCAAACGCGGTCGCCAGGACGTGCAGGGCTGCAGCGTCAAGCTGCACGCCGACCGGGCTGACACCGACCCGAAGGTCTTTACTCGCATCCACTTCACCTTCACGGTGACGGGGCGCAACCTGAAGCGGGAAACGGTGGAGCGTGCCGTGCAGCTCTCGCACGAGAAGTATTGCTCGGCGTCGATCATGCTGGCCAAGACGGCCGAGATCACACACTCATTGGAACTGGTGGACCTGGCCAGCCAGCCGACGGCATCGGAATAAGAAGCGAAGCGGACCGATAAGCCGGATTCTGTGCGCCGCGTGGCCGAAACCAGCGGCGTGACAACCATTCCTCTAGACCGGCTGTTGCCAGCCGGCTCAAGCTCCCTACCCGCAGACTCAGCGAGCCGCTTCATCGCCTGCTTACTTGGGATTGCTCCGGGTGGAGGTTACCGCGTTTCACCCTTCGCCCTGGCCGAAGCCCGGGCGAAGACTCGTCTCTGTGGCCCTATTCCGCACGTCACCGTGGATGGTCGTTAGCCATCACCCTGCTCTATGGAGTCCGGACTTTCCTCCCCTTCCGCTCGCACGAGGCGGCGGAAGCAGCGGTTGTCTGGTCCGCTTCGCGAGGCGCGAGTCTAGCACTGTTCAGGTAAGAATCGCCGCCGGCCCGGGCGAAAGACTGTCGTGTCCAGATAGAAGCCGGCGTCTTCATTGCCATCGCACCAGCCGGGGATCCCCATGACGGGCAACGGGCGGAAATGGCGGGGCGCGAGATCGGCAAGCAGCAGCGTCTCGGCCAGCGCAGCGTCGAGCGAGGGCCGGTCCGCCGGCAACGCAGCGACCTGCACCGGCCACGCATGCGCGGTAATCGACTTGTAAGGCGCGACCAGCTTTTCCAAGACTGCGTGACCGAACGGCAGAACCGCGCACGTGGCGCCCCAGGCCGCCCTGCCGTCGACGAACAAACCGCGCCAGTCGAACGCGGTCAGGCAGCGCTCCGGCGCGTCTTCGGTGTGCACGAAGATCAGGGCGTTTTCGTCGAACAGCGTGGCGGCATCGCGAACGGTGCCGCGCGCCGCGCCAATCCCGTCCTGCGTAATCGCCCGCGCCTGACGTGCGTTGAGCGCTACCTTCGCACGCGGCCAATGCAGCCAGATCAGGGCGTTGAAAAAGTCGTGGAGATTGTCCCGCGTCGGCACTTCGCCGGTGGCGGCGATGTGTGCTTCGTAAGCTGTGCCGGCCGGCAGTGCATCTTGCGGGACAAAACGCACGGCATGGCCGCCGCACGTGCGGATCGCTTGCGCGACCGGATGCGCATTCAGTGCGTCTCGAAGATCGGCGCCGCGCGCGATTGCGTCTGCAAGCGGCGCGCCGACTGCAGCGAGCGGCGCGAACGCCGGATGGCCCCAGTCGATCGCACCGAGATCAGCGGCCAGCAACTCAGACAGACTTCCAGCGCAGCATCTCGCCGCCGCGCAATGGCACCAGCGTCTGCTCGCCGAACGGCACTTCGGCGGGAAGCTGCCATTGCGAGCGCGTGAGCGTGAGCGTGCCGGCGTTGCGCGGCAGGCCGTAGAAATCCGGCCCGTGGAGGCTCGCGAAACCTTCGAGCTTGTCGAGTGCGTTGGCGTCTTCAAAGGCCTCGGCGTACAGCTCCATGGCGTGCAGCGCGGTGTAGCAGCCGGCACAGCCGCAAGCGTGTTCCTTCACGCCTTTGGCGTGCGGCGCGCTGTCGGTACCGAGGAAGAAGCGCGGGTGGCCCGAGGTGGCCGCGGCCACGAGCGCCAGGCGGTGTGTTTCGCGCTTGAGCACCGGCAGGCAGTAGTAATGCGGGCGGATGCCGCCGACAAACAGGGCGTTGCGGTTGTACAGCAGATGATGGGCGGTGATGGTCGCGCCGACCGGGCCTTCCGCATCGCGCACGTATTCGGCGGCGTGCCTGGTGGTGATGTGTTCGAACACGACCTTCAGCGCGGGGAAATCGCGGCGCAGCGGCAGCATCACGGTGTCGATGAAGACGGCCTCGCGATCGAAGATGTCGACGGTCGGGTCGGTCACCTCGCCGTGCACGAGCAGCGGCATGCCGACTTCCTGCATGGCTTCGAGCGTCTTGGCGCAGCGGCGCAGGTCGGTCACGCCGGCATCGCTGTTGGTGGTGGCGCCGGCGGGATACAGCTTCACGCCGTGGATGAAACCGCTGGCGCGGGCCTCGCGGATGACGTCCGGCGACGTGTTGTCGGTCAGGTACAGCGTCATCAACGGCTCAAACTGCGTGCCGGCGGGCAGCGCAGCGAGGATGCGCTCGCGGTAGGCGCGCGCCTGGGCGGTGGTCGTCACCGGCGGCTTGAGGTTGGGCATGATGATCGCCCGGCCGAACTGGCGTGCGGTGTCGCCCACCACATCGGCGAGCGCATCGCCGTCGCGCAGGTGCAGGTGCCAGTCATCGGGGCGGACGATCGTAAGAGTGTCGGTCATGGTGCGTGCGGAAGCGGTCAGCAAAAACGTGAATCAGAGAATGAGGATGACGCGGTAGTCGTTGACATTGGTGCGCGTCGGGCCGGTGACGACCAGGTCATCGGCGGCGGCAAAGAAACCGTAGGCGTCGTGTGCGTCGAGCGCGGCGCGGGCGCTGACACCCTTGGCGGCAGCGCGGGCGATGGATTCCGGGTCGAGCAGCGCCCCCGCATTGTCCTCCGATCCGTCGATGCCGTCTGTATCGGCGGCGAGCGCGTAGACGTCGTCCACGTCTTCGAGCGTGACGCCGAGCGAGAGCAGGAACTCCGCGCAGCGCCCGCCACGGCCGCCGGTCAAGCCTGGCGGAATCGTCACCGTGCATTCGCCGCCGGAGATGAGCGCCACCGGCGCCACAAACGGCGTGCCGTGCTGGCGCACCTGCCGAGCCAGCGCGCCGTAGACCTGGGCGACCTCGCGCGCCTCGCCGGTCACGGTGTCCCCGAGAATGGCCGTGTGGATGCCGCGCGTGGCAAATACCTGCGCGCCAGCCTGGAGGCTTTGTTGGGCAGTCGCGATGACGTGATTGGCCACACGCGCAAAACAGGCGTCGCCAGGTTTGGGCGTTTCGGCCATCTCGCCGCGTGCGCCGCGTTCCAGATGCGCGCGCACGGTATCGGGTATCTGGGCGCCCCAGCGCTTGAGGATGGCCAGCGCATCGGCGTAGGTGCTTGCATCCGGCACGGTCGGGCCGCTCGCAATGGCGCTTGGGTCGTCGCCCGCCACGTCCGAGACGATCAGCGTCGTGACCGGCGCGCGCGATGCGGCGGCAAGCCGCCCGCCCTGAATGCGCGACAGATGCTTACGCACGATGTTCATGTCGGTGATCGGCGCACCGCAGCGCAGCAACTCGCGCGTCACGGCTTTCAGATCGGCCATCGGGATGCCCTCGGCGGGCAGCGACAGCAGGCTGGAGCCGCCACCTGAAACGAGTACGATCAGGCGGTCACTCTCCGTCAGCGCACAGACGCGATCCAGGATTTCCTGCGCGGCCTGTTCACCCGCCTCGTCCGGCACCGGATGCCCGGCTTCGATAACCCGGATGTGCTCGGTCGGCAAGCCATGCGCATAGCGCGTGACGACCAGGCCTTCGATCTGTGCGCGGCCGGCATAGGCCTGTTCGACCGCCAGCGCCATCGACGCAGCCGCCTTGCCGGCGCCCACCACCAGCGTCTTGCCACCGGCATGCGGTGGGGGGAGGAAGTCAGCGACGATCTTCAGCGGATCGGCGGCGCCCACGGCAGCAGCGTAGCTCTCCAGCAGGAGGGCGCGGGCGGCGGTACGATCGAGCTTCATGGGAATGGCTTCCGGTAAGGGCAGACTGGACGCGGTGGCGTGCAGCATGTGAGCAACGCCCGGCAGCCGGCGCGGCGCCGTGAAGACGAAGGCGCTTGGCACCCCCGGCGGCCGGCAGGATAATGACTATTTTATTGCATCCGACTTTTCCCCCACCATGTGCCAGCTGCTGGGCATGAACTGCGCTGAACCGACCGATGTGACGTTCTCGTTCACCGGTTTCGCTGCGCGCGGTGGCGTGACCGACCACCATGCCGACGGCTTTGGCGTCGCTTTCTTCGAAGACAAGGCCTGCCGCCTGTTCATCGACAACCAGTCTGCCGGCACCTCGCCGGTGGCGGAGCTGGTCAAGCGCTACCCGATCAAGTCCAAGAACGTCATCTCGCACATCCGCAAGGCGACGCAGGGCACGGTACGGCTGGAAAACTGCCACCCCTTCATGCGCGAGCTCTGGGGCCGGCACTGGATCTTTGCCCACAACGGCGATTTGAAGAACTTCTCGCCGTTCCTCTCGGGCGTCTACCAGCCCGTGGGCGATACGGACAGCGAACTCGCCTTCTGCTTCATCATGCAGGCGCTGCGCAAGCGCTTTCCCGGTTCGCAGCCGCCGCTCAACGAGTTGTTCTACGCGCTGTCCGACATCACGAAGGAAATCACCCGCTACGGCGTGTTCAATTTCCTGCTGTGCAACGGTCAGGCGCAGTTTGCGCATTGCTCCACGCGGCTGTATTACATCGTGCGGCAATGGCCGTTCTCGACGGCCCATTTGATCGACGCCGACATGACGATCGACTTCGCGAAATACACCACGCCTGCCGATCGCGTGGCCGTCATCGCCACCGCGCCGCTCACCGACAACGAAGTCTGGACGCAATTCGTGCCGGGCGAACTGCTGATGTTCGAATCGGGCCAGGCGACGATGGCGACCAAGGTGCCGATTCCCGAGTCGGTGCAGATTGCCAATGCGGCCAATACGGCTTGCACCTGACACGATCGTCACCCAACAAAAAGCCGCTCCTGAGAGAGCGGCTTTTTGTTGCCTCCAACCCGGCACTTAAATCGGTTCACGATCCGTAGCGAGCGGCCCGAGGTTGGTCCGAGAAGCGCAGCCGTACATGGGTACGGTGAGCATCGCAGGGGCAAGATCGGGTCGCGCAGTAGGATCGTGAAGCGATTTTCAGTGCGACAGGATCTTCGACAGGAACTGCTTGGCGCGGTCCGAACGAGCGTCGATGTTGCCGAAGAACTCTTCCTTCTCGCAGTCTTCAACGATGCGGCCCTGGTCCATGAAGATCACGCGGTTGGCGACCTTCCGGGCGAAGCCCATTTCGTGGGTCACGCACATCATGGTCATGCCTTCCTTGGCCAGCTCAACCATCACGTCGAGCACTTCGTTGACCATTTCCGGATCCAGCGCGGAGGTCGGCTCGTCGAACAACATGCAGATCGGGTCCATCGACAGCGCACGGGCGATTGCCACGCGTTGCTGCTGACCGCCCGACAGCTGGCCCGGGTACTTGGCGGCGTGCGCCTTCAGGCCCACACGCTCCAGGTACTTCAAGCCCTTGGCGGTTGCCTCTTCCTTCGACCGGCCCAGCACCTTCTGCTGTGCGATCGTCAGGTTCTCGGTGATCGACAGGTGCGGAAAGAGCTCGAAGTTCTGAAACACCATGCCCACGCGCGAACGCAGCTTCGGCAGATTAGTGCCCTTGGCACCCACCGAGGTGCCGTCAACGAGAATCTCGCCCTTCTGGAACGGCTCCAGCGCGTTGACGGTCTTGATGAGCGTGGACTTGCCCGAACCCGACGGGCCGCACACCACCACCACCTCGCTCTTCTTCACGCTGGTGGTGCAGTCGGTCAGCACTTGGAAGCTGCCGTACCACTTGGAAACGTTCTTGATCTCGATCATTGGGTCACCTTCTTCTGAAGTCGCTTCACCAGCACGGAGGCGCCGAAGCAGATCACGAAATAGCACAAGCCGGCAAACAGCAGCAGCTCGACGATACGGCCGTCGCGCTCACCAATGTTGTACGCCTGCGTAAAGAAGTCCGACAGCGCGCTCACATACACCAGCGACGTATCCTGGAACAGGACGATGGCCTGCGTGAGCAGCAGCGGAATCATGTTGCGGAATGCCTGCGGCAGGATCACCAGACGCATCGCCTGGCCGTACGTCATGCCCATCGCGTAGGCCGCGAACATCTGCCCGCGCGACACGCTCTGGATACCGGCGCGGATGATCTCCGAGTAATACGCCGCCTCAAACAGCGCGAAGGCGACCAGCGCAGACGTCATGCGCATGTCGGTGGCCGGCGACAGATCGAAGATCCGCTGCAGCACCTGCGGCACGATCAGGAAGAACCACAGCAGCACCATCACCAGCGGGATGGATCGGAAGAGGTTCACATACGCCTGCCCGAACAACTGCAGCGGCTTGATGCCTGAGAGGCGCATCATCGCGAGCAGCGTGCCCCAGACGATGCCGACCAGGATGGCCGTGCCGGTGATCTCGAGCGAGAGCAGCATCCCCTCGCCGAGCACGCGCATGTTGTCGGCGTTGATGGACGAGAAATCGAATTGATAAGCCATGAAGAGTCCTCGCCCGATTACTTGCCACCGATGAAGCCAGGCAGCCGGGAACGTGCTTCCACCCAGCGCATGAGGCCCATTACGGTCAGGTTGATCAGCATGTACATCAGCGTCACGGCGATGAACGATTCGTACGGCTGCGCGGTGTAGTCGACCAACTGGCGACCTTGGGCGGCAAGCTCAAGCAAACCGATGGTCGACGCCACGGCCGAGTTCTTGAAGATGTTCAGAAACTCCGACGTGAGCGGCGGCACGATGATGCGGAACGACATCGGCAGCATCACGTAGCGATACGTCTGCGCCAGCGTGAAGCCCATCGCGAGGCCGGCGTTGCGCTGGCCGCGCGGCAGCGAATTGATACCCGAGCGCACCTGCTCGCAGACGCGCGCCGCGGTAAAGGTACCGAGACACAGCATCGCGCACAGGAACATCGCCGTGGCAGGGTTCATCTGCTTGATGTAGTCGCCGCCCGGCACGAGTTCAGGCACGACGAAATACCAGATGAACAGCTGCACGATCAGCGGAATGTTGCGGAACAGTTCCACATACGCTGCGGCAAGGCCCGACAGCCACTTGTTCGGCACCGTACGCAGCACGCCGAGCACGGAGCCGATGATGAGCGCGATGATCCAGGAAGACAGGCCGAGCACGACGGTGGTCTTCAACCCCGCCAGCAGCCAGTCCAGATAGGTCTGATTCTGGGCGGCTTCCGTAAAGAAGACGCCCCAGTTCCAGTGGTAATTCATGATGGTTCCCTCAAAAAGAAACGGAAGGGAGAAGACCTGTTGACCGGCCTTTGCCTTCCGTTTCGGTGACGCTTATATCAGGCCCGTTGAGGGAGCCGATCAGTCAAGAGCCTTGTCGTTCGGGTTCTTGATCAGCGCCTTCATGTCGTCCGACAGCGGGAACTCCATGTTCACGCCCTTGGGCGGAACCGGCTGCTCGAACCACTTCTTGTACTCGGCGGCGATCGACCCGTCCTTCATCATGCCGGCGATCGTCTTGTCGGCCAGGGCCTTGAACGGCTTGTCGTCCTTGCGAACCATGCAGCCGTAGGCTTCGCGCGATTGCGGCTTGGCCACGACCACCCAGTCAGCCGGGTTCTTGGCCTTGGCGCGCTCGCCGTACAGCAGGGCGTCGTCCATCATGAACGCAACAGCGCGACCCGATTCCAGCGTCAGGAACGACTGGCCGTGGTCTTTCGTGCTGATGATGTTCATGCCCATCTGCTTGTCATCGTTCATCTTGCGCAGCAGGCGTTCCGACGTCGTGCCGGCGGTGGTGACGACGTTCTTGCCCTTGAGCTGTGCCCAGTCGGTGATGCCCGAATCCTTCTTCACCATGATGCGCGTACCGATGATGAAGATGGTGTTCGTGAACGATGCCTGCTTCTGGCGCTCGAGGTTGTTCGTGGTCGAGCCGCACTCCAGATCGATGGTGCCGTTCTGCAGCAGCGTGATGCGGTTCTGCGAAGTGACCGGGATCTCGTTGATCTTCAGGTCCTTCAGGCCGAGTTGCTTCTTCACGTCCTCGGCAATCTTGGTGGCAACGTCGTACGAATAGCCGATCGTGCGGACACCGCCGACGTTGTAGCTGAACGGAATCGACGAATCGCGCACGCCCAGCGTGATGGTGCCGGTGTCTTTGATCTTCTTGAGCGTACCAGTCAGCTCTTCTGCGTGGGCAGCGCTGCCGAACGTACCAACGGCGACACCAACGGCTGCAACCACGGTTGCCAGCTTGGCGAGGTTCATGAAAGTCTCCTTTTGACCATGAAAGAGAAAGACGGGACTGTACCAAAAAACGTTTGGCGACAGTATTGGTGTTGCCACTAAATCGTTGAATCCAACGGAGTTTTTCCCTCTGGCGCGGCCCCTGCCGCAACCGCGTTTTCCGAGCAACCGGATACCTTACGTTGTGCTTTTCCGAAAAACCGGAAAAGACGCGCAGCGCCAGACACGGCAACGCTCTGCAACATCGGCATGCGCGCCGATTGCTTGAGCGGATGACCGCCAGTTGCTAAGGAAAAACAAGGGGAATAAAGCCCGCCCGATGTGCGCTCTCTGTCGCTTAACGAACCCGACTTGAGGATGGGAAGGACGACGATGCTGCCATCGCCCTTCTCATGGTGCGACGCTCCGGAACGTTATGGTTCGTCCCATGAGCACCGGCTTTCTTCAACCGTCGCGCATGGCCGCCTGATCGGCAGCAACGCGATAGACCGGCGCAGCGCCCTGTTGGAGCACCGCGCCGGTATTGACCAGCGCGTTGCCGATCAGGGGTACAGACCACGCTCTTGGCGGGCCTGCAGAATCCGCGTACAGGCGATGATGAACGCCGCCGTACGCAGCGTAACCTTGTTGTCCTGCGCCACTTGCCAGACGCCACGGAAGGCATCTTGCATGATCCGTACCAGGCGCTGGTTGATCTCGTCTTCGGTCCAGAAGAAGCTCGAGAAATCCTGCACCCATTCGAAATAGCTGACCGTCACGCCGCCGGCGTTGGCGATCACGTCGGGGCAGACCAGGATGCCGCGGTCGCGCAGGATGTCGTCTGCCTCGGGCGTCGTGGGGCCGTTTGCACCTTCCACGACAATCTTTGCCTTGATATGGGGCGCGTTCTTGACGGTGATCTGGCCTTCCAGCGCGGCCGGGATCAGGAATTCGCAGTCCAGCGCCCAGAAATCGTCTTGCGAGACGGTCTCTGCGGCAAAGCCGGCCACGCTGCCGTTGTGGTCAACGTGCTTGATCAGCGCGTCGACATCCAGGCCGTTGCCGTTGAACACGATGCCCTTGTGGTCTTGCACGGCAATGACCTTGGCGCCAGCGTCATGGAACAGCTTGGCGGCCACGCTGCCGACGTTGCCGAAGCCCTGCACGACCACGCGCGCGCCCTTGACGTCGATGCCGAGATTGCGGGCGGCTTCGCTGCCGACCACGAACACGCCGCGGCCCGTGGCCTCGCGACGGCCGAGGCTGCCGCCCAGTGCGATCGGCTTGCCGGTCACCACGCCGGTGGCGGTGGAGCCTTCGTTCATGGAGTACGTGTCCATCATCCACGCCATGATCTGCGCGTTGGTGTTCACGTCCGGAGCCGGAATGTCCTTGTTCGGGCCGATGATGATGCCGATCTCGCTGGTGTAGCGGCGGGTCAGGCGTTCAAGCTCGCCGGAAGAGAGCTTGCGCGGGTCGACGCGGATACCGCCCTTGGCACCGCCGTACGGCACGTTCACGGCCGCGTTCTTCACCGACATCCACGCCGACAGCGCCATCACTTCCGACAGCGTCACGTCCTGGTGGAAACGCACGCCGCCCTTGCCCGGGCCGCGCGACGTGTTGTGCTGCACGCGATAGCCCTCGAAGTGGGCGATGCGGCCGTCGTCCATCTGGATGGGCACGTCGACGATCAGCGCGCGCTTCGGGCGCTTGAGCGTTTCAACCCAACGTGCGAGCGAGCCGAGATAGGGGGTGACCCGATCGACCTGCTGCAGGTAGATGCCCCAGGGGCCGAGATTGTCTGCCGGCAGATAGGACGGGATGGCGTGCTGAAGTGTCGACGGAGATGCGACATTGGACATGGCTGTCTTCCTTTTTTGGACCTCGGTAAGATCCTTCAAGTCCCACAAAATGCCCGCCAGCTTAGGGATCGGCCAGAACGAAATCCAATGCCGTTTTTACATCGGGTTATGCATCTGGCGCATAACCCTCTACTCGACTCCGGTAGTCCGTTCAGTCCGCCAGCGCGCTCCATAACGTGTCGATCAGCTCGCGCTTGCGCTTGGATTGGGGGTGCCGACGGTCGTGAGCGCCGCTCTGCGGGTGCTCACGGTAAAGCCGGATTTCCATCTCGATCGACAACGTGCCGCCGCCCTTGCCTTCCGCGCGCACGAGGCGACCCGCCGCCACGTCCTCGCGCACCGCACTCTCCGGCAGGAAAGCCACGCCGTGGCCCGCCAGCGCCATCACCTTGAGCGCTTCCGCCATGTCGGTTTCGTAGCACTTGTCGAGCAGCGGCGCCACCGGCGAGTTTTCCAGCAGCACATCAACCATGCGCCCCAGAAAGGCGTTGGGCGTATAGCTCAGGTAGGCGATGGGCTTGCGTGCGGTGGGAACGAGCCGATAAATCGGCCGCCCGCTCGCGTCGGGCTTGGAAAACGGCGAGAGCCGCTCGGTGCCGAGCACCAGCATGTCGTAGCGCGTGGGGTCCAGCTGAATCATCTGCCGCGCGTGGTGATACACCATCACGAGATCGCAGCCGCCCTCCACCAGCGTCATCACCGCATCGTGCACGTTGAGCGCGCGCAGCCGGCATTGCAGCTTGCCGATCTTTTCTTCCACCTGCGCGAGCCACCCCGGGAAGAACGTCAGGGATAGCGTATGCGGCACGGCAAAGTCGATCGTCGATGCGCTGGCAGGACGCTGGCCGCGCATCAGCGCGCGCGTCTCACTGACCTGGGCGAGCATCGCCAGCGCCTGTTCGTAGAACACTTCGCCGGCGGGCGTGAGGCGTGTTGGGTAGCTTGATCGGTCGATCAGCTCATTGCCGAGCCACGCCTCAAGGGATTGAATGCGCCGCGAAAACGCCGGCTGCGTCACGTGCCGCAATTCGGCCGAGCGCGAAAAGCTGCGCGTTTCGGCCAGGCTGATGAAGTCTTCCAGCCATTTGAGTTCCATCGCGTTGTCTCCCCCTCAGCCGGCTCGGGCGTCTTCTTCTGTTTCTTCGGCCACGCGCTCCGGCTCGCGCGCCTGCATGCGCCACATCTGCGCGTAACGGCCTTCCGCGCGCAACAGCGATTCATGCGTGCCGCGCTCGATGATGCGACCGTGCTCCATCACCAGAATCTGGTGCGCACGCACGATGGTGGACAAGCGGTGCGCGATGACCAGCGTGGTGTGGTTCTGCGCCAGGCGCATCAACTCTTCCTGGATGGCGTGCTCGGTGCGCGAGTCCAGCGCAGATGTCGCTTCATCGAAGACGAGAATCGGCGGACGCTTGAGCAGCGTGCGCGCAATTGCCACGCGCTGCTTTTCGCCGCCGGAGAGTTTGAGGCCGCGCTCGCCGACTTGCGTCTCGTAGCCGTCGGGCAGCGACTCGACAAAATGGTGGATCTGCGCTGCGCGAGCGGCTTCGATCACCTCTTCGCGGCTTGCATCGGGGCGGCCGTAGGCGATGTTGTAGTAGATGCTGTCGTTGAAGAGCACCGTGTCTTGCGGAACGATGCCGATGGCGGCGCGCACGCTGGATTGCGTGACATCGCGCAAGTCCTGACCGTCGATCTGGATGGCGCCGGACTTCACGTCATAGAAGCGGAACAGCAGGCGCGCCAGCGTCGACTTGCCCGAGCCGCTCTGTCCCACCACCGCCGTGGTCGTGCCGGCCGGAATCGTGAAATCCACATCGAACAGGATCTGGCGATTGGCCTCGTAGCTGAAGTCGACATGCGCGAAGCGCACCTCACCCGCATGCACCGCCAGCGGTTTGGCGTCGGGCTTGTCGGCCACTTCGCGGTTGGTCTGCAACAGGTTGAACATGCGGTCCATGTCGGTCACCGCCTGCTTCAGCTCACGGTAGATCACGCCCAGGAAGTTGAGCGGAATGTAGATTTGCAGCATCAGCGTGTTGACGAGCACGAGGTCGCCCAGCGTCATGTGCCCCGCCGCGACGCCTTGCGTGGCGCGATACAGGATCAGGATGAGCGCCGTGGCGACAATGAACTGCTGGCCGAAGTTCAGCACCGACAACGAGTTCTGCGAACGGATGGCCGCGGCGCGGTAGTGCTTCAGGTTCTCGTCGTAGCGACGCGCCTCGTAGTCTTCGTTGCCGAAGTACTTGACTGTTTCGAAGTTGAGCAGCGAATCGATCGCCTTCTGGTTCGCGCGCGAATCCAGCTCGTTCATCTTGCGGCGGAAGTGCGTGCGCCAGTTCGTCACCGTCACCGTAAAGACGATGTAGCTGACCAGCGCGCAGAACGTGATGAGCGCAAACCACACGTCGTACTTCACGAAGAAATACGTGATGACGAGGCCAACCTCCACCAGCGTCGGCAGGATGCTGTACAGCGAATACGAGATGAGCGACTGGATGCCGCGTGTGCCGCGTTCGATATCGCGGCTCATGCCGCCGGTCTGGCGCTCAAGGTGAAAGCGCAGCGACAGCGCATGCAGATGGCGAAACACCTGCAGGGCGAGCGTGCGCACCGAACTCTCCGTGACCTTCGCGAACAGGATTTCGCGCAGCTCCGAAAACAGCGACGTCGACAGCCGCAGCAGCCCGTAACCGATGATGATGCCCACCGGCACAACCAGCAGCGCGCGGGGGTCGGACGGCGACACGTTCATGGAATCGATCAGCCGCTTCATGACCATCGGCACACCAAGATTTGCCACCTTGGCCGCGATCAGAAACGACAGCGCCAGCGCCACACGCCATTTGTAGGCCAGCAGATACGGCAGCAGGCTCTTGATGGTGCGCCAGTCACCGCGGGCAGCCCCGGGCGGAGGCGGTTCGGAAGAAGCGGGAAAACGGCGCATGTGCGGTGCAATAAAATGGCGGATTGTGTATTCTCCCACCGATCACCTGCGCGCGCCCCAGGGCCGCTGGTGGGCCCTCCTTCCGCTTCAATGCCGCCCTGCATCATCATGTCCGATACCCAAGCCGCCACTGAAACCGTCACGCTGCCCGCCGACAAACAGCCCGCCGTGCGTGTGATGCCCATGCCGTCCGACGCCAACGTCCACGGCGATGTGTTTGGCGGCTGGATCATGTCGCAGGTGGACATTGCCGGGTCGATCCCAGCCGTGGTGCGTGCCAACGGCCGCGTGGCCACGATCGCCGTCAACTCGTTCGTCTTCAAGCAACCGGTGTACGTGGGCGATCTGGTGAGTTTCTACGCCAACGTGGTCAAGACGGGCCGCACGTCGATCACCGTGGACGTGGAGGTCTATGCGCAACGCATGCACGCCAACGGCCGGCACGCCACCGTCAAGGTGACGGAAGCCACCCTCACCTACGTGGCGACCGACGAGACCCGCAAGCCGCGCGTGCTGCCGCCGCTCTAAACGGCCACGCCCAACAAAAAACCCGGCTTCGCGCCGGGTTTTCTTTTGCAGGGGAACGATTGGCTCAGTTGAATTTGGAGAAATCCGGGCGGCGCTTTTCGAAGAACGCCGTGAACGCTTCGCGCGCTTCCGGGGCACGCAGCATCTCGCCGAATTGCTTGCCTTCCACCGACATGCGCTCGGCGATCTGCGGCGTAGCGCCCTCCTTCATCAGGCGCTTGGTGGCGCGCAGCGATGCGGGCGGCAGCAGCGTCAGCTTGCGCGCCTGCGTCCGCACGAAAGCATCCAGCTCCCCGGCGGGCAGCACGCGATTGACCAGCCCCAGCTCGCGCGCTTCGTTCGCGTCGAAAGGCTCGCCGAAGAGCAGCTTGTCCGCCGCGCGGTGATAGCCAGCCAGTTGCGGCAGCAACAGGCTCGATGCGGCTTCCGGACAAAGCCCCAGCTGCGCGAACGGCATCGACAGCTTGGCCGTCTCGGATGCGTAGACGAGGTCGCAATGCAGCAGCATCGTCGTGCCTACACCCACCGCCGCGCCGCTCACCGAAGCGATCAGCGGCTTGGTCGCCGTGCTGATCGCCTTGAGGAACTGATGCACGGGCGCGCTTTCGTCCTTGGGCGGATTCTTCATGAAGTCTTCGAGATCGTTGCCCGCCGTGAATACGCTCTCGTGGCCGGCCAGCACAATCACGCGGATGGCGGGATCGGCCTCGGCGGCCACCAGGGCATCGGCCAACGTTTGATACATCGCGGCCGTGATGGCGTTCTTGCGGTCCAGGCGGTCAAACGTAAGCGTCAGGACGCCGTCTGCGGTCTCGGTACAAATCGACATGAAAACTCCAGGTGAAGCCTGCGCGGCTAAATCGGCACAGGCGAATCAGACAGATAACCGACGGAGAACGCGTTGGCGCCCACGTTCAACGCCACGGTCAGGCTCATCGGCGCGAGCAGCACTTCCACGCCGTGGTCCTGCGCGGTTCGCATCAACGCCTGCACAGGCTCCATGCGGCGCACGGTGTCGAGCGAACCGGAATACGTGATCGCCACCACGGGCGTGGCCAGACGCTCCTCGGCGATCATGGTTTCGGTATGCGCAAGCAGGCGGCGAATGCCTTCCTCGGAGCCCCGCACCTTGGCGATGGCTTCCGTCTCGCCACGATGCATATGGATGAGCGGACGCACGTTGAACGCCGTGCCCATCATGTAGCGGCTCCAGGTGATGCTCTTCTCGCCCTTCTGCTTGGCGCGCGTGTACATGTACAGCAACTCGTCGGGGACGAGGTAGACGTGCGAGGCATCGCGCAGGCGGTTTTCGATCACGTGCACCACGTCGCGCACCTCCGCGCCTTCGCGCAGCATGCGGGCGGCCTCGTGCACCATCAGTGCCTGGCCGGGGCCAATGGCGCCGGTATCCACGACCGTCAACTCGAACAGGCCCGAGCGGCCGGCATCCTTGCGTGGCTTGAAGCTCTTGGCCGTGGTGCCCACCACCGCGCCGGTGGCGTGGCTGTAGAAATGGCTGCGCGAGCTGGCAATCGTCAGCAGCAACGCGCGGTCGTGCTGCGTCACCACGTGCTTGAGCAGGAAATCTTCGATCTCGCGTTCGAGCAGCGGAATCGATTCGGCATAGTGATCCTGCTTGTCGACGAGGTACTTGCGATACAGCTGCGGCAGCGCCGCCTCGTCGCGGCGGTCTTCAACAAACAATTCGCCCGCACGAATGCGGAACGGCACCACGCCCAACCCAAGCTCATCGATCATCGAGCGCGGCATGTCGCATGCCGCGTCGGTCAACACGATTGTGTTTCCCATCGCGCCCTCCTCTTGGTGCACCGCCGGTGACCCGGTGGTGTGTCTCCTCTCTCGCGGAATCGTGGTTCCGCTTCTATGGCGATGCCGGCTGGGTGCCGGCCGCATTCTTCGGCGCGCTTGTTATGTAGTGCTGCGCGCGCCTGCGCAATCATGCGTGTTGAGACGGGCGATTTACAAGCAGGGGGAAGAACTTAGTCCTTCCCCCTGACGTGGGGTCACATGCGTTCGAAAATGCCCGCGGCGCCCATGCCGGTGCCGACGCACATCGTCACCATGCCGTACTTCTGGTTGCGACGGCGCAGGCCGTGCACCACCGTGGCCGCACGAATGGCACCGGTGGCGCCCAGCGGGTGGCCCAGTGCGATCGCGCCGCCCAGCGGGTTGATCTTGCTGGTGTCCAGGCCCAGGTCCTGAATCACGGCCAGGGATTGCGCGGCAAACGCCTCGTTCAGTTCGATCCAGTCGATCTGATCCTGCGTCAGGCCGCCGGCCTTCAGCGCGGCAGGAATCGCTTCCTTCGGACCGATCCCCATGATTTCCGGCGGCACACCGCGCACCGCAAACGATACGAAGCGCGCCAGCGGCACCAGGTTGAACTGCTTGAGGATCTTTTCCGACACCAGGATCAGCGCGCCCGAACCGTCCGACGTCTGCGAGCTGTTGCCGGCCGTCACGCTGCCCTTGTTGGCGAACACGGCGCGCAGCTTGCCCAGGCCTTCGACCGACGTATCGGCACGCGGGCCTTCATCCAGCGACATCGTGCGGGTCTTGATGTCGATGGCCCCGGTGCCCAGGTTCGGGAACTTCTCGATGATCTCGATCGGGGTGATCTCGTCCTTGAATTCGCCGGCTTGCTGCGCAGCGAGCGCCTTCTGATGCGACGCGAGCGAGAAAGCATCCTGCGCCTCGCGCGAAATCTTCCACTGCTGGGCGACCTTCTCGGCGGTCAGGCCCATGCCGTAGGCGATGCCGACATTCTCGTCACGCGTGAAGATGTCCGGCGACATCGACGGCGAGTTGCCCATCATCGGCACCATGCTCATCGATTCGACACCGGCGGCGATCATCACGTCAGATTCGCCCACGCGGATGCGGTCGGCAGCCATCGCCACGGCGGTCAGGCCGGACGCGCAGAAGCGGTTGACGGTGACGCCGCCCACGGTGTTGGGCAGGCCGGCCAGCAGCGCGCCGATACGCGCCACGTTCAGGCCCTGCTGCGCTTCGGGAATCGCACAGCCGACGATGGCGTCTTCGATCAGCGCCGGATCCAGGTTCGGCACCTGGGCCACGGCGCTCTTGAGGATGGTGGCCAGCAGGTCGTCCGGGCGCAGGTTCTTGAGCGTGCCCTTCGGCGCCTTGCCGATCGGGGAACGCGTCGCGGCGACGATGTAGGCGTCTTGCAGTTGCTTGGTCATGATGAAACTCCTGTCTCTCTGTCGTCGCGGCAATTAGTTGCGCACCGGCTTGCCGGTCTGCAGCATGCCCATGATGCGTTCCTGGGTCTTGGAGCTGCCGAGCAGATCCACGAAGGCCTTGCGCTCCAGCGCCAGCAGCCATTCTTCATCCACCAGCGCGCCGGCTTCGACGTCACCGCCGCACACGGCTTCGGCAATGCGCGAGGCGATCGTGAAGTCGTGCTGCGAGATGAAGCCGCCGTCACGCATGTTCACCAGCGACGCCTTGATCGTGGCGATGCCCGAACGGCCCGCCACCGGAATGCCCACCGGACGCAGCGGTGCGCGGTAGCCCGAATCGGACAGCGCACGCACTTCGTTGCGTGCAACGTGCAGCAGCTCATGCACGTTGAAGACGATGGTGTCGGTCGGTTGCAGGTAGCCGATCTTCTGCGCGTCCAGCGCGGAAGACGACACCTTGGCCATGGCCGCCGCCTGGAAACGGTTGGTCAGGAACTGCAGGATGTTGGTGCTGCCGGCTGCCTGCGCAGCCTTGGCTGCCGCCAGAGCCGCCTCCTTCAGGCCACCACCTGCCGGCACGAGGCCCACGCCCACTTCCACCAGACCGATGTACGTTTCCAGCGCAGCCACACGCTTGGCCGAATGCAGCAGCAGTTCGCAGCCGCCGCCCAGTGCAATACCCGACGCAGCGGACACAACCGGCACGCCGGCGTACTTCACGCGCATCATGCCGTCCTGGAACTTCTTGACGAACGGCTCGATGCCCTTGGCGCCGCCCATCATGAAGGCCGGCATGGCTTCTTCCAGGTTTGCACCGGCCGAGAACGGACCACCCGGTGCGCCCAGCTTCAGCGACGTCGGCTGCCACACCACCAGGCCCTTGTAGCCGGCTTCCGCCAGATCCACCGCGCGCGTCAGACCGTCAATGACGCTCGGTCCGATCGTGTTCATCTTGCTCTTGAACGAGACGATCAGCACGTCGTCCTGGCCGGCCGCGTCGTCCACCCAGATGCGCACGGCGTCGGTCTCTTCGATCGTCTTGCCATATGTGAGCGGGTTCACCGCGGTCGCACCCTTGATCGGTGCACGGAACACCTGGCGGCCGTACACCGGCAGCGTGCTGCGTTGCAGGAACGTGCCCTGCTTGGCCGACCACGAACCCTGTGCTGAATGCACACCACCGTTGTCCGCCACCGGGCCGGAGAACACCCACTGCGGCAGGGCTGCGTTCGACAGCGCCTTGCCGGCCTCGATATCTTCCTTCACCCACTCGGCCACTTGCTTCCAGCCGGCCTCTTGCCAGTCTTCGAACGGGCCGCTGTTCCAGCCGAAGCCCCAGCGGATCGCCAGATCGACTTCCGCAGCCGAATCGGCAATCTGCTCCAGGTACACCGCGATGTAATGGAACACGTCGCGGAAGACTGCCCACAGGAATTGCGCCTGCGGGTTGGTGGATTCGCGCAGCAGCTTCAGACGCTCGGCCGGCTCCTTCTTCAGGATGCGCACAACGATGTCGTCAGCCTTCTTGCCGCTCGGGCCGTACTGGCCGCTTTGCGGATCCAGCACCTTGATTTCCTTGCCTTCCTTCTTGTAGAAACCGGCGCCGGTCTTCTGACCCAGGGCGCCCGCCTCCACCAGCTTGGCCAGCACGGGCGGCGTGGCGTAGACCGGCGCGAACGGATCGTCCTTCAGGTTGTCCTGCATCGTCTTGATGACGTGCGCCATCGTGTCCAGGCCCACCACGTCCGCCGTGCGGAACGTCGCCGACTTGGCACGGCCCAGCTTCGAGCCCGTCAGGTCATCGACCACGTCAAACGGAATGCCGTACTTGGCCGACTCCGCAAACACCGCCAGGATCGAGAAGATGCCGACGCGGTTGGCGATGAAGTTGGGCGTGTCCTTCGCGCGCACCACGCCCTTGCCGAGCGCGGAGGTGAGGAACGTTTCCAGCTTGTCGAGAATGTCGCCGCGCGTGTGGGCAGTCGGGATCAGCTCAACCAGGTGCATGTAGCGCGGCGGGTTGAAGAAGTGCACGCCACAGAAGCGCGACTTCAGCTCGGCGTCAAACCCTTCCGAGAGTTCGGTGATCGACAGGCCCGACGTGTTCGACGCGAAGATCGCGTGCGGGGCGATGTGCGGCGCGACCTTTTTGTACAGGTCGTGCTTCCAGTCCATGCGCTCGGCAATCGCTTCGATGACGAGATCGCAGTCGCGCAGCTTCTCGATGTCGTCTTCGTAGTTGGCGGCTTGAATCAGGTTGGCGTCGTCCTTGATGCCCAGCGGCGCCGGCGACAGCTTCTTCAGGTTTTCGATGGCCTTCAGCGCGATGCCGCTCTTCGGGCCTTCCTTGGCCGGAAGATCGAACAGCGTGACAGGAACCTTGGCGTTGACGAGATGCGCGGCAATCTGCGCGCCCATCACGCCGGCGCCCAGCACGGCAACGCGCCGGACGAGGAAGTTGGAGCGCTGGCCGGCTTGGGGCTGCGCGCTGGTGGGGAGTTCAGTGCGGGTCATGGTGTCCTCGCGGAAAGAAGAGGAGTCGTCACCCCCGCACAAGCGGGAGCAACAAAAAGAGGCGTTGAAACCTGCTCGCGATCCGTAGCGAGCGGTTCGAGGTTGGCGGGAGAAGCCCAGCCGTACATGGGTACGGCGAGCATCGCAGAGCCAAGATCGGACCGCGCAGTAGGATCGTGGGCAGCTTTCCTTAGAACAGGTCGGCTTCGAGTGCCATCAGCGTCGCGCCGCCGGCACGTGCCATGCGGATCTGCGAAGCCGTCTCGGGCAGCAGCTTGGCGAAGTAGAAACGCGCCGTTGCCAGCTTGACCTTGTAGAAGGAGTCGCCGCTGTCTTGCTTTTCCAGGGCGATCTTGGCCATGCGGGCCCAGAAGTACGAGAACACCAGGTGGCCGACCACACGCAGATACGGCACAGCGGCGGCGCCGACTTCATCCGGGTTGGCCATGGCCTTCATGCCGATTTCCATGGTCAGCTTCTGGACCTTGTCGCCGATGTCGGCCAGCGGATTGATGAATTCCTGCATGGCTTCGTTGGTGCCTTCGGCTTCAACAAAGTCCTGGACCAGCTTGCCGAACTTCTTCATCTTGGCGCCCATGTCGCCCAGAATCTTGCGGCCCAGCAGGTCCAGCGACTGCACGGTATTCGTGCCTTCGTAGATCATGTTGATGCGGGCGTCGCGCACGTACTGCTCCATGCCCCATTCGGCGATGTAGCCGTGGCCGCCGAACACCTGCATGCCTTCGTTGGTGGCGATAAATGCGTTGTCGCTCAGGAAGGCCTTGGCGATCGGCGTCAGCAGCGCGACCAGATCCGCCGCGTCCTTGCGCACGGATTCGTCTTCGTGCGACAGCTCGCGGTCAATCTGCAGGGCGATCCAATAGCTGAATGCGCGGCCGCCTTCGGCAAAGGCACGCTGGGTCAGCAGCATGCGACGCACGTCCGGGTGCACGATGATCGGGTCAGCCGGCTTGTCCGGTGCCTTCGGGCCCGAGAGGCTGCGCATCTGCAGGCGTTCCTTGGCGTAGGCAGCGGAGTTTTGGTAAGCGACTTCGGTCAGGCCCAGGCTCTGCATGCCGACGCCCAGACGCGCGGCATTCATCATCACGAACATGGCGTTCAGGCCCTTGTTCGGCTCGCCGACCATCCAGCCCTTTGCGCCATCCAGGTTGATCACGCAGGTAGCGTTGCCGTGGATGCCCATCTTGTGTTCGATGGAGCCGCACTTCACGCCGTTGCGTTCGCCCGGGTTGCCATTCGCATCGGGAATGAACTTCGGCACCACGAACAGCGAGATGCCCTTCGTGCCGCCCGGCGCGTCCGGCAGACGTGCCAGCACCAGGTGAATGATGTTCTCGGCCAGGTCGTGTTCGCCTGCCGAGATGAAGATCTTCGTGCCGGTGATGGCATACGAGCCATCGGCCAGCGGTTCAGCCTTGGTGCGCAGGATGCCCAGGTCGGTGCCGCAATGCGGCTCGGTCAGACACATCGTGCCGGTCCACACGCCAGACACCAGCTTCGGCAGGTAACGCTGCTTGAGCTCGTCGGTGCCGTGTGCGTGCAGGGCTTCGTATGCGCCGTGCGACAGGCCCGGATACATCGTCCAGGCCTGGTTGGCCGAGTTCAGCATCTCGTACAGCGCGTTGTTGATCAGGATGGGCAGGCCCTGACCGCCGTACTCCGGATCGCAGCCCAGCGAAGGCCAGCCGGCCTCGACGTACTGTTGATACGCTTCCTTGAAGCCCTTCGGAGCGGTCACCACGCCGTCGCCGTGGTACGTGCAGCCTTCGCGATCGCCGGACTGGTTGAGCGGGAAAATGACTTCGGAGCAGAACTTGCCGGCTTCCTCGATCACCTGGTTGATGGTGTCGGCATCGATCTCCGCGTGCTGCGGCATCTCCTTCAGGTGGTTCTCCACGCCGAGAAGCTCGTGGAGAACAAACTGCATGTCACGCAGCGGTGCGGTGTATTGACCCATCTTGCAACTCCTTGGTGTGTACTGCGCGACCGCTAGGTGTGCGATGCCGCGTCAGGTTCGGTAAGACTGAATGAGTTTGTTGAGCGCCACCATGGCCAGTTCGGCACTGTTCGGCAACCGCAGGAAACGCGCATCGTGATGCAGACCCAGCTCCAGGCTGTACATCTCGAAGAGCATCAATTGCGGGTCCGCTTCTGCACGCAGATGGCCTTCTTCCTTTGCCTGTGCGATCGCGCGGGCCAATGCTGCACGCCAGATCGTCACGCTCTTGACGAGTTCGTCGCGCACCGGGCTTTCGGCACGATCGTCGTACTCCACCGCGCCGCTGATGTAGATGCAGCCCGTGGTGACTTCCTGAATGCGGCGCTCCATCCAGCGTCGCACCATGCTCCACAGGCGCGGCAGACCGCGCGGTTCCGTCAAGCTCGGGTAGAAGACTTCCTGCTCGAACCGTTTGTGATACTCGCGAACCACTTCCACCTGCAGGTCCTCACGCGAGCCGAAGTGCGCGAACACCCCGCTCTTGCTCATCTGCATGCGCTCCGCGAGCACACCGATCGTCAATCCTTCCAGTCCGTCGCGCGAGGCCAGTTCCAGCGCGGCATCGAGAATCGCTGCACGTGTCAGCTCGCCCTTGCGCATCGGCGTAGCTGCTGCGTGATTCGATTCGAGACGAGCGGTCGGGTGACGCATGATGATTTCTCTCCGTTCTTTTCTGGGGCGTGACACGCGAGAAAATTGGCTTACTGCAGGGCGCCTTTCGCGTGCCGGGCAGGACTGTAAACCAGCCTGCGCGAACACTCTAGCCCAAAATCGAACGGTCGTTCAATTATTTACAGGGCCCCTTGGAGCGGCAAGTGTTTTATTAGAAAGCGGCATCTAAATGGCAATGGGGAATCGCCATCTTTCGCGGTGCAGCGCGAATCCCGTAAAGCCTTTAAATAAAAGGCTTAGCGGGGTGTGCGCCGCACCCATAAAACGCGAGCTGCGCAGCATGGTGGAGGGGTTTTCTAGTGCTACCCATCAGTAAATAAACAGGTCAAAAAATCAGGCCGGTGGAATGCCTGTACACATGGCACCACGGCGGAAGATGCGCGCATCCATTTCCCGCAAGTCGGCTGCTACGGCCACCGCGGCAGCGCACTGGTCTAACACGTCACGCTGCAGGTCGATGCCCGGGGCGATTTCCGTCAGCGTGAGGCGCCGGGCGCCGCTGCCATCGTCGCGCATCTCGAAGACGGCGCGCTCGGTCACATAGCGCACGGGAATGCCCGATTGCGCCGCATATTCACCGTTGAAGGTCAGGTGCGACACGGCAGGCACGATCTTCTTGAGCCGTCCTTCGCGCACGATGCGCAGCTTGCCGTCTTCGGCTTCGACCTGGAGTCCCCCGGCGGTGAGCGTGCCCATGAATACGACCGAACGCGCGCTCTGCGTGATGTTGATGAAGCCGCCGACGCCCGCGACGACGGTATCGCCGCCCTCGCCAAACAGGCTGACATTGACGTTGCCGGCGCCGTCCAGTTCTGCCAGACCGAGGATGGCGAGATCGATACCGCCGCCTTCATAGAAGTCGAACTGCGCGGGCTGGTCCACCACGGCTTCGGGGTAGGCCGACGCGCCAAAGCTAAGGCCATCTGCCGGTGTGCCACCGATCGGGCCCGCCTCCACGGTAAGGGTGAAGCCGCGCGCGCCTTCCTGTTCAGCGAGGGCGCCGACGGCCGCGGGCATGCCGACGCCCAGGTTCACGACGCGCGGTTGCTGCGCGATCAGTTCCAGCACGGCGCGGCGTTGCACCAGCGTGCGGGCATCGAGCGCACCGTGTCGGCTCGTCTCCAGCGCCTCGCTGGCTTCGATGGCGTCTTCCTTGAGCTGGATCGCCTCGCCTTGCCATGGGCGGATGTAAGTCGGGTTGAACGCCTCGCCGAAGGTCATCTGGTGTTCGGCTTCATCCTCGGCAACGACCACGTAATCGACGAGGATGCCTGGCACGTGGATCGCCTGCAGGTTGTCATGCCGATCAACGAGCCGACGCACCTGCGCGATGACGATGCCGCCCGAGTTGCGCGCGGCCTGCGCCATGGCCAGCAGCTCGTGATGAAAGGCTTCTTCGTGCGTGCTGATGTTGCCGCGCGGGTCAGCAGCGGTGCCGCGCAGGAAGACGCAGTGCAGCGGGAAGCTTGGGTAAAAGAGATAGTCTTCGCCGCGAAAGCGTTCGTACTCGACCCACGAGGCTGTGCCCGCAGCACGCGCCGCCTTGGCGCGGGCGTTGATGGCGGCGCCGTGGTAACGCGCGTCAAGCTCGGTGCGGGGGTCGACGAAGGTGTGCAGGCCCATCTTCGTCAGCACGCCGGGCTTGCCGCCTGCGATGGCCCGGTACAGATGCGTGAGCACACCTTGCGGCAGGTTAAACGCGTCGCACTGCTCGGCAAGCGCCATGTCTGCGAGCCGCGTGGCCGAACGCCAATGGCCACCGACCACACAGCGCGTCATCCCGGGATTGCCGAAGTGGTTGACACCGCGCGTGGCGCGATCGCCCTGTCCGGCGGAGTAGACCAGCGTCAGATCGCGCGGCTCGCCCGTGGCCAGGAAGCGGCGCTCGAGCGCATGTGTGACGGCCTCCGCATGGCCGGCGCCGACAAACCCCGCGCATGCCACCGTCCATCCCGGCTGTACCAACCGCGCGGCTTCATCCGCTGTGATGACTTGCATGTCTCCTCCGTCTTGTTGTCTCTTGTAGGTATTAGATGTGTGCCGCTAATACTGCGCTGCGCGCCCGCTGATGACCACGCCAAGGCGCACGAGGCGATAGGCGCACCAATCCGCCAAGCGCCACCACCAGCGGCGTGCGGCGTGCGCGTCGGCCAGAACGCGGCGTGCGTGATGGGCGATGGCGTCTTCCAATGCGGCGCGCAATTCGTTGGCCACGGTGGCGTCCCACGCGACCACGTTGGCTTCGCGCGCCAGCAGCAGGCTGAATGGATCGATGTTGCTGGAGCCCACCGTCGCCCAGCGGTCATCCACCACGGCCACCTTGGCATGCAGGAAGCTGGCGGTGTATTCGTAGATCTCGACGTTGTCGCGCAGCAGCATGTGATACAGCGAGCGCGTTGCGTAGTGCTGCAACCGGTATTCGACCTGACCCTGCAGCAACAGCCGCACGCGCACACCGCGCTGTCGGCATGCAGCCAGTGCACGCATGAAACGCACGCCCGGCAGGAAGTACGCGTTGGCGATGATCACCTCGTGCCGCGCCGCGCCCAGCGCGCGCAGATATTCGCGTTCGATCGCGCGACGGTTGCGGACGTTGTCACGCAGCACCAGCGAAGCCAACACGGTTCCGGGCGCGCGTTCACTTTCTCGCCCCGAGGCGCCGCGATGCCGTGGCCGCGGGGTATCCGTCATCACCGGAAACTCAGCGGCGACGCCCGTGACGCCCACCTCGCGCATACCGGCGCGCACGCCCATCTGCCACCAGAGCCGGTCAACGGTCAGCGCTATCTGCGCGACCAGCGGCCCGCGCACCCGCACCGCGAAGTCGTAACGCGGGCCCAGCGCGGCGTCACGAAACGGCGCGTGATTCAGGTCGTCAATGATATTGATGCCGCCCACGAAGGCCACGTCGTCATCGATGACGGCGATCTTGCGATGCAGCCGTCGCAGGTGGCGGCGCTGCAGGCGGAAACCGCGTACCGGACGATAGATGCGCAGACGCACACCCGCTGCTTCCAGCATCGCGGCAATGTTGGCGGGGAGCAGGCCGGTGCCGAAACCGTCGATGGTCAGGTGAACATCCACACCGCGCTGTGCTGCGCGGGCGAGCGCTTCGGTCACGCTGTGGGCGGTGGCGTCGTCAGTGTAGATGTAGGTTTCGAGTGCGACGCGGCGTTGCGCGGCATCGATGGCTTCGATCAATGCGGGGAAAAACTCGGCGCCGCCGCACAGCAGGTCGACGTCATTGCCCGGCAGGGGCTTACCCCGCCGCCACTCGGAGCGCAGCGGCCCTGCATCGCGCACGACCTTCATGGATGTGCCAATTCAGCCAGCAGGGGCACGTGGTCGGAGCGCTGAGCCCATTCGCGGCCGGTCAGCGCGTGCGCACGTTCGATATCGAAACCGCGTACGTAGATGCGGTCCAGCCGCAACCATGGCATGTGGCTCGGGAAGGTGCGGACCGGGCGGGCATCGGCAGCCTTGTCGGCCACTTCGGTCGCACCAAGCGCCTGGCAAATCATGCGATCGAGGCGGTTGTTCCAATCGTTGAAGTCACCCGCCACCACAAGCGGCGCATCGGGTGGCACGACGGAACGCACGCGGTCGACGAGTGCCTCCGCCTGCCGCTGCCGGCTGCGTGCAAACAAGCCGAAGTGTGCGCAGAGCAAATGCACCTCGCCAAAGCCGAGATCGGTCACGGCGTGCAGCAGGCCGCGCTGTTCGAAACGGTGGTCGGAGATATCGAGATTTTCGGACAGCAGGATCGGAAACCGCGACAGGATGGCGTTGCCGTGATGGCCGTGCTCGTAGACGGCGTTGCGGCCATAGACCGTGTGCGGATAGACGTCGGTGGCCAGGTAGCGCAGCTGCGTGTAGTTCGGATCGAACAGCTCGGCGGCGACCAGGCGGTCGTTGCGGTCCTGTACTTCCTGCAGGAAGACGATGTCGGCGTCCATCGTATGCAGGCCCTGCCGCACGTCATGCACGCGCACGCGCCGGGCGATGCCTGTCACGCCCTTGTGGATGTTGTAGGTGGCAACGCGCAAACGGAGCATGTCAGGCCTGGTCCTTTGTCAGCGCCGCCTGACGAGCATGATAGGCAGCGAGGCGTTCGGGCAGCTGCAGGATGGCCTCGGCATTGCTGCGCGAGAAGCACCGCGCGGCGGCCTCTCGGTGAGGCAACCACTCGGCCTGCACATGCTCGCGCGGGGACATCCGCACCGGCACCTTGCCGCTCACCAGCAGGCCGAACCAATGCTCGGTGTTGCGCGTGATGCCCGGCGCGTAGCGATGCCGCCAGTGTGGGTAGATTTCGTATTCGATGTGGTGGCCCCAGTCGATCAGATGATGCTGGGCCGCGTCGATGCCGGTTTCTTCCAGCACCTCCCGGGCGGCCGTATCGACCAAGGGTTCGTCAAGTGCGTCGCAACTGCCCGTCACGGATTGCCAGAAACCCGGATGATCTGCCCGCTCCATCACCAACACATGCAAATCGGGCGTGTGAATGACGACGAGAACGGAGACGGGAATCTTGTGCGGCATGGGCGTGGGTTGCTGCGTGCTTCGATGACGGCGCGATCGCGCTGCAAGGCAATAGCTTACCGCAGCCAGAAGCGTGCCACCGTGACGCTCCTCGCGCTGCCATGCCGTGGCAGCGATCAGGCAGCGCGCAGCGGCCCCAGACCCGAGCGCGTGCGGGCGAGCCACAGCGCCGCCTCACCCGTCTCGGTTTCGTGACCCAGCTCGCGGCGGGCCACAGCGAGCAGCGGATCGAGCATCGCAGCATAGTCATCGGCCGCGCGCAGCGACTGCGCCCACAACGCCTCCGTACGCTCGCCGAGTTGCTGGCGCAGCCCAGTGAGCTGCGTGGTCAACTCGCGTTCGCGATTGCCCAGCGTGTTGAATTTCTGAATCAGGAAGCGCTGCACATCGGTCTGCTCCGATTGCGCGTTGGCCTGGTCGAAGCGCTCAACGATGGCCGAGGTTTCGCGCTCGATGCGGTGCAGTTCGCTGGTGCCCTCACGCTCGGCGGCTTCCAGCGCTTGCAGTGCTCGGCGTTCGGCCTGCAAAACGCGCGCGTGCTCCGCAAAGCGGAGTTCTGCCGCCAAGTGAGCTTCAGCCAGCGGACGCGGTGTGTCGTAGACGAGCGGATGCACCGGCATGCCGGGTGCGGCTGGCGGCAATGCCGCCTCAGGCAAACGCAGGTTGGCGACCGCGTGCAGCCAACGCATCCGCTCCGCTGCAAGGTGACCCAGTGCGCGCATCGCCTCAGCCAACCCCGGAGACGTCGCCGATGCGGGGCCGCCGGGATGTGCGCTCTGCGCCGCTGCTGCAATTTCGGGCACGCAGGCCGCAACCGTGGTGGCCACAGCTTCGGTCATCGCGATGGCGGCGCGCCGGGTGGCACGGCGAATCTCGATCCACGCCAGCAGTATCACCACCAGCGCGGCGATCAGCCACGTCAGCAGGAACTCCGCGTGGGCGACGACCCATGTGCGCGCAAAGTCGATGTAGTCCATCTAAACACTCCTCCTTCGTTGTCACCCAACGTGACAGAAACGAAAGATTCGGTTTAGCAGCCAATGTTCCCAATGGAAGGCGCCCAAAAACAAACCGCGCCGCCCTTGTCAGGCGGCGCGGTTTGTCGTGGAGCGTCAGCGCGGGTGCTTAGGCAGTCGTTGCTGCCGTCGGCGCAGCGACCTTGGCCTCGGCGGCGCGCAGGCGGATGTGCAGTTCGCGCAGTTGCTTTTCGTCGACCGGGCTCGGTGCCTGCGTAAGCAGATCCTGCGCACGCTGCGTCTTCGGGAAGGCGATCACGTCGCGAATCGAATCCGCACCGGCCATCATCGTGACGACGCGGTCCAGACCGAACGCGATACCGCCGTGCGGGGGCGCGCCATACTGCAGTGCATCGAGCAGGAAGCCGAACTTGGCACGCGCTTCCTCATCGTTGATCTTCAGCGCACGGAACACCTTGCTCTGCACTTCTTCGCGATAGATCCGCACCGAGCCGCCGCCGATTTCCCAGCCGTTGAGCACCATGTCGTAAGCCTTGGCGATGCACTTGCCCGGATCCGTTTCCAGGTATTCCAGGTGCTCGTCCTTCGGGCTCGTGAACGGGTGGTGCATGGCCACCCAGCGCGCGTCTTCCTCGTCGTACTCGAACATCGGGAAGTCGATCACCCACAGCGGCTTCCAGGCGTCTTCGAACAGGCCGGTGTTCTTGGCGAAGTCCGAATGGCCGACCTTCAGGCGCAGCGCACCCATCGCGTCGTTGACGACCTTGGCGCGGTCGGCACCGAAGAACAGGATGTCGCCGTCCTGTGCGCCGCTGCGCTTGAGGATCTCGGCGATCGCCGCGTCGTGCAGGTTCTTCACGATCGGCGATTGCAGGCCGTCGCGGCCCTTGGCTACTTCGTTGACCTTGATCCAGGCCAGGCCCTTGGCACCGTAGATTTCGACGAACTTCGTGTACGCGTCGATATCGCCACGCGACAGCGAAGCACCGCCCGGCACGCGCAGTGCCACGACGCGGCCGCCTTCAGCGTTGGCAGGGCCCGAGAACACCTTGAAGTCGACGTCCTTCATGGCGTCGGTCAGTTCGGTGAATTCCAGCTTGACGCGCAGGTCGGGCTTGTCCGAACCGAAGCGGGCCATCGCCTCGCGGAACTCCATCACCGGGAACTTGGCGTCCAGCTCGACCGACATGGTGTTCTTGAACACCATGCGGATCATTTCTTCAAACAGGTCGCGAATCTCCTGCTCCGTCAGGAACGACGTTTCGCAGTCGATCTGGGTGAATTCGGGCTGGCGGTCGGCACGCAGGTCTTCGTCGCGGAAGCACTTGGTGATCTGGTAGTAACGGTCGAAGCCCGACACCATCAGCATCTGCTTGAAGAGCTGCGGCGACTGCGGCAGCGCGAAGAACTGGCCGGCGTTCACGCGCGACGGCACCAGGTAGTCGCGCGCGCCTTCGGGCGTGCTCTTGGTCAGCATCGGCGTTTCGATGTCGATGAAGCCCTTGTCGTCCAGGTACTTGCGCACTTCCATCGCGACCTTGTAGCGCAGGCGCAGGTTGTACTGCATCTGCGGGCGGCGCAGGTCCAGCACGCGGTGCGTCAGGCGCGTGGTTTCCGACAGGTTGTCGTCGTCCAGCTGGAACGGCGGCGTGACGGAGGCGTTGAGCACCGTCAGCTCGTGGCACAGCACTTCGACCTTGCCGCTGGTCAGGTTGGCGTTGGTGGTGCCTTCCGGGCGGGCGCGCACAACGCCCTTCACCTGCAGGCAGAACTCGTTGCGCACGCCTTCGGCCACCTTGAACATCTCCGGGCGGTCCGGGTCGCAGACGACCTGCACCAGGCCTTCACGGTCGCGCAGATCGATGAAGATCACGCCACCGTGGTCACGACGACGATGGGCCCAGCCCGACAGCGTAACGCTCTGGCCGAGCAGTTGTTCGGTGACCTGACCGCAGTATTGAGTACGCATTTGCATGTTGTGGTTTTCCGCGAAGCGCGCCGCCACTACAGCGTCGCGCGTGAAAGTTGATTGGGGGGGGGCCGGCGTCGATTCGACTTCGTTCCGTCGCCGGCTCAGGGTGCCGCGATGGCGCCGCCCTCTGCAGGCAGCGCGGTCGGATTCGAAGGGTCGCGCGGCCCTTGAGCCGGCGACCGGTCCTCCGTCTGTTGAGAGGCATCGGGGGGGTCCATGCGGCGCGGCAGCGCTTCAGGCGCCACCACACCCATCGACACGATGTACTTGAGCGCCGCGTCCACCGTCATGTCCAGCTCGATGGTGTCGGCCTTGGGCATCATCAGGAAGAAGCCCGACGTCGGGTTCGGCGTGGTCGGCACGTACACACTGACGTACTCGCCTTGCAGGTGGTTCTCGACATCACCGCCGGGGCGGCCGGTCAGGAAGGCGATCGTCCAGGAGCCTTCACGCGGATACTGCACCAGCAGCGCCTTGCGGAACGCATTGCCGTTGGACGACAGCAGCGTGTCGGACACCTGCTTCACGCTCGAATAGATCGGGCCGACCACGGGAATGCGGCCCACCAGCGCTTCCCACCACGTCACCAGCTTCTGGCCGATGAAGTTGTGCGCCAGCACCCCGACGATCAGGATGAACGCCAGCGTGAGAATCGCGCCAACGCCGGGAATGCGCCGGCCAAACAGCTGATCCGGCTGCCATGCCGAGGGCAGCAGCGCCAGGCTCTGGTCCATCGTGCCGATGATGAGCGACAGCACCCACAGCGTGATCGCAAGCGGGACAAGCACCAGAAGACCGGTCAGGAACCATGTCTTGAGTGCGCTGGTTTTCTGTTTCATGGGGCGATGGACCGAGAGGTGAGCGATGCGATCAGTGGCAAGCGCACGACGTGCCGCAACCACCGGACGCGGCCGGCGTGCTCGCACTGGACGACGCACTGTCCGACGACGAGGCCGGTGCAGCGGCTGCGGGCGCAGCGGCATCCGCCTTGGCCGCCGTACCGGTTGCGGGCGCCGCAGCCGATGCGCCGCCCGAACCGCCGCGGAAATCGGTCACATACCAGCCCGAACCCTTGAGCTGGAAGCCGGCAGCAGTGAGCTGCTTCTTGAACGCCGGCGCGCCGCATGCGGGGCAATCCGTCAGCGGGGCGTCGCTCATCTTCTGCAGCACATCTTTGGCGTGGCCGCAGGCGTCGCATCGATAAGCATAGATCGGCATGGTGTCCTCACCCAGGAACAAACAAATGACAAGAAAGCGATTGGTTGCCCGTGCAGGCCGCGAACGCGGTGCGGGAAATACGCACGGGCTCGCGAAAGATTGGGGCAACTGCGCGCCGTACAAGTGCTGGCGCGCAAAGCCTTGAATTATAAACCCTTTTGAGGGAATTCCCGACCGCAGATTCGGAGCGGCCGATGGCGATGCGCGACAAAGTGGCACACCGCGCACGCCCGCAACGAGACGCTCAGGCTTGCGTAGCCGCCTTCGTGGTCGGCGCGCGGTTCTCGATCCACTGCGGGCCGAGCGAGCCCAGGACCATGGCGCCGAAGCTGGCCAAGAGGCCCACCAATTGTGGCGGAAGCATCGCATCCGACAGGAAGACCTCGCACCAGATCCACGCCGCCAGACCGAAGATGATGGCCAGAAGACCGCCCTGCTTCGTCGCGCGCTTCCAGAACAGGCCGAAGGCCAGCGGCACAAACGCTGCCACCAGCGTCACCTTGTAGGCGCTTTCGACCATGTGGAAGATCGACAGATGCGAGTTCAGCGCAAACAGCGTCACCAAGATCGTGAACGTCAGCACCACGGCCTGCATCACGCGCAGGAAACGCTTGTCGTCCATGTTCGGCAGCAGCGGGCGCAACACGTTTTCCGCAAACGTCACGGAGGGTGCGAGCAGCGTTGCGCTCGCGCAGCTCTTGATGGCGGAGAGCAGCGCGCCGAAGAACATGACCTGCGCGAAGATGGGTGCATGCTGCAGCACCAGGTTCGGCAGAATCATCTGCGAATCGGTATCGATGTACTTGGCCACCATCTGCGGGTCGATGAGCGTGGCGGAATACGCCAGGAACATCGGCACGAACGCAAACATGAAGTACAGCACGCCGCCCAGCACCGACGCCGTGCCGGCGATGCGCTCGGTGCGCGACGACGTCACCCGCTGGAACACGTCCTGCTGCGGAATCGAGCCGAGCATCATCGTGATCCACGCCGTCACGAAGCCAATGATTTCGATCGGATTGAACGCCGGCCAGAACGAAAACTTGCCCGAAGCCGCCGCGTGCGCCACCACCGTGCCGACGCCGCCGGCCTGCCCCGACACTTCCCAGCCGATGTACAGCATGCCGATCACGATGATGATCATCTGGATGAAGTCCGTCACCGCCACCGACCACATGCCGCCGAACAGCGTGTAGACGAGCACGCTGCCCGCGCCAATCATCATCCCAAGATCCTGAGAAACCGCGCCGTCAGACACGGTGTAGAACACCAGGCCCAGCGCCTTCATCTGCGCCGCCACCCAGCCGAGGTACGACACGACGATGCACAGGGTGGTCAGCGTTTCGGCCACGCGGCCAAAGCGGTTGCGATAGAAGTCGCCAATGGTGAGCAGGTTCATCCGGTACAGCGGCTTGGCGAAGAACAGACCCACCAACACCAGGCACAAGGACGAACCAAACGGATCGGCCACCACGCCGTGCAGGCCGTCCTTGAGAAATTCCGCGGGAATCCCGAGCACCGCCTCGGAGCCGAACCAGGTGGCGAACACCGTGGCGGTCACGACGTAGAACGGCAGGCTGCGGCCAGCCACGGCGAAATCGGCGGTATTGCGCACGCGCAGTGCAGCCCACAGGCCGATCCCGACGGAAATCACCCAGTAAACAATGACGAACCAGATCAGCATGGCAGCGCGGAAGGAAGCTGGAAAACCCATGGCGACCCGGTTTGGGCCCAGAGGCGCCGGGCAAAGTGGCCGGATTATAGCGATGGGACTGGGCGCCGGGGCATCGGTGCCAGCACGAATGCCGCCCCATTTGCCAGATTTTTGGGCGACGGCCCGCAACGGGCGTCAGCAGGCTTTTTGTTGACCGGGGCCCATGTTGCTTCGCACCAACACTGGCCAGGAAAACAGCTCAATCGGCGCGGCGGCGCCAGACTTGCCAGCGCTCGCGCCCCGCGAACACCGGAATCGAGTCCGTTTCCGCGATCGGCATATCGCTGATGCGCTCAAACGCGGGCGACAGCAGCGCGTCCAGTTCGGGCTGCGTGGTCTCGAACGGCGGTCCCTTGGGCACCGCCTCGCGGCCTTCCACGACGGCAAAGAAACCCGCCAGCAACCCGCCCGCCGGAAGCAGTTTCGCCACTTGGTCAGCGTAGTCGGGCCACAGTCGCCGAGGCATCGCACACAGGAATGCACGCTCGTAGATCCACTGCACCGGCCGAGGCGGCGAAAAGCGGAAGAAATCGGCCAATTCCACCACGTCGGCGTGCGGGCCCAGCACCGCCCTGGCCGATGCCACGGCACTCGGCGCAAAGTCGATCGCCGTGACGGGCCAACCGCGCTCGGCCAGCCAGCCGGCCTCGTAGGCGTTGCCGCAGCCGGGAATCAGCGTGGAAAGCGGCGCAGGCTGCGCTTCACAGAATTGCCGGAAGGCCACGGGCACGCCGGCCGCATCCCAGGGCGTATGCTCGCGGCTGAACCGCTCGTCCCAGAAGGCGGGATCGGCGGCGTCACGAGATTGGAAGACGGGCGGTTCGGCCATGGCGCTCGAAAGTTGACAGCGGATCAGTAACGGCCCATCCAGGCCAGCACATGTGTCGCGATGATGCCGACGGCGAAGCCGCCGACGAACAACAGCGCAGCAGACAACAACCGGTTCGTGCGCTTTTGCTCGGCAAGCAGTGCGGTCAGTGCGACGGTCTGCGCGGTGCCGTCCTCGCGGGAGCGGCGATCCAGGATCTGGTGCAGCAGGCGCGGGAAGTCCGGCAGCTTGTTGGCCCATTGCGGCGCCTCGACCTTCAGGCGCTCGACAAAACCGCGCCAGCCGATCTGTTCGTGCATCCAGCGTTCAAGGAAGGGCTTCGCCGTCTTCCACAAGTCCAGATCCGGATCGAGCTGGCGGCCAAGACCTTCCACGTTGAGCAGCGTCTTTTGCAGCAGCACCAGCTGCGGCTGCACTTCCACGTTGAAGCGGCGCGAGGTCTGGAACAGCCGCATCAGCACCAGGCCGAGCGAGATCTCGCCCAGCGGTCGATCGAAATACGGCTCGCAGCACGCACGGATGGCGCCTTCCAGCTCTTCGACGCGCGTCTCTTCGGGCGCCCAGCCGGACTCGATATGCAGCACGGCCACGCGGTGGTAGTCGCGCTGGAAAAACGCGAGGAAGTTTTGCGCGAGGTAGTTCTTGTCGAACTCCGAAAGCGCCCCGACGATGCCGAAATCCAGCGCGATATAGCGGCCCAGCGTCTCGGGTGCCACGCTCACCAGGATGTTGCCGGGGTGCATGTCAGCGTGGAAAAAGCCGTCGCGAAAGACCTGCGTGAAGAAGATCTCCACGCCGTCGCGCGCGAGTTTGTGCATGTCGACGCCGGCAGCGCGCAGCTCTTCGGTGTGCGAGATCCGCATGCCGTGCATGCGCTCCATCACGAACACTTCAGACGTGCACCAATCCCAGAACACTTCGGGCACCAGCAGCAGGTCGGACTTGGCAAAATTGCGGCGCAGTTGGCTGGCGTTGGCCGCCTCGCGCATCAGGTCCAGCTCGTCGTGCAAGTACTTGTCGAACTCGGCGACCACCTCGCGCGGCTTCAGGCGCTTGGCATCGGCCCACAGCTTTTCCATCCACGTGGCGAGGTCTCGCATGAGCGCGAGGTCGCTGTCGATCACGGGCAGCATGCCCGGGCGCAGCACCTTCACGGCCACCTCGCGGCCGTCGTCGGGGCCGCCGCGCAACGTAGCGAAATGCACCTGGGCAATCGACGCGCTCGCCACGGGGTGATGATCGAAACGATGGAACAGCGCCGAGAGCGGCTTGCCGAGCGATTTCTCCACGATGGCCGCCGCCACCTTCGGGTCGAACGGCGGCACGCGATCCTGCAGCTTGGCGAGTTCGTCGGCCACATCGGGCGGCAGCAGATCGCGGCGCGTCGACAGCACCTGCCCGAACTTCACGAAGATGGGCCCAAGCTGCTCCAGCGCCAGGCGCAAGCGCACCCCGCGGGGCAGCTTCGGCTTGCGCCCGAGCGTGAGCAGCCAGACCAGCGCGCGAATGCGGCGGCTCTTGAAGCCCGACAACGCAAGCTGATCCAGCCCGTAATAGAGGATGACGAAAACGATCTTGCCCAGCCGGAAGAAGCGCGTCATGCCGATTCACCCTGACGTGCGGTCCGGGTGGCCGGCTGCGGGCGTTTTTCGAGCCGCTCCAGCCGCTTGACCAGACGCGCTTCGGCATCTCGCAGCGCCGCCACATCGGCGGCGAACTGCGCCAGGCGCGCGTGGCGCACGAGCGTGGGCTGCTCATCGGTCAGGTAAGACGCCACCGATTCCACCAGCGAACGGCCCACGCGCGTGGCTTCGGTGCGGGCAGCCTGGGCGCCGCTCACCATGCGCTGCGCGATCACGTCGCCAAACACGCGCGAGAGGTCTTCCGCCGCATCCCAGCGTAGGTTGCGCAGCAGCGTCGATAGCACGTTGGCAAATTCGGCCTCGCCCTCGATGCGCACGTGCTTGAGCACGGCGGCCTGCCCGCCTGCGGCGTAATCGGCAGCAGCGGCCGCAAGCGGCACGACAACGGTCACGGCAGGTTCAACGTCAGGCTCGGGAGCGGTCACCAGGCCGGCGGCGTCCACCTGCAACGTCATCGACATCGGCGCCAGGTCAAAGCGCGCCACGCGGCCCGCAAACGGGCGCAGCGTCTCTTGCGCCCAGGGCTCCTGGCGCAGCAGATGGTTGAGCGCGAGCAGCAGCGGCTGCATCAGCACAAGCGGAAATGGAGACGAAGTGGCTGTCGAAGACATGCGGTGATGGTGCGCTGAAACAGCAAGAGAGCAGCAAAAAGCGGGCTAGCGGCAGGCAACAAAAAGGGCCCGCACCAGACGGTCGGGCCCTATTTTACGGGGAATGCTGAAACAGCCGTTTTGCGCCGCTTCAAGTTGCTACAGCATCACTGCAACTGCTGAATACCCGCCAACACCCAGCCGCCCGCGCCCTGCGTCGGCTTGGTCAGGTTCCACACCTCCGCAAACGGCTGGGCGGGCGCATTGGCTTCTTCGCGAATCATGCCCGAGAAGCGGACGCTCGCGAGGTACTCGGCGGCCTGCGTTTCGATACCCAGCATTTCGGCTTCAACCGAGACCACGTCGGTCTTGTTGGGCGAGGTGCCGCGGTCAGCCAGGTCCATCTTGATCTCGGCGAACATCTCCGGCGTGGTGAACTCGCGGATGTCGTTGAGATTGCCGGCATCCCAGGCGGCCTGCAGGCGAATGAAGTAGACCTTGGCGTTGCGCAGGAACGCTTGCGTGTCGAAATCTGCCGGCACGCCCCACGGCTGCTGCGGCGCAGCCGCGGCAGGTTGCGCGTGGGCAGCGGGCGCGCCCGATGCGGCCGGACCGCCCAGGTTCCACGATTGTGCAGCCGTTGCGGCGCCAGCGCCCAAGCCCGACGTGTTGCCGGTGCTCAGCGATGCGGCCGCCGGCGCAGAAGCCTGCGGGGCCGGCGCGGCAGGTTGCGGCACGTAGGGCTCACGATCGCCACCCAGCGACGGGCCGCCCGTGGCGTAGGCCGGACCTTGCGGACGGCTGCCGCGCACCTTGCGGATGATCCACATCACCACGAACGCGACAAGCGCGATCAGGATCAGGTTCGACAGCAACGAGGCAAGGCCCGCGCCCAGACCGAACTTCGACAGGAGATAACCGAGGCCCAGGCCGGCAGCCAGGCCACCCAGCATGCCGCCCCAGTTACGTCCGGGCTTTGCGGCCGGCGCGGCCGGAGCTGGTGCGGCCGGCGATGGTTGCGCGGCGGGCGCGGCCTGCTGCGTGGGCGACGGCGTTGTGGCCGGCGGCGTCTGCTGACGTTGCGTCACCGTGGACGACTGCTTGCCGATGCTGCGGCTGCCGCCCATGCGCTTGGCGTTGGCGTCGATTGCCGTGCCCAGTGCGAGCGTCGCGACCAGCGCGCCCGCCATCAATTTTCCACCCCAATGCAAACTCATCGCTGTCTTCTCTCCAATGGCAGTGACGCCATTAGATGAAGACGTCAATGCCGAAATTCAATGTGAAGGATCGTGGCATATCGCCGCAGCGCGCTGCATCGCCCATCTGGCGGAACGACGGAAACACTTAGAGGCGACGGCCGACGTGCAGAGCCACGACACCTGCTGTCAGATTGAAGTATTCGACCGAGTCCAATCCGGCCTGTTCCATCATCTGCTTGAGCGTTTCCTGATCCGGGTGCATGCGGATGGATTCGGCCAAGTAGCGGTAGCTTTCGGGGTCGCCCGCCACTTTGCTGCCCAACCACGGCAGCACCTTGAACGAGTACAGGTCGTAAGCCTTCTCCAGCGGCTGCCACACCTTGGAGAACTCCAGCACCATGACCTTGCCGCCTGGCTTCACCACGCGACGCATCTCAGCGAGCGCGCGATCCTTGTGCGTCATGTTGCGCAAGCCGAATGCCACTGTCACCACGTCGAAGTAAGCATTCGGAAAGGGAATGTGCTCAGCGTCGCACAGCGCGGTGGGGGTGAGCACGCCGGCATCGAGCAGGCGATCACGGCCGACGCGCAGCATCGACTCGTTGATGTCGGTCAGCCACACCTCGCCGGTGGGGCCGGCCTGGCGGGCGAACGCCTTGGCGAGGTCACCCGTGCCGCCCGCGATGTCGAGCACCTTGTAGCCCGGGCGGACCGCTGCCTGGGCGATGGTGAACATCTTCCACACGCGGTGCAGGCCGCCGGACATCAGGTCGTTCATCACGTCGTACTTGCTCGCGACGGAATGGAACACGCCGGCGACCTTGCCGGCCTTTTCCTGCTCATCGACCTGCTGAAATCCGAAGTGGGTTTGGCTCATGACAAAAAAAGGATGCGGATGCAGCGCGCAGGCGCCGCGAAGTGAATCGGGAATCAGTGGCTGTGGCCGCAGGCGTGACCGGCGTTCTCGGCCATCGGGGCGTCGCGGTCGACGCCGGCAGCAGCCAGGCGATCGAGATAGCCCTGCCACAACGCGTCGTGCTCAATGCCGAGGCGGTACAGGTAGGCCCAATCGAAGATGCCGGAATCGTGACCGTCGGAGAACAGCGGCCGGATCGCGTAGTTGCCCACCGGCTCGACGCCGACAATGCCCACCTCACGCTTGCCGGTCTGCAGCACTTCCTGGCCCGGCCCGTGCCCCTGCACTTCGGCCGACGGCGACAGCACGCGCAGGTATTCGAACGGCAGGCTGAACTGCTTGCCATCGGCAAAGGCGATCTCCAGCACGCGCGATTGCGTGTGGACGGTGATGCCGGTCGGGTGCGGAGTGTCGGCGGAAAGTCCGGCCATGAAAACGTCTCGTCGAGTCAGAAAAACGATGTTTCAGGAAGCGGCCAGCGCAACGTGCGCGGGCTCTTCCACCACCCGATAGCTTACCGCAGTCAACGGGTCGCCTTCGGGGACGTAGCGCAGGCGGCGATGGTGGAATCGTGCCACGGTGCTGCGGTGCGCCACGCTGACGATGGTCACATCGGGCATCGATTCGAGCATCAGGCTGTACATGAACGCTTCGGTGTCTTCGTCGAGTGCGCTCGTGGCCTCGTCGAGGAAGAGGTAATCGGGGCGCTGCAGCAAAGCCCGTGCAAAAGCCAGGCGCTGCTGCTCGCCGGGCGACAGGCGCAGGCTCCAGTTGCTCACCTCGTCCAGGAGGCCCGCCAGCGCCGGCAAGCGACAAGCGATCAGCACCTGGGTCAGACGCTCCGCGGTGTATTGGGTGGCCAGATCCGGATATGACAGCGCATCGGCGAGCGTGCCCGAGGGCAGATAGCTGCGCTGCGGCAGGAACAGCACGCGGGCATCGTCGGGAACTTCGATGCGGCCGCTGCCATAGGGCCAGATACCGGCCACGGCGCGCACCAGCGTGCTTTTGCCGCAGCCTGACGGACCGTTGACAAGCACACGCTCACCGCGAGCGAGCGTCATGTCGAAGGGCTCGACCAGCACGTCTTCGGGCTTGCGGTTCGGCAGGTTCAGCGCAAGACCACGGGCTTCGATGGCGGGTACGGCCGCGGTTTCCACCTCGACATCGCGCACGCCGGCGCGGTGCTCTTCTTCACGCTCGGCGGCACGGATGGCACGCTGGAATTCGATCAGACGGTTGGTGGAAGCCTTCCAGGTGACCAGCGTGCGGTAGTTCGTGACAAACCACGACATCGCGTCCTGAACCTGCCCGAACGCGGTGGCGACCTGCATCATGCCGCCCAGCGTCAGCGTGCCGCCAAAGTAGCGCGGCGCCGACACCAGAAACGGGAAGATGATGGCGAACTGCGCATAGCCGGAACTGGCAAAGGTCAGGCGCCGCGTGTAGTCCATCAACTGGTTCCAGTTGGCGCGGATGCGCTCGAAGCGGCCGCGCAGGATGGCTTTCTCGGTCGGCTCGCCGCGGTACAGGGCGATGCTCTCGCTGTTCTCGCGCACGCGCACGAGCAGGAAGCGGAAGTACGCCTCGTAACGCTCCTGCTGGAACGACAGCCCGATCAGTGGCCGCCCCACAAAGTGGATGATCACCGAGCCCACGATCGAGTACAGCAGCGCAAACCACACCATGTAGCCGGGAATCACAAAGTCGTGGCCACCCAGGCTGAACGCCAGCGGCCCCGACACCGCCCACAGAATCCCGAAGAATGACACCAGCGTGACAGCCGAATTCAGGAAGCCCAGCGCCAAGGTGAGCGTTGCATCGGTGAACGTGCGCAGGTCGTCGGCGATCCGTTGGTCGGGGTTGTCGGCGCTGTGCGTCTGCTCCAGGCGGTAGAACGCCTGCTTGCTAAGCCAGTCGTCGAGGAAGCTGCCGGTAATCCAGGTCCGCCACCGCATCTGCAGCATCATCGAGTAGTACAACCGCATGATGGAGCCAAAGATCAGCAATGCGGCGATCCATGAAAAGCGGCCCAGTTGCGTCCAGAATTCGCCGTAGTTCTTCTGCTCGAGCGCGTTGTAGAAAAGTCGATTCCAGTCCGTGAACAGCACGTTCATGTAGACCAGAAACAGGTTCAGGGCGATCACCAGCGCGAGCAGCCCCCAGGCCTTGTGGCGATCTTCCGAAAACCAGTACGGACGAATCAGTTGCCAGGTTTCCGACAAATTCAGCCGCCCATGGTGGACGGTCAGTTCGGAGATGGAATCCTTGTGGGAATCGGGCGTGGCGGCGGTGCGCGGTGTCGTCATGGCGAGGGCGTTGGCGCAACAGAAAGAGAATCAGACGCCGTGCGCGTCACAGGGGTTCCGCGCACGACGGGGCGATGCGTTACCAGGCGTTACCCACCGTATCGCCGAAGGGGGCTCAGGCGTCGGCCAGCGCCGCTTGCAGCGCGTACGACAGCGCCGGCAACTTGGCCGTGATCTCGGCCATGCGCGCAGTATCGGGCGCGCGTTGCTCGGGGCCCCACACGGCTTCCGGGAAATGCGTGTCCCACCGATAGCGCGGGATGACATGCCAATGCAAATGCGGCACGAAATTGCCGAAGCTGGCGAGGTTGATCTTGTCGGGCGCCAGTTCGGCGCGCAGCACGCGCTCAACCCGGGTGACGATGTCCATCAGCCAGTGGCGATCGGCATCGGACAGATCGGTCTGCTCGGCCACGTGGTCGTTCCAGATGACGCGGCAAAAGCCCGGAAAGCGCGCGTGCTCGACCAGTACCACGCGCGCGCGGCCATTGCGCCAGACGGGCTCGCCGCCGTCCGTCTCGCACAACGCGCAGCCGGGCGCGCGCTCGCCGGTCGTCGCAGCCGTCACACCAGAACCCGCTCGATGCCGCCGGCGTTGGCCTGCGCGACGTAGTCCTGCAGCCAGGTTTCGCCGAGCACGTGACGCGCCATCTCGACCACGATGTAGTCGGCCTGCACCGAAACATCTTCGGTGTAGCGCGACAGGCCCTGCAGACATGCCGGGCAGCTCGTGAGGATCTTCACGTCGCCGTTGAACGCCTCGCCGCCTTGGCCGCTGGTCTGGCCCAGACTGCGCAGCTTGTCGGCGCCCTTCTGCATCTCTTCTTCCTTGCGGAAGCGGACCTGCGTGGAAATGTCGGGGCGCGAAATCGCCAGCGTGCCCGACTCGCCGCAGCAGCGGTCATTCTTCTCGATCGCGCGAGTCTGGCCATCGGCGCCGATGTTGCCGCCCATCAGCTGGTTGACCAGCTTGGTCGGGTCCATCGTCTTGATCGGGGTGTGGCAGGGGTCGTGGTACATGTACCGCGTGCCCTGCACACCGTCGATCTTCACGCCCTTCTCCAGCAGGTATTCGTGAATGTCGATGATCCGGCAGCCCGGGAAGATCTTGTCGAATTCATACCCCGCGAGCTGGTCGTAGCAGGTGCCGCAGCTCACCACCACAGTCTTGATGTCGAGGTAGTTGAGCGTGTTGGCCACGCGGTGGAACAGCACACGGTTGTCGGTGACGATCTTCTCGGCCTTGTCGAACTGGCCCGTGCCGCGCTGCGGATACCCGCAGCACAGGTAGCCCGGCGGCAGCACCGTCTGCACACCGGCGTGCCACAGCATTGCCTGCGTGGCCAGCCCCACCTGCGAGAACAGGCGCTCCGAGCCGCAGCCCGGGAAGTAGAAGACCGCCTCGCTGTCGGGCGTGGTCGCCTTGGGATTGCGGATGATCGGGACGATCTCGTTGTCCTCGATGTCCAGCAACGCGCGCGCGGTCTTCTTGGGCAGGTTGCCCGGCATCTTCTTGTTGATGAAGTGAATCACCTGCTCGCGCACGGGCGGCTTGCCTACCGTCGCGGGCGGCCGGGCGGTCTGCTTCTTGGCGAACTTCTTCAGGATGTCGTTGCCCAGACGCTGCGCCTTGTAGCCCCAGTCGAACATCACCTTGCGGGTGAGGTTGATCGTCTCGGGGTTGGTCGCGTTCAGGTAGAACATCGCCGCTGCCGTGCCGGGGTTGAACTTCTTCTGCCCCATCTTGCGCAGCAGGTTGCGCATGTTCATCGACACATCGCCGAAATCGATCTTGACCGGGCACGGCGTCACGCACTTGTGGCAGACCGTGCAATGGTCGCCCACATCGGCAAACTCTTCCCAGTGCTTGACCGACACGCCGCGGCGCGTCTGTTCTTCGTACAGGAAGGCCTCGATGAGCAGCGAGGTGGCAAGAATCTTGTTGCGCGGGCTGTACAGCAGATTGGCGCGCGGCACGTGCGTGGCGCACACCGGTTTGCACTTGCCGCAGCGCAGGCAGTCCTTGATCGACTCCGAGATGGCGCCGATGTCGCTCTGCTGCATGATGATCGACTCGTGCCCCATCAGGCCGAACGACGGCGTATAGGCGTTGCGCAGATCAGCGGCCAGGCCTTGCGGGTCGTTGATGTCGCGCAGCAGCTTGCCCTTGTTGAAGCGGCCGTTCGGATCGACGCGGCGCTTGTAGGCAGCGAAGTCGGCGATCTCTTCGTCGGTCAGGAATTCCAGCTTGGTGATGCCGATGCCGTGCTCGCCCGAAATCACACCGTCCAGCGAACGCGCCAGCGTCATGATGCGGGCCACCGCCTTGTGGGCGTCCTGCAGCATGTCGTAGTCATCCGAGTTGACGGGGATGTTGGTGTGCACGTTGCCGTCACCGGCGTGCATGTGCAGGGCCACGAACACGCGGCCGCGCAGCACTTTCTTGTGGATCGCCTGGGCCTCGTCGAGGATCGGCTTGAACTCGCCGCCGTTGAAGATCTTGCGCAGCTCGGCGCGAATCTCCGACTTCCACGACACGCGGATCGTCCGATCCTGCAGCAGGTGGAACAGGTTGGCGTCAGGCTGATTCACTAGACGGTCGTCGATGGTCTGCGCAAGGTAGCCCAGGCCAAGGCCGATGAGGCTCGCCCGCGCCGTGGTGACAGGCGTGTCGAGATGGTCCAGCAGATATTGCCAACGTGCACGCGTGGCGCGCAGCAGTTGCTGCGCCTGTTGCACGCGGTCTTCCAGCAGTTCAGCGCTGGGGATTTCGTTGGCGTCGTCGGTGCGGCCCAGCGGCAAGTTGCTGCCGGCAAAGAAATCGAGCAGCGCGTCGGTCAGCTTGAGCTTGCTCTTGATCGACAGCTCGATATTGATGCGCTCGATGCCGTCGGTGTACTCGCCCATGCGATTGAGCGGGATCACCACGTCTTCGTTGATCTTGAAGGCGTTGGTGTGCTTGGCAATCGCGGCCGTGCGCGAGCGGTCCAGCCAGAACTTCTTGCGGGCCTCGGGGCTCACGGCCACGAAACCTTCGCCGCTCTTGCCATTGGCCAGGCGGATTACTTCCGAGGTGGCGCGCGCCACGGCGTCATCGTCGTCGCCGACGATGTCACCGATCAGCACCATCTTCGGGAACGCGTTGCGCTTGCTCTTGGTGGCGTAGCCGACCGCGCGCAGGTAGCGCTCGTCCAGATGCTCCAGGCCCGCGAGGATCGCGCCGCCGGGCTTCTTGGTCTCGGCGTCGAGATAATCCTTGATCTCGACGATGCTCGGGATCGCATCGCGCGCCTGGCCGAAGAACTCCAGGCACACGGTGCGGATCGACTTCGGCATGCGGTGCAGGATCCAGCGCGCGCTGGTGATGATGCCGTCGCAGCCTTCCTTCTGCACGCCGGGCAGACCGGCCAGGAACTTGTCGGTGACGTCCTTGCCGAGGCCTTCCTTGCGGAACTTGCGGCCTTCGATGGTGAGCGTCTCGGTGCGCAGCAGCTTGGCGCCGACCGGCGCATTGCCGTCGAACCACTTCAGCTCGAAGGTGACGACCGGCGCATCGTGAATCTTGCCGAGGTTGTGATTGAGGCGCTGGACTTCGAGCCAGTTGCCGTCCGGGTCAACCATGCGCCACCAGGCGAGGTTGTCCAGCGCGGTGCCCCACAGCACGGCCTTCTTGCCGCCCGCGTTCATGGCGACGTTGCCGCCGATGCACGACGCGTCGATCGAAGTCGGGTCCACAGCGAAGACGAGACCAGCCTTGTCCGCCGCATCCGCCACGCGACGCGTCACCACGCCGGCGCCCGAATAGATGGTCGCCACGGGGTGGTCGACGCCCGGCAGGTCGGTCATCTCGACCGCATCCAGACGCTCCAGCTTTTCCGTATTGATGACGGCCGAGAACGGCGTGAGCGGCACGGCGCCGCCGGTGTAGCCGGTGCCGCCTCCGCGCGGAATGATGGTCAGACCCAGCTCGAAGCAGCCCTTGACGATGCCGGCGATCTCTTCTTCCGTATCGGGCGTGAGCACGACGAACGGATATTCGACACGCCAGTCGGTGGCGTCGGTCACGTGCGACACGCGCGACAGGCCGTCGAACTTGATGTTGTCCTTCGCGGTGACGCGGCCGAGCACTTTCTGGGCGCGGCGGCGCAGGTCATACACCTGGGCGAACTCTTCCTGGAATGCCTTGACGGCGCGGCGGGCATGCACGACCAGTTGCTCGACCTTGGTGGCGCGCTCGTCGCCCACGGGGTCGTGATGCGAATCGTGGTCGGCCACACGGCGCTTCTCGATCTCCGCCAGGCGGTGATTGAGTGCGTCGATCAGCATCTGCCGGCGCTTCGGGTTGTCGAGCAGGTCGTCCTGCAGATACGGGTTGCGACGAACCACCCAGATGTCGCCCAGCACTTCGTACAGCATGCGTGCCGATCGGCCGGTGCGACGCTCGGCGCGCAGTTCGTCCAGGATCTGCCATGCAGACTCGCCCAGCAGACGGATGACGATTTCCCGATCCGAGAACGAGGTGTAGTTGTAGGGAATCTCGCGCAGCCGGGGCGCAGCGTCCTGCGCCGTGAGTTTGGCGTCGATCAGAAGTGGGGCATTCATGGCGTGCCGCTGGGGAGGAGGTCGCGGCAAGGAGGACAAGAGCCGCGCGGTCTTTAAAGGGCGATTGTACTGCAACGCGCGCCGTTGATGCGTTGCAGCAACGGTATCCCTGCGGCTGATATGGGCGGGAAAAGCGTCGCGTTTTCAATGGCTTGCGAAAAGCGCGGAGGCCTGCGAGTGCGCCAAACACCACGCAAACGTCACATCATCACAGCCTTGATCCAGCCGAGGATGCCGTGCCAGAAGCCGTCGGGCAGGGTCATGAGCGCCGCGGTCATGGCCAGATAGCGCAGGAATTTGCCGATGGCCATGTACATGACGCTGGGCCAGAACTTCAGGCGCAGCCAGCCGGCCAGCGTGCAGAGCGGGTCGCCGATGCCCGGCAGCCACGACACGAGCAGCGACACCGGCCCGATGCGGCGCATCCAGCGGAAGTACTTCTTGTCGAGCGGGGGCTCACGGTGGCGCGTGGGGTGCGGCACGTGCTGGGCGTGCTCGGCGTTGTGCTGCCGGCGGCGGCGCGCCAGGTGGTAGCGCACCAGCGCCAGCTTGGCCGCATAGCCCATCCACCAGTCGACCATGCCGCCCAGCGTGTTGCCGAGTGTGGCCACCACGATGGCGGGCCAGAACATGTCCGGATTGAGCTTGATGTACGCAAAGACCGCCGGCTCGGAGCCCAGCGGCAGCAGCGTCGCCGAAATGAAACTGACGACGAAGATGGCAGGCAGCCCGACCTTGGGCAGGGCGAGCGTGGCAAAAAGCGTGTCGATCCACTGTTCCATGCGATCGATTGTAGAGGGCGGGCGGCCGCGGCGTCGCTTGGGGGCCGCCCTAGCCGGTCAGGCGAAGAACAGGTAGGCGACAAGCACGGCGCCGACGAGCCCGATCAGGTCGGCCCACAGCCCGCAGGCCAGCGCGTAACGCGTGTCCTTGATGCCGACGCTGCCGAAATACACGGCCAGCACGTAGAACGTGGTCTCGGTCGAGCCCTGGATGATGGCGGCCAGCTTGCCCTGGAAGGAATCGACGCCGTAGGTCGTCATCACGTCGACCATCAGGCCGCGCGCGCCGGCGCCCGACAACGTCTTCATCAGCCCCACGGGCAGCGCCGGCACAAAGCGCGTGTCGATGCCCAGGTGCGTAAACAGCGCAGAAAGCCCCTGCATCAGAACATCCATGCACCCCGCCGCGCGAAACACGGCAATCCCCACCAGCACCGCGACGAGGTACGGAACGATGCCGATGGCGACCTGGAAGCCGTCCTTGGCGCCATCGACGAAGGTTTCGTACACATTGATGCGACGAAATGCCCCACAGACCAGGAACGCCACGACGATGGTGAGGATGGCGCCCGCGCCGATCAGGCCGATCCACGCGGCCATCTGCTGCGGCGGAAACTGGCGCAGCCACGCAAACAGCAGCCCCATCGCCGCGACAAAGCCGCCGAAATACGCCAGCAGCGCCGGCTTGAACAGATTGATGCGTTGGTACCACGCCACGGCCGCAATGCCCGCGCAGAAGCCGATGAACGTGGACAGCAACGTCGGCAGGAAGATGTCCGCCGCGTTGAAACCCACCAGCCCCTGTTTGACGGCCATGGCCTGACGGATCGCGATGACGGACGTCGGTACCAGCGTCACCCCCGCCGTGTTGAGCACCACAAACATCAGTTGCGCATCGCTGGCGCGCTGCGGCTGCGGGTTGATCTGCTGCAGCTCGCGCATGGCTTGGAGGCCGAGCGGCGTGGCGGCGTTGTCCAGACCGAGGACGTTGGCCGACACGTTCATCATCATCGCGCCGTTGGCGGGGTGGCCGGCCGGCACGGAGGGAAACAAGTGCCGCATCACCGGGTTCACGAGCCGCGCAAACAGATCGACCACGCCGGCGCGCTCGCCCACGCGCATGATGCCGAGCCACAGCGCCATCATGCCGGTGAGGCCGATGGCGATTTCGAAGCCGGTGCGCGCGGCATCGAACATACCGGTCAACATGCGCGAGAAGACTTCCATGTCGCCCTGCACCACCTGCACGCAGGCGGTGACGAAGGCGACGAGAAAGAAGGCGAGCCAGACGAGGTTCAGGGCCACGGGGGTTGCGCGTTGGAATCGGACAAGCCGCTCATTGTGCCTGCGGGGGCGTCTCGATCGGGTGGATCAGGTGGAAGTTGTCGTAGTCCACCGACGTGACGCCGCCCTCGTCGCGGATGAGGTCGGCATAGCGATAGTTCCAGCGGATCTCGTCGTGCCGCCAGGAATAGCGGGCCTGCACGGTCTGCGCGGCGGTCTCGTCGGCGCCCTCGATGGTCAGCAGCAGCAAGGCGTCACCGGCGGCGAGCGATTCTGCGGTGGCGCGATGCAGCGGGCTGGTCTCGTCGATGACGTGCATCATCACCCAGCCCAGCAGGAAGATCGGGTGCTCGCTGCGCTCCAGCTTCAGGTCGTGAATCTTGTAGATCGAGTAGCCCTCGGGCGAGACCTCGTCCTGCATCAGGCGCAGCCGGGCGGTGGCCTCGGCGATGACGTTCTGGCGCGCATTGGCGGCGCGCAGCATCAGCGTGGACTTGCCGTTGAGCGGCCGCACGACAACGTTGCGGGCAAACATGATCTTGGCGCGCGGGCGTGAGAATCGCGCAAACACCATTCCCGTCGCCATGGCGATGCCCGACATGCCGATGAAGATCTCCAGCGTGGCGATGACGTGGGCGTAGAGCGTTTGCGGGTGCATGTCGCCGTAGCCGACCGTGGCCAGCGTCTCGACGCTGAAGAAGAAGGCGCCGACGAAGCCGGGCGGCGACTGGTTCGCGATCGCGCCGTCGCCGAGCGAATACAGCCCCGCGAATACCGCATTCAGCGCCAGGAACATCGTCGCCAGCAACGCGAAGAAGGTCGGCCAGTTGACCTCCAGCGCATGGTGATAAACGTCGCGCCAGCCCAGCGGCGGCATGCCGTAGGCAATGACGTGCTGCGTTCCGGACCAGACTTTGCGGCCCCGGCGCGCGCGTCCGGCACGCTCGGAGGAAGACGACGGGGTGTTCATGGAGGCCTCTCGCCGATGATGCGCCGCGCCCGCCCGGACGCGGCCGGGGCAGTGTACCGACCGGCGCGCCCGTCCGGCAAGGCAGGCCAGGCGGGCCGGTCGGCCCAGGCGCCGCGTGATAGGCTTACGGGCTCTGTTCACGTCCAACCCCGGTCCGCACCATGGCCATCGATTACCTCAAGAAAATCCTGACTGCGAAGGTCTATGACGTCGCGGTGGAAACCGAGCTGAAGTTCGCGCCGAACCTGTCGGCGCGCACCGGCAACCGCGTCTACCTCAAGCGCGAGGATGACCAGCCGGTGTTCTCGTTCAAGCTGCGCGGCGCCTACAACAAGATGGCGTCGCTCACGCCGGCCGAGCGCAAGCGCGGGGTGATTACGGCATCGGCGGGCAACCACGCGCAGGGCGTGGCTTTCAGTGCGGCGCGCATGGAATGCAAGGCCGTGATCTGCATGCCGGTGACGACGCCGCAGTTGAAGATTGACGGCGTGCGCTCGCGCGGCGGCGAATGGGTCGAGGTCGTGCTGCACGGTGAAAGCTATTCCGACGCGTACAACCACGCCGCCAAGCTGCAAGAGAAGCACGGCTACACCTTCGTCCACCCGTTCGACGATCCGGAAGTGATTGCCGGCCAGGGCACCATCGCCATGGAAATCCTGCGCCAGCATCCGCAGCCGATCCATGCGATCTTTTGCTCGATTGGCGGTGGCGGGCTGATCTCGGGCATTGCGGCCTACGTGAAGGCCGTGCGGCCGGACGTCAAGGTGATCGGCGTGCAAAGCGTGGATTCCGACGCGATGGCGCGCTCGGTGGCCGCCGGCAAGCGCGTCGAACTGAAGGAGGTGGGCCTGTTTGCGGACGGCACGGCGGTCAAGCTTGTCGGCAAGGAAACGTTCCGCCTCACGCGCGAACTCGTCGACGAGATCATCACCGTGGATACGGATGCCATCTGCGCCGCGCTCAAGGACGTGTTCCAGGACACGCGCAGCCTGCTGGAGCCTTCGGGTGCGCTGGCGCTGGCCGGCCTCAAGCAGTATGCCGAAACGCATAAGCTGAAGAACGAATCGCTCGTGGCCGTGGCCAGCGGCGCGAACATGAACTTCGACCGCCTGCGCTTCGTGGCCGAGCGTGCCGAAGTGGGCGAGGCGCGCGAAGCCGTGTTTGCCGTGACGATTCCCGAAGAGCGCGGCAGCTTTAAGCGCTTCTGCGAACTGGTCGGCTGGTCGCGCAACGTGACGGAGTTCAACTACCGCATTGCCAGCAAGGACGCCGCGCATATCTTCGTGGGCGTGCAAATTGCGTCGCGCGCAGAGGGCGACAAGATTGCCGAGAACTTCCGCAAGCACGGTTTCCCGACGCTCGACCTGTCGAACGACGAACTGGCCAAGCAGCACATCCGCTACATGGTGGGCGGCCGTTCGCCGCTGGCAGAAAACGAGCATCTCTACCGCTTCGAGTTTCCCGAGCGGCCGGGCGCGCTGATGAAGTTCCTCTCGAGCATGAGCCCGAACTGGAACATCAGCCTGTTCCACTACCGGAATCAGGGCGCGGATTCGAGCAACATCCTCGTCGGCATCCAGGTACCGAAGAACGAGAAGCGCGAGTTCAAGGCGTTCCTCGCCACGCTGGGCTATACCTATTGGGACGAAAGCGAGAACCCCGTCTACAGCCTGTTTTTGTGATGAGCAACCAACCCGAACATTCGCCGCTCGGTAAGACCTCCGCCTACAAGACGGAATACGACCCGAGCCTGCTGTTTCCGATTCCGCGCCAGCGCAAGCGCGACGAGATCGGCCTTGCCGCCGGCACGGCCCTGCCCTTCTTCGGCGTGGATCTCTGGAACCTGTACGAGCTGTCGTGGCTGAACCTGCGCGGCAAGCCGCAGGTGGCGCTGGGCACCGTGATCGTGCCGGCCGATTCGCCCAACATCGTTGAATCGAAGTCGTTCAAGCTGTATCTGAATTCGTTCAACCAGACGAAGGTGGCGTCGCACGAAGCGCTGCAGCAGTTGATCCACCACGATCTGTCGGAAGCGTGCGGAGCGCCGGTGCAGGTCCGCATCGTCACGCACGAAGAATTTGCCCGGCAACGCATGGGCGAACTCGACGGCCTGCTGCTCGATCGGCTGGACATCGAAACGGATGTCTACCAGCCTACGCCCGAGCTGCTGCATGCCGACGAGGAAGAAAGCCCGGTCGAAGAAACGCTGGTGTCGCACTTGCTGAAGTCCAACTGCCTGGTGACGGGTCAGCCGGATTGGGGCAGCGTGCAGATCCGCTACGTGGGTGCGCCGATCAACCAGGAGGCGCTGCTCAAGTACCTGATCTCGTTCCGCGAGCACAACGAATTTCACGAGCAATGCGTGGAGCGGATCTTTACGGACATCCTGCGTCAGTGCCGGCCGGTCAAACTGGCCGTCTATGCACGCTATACGCGGCGTGGCGGGTTGGACATCAACCCGTTCCGCACCAACTACAACACGCCGTGGCCGGATAACCTGCGCAATGCACGTCAGTAAGCGCTGACGCTGCGTAAGACACACGAGGCGCCTCCGGGCGCCTTTTTTCTTGCCGGGGCGATCGGCCAAACGGGCATGCGCCCCTCGTCCATTTTGTGGACGCCAACGCCCTGTCGTTTCACGTTCGCTCGCCTATAGTGGTATCCGCAGTACGCCACCCGGGGGAATCGTGAAGGGTCCGTCCGCGCAAGCGGGCCGGGCGCTCTCGACGGGGGACATGCCATGACGAAAACGCCATGGAAGCCGCAAGGTGGGTCAACCCACGCGGTTACGTGCGCATGCCTGCTGCTCTGTGGCGGGCCGGTCCTTGCACAGACCAACGAGCCGGTGGACGACAAGCCACCCAGCCTGGAAGCGCTGCAGCGCGAGCTTGCCGATACGCAGGCGCGCCTGCAGGAACTCAAGCGCTCGATCCAGCAACAGGAAGCGTATCTTCGGCGCATGCGGCGCGCGCTCGGCATGAGCGAGGGCCGACTCGATACCGTGCGCGGTGCCGGTGCTCCCGGCGCGGGGGGCGATGCATCTCAAATTGCGCAGAACGACGAGCCGGGCACCACGCCAGTCGGCAAACCGCCGGAGCCGCCTGACCGACCGCCACGCATCGCGCAGATCTTCGACGAGCCCAGCGCGCTGACACCACCGGGCAAGGTGGTCGTCGAGCCGTCATTGCAGATGGCGTATTCGTCGTCAGACCGCGTGGCGCTGGTGGGCTACACCATCATCCCCGCGCTGCTGATCGGGCTGATCGACGTGCGGCAGGTGAAGACCACCACGCTGACCGGCACGGTGGCGGTGCGCTACGGCTTGGCACGGCGCTGGGAACTGGAAGCGCGCGTGCCCTATGTCTACAGCGCGAGCGATACCGTCAGCCGCGAGCTGTTTACCGGCACGGCGACGGACAACGCTTTCAGCTCGCACGGCCGCGGCATCGGCGATGTGGAGTTGACCGCGCGGTACCAGATCAATGCGGGCGGTGTCGACAAGTCGTTCTACATCGGCTGGCTGCGTTTCAAGACGCGCACCGGCAAGGATCCATTTGAAGTCACCACCGATTGCGTGACGCGCTGCGTGAGCAATACCACGGGCACCGGCCTGCCGCTGCAGCAGCCGACGGGCTCAGGCTTCTTCGCTGTACAGCCGGGGCTGACGTGGCTGTTCCCGACGGACCCGGCCGTGTTCTTCGGCAGCATCAGCTACCTGCACAACTTCGAGCGCAAGGATGTCAGCCTGAACCTGGTGGACGGCTCGAAGCAGTTCCTGGGCGACGTGAAGGCCGGCGACATCATCGGCCTGAACTTCGGCATGGGCCTGGCGCTGAACGAGAAGGCGTCGTTCTCCATCGGCTACGACCAGAGCATCATCGCGCCGACCAAGCAGAACGGCCAGCGCGTGCCGGGCTCGGTGCGAACCATTCTCGGCACGTTGCTGGTCGGCTATTCGTACCGGCTCTCGCCCAAGATGACGCTGAACCTGTCGGTGGGTGCAGGCCTCACGCGCGACACGCCGGACCTGACCGTCACGCTGCGCCTGCCGATCCAGTTCTAGCTCAGTGCAGCAGGGTGACGACGTTGGCCAGGGCGCCCTGCAGCACGTTGGAAAGATTCAGTTGACGGAACTGCGGCAGGCTGTTGACCGCTGCGTTGATGGTCGTCACGGCTTGCAGCGTCTGGTTGTTCAGACTGTTCTGGATGACCGTGGCCGCTGCAGCCGCGCCGGCGGCCACATCGGGCGGCGCGACATTGTTGGGCCCGTTCTGCACGAGGTTGACCGTATTGACCACCGAGGCCAGTTGCTGCGCCTGCGTGGCCGTCATGCGCGCCACATCGGGGATGTTGACCGATGCGCTCGCCATCAGATCGCCGTTGACGTAGACCGCGCGGTCGATGCCGAACGAAATGTGCAGCCCCGCGAGCGAGGGCACATCGAACCCGCCGCGCATGTCGTCGAGCTTGTCTTCGGACACGGCGTGCCAGGCATGGACCGGATTGTTGTCCATGCTGTCCATGCCGGCCGCATACGCATGCCCGGCCGCAGCCAGCGCGAGCCATCCCGCAGCCCGCGCCACCTTGCCAAACCGCTTCATGATGTCCTCCTGCCCGGCCACCGCAGGGCCACGCGCACACGATTCAGAAGTCGGACGGACCATGCTTGGGAACGACGATGTTTCCCAGGCCGCTGCGGTCCATGCCTTCCTCCAGCGGCGCACGCGGTGCCACGCGCCAGTCCGATGAAGCGTTGAACGTCGCCCCCGCCTCGCGGTTGTGGACGACGAACAGCAAATGGTTGTCCCACATGCTCTCGAAGCTCGCACGCGGAATCGCACGCGTGCCCATGGCCGGATCGCCCACGAGCACGCGCCCTTCCTGCACGCCCTTGACCACCACGAAGTGGTGATAGCCGTTCTCGGTCAACAGCACGATGGCCGGCAAGTGGGCGTCCTTCAATGCATCCAGCGGCTGCTCGAAACCGTCGGCCTCAAAGCCCAGAGAGGCCAGATAGCGTTTGATGTCGAGCAGCGAAAAGCCTTCTCGCCGGATCTTCTCCTGATTGCCATGCTCGTACATGGCCTGGAACACGGTCTGCTCGCTCACCGGGTAGCCGTACTGATACGTGAGCAGCGTCGCCACCGCGGCCGACCCGCAACTGAAGTCGAAACGCTGATGCACGGTGCGCAGGTAGCGCGCGGCCTTCATGCTCGTCACCGGCACGGCATAGGTGCCGCCGCCCGTGCCGAGCATGTCGATCGCGCCCGCCCACGCAGGCCCGCACGCCAGCGCCATCAGCACCGCACCCAACGTCTTGCGCATCATTCCGTCCTTCACAAGCTCAAGGCCGGAACTGCACGTTGACGATGGTGGCGTTCTGGATCAGCACGTTCGCTCCGCTGTTCTGGATGACCGTGGGGATCCCGCTGGCATTGGCAAACGAGCCGTCGCGCACGATGTTCGACCCCGTCGCCACGTTGACGGCGGCGTTGTCGCTCACGGTGCCCGACAGGCGCGCGTCATTGACGGTCTGGTAGAGATCCTGCGTGCCGCCGCGATAACTGTCGAGCCGATCGGCGCCCACCGCATGACCGAACCCAGGCACCGACACGGCCGCGGCGACCGGGGGACGCACCGCTTCCGTGTCGGCGACCTGCGCACCGTCTGCGATCGGCACATCGTCCGACGCCATCGTTGCTGCCGCTGGCCACACTGCCAGGCCGCATGCCAACCACCATGCCGCCCATCCTGCTGTGGTTCTTCTGTCGGATCGCATCGAAAGTCTCCTATACGCTCCAACTGCGGGCCGGACCACGGATGCAGTCCGGCCCTCTCCACCGCCATACGTGCAACGTCACCGCACGCGCGGCGGCACTTCCCCGCTCATGCCTGATACCGGGCTACTTGCCGACATTCAGGTTGGCCTGCACGTTGATGCTTTGCTGGATGAGGGACGCGAAGCCGCTGTTCTGGTTCGCCACCATCACGCCTGCTGCAGACTGGCCCACGCTGGTCATGGCGTTGGACATGTTGAACGTGCCTGCGTCCACCATGACCGTGCCGCCGGCACCGCCCGTGCCACCCACCGCGCCGTTGCCGACGCCGCCGTTGCCAACGCCACCTGCGCCGCCGGCCGCACCGACTGCGCCCACAGCGCCATTGCCCGCTGTGGACGACGCTGCGCCGTTGGTCGCGCTGCCATTGGTCGCGCTGCCGCCTGCGCCGCCGTTGCCTGCCACGTTGGTCGCTGCGCCGCCAGCAGCTCCGGCCCCGCCCGTGCTCGTGCCCGTGGCAGCGCTCGTGCCCGTGCCCGCACCGGCCGATGCCGTCGACGTGCCGCTGGTGGTAGCGCCTCCAGCGCCGCCTGCCCCGCCTGCCGAGGCACTGCCGCCGCCGGTGGCCGAGCCGCTGCCGCGATGACGGTTAGCATCGCCGCCGCTGGCGCTGGACGTGCCGCCTGCCCCGCCGCCACCGCCGCCCGCTGCGCTCGTGCTACCCGCCGCGCCGCCAAGACCCGCGCCCAGGCTGGCAGACAGCGTGCCGGAGCTGCCGCCGTTACCGCCACCGCCCGCATCGCCGCCGGCAGCTCCACCGTTGCCGCCGTTGCCCGCCACGGCCCCGCCGTTGGTTGCGCTGCCATGCGTCACGCTGCCCGAGCTGCCACCAGCGCCGCCGCTGCCGCCCGCACCGCCCGCGCCACCGTTGCCGCCAGCCCCTGCGCCGCCGTAGCCGTATCCGCCACGTCCTCCAGCCCCGCCATTGGCCGAACCGCCATTGTTGGTGGCGACATTGCCGATGCCCGACACGCTGATGTTGGTGACGGTGCCGTCCAGCTTGGAGACGGCAATCGCCTTGCTGGTGTTGAAGGAGTTGGTGAATGTTGCCGTTGCCATGCCGCCGTTGTTGGCAGCGGCGGTTCCATAGCCGTCAGCATTGGCCCAGCCGCTGTTGTCGCGGTTGCTGCCCTGGCTTTGGTTGTTGTGCTGATTCGAGTTGTCGGTTGCCGTTGTCGTTGTGGTGGTTGCGGTGTTCGTCGTCGTGTCTGTGCTGGTATTGGTTCTGGTGATGGTCGACGTGTTGGTTTGGGTCTTGTCACCCGCGCCGGACGCCGTATTCCCGATATCGGCCAATGCAACGCCAGAGACCCCCAATCCCATGGCGATCGCGGTGGCCAGTAAGGTCTTCTTCATAACGCACTCCATAAAGGTGAGAGGGACGGCTGGAAACGCAGCCAGTCAGGCCGGCGCGCTCTGCCTGTGGGAACAACATGACCCACCCCGGGGCGGCTCGTTTGCATAATCGGTGCCAACTTCCGGGCCCGCCCGACACCGCGGTTCTAAGCAATTGAAAACGCAAAAGTTTCACCGGAACGCGCGCACATAAGCGCGGGCCGTGCCGCGCAATCGTGTCGAGATGTGCAACGTTTGAGGGGTTGTTTGGGCCCTTCCGGTTGCAGCGCCGATACAACGCCATGGAACGCACGGCGGCCATGGCATGCATGACCTTCGCGCCAAGACGCAAACCACACGGACGGATGGGCGCAGCGCCGGTGTTTGAGACAGGCGATTGGCTGGGTGTTTCAGGCGTGATACATCGGCGCATCGGCGCTCACATTGCATGAGCGGCAGCCCTGCGCCGACAGAGCATCCCGTGGCGCACGTTGCGTCGGGTTGCGTGTCTCGACGACGTTTGTATCGCGAGCTGGGGGCCTCTTGCGGCCGCTCGGCTGCGAGCGCCCCCTATCAGCAAGACGCATGCGGGAAACGTGTCTCGGTTTTTACCTCGCGGCTTGCCCCGGGCAGGCAAACAAAATTGCGCGCGGCAAGCATCGTCATGGCAACGAAAAGCCGCGCGCAACCGGTTCGCATTTCAACTGCGAAACTGCGAGCTCGCTTCAGGCCGTGGCGGCCACCGTCAGCTTGAGCTCTTCGATCATGCGATCGCGCATGACGAACTTCTGCACCTTGCCCGTCACCGTCATCGGCATCTCGGTGACGAAGCGGATGTAGCGCGGAATCTTGTAGTGCGCGATCTGGCCCTGGCAGAACGTACGGATTTCGTCTTCCGTGGCCTGCTGGCCGGGCTTGAGGACGATCCACGCGCAGACCTCTTCGCCGTACTTCGGGTCGGGCACGCCAAACACGTTGACGGCCTGCACCTTCGGATGCCGGAAGAGGAATTCTTCGATCTCGCGCGGGTAAACGTTCTCGCCACCGCGGATCAGCATGTCCTTCACGCGGCCGACGATGTTGCAGTAGCCCTCGGCATCGAACGTTGCCAGATCGCCCGTGCGCATCCAGCCGTCGTGGATGGCGTCGGCGGTCTTGGCCTCGTCGTCCCAGTAGCCGAGCATGACCGAATAGCCCTTGGTGCACAGCTCGCCCTTCTCGCCCACCGGCACCACCTCGCCCGCACCGTCCACGAGCTTGACCTGCAGATGCGGCTGGATGCGGCCGACCGTGGTCACGCGCTTGTCGAGCGGATCGGTCACGGCGCTCTGGAAGGAGACGGGACTCGTTTCCGTCATGCCGTATGCGATGGTGACCTCGCGCAGGTTCAGCTCCGACACGACGCGCTTCATCACCTCGATGGGGCACGGCGATCCGGCCATGATGCCGCCGCGCAGGGTGGATACGTCAAAGCTCTTGAAGTCCGGATGTTCGAGCTGCGCGATGAACATGGTCGGCACGCCGTGCAGTTGCGTGCAGCGCTCTCCCGCCACCGTGCGCAGCGTGGCCAGCGGATCGAATGCTTCGCCCGGGAACACCATGCACGCGCCCGTGGCCGTGCAGGTCAGCACCGACATGACCATGCCGAAGCAGTGATACAGCGGCACCGGAATGCACAGCCGATCGCCGCCGCGCAGGTTCATCGCCATGGCAACGAAGCGCGCGTTGTTGACGACGTTCACATGCGTGAGCGTGGCGCCCTTGGGCGCGCCGGTCGTGCCGCTGGTGAACTGGATGTTGATGGCGTCGTCGGGCGAGAGCGTGGCCGTGATGGCATCGAGCGCATCAATGGGTACGCTTTTTCCGCGCGCGATCACCTCGGCAAAGTTGAGCATGCCCGGCGTATTGGCTTCGCCCATCCGGATGACCCAGCGCAGCGCAGGCAGCTTGGCCGCGTTCAACGCGCCCGGTTGCGCGGTCGCCAGTTCGGGCGCGAGCGTCTGCAGCATTTCCAGGTAGCGCGAAGTCTTGAACGCTTCGGCCGCCACGATGGCCTTGCAGCCGACCTTGTTGAGCGCGTATTCCAGCTCTGAAAGCCGATACGCAGGGTTGATGTTGACGAGGATGAGCCCGAGGCGCGCCGTCGCGAACTGCGTGAGCACCCATTCGACGCGGTTGGGCGACCAGATGCCGATGCGGTCACCCCGCTCGAGCCCCAGCGCGTGCAGGCCGGCGGCCAGCGCATCGACCTGTTCGGCAAAGGCGCGCCACGTCCAGCGCACGTTCTGCTCGCGGAACACCACCGCCTCGTCGTCAGGGCAGCGGCGCACCGTGTCGGCCAGCAACGCCGAGACCGTCACGTGTGCGAGCGGCACCGACGTATCGCCCACCACATACGACGCACCGTTGCGCGGTCGCGCGTCGAAAACCTCACCAGCCATGGATGTCTCCTCCAATCAACGTTGGCCTTTTTGGGGCCTTGTTCTGAATGATTTGTAACCACTGCTTCAAACGCAATTTGACGCAGGTTGACGTATTTGGCAATCCGTTGCCCGACGAACAATGACGCGGAACAATTGCTGCGCTGCAGCAGCAAAAATCGGTGGGCGTCGTCTTCAACGCGCTAACATGCCGGCCTGATGTTTTGCGCTTTCTTGCTCGTAGGGAATGACGATGATCGTAGTAGTGATGGGTGTTTCGGGTTGCGGCAAATCCACGGTGGGCCGGAAGATCGCCGAGCGGCTGGGCTGCGCTTTCCGTGATGGCGACGAGTTCCACTCCGAGGCCAACCGCGCCAAGATGCACGCCGGCATTCCCCTGAACGACGACGACCGCAAGCCGTGGCTCGAATCCATCCGCGCCTACATGGACGAGAAGACAAGCAACGGGCAATCGCTGGTGGTGGCGTGCTCTGCGCTGAAGCAGCGCTACCGCGACGTGCTGCGCGGCCCCGCCGGCAACGCTGAATTCGTCTATCTGAAGGGCGATTTCGATCTGCTGCAAGGCCGCCTTGCTGCACGGAAAGACCACTTCTTCAACCCGAACCTGCTGCGCAGCCAGTTCGACGCACTGGAAGAGCCGACCGACGCCGTCGTCGTCGACATCGCGCTGCCGCCCGAAGCCATCGTCGACGAGGCTGTCGCGCAACTGCAGGCACGCGCCGCGCACCGCCCGGCCGCCTGAACCTGCCCGATCAGCGCTAGCTGCGCGTAAGTTGCTGCAACACGGCCTGCACCTCGCCGTTGCACACGCGGCTCATGCGCTCCTGCTCACGCGGCGTATCGATCTGCTCGTGCGCCTGAAGCCCCAGTTCGATCAGCGATTGCGCACGCGGCAGCCAATGGCGCGTGAGCGCTGCCTGCAAATCGGCGGCAATGCGGTCAGGGTCTCCAAAGTAGAGCCGGCCGCCGTATTCGCTCTCGATCTCCTTGCGGATGACCTCGGCAGCGTGCGGCAGCACGGCGCGGTTGACGGCCACATGCCGCAATTCGTGCTCGCGGATGGCGTTGTACGCGCACGTGCCCGGCGCAAATTCGCGCGCGACGGTCACCCGAAAATTGTTCAGCACCAGCTCCACCGAAATGGACGGCCGCAGGCAGGTCGTGGCCGGCTGCGTGGCGATCGCCATGTATCGGCTCGTCACGTCGAAGCGCGCCAGCAGCGTCGCATACGTCTTGCCCAGCACGCGCGCTGAGCGATCGTACGGTGGCGCTTCGGCAGTGAGCTGCTCGACCGAGCGGTCGTTGGAAAAGGACAGCGGCGTTTCGGTGGCACGCACCTCCACGCGCATCGGGCCCAACGCCTGGTCGCACGCCTTGAGCCAGTGCGATTTGTTGGCATTGAAGGCGTGGGCGCCCGTTGTTCCGGTCGCGGCCACGACGTTTTCGATCGGCGCAAAGCGCACATCCGCCAGCCTCAGCCGATGCAGCCGACTCCACTGCCAGGCACCGGCCGCCACGGCCAGCACCACACCCAATACCACCACCCGACGCATGCTGGGCTCCCCGTTTGCGCATCCCGACCGGGCTACGCAGGGGCGCCGGTTGGGTCATGCCGGTGTCAGTTCCACCGGTTCTCGGTTCTCATGCTGGGCGGCAACCAGTCGCCTGATCTGCTCGCCCGATCGTTTGAGCGCTACGCGCGCCTCTGGAAGGAAAGGATAGAAGATCGGCCACACGTGCGGAAGCCGCCGCCCCATTTCTACCGAAACGGATACCCCGGCCGCCCGCGCGCGCTCGGCCATTCGGAGGGTATCGTCGCGCAGCACTTCGCTCGTGCTGACATAGCAGTGCAGCGTGGGCAAGCCCGTGAAATCGGCATACAGCGGCGAGGCGAGCGGATGATCCGTCGGTGCGCCCGAATCACCCAGGTACAACGCGGCCCCGTGCGCCATCCATGCGCCGCGAAACATCACGTCGGATTCATCGTTGTCGATCAGGCTTTGGCCGGTGGCGGCAAGATCCGTCCACGGCGAATACAGCACGGCGCCGGCCGGCAGCGGATCCGCCGCATCGCGCAAGGCCACTAGGAGCGCCAACGCCAGTCCGCCGCCAGCGGAATCGCCCGCCACGACAATGCGCGATGGGGGGACGCCTTGCGCCAGCAGCGTGCGATACGTCAACAGCGCATCTTCCACCGGGGCTGGAAAGGGATGTTCAGGTGCCAACCGGTAGTCCGGCACGCACACACGCGCCCGCGCATGCGTGGCGAGCCCAATGGTGATCGGGCGGTGGGTGCGCGGGCTGCAGAAAAAGTAGCCGCCGCCATGCAGGTAAAGCACGACCGGCGCGTCGTCGTGCAGGTCCGGATCGGCGGGTTCGATCCATTCGCCGGTGAGGCCATCGCCGTGGGCTCCAATGGCCGGCACGATGCGCCAGTCCGGCGGCAGCTCCACCGGCAAAGGCATCTTGCGCTTCTCGGCATGCAGGCGCGTGGCGATGGGATCGAAGGGCTCCCGCTCGGTCGGCTTCTTGACCTGGTTGCGCACCATTCGTGAGACGACCCAGTTCTGCCAGCTCATCGCGCAACCCTCCGCTGCAAAACCCGAGCCTAGCGAGGAAGCACTGCCCAGACAATCGGTTCCCGCCCTGTTTTGGCGCGAGTGTCCCCATCGGGCAACGCCCGGATGGCCTGGCCCTTACTTGCCCCGGCACATGACAAACAATCTATAAATTTATATATTATTGGAATCTAGATTGTCTTCCGCCCCGCGCCCTTTTTTCCCATGTCGATCGACTTCGCACATTTCACTCCCGGCGCTGCCCTCGTCGGCGGCCTGATCATCGGGCTGGCGGCAGCCGTGCTGGTGCTGGGCGCAGGCCGCATTGCCGGCATCAGCGGCATCGTCGGTGGGCTGCTGCTGCGCCCGCGCGGCGATATGGACTGGCGCATCGCCTTCCTGGTCGGCTTGATGGGCGCACCGGTGATTGCCGCACTGCTCGGCCACCCCGTAGTTCCGGAAATCGTCGCCGGTTGGGGCGAAGTGTTGGCGGCCGGGTTCCTGGTCGGCATCGGAACGCGCTACGCAGGCGGCTGCACCAGCGGTCACGGCGTGTGCGGGTTGTCGCGCGGCTCGGTGCGCTCGCTGGTGGCCACGCTCACCTTCATGACGGCCGGCATCGCGACCGTGTACGTGGTGCGCCACGTGGTCGGAGGCTGACATGGCCATCGTGATCGCGCTCGTTGCGGGCCTGCTGTTTGGCGCGGGGCTCATCGTGTCGGGCATGGCCAATCCGGCCAAGGTGCTCGGCTTTCTCGACCTGTTCGGTCAGTGGGACCCTTCATTGGCGTTCGTGATGGCCGGAGCCATTGCCGTCGGCACGATTGCCTTTTTTGTGGCGCGGCGGCGCGGCCATTCATGGCTGGGCACGCTGATCCAGTTGCCGTCAGCCACTGGCGTGACGACGCGGCTCGTGCTCGGCAGCGCCGTCTTCGGCATCGGCTGGGGACTGGCCGGTTTCTGCCCGGGCCCGGCATTGGTGGCGCTGGGCGCGGGCGTGCCAAAGGCTGTCGGCTTTGTCGCCGCCATGCTGGCGGGCATGGCCGTCTTCACGTGGCTGCAACGCAAGCGCTAGCCAGGCGGCACTGCCGCATATCAACCACAACAAACCTACAGGGGACAACATGACGCTCCGCACACTCGGCGCTGCATTGGCGCTGGCCATCGGCACATCCGCATTTGCACAAACAACGCCGGCGACGCTGCCGGTACCGGACGAAGCCACCATCCCCGCCGGCCCCATGGGCGACGCCATCAAGCGCGGCAAGCTGATCCTCACCGACACCAAGCGCCAGCTGCCGCACAACGTCGGCAACGGCCTGAACTGCACGAGCTGCCACCTCAATGGCGGCACGACGCCCTACGCATCACCATGGGTGGGGCTGACTGCCGCGTTTCCGGAGTACCGCTCGCGCAGCGGCGCGGTCATCTCGCTGCAGCAGCGCGTGAATGATTGCTTCCAGCGCTCGATGAACGGCAAGCCCATCGCCTTCGATGGCGAAGACATGAACGCCATCCTCGCCTACATGAAATGGCTCTCCAGCGGCGTGCCCGTGGGCACCAACGTGACAGGGCGCGGCTTTGAAAAGATCGACACCGCGCTCGCGCCCAACCGCGACAACGGCAAAACCGTCTACGCCCAGCGCTGCGCTGCCTGCCATGGCGTCGAGGGCCAGGGGCTGCCCAACCCGCAAGGCGGCTACCTGATGCCGCCGCTATGGGGCAAGGATTCGTTCAACGTGGGCGCGGGCATGGCGCGCATGTATACCGCCGCGGCCTTCGTGAAGCACAACATGCCGCTGGGTCAGGGCGGCACGCTGACCGCGCAGGAGGCCGTGGACGTGGCAGCCTTCTTTACCCAGCAGCCCCGCCCCGACTATGCCGCTCGCGCCAAGGACTGGCCCAAGGGCGACAAGCCCAAAGACGCGCGCTGAGCGCCGCCAGCCTTAAAACAAAAAGCCTGCGACGCAACCGCCGCAGGCTTTTTGCTTTCGCACTTCGGGGCGTTGAACGCCCTCGCAGTGCTTTCCCCGTTCAATCCTGATCAGTTGACCTTCAGCTGACCGCCGCGGCCCAGGCCGCCCTTGACGTCTTGCGCCTTGTAGCTGCGCAGCGCGACGACCATCTTGTTCCATGCGTCGATAAAGGCGACCACCGTGGCCTTGCCTTCCGGCGTCGCCGAGAAGCCCGCCAGGCCACCGCCCACGCCACCGCCAAAACCGGCCAGCACGGCGCCGTAGTTCGTCGCGGTCGAGCTGCCTTCGGCGGCGGCGATCTGCACGGCCGAGCGCACGTCGAACAGGGTCAGCGTCACGACCGAAGCCTTCGACTTTACGCTGCCGGCCAGCGCGGCGATGGCGCTGTTGCCCAGCAGGCCGCCCACGGCACCTGCCACCCCGCCGATCGGCGAGTCGTTGATGATGATCTGCGGCTCCATGTAGTAATCAGCCGCCACGCGCTGACCCTTCTGCTGCTTCGAGCCGGCGCGGTATTCGCCGGAGTTGCGCTGCAGATCGGTGATGCGCGACAGGCGCGCGTCCGTCTTCTGGTTGCCGATCGACGTGATCACGAAGCAGTTCGATTGCTGCACGGCCATGCGCAACAGCGGATCGATCGTCGTCACCTTGGTGGCGCTGCCGAACTGGCCGTACCAGTCGGCGTTGCGGCCGTCGTCCATGGCGATGGTGCCCAGCGGCGAGGCGCAGCGCTCGAGCGTCGGGTCGGCGCCCACGCTGGAGCCGCCGGCCGCGGCGCCGCTCACGCCGGCGTTCTGGCCGCCCGGAGTGACCATGCCGCCGCCTGCGCAGGCGGTCAGGGAAGCGGTGATCAGTGCTACGCCTGCGGCCTTGGCAGTGCGGCTGAGAAGATTGGTGTTCATATTGTTGTGTGGCTCACATTGAGTCGATGTTCGGCTTATGCGTCCTGCGACTCAATAAGCCCCCCTTGATCAGGCGTGCGAGGTGTGCAACAGGCTTTCCCCCTCCCCGAACTGCCTTGAAACGCTTTGAAACGGATGACTGCGGCGTCTGCTCAATACCAGTACCAGCTCGTCTGACGCCAGACGCCGAGGTACGGATAGCCCGAATACCAATAGCCGTAATAGGTGCTGCGCCATTGCGCGCGCCACTTGTAGTCGTCTTCGTCGGATTTCTTGGCGGCGCGGGCTTGCTCAAGCAGCTTCTTCGATTCCTTGTCGCCGCGGCTCACGGCAATCGAGAGCCATTTTTCGGCTTCGCGCGGGTCGGAGCCCATCTCTTCCAGCCCGAACAGGTAGAACGCGCCGAGCGCCTTCTGCGCCTGCAGGTTGCCGTGCTCGGCCGCCTCGCGCATCCAGTTCAGTGCCTGGTAGCTGTCCTGGCGGACGCCGTCGCCGCGGAAATAGCGCAGACCCAGGTCGTAGGCGGCCTTCGGCTCTCGCTTGGCAACTTCCTTGAGGGCGGTCATGCGCGGATCTTCGTCGGGGATATTCGCCTGGTCAAACGACACCTGGGCTTTCGGCCGATCGGCACAGCCGCGGTCGTCGCATACCCGCACCACATCGCTGGGCGGCTGCGGCTGGGCACACGCGGCCAGCAGTGACACGACCCCCAACATCAGCAAACGATTCCGCATTCGCCTGACCCTCTTTTTATTGTTGCTGTTGATTGGAGAGAAAGTCCGTTGAGCGCCTGGCGAGTGCCGGTCGTTTTTTGCGATCCCGTTCGCAAAACCGGCGCCGCCAGATCGGCCGCACAATGCTTTCCCTTCCGCGTCCCCGCACGGTGTGCGGGCACATGATATAGATCGGTCTACTTTAGCGGGAAGCCGGCGCCGTTGTGTTATCAAAGCGTAAAGCTGACATGGCAACAACACTTTGCGGCCAATCGGGTTCGGGGCAGATCCCCCAAGGTCGCAACAAAGCGCCGATGCTAAGATGCGGCACAGCAATCAAGAGAGGTGGCAATGCGCGCAAGCAAGCGCCAACAGGTGGTGGACAAGGCCGGCGAGCTGTTTTCCCAGCACGGCTTTCACCCCGTGGGCGTCGATTGGATCATCGATGAGTCGGGCGTTGCTCGTATGACGCTGTACCGCCACTTCGCCGGCAAGGAAGATCTGATCAAGGAAGTGCTGGAGCAGCGCTATACGTTCGTCATGGGCAGCATTGCAGAGAAGCTCAGCCCCATGCCCGACGCCACCGCCCGCCTCAAGGGCATCTTCGACTGGTACGGCACGTGGTTCCGCACCCCCGAGTTTGCGGGCTGCCTGTTCGAACGCGCGCTGGCGGAGTTTGGCGCCACCTGCCCCAAGGTGACCGACGTGGCGGTGCGCTACCGCGACGATCTGCTCGCCATGATGGAAACGCTGCTCAGGGATGTGGTGCCCGCCAAGACGGCACGGCAACTTGCGGGGGTCTACGTGATGCTGCTGTCGGGCGCCACGGCCGACGCCCGCGCGATCGGCGATCCGTCCGCCGCGTCGCAAGCCTGGCACGCCGCCGAAACCCTGCTGAACCAGGCCAGGGCCGCCACGGAAGCGGTCTGATCCCGCCGCGCAAGCTACCAGCCGCGCTGCACCCGACGCGCAATCATCGACGGCAACCGCAGCATGCCCTCCGCCGTCAGGCGCAGATGCATCCCGAAGAGCAGGACGTTGTCCCGCAGATACCGGAAATGCGAGACGCCGCCCTCGTGCGCACGGAAGTAGCGCACCGGCGCCGCCAGCCGGATCGGGCGCACGCCCGCCCAACATAGGCGCACCGCCGCTTCCGGATCGAAATCGAAACCGCGCATCCATGTGTGCCGACGCATGATCTCCGCGAGCGGCGCTATCGGATAGACGCGAAAGCCGAACAACGTATCGCCAATACCGGCCCACAGGGTCTCAATGTCTGCGCAGCCATTGGAGAGGCGCCGGCCGTGCACGCGAATCTGCGGCGCCGTCGCGTCGAACACCGGTTGGCCGAGGATCATCGCGTCAGGCGCAGCCTGCGAAGCGGCCATGAATTCGGGGATGAGGTCTGCGGGATGCTGACCATCGGCGTCCATGGTCAGCACGTAGGAAAAGCCTGCCGAGGCAGCGGCTTCCAGCCCGGCCAGCACGGCCACGCCTTTGCCGCGATTGCGCGGCAGCACGATCACGCGCAGCCCCGGGTCTTGCGCGGCCATGGCCTGCAGGCGTTCGGTGCTGCCGTCGGTGCTGCCGTCTGCCACGACCCAGACAGGGTTCCACTGCGCACGCGCGCTGCGTACGGTGTCGTCAACCTTGGGGCCAGGGTTGTAGCTGGGAATCAGAACGAGGTGCGTGGTGGAAGCGCCGGTCATCGGCATGGCGTCGGTCCGGCCAAACGTTGAAAGCGGAATGCGTCGGGCGCTGGCGCGAGCCTATCGCGTGCGGTGCGCTGCCACGTAGGCCGCGAGTGAGCCCAGCGAGGCGAAGATCTTCTGGTTGTCGGGATCGCCCGAGCGCAGCTCGAAGCCGTATTTCTTGGAGATCAGCAGCGCAACTTCGAGGATATCGATGGAATCGAGCCCGAACCCTTCGCCATACAGCGGTGTGTCGGCGGTCAGGGCATCGAGTTGAATGTCTTCGAGATTCAGTTCGCCGATCATGAGCGCGGCGAGCTCTTTTTCCAGGTCGTTCATCGGTCTTGCAACCACAGGCGGCATGCGGTGGGGATTGCGGCAGAGCCAACGACGATCTCCTTGCCCGAAGCCCCTGCCTTGTCCAGCCCAGCCTGTGAAAGGGGGTCGTTTAAGCTAGGCGGATTCTAGACGAAGGGTCACACCCCGTATAGCGCGAAACCGTGACAAAGACCGCATATCGCGACGATGACACGAAGTGACGCAAACGATTCAACGGCTTGCCCGGCACCGCAAAGCGGCAAGGGGCACGCGGAAGGCTCTGTCAAGCGCCGTACATCCGGTTACAAACACATCGCCAAGGGATCCGGCAAGACAGGCCCGCGGCCCTAGAATGTGCCCGCCCCATGATCGATTTGCCCGCTCACTGACAACCATGCAGTGCCACTCCTGCCACCTCGTCCCGCCATGCACCCACTGACCAGCTTTGCGCGCGGCGCTGCCGGCGTGGGCGCCGTGGTGGCGTATCAGGCCGGCGCGCACTACGCAGCAGCCACGCCGGGCGCGCATGGCGTGGGCCTTGCGATGGCGCTGGTGCCGCCGCTGGCAGTTGCGCTGGTGGCAGCCGCACGTTCGACGCATCGCACATGGCTGGTGCCGCTGTGGCTGCTCGTCTGTGGAGTGCTGTGGATGGTGCGCGCGTCGCTGGCCATGCATTTCGACTGGGGCCTGTACGCAGAACATGCAAGCTTCAACCTGATGATGGCCTACGTGTTCGGCCGCACGCTGGTGGCGGGGCGCGAGCCGCTGTGCACGCGCTTTGCCCACATCGTGCACGGCACGCTCACGCCGCGCATTGCGCGCTACTCGCGGCAGGTCACGCTCGCATGGACGCTGTTCTTCCTCGCAACCGCGGCCGTGTCCACCGTGTTGTTTGCCACGGCATCGACCGTAACGTGGTCGACGTTCGCGAACTACCTTTCGCTGCCGTTGGTGGGCATGATGTTCGTGGCGGAATACCTCTGCCGCCGCATCGTGCTGCGCGGCGAGCCGCGCTCCAGCCTGTTCGATGCGGTACGCGCCTATCGGCAATCGCAGCAATCGGGGCACGCCACACCCATCGCCACAGAGCGGTCCCGCTGAACCCACACGCCTCAAGATTTGCTTCATGCCGACTTACCCGCTGGTCTCTCATTCAACGCTCGACCAAACGCTCGCGTGGCGTGACGGCGCGCCCGTTTCAGCGCGCGCGTTCCTGGCCGACGTGGTGGCGCTGGCCCCGATGCTGCCGCCCGGCGGCCACGTGTTCAACGCCTGCGCAGACCGCTACCGCTTTGCCGTCGGCCTGTGCGCGACGCTGGTGGCCGGCAAGGTCAGCCTGCTGCCGCCCATGCTGACGCCGCAGATGGTGCGTCAGCTCTCCGCATTCGCGCCGGACGTGTTCTGCCTGCACGACGCGGCTGCATGCCCCGTCGACCTGCCGGGCTTCCGTTATCCCGACGCGTTAACCGGCGACGCATCGCCCATCGACGTGCCGCAGATCGACGCGTCACAGGTCATGGCGGTGTTGTTCACGTCCGGATCCACCGGTACGCCGGTGCCGCATCGCAAGACGTGGGGCGCGCTGGTGCGCTGCATGCGCACGGCAGTCGACCACCTCGGCCTGAGCGACGGGCGCGCTTTCACGCTGGTCGGCACCGTGCCGGCGCAGCATATGTACGGCTTTGAGGTGACGGTCCTGCTGGCCCTGCAGGGCGGCTTGGCGTTCAGCAACCGGCAGCCGTTCTATCCGGCGGACATTCGGGAGGCGCTGGAAGCCGTACCGCAGCCGCGCGTGCTGGTGACCTCGCCGGTGCATCTGCGGGCGCTGTTGGCATCGGAGCCTGCGTTGCCGAGCGCATCGCTCGTGCTGTCGGCGACTGCGCCGCTGTCGGAGGCGCTGGCGCGGGAGGCCGAGACGCGCTTGTCCGCGCCGCTCCTGGAGATTTACGGCAGCACCGAAACCGGCCAGATTGCAACGCGCCGCGCCGCACAGCAAACCGCGTGGCGCCTGTACCCCGATGTCCGCATGGAGTCGCGCCCCGGCACGCCGGAAGACGACGGCCCAACCGTGTGGGTCTACGGCGGCCACGTCGAAGCCGCGGTGCCGATGGGAGATGTGATTGAGCTGATCGACGAGACACATTTTCTGCTGCACGGGCGCAAGGCTGACCTCATCAACATTGCCGGCAAGCGGTCGTCGCTGGCGTATCTGAACCACCAGCTCAATGCGATTCCGGGTGTGGAGGATGGCGTGTTCTACATGCCGGACGATACGCCCGCCGCCCCACGCACGCACGGCGGCGCGGCAGTCACGCGCCTCGTGGCGCTGGTTGTAGCGCCGGGGCTGAGCGCAGCGGATGTACTGCGCGCGCTGCACGACCGCATCGATGCAGCATTTCTACCGCGCCCGCTGCTGCTGGTGGACGCGCTGCCCCGCAACGAGACCGGCAAACTGGCGCGCGACGTGCTGGCCGCACTGGTCGCACAACATTCGCACCGCAACGCGCACAAGCCTGCCATGCGCTTCACCATTCCCGTAGATCACCCGGCGCTGCCGGGGCATTTCCCCGGTCAACCGATCGTGCCGGGGGTTGTGCTGCTCGACCATGCGCTCCACACGATCGGTGCGGCACTGGGCCGCTCGTTGGATGCCTGCAAGATCAGCTCAGCCAAGTTTCTCAGCCCTGCGGCGCCCGGGGAATGGCTCGACCTCGCGTTCGAAACGACGGCGAGCAATGCCGTGCGCTTCACCATCCGCGCGGGCGAGCGCGAAGTGGCCAGCGGCGTGCTGTCCGCATCGGCGCCGCAGGGCGTTGCCGCATGAAGCGCACCGACTGGGCCGAGCGTCCGGAGCGCAGCAACCTCGCGCTGCTGCGGGTGATGACGTGGCTGTCTCTTCGGCTGGGGCGGCCGTTTGGCCGCGTCCTGCTGTGGCTGATTGCGATGTATTTCGTCGCAGCGTCGCCGCAAGCGCGGCGTGCTTCGCGTGACTATCTGCAGCGCGCGCTCGGGCGGCCGGCCACGCTGCGTGAGGTGTTCCGCCACATGTTCACCTTCGCCACGACCATCCATGACCGCATCTACCTGATCAGCGGCCGCTTCGATCTGTTCGACATCCGGTTGCAGGGCCAGCACCACGTGCACGACGTGCTGGCGCAGGGGCGCGGCGCGTTCCTGCTCGGCGCGCACCTGGGCAGCTTCGAGGTGGTGCGGGCGCTCGGCCGCACGGTGCCGGACCTGCGCGTGGCCGTCGCCATGTACGAAGAGAACGCACGCAACATCAACGCCGCGGTTGCCGCCATCAACCCGGCAGCGGCGCCGGAGGTCATTCCGCTGGGCCGCGTAGACGCCATGCTGCAAGTGCGCGAAGCGCTGGATGACAACCGGCTCGTCGGCATGCTGGCCGATCGCACGCTGCTGCGCGACGCGGGGCCGTCCGTTCAGCAGATGGATTTTCTGGGCAGCCCTGCAGCGTTTCCGCTGGGGCCGTTGCACATGGCGGCCATGCTGAAGCGCCCCGTGCTGTTCATGACGGGGCTGCACCTTGGCGGCAATCGCTACGCCGTACATTTCGATCCGTTGGCGGACTTCACCGATGTGCGCCGCGAAGACCGCACCGCCGCCGTGCAAGCCGCCCTCGCCCGCTATGTGGAACGCGTTGAGCACTACTGCCGCATCGCGCCCTACAACTGGTTCAACTACTTCGACTTCTGGCAGGATGCCGACGCGGCCGACGCGCGTGATCACGCCCCGGCCGAGCGCCAGACCACCCCAACGCCATGACTGCAACGCGCCTATTCCTCCGCGCCTTTCTGGCCATGCTCGCAGCCAGCCTGTTGGCCGCGACCGCCCACGCCGCAGATACCGCCTGGACGCTCGACCGACTGATGTCGACCCTCGCACGCAACAAGTCGGGGCGTGCGACGTTCACGGAAACCAAGACGCTCTCGATCGCGGCGCAGCCCATCGAATCCTCCGGCGAGCTCGTGTTCGTCGCGCCCGATCATCTGGAAAAGCGCACCCTGGCGCCGAAGCCCGAGCACCTCGTGATTGACGGCGACAAGCTGACCGTGGAGCGCAACCAGCGCAAGTTCACGATGCCGCTGTCGCAGTACCCCGAGCTGGGCGCCTTTATCGAGAGCATCCGCGCGACGCTGGCCGGTAACCGCTACGCGCTCGAAGCGATCTACAAGGTCGCCATCGCAGGCCACGGCGATGACTGGACGCTCACGCTTTCGCCGCTCGACGCACGCATGCAGAAGGTGGTCAGCACCATCACGCTGGAAGGCACGCGCGATGTACTGCGCAGCGTCGCCATCCGCCAGGCCGACGGCGATCATTCGCTGATGCGCCTGCAACGCGTGCCCGGCAACTGAAGACGGCGCGCACATGAAACGCTTGTACGCCCTGCGTCGGCCTGCGGTGCTGGTCTGGTTGACCGGCCTGCTGCTGTGCGCGGTCGTGATCGGGCGTACCAGCTTTACAGCGGACTTGTCGGCGTTTCTGCCGCGATCGCCGAGTGCGGAGCAGCGCGTGCTGGTCGACCAGTTGCGCGAGGGGCTCGTGTCGCGGCTCATCCTCGTCGGCATTGAGGGCGGCGACGCGGCCACGCGCGCAACGCTGTCAAAACAGCTCGCCGCCAGGCTGCGTGCCGACGCACGGTTCAGTGCCGTCAATAACGGCGAGCCCGTGAGCGAGGCGCGCGACCGGCAGTTCGTCTTCGACCACCGCTATGTGCTCAGCCCCGCCGTCACGCCACAGCGCTTTTCCGCCGAAGGGCTGCACGCTGCGCTGGGCGAAAGTCTCGATCTGCTGAGTTCATCGGCTGGGCTCGTCGCCAAGAACATGCTGCCGCGCGACCCGACCGGCGAGGTGGCGGCGCTCGTCGGCCAGCTCGACAACACGGCGCTGCCGTCGTCGATGCATGGCGTGTGGGCATCGCGCGATGGCCGGCGCGCCGTGCTGGTCGTGCAGACAGCTGCAGCCGGCTCCGACACCGATGCGCAGGCACAGGCCATCGATACCGTGCGCCGCGCATTTGAGGCGGCCGCCCGCACCGTGCCGAACGCGACGTCAACGCGCATCGTGATGACGGGCCCGGGCGTGTTCTCCGTGGAGTCACGCGACACCATCAAGCGCGACGTCGAGCGGCTTTCCACGGTGAGCCTCTTGCTGGTGGTGGCACTGCTGCTGACGGTGTACCGCTCGCCGCGCACGGTGGCGCTGGGCTTGCTGCCGGTGCTGTCCGGCGTGGCGGCGGGCGTGGCGGCGGTCAGTCTTACGTTTGGCCCGGTGCACGGGCTTACGCTCGGGTTCGGCACCACGCTCATCGGCGAGGCGGTCGACTATTCGATCTACCTGTTTGTGCAATCCGCTCGCCTGCATGGCGCCACTCCCAACGACAGCCTGCGTGCATGGATTGCCACGTATTGGCCGACCATCCGCCTGGGTGTGCTGACCTCGGTGTGCGGCTTTGCGTCGATGCTGTTCTCGGGCTTTCCGGGGCTCGCGCAGTTGGGGCTGTATTCGATTGTGGGATTGGTGACGGCCGCGCTCGTGACGCGTTACGTGTTGCCGCATCTGCGTGGTGCAGAAGTAGCGACGCGTGATGTCTCGCGCGTGGGCACGTGGCTGACGCGAGCGACGTCTGCCGCACCGCGCCTGCGCTGGCTGTTGGCGGCGGCGCTCATCGGCGCATGTACGGCGCTTGTGTTGCACCGCGATGGCTTGTGGAGCCGCGAACTCGCCGCGCTGAGCCCCGTGCCCGCGAAGAGCCAGGCGCTCGACGCCAGCCTGCGCGCAGACGTGGGTGCGCCCGATGTGCGCTATCTGGTGGTGATTCAGGCTGCAACGGAACAGGCGGCGCTGGAAGGCGCCGAGAAGATCTCCGCGCAACTGCAACCGCTGGTAGACAACGGCGTGCTCGCCGGCTTCGAAAATCCCGCGCGTTATCTGCCGAGCGATGCCACGCAGCAAGCGCGCCTTGCAAGCCTGCCCCCCGCCGATGCGCTGGCCGCCCGCATGCGCAGCGCCGTTGAAGATCAGCCGATCCGCGTGAGGCCCGATCTCTTCGCCCCGTTCATCGCCGATGTAGATGTGGCACGCAAGCAGCCCCTTTTGCGGCGCGCAGACCTGAAGGGCACGTCGATGGCATTGGCGGTGGACGCGCTGCTGACCGAGCGCGCCGGCCAATGGAGCGCCATGCTGCCACTGCGTGCACCAGCGGCCGCGCCGGCCACGGCAAATAACGCCACAAATCGTCCCAGCCTGGACGCCGCCCCGATTCGCTCGGCCGTCGCACAAGCGAACGTGCCCGGCGCGCTCTTCGTCGACATGAAGGCTGAAGCCGACCGGCTGTACGTGGATTACGTGCGGGAAGACCTTCGCCTCTCGCTCGCCGGTTTTGCGGCAATCGCGTTGCTGCTGCTCGTGGCGCTGCGCTCACCGCAGCGGACGCTCCGGGCGTTGGCGCCGCTGGTGGCGGCGGTGCTGGTGGTAACGGCCGGCTTTGCGCTGGCGCGCGTGCCGCTGACCATCCTGCATCTGGTCGGCATGCTGCTGATCGTGGCCGTGGGCTCGAACTACGCGCTGTTCTTCAATCAACGCACGCAGGCCAATGCGCCGCAGACGCTGGTGTCCCTGCTGGTGGCCAACCTGGCGACGGTGGCCGGCTTCGGCCTCCTGGCGTTTTCCCGCGTGCCGATGCTCGAAACCTTCGGGCTGACCGTCGGCCCGGGCGCCATGCTGGCGCTGGTGTTTGCCGCCATCCTGGCGCCACGCGCCCATCACGATCAGCACGCCGCCGCATGAACTCACCAACCACCTCACCGCTTGGCACAGCCCGCCGCTGGAAGCCGAGCCCGCTGATCAACGGCGCGCTGGCACTGCACGCCGGTGCGGCCGTTGCCGTTGCGGCCGATCCATCGACGTGGCCGTGGGCGGGCGGCAGCGTCATCGCTTCGCATCTCGTTCTGATGGCGGGCGGTTTGTGGCCGCGCAGCAGCTGGCTCGGCCCGAACTGGACGCATCTGCCCGCCACGGCGGGGCGGCAGATCGCGTTGACCATCGACGACGGCCCTGACCCCGATGTCACGCCGCGCGTGCTGGACATGCTTGACCAATACGGCGCCAAGGCCACCTTCTTTTGCATCGGCGAATTGGCGCAGCGGCACCCGCGCTGCGTCGAGGCCATCGTCGTGCGCGGGCACGCGGTGGAAAACCACAGTCAGCGCCATCGGCATACGTTCTCCCTGCAGGGGCCGGGCGCGTTGCGACGCGAGATTGCCGCCGCACAGGACACGCTCACGCAGATCACCGGCACGCGCCCGCTGTTCTTCCGCGCGCCGGCCGGACTGCGCAATCCGTTTCTGGAGCCCGTGCTGTGTCAGCTTGGCCTGCAACTGGCGAGCTGGACGCGCCGCGGCTTCGACACGCGCTCGCGCAACGCCGAAGCCATTGCCCATCGCCTGCTGCACGGTCTCGCGCCACGAGACATCCTGCTGCTGCACGACGGCCACGCGGCGCGCGATGCACAGGGGGCGCCTGTGCTGCTGGCCGTGTTGCCGAAGATGCTGGAAGCCGCCGCCCGCGCGCAATTGCAGTGGACGACGTTGCGCGCTGCCCTTCCCGTCCAGCCGGCGCAGACCACGCGTCCGCAAATGGCCATTTGATAAAATTTGTTAAGAATCGGCGCGCCAGTCTGCCGGACCATCCCACCCCACCATCGCCGCGACATCCTGCCCGTGAAGCCCGTCCTGCTCACGCATTTCACCGCCACGAGCTGCCTCGGACGTGGCCTTGACGCCACGCTCGACGCGTTGCGCGGGCAACGTGGCGGCCTCACGCCGTGCACCTTCCCGCGCGCTGATCTCGACACGTGGATCGGCGAAGTGCCCGGAGCCGATGCCGCGCCGGTACGTGCAGATCTGGCCGATTTCGATTGCCGCAACAACAGGCTCGCCCAGATCGGTCTCACACAGGACGGTTTTGCCGAAGGCGTTGAAGCCGCCAAGGCCCGCCATGGCGCCACGCGCGTCGGCGTATTCATCGGCACCAGCACGTCGGGCATTCTCGAAACCGAACGCGCCTACCAGCAGCGCGATCCGCAAACGGGCGCGCTGCCGGCGAGTTTTCACTACGCGCAGACGCACAACATCTATTCGCCCGCCGCGTTTGTGCGCGCGTACTTTGGGCTGAGCGGGCCGGCCATGGTGATTTCGTCGGCGTGCTCGTCTGGCGCCAAGGTGTTTGCCTCGGCGCGGCGCATGCTGGCTGCGGGCCTGATCGATGCGGCGGTGGTCGGCGGTGTCGATTCGCTGTGCCTGACCGCGCTGTACGGATTCAACTCGCTTGAGCTGCTGTCGCGGCAACCTTGCCGACCGTACGATGTGGCGCGGGACGGCATCTCCATCGGCGAGGCCGCAGCCTTTGCGCTGCTGGAGCGCGCCCCCGACGCCAACGACGCGCTGGACGACGGCGCCATCCTGCTGCTCGGCATTGGCGAATCGAGCGATGCGCATCACATGTCGTCGCCGCATCCCGAAGGATTGGGCGCCCGCGCGGCCATGGCGCAAGCGCTCGCCACCAGCGGCCTGAGCGCAACGGACATCGATTACATCAACCTGCACGGCACCGGCACGCCCAGCAATGACGCTGCGGAGGCGCGGGCCATCCAGGCGCTGTTCGACGGCACGGCGTGCAGTTCGACCAAGGGCGCGACCGGCCACACGCTCGGCGCGGCCGGAGCGTTGGAAGCCGTGATGACAGCGCTGGCGCTGCGCCATCAATTTCTGCCTGCCGGCATCAACACCACGCAGCCCGACCCGGCCTTGAACGTCAACTACCTGACAACCAGCCGCGCCGCACCTGTTCGCGCGGTACTGAGCAACGCGTTTGGCTTTGGCGGCACGAATTGCAGCCTGGTCTTTGCCCGCGCAGGCGATGTGGGGGTGTCGTCATGACCGGCCTGAGCGTCTTCATCGAAAGCATCGGCGTGCTGGGCCCCGGCCTGCAGGATTGGCCGCACACGGCTGACGTGCTCGCAGGCCGCGCATCCTACGCACACGCGCCGACGGAATTGCCGCCGCCAGCCGGCCTGCCGTCGGTGGAACGTCGTCGGACGGGGCCGGTGGTCAAACTCGCGCTCGCAGTCGGCCACGAAGCCGTCGCAGCCAGCGGACGCGATGCCGCCACGCTGGCCACGGTCTTCAGCTCGTCCGGCGGCGACGGCCATAACTGCAACGCCATCTGCGAGACCTTGGCAGGCGACGATCGCAAACTGTCGCCCACGCGCTTTCACAACTCCGTGCACAACGCGCCCGCCGGCTACTGGAGCATCGCCACACACGCGATGGCGCCGTCCAACGTGCTGTGCGCGTACGACGGCAGCTTTGCCGCCGGCCTGCTGGACAGCCTCTGCCAGGTCGCAATTGACGCCACGCCCACGCTGCTGATCGCCTATGACGGCGACTACCCGGAACCGCTGAATGCGGTGCGGCCCGTGCCCGACACGTTTGGAGTGGCGCTGGTGCTCGCGCCCGAAGCCAGCCCGCGCACGCTCGCGCGCATTGACGTCGCGCTGACCGACGCGCCGCCGACGGCTTTGGCACATACCGGCCTGGAAACCCTGTGGCACGGCAACGCCGCAGCCCGCGCGCTGCCACTGCTTGAAGCGCTGGCCGCACGGCGCGCTGGCCGCGTGGTGCTCGAGTATTTGCCCGAGACCCGCGTGCAGATCGACATCACCTTCGGCATGCCATGACGTCAACTGCGCAGCCGGCTCTGCCACTCGACCGCAACTGGATCGCGGCGCGCATTCCGCACAGCGGCGCGATGTGTCTGCTCGACACCGTTATCGCCTGGGACGATGCGCACATCCACTGCAGCGCCACGAGCCATCGTGACGCCGCCAACCCACTGCGTTCGCATGGTCAACTGGCTGCCGTCTGCGGCATCGAATACGCCGCTCAGGCGATGGCCGTGCATGGCGCGCTGTGCGATGCTGCGCAAGCACGCCCGCGCGCCGGTTTTCTTGCCAGCGTGCGCAGCGTTGAAGCCCACGTCCCGCGCCTCGACACCATCGACGCACCGCTCGACGTCGAAGCTGAACGCATCGGCGGCGACGGCAACAACGTGCTGTACCGATTCACCGTGCGCAGTGGCGCACGCATCCTGTTGACCGGCCGCGCCGCCGTGGTGCTCGACGCGTCCGTTGCATGAACCTGTTTGTGAGGATTCCCGCCGTGAAAGGTCGTCTGCTTTTGATCCCCGCGCTGCTGCTGGCGCTGCTCAGTCCCCTGGCCCATGCCGACTTGTCCGAGACCAAAGAAGACATCAAGCAGGGCACGAAGGAAGCGGCCCGAAAAACGGGCCATGCCGCGAAGGAAGCCGGGCATGCGACGGCCAACGCCGCGCGTACGGTCGGCCATGGCGTGAAGAATGCGGCGCATGCGACCAAATGCGGCGTGAAGCATCTCTTCAAGAAGCCATGTGAGAGCGACTAGAACGCCGCAACCCTGCAGACTGAAGGCCAACAAAAAACCCGGCGTCCTTGGCGGACTGCCGGGTTTTTTGTTGTGTGCCGAGAGGGACTTAGAACGGAATATCGTCGTCCATATCCTCAAAGCCATTCGACGGTGCCGGCTGACGACGTGCACCGCCGCCCTGACCGCCGCCTTCGCCGCCGCGCGAGTAGCCACCGCCTTGGCCTTGACCTTGGCTGCGGCCACCGCCGTAACCACCGCCACCGCCGCCTTCACCGCCACGCGAGTAGCCGCCACCGCCACCACCGCTGCCGCCGCCCTCACCACCGCGGCCGCCGAGCATCTGCATCTGGTCTGCGACGATCTCGGTGCTGTATTGCTTCTGGCCGTCCTTTTCCCATTGACGGGTCTTGAGACGACCTTCGATGTAGACCGACGAACCCTTCTTCAGGTATTCGCCCGCAATTTCAGCGAGACGGCCGAAGAAGGCGATGCGGTGCCACTCGGTGGCTTCCTTCATTTCGCCGCTGGCCTTGTCCTTGTAGCGGTCGGTGGTGGCCACGCGAATGTTGGTGACAGCGTCGCCGCTGGGCATGTAACGCGTTTCCGGATCGGCACCGAGATTGCCGACGATGATGACTTTGTTGACGGACGCCATGATGAGTTTCCGAAGGTAATTGAAGGGATGCCGCCGTAAAGGGCTAACGAAAAAAAGCCGACTGAAAGTGTAGCGCTGAATGCCGACCCTAGTGCCGACGCAACGCCGGCATCTGCATGGGGCTGGCGATTATAAGCCAGGCAAAAGCCAGTGCGGCGCAGGATAGGAATACAGCATGCTGCCCCGCGTGCAGCAGAATCCAGCCGCCGCCCGCACCGCCCGCAAACAGGCCCAGCGCCTGCGTCGTGTTGTACACGCCCATGGCCGCGCCCTTGCGTACGCCCGGCGCGTATTTCGACACCAGCGACGGTTGCGACGCCTCCAGCACGTTGAAGCCGAGGAAGTAGACCAGCAGCGCAATCGCCAGCGCGGCGAGCGTCGGATTCACTTCGCCCAGAGCCAGCTGCGCCACCATCACCAGCGCCACGGCAGACAGCAACACCGCCTTCATCTTGCCGCGCTTCTCGGCGGCAATGATGGCCGGCACCATCAGCACGAACGACACGCCCATCACCGGCAGGTAGATCTTCCAGTGCGAATCCACCGGCAGGCCGGCGGCTTCCAGCATGTGCGGCAGCACGACGAACAACGCCGTCTGCGTGGCGTGCAGGGCGAACACGCCAAAGTTCAGGCGCAGCAGTTCAGGGTTGCGCAGGACTTCTCGGAACGGCGCTTTCACATGCTCGGGCGGACGCGGCGGGTTGGGCACCACCCACAGCACCACGCCGATGGCGACGATGGCCAGCACGCCAATCGCCGTAAACATGCCCGGCATGCCAACCCAGCGGAAGATGACCGGCGCACTCACGATGGCGACGGCAAACGACAGGCCGATGCTGCCGCCGATCATGGCCATGGCCTTGGTGCGATGCTCCTCGCGCGTGAGGTCGGCCACGAAGGCGATCACCGCCGACGAGATCGCGCCTGCGCCCTGGATAGCCCGCCCCACGGCAATGCCCGCCACGCTGTGCGAAAACGCCGCCACCAGGCTGCCCACCGCAAAAATCACCAGCCCCGTCACGATGACGGGCTTGCGTCCGAAGCGATCCGACAGCCAGCCGTACGGGATATAGAGCACCGCCTGCGTGAGGCCGTATACGCCGATGGCGAAGGCGACGAGCTGGGTGTTGTTGCCGTCGGGCAGCGTTTTCGCAAACACCGCGAAGACCGGCATGATCATGAACAGACCCAACATGCGCAGCGCGAAGATGCCGGCCAGCGAGGCGGCCGCGCGCAGCTCAAGGCCGTTCATGCGGCCGGAGGCGGAAGTCATGGATGGGGAAGCGGAGGACATGGTGCGGAAACCGCCGCGAAAACCAGGAAGAAAAAGCGGCGACAAGAACACTTGAACGGTCTCACGGATTGCCCCATCTGGGGGCAGATACCAGCAAAACCGAAGTTCGGTATATTAGCAGGCTTACCCTTTTCCACCCCTCCGCCGATTGCCGCAGGCGGTCCGCACCCCGACGCCGCATTCAGCTGCACTCAGCCGCACATGGACGAAATCAAGATTCGTGGGGCCCGTACCCACAACCTGAAGAACATCAACCTCGATCTGCCGCGCAATCAGCTGATCGTGATCACCGGGCTTTCTGGGTCGGGCAAGTCGTCGCTCGCGTTCGACACGCTGTATGCGGAGGGGCAGCGGCGCTACGTGGAATCGCTGTCGGCGTATGCCCGGCAGTTTCTGCAACTGATGGAAAAGCCCGACGTCGACCTGATCGAAGGTCTGTCGCCGGCCATTTCCATCGAGCAGAAGGCCACCAGCCACAACCCGCGCTCGACGGTCGGCACCGTCACCGAAATCCACGACTACCTGCGCCTGCTGTATGCGCGCGCCGGTACGCCTTACTGCCCCGATCACGGCCAGCCGCTCGAAGCGCAAAGCGTGTCGCAGATGGTGGATGCCGTGCTGGCGCTGCCGGCCGACACGAAGCTCATGATCCTGGCGCCCGTGGTGGCCAACCGCAAGGGCGAACACGTCGACCTGTTTGAGGCGATGCAGGCGCAGGGTTTCGTGCGCTTTCGCATCCGCTCAGGCGGCGGCACGGCGCACGAGGCCGAGGCCAAGGTCTACGAAGTCGACAATCTGCCCAAGCTCAAGAAGAACGACAAGCATTCGATCGAGGTCGTGGTCGACCGCGTGAAGGTCAACCCGGAACTCAAGCAGCGACTGGCCGAATCGTTCGAAACCGCGCTGCGCCTGGCCGATGGCCGCGCCGTCGCGCTGGAAATGGATACCGGCAAGGAGCACGGCTTCAGCTCCAAGTTCGCCTGCCCGATCTGCTCGTATTCGCTGCAGGAGCTGGAGCCGCGGCTGTTCTCGTTCAACAACCCGATGGGCGCGTGCCCGCACTGCGACGGCCTGGGCCAGATCACGTTCTTCGATCCGAAGCGCGTGGTGGCATTTCCGAATCTGTCGCTGGCGTCGGGCGCCATCAAGGGCTGGGACCGCCGCAATCAGTTCTATTTCCAGATGCTCCAGAGCCTGGCGGCGTTCTACGACGTCGACATCGATGTGGCGTTTGAAGACCTGCCGGCTGAAATCCAGCAAATTGTGCTGCACGGCTCGGGCAAGCAGCAGATTCCGTTCACGTACATCAACGAGCGCGGCAAGACCACGGTGCGCGAGCATGCGTTCGAAGGGATCATTCCCAACCTGGAGCGGCGCTACAAAGAGACGGACTCCATCGCCGTGCGCGAGGAGCTGGCCAAGTACCAGAACAATCAGCCGTGCCCCGAGTGCCACGGCACCCGCCTGCGCCGCGAGGCCCGCTTCGTCAAGATTGGCGAGGCCGACCAGGCCCGCGGCATCTACGAGATCAACGGCTGGCCGCTGCGCGATGCGCTCACGTATTTCCTGACGCTGAACATGCACGGCGCCAAGCGGGAGATTGCCGACAAGATCGTCAAGGAGATCACCGCGCGGCTGAACTTCCTGAACAACGTCGGGCTCGATTACCTGTCGCTGGAGCGCAGCGCCGATACGCTGTCGGGCGGCGAGGCGCAGCGCATCCGGCTGGCGTCGCAGATCGGCTCGGGGCTGACCGGCGTGATGTACGTGCTCGACGAGCCGTCCATCGGCCTGCACCAGCGCGACAACGACCGGCTGATCGGCACGCTCAAGCACCTGCGCGATCTCGGCAACTCGGTGCTGGTGGTGGAGCACGATGAAGACATGATCCGCGCGTCGGATTACGTGGTCGACATCGGCCCCGGCGCCGGCGTGCACGGCGGTCAGATCATCGCCGAGGGCACGCCCAAGCAGGTGGAGCAATCGCCGGGGTCGCTGACGGGCGACTACTTGTCGGGCAAGCGCCGCATCGAGGTGCCCCAGCAGCGCACGGCACCGGACGAAGAGCGCTGGCTGCGCATCATCAACGCCAGCGGCAATAACCTGAAGAACGTGTCGGCCGATATTCCGATCGGGCTGCTGACGTGCATCACGGGCGTGTCGGGTTCGGGCAAGTCGACGCTGATCAACGACACGCTGTACCACGCGGTGGCGCGCCATCTGTATGGCTCGACGCCGGAGCCGGCAGCGCACGATCGCATCGACGGGCTGGAGCATTTCGACAAGGTCATCAACGTCGACCAGTCGCCGATTGGCCGCACGCCGCGCTCGAACCCGGCCACCTACACGGGCCTGTTCACGCCGATCCGCGAGCTGTTTGCCGGCGTGCCGTCGGCCAAGGAGCGCGGGTATGACCCGGGCCGCTTCTCGTTCAACGTCAAGGGCGGCCGCTGCGAAGCATGCCAGGGCGACGGCGTGCTGAAGGTCGAGATGCACTTCCTGCCCGACGTGTACGTACCGTGCGACGTGTGCCACGGCAAGCGCTACAACCGCGAAACGCTCGAAGTGCTCTACAAGGGCAAGAACATCACCGAAGTGCTGGAGATGACGGTGGAGCAGGCGCACGAATTCTTTGCGCCGGTGCCGGTGGTGCGCCGCAAGCTGCAGACGCTGCTGGATGTGGGCCTCGGTTACATCCGCCTGGGGCAATCGGCGACGACGCTGTCGGGCGGTGAAGCGCAGCGCGTGAAGTTGTCGCTGGAGCTATCGAAGCGCGACACGGGCCGCACGCTCTACATCCTGGACGAGCCGACCACCGGCCTGCACTTCCACGATATCGAGCTGCTGCTGAAGGTCATCTACAAGCTGCGCGACCACGGCAATACGATCGTGATCATCGAACACAACCTCGACGTGATCAAAACGGCGGACTGGCTGCTCGATCTGGGCCCCGAAGGCGGCGCGGGCGGTGGGCAGATCATTGCCAAAGGCACGCCGGAGGATGTGGCCAAGAGCAAGGCGAGCTTTACCGGCAAGTACCTGGCGCCGCTGCTCAAGCGGAAGTAAGCGCGGTCATCCGGCAACAAAAAAGCGCAGCTTCGGCTGCGCTTTTTCTTGGCGCCAATACCACCTTCAGTGGCTGGCTGGCGCTGTCTCGGCTTCCACCTCATCCGCGTCTTTCATGCGGCTGCGGTTCAGCGCCCCCGCTTCATCCAGCACCGAATACGCGGCTGCGCAGAACAACGAATTCAATCGCTTGAAATCGCTGATGATGTCCAGGTGCAGCGAGCTGGTCTCGATGCTCTCGGCCGTCTGCGCCGAGATCCGCGTGAGGTGACTGCGCGAGTAGCGTTTCTCCAGATCGCGGAAGTGCGCCTTTTCCAGCATCAGCTTCTGCGCGCTGCGCAGGTCACCGGTGAGGAACACCGACAGCGCCAGCTTCAGGTTCGTAACCAGACGCGCGTGCATGTCTTCCAGCTCTTCCATGCCGGCTTCGGAAAAGGCCAGCTTGTGCGCGATCTTCTTTTCGCGCACGTCCTGCAACAGGCGATCGAGAATGTCGCCGGCGTGCTCCAGGTTGATGGTGAGCGAGATGATGTCGGCCCAGCGCTTGCCCTCGCGCGCGTCCAGCGCTTCGTGGCTCAGCTGCGTGAGGTAGAGCTTGATGGCGGTGTAGAGCGCATCGACCTCGTCGTCGATCGCGCGCGTGGTTTGCAGCAGGCGCACGTCGTTGGTCTTGAGCACGCGCAGCGTGTTGTCGAGCATGTGTTCAACGCGATCGCCGATGCGCAGCACCTCGCGCGCCGCGTTGCCCAGCGCCAACGTTGGCGTGGCCAGCGCCGACGGATCGAGATAGCGCGGCGCGACCAGGTCGTCGATATGCGCGCCGCCCGGCAGGATGCGCGCGCACAGTCGCGCCATCGCTTCGGTAAAGCCGATCAGCAGCACCGCCAGCGCCACGTTGAACACCACATGAAACGCCACGACCACGTGTTGCGGCGCCACGCCCGCGTGCGGCGCCCACGCTGCCAGCGTGTCCAGGAAGGGCAGCGCCAGCGCGGCGCCCAGCATGCGCGAGAGCAGATTGCCGAGCGTTGCCCGGCGCGCGGCTTGACTTGATGACGGCGTGGTCGCCAATGCGGCCACGGCACTACCGATATTTGCGCCCAGCACGATCGCAAACGCCACCTTGACCGACACCGCGGCCGACGCCGCCAGCGTCGCGCAGAACAGCACCACAGCCAGGCTCGAATAGCACAGCAGCGTGAGCACCGCGCCAATCAGCATGTTCAGGCCGGTGTCTGACGAGAAGGAGCTCAGCAGCACGCGCAGCGCATTGGCTTCCACCATGGGGCTCGACGCGACCGAAATCAGCTCCAGCGCCATCATGATCAGCCCCAGACCGATGAGCACCCGCCCAAAGTGCCCCACCGCACTGCCCTTGCGCGACAGATGCAGGATCACGCCAAAGAAGATCAGCAGCGGCGACAGCCACGACAGGTCCAGTGCAAACACCTGCGCCATGATGGCGGTGCCGACGTTGGCGCCCAGCAGAATGGCCAGCGCCGACGACACGCCCATCAACCCTTGCGCGACGAATGCCCCGACGATGGTGGCCGTCGCGTTACTGCTCTGCACCAGGCACGTCACGCCAATGCCGGCCAGCAGCGCGGAGAACCGGTTCGAGACGCTGCGCGACAGCAGGCGACGCAAGTCCGCGCCGTACAGACGCAGCATGCCGACCTTGACGGTCTGCGTGCCCCATACCAACAGGGCCACGCCGGAAAGCAGCTTAAGCAGGGTGATCATTGTTGCCGTGCAGTCTTACTTATTTGGTCAGAGCCACGCGCAGGCCCAGCCCAATGAAAATACAGCCGCTCACCCGATCGAGCCACAGCGAGGCACGCGGCGTACGGCGCATCCAGCCGCCCAGCGCGGCCGCACACCAGCCGTAGATGCTGAACACGACGATGGTCTGCGCCATGAACACGCCGCCCAGCAGCAACATCTGCAGCGCTGCGTGGCCCGCCTGCGCATCCACGAACTGCGGCAGGAACACCACGAAGAACAGCGTCACCTTCGGATTGAGCAGATTGGCGAAGACGCTCTGGCGATACACACGCCACAGGTCGGGCGCCGTCTGGGGTCCAGCAGGATTCAGGCCGACGCCGCCCTTGCTGCGCAGTGCCTGAATCCCCAGCCAGATCAGATACGCCGCACCGAGCCAGCGGATCGCCTGGAACGCCACAGGCGACGATTGCAGCACGGCCGCCAGCCCCAGCGCCGCCAGCGTCGTATGGAAAAGGCAGCCTGACGCAAACCCCGCTGCCGCTGACAGCCCCGCCTTACGGCCCTGGCTGGCACCGCGTGCGATCACCTGCAGGTTGTCCGGGCCCGGCATCACCGTGATCGCGATCGAGGTCAGCAGGAACAGCAATACGTGGGGCATCGACGTCTCCCGGGGTGCGGCGGCAATGGAAAGAGTCATGCTACTGCGCACGGCAGCAGCGCGTCATATTTTTGTCACATGAACGTATGCGGCCCGTGCATCACGCGAAGGTCGCCGACGGCCCGCTCAGTGCCGGTCGAAACGGCAGACCGTGAAGAGCGGCAGACCGCCTTCGATCAGCAGTTGCGAGCCGCCCAGCTCGGGCAGGTCGACAATCGCCGCACCTTCCACCACCGTTGCCCCGAGCCGCTCCAGCAGGCGCTTTCCGGCCATCATGGTGCCACCGGTGGCGATGAGATCGTCGATCAGCAAGACGCGGTCGCCGGGCTTGCAGGCATCGGCGTGGATTTCCACCGTCGCGCTGCCATATTCGAGCATGTATTCCTCAGCCACCGTGTTGAACGGCAGCTTGCCCTTCTTGCGGATCGGCACAAAGCCAAGGTTCAGTTCATACGCCACGATCGAGCCGAGGATGAACCCACGCGCATCGATGCCCGCCACGAGGTTCAGCCCCTGCTCCATGTAGCGATGGACGAAGACGTCCACCAGCACGCGCAGGCTCTTCGGGTCCTGCAGCAGCGGCGTGATATCGCGAAACATCACCCCGGCCTGCGGCCAGTCCGGCACCGTGCGGATACGGTCACGCAGGTAGCGCGACACATCTCCGAGTTCGGTGGACGCGGGAACGGACGACAGCGTCAGCAGCGCCGCCTGGTGATGAGGGACTTGGCTCATGGCAAAAACGGGAAAGCGGGAAACGTGGTCTGCGGTAATGGGCTACCACCCGTGCCGAATGGCACCGAACCACAATGGGCAAACCGCAACCATACAGGAGACACGGCAATGGCAAAGAAAATTCTGATGCTGGTCGGCGACTACGTCGAGGACTACGAAGTCATGGTCCCTTTCCAGGCGCTGCAGATGGTCGGTCACACGGTGCATGCCGTCTGTCCGGACAAGCGTGCCGGCGATTCCGTCGCCACAGCCGTCCACGATTTCGAAGGCGCACAGACGTACTCCGAAAAGCCCGGCCACCGCTTCACCGTCAACGCCACGTTTGCCGATGTCGACCCGGCAGCGTACGACGCACTCGTCGTGCCCGGCGGCCGGGCGCCTGAATACCTGCGACTGAATGGCCGCGTGCTGGAAGTCGTGCGTCACTTCTTCCAGGCTGACAAACCCGTCGCCGCTATCTGCCACGGTGCCCAGTTGCTGTCGGCGGCGGGCGTGCTGGAAGGCAAGACGTGTTCCGCCTATCCCGCATGTGGCCCGGAAGTCACGGCCGCAGGCGGCACCTTCAAGGACATCCCCGTCGACCAAGCCCACACCGACGGCAAGCTGGTCACGGCGCCGGCCTGGCCGGCACATCCGGCGTGGCTGGCACAGTTTCTTGAAGTCCTGGGCACGCGGGTTCTACACTGATCCGGTTGCCCGCACGCCGGGCGCCCCGGAGCCCGGCCATGTGCGAAATCTTCATCCGCGCCAATCCCCATTCGTACGACAGCCTCGCGCGCTCGCTCCGCCTGCACGGTGTGGCGACCAGCGTGCGGCTGGAGTGCCTGTTCTGGGAGGTGCTCGAAGAAATCGGCCAGCGCGACGGCCTGACGGTCACCCAGCTCATCAGCAAGCTCTATGACGAGCTGTTTGAGCGGCGCGGCGAAGTGGCGAACTTCGCGTCGTTCCTGCGCGTCTGCTGCCTGCGGTATCTGATGCTGAAGCAGGATGGGCGCATTCCCGCCGATACCCGTGTGGCGATCAGTTCGCTCGATGCCGCTGCGGTGCTCGATGGCCTGCCGCCCAACTTGGCCGATGCCCCGCCGCCGCGTCGCTCGCGGGGGCCGCTGCTCGAAGCGCTCGTCAAGTAAGCGCGCGCGTCAACGCGGCGAAAGCCGCTCCTCCGCCATCTGCAGCCCTTCGGGCGTGCCGCGCAGCACAACGATATCGCCCAGCTCCAGGACGGTATCCGGATCGGGATCGAGCGCACGAATACCCTGGCGCCGGATCGCGGTGACCGACGTCTTGAACGTCTCCAGCCCCATCGTGCCGAGTTTGTGGCCGATGGCGGGCGAGCCCTTGGCCAGCGGCACCGAATGCAGGCGCACGGCGTCGCGCTCGAGCATGTCTTCTTCGTCATCCTGGCCGTGGAAATAGCCGCGCAGCAGGCTGTAGCGTGCGTCGCGCATCTCCTGCGCACGGCGCACCACCCGGCGCAACGGCACGCCCAGGAGCACCAGCGCGTGCGAGGCCAGCATCAGGCTCCCTTCGATGATCTCGGGGACGACCTCCGTGGCGCCGGCCTGCTGCAGGCGATCGAGGTCCGCATCGTCGATGGTGCGCACGATCACGGGCAGCGTCGGCTCCAGGGCCTGCACGTGATGCAGCACCTTCAATGCGGACGCCGTGTCGGCATAGGTAATGGCGACCGCCGCCGCGCGGTGGATACCGGCCGCCACCAGCGACTCGCGCCGCGCCGCATCGCCATAGACGACATGCTCGCCCGCGGCTGCAGCCTCGCGCACGCGGTCGGGGTCCAGATCCAGCGCGACGTAGCCGATGCCTTCCTGCTCGACCATGTGCGCAAGGTTCTGGCCGCTGCGCCCGTAGCCGCAGATGATGACGTGGCGCTCGGTGGCGATGCTCTGCGCGGCGATCTTCGTCATGGCCAGCGATTGCATCAGCCAGTCCGTGCGCGACAGCCGCATGGCGATCACGTCGCTGTACTGGATCAGGAACGGCGCCAGCAGCATCGACAACAGCATCGCCGCCAGGATCGCCTGGCCGAGCAGCGGGTCGATCAGTTTCATGCCGTCGATCTGGTTGAGCAGCACGAAGCCGAACTCACCTGCTTGCGCCAGCCCCAAGGCCGTCCGGATCGCCGCACCGCCACCGGAACCGAACGCCCGCGCCAGCAGCGCGATCAGCACAAACTTGAACAGCACCGGCGCCAGCACCAGGCCCAGCACCAGCGCCCAATGCTCGAAGACCACGCGCGGGTCCAGCAGCATGCCGACCGTCACGAAGAACAGCCCCAGCAGCACGTCGCGGAACGGCTTGATGTCTTCTTCCACCTGCAGCTTGTACGGCGTTTCCGACACCAGCATGCCGGCCAGGAACGCGCCCAGCGCCATCGACAGGCCCAGCCGCTCTGTCAGCGCCGCCATCCCGAGGGTGACAAGCAGCAGGTTCAGCATGAACAGCTCCTGCGAGCGCCGCGCCGCCACGAGGTGGAACCAGCGCGACAGCAGCTTCTGCCCCAGGAACAGGATCAGCACCAGCGCAACGGTGATCTTCAGCGCCGCAATCGACAGCGTCAGCACCAGGTCGGTCGGGTTCTTGCCCAGCGACGGCACCACGATCAGCAGCAGCACCACCGCCAGATCCTGGAACAACAGCACGCTGATGATGTTGCGGCCGTGTTCGGTCTCGAGTTGCAAGCGTTCGGCCAGCATCTTCGAGACGATGGCCGTGGACGACATCGCCAACGCGCCGCCCAGCGCCAGCCCGGCCTGCCACGACAGCGGATACCAGTGCGAGAGCAGCATCGAAGCCGGAATCGTCAGCAGGATGGTCAGCACCACCTGTGACGCACCCAGCCCCAGCACCAGCCGCCGCATCGAACGGAGCTTGGAGAGGTTGAACTCCAGCCCGATCGAGAACATCAGGAACACCACCCCGAACTCGGCCAGATAGCGCGTCTGGGCGGAATCGGACTCCAGCCCCGTCGCCTTCGGCCCGATCAGCACGCCCACCACCAGGTAGGCCAGCATCGGCGGCAATTGCAGCATGCGGAACAACACCACGCCGATCACGGCAGCGGCCAACAACACGAGGGCGAGTTCCAGCGGCGAATGCATGCGACGCGAAAAACCAATCGAAAGGGGTTGGACAGCGGGGACAGCGCCCGCGCATCAGGACGGTGCGTGCGCAAGCGAGCACGCAGGCGCTGCAAGACCGATGCCAGGGTATTAAACGAAGAACGCGACACGCGAGACGCCGCAGGGCAAAAAAGACGGCGTGGCGACGGGAAGAAAAGTGATTGGAAAGCTGAATGCCGCGGCGCAGCAAAACGGAGCGCCCGCACGCTCCGCGACTCCCCGCAAGCCAAGCCCCAACGCGCCACCGGCGGCCGAGGACACTGTCAATCGTTGTTATACTTCGCCGCCATGATAGCGAATTTCAATCCGGATCGAGCACTTGCGCTGGCGCAGCAAACCTTCGACATCGAAGCGCAAGCCGTCCTCGGTCTCAAATCACAGGTGTCCGCCGACTTTGCACGCGCGGTCGAAATGGTGCTCGGCTGCACCGGGCGCGTCGTCGTGTCCGGCATGGGCAAATCGGGGCATGTCGCGCGCAAGATCGCCGCGACGCTCGCTTCGACCGGCACGCCGGCGTTCTTCGTGCACCCGGCCGAAGCCAGCCATGGCGACCTCGGCATGGTCACGCGCGACGACGTTTTCATCGGCTTTTCCAATTCCGGCGAAGTGTCCGAGCTGAACGCCATCCTGCCGCTGGTCAAGCGGCTCGGCGCCAAGCTGATCGCCGTCACGGGCAACCCGGAGTCCTCGCTTGGCAAGCACGCCGATGTGGTGCTGAACTCCCACGTCGATGTCGAAGCCTGCCCGCTGAACCTTGCTCCCACCGCCAGCACCACCGCGCAGATCGCGCTGGGCGATGCGCTGGCCGTCGCCGTGCTCGACGCGCGCGGCTTCGGTGCCGAAGATTTCGCCCGCTCGCACCCGGGTGGATCGCTTGGCCGCAAGCTGCTGACGCACGTGCGTGACGTCATGCGCGCCGGCGACGCCATCCCCCGCGTGAACGAAGACACGCCGCTGTCGCAAGCGCTGATGGAAATCACCCGCAAGGGGATGGCGATGACCGCCGTGGTCGATACCGAAGGCCATGCCGTGGGCGTGTTCACCGACGGTGACCTGCGCCGCCTGCTCGAAACCCCGCGCGACTGGCGCACCGTGCCCATCCACGAGGTCATGCACCGCAACCCGCGCTCGGTCGGTCCCGACCAGCTCGCCGTTGAAGCCGTCGAAGTCATGGAAACGCACCGTATCAACCAGTTGCTGGTGGTCGACGCCGCCGGCCTCCTGGTGGGCGCGCTGCACATCCACGACCTGACGCGGGCCAAGGTCATCTGACCCGCCCACGCCGCTGATGATCACTCCGGCCCTGTTTCCCGCCGACAGCGTCCACAGCAACATCGACGCACGCTTTCCGCAGGCAATGGAACGCGCCGCACGCGTGCGTCTGATGGTGTTCGACGTCGATGGCGTGCTGACCGACGGCCGCCTGCTCGTCGGTCCCGAGGGAGAAATCAGCAAGGCGTTCGACACACTCGACGGCCACGGCATCAAGCTCCTGGCACAGGCCGGTGTCACGTCGGCCATCATTACCGGGCGGCAATCCGAAATCGTCGCCTGGCGCGCCGGGGAACTCGGCATCGAACATCTGTACCAAGGCGTAGCCGACAAGCGCGAGGCATTTGCCCACCTGCTGGCCGCCACGCAACTTCAGGCCACGGACGCCGGCTACATGGGCGACGACTGGCCCGACCTGCCGGTGATGACGATGGTCGGATTTACCGCATGCCCGGCTCAGGCCCATGCCGAGCTGCGCAGCCGCGCTCACTATGTCGCGCAGGCCACGGGCGGACGCGGCGCCGTGCGCGAAGTGGCCGACCTGATCCTGAAGGCACAAGGCGCCTACGACGCCCTGCTCGCGCAACTGCTGCACGCCCCGCAACCCTCCTGACTCCATGGCCAGCGAACGCTCCCAACGCCTCGTCTCCTCCGTGCTGCAGATCATGCTGCGCGGGCTGCCGATCCTGCTGATGGCGATCGTCTGCGGCGTCACGTTCCTGCTCGTGCAGGTCAACACCCCGCAAACCGACGAAGCCGCCACGCAGCCCAAACGCCACATCGCCGACTACACAATGGACGGCATCTCGGCCACTGCGCTGGACGAGACCGGCTCGACCAAATACCGCTTCACCGGCGTCCACATGAACCACTATGAGGACGACCTGACCTACGACGTCACGTACCCGGCGCTGCGCGTCTATGCGCCCGACCGGCCGCAGGTCACCGCCCGGGCGGATCTCGGCAAGATGAATGGCGACGGCACGATCATCGATCTGTACAACAACGCCAAGGTCATCCGCGCGCAAGGGCCCGACGCCCGCCAGGACCCGCTGATGACGGCCGACTCGACTTACTTCCAGGTGCTGCTCAACGACGACATCGTGCGCACCGACAAGCCGGTCGAGCTGCACCGGGGGCCGTCGATCATGAACGCCAACGGCCTCACCTTCAACAACGTGACGCGCCAAGTACAATTGCTGGGCAATGTGCGCGGCCGAATCGAAGGGCTGGGGGCGCCGAAGCAGTAAACTCTGCCCCCGACACCTGACAACGCCCACCGACCGCGCCCTTCTCCGACGTGATCTCCATGACTGATTCCCTCCGTGCCGCCGGCCTCGCCATCGCCGCTGCGCTGCTGCTCCCGGCCCTGCCCGCGCACGCCGAGCGCGCCGATCGCGACAAGCCGCTCGTGCTCGAAGCCGACAACGCCAGCTACGACGATCTGAAGCAGGTCTATCACTTGACCGGCAACGTGGTGCTGACCAAGGGCACCATGGTGCTGCGCTCCGACCAGGCCGATCTCCGGACCGACCCCGAGGGCTACAACTACGCCGTCGCCACGTCCAAGCCCGGCAATCTGGCGTTCATTCGGCAGAAGCGCGACAACGTCGACGAATACATCCAGGGCTGGGGCGAGCGCATCGAATACGATGGCAAGCAGGAAATTTCCAAGCTGATCACCCGCGCCCGCATGGAGCGCCTGCAAGGCGCGACGCAACTCGACGAGATCCGCGGCGCGGTCATCACATACGACGGCCAGAAGGAGTTCTACACGGCCTCGGGCGGCGCTGAAAACGCCACCGCCGCCAACCCGTCCGGCCGCGTGCGCGCCGTTCTCGCGCCGCGCACGAGCACGCCTGCCGCACCGGCATCAAATCCGGCCGCCAAGCCCTGATCCGTATCGCCTGTCTTTTCTGCTTCGCTTATGTCCGCCACCACTCTCGCCCCAAAAACTGCAGCGCCGCAGGCCGCGACTTCCAGCACGCTGGTCGTCCGCCATCTGAAGAAGCGCTACGGCACGCGCACGGTGGTCAAGGATGTGTCGCTTGACGTGAAAAGCGGCGAAGTGGTCGGCCTGCTCGGCCCCAACGGCGCCGGTAAGACGACCTCGTTCTACATGATCGTCGGCCTGGTGGCGCTGGACGCTGGCGACATCGTGCTCGACGGCGAGCACATCAGCCGCCTGCCGATCCATCAGCGGGCACGCATGGGCCTGTCGTATTTGCCGCAGGAAGCGTCGGTGTTCCGCAAGCTCAACGTGCAGGAAAACATCCGCGCGGTGCTCGAGCTGCAGGAGCAGAACGGCAAGAAGCTGTCGCAAGACGAAGTCAATCGCCGCCTCGACGGCTTGCTCGACGACTTGCAGATCGCTCACCTGCGCGACAACCCCGCGCTGTCGCTCTCGGGCGGTGAACGTCGCCGCGTGGAAATTGCGCGCGCGCTGGCCTCGTCGCCGCGCTTCATCCTCCTCGATGAACCGTTTGCCGGCGTCGACCCGATCGCCGTCGGTGAAATCCAACGCATCGTCAGCTTCCTGAAAGACCGCAACATCGGCGTGCTGATCACCGATCACAACGTGCGCGAAACGCTGGGCATCTGCGATCACGCCTACATCATCAGCGAAGGCACTGTGCTCGCTGCGGGCATGCCGGAGCAGATCATCGAAAACGAGGATGTACGCAAGGTCTATCTGGGCGATAACTTCCGGATGTAAGCCACCCTGCACGCCTACGCCTTAAGGACGTGGCAAAGCCGCACCTTAAAGCAAAATCCGTTCCATCGACCGAGTGTTGGGCATAGAATAGCCCGCATGAAACAGTCGCTCCAGCTCCGTCTCTCTCAACATCTCGCGCTTACGCCGCAGTTGCAGCAATCGATTCGATTGCTGCAGTTGTCGACCATCGAACTGCAGCAGGAAGTTGAGCAGGCCCTGACCGAAAACCCCCTACTGGAGCGGGAAAACGAGTGGCTCGACACCTCCGCACGCATTGGCGCGGACGGCTCGGTGAACGCGGTGCAAAGCAACAGCGCCACGCCGCTGCCGACCGAGTCGCCTCCGCCCGCGCCCAACGGTGGCGATAGCAGCGACGCCCCAGACAGCTACGAGAACGGCCACGACAGCGGCGCCGATTTCGACAGCGACTACGGCTCCGACCGCTCCGACTGGAGCCTCGACGACTTCGCCCGCAAGCCGCAATCCGATGAAGACGACCGCGCGCCGCTACAGTTGCGCGAAGCCGAGCAAAGCATGCGCGAATTCCTCATGGAACAACTCGCGCCGCTCAAGCTGTCGATGCGCGACAAGGGCCTCGTCATCTTCCTGATCGAGTCGCTCGACGACGAAGGCTATCTGTCGGGCACGCTCGATGAAATCCTTGCAGATCTGCCGGCCGAACTCGAAGTCGAACTCGACGAACTGCAAGCCGCGTTGCGCATGCTGCAGAGCTTTGATCCGCCCGGCATCGGCGCGCGCTCAGCCTCCGAGTGTTTGTCGCTGCAATTGCACCGGCTCGATTCGCCCGCGAAAGCGCTGGCGCTCATCATCGTCAACCAGCATCTTGAACTGCTCGCCGCACGCGACTACACGCGCCTGAAGAAGGCGCTCTCCGTCGACGAACCGGCACTCAAAGCAGCGCATGAGCTGATTCGTTCACTGGCGCCGTTTCCGGGTCACGCGTTCGGTCGCGCCGAAGCGGACTTCGTGGTGCCCGACGTGATCGTGCGCAAGACCAGCGCAGGCTGGATGGCGCAACTGAACCCCGACGTCATGCCGCGCCTGCGCATCAACGACATGTACGCGCAAATCCTTCGCAGCAGCCGTGGTGAATCGGGCGCCGCCAATCTGCAGCAGAAGCTGCAGGAAGCACGTTGGCTGATCAAGAACATTCAGCAGCGCTTCGATACGATCCTGCGTGTCTCGCAAGCGATTGTCGAGCGTCAAAAGAGCTTCTTCACGCACGGCGAAATCGCCATGCGCCCCTTGGTTTTGCGGGAAATAGCCGATACACTGGGTCTACACGAGTCCACGATCTCCCGTGTGACAACCAACAAATACATGGCGACCCCGATGGGGACGTTCGAGTTGAAGTACTTCTTCGGCAGCCATGTATCGACGGAAACCGGCGGGGCCGCGTCGTCCACCGCGATACGCGCGCTCATCAAGCAACTTGTAGGAGCCGAAGACCCGAAGAATCCTCTGTCCGATAGCAGAATTGCCGAACTGTTAGGGGAACAAGGATTCGTGGTGGCCCGTCGGACGGTGGCCAAATACCGCGAAGCCCTCAAGATCCCTGCAGTGAATTTGCGCAAGTCTTTATAGCCGCATCGCGGGCAGTTCCGGTGCGGCTCATCTTGAGAAGGAGAACCGCTATGAACTTCAAACTCAGTGGACACCACCTGGACATCACGCCTGCTTTGCGTGAGTACGTGGAAACGAAACTGGAGCGTGTGATCAGGCACTTCGATCAGGTGATTGGCGTCAGCGTGTTGCTATCGGTCGATAACCACAAGGAGAAGGATCGGCGTCAGTACGCGGAAATCAACCTGCACCTCAAAGGTAAGGACGTCTTCGTCGAATCACACCATGAAGATCTGTATGCGGCCATCGACCTCCTCGTCGATAAACTGGACAGGCAAGTGATCAAGTACAAGGACCGCGTGCAAGGACACGATCGCGACAGCATGAAGCACCAAGCCTTCCAGGCCGTGCAGATGCAGCAATAGCAGGACGGCACCGCAGAAACCGCGCCCCGAGTTGGCGCGGTTTTTTTATGCCGTGGTGCATTCGTGACGAATCCGATTGCAACGGATTTAAGTCGGGCTAAAATCTGACGAAAGTATGAATGCTGGCGTGGCGCGGCTTTTGGCGCGATGCTGGCAAAAACAGGGTCGATGCCGTGCGCACATTGCCGGCACCGGCTGATTGCAGCCCTGGGGGATTCGCTTCTCTGCCCTGCGTGGTGCACCGCTGGTGCGCCGCACAAAGCCGCGCGGCACGTGGTCTATAATGACCCCATTGTCCGCGCGCCATCTTGGTGCAGAAGGACGCCGCTCATTTCACGCATTGCACATGAATCGCTTGGCCAAACTGCTGCCGCCCGGGAACATTGCCCTCGACGTCAGCGTAACCAGCAAGAAGCGGGTATTTGAACAGGCCGGCCTGCTGTTCGAGAACAACCACGGTGTGGCGCGCGCAGTCGTCACCGACAACCTGTTTGCGCGCGAATCGCTCGGCTCCACGGGGCTGGGCGCCGGCGTGGCCATCCCACACGGCCGCATCAAGGGGCTCAAGCAACCGCTGGCCGCTTTCATGCGCCTGTCCGAACCGGTGCCTTTCGAGTCGCCGGACGGCAAGCCTGTCTCGCTGCTGATCTTCTTGCTTGTGCCTGAACAGGCGACCCAGCAACACCTGGAAATCCTCTCCGAAATCGCCCAGCTGCTGTCCGACCGTGACATGCGCGAAGGCCTCGCCACCCTGCCGTCGCCCGAGGCGATTCACCAGCTACTGACCGACTGGCGGCCCTGATCGCAGCGCAATCGGTGGCCAGCGCAACCGATTGCGAACGCGCTATGCCCCGTCGGCATCACCGTGCCCCGCTATGGAACTGACCGGCGTCATCGCCCAATCGATCTTTGACGACAACGCAGCTGATCTGAAGCTATCGTGGGTCGCTGGCCTGGAGGGCGCGGACCGCGCGTTCGACGTGGACTTCGCCAAGGAAGCGACGTCTGCTGCGGATCTGGTCGGGCACTTGAACCTCATCCACCCAAATCGCATTCAGGTGCTCGGCAAGCCCGAGATCACCTACTACCAGCGCCTGTCGGAAGAAAACCGCAAGCGACAGATGGGTGAGTTGATCTTGCTGGAGCCGCCCTTCCTGGTGGTAGCCGATGGTGTGGATCCTCCCCCCGACCTGGAGCTGCGCTGCACGCGTTCGTCCACGCCGCTGTTCACGTCGCCGATTTCCTCGGCGGCCGTCATCGATCACCTGCGCTTGTACCTGTCGCGCATCTCGGCACCCCGCGTGACGATGCACGGGGTGTTCCTCGACATCCTCGGCATGGGCGTGCTGATCATGGGCGATTCGGGCCTGGGCAAAAGCGAGTTGGGCCTGGAACTGATCTCGCGCGGCCATGGCCTGGTTGCCGACGACGCAGTCGACTTCGTGCGCCTCGGGCCGGACTTCATTGAAGGGCGCTGCCCGCCGCTGCTCCAGAATCTGCTGGAAGTGCGCGGCCTGGGCCTGCTCGACATCAAGACGATCTTCGGTGAAACGGCGGTGCGCCGGAAGATGAAGATCAAGCTGATCGTCCAGCTCGTGCGCCGCAACGATGGCGAGTTCGAACGCCTGCCGCTCGATTCGCAGTACCTCGATGTGCTCGGCTTGCCGATCCACATGGTGAAGATCCAGGTGGCCGCCGGCCGCAACTTGGCCGTGCTGGTCGAAGCCGCCGTGCGCAATACCATCCTGCGTCTGCGCGGCATTGATACGTTGCGCGACTTCATGGACCGCCAGCGCGCCGCCATGCAGGCAGAAGCCGCATCCCACTCGCCCCAGGGCCGCCTGCTTTAACAAAGCCGCCACAAAGTTTCGTATTCAGACCGGTTTACCCTAGTTTTCGCTGCGAAACGTCAACCCGACGTGCGGCCGCCCCGTTGTGGGAGGGAATGCGCCGAGCACACAACGCGGCGGCGTTCATCGCGAGCGCGGCGGCTTGTTTTCGCCCGCTCTTCTGACAGTACCAAGGAGAATACGACGATGAAACAACTGATTGCCGCTTGCGCCCTGGCGCTCCCGTTCCTGGCCGGCCAGGCATTCGCCCAAGCCAGCGCACCCGCAGCCGCCCCGGCCGCACCTGCTGCCGCACCTGCTGCCGCCCCGGCAGCCAAGAATTCGCAGCAAGACAAGATGAAGCAATGCAACATGGACGCCGCCGGCAAGAAGGGCGACGAGCGCAAGGCCTTCATGAAAGGCTGCCTGTCGGACAAACCGGCTGCGGCCGCCAAGCCGATGACGCAACAGGAAAAGATGGCAGCCTGCTCCAAGGCCAACAAGGGCAAGAAGGGCGACGAATACAAGAACGCCCAGAAAGCATGCCTCTCCAAAGGCTGAGCGTCACTTAGACTCGCTCAAAAAGGCGGCCACATCGGTCGCCTTTTTTGTTGGTCGCTGCTTTGCAACACAGGGATGCTATCCTCGCGGCATGCGGATCATTCTCATCACCGGTATGTCGGGTTCAGGGAAATCGGTCGCCCTGAACGTGCTCGAAGACGCAGGTTACTACTGCGTTGACAACCTGCCCGCGCAGTTCATCCCCGAACTGGCGCGCTATCTGGCGGACCAGGGTTATACGCATCTGGGCGTGGCCACTGACATCCGCAGCCGTGAATCGCTGCGCAAGGTGCCTGAGACGGTCACCTTGCTGCGCAAGGAACACGACGTGCGCATGCTGTTCCTGACGGCAAGCACGAACGCGCTGGTGCAGCGCTACTCCGAAACGCGCCGCCGGCATCCGCTGTCCATCCGTAACGGCCGCCCCGATACCGCCGCCAACGTGCAGGCGGCCGCCAAGGGCCTCGACACCTCGCTCATCGAAGCGATCGAGATGGAACGCGAGCTGCTCAGCCCGCTCGCTGATCCAGCGCATCGCATCGACACCAGCACGCTGCGCACGAACGCCCTGCGCGCGTACATCAAAGAATTCATCAGCGATGAGCCGCACGACATCACGTTGATGTTCGAATCGTTCGGCTTCAAGCATGGCGTGCCGACCGACGCCGATCTCGTCTTCGACGTGCGTTCGTTGCCTAACCCGTACTACGACACGCAACTGCGCCCACTCACGGGGCGCGACCAGCCCGTCATCGATTTCCTGCAAAGCCAGCCGATGGTGCTTGCAATGGCAGAGGATATTCGCGCCTATGTGGAAAAGTGGCTGCCGAGTTTCATTGCCGACAACCGCAGCTACCTGACCGTCGCGATCGGCTGCACGGGCGGCCAGCATCGCTCCGTGTACATCGCGGAACGGCTCGCCACGTACTTCCGCGCGCATGGTAATGTGTTGGTCCGCCACCGCGAATTGGCCGTAGAGGGCTGAGCCGCGCCGAGTATCTTCCGCGCGCGAACCTGTCTCATTTGGATGCGGCCTCTTGCGCGGCGCCACGCGAAGGTCTTGCCGCCTGCCGAAAGCCCGTCCATGCAAGAAGACATCGCTCTCTCGCCGTTCTCGCCGCTGCCGCCGCTGCCTACCGAGCTGCCGCTGTTTCCGTTGCACACGGTGCTATTTCCGGGCGGCCTTCTCCCGCTGCGCATTTTCGAAGCGCGCTACATGGACATGGTGCGCACGTGCCTGCGCGACAAGACGCCGTTCGGCGTCTGCCTCATTGAGCGCGGCAACGAAGTCGCGACCACAGACGGCACCACCGTGCCGGTCGACGTGGGCTGCATTGCCCACATCACCGAATGCGATATGGAGCAGCTGGGCCTGCTGATGATCAAGGTGCGTGGCACGCAGCGCTTCAAGGTGCTGTCGTTCGAGACGACGCCCAACGGGCTCATGCGCGGCACGGTCGAGCCCATTGGCGCCGACGTGGAAGACTGCAAAGGGGAACTCTTCGACGATTGCGTGGGCGCCCTGCGCCGCATCATCACCACGCTCGGCTCACGCGAAGACGGCAACGTTCCGATGGTGGAGCCGTACGAATGGAACAGCCCGAGCTGGGTCGCGAATCGGCTGTGCGAGCTGCTGCCGGTGCCGCTCAAGGCCAAGCAGAAGTTGATGGAGCTGATGGACGCCGGCATGCGCATCGAGATCGTCCATCGCTACATGAAGCAGCACCACATTCTGTGATGCCAACTCGGCCAAGCCTGCCCGCGTTGCTTAGATCAGGCTTGGCTGTACCAGCGTCTCCAGCGCCAATTTCACCGGCGCAGGCAACCCCACTGAATTGAGTTGTGCAAGCGGTACCCAACGCCAGTCGTCGTCGAGCGCCGCGGGTGTGGCGATCTCCGCGCGCAGCAGATGCATGTGCAGGCGGAAGTGCGTGAAGGTGTGCGTGAGCGCGCCGGCCATCTCCACGGTTAAGACGTCGCCATAGGCCTGCGCGGCACGACGCACGGCGCCGACATCCAACGGATGCGTGTCGAGCGCGTCGTCCATCTCGCCCACTAGCGGCAACGACCACAAGCCACCCCAGATACCGCGCTGCGGGCGACGCTGCAGCAACACGGCGTCGGCGTGCAGCGCGATGACAAGGGTGGCGGCGCGCTCGGGGATCGCCTTGCGCGGGCGCGGCACGGGCAGCTCCATCACGCGACCGGTACTGCGCGCTTCGCATAGCGATTCGAGCGGACAGGGCCGCTCACCGCTCAGGCATGCAGGCTTGCCGCGCGTGCACACCGTGGCCCCAAGATCCATCAAACCCTGCGTGTACGGTTGAATGCCTTCGGCCGGAGGCAGCACGGCTTCGGCGATGCGCCACATGGTGTCTTCGATGCGCTTGTCGCCGGGAAAGCCATCGATGCCGAACACGCGCGCGAAGACGCGCTTGACGTTGCCATCGAGAATGGCCGCGCGCACGCCATACGAAAACGCCGCGATGGCAGCCGCGGTCGAGCGGCCGATGCCGGGCAGCGTCGCCAATACTTCGGGATCACGCGGGAAGATGCCGCCGTGCTCCGCCACCACGATCTGCGCGCAGCGATGCAGGTTGCGCGCGCGCGTGTAATAGCCGAGGCCCGCCCACGCAGCCATCACGTCGTCTGCAGGGGCAGCGGCCAGCGCCTGCACGGTCGGGAAGCGCTCGATGAAGCGTGCGTAGTAGCCCAGCACCGCGCTCACTTGCGTCTGCTGCAGCATGATCTCGGAGAGCCACGTGCGATACGCGTCGCCGGTGTTCTGCCACGGCAGATGGTGACGGCCGTGACGCTGCTGCCAGGCGATGACGCGCACGGCGAAATCGTCAGGAAGCGGCGGCAATACGGGAACGGGCTGAGCAACGCGGCGCGTGCGGCGGGGGCTGGCGGTCATGCGTGTGATGGAAAAGCGGCGGACGGAACGTGCGCGCTGGCGGCGATCCTACCAGAACGAAAAAAGCGCCCGCAGGCGCCTTCTCCGTGAACGACATTGCGCGTCAGGCCGCGAACGACTCGCGCTCGAGGATCGTTCCGGCCGCGAGAATGCGGTCGGTGTACTTCGCGATGGTGCCGCTGCGCTCATCCAGCGTGTTGAGCAGCGCTTCCAGTTCGGTGATGCGCGCTTCCAGCGTATCGGTGGCCTCGTGGATGCGCTCGATCGAATCGACACGCTTGCGCAGTTGCTTCTGGTGATCGCGCACCTGCGCTTCGAGCGGCGTCATGACCGACTTCAGCCAGATCTCGATGTCGCGGTTCATGTCCTGGAAGGTGTCCAGCACGCGGCTGGCCACCGTCGAGAAGGCACCGTGTACGAGTTGCGGCTTCGGACGCGTCAGGAAGCTGAACGCGCCAAAGTGGTTGTGCGCGAGCATCAGCGTCTCTTTCAGATCGGCGTCGTAGCGCGTGCCCAAAAAGCGCAGCGGCGGCGACAGCGTGAAGCCGTGCTCGGCGTTGAACTTCTTGTACATGCCGTCAACCATCTGGTGCAGTTGGTCGATGCGATTGGCTGCGTCGCGCACCAGGCCGGTCAGGTGGGCGAACAGCTTGTCCATGTCGTCGCGCAGGCCGCGCGAGAACACGCGCTCCTTCATCTTCTCGCGCGCCTCGCGCATCGTCGAGCGGATCTGCTTGAGCTGCACGCTCTTGATGATCTCCGCGCTGTGGCGGCCGAACACCGTGCGCAGCGCCTGGAATTTGGCAATGCTCTGCTCGAACTCCTCCTTCTCGCCCTGCACGCGCATCAGCATGTGCTTGACCATCGTGTGGTTCTTGCCGCGCAGTCCGCGCAGTTCGAACAGCTGCTCGACGATGTCGCGGCGGCGCATCTGCAGCAGTTGCTGCGCACCGGCGGCCATGTCCTTCACCGCCAGCTGAACCTGCTCGGTAACGATCTCGCGACGCTGCGGAATCAGCTGATCCGACAGCACCGACTCCAGCTCCGGCAGCCGGCTCTTGGCCAGCAGTTCGTGATCGTGGCTGACCTTCGCCAGCAAGCCCTTCTGCGCCGACACCGGATACACGCGCTCGACATCGATATCGAGCACCTGCGCCGTCGTCATGATCTGGCGGCTGACTTCGCTCTCGACTTCTTCTTCAGACTTGAGCGGATCCCACAGGCCATCGACCTTGTTGAGCACCGCGATGCAGCCCTTGCGCTGGCCGCCGCCCACATGCGAGCGCCACAGTTCCAGGTCGCTCTTGGTCACGCCGGCGTCCGCTGCCAGCACGAACACCACGACGTGCGCATCCGGAATCAGGCGCAGCGTCAGCTCAGGCTCGGTTCCGATGGCGTTCAGGCCCGGCGTATCCAGGATCACCAGCCCCTGCTTGAGCATGGGGTGCGGGAAATTGATGATCGCGTGCCGCCACTTCGACACCTCGACCGTGCCGGCGGCATCCACCGAAAACGCGGCGTCGGGATCGGCGTCGTTATAGAGGCCCAGCTGCTCGGCTTCTTCCTTGGGCACGCGCACGGTTTCCACCACGTGCCGGAACGCTTCGAGCATGCCCTCCGGCGACGAAGGATCGAGCGGCACCGACAGCCAGTGGCTGCCGGCATCGCGAAAATCGGCGGTCGACGCATCGTGCAGGCGCGTCTCGATCGGCAGCAGGCGGATCGACGGCGGATAACTTTCGTCGTACATCAGCTCGGTCGGACACATCGTGGTCCGGCCCGCCGACGACGGCAGGATGCGGCGGCCAAAGTCCGCAAAGAAGATGGCGTTGATCAGCTCGCTCTTGCCGCGCGAAAACTCGGCAATGAAGGCGACCTTGAGCTTGTCGCTGCGCAGCACGCCGCGAATGCGCTGCGCGCGCATGTCAGCCTGCGCGTCGTACAGCTCCTGCGCTTGCAGCCAGTCTTGAAATTCCCCCACCGACTGCAGTACGGAAGCGCGCCAAGCGCTGTACTGCTCGAACTGTGTGCTCAGTGTGTTGTTCATCGTTCTGTCTTATTGTGTGCGCGACCCGACCGCAACAAATGCGCGCGCCCCTCGACATCGCTGTTACCGCCCATTTACGGCACAGAAATGCACAAATTTAGGTGGAACGATACAGCGAACCGCCAGCTTCCGGGCGAACTTTCCGCAAGGTTCCCCAGCCCGGGCAGACAAGTGTTGCGGGATGCCATCGGCGGCCGGACACCCCACTTCAAAAACCTTGCGAAATGGCGGCCTGATCGCTCCAGCGTCGTGCCTCTAGGCGGCTTCCGATGCCCTTGGTAGGCCGATCAGCGCTGGCAGGTCGGGCAATAGAACGTGGAGCGCTGGCCCTGCACGATCTGGCGGATCGGCGTGCCGCACACACGGCACGGCAGACCGGCGCGGTCGTACACGAAGGCTTCGAGCTGAAAGTAGCCGCTTTGCCCGTCCGAGCCGACAAAGTCGCGCAGCGTGCTGCCGCCCCGCGCGATGGCATCTGCCAGCGTGGCGCGAATAGCCTCGGCCAGCGCTGCATAGCGCGGGCGGCTGATGCGGCCCGCCGCCGTGGTCGGCCGGATTCCGGCGCGAAACAGGCTTTCCGAACAATAGATATTGCCTACGCCGACCACGATGTCGCCGGCCAGGAGCGCCGATTTGATGGCCACCCGGCGCCCGCGTGTGCGGGCAAACATCCAATCACCGTCGAATCGCGCGTCGAACGGCTCAATGCCGAGATTGCGGAGCAGCGGATGTTCGGCCAGGCCAGCTTCGTCCCCAGCGTGCCACAGCACGGCACCGAAGCGGCGCGGATCCCGATAGCGCAGTGTGATGGGTACGCCGGTTGCGTCGGCGAGTTCGATATCGACGTGATCGTGGGGGCCGGGCGCCACGGGCGCCTCCAGCACGCGCAAGGTACCGGTCATGCCTAGATGGATCAGCAGCCAGCCGCCTGCGGCATCGGCGTCGCTGGCGGATTGGCCGACCTCGGGCATGCATTCGATGAGCAGGTATTTGCCCCGGCGCAGCAGGCGGGTGACCGTCAGCCCGGCAAGCAACGCCGGCAGCGCCGGGTTGATCGGCCAGCGCAGGCCGTGATGGCGCACCACGACGCGCTCGATACGTCGCCCCGTAACATGCGGTAGCAAACCCAGGCGAGTGACCTCGACCTCCGGCAACTCAGGCATCGAACCTCCATCCCATGTGCTGCTCCAACCTTTTTTACGATGCGGGCGATTGTAGCGGTCAGGCTACAATGCCCCGAACCCCTATCCGGAGCTTCGAGACCATGCCTCACGCCCTCTCCCGTTCGCCCGCGACGCAACGCCCGCGGCGATTCCCGCGCAGCAGAACGGCCCTGCTGGCCGCGCTGGTGGCGGGAGGGCTGACGAGCCTACCGGCATGGTCGTCGCAATCGACGGCCGCCCCGGTGATCGCCCAAGCCGCACAGGAAAGTGGCACGGGTGGTCGGGCGGCCGTCCAGATTGAACGCTCGCGCCCGCGCACCGGCCTGCTGAGCTCGGAGCGCACCGATCTGCCGCGCGTCGCGCTCACTGAAGACATCATGTACCGCGTGCTGGCATCGGAAGTGTCATTGCAGCGCGGGCTGGTCGAACCGGCGTACCGTACTTACCTCGCGCTGGCGCAGGACACGCGCGACCCCCGCTTTGCCCAGCGCGCCACCGAAATCGCGTTTCTCACGCGCTCCCCCGCGCAAGCGCTGACTGCCTCGCGCCTATGGGTGGAGTTGTCGCCGACGTCCATGCCGGCGCGCCAGGTGCAGCAGCTCCTGCTGGTGGCAACGGGACAGTGGTCGGAAGTCGAGCCGATGTTGCAGGCGCAGTTGAACAAGGTCTCGCCCGGCCAGCGTGCCGATGCCCTGCTGCAATTGCAGCAGCAGATGTCCAAGAGCAGCGATCCGGCGGGTGCCGTAGGCGCGCTGCAGCGCATCGCCTCACACGACATGCAGCGCCCGGAAACGCATCTGGCCCTGGCACGCGCGAAGGTTGCCGCCAAGGATGTCCCTGGCGCTCTGACGGAACTGGACACGGCGCTCAAGCAACGTCCCGGCTATGAAGACGCTGCCATCCTGGCCGCCGAACTGCGCGCCGACGGCGACCCCGATGCCGCCATCGCCGGCCTGCGCAGCTTCCTGAAAGCTGCACCGGCGTCCATCGACGGTCATCTCGCGCTCGCGCGCATGTACCTCGTGCGCAACCAGCAGGACAAGGCGCGGGCCGAATTCGAAACACTCAAGAAGATCGCCCCCAACGATGCGCGCATCACGCTCGCCCTGGGGCTGCTGAACCTGCAGCAACGCCAGTACGACGACGCAGAGCGGTATTTGAAGGAATACGTGGCCGCCACCGCCAAGTCGCCCACGCTGAGCCCCGAACCCGGCTACCAGGGCCTCGCGCAGTTGGCCGAGGAAAAGCGGGACTACGCCGGGGCGCTCGGCTGGGTCGACAAGATCACCGGCTCCGCCAACGGCGACGCCGACGGTCAGACCGCACTGGCTGCGGGCATCAAGCGTGGCCAATTGCTCGGCAAGCTGCGCCGCATCGACGAGGCACAACAGACCTTCGACGAACTCGTCGCCGATTCCGAAGACGTGCCCGATGGCCCGCGCCGCCAGGCGCTGATGGACGGCATCCGCCAGGCCGAAATCGGCATGCTGATGGACGCCAAGGCTTACGGCCGCGCCCGCGCCCGCGTCAACGAACTGCTCAAGAGCGACCCGGACAACGTCGAATACACGTACCAACTGGCGATGCTCGAAGAGCACGACGGCCACTACGACAACATGGAAACGCTGCTGCGCAAGGTGATCGACCTGCGCCCGGGTCAGGCCATCGGTTACAACGCGCTCGGCTACTCGCTGGCCGACCGCAACGTGCGCCTGCAGGAAGCGCAGGAGCTGCTGGAGAAAGCCGTGTCGCTGGCACCGGATGATCCCTATATCGCGGACAGCCTCGGGTGGGTCAAATACCGTCGCGGCGATCTGCCTGCCGCCACCGACATCCTGCGCAAGGCGTGGACTGCCGCCCCGCAAGCCGAAATCGGCGCGCACCTGGGCGAAGTCCTGTGGCAATCCGGCAAGCAGGACGACGCGCGCCAGATCTGGACCGAAGCGTCCAAGCTCGACGTGAACGACACCACCTTGCGTGACACGCTGCGCCGCTTCGGCCAACCGGTGCCCAATGTTCCCGTGAGTGCGAATTGATGGCGATGCGGTTCACGCGCGCGCTTGGCGCGCTGATGCTCGGGGCCGGCTGCGTGCTGTTCAGCGGCTGCACAACCTTGCGGCCAGCCAACGACCTCTTCGCCGGCACGCAAGACGGCGATGCCACCATCACACGCTATCAGGGTCGCTTCTCGGCCCGATACACGCAGAACAACGCCGAGCAAAGCGCCGTCGGCAGCTTCCTCTGGCGCGAGCGCGGGCCCGACGTGCAACTTGAACTGATGTCGCCGCTGGGCCAGACACTGGCCATCGTCAGCCAAAGCAACCAGGGCGCGACGCTCGAACTGCCGAACCAGCCGCCGCGCCGCGCCCCCGAAGTCGACACGCTGATGCAGGATGCGCTCGGGTTTTCGCTGCCGGTTTCAGGCCTGCGGGACTGGCTGCGCGCGCGCCCTGCCCCCGGCACGCCGGCACGCGTGGCACGCGACGCGCAATCGCGCCCCGAAACCATCGAGCAGAACGGCTGGACGGTCCACTACGTCGCGTGGGCCGACAACGGCAACAACGCCGATGGCGCCAAGGCGACCATCCGCCGGCTCGATCTCGATCGTCAGCACGGCGCCAACGGCCCGCTCTCGGTGCGACTCGTGCTCGACCAGTAACGCCTCTTCGCCATGTCCTCCGCCCCCGTCGAGCTGCGTGACTGCCCCGCGCCCGCCAAGCTCAACCTCTTCCTGCACGTGGTCGGCCGCCGGCCTGACGGCTACCACCTGCTGCAAACCGTCTTCCAGTTGATCGACTGGAGCGACACGCTGCATTTCGCGCGCCGCACCGACGGCCGTCTCGTGCGCACCACCGATATCCCAGGCGTGCCTGCCGATGACGACCTCATCATCCGCGCCGCGCGCCTGCTGCAAGCAGAAACCGGCTGCACCTACGGCGCCGACATCGCCATCGAGAAACGCCTGCCGATGGGCGGTGGCATTGGCGGCGGCTCTTCTGATGCCGCCACCACGCTGCTTGCGCTCAATCGACTCTGGGGCCTCGACCTGCCACGCACGCAACTGATGGTGATCGGCCTGAAGCTCGGCGCCGATGTGCCGTTCTTCGTGTTCGGCCAGAACGCGTTCGCCGAGGGAATCGGCGAACAACTGACGCCCGTCACGCTGCCGCCAGCGGCCTTCGTGGTGATTCACCCACGCGTGCATGTGCCCACCCCTGCAATTTTTTCCGATGAAGGGTTGACACGCGATACGCCACTCACCATAATTACGGACTTTCCTGACCAACAAATTGTTTTCGCTTACGGTCGCAACGATCTGCAAGCGGTGGCGGAAAGGAAATACGGCGAAATCGCCCGAGCACTTGTCTGGCTGCGTCAGTTCAGCCCTCTGGCAAGAATGACCGGATCCGGCGCCTGCGTATTTGCTCCGTTCGACAACGTTGAGCATGCGCAAGCGGTAGCGGATCAGGTGCCTTCCGAATGGGAAGGTCGGTGTGCGGCAGGTCTGACGCATCACCCGCTCGCAAGATTTGCTGTGTAAGGTTTGCAGTTATCGCTTCTGCAATGGAGGCGGTAACCGATAGGTTGTGTAGGGGCGTCGCCAAGCTGGTTAAGGCACCGGATTTTGATTCCGGCATGCGTAGGTTCGAATCCTTCCGCCCCTGCCATTTTCTTCCTCATGTTCCCAGCAATAGCCCGGTTGGTGCTTCAACTGACCGGCGCGTCTGAAGTCGAAAAACAGGTGCCCCGATGAGCAGCGAAGGCTTGATGGTTTTTACCGGCAACGCCAACCCGAAACTCGCCGAAGCTGTCGTCAAGCACCTAGGCATTCCGCTAGGCAAGGCCCTCGTCGGCCGATTCTCCGATGGTGAAGTCCAGGTCGAGATTCAGGAAAACGTGCGCGGCAAGCACGTGTTCATCCTGCAATCCACGTGCGCTCCCACCAACGACAACCTGATGGAATTGATGGTGATGGTCGATGCGCTCAAGCGTGCGTCTGCCCGGCGCATCACGGCCGCCATCCCCTACTTCGGCTATGCGCGCCAGGACCGTCGCCCGCGTTCCGCACGTGTGGCGATTACCGCCAAGGTCGTGGCCAACATGCTGGAAGTTGCCGGCGTCGAGCGCGTGCTGACGATGGATCTCCACGCCGACCAAATCCAAGGCTTCTTCGATATCCCGGTCGACAACATCTACGCGTCGCCGATCCTACTCGAAGACCTGCGCAAGAAGAACTACGAAGACCTGCTCGTGGTGTCGCCTGACGTCGGCGGCGTGGTGCGCGCACGTGCGCTCGCCAAGCAGCTCGGCGTGGATCTGGCGATCATCGACAAGCGTCGCCCGAAGGCCAACGTGGCCGAGGTGATGAACATCATCGGTGAAGTCGACGGCCGCAACTGCGTGATCATGGACGACATGATCGACACCGGCGGCACGCTGTGCAAAGCGGCGCAGGTGCTCAAGGAGCGCGGCGCCAAGCAAGTGTTCTCGTATTGCACGCACCCGGTGCTGTCGGGCGGCGCCGCTGCCCGCATTGCAGACTCGGCACTCGACGAAGTGGTCGTGACCGACACCATCCCGCTGCGCGAAGACGCCATCAAGTGCGGCAAGATCCGCCAGCTCTCGACGGCTCCGCTGCTGGCCGAAACCTTCACCCGCATCGTGCGCGGCGACTCGATCATGTCGCTGTTTGCTGAATAATTCGGCACCCGAGCGGCTTACTGTTATAATTCAAGGCTTTACCGCAGAAAACGTCGATTAGACGGCACTTCTGCGGTCTCTGCGGGACGCAATATGGCGCCCCCTTCACCAGACGGCTTGGTCGCGAGTCGTCTTTTTCGTTTGGAGCAATCATGAAAGTTGTCGCTTTCGAGCGTAGCGTTCAGGGCACTGGTGCGAGCCGCCGCCTGCGCAACGCCGGCAAGACCCCGGGCATCATCTACGGCGGCGAAGCCACCCCGAAGTTGATCGAACTCGATCACAACGCGCTGTACCACGCGCTGAAGAAGGAAGCCTTCCACTCGTCGATCCTCGACATCGAAGTGGCTGGCAAGGTGGAAAAGGCGCTGCTGCGCGACTTCCAACTGCACCCGTTCAAGCAACTGGTTCTGCACGTCGACTTCCAACGCGTGTCGGCCAAGGAAAAGATCCACGTCAAGGTGCCGCTGCACTTCCTGAACCAGGAAACCGCACCGGGCGTGAAGCTGGGCCACGGCATCGTCAACCACATCCTGAACGACGTTGAAGTGTCGTGCCTGCCGGCCGACCTGCCGGAGTTCATCGAAGTGGATCTGGGTTCGCTGGAAATCGGCCAGACCCTGCACATCGCTGACCTGAAGCTGCCGAAGGGCGTGACCATCCTCACCCACGGTGGCGATGAGAACCCGGCGGTTGCCAACATCAGCGTGCCGGCTGGCGAAAAGTCCGCTGCCGCTGAAGAAGGCGCTGCTGCTGCAGGCGAAGACAAGCCGGCAGCCTAAGTTGCCGCACCTCGCACCTCGGTGCGAGCGAAAAAAAGCCCGCCGAGCCTGTCTCGCCGGGCTTTTTTTCTGCCTGAGCGGGGCGAGCCGCACCGCCTCCGGGCTGCGGAATGCAGCTATGCTTGTACGATCAAGGGGCGCGTCCTGCACCTCCATCTGACACGAATCGCATGATCAAACTCATCGTCGGCCTCGGCAATCCGGGCGCCGAATATGCGGCGACCCGACACAACGCCGGCTTCTGGCTAGTCGACCAGCTCGCTCGCATGGGCAACGTGACGCTGCGCAACGAGGCACGGTTTCACGGCTATGCAGCGCGTGCCAACCTTTGGGGCAACGAGGTGTGGTTGCTCCAGCCGCAAACTTTCATGAACCGGTCCGGCCTGGCCACCGTGGCACTCGCTCGCTTCTACAAGGTGATGCCCGATGAAATCCTGGTCGTGCATGACGAACTCGATTTGCCGCCCGGCGCCGTCAAGCTCAAGCTCGGCGGTGGTTCCGGCGGCCACAATGGCCTGAAGGACATTGCCGCACATCTGACCACGCAACAGTTCTGGCGGCTGCGCCTTGGCATCGGGCATCCGCGCAATCTGTTGCCGCCGGGCGCCGCGACGTCGGGCCAGCATGACGTCGCCAACTTCGTGCTCAAGGCGCCTCGCAAGGAAGAACAGGACCTCATCGACCGCGCCATCGATCACAGCCTTGATGCGCTGCCGGAGCTGATCGCCGGCAATGCCGAGAAAGCCATGATGCGGCTGCACACCGCGCGCTGATCAACGTCACCGAGGACACGGCCATGACACCGTTCGCCATACTCACCTCGCGCGCCGCCGTGCTGGCGGGTCTGGCGCTTGGCTTGGCAGCGACCAGCCTGCCGGCGCATGCGCAGGTATACCGCTGCAGCGAGAACGGCCAGACGACCTATTCCGACCACCCTTGCGGTACGCGCGCGAGGCCGGTGCCGATGATCGACAACACACCCACCGCCGCCGACCAGAAGGCAGCCCGCGAGCGCGCCAGCGCCGAGGCCGCCGAAGTGCAGCAGATGGAAACCGCGCGCCGCAAAGCGCAGGCTGCGGAAGATGCCCGACAAGCCCAGATTGCCGCGCAGGCTGCCGAGGAGGCGCGCCGCGAGCAACGGCAGAAAGTGGTGGTTGCGCAGGAAGGCGTTCGCTACTGCCATCGCGTCTATGTAGGGCCCGTGCCGTACCCGGCGCCATACCCGCAGCCCTATCCCACGCCGATGCCGGTAATCCGCCAGCCTCCCGCGCCTGCTTCAGGTGCGCTGCGCCAACCTGGCAATGGCCCGAAGCCGTTCGCACAAGCGCCGGTGGCGCCGACACCGATCATGCCGCGCCCGCCGCATCCGCATTACCCGCACTACCGCATCGTCTGCGAGCCGGGCTATGCGTACGAGGGGCCGGAAGACCTGCTCCCCATCCAATAAACGTACTGCCGACAAAACGGCAACCACCAATGAAAAGAGACGGCCGAAGCCGTCTCTTATCTTGTGTGCTCACGCCGCGCGTGGTGGTGCGGAGGTGAGTTGAACGTACTTGTGCATCAACTGCTCGTGCGTTTCCTCATGGGCCGGGTCCTTGGGGATGCAATCCACCGGACAGACCTGCTGGCACTGAGGCTCGTCGAAGTGGCCGACGCATTCGGTACATTTGCCCGGGTCGATCACGTAGATCTCCGGGCCCATCGAAATCGCGCCGTTAGGGCACTCAGGCTCGCATACGTCGCAATTGATGCACTCATCGGTGATTATGAGCGCCATGATGCCTTCCTTGAAATGGCCGGCGAGCCAGCGCTCGCCAAAGCGTCATTTTATTCCGATTTGCCCGACCCTTCCGACTTGCCGGTCTTTTCCTTGAGCCATTTTTCGACCGACGGGAACACGAACTTGCTGACGTCACCGCCGAGCACGGCGATTTCGCGCACGAACGTGCCGGAGATGAACTGGTATTGATCCGACGGCGTGAGGAACATGGTTTCCACGTCCGGCAGCAGATAGCGGTTCATGCCGGCCATCTGGAATTCGTACTCGAAATCCGACACCGCACGCAGGCCCCGCACGATGACGCGCGCGCCGTTCTTGCGCACGAAATCCTTCAGGAGACCGGAAAACCCTTCGACCCGCACGTTGGGGTAATGGCCGAGCACTTCACGGGCGATCTCGATGCGCTCTTCCAGCGCGAAGAAGGGCCGTTTGTTCGGGCTCTGCGCCACTCCGACGATCAGCTCATCGAAGATGTTGGATGCACGCCGCACGAGGTCTTCGTGGCCGCGCGTGAACGGATCGAAAGTGCCGGGATAAACCGCGATCACCATGGTTCCTCCACCAAGGGGAAAAGAGTATCCGCAAGCGTCGGCGTGGGACATGGCCGCGCCGGTACTGCATTCGGACACCGTTGCGTTATCGAGCGCGGCAGATCCCGAGCCTGCCGCCTGTGCCACCAGCATCCACCGGGCGTACCCGAGTTGCGGGTGCCGCCCGATGCTCATGCACCGGTTGCGAGCGGCGTAGTTTAACCGTTTTTGCGCAGCAGCAAATGTGCATGCACCGCACCGGCGCGCAGGTGTTTGTGAAGCACCAGATCGGCGGGCAGCGCGATGCCGGTGGCCGGCTGGGCATCATGTGAATCAGCACTCACATCCATCAGCGGCTGCGCTGCTTCAACGTAAATCACGCCTCCGGGCTTGACCACCCGCGTCGCGGCTTCCAGCGCGCGCAGCGTCCAGTCCTGCGCAAACGGGGGGTCGATGAACACAGCATCGAACGCAGCATCGGGCTGCCGAGCGAGCCAGGCGAAAGCGTCGCCGGAGACGATGTCGACCATGCGTGCGCCCAGCTTGTCGCGGATGGCGTGCAACGCGCGCACGGCCGGGGCGTGGTTTTCGATGAGCGTCACCTGGGCGGCGCCGCGCGAAGCGGCCTCGAAGCCGAGCGCTCCGGTGCCGGCAAAGAGGTCGGCGCAACGCCAGCCGGTCAGGTCCTGACCGAGCCAGTTGAAGACGGTTTCACGGACGCGGTCGCTGGTCGGGCGAAGGCCGTCGGCATCAACCACCGGAAGCGGCGTGCGCTTGTATTGCCCGCCGATAATGCGGACCTGCTGCGGGGCGCGCGCGTGCGACGTGGCGGTCTTGGCCTTGGGGCCTTTGGAGCTGGAGGTACGAGGTGCCATGGGCGCGATTTTAGGGGCTGTTGCCTCATAAAACGAGCGCAAACAAAAACCGGCGGGAAACGCCGCCGGTTTTTTCGGATGAAGACGCGGTACGTCAGTTCGCAGCAGCTTTTTCCGGACCGCCCACAACGATCGTCGCCATGGCCTGCGGCTGCAGCACGCGCTGGAACGCCGTGCGCACCTGTTCACGCGTGACAGCCGCGATGCGCTGCGTCCACGTATCCAGGTAGTCGAGCGGCAGGTTGTACCAGCCGATGTTGGCCACGTTATCCAGCAGCTTGCGGTTACTGTCCAGACGCAGGGGGAAGCCGTTGACGAGGTTGTCCTTGGCCGCCTTCAGCTCCGCGTCGGTCGGGCCATCGGCGACGAACTTGGCAACCGTGTCACGCACCACGCCCAGCGCTTCCTCGGTCTGGTCCTTGCGCGTCTGCAGCGCCAGTTCGAACGGACCGGGCTGTGCAGCGGGCGCGAAGTAGCTGCCGATGCTGTACGTCAGGCCGCGCTTCTCGCGCACTTCATTGGTCAGACGCGCGCTGAAGCCGCCCCCGCCCAGCACGTAATTGCCGACCAGTAGCGGGAAGTAATCCTTGTCGCCACGCGCGATGCCCGGTTGCCCGAGGATGATGGTCGCCTGCTGCGCGGGGTGCGGAATGCGGATCGTCTCCGCCTTCGGCAGCGGCATCTTGACGTCAGGCAGCGCCGGCGGCGTGGCGCCGTCAGCGGGCAGGCCACGCGTGATCTGCTCGGCGATGGCCTCGGCTTCCTGGCGGCTGATCGCGCCGATCAGCGTCACGACCGCGCGCTTGGCCGTGTAGTTGGCCTGGTAGTAGCGCACGATGTCGTCGCGCGTGATGCTCTCCACCGTTTCCGGCGAAGCGGTCTGCCCGTACGGATGCGTGCCGTAGATGGCCTTGCCGAACGCGCGCTCGGCCAGCACCGACGGTTTGGTCAGCGATTCGCGGATCGCAGCCACCAGGCGCTGCTTGTCGCGTGCCAGCACGGCATCGGGAAAGGTCGGCGCCGAGACGATCTGCGTCATCAGCGCGATGGCCGGGCCGCGCTCAACGGGGTCTGACAGCGTGCGCAGGCGCAGGCTCGTGCGGTCGCCACCGGCACCGCCGCCAAAGCTCGCGCCCACATCGGCAAACGCGTCTGCAATCGCCGCTTCATCGCGCGCGGGCGCATTGCCCTGCGCCGCAACGCCCTTGTCGAGCATGCCGGCCGTCAGCGAGGCGAGGCCCACCTTGGCGGCCGGCTCATAACGCGAACCCGCATCAACGTCGAGGTTGATGTCGAGCATCGGAATCGACGGGCTCGGCACGAAGAACACGCGCGCGCCGGTCGGTGCCGTCCAGTGTTCGATGGGCAGCGCGGCCAGGGCATTCTGCGCCGCCGCAGCAACAATGGCGACCAGCGCCGTCTTCAGGGTCAGAGACATGGCGCGCATCAACGCAGCCCTCCTTCATCGCGCATGCCGGGAACAGGCTTGCGCGCCGGTTTGTTGGGATCGATCGGTTGCGGCAGGAGCGTGGCGACGACGAGGTTGTCTTCGCTGAAGTAGGTCTGCGCCACGTGCTGGATCTGCGCCGACGTCACGGCCTTGATCTTCTCGAGCTGGCGATCGATCGAGCGCCACGACAGGCCGCTCATCTCGTTCATGCCGATCTCCATGCCCTGGCCGAACACCGAGTCGCGCTTGTAGATCTGCGCGGCCACAACCTGTGCCTTCACGCGCTTCAGTTCGGCATCGGTCACGCCTTCCTTGGCGATGCGCTCGATCTGCGCGCGCAGCGCCTGTTCGATCTCGGCGGTGGTGTGGCCGTCGGCGGGCGTGCCGTCCATCAGGAAGATCGACGGGCCGCGGTTCAGGCCGTCGTAGCCGGCATTGACGTCGTCGGCGATGCGCTTTTCGCCCTTGACGAGCTGGCTGGACAGGCGCGCGTTGTCATAGCCATCGAGCACGGCGGACAAGACCTCCAGCGCATACGGATCGACGTCTTTCTCGACATCGCTCAGGCGCGGCACCTTGTAGGCCAGCACAACGTATGGGTTCTCAGCCGGGGCCTTCACCCAGATGCGTTTGACGCCGATCTGCTTGGGCTCCTCCTGCGCATAGCGGCGCGGCAGCACGTGCGGCTTGAGCTTGCCGTACGTGCGCTGCGCGAGGCGAAAGACTTCATCGGGTTTCACATCGCCCGCGACGATCACGGTGACGTTGTTGGGCGTGTACCAGGCGTGGTACCAGTTCTGCGCGTCCTGCACCGTCATCGTGTCGAGGTCGCCCGGCCAGCCGATGGTCGGGTTGCGGTACGGGGCGGCGTTGAACAGCGTGGCCAGCATCTGCTCATACACGGTGGAACGGGCGGAGTCGTCGATGCGCATGCGGCGCTCTTCCTTCACCACGTTCATCTCCGGCTTGAACTCCTTGTCGGTGAGCTGGAGATTGGCCATGCGATCGGCTTCGAGCCCCATGACATCAGCCAGGTGCGATTTCTCGATCTGCTGGAAGTACATCGTGAAGTCGCGCGTGGTCATGGCGTTTTCACGGCCGCCCAGGGCCGCCACGCGGCGGGAGAACTCGCCGGGGCCGACTGCCTTGGTGCCCTTGAACATCATGTGTTCGAGCATGTGGGCGACACCCGTGGTGCCGTTGTGCTCGTCGATGCTGCCGGCGCGATACCACACCATGTGCGCGACGGTGGGAGCGCGGTGGTCTTCCTTGACGATCAACCGCAGCCCATTAGGCAGCTTGTATTCGTGCGTGTCGGACTGGCTGGCGCCCACCTTGCCACCGGTCATGGCGGCGGTCGGATGCCCCGGTGCAGCGGCCAGCTCCTGCGCGCCAACATGACCGGCCAGCAGGCCCGCCGCCAGGGCCGTCGCGGCCAATTGCCAGACTCGCGACCGAGCCCGGTTTGAAACGATTCGCATGGAAGAGCGCATAAGGGCTGTCTGATAAAATTCGACGCTTGATTCTAACGGCGAAATAGACTGCCTTTTACGATGTTTAGTTTCTGGAAGAAGCGCAAGGCAGAGCCCCAACCGGCCGCCGAACCCACGCCCTCAGCGGCGCCCGAAGCCGCGCAGGCGCCTGCCCCGGCTGCCATCCCTGGCGCCGCCCCCGTCCCCATACCCGCACCTGTTGCAGCCCCCCAGCCAGTCGCTGCACCGGCTTCCGCGCCCGCACCTGTCGCGGCGCCGGCCCACGTTGCCGTGCCGGACGCACCTGCTGCGCAACCTGCGCTCGACGTGCAAGCCGACGACGTCGAAACCGTCCCCACGCCCGCCGTGATCGAACAGGCCCGCAAGGGCTGGATGTCACGCCTGCGCTCCGGACTGTCGAAGACGAGCAAAGGCCTGACCACGCTGTTCGTCGGCGTGAAGGTGGACGAAGCGCTGTTCGAAGAGTTGGAGACCGCGCTGCTCATGGCCGATGCCGGTGTCGACGCGACCGAATACCTGCTCGGCGAACTGCGCCGCCGCGTCAAGGCACAGCGCATCGAAACGGCCGAAGGCGTGAAGACCGCCCTGCGCGATCTGCTGGTCGAACTGCTGCACCCGCTGGAAAAAACCATGGTGCTCGGCCGCGAGCAACCGATGGTGATCATGATCGCGGGCGTGAATGGCGCCGGTAAGACGACCAGCATCGGCAAGCTGTGCAAGCACTTCCAGACCTACGGTCAATCGGTGCTGCTGGCAGCGGGCGACACATTCCGCGCCGCCGCGCGCGAGCAACTCGTGATCTGGGGTCAGCGCAACAACGTCACGGTCGTGGCGCAGGAATCGGGCGACCCGGCCGCCGTGATCTTCGATGCAGTGAACGCCGCGCGTGCACGTGGCATCGATATCGTCATGGCCGACACCGCCGGCCGCCTGCCGACGCAGCTGCACCTGATGGAAGAACTCAAGAAAGTGCGCCGCGTCACCGCCAAGGCGATGGCCACGGCGCCGCACGAAACGCTGCTGGTGATCGACGGCAACACGGGGCAGAACGCCCTCGCGCAAGTCAAAGCCTTTGACGAAGCGCTGGGCCTCACGGGCCTGATCGTCACCAAGCTGGACGGCACCGCCAAGGGCGGCATCCTGGCCGCCATCGCGCGGCAGCGTCCGGTGCCGGTGTACTTCATCGGCGTGGGCGAGCAGGTGGAGGATCTGCAGCCGTTTTCCGCGCGCGAATTTGCGGATGCGTTGTTGGGATAACGTCCTGCGAAACCTTGTTGCACAGAAACGCCCTGAATTGTTCAGGGCGTTTCTATTTGCGGCCGAACCTGTCGGCGCTCTGCATTTATCAACACCTCGCGCGTATTAAGGCTCAACTAGCAGCCTCCGGCCAGCATGCACCCTGCGCTGATTTCAAGCACCCATTGAATTGGAATTGTCTGATTGAGACTCAGCGCATAGCGCTGCTCCAATGGAGCACTTCAGCGAAGTGCTCCATTGGAGATAGCAGATGCAAGACACACAATCTGGCAAGGTCTACGTTGCGGCGTTCAACGGCGCGAAGACAGCCAACGGCGGCGAGGTCATTCAGGGCTCTTGCACCATCCAAGATAGCGGACACACGCTCCTGCTCGTGGGCGATGAAGCTGTCTACCCAGACGGCAGCGTGGCTGCCATTACCGCGGGTGCGGGCATGGCGATGGTGGACGACGATCGTCCCGTTGCGATTATTGGCAGCCCACTGAGCAACGGCGACACCATTGTTTCGTCGCCAATCACGGCCCTGACTTTCGATGAACCGGCGGACGCGCCCATCATCGGCCTGCTTGACCCGGCGTACCGTCCGGAGCCGGCGACCGACAGCGTGATCTGAGGGGCCGATCATGGAAGACATGCGCCCCGGCCTCAGGCATGGTGACTTAACAACGACGGGTGGCGTCATCATAGCCACCGGCAGGATGCGGTTCCACGGCAAAGAGGTGGCTGCGGAAGGGGATCTGGCAACTTGTCCAGCCTGCAAATCCATGGGCCGCCTAGTCAATGACGCCTACCCAGCGTTCGGGCTTCCGGGCGGTCGCCAGCTCGCCATTCAAGGTGCGTGGATCTTCTGCAAATGCGCCAATCCCCCTCGCGCGATTGCTTCGACGGACAAGTTTCGGGTTGCGGTGAATCGGATGACCGCATCCGATGCCCAACCCCAATCAAGCACGCACACCCCGATCTTCGATGAGCAATTCCTACTAAAGGATCGCCAGGGCAATCCGCTATCAAATACGTACTACACGGCCAAGCTACCCAACGGGAAAATCAAACACGGGACCACTGATCAGTTCGGCCGCACCGAACGCATTCAGACCAATGATTCACAAAAAATTGCCGTTTACATTGGACATCGGGAGAACGCTTAATGCCGGATGCAATTTGTATTACCACAACCAACAACACCTCAGACTCCTGTGTTCCAGTTACTGTAACGAGATTATCGAAGCCATGGAAGGTATCAGATGAGGGACTATCTTTCACCGCCGTATGGGAATCAGGGTTGCTGAACGGAGTTAACTTTCAAGGACACGTTGTTACGGACGGATTCATATTGAAGGCATATTACGATAACGTGGGAATCTTGACCGTTGGATGCGGACATAGAGTTCTTCAAGCCGACAACATATCCGCCGGCCAAACCATTTCCCTAGAGCGGGCCAGAGAATTTAAGAGGAAAGATATTTCGATTTCCGAACGTCGAATCAATAACGACGTACATGTTCCACTTCTACAATATGAATATGACGCCCTTGTTAGCATTGTTTACAATACCGGGGCTGGGCAAGGGGCAAACTCGTTAATTCAGAAAGTCAATACGGGTGACTACCTTGCAACGGCGAAGTTCCTGCCAGGCTATCGCGTTGGAACCAATAGAGGCGTGCAGGCAAGGCGCGCTTCGGAGGCACGACTTTTCACAACCGGCGTTTATGATGCATCTCACTAAAATAATCGCACCAATCCTGATAACCGCATCGGGCTTCGCTTTTTCGGCTTCGGATAACAAATCCGATTGCCTGAAGCACCTTGGGGGCGGATATGGGGATGCACAATGTTACCAAGCACTAAGAATTAATCTCACCAAAGAGAACGCGAGAATTTACAAGAGCGTTTCCAAATCAATTCCCCATGGAAATTCTCATGCTCGACTATTGAACGAATACATGACCTCGCAATCGCACGCCGAGAAATTTTGCGCGCTACAACGAGATGCGGGCGCAAAATGGGAAAACAATTCCGACGGAACTATGTATCCTGCAATTTATGAGGAATGCCTCTATGAAATCAGGAAGGCACAAAATTCATTTCTTAACAATCTATTAGAGATGTCGCAATGGTAAAGAAGAAGAACAAAGAAAAACAGAGCTAGAAGTAAATCCGTTTCTCAGCGGCATTTTTCTATCCGTGTCTCTAGGCAGTGTTCTGGAAGCGCAACCCGGACTATCTCAGTGCAACAGGAGGAAAGGCATACAAATGAAGCCCTCAGCGCTTTTGACGACAACAGCAATTACCTTGGCAAGCAATGTTTATGCTGCGGGAATTTTGGAGAATTACGATAGCTTTTATGCCAAACACCCTCACGTACTGTTTGGCGATGCAATGAAGTTCGACAGCAACTCCAGCTATGCCACTCCAGGAGAACGGCTTGCCAAGTTGAAATGTGGATGGGTGGGTCGAGCAATCCGCAATACGAGTCCCGGCTAACGAATAAGGTCGAACGTCAAAGTGCGCTGGCTCCTGCGGCAAAAAAAAGGCGTCGCCACCGCGACGCCCCACATCTCAATCACGCCGCATCCGGCTGCACCCCAGGCGCAGCCCTCTGAAACGCCTCCTGCGCCATGCAGTGCTCAAAGATGCGCGCGAGCGTCGGGTAATCCTCCACCGCCACATCAAATCGCTTGCCGTTGAACACCTGCGGGACCAGGCACACGTCGGCCAGCGTCGGCGTGTCGCCAACACAGTAAGCACCCGTCAGCGGCGACTGTGACAGCCGCGTCTCCAGTGCCGCAAACCCCAGCTTCACCCAGTAGCGATACCAGTCGTTGCGCGCCTCTTCTTCCACGTTGAACGTGTTCTTCAGATACTTCAGCACGCGCGGATTGTTCAGCGGATGGATCTCGCAGGCAATCGCCAGCGCAATCGCGCGGATGTGCGCGCGATTGCTGGGCGAGCCCGGCAGCAGCGTGGGCTCGGGGTGCGTCTCTTCCAGGTATTCGACGATCGCCAAGGACTGGTTCAGCACGTCGTTGCCGTCGCACAGCACGGGCACCAGCGCATCGGGGTTCAGCTTGACGAAGTCGGGCGCGAGTTGCTCGCCCTTGAGCAGGTGCACCGGCGCGTAGTCGTACGGCAGGCCCTTGATCTCCAGGGCGATACGCACACGAAACGACGCCGAACTGCGGAAGTAGTTGTACAGCTTGATCGACATGGCTTCTGACTCTTCTGTCGCGTCTATCAAATGACCTTGACGTGCAGTTCGCCCACGCCGTCGATCTTGCCGACCATCAGGTCGCCGACGACGACCGGGCCGACGCCTTCGGGCGTGCCGGTGTAGATCAGATCGCCCGGGCGCAGCTCGAACAGGCGCGACAGATACGCAATGGTTTCCGGCACCGACCAGATCAGGTCCGACAGGTCACCGCGCTGGTGTTCACGGCCATTGACCGACAGCGTGATGGCGCCCTTGTCCGGAAGCGCCACATCCTTGGCCGGCACGATCGGGCCAATGGGCGCCGAGCCGTCGAAGGCCTTGCCGGTTTCCCAGGGGCGGCCGCCCTTCTTGGCGGCGTTCTGCAGGTCGCGGCGCGTCATGTCCAGGCCGATGGCGTAACCGTAGATATGGTTCGCTGCCGTTTCCACGGCGATGTCGCGCCCGCCCGTGCCGATGGCGACCACGAGTTCGATCTCGTAGTGGCAATCCTTGGTTTCAGTCGGGTAGACGAACTGGCCGGTCTCGCCGTCGGGGATGTAGCGGACGGCGTCGGCCGGCTTGCAGAAGAAGAACGGCGGTTCGCGGTCGGGGTCGGAACCCATCTCGCGTGCATGGGCGGCGTAGTTGCGGCCGACGCAGTACACACGGCGCACCGGAAACTGGCCTTGCCCGCCACGTACGGGAATGCCGTTGACGGCGGGCGGGGTGACGACGAAATCGGTCATGCGGGTCTCCTCGAACTAAGCTGGATTGGAACAGGTGGGGACACTGCGGCCACCGCCCCCCGGCGACCGACGAGTTTGCGAGGATACACCCGCACCGGCCCGGCGCGGTTCTTGCATGACTGGCGTGCACCCTGCCCCACTTTGCACCATGCAGACGAAGCCGCCACTCCCGCCAGCCACACCTTCGGCCCCTCCCGCCGCCGCGCCGATGCGCGTGCTGCTCGTGCGCGATCCGCTCGATGCCGAACAGATCAACCTGGAGTTGATCCGCGCCGGGCTGGCCGAGGCGGGTTTTGTGGATGTCGGCCTGGCGGACGCCGACCTGACGCTGCCCGAGCGCATTGCCGAGACACAACCCGACATGGTGATCGTCGCCTCCGAATCGGCCGCGCGGGACACCATCGAGCACGTTTGCGTGGCGACCCAGCATGCGCCGCGCCCGATCGTGCTCTTCACCGACAACGACGACGCCACGCGCATCAAGACGGCGTTTGCCGCCGGCATCACGGCCTACATCGTCGACGGGATCAAGCCCACGCGTGTGAAGGCCGTGCTGGACGTCGCCTATGCCCGCTTCGAACACGAGCGTGAATTGCGGGCCGAGCTGGACACCGCCAAGACGCAACTCGCCGAGCGCAAGGTGCTCGAGCGCGCCAAGGGCCTGCTGATGAAGCAGATGAACCTGTCGGAAGACGACGCCTTCAAGCGTCTGCGCAAGATGGCGATGGACCGCAACATCAAGCTGGTGGAAGCCGCCCAACGCGTGATCGATGTGATGGCCGGCTGAGCGGTCAGACCGCCGCCCAGTTTTGGTGCGTCGCACAACTCCGGCGCTGGAAACGCACCAGTCGCGCGCGGCGTTCCGGACTCCAAACGTGGCGTTCCGAACCTCAATCGCCAAGCTAAAAACCTCACACGTCGAGTTCTGAACCTCAATTGCCGAGCTAAAAGCCTCACGCGCCGAGCTCTGAACCTCAATTGCCGAGCTAAAAGCCTCACGCGCCGAGCTCTGAACCTCAATTGCCGAGCTAAAAGCCTCACACGCCGAGCTCCGAGCCTCAATCGCCGAGCTAAAAGCCTCGCGCGCCGAGCTCCGAGCCTCAACGGCCGAGCTAAAAGCCTCATGCGCCGAGCTCCGAGCTCGGAACGCCGAGAAAAAAGCTCGGCGCGCGGCGCTCCGAACTCGGATAGCCGAGACCCATCGCGCAACGTTGGCATACCCCTTGCAAGTGTCGCTGCGAAGCCGGTGCCAACGTGGGTATCGGCATGGGACAACGGCGTCCCGACGCACGGCTCTGCGACCCTTCCTTGGCGATGGGCGATGGCGCGCGTCGGGACGCCTTTTCTTTGGAGCCATGGATGGCCGCGCCAGACAAGACCGACGCTCTCGTCAACCCGATCAACCCGAAGCGCCGCAGCATCATGAAAGCCGCGGCGACGATTGCAGGAGGCAGTGCCGTGGCATTGATCGATCCGCTGGTGCGCGCCGGCGCCTGGGCCGCCGGTTCCGATGCGCCCGAGAAGACGGAGCTGAAGGTCGGCTTCATCCCGCTCACGGACTGCGCTTCGGTGGTCATGGCGTCCACGCTCGGCATCGACAAGAAGTACGGCATCAAGATCACGCCGTCGAAAGAAGCCTCGTGGGCCGGCGTGCGCGACAAGCTCGTATCGGGCGACCTGGATGCGGCGCACGTGCTCTACGGCCTGATCTACGGTGTGCAGCTCGGCATTGGCGGCCCCAAGAAAGACATGGCCGTGCTGATGACGCTCAACAACAACGGCCAGGCGATCACGCTGTCGAACAAGCTCAAGGAAGCGGGCGTCAAGGACGGCGCATCGCTGCGCGCGGTCATGACCAAGGAGAAGCGCGAATACGTCTTCGCGCAGACCTTCCCGACCGGCACGCATGCGATGTGGCTGTACTACTGGCTGGCCGCGCACGGCATCCACCCGCTGCAGGATGCGAAGGCGATCACCGTGCCGCCGCCGCAGATGGTCGCGAACATGCGCGTGGGCAACATGGATGGCTACTGCGTGGGCGAGCCGTGGGGTGCCCGCGCGATTGCAGACAACATCGGCTTTACCGCCGAGACAACACAGGCCATCTGGAAAGACCACCCGGAGAAGGTGCTCGGCACCACGGCGGAGTTCGTGCAGAAGTATCCGAACACGGCGCGTGCGCTCACCGCTGCAGTGCTGGAGGCGAGCAAGTTCATCGATGCGTCGGCGTCGAATCGCCGCAAGACGGCCGAGACCATCGCCGCCAAGTCCTACGTCAACACCGACATGGACATCATTCTCGACCGCATGCTCGGCCGCTACACCAATGGCCTGGGCAAGACGTGGGACGACCCGGACCCGATGCGCTTCTACCACGACGGCGCCGTCAATTTCCCGTACCTGTCGGACGGCATGTGGTTCCTCACGCAGCACAAGCGCTGGGGCTTGCTGAAGGCGCATCCGGATTACCTGGCCGTCGCCAAGCAGGTCAACCGCATCGACATCTTCAAGCAGGCGGCAACGGCCACCGGCACGCCGCTGCCCAAGAGCGACATGCGCACGGCCAAGTTGATCGACGGCGTGGTGTGGGATGCGAAGAACCCTGCTGCGTATGCGGACGGTTTCAAGCTGAAAGCCTGACGCCGCTGTCCTCCTGAACTTCCGAATTTCTGATTGCGGTCCCTCACATCGATGGAGCCCGACATGAACACGCTCGTCAAAACGTTGTCCGGCGTGCAGTCCGACGCCGCCCCTGAACGTCGCCGCCTTATTGCGCGCGACTGGTTTGTCGCCGCCGTGGTGCGGGGCTTTCCGCCCGTGCTGGGTTTCGTGCTGTTTGTGCTGGCGTGGCAGGGCATTGCCACGGCCATCCCTGCACTGCCGACACCGGCGGTGACGTGGAAAGCGGCCGTCGCGCTGTTTGCTGATCCGTTCTATCGCAATGGCCCGAATGACCAGGGCGTGGGCTGGAACGTGCTCGCGTCACTGGCGCGCGTGGGTGCGGGCTTTGGCATGGCGGCCGTCATCGGCATTCCGGCGGGCTTCCTGATCGGGCGCTTTGCGTTTCTCAATGCGATGGCCTCGCCCATCATCAGCCTGCTGCGGCCGGTGTCGCCGCTGGCGTGGCTGCCGATCGGGCTGCTGCTGTTCAAGTCGGCCAACCCGGCGGCCATCTGGGCGATCTTCATCTGCTCGATCTGGCCGATGGTGATCAACACCGCCGTGGGCGTGACGCGCGTGCCGCAGGACTACCTGAACGTGGCGCGCGTGCTGAACCTGTCCGAATGGAAGGTGTTCACGCGCGTGCTGTTTCCCGCGGTGCTGCCGTACATGCTGACGGGCGTGCGGCTGTCCATCGGCACGGCGTGGCTGGTGATCGTGGCGGCGGAAATGCTCACCGGCGGCGTCGGCATCGGCTTCTGGCTGTGGGACGAATGGAACAACCTGAAGGTCGAGCACATCGTCATCGCCATCTTCGTGATTGGCGTGGTGGGCTTGCTGCTCGAGCACGCGCTGCTGGCGATTGCGCGGCGCTTCTCGTACGACGCGGTTTGAGGACATTGGGGGAGCGCCATGACAGACAAATTCCTGCGCATTGAAAACGTCGGGCAGACGTTCAAGACCAAGCGCGGCCCGTTCGTCGCCCTGCGCGACATCGACCTGACGGTGGCGCGCGGTGAGTGCATCGCGCTCATCGGGCACTCGGGGTGCGGTAAGTCGACGTTGCTCAATCTCATTGCCGGGCTCACGCGGCCGACCACCGGCGGGTTGATCCTGGCCGAGCGCGAGATTGCCGGGCCGGGGCCGGATCGGGCGGTGGTGTTTCAGAACCATTCGCTGCTGCCGTGGCTCACGTGCTTTGACAATGTGTATCTCGCCGTCGAGCGCGTCTTCGGCAAGACCGAGACCAAGGCGCAGTTGCGTGATCGCACGCATGCGGCGCTGGCGCTGGTGGGCTTGTCGCATGCCGAGCAGAAGCATCCGCATGAAATCTCGGGCGGGATGAAACAGCGGGTGGGGATTGCGCGGGCGTTGTCCATGGAGCCGAAGGTGCTGCTGATGGATGAGCCGTTTGGGGCGCTGGATGCGCTCACGCGGGCGCATCTGCAGGATGAGTTGCTGAAGATCGTGGCCGCGACCGGCAGCACGGTGGTGATGGTGACCCACGATGTGGATGAGGCGGTGCTGCTGGCGGATCGCATCGTCATGATGACGAATGGGCCGGCTGCGACGATTGGCGAGGTGCTGACGGTGGACCTGCCGCGGCCGCGGGATCGGATGGCGTTGGCGGAGGATGCGGCTTATCACGCTTGTCGGACGGCGGTGTTGGATTTTCTTTATCGGAAGCAGAGGCATCCGGTGGCGGAGGCTGCCTGATTTGCTTGGGGGATGGTTTTGTTGTTTTAACTTGGTGGTCCATCCCCTGTTTCATCCCCTGCCGGGGCTGACTCACTTTCTTTGTCTTGCCAAAGAAAGTAAGCAAAGAAAGGCGCGCCCGAGATGGCGAATTCCTCCTTGAATTTCTGTAACCGGGCGGAGAAGGAGGCAAACTCGCTTCGCTCAGACAGGCCTCCTTCTTTTTTCCGCCCGCTTACAGAAATTCAAGGCGCCATCTAGGGCAGGAACTTCAACGGCCAAACCGGCGTGGTTTGGGCGTTTGCGTGGGCTCAAGCGTGGGTGGTGAGTGGGCGGTTCGCTTCGCTCCCTGCTTGGGGGCGCTGGACGGTTCGTATGTGGTGTTGCTTTCCCTGGCTGGGTGGCAGCCGACCCTTCTGGTACAAATGCGGGGCGAGCTTTGGCCCTGCTGCGTTTCTCTCCAGGGCGGTTCGCTTTGCCCAGCCAGGAGAGTGATCGAGTGGATACCGAAGCGTTCTTCAGGAAGGTCCGGACCTATGCAGAAATCTCGGAGGCGGCGGAGCGGGCGTGGGCTGCTCTGCTTCAACCGCGGCAGTACCGGAGAGACGAGTCGCTTGTCGTGGCGGGGGACGTGCCGACGCGGTTCGCTTTTGTTCTGGAGGGCCTGTTCTTCCAGCACTATGTCGGGCCGGAGGGCGACATGGTCATCAAGTACTTCTTTCCGGAGGGCCGGATTGCCGGCTCGGTCAGTGCGACGCTGCTTGGCAAACCGAGCCAATTTACGATCACCGCTATCGAAGACTGCAGTGTCCTGGAGTACGAATTCGCGGCGTTTCGGTCGTTGATGGCGCGCTTCCCGGATATCGCGGCGTTCTACATCCATTACATGGAGCGCCACTGGATCATCGAGAAAGAGCCAGTCGAGATCGCCTTCCGCCACGACAGCGCGATGAAGCGCTATCGCAACTTCATCAGCAGCGAGCCCGATCTGCACAGGCGCCTGAAGCAGCACCACATCGCCGCCTGGCTGGGCATCACCCCGGAAAGCCTGAGCCGCCTGCGCAAGGCGATCGCCTTGGGTGTGGGATAGGCCGGATGGCGTCTTACCAATAGTCAATGCGCCAAGAAGGTTCGCGCCCGTATCGTTCGGTCAGGCAAGCGCAGTGCTCGCCCCCAACCCAAGGAGACCTGTCATGACCAAGTCGATCTTCATCAACCTGCCGGTCGCAGACCTGCCGAAATCCAAAGCCTTCTACGAAGCCCTGGGCTTCACGAACAACCCGCAATTTACCGACGACACGGCCGCCTGCATGGTGTGGAGCGAGTCGATCTTCGTGATGCTCCTCACGCATGCAAAGTGGCAAACGTTCACCAGCCGCCCGCTCCCGCAAAGCGGATCGAGCGAAGTGATGCTCGCCCTGACCTGCAACAGCAAAGACGCCGTCGACCACATGAACGATGCCGCCGTGAAATGCGGTGGCACGGCCGACATCAACCCCAAGCAGGACCTGGGATTCATGTACGGCCGCGCCCTGGCCGACCTGGACGGCCACATCTGGGAAGCCATCTGGATGGATCCCGCCGCCATCGGTTCATGACGCCAAGCGGCAAGGCACGACAGACACATCGCCACGCCCGGCCCACCGCTGGTGTGGCCGTTGACGTTCCTGCCCTAGATGGCGCCTTGAATTTCTGTTGCAGGGAGGAAAAAGGAAGGGAAACTGTCTGAGCGAAGCGAGTTTTTCCCTTCCCCTCCCTGCGACATAAATTCAAGGAGTGGGTCGCCATCTCGGGCGCGCCTTTCTTTGGTTACTTTCTTTGGCAAGACAAAGAAAGTGACTCAGCCCCGGCAGGGGATGAAACAAGAGATGCACCACCAACAAAGAACACCCCGCGTCCCACGCTAGCGCCAGCGCAAACCCCAGCGCTATGATCAAACCCACACAAAAACCCGCCCAGCTTCCTGATGCCCGCTCCCCCCATCCTCCCCGACACCGCCGCTGAAGACGCCTTCGCCAACGGCCCCTTCCCCGCCGCCCGCTTCATCAAGGAAATCGGCCGCGGCGCCGACGGCGCCCGCGCTCTGGTCAAGCACGATGCCCGCGCGCTCTTCACCGCCATGCTGGAAGGCCGCATCTCCGACGTGCAGCTCGGCGCCATCCTCATGGCCTACCGCATCAAGGGCGAGACCCCGGAAGAACTCGACGGCATGCTGGAGGCCACGCATGCGCATTGCCGGCCGCTGCCGGCCCCGAACACGCCCGACCATGCGCTGCCGGTCGTCATCCCCAGCTACAACGGCGCCCGCCGCCAGCCGAACCTCGTGCCGCTGCTGGCCAAGCTGCTGGCACGCGAGGGCGTGCCGGTGCTGGTGCACGGCATCCGCCGCTTCGACGGCCGCATCACCACGGCGGCGTTGTTCGAAGCGCTGGGCTGGCCCGTCTGCGAACACATGGACGACGCCCGCGAGCAGCTGGAGCGCGATCGGCTGGCCTACGTGCCGATCGACGTGCTCTCGCCCGAACTGACATCGCTGCTGGACAAGCGCGAGATCGTCGGCCTGCGCAATTCCGCGCACACGGTGGTGAAGATGCTGCAGCCCATCGGCGGGCATGCGCCGCACGAGGCGCTACGGCTGGTCAGCTACACGCATCCGGAATACCGCGACACGCTCACCGATTACTTTCTGCGCCACCCGGCCAATGTGCTGCTGGCACGCGGCACCGAGGGCGAGGCGGTGGCCGATGCGCGGCGCGGCAGCGCGGTGGAGTGGCTGCACGACGGCGCGCATGAAACGGTGATCGAAGCGGTGGAAGGTTCGAGCGACGCACCGCCTGTGCTGCCTGCGGGAACGGACGTGGCGGCGACGGCGCGCTGGATTGAAGCGGTGCTCGACGGCAAGCAGCCGGTGCCGGAGCCGATCGCCAAGCAGGTCCGCGCGATCGTGCGCTGTGCACGACCGGCGCAGGCCGCCTGAGCGATCGCCCGGTCTTAGGTCTTACTTGGACGGCAGCGGAATGCGCTCCGTTTCGCCGGGCACGTGGGCGAAGGCGTCGGCCTCCCAGCGCTGCTTGGCGTCTTCAATGTCGGCCTTGTCGCTGGCGACGAAGTTCCAGTAGATGTGGCGGTGGCCGTCGGTCGGGTCACCGCCCAGCAGCATCACGCGTGACGACACCTGCGCGGTGAGCGTCACGTCGCCGCCGGGCTCCAGCACGGCAAGGTGGTGCGGGTCGAGCGCCTCGCCGTCGATGGTGACGGCGCCCTCGACCAGATACAGGCCGCGGTCTGCATGCTCGGGCGGAATCACCAGCGATGCACCGGCCGCCAGTTCCAGCGCCACATACAGCGTGCGCGAACTCACCTTCACCGGCGACGTCAGCCCGAATGCATCGCCCGCAATGACCACGCCCTGCACGCCAGGGCATTCGAGCTTGGGCAGCGTGTCGGCGGCGTGGTGGGCGAAGCTGGCGTCCACCTTTTCCTGATCCTTCGGCAGCGCCACCCAGGTCTGGATGCCGTGCACGCGGGCGCCCTTTTCGCGCCCTTCCGGCGACGAACGCTCGGAGTGGACGATGCCGTTGCCGGCCGTCATCCAGTTGACGTCGCCGGGCGTGATCGTCTGCACGCTGCCGAGGCTGTCGCGGTGGACCATGCTGCCGTCAAACAGGTACGTGACGGTGGCCAGGCCGATGTGCGGGTGCGGGCGCACGTCGATGCCCTCGCCGGGGGCGAAATCCACGGGGCCCATGTGGTCGAAGAAGATGAACGGCCCGACCGTCTGGCGCGCCGCAGACGGCAGCACGCGCTTGACCGAGAAACCGCCGAGGTCCCGTACGTGCGGGCCAATGATGTGCTGAATGGAAGTCATGGCGGGAAGCTCCTCAGGCGCGCTCGGCAAGCTCGGTCTCGACGCTGATCTCGACTTCGGTCATCAGCTTGTGAACCGGGCATTTGCCGGCCACGCGCAGCAGGTCGGCGCGCTGCTCGTCGCTCAGGTCGCCGTGCAGGGTCAGCACCGTGCGCAGTTTGTAGCGGCCCTGGCGCTCCTGGCTGCCGTCGTGCTCGACGGCCACGTCGATCGCGTCGAGCGGGTACTTGCGCTGACGCGCATAGAGCGAGACGGTCAGCGCCTTGCAGCTGGCCAGGGCCGCGTCGAAGTAGGCGTGCGGGTCAGGCGCGCTGCCCTCGCCGGCGGGCTTGGGCACGTCGGTATAGGTCACGCCTTCGGGGAAGGTGACCTTGTGACGGAAAAGGCCTTCGGTGTCCTTGCTGACGACGATGGTCATGGGCGGCTCCTGTAACGGTTTCAGCGATGTCCGGGCAGTGTAGCCAACTTGCGTGACGGCTCGGGAGATGCCCCTACGTGCGTCACGCATCGCTTTCAGGGGCGCGTTGATCGCTCGACATTGCAGACATGGCAATTCGCCCCACCGATTTGGATGGAAACGCTCAAGCGGCGCGGTTTTCCGCCGATCTTCCGGTTAGAAGACATCCGCCCTGAAACCGCCCCGCTTACGCGTCACCTGCATGGTTCCACGCCGGCCGCTTGTCGCCATTGCCGGCGGCATCGGCTTTCTCCTCGTCCTTGTTGGGCTGACCGTGATGGTCGGCTGGCTGCAGCATTGGCCATGGGCGGTGAGGCTGGGCACGGACCGCCTGCTGATCGTGTTCGCCACGGGGATCAACCTGGCGCTGCTGGGCGCTGCCCTGGGAGCGCTGCTCATCGGCACGGTACGGCCGGGCGCGCGCTGGGCAGATCCGGCTGCGCGCGGGCTGAGCGGCGCGGTGGCGTTGCTGTCCACGCTGCGGCTGGCCGAGATGATCACGGGATGGCCGATCGGGCTGGACTTTCCTGACGTGCACGCTTGGCTCGACCGCCAATGGGTCACCGGATGGATTGGCGGCATGCACCCGAGCCACGCGCTGGCGATGGCCGCATCGGCGATCGCCCTTGGCCTTGTGCCGACGTTGCGCAAGCCACACCGCGCCCGGTGGTTTTGGGGCCTCCTCGGCCTGGCGATGCTGCTCTGCGCGGGTGACCTGCTCGGCCGCGCCATGGCGCTGGAATATCTGTACCCGGCGTGGCTGCGGTGGCGCGCCTCGGACGCCGCCGCCCTCTGCTCGCTGCTGTTGGTCACGGGTGTGGTCTGCGCCGCGGTGGCTCGGCACCCGGGCCTGTTCCGCCTGCGCTTGTCGCCAGAAGACACCATCGTCTGGATCAGCGGCGGCTGTGTCGTGCTGGCGGGCCTGGGCGCCACCATCACGGCATTCATCATCCAGGTGGACAGTGCCAGCCTGACTTTCGGCACCACGCGGGCACGGGCCCTGTCGAGCTACGCTGAGGAGTTCGACCAGTTGCTGGCCATGCGCGCGGAAAGCCCGCGCCTGGTGGCCGCCGCCACGCACATCCAGGAGGTGCTGCGCCATCCGGCCGACAACGCGGCGCGCCTGCGCAGCCAGAGCGCGCTCCAGGCGTATCGCGAGCAAGGCTACTCGTACCTGCAACTGCGGACGCTGGCGGGCGAGGGCATCGTCAGCCTGGGGACGCAGACGCTTGAGCCCGAATTGTCGATAGTGCTGCACGCTGGCCTCGCGCCCGAGCGCATCACGCTGCAATGGGTACACGGTTTTGCCATGCGCACCGAAACGCCGGTCATGGCAGACGGCATGCAGGTCGGCTGGCTGGTCGCCGAACAACCGCTCGCCCACATGACAGGCCGCTACACCAACCAACGCGGCATCGGAAAGACCGAAACGCTGGCGATCTCGGGCTTTGATGCGCGCGGCCGCGCCATGTCGTTCCCGCAGCGCTTCGATGCGTACGTGTTCGAGTTGCCGCCGCTTACGGTAGACCACCGCCCCCTGCCATCGCGCCTGGCGCTGGCGGGAGAGGCCGGTTACGGCCAGTGGCAGGACATCCACGGCATGCCGACGTCGTTTACCTACACACCGATCGGTCACACGGGTCTGGCGTTGATCAGCAAGATCGCCAGCGCCGAGCTGTACGCACCGATGCGCGTGCAATTCGAGCGGCTTGCGGGCTTCATGCTGTGCCTGATGATCGGCAGCGTGCTGGCCATCCGCCTGACGGTGCGTCCGTTTGCCAACCGGCTTGCCGCGTCGGAGCGCGCGCTGCGCACCGCCAACGAGAGCCTCGAGCGCCGCCGGGACGCCCTGCGCGCCAGCCGCGAGCAACTGCGCCTCGTGGCGGACAACGTGCCCGCGCAACTGAGCTACGTCGACCCCGACGGCATCGTGCGTTTTGCCAGCCGCACCCTGCTCGAAGCCTTCGGCCGCAGTGAAGACGAGATGCTGGACCGCCACGTACGCGACATCTACACCGCCGAGGACTACCGCACGCTGCTGCCCTACATGACCGAAGTGCTGGCAGGTTACCCGGTGCAGTTCGAGATCCAATCCATGCGCACGGGCGTGCCCCGCTACCTGAGCGGCCACTACTATCCTGATTACGATGATCGCGGCACGCTGCGCGGCTATTTCTCGGTGCTGCAGGATCTGACGGCGCGCACGAGTGCCGAACTGGCCCTGGCGCGCAGTGAACGGGCACTCAAGCTCGTGCTCGACAACGCGCCGCTGCTGGTGTCGCACATCAACCCCGACGGCGTCTTCACCTTCTGCAACGTCACGCATGCCCGCTGGCTCCAGCGTACGCCCGAGGACGTCTGCGGCCAGACGCCGGAACGGGTGTTCACACCGGGCACGTACGCCTTGCTGGCGCCGTACCTGGTGCGCGCCCAGCGAGGGGAATCCGTCGAATTCGAGATCACCGCGCCCTGGTACGAAAAGCCGCACGCCAACGGCCCCCGCAGCCGCACGCGACATTTCCGCGGGCAGCTCGTCCCCGATGCCGGAGAAGCGCATGACGGCCGCTGCGGTTTTTACGCCTTCGTGCAGGACGTGACCGAAGCCAAGCGCAGCGAGATGGAGCTGTCGCGCATGGCGCGCTTTGACGCCCTCACCGGCCTGCCCAACCGCTACGACCTCTACGAGCGCCTGCGCGGCGCCCTGGCGCGCCGTCAGCGCCTGCCGGCCCCCCTGGGCGTGCTGTACCTGGACATCGATCACTTCAAGCACATCAACGACACCTACGGCCACGCCGCCGGCGATACGGTGCTGGTGGAGGTCGCCCAGCGCCTGCAACGTGCCGTGCGCCGCACCGACACCGTCGCCCGCCTCGCAGGTGACGAATTCATCATCCTGCTCGACCCCATCGATGCCCCGGATGATGCGCTGCACACCGCGCAGAAGATCGTCGGGGTAATCCGTCCGCCGATCCACCTGCCGGATGGCACGGTGCTGCACGTCACCACGAGCGTTGGCGTGGCGTGCCCCGGCCCCGATGTGCGTGACCCTGACGCCGCCTTGCGCGAAGCTGATCGCGCACTTTACTGGGCCAAGTCGCGCGGCCGAAATACGGCGGCATAGGGCAGAACCGATACCTTCGGCTGCGGTCTATGACTGGGTGTGACGCCCTATTTGCTGCGGCGCAAACATCACACTATTGAGCACAAGACCCTGATTTACGGGAACTATTAACCGGACAAAAATGTCCTATTAGCACTCATCCGGTTGGAGTGCTAAGATGCCTTTCCAAACCTCCACTGGATTTCGACAGGAGTCCTGAGTGAACGCAGTCATCCCCGTGAATACCGTTTCCGCAATCGCCACCCAGCCGTCCGGCAACGCCGGTAATGGGTGGGCGCTGGCGTTCCCCGGCAACCTGGGCAACATCGACGCCTACATCCAGAGCGTCAATCGTGTGCCGATGCTGTCGGCCGAGGAAGAACAGCGTCTGGCCCGCGAATACCGCGACAACGGCAATCTCGATGCCGCACGCCGTCTGGTGCTCTCGCACCTGCGCCTGGTCGTGTCGATTGCGCGCGGTTACCTTGGCTACGGCCTGCCGCACGCCGACCTGATCCAGGAAGGCAACATCGGCCTGATGAAGGCCGTCAAGCGCTTCGACCCGGATCAGGGCGTGCGTCTCGTCTCGTACGCGATGCACTGGATCAAGGCCGAGATGCATGAGTACATCCTGAAGAACTGGCGCATGGTGAAGGTGGCCACCACCAAGGCCCAGCGCAAGCTGTTCTTCAACCTGCGCAGCCACAAGCAGGATGCGCAGGCGACCTTCACGTCGGACGAAATCGACGCCGTGGCCGCCGAACTCAACGTCAAGGGCGCCGAAGTGCGCGAGATGGAAACGCGTCTGTCGGGTGGCGACATCGCGCTGGAAGGGCAGATGGACGACGGCGAAGAGTCCTTCGCTCCCATCGCTTACCTGGCCGATACGCACAATGAGCCGACCCGCGTGATCGAGGCGCGCAGCAACGACCGCATGCAAAGCGAAGGCATCGAAGCCGCCCTCGCCAAGCTCGACGATCGCAGCCGCCGCATCATCGAAGCCCGCTGGCTGAACGTGAACGACGACGGATCGGGCGGCTCGACGCTGCACGAGCTGGCTGACGAGTTTGGCGTGTCGGCCGAGCGCATCCGCCAGATCGAATCGGCCGCGATGAAGAAGATGAAGGGTGCGCTGCAAGCCTTCGCCTAAGCTGACCGCCTCGCAATGAAAAGCCCGCCAGATCGGCGGGCTTTTTCTTTGGGCGGTGGCGGGAGATCAGTCGGCCAGCAGTTGCTTGATGTCGTGCGCGATCGGCTCCGGGCCCTGGCCGTGCTTGATGAACAGGCGCAGGTTGCCCTTCGGATCGAACATGTAGCTGCCGGCGGTGTGATCCATGGTGTAGTTGTCGGGGGAGCTGCCCGGCACCTTGCTGTAGAACACCTTGAAGTCGGACGCGACCTTCTTCAGCTCCGTCTCGTTGGCCGGACGCAGGCCGATGAAGCGCGGATCGAACGCGGGCACGTACTTGGCCAGCAGGTCTTGCGTATCGCGCTCCGGGTCGACGGTGACGAACAGGACCTGGACGCGGTCGGCGTCTTTGCCGAGGGTGTCCATCACGGCGCGCAGCTCAGCCAGCGTGGTCGGGCAGACATCGGGGCAATGCGTGTAGCCGAAGAACATGACAACGACCTTGCCGCGGAAATCTTCGAGCGTGCGGCGCTTGCCGGTGTGGTCGGTCAGCGAGAAATCGGTGCCGAAGCTCTTGGATCCGGTGATGTCGAGGTTCTTGAAGGCGGGCTTGTCGCTGCACGCTGTGAGCGCCAGCACGGCGACGGCCAGCATGGCGAACAGCGCGGCGCGGAAGTGTCGGAAAGAGAGCATGGTCATCGTGTTGAAAGCAGACCGCCTAGCGTAACGCCAACGGCACATGCCTGGTGGCGCCCCTGTGCGTCACAGCGCCGCGCTTTGCGTAAGCGCCGGGCCGAACTTGAAGTAGTGGTCGACCAGCAGCGCGGCAAACAGGATCGACAGATAGATGATCGAGTAGCGGAAAGTCTTCTGCGCCAGCGCGTCGGAGTACTTCCGGTACATGCGCCACGCATACGAGAGAAAGCCGAAGCCCAGCACCAAAGCGGTGACCAAGTAGATATAGCCGCTCATGCCGTAGACGAACGGCAGGATGGTCGCGGCGATCATGATCAGCGTGTACAGCAGGATGTGCAGCAGCGTGTATTTCTCGCCGTGCGTGATCGGCAGCATCGGCAGGCCGGACTTTGCATAGTCGGCGCGGCGATATAGCGCGAGCGCCCAGAAGTGCGGCGGTGTCCAGGTAAAGATGATCAGCACCAGAATCCAAGCTTCGGCCGGCACGCTGTTGGCGACAGCCGCCCAGCCCAGCGCCGGCGGCATCGCCCCCGAGAGACCGCCGATCACGATGTTCTGCGGTGTGGCCGGCTTGAGCAGCAGCGTGTAGATGATCGCGTAACCGATGAAGGTGGCGAACGTCAGCCACATCGTCAGGTCGTTGGCGAACACGTGCAGCGTCCACATGCCCGCACCGCCCAGCACCACCGAGAACACCAGGATCTGCCGCGTGCCCAGCTCGCCGCTGGCCGACGGGCGCCAGGCCGTGCGGCGCATCATCGCGTCGATCTTGCGCTCGACCAGGCAGTTGATGGCGAAGGCAGCGCCGGCAAACAACCAGATGCCGACCGCGCCGCCGATCAGCACCGGCCACGGCACCATGCCCGGCGTGGCCAGGAACATGCCGATCACGGCGCAGAACACGGCAAGCTGCGTGACGCGCGGCTTGGTCAGCGCCGCATACTGCGATGCGGTCGTTCGCCAGCCAGGAAGTTGAGTGGAAGTTGTTGGGGTTGCCACGGTATTCATAAAAAACGGTCAGACAGCGTTCAGACGACGGCAGCCGCCACAGGCATCGGCGCCCGCGCTTGTGCGAGCCCGATCAGGTAATGCAGACGCACCATCAGCAACAGCAGCACGGCCGCGCCGCCGTTGTGCGCCACGGCGGCCAGCAACGGCCACCCCAGCACGATGTTCGAAAGGCCAGTCGCCAATTGCACGGCCAGCACGACGAGCAGCACCGTCGCGACACGGCCAATGCCGTCGATGCGGCGTGCACGCACGCCAAGCCATGCCAGGTAGCTCAGCACGACGACCGCAAACACGCGGTGCGTCCAGTGGATGGCGACCAGCGCATCGTGCGAGATGAAATCGCCGCCGGCAGTCTTGCCAAGTTGGCGCCAGAACGTGAAGCCGTGCGCAAAGTCCATCGGCGGAACCCACTGGCCGTTGCACAGCGGAAAATCGGTACAGGCGAGCACAGCGTAGTTCGTGCTGACCCAGCCGCCCAGCGCAATCTGCACAACGAGCAGCACGAGCCCGATGGCCGCCGCCATGCGCAACGACGCGCCACGCTCATCCACCACACGCGGCACGTCGTTCTTGCAGCCGAGCCAGATCAGCGCGGCCAGCAACGACATGCCGAGCAGCAAGTGCGTCACCACGATGGCCGGCTGGAGCTTGAGCGTGACGGTCCACGCGCCAAACGCGCCCTGCACACACACCAGCGCCAGCACGGCCGTCGCATACCACGGAGACTGCTTCAGCTCCTTGCGCTTCACCCACGCCAGTACCACCAGCGTGATGATCAGCACGCCCAGCGCGAGCGCAAAGTAGCGGTGCGTCATCTCGATCCACGCTTTCATCCATGTGACGGGGCCACTCGGCATGGCGGCCTGTGCGGCATGGATGTCGTCACGTGCGTGGAACGGGTTGGACGTGCCATAGCAGCCCGGCCAATCCGGGCAACCGAGGCCCGAATCCGTCAGCCGCGTGAAGCTGCCGAACATGATCAGGTCCAGCGTGAGGAAAGCGGTGATCCACACCAGCTTGCGGTACTTGTTGCGATCCCCCTTGACCAGCACGTAGCACAGTGGGATCAGCGCGATCAGGATGCCGATGGAAGCGAGTTGCAGCAGCATGGCTTATCCGATGCGCGAATACTTCAAGAGCCGCGTCATGTCTCCGCGCACCTTTTTCGGGTCCGGATCTTTCGGGAACTGCATCATCAGGTTGCCAAGCGGATCGACCAGGAAGAGGTGATCTGTCGGCGGCGTCTTGCCGTCGGCCAGCCAGTTCTTCGGCAGCTCGGGCGCGCGCAGGAAGCGCACCGCACCGTAATCGTCGTTGTAGGCCTTGATCAGGCGCGGGTCGATTTCACCGCGGTCGGTCACCAGCCAGACGGGGACGATGCGGTCGCGATCCGGCCCCTGGCCGATGCGCAGCTGGCGCATGGTGAACAGCTTGCGCGCGCAGTTGTCGTCGCAGGCGCTGCCATCCACGGACACCATCAGCCATTTGCCCTTGAGGCTGGCCAGCGGCACTTCAGCGCCGTGCTCGTCCTGGACCATCAGGCTGGCCGGAATAGGCCGCTGCGGATCGACAAGCGCGCCGTACGCCGCCTTGCCGCCGGCTGGGGTGAAGACGTAATACGCAAGGTACGACGCGATCACCGGGGAGGCACACACCAGCAGCAGGAACAGCATCATCAAGCGGCCGCGGCGAGTGCGCGCGTCGATGCGGGGGTCTTCGGACGCGCCCAGTGTGCCGGGCGCGCCGGGTGCGGATTCCTGATTCACCATGTGATTCCCAATACATTCAGCTGCGGCACTAAGCCGCAACGCAAGTTCGTGTTCAAGCGGGCTCTGACGTGCCCGTCAAGCGGCGATAACGCCGCACGCTGTAGAAGACCATCAGCCCGAGCACCGCCGCCGCCATCGCGAACCACTGGAATGCGTAGCCGTAATTGCGGTCGGCGCCCAAGTCTGCGCGCGGCCAATCGCGCAACAGGCCGTCCTGCGCGTCGGATTGCTGCTGCACCACGAACGGTTGGAGCGGCACGCCGATTTCGCGCGAGAAAGCGTCGAGGTCGATATTCTGCCTAAGTCGCTGGCCGACTTCATCCGCGCCGTCCTTGCTGCCCAGACTGAAGACCCGGCTGGCATGCGGCACGGCCATCCCTTCGACCTGCACTTCGCCCGCCGGCGTGGTGTACGGCGCGATGCGCGTGCGGTCGGCCGCATCGCGCGGCAACCAGCCGCGGTCGACCAACACGGCGCGCCCGCCGGCGCCTTCCAGCCTCAGCGGGATGAGCACCTCGAACCCGGGGCGCGACACGCCATTGGTGACGTGCGGGCGGTTCTCGAGCAGCACCGTGTGCGCCACGTCGAACGTTCCGCGCAGCAGCACCGGCCGGTACATCACGGAATCTGCCGCCACGGGCTGCGCCGTGACGCGCTGGGGAGGCGCGTTTTCCAGCGCCACGATGCGGGCCTGGCGCTCGATGCGCTCGTGCGCACGCGAAAGCTGCCAACGCCCGAGCGAGCACGTCAGCGCGATCAGCGCCACACCCCCCAGCATCGGCACAGGCGCGAACCAACGTCGCATCGGCACGCGCACGGTCATTGCGCGGCCTCGGTGCGATAATGCCCGGGAGCCATTTCCAACCCGTCATTGCCCAACCCGCAGCCCTCCATGCGCATCGTCGTTGCCATTGCGTTCCTGTTGATCCTCGGCAGTCTTGCCTCCGCGCTGTTCTTCCTGATGCGTGACAAGGGCCACAGCAACCGCACCGTCCGCTCGTTGATGTTCCGCGTCGGTTTCTCGATCGCGCTGTTCATCTTCATCCTCGTCGCGAACCGGCTGGGGTGGATCCACAGTACCGGCATCCAATTCGGCCAGTAACCAACGACAACGCCGCCACGCCGGAAAAACGAAAACGCCGCAGCGGTGTCCCGTCTGCGGCATTGTCTTCGCCGGCCGTTGGCCAGGTCATGGAGCGACGCTGCGCCGCCCCAACCCGATGCTGTCTTACAGCCAGTACACCACCACGTACAGGCCCAGCCACACCACGTCCACAAAGTGCCAGTACCACGCAGCGCCTTCGAATGCGAAGTGATGCTCCGGCGTGAAGTGGCCCTTGATCACACGCCCGAGCACGACCGACAGCATGATCGCGCCCATCGTCACGTGGAAGCCGTGGAAGCCCGTCAGCAGGAAGAACGTCGAACCGTAGATGCCCGAGGTCAGCTTCAGGTTCAGTTCGTGATAGGCGTGAATGTATTCGAACGCCTGGAAGCCCATGAACGTGAAGCCCAGGAGAATCGTCAGCAGCAGGCCCTGGATGACCTGGGCACGCTTGCCCTCACGCAGCGCATGGTGCGCCCAAGTGAGCGTCACCCCGGAGGTCAGCAGCAGCGCCGTGTTGATCGTCGGGATCGGCCACGGGCCCATCGTCGTGAACGGCGTTACCGTGCCGGCGGGCCCGGCGTTCGGCCACATCGCGTTGAAGTCGGGCCACAGCAGCTTGTTGTTCAGATCGCCGAGCCACGGCATGGCGATCGTGCGGGCATAGAACAGAGCACCGAAGAACGCCGCAAAGAACATCACTTCCGAGAAGATGAACCAGCTCATCGACCAGCGGAACGAGGCATCCACGCGGTCGCCGTACTTGCCGGTCTCGGATTCGGAGATGGCGTCGGCGAACCAGGCACGCAGCACAAAGAGGAACCACAGCAGGCCGACCAGGAACGTCCACGGGGCCCAGGGCTGAGCATTCACCCATGCCGCGGAGCTCAACAGCACGATCAGCAGGCCAAGGCTTGCCGAAATCGGATGCCGCGACGGCCCGGGCACGAAGTAGTACGGAGCGTTTGCTCGATTCGCACTCATCTCTTTTTCTCCAGCTCTATTTTTTTAGGAATCCACTCGATGTTGCCCGGCCGATGCTGCCCTGGCCGTCTCCTCAACCTGCTCCACCGTTAACCGACAACTGCTCTCACGATCAACAGCAGCACAACGATGAACATGATCGCCGCCAGAACGCCCGCAATGATCACGTGCACGGGATTCAACTGCGCCATGTCACGGTCGTGATCACGACCCTTGCGCACACCGAAGAAAGACCAGAACACCGCCTTCATCGTCTGCGCAAACGATGCGCGTCGCTTGGTCGCTTCCTTCAGTTCGTCCATGTCCTCACGTTCCCTTGTTCGGCATCGCCGGCGCAATGGCTGACGGCGCGTGGATTTCAAAGAAAGTGTAGGACAAGGTGATCGTCTTCACGTCCTTGGGAAGATCCGGATCAATCACAAACACCACCGGCATCTCGCGCGATTCGTTGGCCGTCAGCGTCTGCTGCTTGAAACAGAAACACTCGATCTTCTTGAAGAACTCGGTTGCCTGCTTGGGCGCGTAACTCGGGATGGCTTGCGCCTGCACCGTACGCCCTTCCTTGTTCACCACCTCGTAGACGATCTGACTGATCTCGCCGGGGTGTACGTCCATGCTGTTCTTGACCGGGCGGAAGCGGAACGGCCCCTGGCTGTTCGAATCGAATTCCACCGTGATCGTGCGCGTCTTGTCGACCTGCGAGTTGCGCAGCGCGCCGCCGTCTTCATCGCGCGTGTTGAGCACGTTGATGTTCGTGATCTCGCAGATCTTCTTGTACAGCGGCACCATCGCGTAGCCGAAGCCAAACATGATCACGACCACGACGGCCAGCTTGCCGAGCATCGAGCGGTTCAGGCCGCGCTCCAGGGCTTTGTCGTTTTGGGTCGGATCCGGCTGCGCCGGTGTCTGGCTCATAGGGGTCTCGCGAAATCTCGGTTCAGCGACCAGCGCGTCGGTCCTGGCTAGCCGCCGAACACCACGCGCTTGAAAATCACACCCAGAAAGAAGACCAACGCGATCGTGCCGAGGATCAACCCCAGGCGACGGTTGGCCGCGCGTTGCTCAGGCGTTGGGCTTTTTTCTGGATTCGACATCGTTTGTCCGGAGGATCGCGGGGCCGGCACTCGCCCGCCCCGCGACACCTGCATTACTTCACGTGCGGCGGTTCTTCAAAGGTGTGGAACGGCGCCGGCGAGGGCACGGTCCACTCCAGGCCTTCCGCGCCATCCCAGGGCTTGTCGGCCGCCTTCTCGCCACCGCGGTACGACGGCAGCACCACGAAGAAGAAGAAATACACCTGCATCAGGCCGAAACCCAGTGCGCCAATCGACGCGATCGCGTTGAAATCGGCGAACTGCTGCGGGTAGTCGGCATAGCGGCGCGGCATGCCTGCCAGACCCAGGAAGTGCATCGGGAAGAACGTGAGGTTGAAGGTGATCATCGAACCCCAGAAGTGGATCTTGCCGCGCGTCTCGCTGTACATGTAGCCCGACCACTTCGGACCCCAGTAATAGAAGCCCGCGAACAGCGCGAACAGGGAGCCGGCCACCAGCACGTAGTGGAAGTGCGCCACGACGTAATACGTGTCCTGCAGTTGGATGTCGATCGGGGCCACGGCCAGGATCAGGCCCGTGAAGCCGCCCACCGTGAACACGAAGATGAAGCCGATCGCAAACAGCATGGGCGTCTCGAACGTCATCGAGCCGCGCCACATGGTGGCCACCCAGTTGAAGATCTTCACGCCGGTCGGCACCGCAATCAGCATCGTCGCGTACATGAAGAACAGCTGGCCGGTGACGGGCATACCGGTCGTGAACATGTGGTGCGCCCACACGATGAACGACAGGATGGCGATCGATGCCGTGGCGTACACCATCGAGCTGTAGCCGAACAGCGGCTTGCGTGCGAAGGCCGGCACGATCTGGCTGACGATACCGAACGCCGGCAGGATCATGATGTACACCTCGGGGTGCCCGAAGAACCAGAAGATGTGCTGGTACATCACCGGGTCGCCACCGCCAGCTGCCGAGAAGAAGCTCGTGCCGAAGTGGCGGTCGGTCAGCACCATGGTGATCGCGCCAGCCAACACCGGCATCACGGCAATCAGCAGGTACGCCGTGATCAGCCAAGTCCAGCAGAACATCGGCATCTTCATCAGCGTCATGCCGGGCGCGCGCATGTTGAGGATGGTCACGATGATGTTGATCGCGCCCATGATCGACGATGCGCCCATGATGTGGACTGCGAAGATCGCCATGTCCATGCCCGGGCCCATCTGCACCGACAGCGGCGCATAGAGCGTCCACCCGGCAGCCGTGGCACCGCCCGGTGCGAAGAACGAGCCCACCAGCAGCAGTGCCGCGGGCGGCAACAGCCAGAAGCTGAAGTTGTTCATCCGCGCGAAGGCCATGTCGGAGGCACCGACCTGCAGCGGGATCATCCAGTTCGCGAAGCCCACGAAGGCCGGCATGATGGCGCCGAACACCATGATCAGGCCGTGCAGTGTGGTGAACTGGTTGAACAACTCCGGATGGAAGAACTGCAGGCCGGGCTGGAACAGCTCAAGGCGGATCAGCAGGGCCAGCGTGCCGCCCGAGAGCAGCATCATGAAAGAGAACAGCAGGTACAGCGTACCGATGTCCTTGTGGTTGGTCGCGAACAGCCAGCGGCGCCAGCCGTGCGGATGGTCGTGCGCGTGGTCGTCTCCATGACCGTGCGCGTGATCTTGCGGGTGCGTAACAGCGGTGCTCATCGAGGAACTCCTAGGTTCGGTTCGTCACGCAGACGATCAATCAGCCAGCGTTGCGGTCTTCGGCCGCATTCGCTTGTTGGGACGCCACCTTACCGGCGGATTCAGTTGCAGCAGTCTTGGCGGGCCCGCCTTCGGGCATCTTGCCGCCGCGCGCATCCTTCACTTGCGTCGGCTGCAGCAGGTCGCCGGTATGGTTGCCCCAGTTGTTGCGCTCGTAAGTGACGACGGCAGCGATTTCGACGTCGTTCAGCGCCGAAGCCCAGGGCGGCATGGCGCCCTTCCCGTGCAGCACGATGCCAACGTGGTCCGCCAGCGGGCCATTGGCGATCTTCGAGCCATCCAGCGCCGGGAACGGACCGCCGCCCTTGCCGTTCGGCTGGTGACAGACCGCGCAGTTGGCGGTGTAGACCTTCTCACCGCGCGACTTCAGCTCGTCCAGCGTGTAGGTCTTGTTGGGGTCATCGGCCTTGGCGGCCATTTCCTTCTTCTTGCCGTCGACCCACTTGGTGTAGTCGTCCTGCGAGAGCACGCGCACGACGATCGGCATGAAGGCGTGCTCCTTGCCGCAAAGCTCAGCGCACTGGCCGCGATAGACGCCGACCTTCTCTGCCTTGAACCATGCGTCGCGCACAAAGCCCGGAATCGCATCCTGCTTCACGCCAAACGCCGGGATCATCCACGAGTGGATCACGTCGTTGGCGGTGGTGACGATGCGCACCTTGCGGTTGACCGGCACGACCAGCTCGTTGTCGACTTCGATCAGGTACGTGTTGGATTTGGGCGCCTGGTTGTTGATCTGGTCTCGCGGCGTGGTCAGCGTGGAGAGGAACGAGATGCCCTCGCCTTCGCCCTTCAGGTAGTCGTAACCCCACTTCCACTGGTAGCCGGTGGCCTTGATGGTGAGGTCGGAATTGGTGGTGTCCTTCATGGCGACCACGGCCTTCGTGGCCGGCAGCGCCATCCCGATCACGATCAGGAACGGCACGATGGTCCAGATGATTTCCACTGTGGTGCTTTCGTGGAACGTCGCCGGCTTGTGACCGACCGACTTACGGTGCTTGAAAATGGAGTAGAACATCACCCCGAAAACACCGATGAAGATCACGATACAGATGATCAGCATCATCCAGTGCAGCCAATGGATCTCGGCAGCGATCTTGGTGACCGGAGGCGCGAGATTGAGCTGCCGCACTGCGGGGCCGCCCGGCATGTCTTCCACTGCCAGGGCCGTTTGACTGAGGGCGAGGAGAGAGCCTGCCGCCAGCAAACTTGCCAATGTCTTATTCAACATTTTCATTTTTTATCTACCCAATTGACAGATTCCACTCTGCCCCGGTGCGCGGCTCATGAGACCTGGGTTGGTGCCCGTGTCCCAAACACCGGGAAAGCTCGTCCACAAGCTTGCGCCGACTGGCGCTCACCTGCTGGACCGCGAGCGCGCCATCTTCTCCAGCCAGACGTGCCCGTAATCGGAGGCGTGGCGGGCATAGTACCGCAATGCCCATCCGAGAATCGCGACCTCCAGCCCCGCATCAGGCAGCACCAAACGCGCCTTGCCAAGCAGAAAACCAAGCGATTACGAACGGGGGAATGACGACCAAGGGGTGGACCAGCCAATCTGGCGGGTTGAAAGCGAGCAGTTTCGCTTCATGAGCCAGTTCTTGCGCGGCGTTTCCGAGATGGTGGAGGCGCCGCATGCTGGGTGGAGCGCAGTTTCAATGTCGTGCATTGAACCACTCCTGCCTCGGATGCATACCCGAACGGTTCGCCCGTGGCAAAAAACGGGATAGGCCTTTGGGGGGACTGCTGCGACAAACTGGCGCATTATATGGCCGCGATTGACCCCAAACAAGGTAAAGCGCCTTTATGCAAGTCCCGGCTTGACAAGGTGCGGCAATGCCCCTTCCGCATTAAAAACGTTTCAGGCGCGCGGTTTGCGGCCGATCTGATCGATCGGGATCATCGCCCTGCCCTCCTCGTCCAGCGCCTGCCGCTGGGTCGGCGCGAGCTTCCACGCATGGCCGTAAACGATTTCGAAGGTGAGCGGAATCAGCCCGTCGGGATTGCGTTGCGCATCGAGTGCGTCGAATAGCCGCTGGCGCCAGCGCGGCGTGTGCAGGCCGGCGCCCCCGAGACAGCGACCGGCTTCGTCCGTCAAGCCCGCCATGCCGCCAAGCAGATGCACATCCGCCAGCAACGCCTGGGGCGTTTCGTAAGTGATCGTCAACTGCTCCATGTCCATGACCGGTGTGGACCAGCGGCTATGCACCAGCATGTCGCCAATGTCATGCATGTCGACAAAGCGCAGCGTATGAATGCCCGCGTCGATGCCGGCCAGCGCGCTGCGCAGCTCGCGCAGGGTGTCCGGACCGAACAGGCTGAACATCAGCAGGCCGCCTTCCGTGGTGATGCGGTGCCATTCGGGAAAGATCGCATGCGGCGCCGGGTCCCAGTGCAGCGCCAGGTTCGACCACAGCAGGTCGAATGACGCGCCGGCAAAGGGCAGCGCTCGAAAATCCGCCTGGGCGAAATCAAAGACCGGCCGCTTCTTCAGCAGCCTGCCGAGCCACCCCGCGTCGGTGCGCTGCGGGTCGAGTTTCTGCGCCTGGGCCAGCATGGCGGACGACCAGTCCACCCCGCAGATCTGTGCGTCCGGATATTGCGCGCGCAGCACCGCCAAGCCTTGTCCCAGGCCGCAACCCAGGTCCAGGGCCCGCGCGGGCGTGGCCTTGATGTAGGACAGCCGGTCCTGCATGCGACTGCCCACTTCACGCAGCAAAAAATCCACGTCGGCAAAGCGCGCGGCACGGCGATCAAAGGCGCGCCGCAAAGCGGCAGGACGGGCAAGGACGGGATCGGACATCGACAAGGCGGGGCGGGACACTGCGGTCGTCAAGTATACCGGCCCGCAGATTGAGGCGCCGTCTGATAGCGCAGAAGCCGCAAATCGGCTTGGATAGCGGCTTTTTGCATGCACAAACACGCGTTATCGGCATGGTTTCGGGCCGGACTGCGCCACTTGCTGCCGTGCTCCTGCGCGCTTTGCGGCGCGGTTCAGGGCGACTTGGTGTGCAACGGTTGCACGGGCGACCTGGCGCCGCATCTGCACCGGCGGCGCTGCATCCAATGCGCCATTGCACTGGACGCCCGGCACGTCGCCCGGCATTGCCGCGCGTGTTTGGCCGGCGCGCCCGACTTTGATGCAACTGTCGTCATTGCCGACTACGCTTGGCCGCTCGATCACCTTGTCACCGGATTGAAATTTCGGGCGCAATTGCCATTGGCGGATTGGCTGGCAGACCAACTGGGTCACGCCTTGGCAGCGGCGCCCGGCGACTTGCCCGACATGCTGCTGCCAGTGCCGCTGTCACCCGCCCGCCTGCGCTCGCGCGGCTACAACCAGGCGTGGGAGGTTGCCCGCCGACTTGCCCGCCGATTGGACATTCCCGCCCACGCCGGCGCCCTGCATCGTGTGCGCGATAACGTTGCGCAGGCCACGCTGGATCGGGCCGAGCGGCTGGCCAACCTCCACGGCGCATTTGTCGTTGCCGAGCCGGCGCGCATCGCGGGGCGTCACATCGGCGTGGTCGATGATGTGATGACCACCGGCACGACCCTCGGCGAGATCGCCACACAACTCAAACGCGCCGGCGCGACCCGCGTCACCAACGTGGTCGCCTTGCGCACGCCTTGATCACGTGCTTATGCGACATTGTGTCGCGCCAACTGTGCCAAGCTGTGGCGGGGTGACAACCCTTCCCAATGTGGATAAGCTCGCCGCCGAAATTCCTTCTGCCGTGCCGTCATGTTCAACGTCGTTCTTGTCGAACCCGAAATCCCGCCCAATACCGGCAATGTGATCCGCCTGTGCGCCAACACGGGCGCGCAACTGCATCTGATTGAACCGTTGGGTTTTCCGCTCGAGGATGCGCGCATGCGCCGCGCCGGCCTCGATTACCACGAGTACGCGACGATGCGCGTGCATGCCGATTGGGATACCTTTCTGCGCGATGCGCAGCCCGATCCCGCGCGCATGTTCGCGCTCACCACGCGGGGCTCGACGCCGTTTGCCAGCATGGCGTTCCAGCCGGGCGACTGGTTCGTGTTCGGGTCGGAAACGCGCGGGTTGTCGGAAGAGCGGCGCGAATGGTTTCCCGCTTCGCAGCGGATTCGCCTGCCGATGCGGCCGGACAACCGCAGCCTGAATCTATCGAACACGGTGGCGGTGGTGGTGTTCGAAGCGTGGCGGCAGAACGGGTTCGCGGGCGGCGCCTGATCCAGACGCGCCCGCTGATTGCGGACTGGCTAGCGCGCTGATTCGGATTTGGCGTCGCGCTGCAGCAGACGCTCGACCGCTTTCGCAGCAGGAAGCCCTTCGAACAGGACTTCGCAGACGGTAAAGGTGATCGGCATGTCCACGCCCTTGGCGCGCGCGAGTGCGGCCACGGCCCGCGCGCAACGCACGCCCTCTGCGACGTGACCGAGGCTGTGGAGGATGTCATCGAGGGTGCGGCCCTGCGCGAGCTGCATCCCGACCGTGCGGTTGCGTGACAGATCGCCGGTGGCGGTCAGCAGCAGATCGCCCATGCCGGTCAGCCCCATGAAGGTTTCCGGCCGACCGCCGAGCGCCAAGCCAAGCCGCGTCATCTCCGCCAGCCCGCGTGTCACCAGTGCGGCGCGCGCGTTCAACCCCAGGCCCAGGCCATCTGCGGCGCCTGTCGCGATGGCCAGCACGTTCTTGACGGCACCACCCACTTCCACGCCGACGAGGTCATCGCTGGCGTACACGCGCATCGCGTGATGGTGAAAGCCGCGCTGCGTGAGCTTGCATAGCGCCTCGCTGGTCGAGGCGACCGTCATGGCGCACGGCAGCCCCTGCGCGACTTCCTTGGCGAAGCTCGGCCCCGACAGAACACCGACAGCGAGGTCGGTACGGCCCGACGCCTTCAGCACATCGGCGACGATGGCGTGCGGCAATGCGCTGGTCTCAGGGTCGAAACCCTTGCATAGCCAGATCACGTTGCGCACGCCGCCGTGTGCCGCAATCGTGCGGGTCAGGTCGGCGAGCCCGGCAACGGGTGAAGCGATGACGGCAAGCGCATCATCGCCCGCCGCATGGTCGAGCGCGGCTTGCAAATCAGCAGAAAAACGCAACGATGCCTGCAGCGTCATGCCTGGCAAATACGGCGCGTTGATGTGCGTGGCGGCCATCTGCGTGACGAGGTTCGCGTCACGCCCCCACAGCACGACGTCGTGCGATTGCGCGGCGTGGCTGGCCAGGGCAGTGCCCCAGGCACCGGCACCCAAAACGGAAATTCGCATGCGCGTGTTCAACATCGGTCAGGCAAAGGTCTAGCAGCAGGTCGGGCAAAAAAAAGCCCGCGCAAGCGTGCGGCTGGCGCGGGCCTTTGGCGCAGTGCGCCTCGTACTTAGTGCGTGGCCTGCGAGCCGTCCGGCATCACCAGACCAGCGGCGCCGGCTTGGCCTTGCTGCTCCATGGCAGCGGCCAGGCGTTGTTCGTACAGCGCCTGGAAGTTGATCTCGGCCAGGTGGATCGGCTGGAAGCCGGCGCGGCCGATGGTGTCGGCAATGTTCGAGCGCAGGTACGGGTACACGATGGTCGGGCAGGCGATGCCCAGCAGCGGGTCCATCTGTTCGGCCGGCACGTTGCGGATATCGAAGATGCCCGCTTGCTTGGCTTCCACCAGGAACGCGACCTTCTCCTGCACCTTGGTCGTCACGGTACCGATGACGGTCACTTCAAACACGCCTTCGGCCAGCTGCGAAGCGGCCACATCGACCTGCACTTCGACGGACGGCTGTTCCTGCTCGAGGAAGATGTGCGGCGAGTTCGGTTGTTCCAGCGACAGGTCCTTCAGATAGACGCGCTGGATGTTGAAGAACGGCTGGCCATCCTGGCCCGGTTGCTGCTGTTGCTGGTCGCTCATGACTCGCCTTCAAATGGAATGTGGTCAGTGCTTGGCGGAAGCGTCCGCCGCGCAAGACGCGTATGGTACATGACCCAATGGTGCCCGCTATGAGCGCCGGACCAAAAGTACAACGCCCGGGCTGAGCCGGGCGTTTTCGTGCGGTGCGCAGGCGCGAGACAGAGCCGCCGGATCACGCAGCCAGCAACGGAACCAAGCCACCTTCGCGGTCGAGCGCAGACAGATCGTCGAAGCCGCCGATGTGGCGCTCGTCGATATAAATCTGCGGGACCGTGCGGCGGTTCGTGCGCGTCATCATCTCTTCGCGCTTGCCGGGTTCGCGATCGATCAGGATCTTCTCGATCTGCTCGACACCGCGCTGCTTCAGGAGTCGTTCCGCTGCCACGCAATAGGGGCAGACGGTGGTGCTGTACATGACCACGTGCGCCATAACTTCAACCTCGTTTCTTTATTTCACAACCGGAAGGCCGGCTTGTTGCCAGGCGGCCAATCCGCCCTCGAGCGAATACACCTCACTGTAACCGGCCTGCTTCAGGACTGCTTGGGCCCGCCCAGCGCGCTGGCCGGTCTGGCATACGAGGATGATGGGGGTCTCTTTGTTCTTTGCAAGGCTCGAAGCCTTGCCCTCAAGCTCGCCGAGCGGCGCGTGCTTCGCTTGCGGCAGATGCCCTGCGGCGTATTCGCCGCTTTCGCGCACATCCACCACCACGGCGTTGCGCCGGTTGATGAGCTGGGTGGCCACGGAGGCACTCACCTTGGCGCCACCGCCGCCCGCGATCCGGCGCTGGATGGGCGCCCAGAGCAGCAGCAGACCCGAAACGATGGCGACAGCGAGCAGTGCGAGGTTGTTGTAATCGGCGAAGAACTTCACGGTATCGGTTTCCTGGGATGAGTCGGGCAAGTCTAATGGGCGAACATCAGCCGAACGGTTCGGGGGCCCAAAGCCCGCGGCATTATAAAATAGCTGGTTTCGGCGGCCGCACGATGACGTACGACACGTCGCCCAGCAAGCCGCGCGCAGGTTTTCTCACTTCTCATCATGGCAGTCATGCATAAGCTCGTCCTCATCCGCCACGGCGAATCGACGTGGAATCTGGAGAACCGTTTCACCGGCTGGGTCGATGTCGACCTGACCGACACGGGCGTCGCCCAGGCCCGCCAAGGCGGCAAACTGCTGCGCGAAGCCGGCTTCACGTTCGATCTGGCCTACACCTCGGTGCTCAAGCGCGCGATCCGCACGCTGTGGCATGTGCAGGATGAAATGGACCTGATGTGGATCCCGACCCGCAACGAATGGCGCCTGAACGAGCGTCACTACGGCGCGCTGTCGGGCCTGAACAAGGCCGAAACCGCCGCGCAGTATGGCGACGAGCAAGTCCTCATCTGGCGCCGCAGCTACGACACGCCGCCGCCCGCGCTGGAGCCCGGCGCCGATAACGACGCCTTCGGCAACCCGCGTTACGCAGGCCTCACGCGCGAGCAGGTGCCGTTGACGGAATGCCTCAAGGACACCGTCGCGCGCGTGATGCCGCTGTGGGAAGAATCGATTGCCCCCGCCATCAAGAGCGGCAAGCGCGTGGTGATCGCCGCGCACGGCAACAGCATTCGCGCGCTGGTGAAGTACCTGGACGGCATTTCCGACGCGGACATCGTCGGTCTGAACATTCCCAACGGCACGCCGCTTGTGTATGAACTGGACGCCAACCTCAAGCCGATCCGCCATTACTACCTGGGCGACCAGGAAGCGATTGCCGCGTCGCTCGCGGCGGTGGCCAGCCAAGGCAAGTCGAAATAAACCGTAACGGGCGCTGCGGCACTCCAACGCCTTTATACTGTCGAAGCCTGTAGCCCGGGATGTGCGCGAGCCGTCCCGGGCCATGTTTATCTACTGTTCCCACGTCCACGCTCGACACATGCGAACTTCGCTCAAGAACATCAGCTTGATCGCCATCGGCCTCGTCACCGGGGTGCTGGCGACGCTCCAGCTCTCCGCCACCGCGCAAAACGCGACGGTCGGGCCGCTTCCGCTGGAGAAACTCAGGCTCATGGCGGACATCTTTGGCCAGATCAAGCGCGAGTATGTCGAGCCGGTGGACGACGACAAGCTGCTGACCGAAGCCATCAAGGGCATGGTCGCCAGCCTCGATCCGCATTCGGCCTACCTGGACAAGAAAGACTTCCAAGAGCTGCAGGAAGGGACCCAGGGCCGCTTCGCCGGTCTGGGCATCGAGATCTCGCAGGAAGAGGGCCTGGTCAAGGTCATCAACCCGATCGAAGACACCCCCGCCTTCCGCGCGGGCGTGCAGCCGGGCGACCTGATTACCCGCATCGACGACAAACCCGTGCGCGGCATGCCGCTCGAGCAAGCCGTCAAGCGCATGCGCGGCGCCCCGGGCACCAAGGTCACGCTCACGATCTATCGCAAGAAGGAAGAGCGCACGTTCCCGCTGACCATCACCCGCGCCGAGATCCAGGTGCAGTCGGTCAAGGCCAAGATGCTGGACAACGGCATCGCCTGGGTGCGCATTACGAGCTTCCAGGAACGCACCGTGCCGGACCTGGCCAAGAAGCTCAATGACCTGGCCAAGCAGGACGCCCACCTCAAGGGCCTGATTCTGGATCTGCGCAACAACGGCGGCGGCGTGCTGCAGGCGGCGGTTGGCGTGTCGGCTGCCTTCCTGCCGCCGGACGTGACAGTGGTGTCGACCAACGGCCAAGTGCCGGATGCCAAGCGCACGTACAAGGCGACCTTCGCCAACTACCGCTTGAGCAACTTCGATTCCGATCCGCTGGCGGGCCTGGACCCCGAATTCAAGACCGTGCCGATCATCGTGCTGACCAACGCCTACACGGCTTCGGCGTCGGAGATCGTGGCTGGCGCCCTGCAGGATCACCACCGCGCCAAAACGATGGGCAAGACGACCTTCGGCAAGGGTTCGGTGCAGACGGTGCGTCCGCTGTCGAACGACACCGGCATCAAGCTGACCATCGCGTACTACTACACGCCGTCGGGCAAGTCGATCCAGGCCAAGGGCATCCGCCCGGATATTCCGGTTGACCAGAACCCGGACGGCGACCCGGACGATGCACTGATCACGCGCGAAATCGACACCGAACGCCACCTGCACAACAAGCAGGAATCGGAAGAAGCCGAGATGACCGAGCGCGAAAAGCGCCGCGTTGAAGAGCTGCGTCGCCTGGAAGAAGAAAACGCGAAGAAGACGCCCGAGCAGCGCGAGAAGGAACGCAACAAGAAGCCGATCGAGTTCGGTTCGGCCGAAGACTTCATGCTGCAACAGGCCATCGCCGACCTGAAGGGTCAGCCGGTCAAGCGCTCGAAGTCGGTGTTGGAAGCCGCGGCGGCCGCGGTACCGGACAAGGCGGTGAAGTCGCCGGCGGCCAAGGAATCGAGCGCCCCGGCCAAGCTGCCCAAGGGCAAGGCCGCGCCGGCTTCCGAACCGGCCGCACCGAAGCCCAATGTTCCTGCGAGCGGCGTGCAGCCTGCGCCGGAACCGACCGGCGCCCGTTAAGACACCTGCCGGCAAACGCTGGCAAACTTACGAGGCCGTGCACTGCACGGCCTTTTTCATTGCCCCGCCATGAACGACGATCAACTGCTGCGCTACTCACGCCATATCCTGCTCGACGAAATCGGCATCGAAGGGCAAACGCGCCTGCTTGAGAGCCATGTACTCGTCATCGGTGCGGGCGGGCTTGGCGCCGCGGCCCTGCCCTATCTGGCTGCGGCCGGCGTGGGCACGCTCACCATCGTCGACGACGACACGGTGGACTTGACGAATCTACAGCGCCAGATCATCCACACAACGGAATCGGTCGGACAACCGAAGGTGGCATCCGCACAAGCGGCCATCGCTCGGCTGAATCCGGGCGTGCGCGTGCACGCCTTGCAGCGCCGGCTCGATGCGGATGCGATCGGCGCGCTGCTTCAAGGCGTAAGCGTAGTGCTGGACTGCTCCGATAACTTCAGCACGCGCCAGGCCACCAACCTTGCCAGCGTGCGGGCTGGGGTGCCGCTGGTGTCGGGCGCCGCCATCCGTTTTGACGGGCAGATCAGCGTATTTGACAGCCGCGCCGGCGGCCCCTGCTACGCATGTCTGTTCCCGCCTGACGAGCCCGCACCCGACGTCGCGTGCGCAACGATGGGCGTGTTCTCGCCGCTGGTAGGCATGGTGGGTACGGTACAGGCTGCCGAGGCGCTGAAGCTGATCGCGCGCGTCGGCCAGTCGCTTGTTGGTCGCCTGCTGATGCTCGATGGCCTATCGATGGAATGGACGACGATGCGCATCACGCGTCAGCCGTCGTGCCCGGTCTGTGGCGAAGCGCACTGAGAGGCCCGAAACTGCGCAACAAAAAAGGAGGCCAAGGCCTCCTCCTTTTTTACCGCCTGACGAGACTTACTCGCCCTCGGGCTCCATCTGCGATTGCAGGTAATTCTGGATGCCCACCTTGTCGATCAGCTCAAGCTGCGTTTCCAGCCAGTCGATGTGCTCTTCGGTGTCGTCCAGGATGTCGACCAGAATTTCGCGGCTGACGTAGTCCTTGACCGACTCGCAGTAAGCGATGCCCTCGACCACGGTGCCGTGTGCGGCGCGTTCCAGTTTCAGGTCGCACTCGATGATCTCTTTCGTGTCCTGGCCGATGAAGATCTTGCCGAGGTCCTGCAGGTTGGGCAGGCCGTCAAGCATCAGGATGCGCTCGATCAGGCGATCGGCATGCTTCATTTCGCCGATCGACTCCTTGTATTCGTGGTCGCCAATGCGCTTGAGCCCCCAGTGGCCGTACATGCGCGCGTGGAGGAAATACTGGTTGATGGCGGTCAGCTCGTTCTTGAGCTGGGCGTTCAGATATTGGATGACCTTCTTATCGCCTTTCATTCTTGGGGCTCCAGCAAAGTGCAACTGCGGTGATGGACGCGCGCACGCGTCCTTTCAAGACGAGCCCAGTACCTGACCAGAAAGCAACAAATGCCGCCGAGGCTCAGCGCCTGGGCGGCAATTCGCGGCGACACGAAAAAGGGGGAAATCAGGCTGCCAATGCACCGGCCGCGATGGCCTGATCATTGGCGACGGGCTCGTCGCGACGCTCGATTATGGCATGCGTGCTGGCACGGCCCAAGATTTGATCGACGGGGACACAGCTCACCGCTTCGGCGAGCACCTGCTTGGCGCAGTCCCGACATTGTCCGCAGCACGTGCCCACGCCGAGCGTTTCGGCGAGTTCGTCCATCGTCGACACGCCCAGACGGGCGGCGCCATGGATTTCGCGGTCGGTCACTTGGTTGCAGATGCAGACGTACACGGGATTCCTCCGCAGCGCTCAAAACGCGCGCTGTTAAACCAGAATAACAGAGAATGGGAATGAGAACAATTCTTGTTCGACCCCATTCCAGTCGGAGGGTCATGCAGGTGCACGGGAGCCGCCTTTCTCAGGAAAGACGTGAAATTTCAATCACTTATAGAGGAACCGCGCCTAGGGAGGGCGATGCGCCGGTGCGACACTTGAAGCGACCGACGCTTCCGAGACGCGTGGATCAGGCCCGCGCCAGCGCACCGAGCGCCTGTTCGATTTCCGCCGGTTCGCAGGCATGCAGCAGGCGCTCCGCCTCCCGCATCAGACGTGGACGGTCCGCGCGCAGAATCTGCTGTTTGACGCTCAGCAACTGGGACGGATGCATCGAGAATTCGGTGAGTCCCATGCCGAGCAGCAGACGTGTCATCGAGGCGTCACCTGCCATCTCCCCGCACACCGAGACTGGTTTGCCGGCCTGATGCGCCTCACGGATGGTGCGTGCGATCAATTGCAGCACCGCCGGATGCAGCGGGTCGTACAGATGGGCGACCGCGTTGTCGGCTCGGTCGATGGCGAGCGTGTATTGGATCAGGTCGTTCGTGCCGATCGAGAGAAAATCCATGCGGCGCAGGAACACCGGCAGGATCAGCACGGCGGCCGGAATCTCGATCATGGCGCCGACTTTGATGCCGGGATCATAGGCCAGGCCGTCAGCGTCGAGCGAAGCCTTGGCGCGCGCCAGCAATTCCAGCGTCTGGTCGATCTCGCGGGCGTGCGCCAACATCGGCACGAGAATCTTGATCGGCCCAAATGCCGACGCCCGCAGCAGCGCACGCAACTGCGTCAGGAACATCGCCGGTTCCGACAGCGACCAGCGGATCGCACGCAAACCCAGCGCCGGATTGGGCGCGGTCTCGAACACGTCGTCGCGGATGTCCAGCGGCTTGTCGGCACCAATGTCGATGGTGCGGATGGTGACGGGCAGGCCCATCATCGATTCAACGGCGGTGCGGTAGGCGCGGAACTGCTCTTCCTCGTCGGGCAGCGCGCCACGACGGTTCATGAAGAGGAATTCGGAGCGGAACAGGCCCACGCCCACGGCGCCGGCTTTGACGGCAGCGGCCGCGTCTTCCGGCATTTCGATGTTTGCCTGAAGGTCGATCTGCGTACCGTCGAGCGTGACGGTGGGCGTATGGCGCAGGCGCTCGAGGCGCTTCTTCTGCAGCTCGCCTTCGCTGCGGCGATGGCGGTATTCCTCGAGGATGGATGTGTTCGGATCGACAATGACGATGCCGTTGTCGCCGTCGATGACGACGATGTCGTCCTGACGAATCAGCGTGCTCGCGTTGTGTACGCCCACGGCGGCCGGAATGTCGAGGCTGCGCGCCACGATGGCGGTATGCGAGGTGCGACCGCCGAGATCGGTCACGAAGCCGGCGAAGGTCTGACCGCGGAACTGCAGCATGTCGGCCGGCGCAATATCGTGCGCGACGACGATCATGCCGGCGTCCGGATCGCAGCCGACCGCCACCGGCGCGGGCGCCAGCGCGGGCGCACCGGCGAGCACTTTCAGAATGCGTTCTACCACCTGCTCGATATCGGCCTTGCGCTCGCGCAGGTATTCGTCTTCGATTTCGCCGAACTGGCGGATCAGTTCTTCAAGCTGCGTTGTGAGCGCCCACTCTGCGTTGTAGCGTCGCTGGCGAATCAGCGTCTCGGGCACCTGCGAGAGCAACGCGTCGTCCAGAATCATCGCGTGCACATCGAGGAAGGCGCCCATCTCTTCGGGCACGTCGGTAGGCAGGTCACGCTTGAGTGCGGCCAGTTCGGCACGCACGGTGGCGCGGGCATTGCGCAGGCGCTCGACCTCGGCGTCGAGCTTGTCTTCATCGACGAGGTAATGCGACACATCGAGCGCCGCACGCGCCAGCATGTGGGCGCGGCCGATGGAGATGCCGCGCGAGACCGGAATACCGTGCAGGGTAAAAGGCATAGACGCTGGCCGGAGCGGCGTTGAAGTGAAGTGTGTCGAGCGGGTTATTCGCCTTCGCCGAAGCGATCGTTGATGAGCGCGACGAGACCATCCATGGCGTCGTGCTCGTCGGGCCCGTCGATCTCCAGCGTGACGGTGGAGCCGATGCCCGCAGCCAACATCATCACGCCCATGATGCTCTTGGCGTCGACCTGACGGCCGTTGCGCGACATCTTGATCTGGCTGTCGAACTTGCTGGCGAGCTGCGTGAGTTTGGCGGAGGCGCGGGCATGCAGCCCGAGCTTATTGATGATGGTGATATCCCTCTGCAGCATATTTGTCCGGATGGTTGGCAACCTGGTTCTGAACGGCTGTCGAGCCGACCTGCAGTACGCCTTGCGCGCCGCCGGCCAGGGCCTTGGCGGCAAGTTGTTCGAGTTTTTCGGAGCGATAGCAGATGGCGCGCACGAGCATCGGCAGGTTCACGCCGGCCAGCACGCGCACGCGGCCCGGATCGGCCAGGCGCGAGGCGATATTGGCGGGCGTCGCCCCGAAGATGTCGGTCAGCACCAGTGCGCCGTTGGCTTCAATGAGTTCGGCGAGCTTGTCGCGCGCCTGGGCCAGCACGGCGGCCGGCTCGGCATCAGGCAGGACATCGATTGCGCCCAGCCGTTCGGGCTGACCGCAATAGACGTGTGCAGCGCAATCGCGCAGTGCGCTGGCCAGCGGCGCATGAGCGATGATGAGAATCCCTGCCATGATCGAAAAGCGAATCGGTGTAGCGCCGATTGTATCAGGGCCATTTGGCGCAATTGTGCAGCCGCGCACCGGATCTCCCCCTTGTGGAGGACCCTCGGCAGAGGGGCCACGCCGTCCTTTTAGGCAGGCTTGCGCCCCAGCCCGCTCGTCTTGCCTGCGGCGCGCTCCAGCGCGTCGATGAACATCCCAGCCACGTTAAAGCCCGTCTGCTGCGTGATTTCCTGGAAGCACGTGGGGCTCGTGACGTTGACCTCGGTGAGGTAATCCCCAATGACATCCAGGCCGACGAGCAGCAGACCGCGTTGCCACAGCACCGGCGCAAGTGCATGTGCAATCACATGGTCGCGCTCGGACAGCGGCTGTGCCCGGCCCGTACCGCCCGCCGCCAGATTGCCGCGAACTTCGCCCGCCATCGGTACCCGCGCCAGCGAATGCGGCACCGGCGACCCGCCGATCAGCAGGATGCGTTTGTCGCCCTCGCGAATCGCTGGGATGTACTGCTGAGCCATGATCGTGCGGGCGCCGTTGTCGGTCAGCGACTCGATCACCGCGCCGAGATTCATGCCGTCCGGGCCCACGCGGAAGATACCGGCGCCGCCCATGCCGTCGAGCGGCTTGAAGATAACGTCGCCCTGCTCGGCGTGGAATTCACGCAGGCGCTTGGCATCGCGCGACACGATGGTCGGCACGGTGAACTCGCGGAACTGCGCGATGGCGAGCTTCTCCGAATGGTCGCGAATCGCCTGCGGCTTGTTGAAGACCCGCGCGCCCTGGCGCTCGGCAATCTCCAGCAGCCACGTGCTGGTGACGTACTCCATGTCGAACGGCGGGTCCTTGCGCATGAGCACCGCGTCAAAGCCCGTCAGCGGCAGCAGGCGCGCATCGCCGGCGCGATACCAGTCATGCTCATCGCCGGTCAGGGCGATCGGCGTGGCAACCGTTTCGACCACGTTGTTCGCCAGCGTGAGCTGTGACTGCAGGCACGTGTAGATGGCATAGCCGCGCGCCGCCGCCTCGCGCATCATCGCGAAAGTGGAATCCTTGTAGGTCTTGAACGTCGACAGTGGATCGACGATGAACAGGATGCGCATGGCGGTTCCTTCTACAGCGTTTTATGGCCGATCAGATCAGCGGGTTGGGGTCAGTCTTCTCAAGCTCGAGCGACGCAGCCAACAGCGCCAGGCGCGCCACCACGCCGTACATGTAGAAGCGGTTCGGCTCGCCCGCGCCGGGCTTGGCATGGCTGTCCGGGAGGGAATTCGACGCGAATGGCAGCGGCACGAAGTGCATGCCCGGCGCATTCAGATTCTCGTCCACGCCGCGGCCCGTGTGAACCCGGTAGAAACCGCCAACCACATAGCGGTCGATCATGTACACGACGGGCTCGGCCACCGCTTCGTTGATCTTCTCGAAGGTGTGCACGCCTTCCTGCACGATCACTTCGGAGACCTCCAGGCCCTCCTTGACCACGCTCATCTTGTTGCGCTCCTTCCGGTTGAGGCCCTTGACCTCGGAAGGATCGCGCACGGTCATCACGCCCATGCCATAGGTGCCGGCGTCGGCCTTGACCACCACGTACGGCGTCTCGGTCACGCCGTATTCCTTGTACTTCTTGGCGGTTTTCTTCAGCACCGTCTCCACTGCGTGGGCGAGTTCTTCTTCGCCGGCGCGCTCATGGAAGTCCAGCCCACTGCACTTGGTGAAGTACGGGTTGACCATCCACGGGTCGATGTCGATCAGCTTGGCAAACTTCTTGGCCACTTCGTCGTAAGCAGCAAAGTGGTTGGTCTTGCGGCGCTGCGACCAGCCAGCGTGCAGCGGCGGCAGCAGATATTGTTCGTTGAGGTTCTCGAGGATGGGCGGCACGCCGGCTGACAGATCGTTGTTCAGCAGGATCGAGCAAGGGTCGAAGTCTTCCATGCCCAGACGACGGCCCTTGGTGCCGATGCGCTTGATAGGCTCGACGACGAGGCGCTGCCCATCGGGCAGGTCGATCGGCGTCGGCTCGGTGATGTCCTCGGAGAGCGACCCAAGACGCACATTCAGCCCTGCTTGGCGCATGATCTGCGACAGGCGCGCCACGTTCTGCAAATAGAACATGTTGCGCGTGTGGCGCTCGGGGATCAGCAGGAGGTTCTTGGCGTCCGGGCAGATCTTCTCGATGGCGGCCATGGCTGCCTGCACGGCCAGCGGCAGCATCTCGGGCGCGAGGTTGTTGAAGCCGCCTGGAAACAGGTTCGTGTCGACAGGCGCCAGCTTGAAGCCGGCGTTGCGCAAATCGACGGAACAGTAGAACGGCGGCGTGTGTTCCTGCCACTCCAGGCGGAACCAGCGTTCGATGGCGGGCGTGGCGTCAAGAATCTTCTGCTCGAGCTCCAGCAGCGGCCCGTTCAGCGCGGTGATCAAGTGCGGAACCATACCCTTCCTATTGATGTTATTTATCGCCCACTCCGATTGTAGAGGAACAGGCAATAGCTTGCAGACGACAGCGGGCTATCGATATGCGGTCAGGAAGGAAGATTCGCAAGAGGCGTAGTGCGGCAGTGCAGCAGGCCACACAAAAAAAGCGGACAAAAAAAAAGCGCGGGGCTGCCGCGCTTGGGGAATAGCCTGACAGATACGGGGAGCGTTCTGCAGGTGGAGGAAACCACGTCTGCAATGTAAGCGCCCGCATAACGAGAGGCAATTGAAGGTTTTTTACATCGGACTTAAGGACGTCCGGCTCAGGGGCGGTGAAACAAAAAACCCGGCGCGCAGCCGGGTCTTTTGCAAGATGGTGCAGACGATCAGTCTTCGTAGGCGGTTTCGCCGTGGGACGTGATGTCCAGGCCTTCGCGCTCCTCTTCTTCCGGCACGCGCAGGCCAACAATGGCATCGACGATCTTGTACGAGATGAACGCCACGACTGCGGACCAGATCACCGTGGTCGCCACGCCCTGGAACTGAATCCACAGCTGGCCGCCGATCGAGTAGTCATCGGCCACCTTGTTGGCGACATAGTCGTAGATGCCCGTGCCGCCCAGGCTCGGTGCCGCGAACACGCCGGTCAGCAGCGCGCCGAGGATACCGCCCACGCCGTGCACGCCAAAGACGTCGAGCGTGTCATCCATGCCCAGCATGCGCTTGAGGCCATTCACGCCCCACAGGCACAGCAGGCCGGCGATGATGCCGAGCGCGATCGAACCCATCGGGCCGACAAAGCCGGCAGCCGGGGTGATGGCGACCAGGCCAGCCACCGCGCCCGATGCAGCACCCAGCATCGACGGCTTGCTCTTGCCGAACCACTCGCCGAAGCTCCACGACAGCACGGCAGCGGCGGTGGCCAGCAGCGTGTTGACGAAGGCCAGCGCGGCGCTGCCGTTGGCTTCCAGGGCCGAACCGGCGTTGAAGCCAAACCAGCCGAACCACAGCAGCGAGGCACCGACCATCGTCAGCGTCAGGCTGTGCGGCTTGAGCGCCTCACGACCAAAGCCGATGCGTTTGCCGAACAGGAACGCGCCCACCAGACCGGCCACAGCGGCGTTGATGTGCACGACGGTACCGCCGGCAAAGTCCAGCGCGCCCTTCTGGAACAGCCAGCCCGACTTGGCGGTCATTGCTTCAGCAGCCTTGGCATCCGTGAAGCCATCCGGACCCGGCCAGAACCAGACCATGTGCGCGATCGGCAGGTAGCTGAAGGTGAACCACAGCACCACGAACAGCAGCACGGCCGAGAACTTCGCACGCTCGGCGAAGGCGCCGATGATCAGCGCGCACGTAATCGCCGCAAATGCACCCTGGAAGGCGAAGTACGCATATTCCGGCACCACCACGCCCTTGCTGAAGGTGGCGGCGACCGAATCCGGCGTCAGGCCTTTCAGGAACAGGCGATCCAGCCCGCCGAAGAAGGCATTGCCCTCGGTGAACGCGAAGCTGTAACCGTAGATGGCCCACAGGATGATGATGAGCGAGAAGATGCCCATGCACTGCATCAGCACCGACAGCATGTTCTTCTTGCGGACCAGGCCGCCGTAGAACAGCGCCAGACCCGGCAGCGTCATCAGGATGACGAAGGCGGTGGAGATCAGCAGCCACGCCGTGTCGCCCTTGTTGGGAACAGGCGTAGCGGCAGCCGGTGCAGCAGGCGCAGCAGCTGCGGCGGCCGGAGCAGCTGCAGCGGCGGGGGCGGCAGCCGGTGCAGCAGCGGCCGGCTCGGAAGCAGCGGCGGCTGCAACCGGCGCCGAAGCTTCGGCCGCCGGCTTGTCCTGTGCGACGGCCGGCGCCGACACCACGGCGCCTGCGAGCACGGCAACGACGGCCCCAGCCGTCAGAAATCGTGTGAACCAGGTTTTCATGTTTTGACCTCTTCCTTGGCGGATTGGGGCTTATAGGGCGTCGCCGCCGGTCTCACCGGTGCGGATGCGAATGACTTGTTCGACGTCGGCCACGAAGATCTTGCCGTCGCCGATCTTGCCGGTGCGCGCGGATTTTTCGATCGCCTCGACGGCGCGCTCGACCACGTCGTCAGGCACAGCCACTTCGATCTTTACTTTAGGCAGGAAGTCGACGATGTACTCCGCGCCGCGGTAAAGCTCGGTATGACCTTTCTGGCGCCCGAAGCCTTTGACTTCCGTGACGGTAATGCCCGACACACCCACTTCGGACAGCGCCTCGCGGACCTCGTCGAGCTTGAACGGCTTGATGATGGCCATGATGAGTTTCATGCTGGTTGCTCCTCGGTCGGCGGCGCCGAAGCACCGCCGCGCATCGTTATTGGAAAGTCTTGGTGATCGACAGCAGGGCCGTTGCCTTGCCCATGTAGTTGCCGCGCGTGTTCGTGTAGAACGCGCGCGCAGCATTCGTATCGATGTAGGCCAGCGATGCCGCCCAGCCGTTGCCGAAGTCTTTCGTCACGCCAACCTTCCAGTCGGCATACGAGGCGCGCACGGCCTGGTGCGGCACTTGCTGGTAGCCGGCATGCAGGTTCAGCGTCAGGCCCCAGAAGCCGGTGTCGAAGTTGCCCGACAGGTCGAAGTACTGGCTGTGATGCGAATCGGGCGTACCGAACAGGTTCGAGAACGCGTGCGAATACTTGAACGTGACCGGGCCGTAGCCGATCTGCGCATAGCCTTCGGTGGTGTGCGGACGCGTGAAGCCGTCGGGGTAGCTGCCCGGGTAGTAGTACTGGAGCACGCCAACGTCGATCGGCACGTCCTTGATGATCTCGGTCTTGTAGCCGGCGTAGAAGTCCATCTCGATCGGCGCGGAGACGTTCGAGTTGGAATCGCTCAGCCAGCTGATCGAAGAGTTCCAGTTGCCGACATAGAAGCCCTCGGGCAGCACGCCGCCCGGAATGGCGTAGTCAAAGCCGCCCTGGATGGCCGGCTTGTTGTTCGTCTGCATGATGCCGCGGTAGCGGTATTGGCTGGCCAGCGTGACGTTGGCCGTGAGCGCGGCGGGCGCGGGCGCGGGTGCGGCAGCCGGTGCATCAGCCGCGGGTGCGGACTGGGCGATGGCGGATTGGCTCACACCGGCAACGGCACCGGTCAGCAGTACAAGGCTGGCTGCGTACGCAAACTTCTTCATAACGGCTCTCCCCCTTTAGAAAGTCGCAAACGGCAATGGAAAAAAAATCGCACCAGTTCTGCAACTGTCATGCCATGTCCATGTCGTCGGATTGGAGAGTCCCTTCGGTTCCAGCGTGCCGCTACGCCATCGCGCAAACCGGGGAGAAATTGGGGACGGGTCGCGCCTGACCACACCTGCTGCCCGCGAAGGGTTGCCACAGGCCGGTTCCCGCTGAGATGTCCGACACCGTCATGGCGCGATAAAAACCATGTGATAGAGTGATTTCAGCCCTATGCAGCGGCGCGCGATGCGCGGCACGGGAACTGCGGAGACGCGTTCTGTCCCCGTTTGTACGGCGCCTCCGATGCCGCATCGCAGCGAGATTTGGAGCAAGGTGTGCCGTTTAGCGCGCTCAGCCGGTACCATCGCGGCCGGCAGCACCGAAACCACGCGCTTGGCGTAGGCCTTCGCACCACGAGACAGCAATTCCAGCGCACAGTTGCGGTGCATGCACCGGCTTGGCGCAGGCAGCACGACCCACGGAGCAAACGACATGAAACCGACCGATCTCTTTTCCGATTTCCAGAATCGCGTGAGCGAAGCGCTGCGCAACTCGCCGGCAGCGGATATCGAGAAGAACGTCCGCGCAATGATGACCCAGGGCTTCTCGAAGCTCGATCTCGTCACGCGCGAGGAATTCGACGTGCAATCGCAGGTCCTGGCGCGTACGCGTGCGCGCCTGGAAGAACTGGAAACGCGCGTGGCGACGCTGGAAGCGCAGCTCAAGTCTACCGCTCCAGCAGATCAGTAAATCCGGTGCCCGGTGTTGCGCCGGGTCCGCATCTGCATGGCCGCTGTGCCGGCGGCCGCACCCCTGCTGCGGCGCACAGCGAAAAGATCGGTGCGCCGCCTTGTTGCGGCTGGCGAACTGATCTAGAACGTCCTTAAGACGCGCGCGCACCGCGCTTGAGGAGAAGACCATGCAGCATCGCCTCTACTTCCTGATGCCGGACGTCGCCAGCGCCCGGCGCGTGATGAACGATCTCCTGCTGGCGCGCATTACCGAGCGCCACATCCACTTCGTCTCCAGGCCCGGCGTCGATCTCACCGGCCTGCACGAAGCCAACATCCTCCAGACTTCCGACATCGTCCACGCCACCCAGAATGGGTTGGTGATCGGCGGCGGAGCGGGCGTGCTGGCGGGCGTCGTGGCGGCCATGTTCCCGATCATCGGTGAAGGGCCGCAGTGGGGCATGGTGGGCATTACCACCGTGGTTGGCGCGCTGTTTGGCGCCTGGGCCTCGAGCATGATCGGCAGTTCGGTGCCCAACAGCCGCCTGAAACCGTTCAAGCAGGCAGTGGAGGACGGGCAGATCCTGCTGATGGTCGATGTGCCGCGCTCGCGCGTGAAAGAGGTACGCGCGCTGCTGCAGAAGACGCATCCCGAAGGCCACTTCAGCGGCGAAGACGCGGCCATGCCGGCCTTCCCCTGAGTGGATCTGCTGACAACGAAGCCGGAGCCCAGTGCTCCGGTTTTTTTATGCCTGCGCCTCATGCCGACGCGATCGTCAAATTTGGATGCCGGTGAACATGGCGCCGTAATTCGGCTGGCACAGTGGAGGGTTCCGCAACCGTCACGCTCCCTCACGCCATGCACCGATGCCACGCCCTCCGCCTCGCCAGTGAGTTTTCCGGGAGGGCGGCGCAATGAGCCTTGCCGTGCTGCATTCGCGGGCGCTGTCGGGCATCGATGCGCCGGCCGTCTCGGTGGAGGTTCATCTGGCGAACGGCCTGCCATCGTTCACCATCGTCGGCCTGCCCGACACCGAGGTGAAGGAGAGCAAGGATCGCGTACGGGCGGCGATCCAAAACAGCCGCTTCGAGTTTCCCGCGCGGCGCATCACCGTCAACCTCGCCCCGGCCGATCTTCCGAAAGAATCGGGCCGGTTCGACCTGGCTATCGCACTGGGCATCCTCGCTGCAAGCCGGCAGATTCCGCACACGCATCTGGACGCGCACGAGTTTGCGGGCGAGTTGTCGCTGTCCGGCGATCTGCGGCCGATTCGCGGTGCGCTTGCGATGGCGTATGCGCTGTCGCGCCACCCCGCCCCTGCCGATGGCGATGCGCCGCTTGCCCGCGCCTTCGTGCTTCCCGCCGAGAACGCCGCCGAAGCTGCGCTCGTGAGCGGGACCAAAGTCTTGCCTGCACGCACGCTCATCGAGGTGTGCGACCACCTGAGCGCGCCCGACCGCAAGCTGGCGCCTGCCCTGCCGGCGCCGGTCGATGCGGACATCCGATATCCCGACTTGGCTGACGTGCGCGGACAGCCGCAAGCGCGGCGGGCACTGGAAGTCGCGGCCGCCGGCGGGCACTCCATGCTGATGATCGGGCCGCCTGGCACCGGCAAGTCGATGCTCGCCCAGCGGTTTCCCGGCTTGCTGCCGGACATGAGCGACGACGAAGCGCTCTCCGCCGCCGCCGTGATGAGCCTGACCACGCGCGGCTTTGATGCACGGCGCTGGAAGGTCCGGCCGTTCCGTTCACCGCACCACACGGCGTCGGCTGTGGCGATGGTGGGCGGGGGCAATACGCCAAGGCCGGGCGAAATCTCGCTGGCGCATCAGGGCGTGCTTTTCCTCGATGAACTTCCAGAGTTCGAGCGCCGCGTGCTCGAAGTCCTGCGCGAGCCGCTGGAAACCGGCCACATCACCATCTCGCGTGCGGCGCATCAGACCGACTTTCCGGCCAGCTTCCAGCTGATTGCCGCAATGAACCCGTGCCCGTGCGGCTATCGCGGCCATCCGCTGCGGGCGTGCCGCTGCACGCCGGACCAGGTGGAGCGTTACCAGGCGCGCATCTCCGGACCGCTACTCGATCGCATCGACGTGCAGATCGAGGTGCCGACGCCCTCGCAGGAAGAACTGCTCGACGGGCCGCCAGGTGAACCGACGCTCAACGTGGCGCAGCGTGTCGCTGCCGCGCACGCGCGACAACTCGCACGACAAGGCAAACGCAACGCCTTGCTGGGCGGCCATGAAATCGATCTGCATTGCAGCCGCACCGATGCGGCCGATGGCTTGCTGCGCCACGCGATGACGCGCTTTTCGTGGTCGGCCCGCGCCTATGCGCGCGTGCTCAAGCTGGCTCGCACGATTGCCGACTTGGCAGGCGACGAGCAGATCGATGCGGCCCACGTGGGCGAAGCCATTCAGTACCGGCGCGGGGTGAAGGCGGATTAACGATCACCCGCCGCGATGAAGCTTAGGCGGTCTGCCGCTTCACAAAAAACAACGCCGCGCCAATGCTCATCAGCATGCCGCCGAAGAAGCGGCTCTGCCAACGCAGCGCGCGCGGATTGCGGAACAGGCGTTGCGCCCGCGAGGCCAACAACGCATAACCGTGCATGACGATCAGGTCGACGAACACCATGGTTGCCGCCAGGATGCCGAGTTGCCAGAGCAGCGGCTTGGCCGGATCGATGAACTGCGGCAACACGGCCACCATGAACAGGATGCCCTTCGGGTTCGTCAGGTTGGTCAACAACCCGACCAGGAACCGGCGGCGCGCCCCACTTCCTGAAACCTTCACGGGCTCGCCCTCAGCCGGCTTGGCGATCTGGATGGGCGTGCGCCATTGCACGATGCCCAGGTAGATCAGGTACAGCGCGCCGATGATCTTGATGGCTGTAAAGGCATGCTCCGATGCGATCAGCAGTGCGCCCAGCCCCGCGCCCGCAATGAAAAGGATCACAACAATGCCCAGTTCCAGCCCCGCAATCGTGACCGACGTGCGGCGCACGCCATGCGTCAGGCCGTGGCTCATGCAGAGGATGGCGCCGGACCCCGGCGAGATGGCGATCACCCAGGCGGCCAGAAAAAAGGCCAGCCAGACTTGCAACGTCATGATGGTTCCCCGTGATGTCGTGAATGGTCTTGCGGTAAAGCGCAAGGCGACGATTGTGCACCGGCTTCGGCAAGTTCGCTCGAGGCTGCTTAGGGACTAGTACGGATGAAAGCTGACGAGGAATTGATCGACCTGCTCCTGCTGGCGTGCATCGCGTGCGGCATCGCCCGATTCCAGCACGACGGCCTGGTAGGCGCGCTTTCCCGTGGCGACCACGCGGGCGGTCAGCCGGCGCGGCGCGGGATCGTCTCCGCCAGCACCCTGCGCAATCAACTCCACCGCCGGCAAGGACAACGGCGGCTGCGCGGCGGTCTGCACGGCGATGTCGCGCGCGGTCACGCGGCCCTTCAAGTTGGCGGACAGACCACTGCGCAGCGCCTCCACGGCGCGTTGGCGCCAGACCGGATCATCCGCCGGCAGTTCCACCACGCCGACGGCGAACAGCGTGCCGTCGACGCTGGCGGCCTGCATCGTCATCGGCATGCGCTGGCCGTTGATGACGACGGGACGCGCCTCTGCGGTGGGCTTGGCGGGGTAATCCACGGCATAGGCGCCTTCGTTGGAATGGACCGTGCGCCAGTCGTACTTTGGCGAACACGCCATCAGCAGCGCACAGGCCAACGCGCCACCCGCCCTCCGCCAGCCTGCCGTAACGTTCACTGCCACGCCGCCTCCCGTTAGTTTTCGGTCCGTTTCCGAGCCGCCTATTATCGGACAGAGATGCCCGCCCTCCCCGTGAAGGACCGCCATGCCCGCCCCGTCCGCCACCCTGCGTGCCCTGCGCGCCGACATCACCACGCTCGACTGCGATGCCATCGTCAACGCGGCGAACAGCTCGCTGCTCGGCGGTGGCGGCGTGGGGGGGGGGGGGGGGGGGGGGGGGGGGGGGGGGGGGTGGGGGGGAGGCCCCCCCCCCCCGCGCGGCCGGACCGGAACTATTGGAAGCCTGCCGCGCACTCCATGGCTGCCGGACCGGTGAAGCCAAACTCACGCCCGGCTTTCGTCTGCCCTGCCGCTACATCATCCATACCGTCGGACCGATCTGGCGCGGCGGTCGGCAGGACGAGGCGGCGCTGCTGACCGCGTGCTACCGCAACAGCCTGGAGCTGGCACGCGAGCACGGTGTACGCAGCATCGCGTTTCCGTGCATCAGCACCGGCCTGTATGGCTTCCCGCCGCAATTGGCCGCGCCGATTGCAGTACGTGCCGCCCGCGAGCATGGCCGCCGTCTGGAGACGATCACCTTTTGCTGCTTCTCGGCTGCGGATTTGATGCTGTACGAAGCCGCCCTCGGCAACGGAAAGTGATGCATGTAGCGCACTGCAGACGGATTGACGCGACGCACATGCGACGGTGGCACGGCGGGCCTACAATAAGCGTCTGATTTCTTTCCGGATCCCGTTGCCGACATGGCCTCGACCCTGACTTCCTCCGCAGCCGCGGCATCTGGCGCCACCTCAGGCGGGCGCCGCTGGCTGCTTCCCGTGATCGTGCTGGTGCTGGCCGTGGCCGGCTGGTTCGGCTGGCGTGCGTTTTCGCCGTCGCAGCAGGTGCCCGCCGCCACCTTCACGCTGCTGGATGGGAAAAAGCTCTCGACGCAAGACCTGAAGGGCAAGGTCTATCTCGTCAATTTCTGGGCTACGAGCTGCGCTACGTGCATCAAGGAAATGCCCAACATGATCCAGACGTACAACAAGTACAAGGGTGAAGGTCTGGAGTACGTGGCCGTGGCGATGAGCTACGACGCGCCGATGTACGTGATGAACTTCAGCCAGACGCGGCAGCTGCCCTTCAAGGTCGCGATGGATGCCGATGGCTCGGCCGCCAAGGCCTTCGGCGATGTACAGCTCACGCCGACCACGTTCCTGGTCGATCGCGACGGCCGCATCCTCAAGCGCTACGTGGGCGAACCGGAATGGTCGTCGTTCGACGCGCTGCTCAAGCAGACGCTGGGCAAGCAGGCCTGAGCGTCCACGCCTCAATTCAAACGAAACGCCCGGTGAATGCCGGGCGTTTTTGTTTCCGGGCAACGCACGTTCCACACTAGGTTCACGCGGGCCTGCTGCAATGGCGGTCCGTCAATCCCAGGTTCGATGGAGCGCGCATGGCCAATCACTACTGCATGTTCAAGGGCAAGCTGAAATTCGGCGTGCCGTATCTGGAGGGCTACAACGGCAATCCGCATTACGCGATCGTGATGGAAGCGCCGGACGGTTCGGAATTCGTGGTGCTCGCCAACGTGAAATCCGACTCCAGCATGCCGGGCGCCGGCGCCGCGGGTTATCACGTGCTGTATCAGTGGACGACAGATCTGCAGCTGCCGATCACCGCCGACCTCGCCGCCCTAGCCCCCGGCCTGCACGAAAGCGGCTTCCCACGCCTGGACTACGTGCGCGACGCCGGACTGGTCGACTTTCCCCACATGAGGCCGATCGCACTGGATACCGAAACGGAACACAACGACATCAACGCGCTCGTTGACGACATGCTCAACCTCGACCGAACCGCCACGCCCATCGACTACGTCTATCACGGCAGTTCCGGCGATGACGACCGCAAAGGCTGGCCCCCGCGCACCGACGTGACGGTCTACGGCTTCGGCTTCCTGTTCGAGCCACAGCACAACGGACTGCACGAAACGCACATGAACCAGGGCAATCCGGTCGTGCATACGCCGGGTGTGAAGGACCATTCGCGCGAAAACGGTATACGGCAGGACGGTGCTGTCATCGTGGAAATCGACGGCAAATTCCAGGCGCTTCTGATCGCGTTTCAGACGCAACGGATTCCGACGGATGACCGCGGATATCCGGTGGCGGATGCGCATCCGATTCTCGGCTGAGCGGGAAAAGAAAACGCCCGGTCTTGGCCGGGCGTGTCATGTGCGGGCGTGTCAAATCAAAGGCCGTACCGCTTGATCTTGTCATACAGCGTCGCGCGGCCGACCTGCAGAATGTCGGCCGCCTGATGCACCGAGCCGCCGGTGCGCGCCAGCGTTTCGGCTATCACCGTGCGTTCGTAGCGCTCCACCCGCTCCTTGAGCGGCATGCCGTCTTCTGACGCATCCGGCACGACCGGCGTGCGGCCCACGCCAAGCACCAGACGATCGGCCGCGTTTCGCAGTTCACGCACATTGCCGGGCCAGTTCGATTGCATCAGCTCATGGCGCTGACGCTCGGCCAGCATCGGCAGCGGGCGCTGATAGCGCACAGCGGCCTCGAGCAGGAAGTGTTCGAACAGCGGGATGATGTCTTCGCGGCGTTCGCGCAGCGGCGGCAAATCGATAACAACCACATTTAGCCGGTAATACAAGTCGCGCCGGAAACCGCCCGCCTCGATCAGCGCTTCCATATCGCCCTTGGCGGCCGCGACAATGCGCACATCGATGCGTACCGAGGCATTCGAGCCGAGCCGCTCCAGCGCGCCCTCCTGCAGCACGCGCAGCAGCTTGACCTGCAGCGCGATCGGCATGCTCTCGATCTCGTCGAGGAACAGCGTGCCGCCCGAAGCGTGCTCGAGCTTGCCGATGCGGCGCTTGCCCGCGCCGGTGAAGGCGCCGGCTTCGTGGCCGAACATCTCGCTCTCGAAAATCTGTTCGGGCACCGCGCCGCAGTTCAACGCAATGAATGGCTTGTCGTGACGCGGCGACAGCATGTGCAGGCTGCGTGCGACCAGTTCCTTGCCCGTGCCGGTCTCGCCGTTGATGAGCACCGGCGCATCCGTGGTGGCGACGTTTTCGATCAGCGCGCGAACCGCACCCATCGCAGGCGAGCGCCCGATGATGCGCGTGCCAGCCGCCGGGCCCGCCAGTTCGCGGCGCAGTGCGCGGTTTTCCAGCTCCAGCGCGCGGCGCTCGACGGCGCGGCGCACGGTCTCGGTCAGGCGCTCGGCAGGAAACGGCTTCTCGATGAAATCGAACGCGCCTTCGCGCATCGCCTGCACGGCCATCGTGATGTCGCCATGGCCGGTGACGAGCACCACGGGAATCCCCGTGCCAAACGACTGGCAGTGGGCAAGCACGTCCAGGCCGCTCGCGCCCGGCAGGCGCAGGTCGCTCACCACCACGCCAGGGAAGTTCGCGTCGATCTTGCCGACGGCTTCTTCCGCGCTGCCGAACGCCTGCACGTTGAAGCCGGCCAGTTCCAGGCTCTGTGCGGTGGCCTGGCGAACGGGCGGGTCGTCTTCGATGAAAAGAACGGTCAAGCCTTCGGACATGGTTCGTATCTGTATGGAAAACGGATCAGGTGGACTCCGCGGAGGTCACGTCGGCGCGTACCAGCGTCAGCGTAAATTGCGCGCCGCCGCCCGGCATGTTCACGGCCGACAGCGAGCCGCCGAAGTCCCGCGCGATGCTGGTGGAGATGGCAAGCCCAAGGCCGAGCCCCTGGCCGATCTCCTTGGTGGTGAAGAACGGCTCGAACAGGTGCGGCATGGCGTCGGGCGGAATGCCGGGGCCGTTGTCGCGCACGGCAATGGACAGCTGATTCGGTTGCGCCTGCGCGCCCTCTGCGGGGCCGATGGTGATGTCGATGCGGCCGGCGCGTGCCGGTTCATTGGCGTTGATCGCATCCAGCGCATTGCCAACCAGATTGATCAGCACTTGCTCCAGCTTCAGTTCATCGGCGCGAACGACCGCCTCCGTCTCGGGGATGCGCCAGTGCAGTTCGACCAGCACGTCGCCCAGGCGCGGACGCAGCAGCGCGAGCGTGTGATCGAGCGCTACCCGCACCTGCACATCCACCACCTTGCGCCGCGAGCGGCCCGCGAACAGCTTGAGCTGCGCGGTGATCTTGCCCATGCGTTCGGTCAGGTCGGCAATCGCCTGCAGGTTGTCGGTGGCCGCGCCGTGCTGGCCGCGTTCAAGCAGGATGCGCGTGTTGTCGGAGAACGTGCGCAGCGCGGCCAGCGGCTGGTTCAGTTCGTGCGTGATGCCGGCGGCCATCTGCCCCAGCGCGGCAAGCTTGCTGGCCTGCACGAGTTCGTCCTGCGTGGCGCGCAGTTCGGCCTCGGCGCGCGTGCGGTCGACGATCTCGTGCTGCAGTTGTTCGTTGGTGGCCATCAGGTCGGCGGTGCGGTCTTCCACGCGGCGTTCGAGCTGGTCGTATGCCGCTTCGAGCAGGCGCCGGCTACGCAGCATCTCCATCATGCGCAGTCGGCGCTGGCGCCAATAGAACAGCAGCAGGCACGCAAACGCGAAGGCGAACGCCGCCGCCACGGTCGCGCTGCGCGCGGCGCCCATCACGGGCTCCACCGGCGTGAGATACATCAGCGTCCAGTCGGGCTCGACTAGGTCACGCGAAACCTGCAGATAGCGCGTGGCGTTCGTGCGCTCGCCCACGCGGATCAGCTCTGCGCCTTCCGGCAACCTTCCGGTCAATCGCAGGAAGGCCGGCGCCTCGGGCTGCAACGGCAGCGGCGTGATCTGCTTGCGGTAATACTGGCGCGTCGCCTCCAGCTGCGCCTGCAGTTTCGACGTAAGAGGCTCCACCGTGCGGTACTGCCACGCGGGCACGGACGACAGGAAAATCACACCGTTCTCGTCGGCCACCATCACGGGCTCCGACGCGTCGTGGCTGGCGCGGCCGAACCATTCGAGGTTGAGCTTGACCACCGTCACGCCGATCACGCGGCCATCCTGCATGACGGGCTGCGAGATGTAATAGCCCGGCTCCTCACGCGTGATGCCAATGCCGTAAAAGCGCCCGACGTGGCCTTCTGCCGCCTGCTGGAAATACGGCCGGAACAGATATTCGGCGCCGACGAAGCTGTCAGGCTGGTTGTAGTTGGATGCGGCCAGCGCCTTGCCGCTGGGGGCGATCACATAGGTGGCAGTGGCGTGCGCGCGATCGTTGACTTCCCGCAAATAGCGGTTCGCCCGGTCGACGTTGGCAGGCGTCGGATTGGCGAGCAGATCGTGGATGAACGGATGCAGCGCCACCAGCGCCGGCAGGTATTCGTAGCGGTCGAGCGTGCTCTTGAGGTTGGCGGCATAGCGATCGACCCGGCCACCGGCGGCCTGCTGGGCCTGCGTGAGCCCCCGGTTCCAGGCCACCACAAAGGTGGTCGCGCACACCACGGCCATCACCATCACGAGCCCGAGCGCCACCAGCCACCAGAAGCCGCGTCGCGAGCCGGAGGCGCTGGTCAAGGAGAAATCGGGATCGGACATCGGCTGGAGGTCGGCGGCGGAGAGTGTTGCCGTGCCTTCCAACGTCGTGCCCGCAGTCGGCATGTCGCCGAGGTGCTTCACGAGGTGCATCCCAAAAAAGAAGCGGGGCCGTCTGGAAGGACAGGCCCCGCAATCATACGCTTTGCGCTTTCAGGCGCCGGCGCCCGCAGGCGTCAGCCAGAACCGAGCGATCAAACTGCCGGGGTGGCCGGCACGCCCTCGTCGCTGCGGTCGCCCGACAGCACGCGAGCCAGCTTGGCACGATCCAGTTCCCGTTCCCACGCCGAGATCACCACGCAGGCCACGCCGTTGCCAGTGATGTTGGTCAGGGCACGGCATTCGCTCATGAAGCGGTCGATACCGAGAATCAGCACCATGCCCGCCACCGGAATATCCGGCACCACGGCCAGCGTTGCAGCCAGCGTGATGAAGCCCGCACCGGTGATGCCCGATGCGCCCTTCGACGTCAGCATGGCAACGGCCAGGATGGTCAGTTGCTGCGTCCAGGTCAGCTCGATGTTCAGCGCCTGCGAGATGAAGATCACCGCCATCGTCATGTAGATGTTGGTGCCGTCCAGGTTGAACGAATAACCGGTCGGAACCACCAGGCCCACCACCGACTTCGAGCAGCCCAGCTTCTCCATCTTTTCCATCAGGTGCGGCAGCGCCGATTCCGACGAGCTGGTACCCAGCACGATCAGCAGTTCTTCCTTGATGTACGAAACAAAGCGGAAGATGTTGAAGCCGACGAGCCGCGCAATGATGCCCAGCACCACCACCACAAAGATGACGGCCGTCAGGTAGAACGTGCCGACCAGCTTGAGCAGCGGCACCAGCGAGATCACGCCGTACTTGCCGATGGTGAATGCCATGGCGCCAAAGGCACCGATCGGGGCCACGCGCGTGATGACGTGCACGATGCGGAAGAACACATGCGAGATCTGGTCGATGAAGTCCGTCACCACCTGTGCACGGTCACCGATCGCCGAGAGGGCACCGCCAAACAGCAGCGCGATCAGCAGGATCTGCAGAATGTCGCCCTTGGCAAACGCATCGACCACCGTGCTCGGGATGATGTTGAGGAGGAAGTCGACCGTGCTGGCCGAATGCGCCTTGGCGGCGTACTGAGCCACGGCCTTGGCGTCGATGGTGTTCACATCAACGTTGAAGCCGGCGCCCGGGTTGAAGATGTGGCCAGCAGCCAGGCCGATCACCAGGGCGAAGGTCGAGACCACCTCAAAGTAGATCAGCGCCTTGCCGCCCACGCGGCCCACCTTCTTCATGTCGCGCATGCCGGCAATGCCGGAGACGACGGTACAGAAGATGATCGGCCCGATCACCATCTTGATCAGTTGGATGAAGCCATCGCCCAGCGGCTTCATCTTCACGGCGAGTTCGGGCGAGTAATGGCCCAGCAGAACGCCAATGACGATGGCCGCCAGCACCTGTACGTACAGGATTTTATAGAACGGTTTTTTCATGTCTTCCTCGAGTGTCACAGACCGGCCGTGCGCTCAACTGCTCGCCCGGTCCGACCCGCCCTGGTGTGGTCTCTCTCCTGCCTCGATACGCCGATGTTCCCGGCGCCTCCCGCAGCAGGTCGCTCTTTATTGCAAGGGCTATGCCAACGTCGATTTCGAGGACTGGCTGCCCGCCAGCCCTTGTACCAGCTTGGTGTGACTACGATGGCACCCGCCCCGGCCGTCGTCAATCCCGGAATCCGCGCACGGCGGGTGTCCAGACATCCGGAAAACATGCTGCGACGCAGCATCGCCGGTCGCATCGCACCTCCCTCGCGAGGAAAGGGGCGCATCGGGGCCGTATAATGCCGGCTCGTTACGCAAATCCACCTGTGCGCGCCACGCCGGGAAGGCCATTCGCCTCATGCCGCGCGCGCCGCCACGCAGCCCTCCCAGTCCTCTCCGTCCGCCCATGAGCAGCCACTACCAGCACCACGTTTTCTTCTGCCTGAACGAACGCGAGGATGGCTCGCGCTGCTGCGCCGACTTTGGCGCCAAGGCCATGCAGGAATACGCCAAGAAGCGTTGCAAGGAACTCGGCATCAACGGTGAAGGCCGCGTGCGCATCAACAAGGCCGGCTGCCTGGACCGCTGCGAACTCGGTCCGGTCATGGTGGTCTACCCCGAGGCCGTCTGGTACACCTTCGTCGACAAGGAAGACATCGACGAGATCATCCAGAGCCATCTGATCGAGGGCAAACCGGTCGAACGGCTGATGGTCGACCGCCCCGCCAACGCGTGAGCCCGCGCTTTACCGCATCTGCTTCTCCAGTCTCCATGAACGTTCATACCGAAGAACGCCTGATTCCCGGCCCCGTCGGGCAGATCGACCTGTCGATCGACCAGCCGGACGGCGCACCGCGCGGCTTGGCGCTGATCGGCCATCCGCATCCGCTGTTCGGCGGCACCAAGGACAACAAGGTCGCGCAGACGCTGGCACGCACCTTCGTCGGCCTCGGCTATGCGACGGTGCGCCTGAATTTTCGCGGTGTGGGCAAGACCGAAGGCACGCATGACAACGGCATCGGCGAGCAGGACGACATGCTGGCCGTGCTCGACTGGATGCGTACACAGACCGAATGGTCTGCCGATGTGGCCACGCTGCCGCTGGCACTGGGCGGTTTCTCGTTCGGCAGCTTTGTCGTCTCGCAGGTGGCCCGCCGCCTGACCGAAGCCGGCACACCCGCGGAGCGCCTGGCGCTGGTGGGCACCGCCACCTCGCGCTGGGATGTGGCACCGGTGCCGGCCGACACCATCATCATCCACGGCGAACAGGACGACACCGTGCCGCTGATCGACGTGCTCAACTGGGCGCGCCCGCAGGAGCTGCCCGTGATCGTCATCCCCGGAGCCGATCACTTCTTCCACCGCAAGCTGCATCTGATCCGGCAGCTCATTACCGGCGCCTGGGCGCCAAAACCGTAACACTCACCCGTTGACTTTCCGGACGCCGCGCCTCCCCCCGTTTTTCTGGCAGGCGGCGCCATTGAATTCCAAGCAGACCGCAGGACCCGACATGCAGACCCGCTTCGCCCATTTCACGCCCTCCGCCTTCCATTCCGCCGCCGCAACCGCCGTGGCCGCCGCCGTGCTGGTCACCGCGCTGCCCGCCATGGCACAGCCGGTGCCAGCGCCGCAAGTCGCGGCCCGCTCATGGATGCTGACCGACGTGACCAGCGGCCAGGTGCTCGGCGGCGCAAACATGGACGAACGCATCGAGCCCGCCTCGCTCACCAAGCTGATGACGGCCTACCTGGTCTTCGAAGCCGTGCGCGACGGCAAGCTCAAGTACGACCAGATGATCACGCCGACCGAGACCGTGCGCACCGTCAAGACCGACGAATCGCGCATGTTCCTGGAAGCCGGCAAGCCCGTCTCGCTGCGTGAGCTGACGCAAGGCCTGATCATCCAGTCGGGCAACGATGCGGCGCTCGTGCTGGCCGAGGCTGTGGGCGGCACCGAGACCAACTTCGTGATGCTGATGAACCGCGAAGCCGAGCGCCTGGGCATGAAGAACACGCACTTCATGAATGCCGCGGGCCTGCCCGACCCGAATCACTACTCCACCGCACGTGATCTTTCGATCCTGACCGCGGCGCTGATCAAGGATTTCCCGCAGGACTACAAGTTCTACTCGCAGAAGGATTTCACCTATAACAACATCAAGCAGTCGAACCGCAACCGCCTGCTGTGGCTTGATCCGACCGTCGACGGCGGCAAGACGGGCCACACCAAGTCGGCCGGCTACTGCCTCGTCACATCGGCCAACCGTCCGCTCCCGGATGTGCCGGGTGCGAACCGCCGCCTGCTGTCCGTCATCGTCGGCACCAAGAGCGACGCGATCCGCACACAAGAGAGCCTGAAGGTCCTGAACTACGGCTATCAGTTCTTCGATACCGTGCGCCTGTACAAGGCCAAGGAAGCCCTGCAGACGCCCGACGTGTACAAGGGCCAGGCCAAGAGCGTGAAGCTGGGTGTGGCGGAAGACAAGTGGATCACCGTGCCCAAGGGTGCAGGCGCACGCCTGAAGCCGGTGCTGGAGCGCAAGGACCCGCTGATCGCCCCGATCGCCCAGGGCCAGCAACTGGGCACGGTCAAGGTGATGGACGGCTCGATCGTGGTGTCGGAGTTCCCGGTGGTGGCACTCGAAGCGGTGTCGGAAGCCGGCTTTATCGGCCGCACGATCGACGCGGTCAAGCTGTGGTTTAAAAAGAAGTAATCGTCCCCATTTACTTCGACATGACCTCCTCTCACACTCCCCCGCCGGGCCACATTCCGCCCGAACAGTCGCTCATCGAGTACCCGAGCGATTTCCCCATCAAGGTGATGGGGCCGATGCATGACGACTTTGCCGCGACCATTGTCGAGGTCGTCCGCCTTTACGATCCGGACTTCCACGAAGGACGCCTGGAAAAGCGTCCGTCATCCAGCGGCAACTACCTGGGCCTGACGGTGATCGTGCGTGCGACGAGCCGCGAACAGCTGGACGCGCTGTACCAGGCGCTGACGAGCCATCCGATGGTGAAAATCGTGCTGTAAGGCAGCTCAGCGCCGCCCGGCAGAATGCAAAACGCCCTGGTCATGCCAGGGCGTTTTGCTTTGTCAGCGCACTTTTCCCGATGCCGGTCTCAGCCCTTCGGCACATGCCCCAGGCAGACCGCGTTGTCGTTCATCAGCCCGGCCAGCTTCAGCTTGAACGCAGCAATTTCCGGCAGCAGCCACGTGCGAAACGCCTGCATCTTGGGCGTCTGCAGCGCGCTGTGCGGGCAGACGAAGTAGTAATTCCATGGGCACGGGATCGTCGTCTCGAACAGGCGCACCACGCGACCAGTCAGCAGATCATTGAAGGCCAGCGTCGGACGGATCAGGGCAATTCCCTGCCCCGCAGCCGCCGCTTGCAGCAGCAATGACGAATCCTGGAACATCAGCCCGCCGCGCGGCTCCACAAACCCCTCCAGGCCAGCCGCATCGAACCACGGTTTCCATGCCTCCCCCTCGCTGCGCAGCAGGGTCATGCCCGCCATCTCGGCCAGCGTGCGTGGCAGGCGTCCGCCGTTGAACGACGGGCTGCAGATCGGGAAAAACACATCGTCGAGAAGCTTCTCCACGTACAGGCCCGGGTAGTTGCCCGAACCCATGCGCAGCGCCACGTCCACCTCTTCGCGCGCAAAGTCGACCAGCGCAGGGCTGGAGAACAGCTCCACCTCCAATTCCGGATGGCGTTCGATGAAGGTGCCGATATGCGGCGTCAGCCAGCGCGCCGCAAACGACGGCATCGTGCTGATAGCCAGACGGTTGTCGCGGTTGCCGGCGCGCAGTTGGTGCGTGGCCTGCGCGATCTGGTCCAGCGCCTCGCGTACGCGGTCGGCATAGGCGCGGCCCGCGTGCGTGAGCATGACCCGCTTGCCGCGCCGCTCGAACAGCGGCACGCCCAGCTCGTCTTCGAGCGTGCGCATCTGGTGGCTGACAGCCCCATGCGTCACGAACAGCTCGGTCGCTGCACGCGAAAAACTCTCATAGCGCGCCGCCGCCTCGAAGACCCGCAATGCGCCAAGTGACGGCAAGCGCATCGGTTCGCGGATTTCGGTCATCTTTCCCTCCGGATTTTCGTAGCGCAGCATGGTTTTTATGTGAGCTGCGCTATCAAGAAACGCAATATATATCGTTTGGTACAAGGCAACCAAGCGCCTAGACTTCCTTCAACGGCAAGGCCCCATCCCACTGCCGTGAAGGAGCCGATCATGAAAGCTGTACTAACAAAAATTGTATTCACTCTGCAGCCCGGCGAAGTGGTGGCACTGCGCATGCCGGCCAACCAGAATCTGCGCGTCGAAGAAGCCTATGGGCGCGACGTATGGATCACACACGAGAACAAAGCCGGCGATGAATGGCTGCACGCGGGCGGCAGCGTTGCCGTGAAGCGCGGTGAAGAAATCGTCGTCTCGGTGGACCCGAAAGCCCTTGGCCCCGTGGCATTGGCAGTAGAAGCCAACGATGGCCACATGCCGCGCCAGCCATGGCACGTCGCAAATGGGTGGCGCCACACGCTAGCTGCGCTGGGCTGGAACGAGCACGCCGATACGCCCGTTGTGGCCGCCTGAGCCGGAAACCTGTTTCAAGCCTCCTTTTGCGGCCTCTGCCGCAGAAGCCGATGCCGGCGCCGATGCCTCCCATCGCGCCGGCATCTTTTTTTGGCTCAACCCTGCAGGCGAAGCGGGCAAAGGCGCAGGGCGCCCGTACCCGCCCTGCGCTACACTCGCGGGCATGATTCCGATTGACATCGTCGAACGCGGCCTGCAGGACTACGCCACGTGCTTCGACGAAATGCAGACCTTCACCGCACAGCGGGGCCCCGATACGCCCGACACGATCTGGCTGGTCGAACACCCGCCGGTGTTCACGCTCGGCCTGGCCGGCGACCCGGCACATCTGTTGGCCCCCGGCAACATCCCGCTCGTGAAAGTCGACCGTGGCGGCCAGATCACTTATCACGGCCCCGGCCAAGTCGTCGCTTACCTTTTGCTGGATTTACGCCGCCGCGGGCTGTTCGTGAAAGCGCTGGTCGACGCGATCGAGGCGGCCGTCATCGAGACGCTCGCCACGTATAATGTCGCCTCCGAACGCAAGGCTGGCGCCCCCGGCATCTACCTGTCGGGCGGGCCGCATGCTGGCGCCAAGATCGCCGCGCTGGGCCTGAAGATCCGCAACGGCTCCAGCTACCACGGCGTGAGCCTGAACCTGGCGATGGACCTGTCGCCCTTCACGCAGATCAACCCGTGTGGCTATGCCGGCCTGGAAACCGTCGATATGGTGACCGCCGGCGCCCGTGAGGCGTCCGGACGCCCCGTCGATGCGAACGACTGGCAAACCGTTTCCCGCGGCCTGGCCGATGCGCTGGTCGCCCAATTGCAGCAACGCGCGCAAGCGCACCCCGCCGAGGCCGCTACCGCATAGCGCCCCGAAATGCACGAGCCGCAAGCCCGTGCGGAGAACACGATGACCGATTCCGCCGCCGGCGCCACTGAAGTCGCCACCCCTGCCACCCCGTCGAACAAGCCGTACGACGCGACGGCCAAGCAGAAGTCGCTCGACAAGACTGCACGCATTCCCATCAAGATCGTGCCGGCCGAGAAGCTCAAGAAGCCGGACTGGATTCGCGTGCGCGCCGCCACCGGCAACTCGCGCTTCTACGAAATCAAGGACATCCTGCGCGCCAACAACCTTGTGACGGTGTGCGAAGAGGCCAGCTGCCCGAACATCGGCGAGTGCTTCGGCAAGGGCACGGCCACGTTCATGATCATGGGCGACAAGTGCACGCGCCGCTGCCCGTTCTGCGATGTCGGGCACGGCCGCCCGGACCCGCTCGACGTGAACGAGCCGGAAAACCTGGCCAAGACGATCGCTGAACTCAAGCTCAACTACGTCGTCATCACCAGCGTCGACCGCGACGACCTGCGTGACGGCGGCGCCCAGCATTACGTCGATTGCATCTCGCGCACGCGCGCCCTGTCGCCGGGCACGCGCATCGAAGTGCTGGTGCCGGACTTCCGCGGCCGCCTGGAGAAGGCGTTGGACATCCTCCAGGAATGCCCGCCCGACGTGATGAACCACAACCTCGAAACGGTGCCCCGCCTGTACAAGCAGGCGCGTCCCGGTGCGGACTACGCGCACTCGCTGAAGCTGCTGAAGGACTTCAAGGCCCGCAACCCGAATGTGCCGACCAAGTCCGGCCTGATGGTCGGCCTGGGCGAGACCGATGAGGAAATCCTGGAAGTCATGCGCGACATGCGCGAGCACGACATCGACATGCTGACCATCGGCCAGTATCTGGCGCCGTCGGGCCACCATCTGCCGGTGCTGCGCTATGTGCACCCGGACACCTTCAAGATGTTCGAAGAGAAGGCGTACGAGATGGGCTTCACGCACGCTGCGGTCGGGGCAATGGTGCGCAGTTCCTACCACGCGGATCAGCAGGCACACGAAGCCGGCGTGGTCTGATCACCGCCGGAACGCTGCAGAAACAAAAAGGGCCTTGGGTTTTACCCCAAGGCCCTTTTGCTTTGGTGCGGCTCGATCAGGCGCGCGAAGCAGCATCCTTCGGATACGACGCATCGCCGTTCCACGACAGATAGCCGTAAGTGTCGGCCTGGCGATCGGCGCCCTGCGTGTAGACGTCGTACTTGGCAGCGGCGCCGTCGGTGTACGGATCGGCCTTGGCGATGGCGCCATCGGTGTACGGGTCAGCCTTGCCGACAGCACCTTGGGTGTACGGGTCGAAGCGATCGTTCTTCCACGAGAGATAGCCGTAGGTATCAGCTTGACGGTCCGCACCTTGGCTATAGACGTCGTACTTGGCGGCAGCACCCTGCGTATAGGGGTCAGCCTTGGCGGCAGCGCCTTGCGTGTACGGATCGGCGCGACCTTGCACAGCGGCAGCGGCCGGCTGGGCCGACAGCAGCGCTGCGGAAGCGGAAAGCGTGGCCACCAAGGCCAGCAGCGTATTGCGGGAGAAAGCGGTTGCGAGACGGGTGTTCATGATGGGCTCCTGATCTGTCTGGATATTCGGTTGCGCTCAGTTCGTTGCGCTTGAGATCAGAATAGATCGTTGCCCTTGATGAATAAATACGCAATCCAAGAAAATACTGTTCTCCAGAAATCAACAATTACGAGGGGGCCATGACGCCGATAAAGTGGCTCACGCCTCATATTTGTGGGGTAAATCTGAAACAAGAGACCCCAAAAAAAACCGCGTACGTGGACGCGGTTTTGGTCGTGCTCGGCGAACCTACTGCTGCGCCGGGTGACCCGGACGCGGTGCGCCGGGAACCTCGGCCACTGGCCGCCCCGCCTGCTTGTTGCGCCACCAGCCCATCAGCGTCAACGCCAGCCAGAAGAACTGGGTGAGGAACGACGCAAGATTGAACGCGCCCATCAACGAAATCAGGATGCAAATCGGTCCAAGGAGATTGAGGCGAACGGCAAATGCACCGGTCGGGGGCTTATGCAGGACCTGCACGCCAAAGTGTGCAGAGACGTACGCGGCGACGCCGACCAGACCGACAACGTCGGTAAAACCCAGGGAGGCCATGGTGTGTGCTGTGAAAGCAGAGGTTGTGGAGAAAGGGTTGCAGGTAAAACGCCGTCGCCCGCCGCTCAGTACGTCGCCGTCAGCTTGAGGGCGACGGTGCGTCGGCCGAGCGTCATGCGATCCGTGCCGTTGCGGGCGGAGAGTTGGTGGGCATAGGCAGATGCGTCCGCGCCCGTCAAAGCGGCAGACAGCGTCACGAACTTGTTGATGGGCCGCGAGAGTTCAACGCGGTAGTCGGTAAAACTGAATGCGCTGTGGTTGCGCACATGCTCGTGGCCGACGTGCAGCCCGAGCGTGAAGTTGTTCGGCAAGGGCACGGCCCAGTTGGCTTCGGCGTAAGTGGAGCCGCGGCTGCCGCGGTCGATGCCGTCAGCCAGCGAATTGCCATCGAAGCCGAAGTAGTTCGACAGCGTCGTCCATAACTTGACCGACACGCCGCGCCAGCCGGCGCCCACCATCCATTCCGTGTAGTCGTAGCCGGTGGCGGGGCCGCCGCCAGCGGCCTTGTCGTAGCGGGCACCGGGATACCAGTAGCGATAGAGCCCGGTGGTCAGCTCGACGCCGTGCGCGACAGTGGCGGCATAGCCAAGGTAGGTGTCGATTTCGGCATGCGCACCGGCGATGACGTGGTCGCTGACCTGCGAGCCCCACACGCCGGCATAAAAACCGCTCGGCGATGTGTAGTCGACGCCCGCTTGGAGCGCAGGTTTTCCCCATGTCTGGCGCAGGCCGCGCGACACGTATTGCGAGACAACCGATGCGTTGGCCGACCAGCGCCTGTCATCGCCCGCTGGCACCTCGTCCGCCAATGCGGGCAGCGCAGCAGCACACGCCGCCGCCCCGCCCAGCATTGCGGTGACCTTGCGCCAGCGCATCAGGCAGCCACCAGTTCATCGGCCACAAGCGGCTTGGCCGGCGCCTGCAGCGGCGATTTGCCGTGCACATAGAACGCCGCATCCGAGCGGGCAAGCGGCGCCACACCGCGAATCCGGTCGGCGATCTTCTCGGCCATCATGATCGTCGGCGCGTTCAGGTTGCCGGTGATGATGCGCGGCATGATCGACGCATCCACCACGCGCAGACCCTGCAAGCCGTGCACGCGGCCTTCGTTGTCGACGACGGCCATCGGATCGTCGGCCGAACCCATCTTGCAGGTGCAGGACGGATGCAGCGCAGTTTCGGCGTGTTGCCGCACAAAGGCGTCGATCTCGGCGTCGGTCTGAACGCTCGGGCCTGGGCTGATCTCGCGACCGCGGTATTGGTCGAACGCACGCTGCGCGATGATGTCGCGCGTGATGCGCACACCGGCGCGGAATTCACGCCAATCCACGTCATGCGCCATGTAGTTGAAGAGGATGCGCGGCTTGTCCCGCGGATCGCGCGAGGCCAGCTTCACGTAACCGGTGGACGGCGAACGCATCGAGCCCACGTGGCACTGGAACCCATGCATCTTCACCGGGTTGCTGCCGTCGTAGTTCACGGCCAGCGGCAGGAAGTGGTACTGGATGTTCGGCCACTCGAAGCTGTCGTCGCTGCGGATGAACCCGCCCGCCTCGAAGTGGTTGCTGGCGCCGGGGCCCGTGCCGTGCATGTACCACTCCAGTCCGACCTTCGGCTTGTTGTACCAAAGCGTGTTTTCGTAGATCGACACCGGGCGCAGGCACTCGTACTGGATGTACATCTCCAGATGGTCCTGCAGGTTATCACCCACGCCGGGCAGATGTGCGACCGAGTGGATGCCCAGGGCGCGCAGCTCGTCGGCATTGCCCACGCCCGAGCGCTGCAGCAACTGCGGCGAAGCAATGGCGCCACTGGCGACGATCACCTCGCGGCGCGCACGCCATGTTTCGCGGTTGCCATCCATCAGTGCCTCGAGGCCGACCGCACGCGTGCCATCGAAGATCACGCGATCGGCCAGCACGCGCGGCAGCACCGTCAGCGTGGACCGCTTGCGCGCCTCGTCGAGATAGCACAGCGATGTGCTGGCGCGGCGGCCCTTGGCGGTGACGGTGCGATCCATCGGGCCCAGGCCTTCCTGGCGATAGCCGTTCAGGTCGTCCGTGGCCGGAATACCGGCTTGCTCACCGGCTTCGATAAAGGCGTGGAACAGCAGGCTGTTGTCGTGCTTGGGCGTGGTGACCTGCAGCGGGCCGGAATCGCCGTGCCAGTCGTTGGCGCCCTTGTCATACGTTTCCGATTTGCGGAAGTACGGCAGGCAGTCGGCATACGTCCAGTCGGGCAAGTTGAAATCGCTCGCCCAGCGCTCGTAGTCCATCGCGTTGCCACGAATGAAACACATGCCGTTGATGAGCGACGACCCGCCCAGCCCCTTGCCGCGGCCTTGCGCCATGCGGCGATTGTTCATGTGCGGCTCGGGTTCGGTTTCGTAGGCCCAGTTGTACGTGGTGCCTTGCAGCGGATACGCCAGCGCCGCCGGCATCTGCGTGCGGAAATCCCAGCGGTGGTCGGGGCCGCCGGCTTCGAGCAGCAGCACGGTGACGTCCGCGTCTTCGGTCAGGCGCGCAGCCAGCGTGCAACCGGCCGAGCCCGCGCCCACGATGATGTAGTCGTACTCCTGTACGGTGTTTGTGGTCAAAACATGCCCTCCGTTCTTACTCAGCACCGGCGCCGAACCAGCCCATCGGCTGCGGTGCGAGGTTGATGTAGCTGTGCTTCAGTTCGGTGTACTCGTCCAGGCCGCCGCGGCCCAGTTCGCGGCCGATGCCGCTGGCCTTGTAGCCGCCCCACGGCGCTTCAGGGAAGTACGGGTGATAGTCGTTGGCCCACACGGTTCCGAAACGCAGTGCGCGTGTCACGCGGTTTGCGCGGTTCAGATCGGCTGTCCACACAGCGCCGGCCAAGCCGAACGGCGTGGCGTTGGCGCGGCGCACCGCTTCTTCTTCGGTGGAGAAACGTTCAACGGTGAGCGCCGGGCCGAAGATTTCTTCGGTGGCGATCTTCATGTCGTCGCGCACGTTGGCGAGCACAGTGGGCTCCAGCCAGAAGCCGCGCTCGAACGCCTTGCCTTCAGGCGCCTTGCCGCCACAGCGCAGCACGGCACCTTCCTGCACGCCGGCCTGGATCATGTTGAGGATCTTCTGGCGCTGGAATGCCGACTGCACTGGGCCCATCTCCGTACCTTCGGCAAAGCCGTTCCCGATACGGATGCGCTTGACGCGCTCGACCACCGCATCGACAAAGCGGTCGTGAATGCCGTCTTGCAGCATCAGGCGCGATCCGGCCGAGCACACTTGGCCCGCGTGGAAAAACGCCGCATTGACCGCGTAATCGACAGCGGTATCGAAGTCCGCGTCGTCGAAGATGATGTTCGGGTTCTTGCCGCCCAGCTCCAGGGCGACTTTCTTGAAGTTGCCGATGGCTGCATTCATGACCGCCGCGCCGGCAACCGCGCCCCCCGTGAACGAAACGAGATCCACGTCCAGATTGCGCGACAGCTCGGCCCCGGCCTCGCCCGCACCGGTGACAAGGTTGAACACGCCCGCCGGCACGCCCACCTCGATCAGCAGTTCGGCAAAGCGGTGCGTGGTCAGCGGCGTCAGGTTGCTCGGCTTGACGATGACGGTGTTGCCCGCACCCAGCGCCGGCGCGATTTTCCAGGCGGCTTGCAGCAGCGGGTAGTTCCACGGCGTGATGAGGCCGCACACGCCCACCGGTTCGCGCAGCGTACGGCTGATGACCGTGTCCGGCGCCTCGTTGATGAGGCCGGATTCCGTGGCAACCAACCCCGCGAAATAGCGGAACGTCGCGGCAATGCCGTCCATGTCCCAGCGGCTTTCGGTGATCGTCTTGCCGGTGTTGAGCGATTCGAGCGTCGCGAGGTTCTCGGCGTCCGCGTCAATGGCGTCGGCAATGCGGTTGAGCAGGCGAGCGCGATCGCGGGTGCCCGTCTGGCGCCACGGGCCTTCGTCAAACGCGCGGCGGGCGGCGGCAATGGCACGCTGCACATCGGCCACGGAGGCATCGGCCGCCTGCGTCAGGACGTTTTCGGTGGCGGGATCGACGATGTCGCGGTACACGCCGCCTTCAGGCTGGACCCACTGGCCGTCGATATAGAGATCAAGACGGGGTGCCAGCGTGGCGGAATGGAATTCGGTGGAAAGGGAAGCTTGCGTCATATCCAGTACCCCTGTGGATGGCTGGCGCACAAAGAGACGGCGCCCGAAATGCCGACACCGTAGCGTCTTGGCAGACGACATTCGGTGCGGCGACCCAGAAATTCACTGTTGGTATTTTTATTTACCTTCGGAGAATTTTGGACTAGTCTAGGAAAAATTAGTTGCGTCAGGCCAATCGTTATGGCCTAACGATGACGAATTTCGATAAATTTTGACTATTTTTAACGCGCTATACTCTTGGGAATCACTGCCAGTAAATCCGCCCCATGACCGCCGCAGCACTTCCGCCGCCCGACGGCCCCATCGATGACGACAGCTTTGCCGGCCGCCTCAAAGGCGTGCTCACACGCGGCCGCATCCAGCTCAAGCAAGTGGCGGCGGCACTCGGCGTGTCGCCGTCGGCGGTCCACAAATGGACGCGTGGCGGCGAGATCGAATACGCCAACCTGCTGGCATTGGCCCGCTTCCTGAACGTGAATTGGCTGTGGCTGCGCTACGGCGATCGCGCCCTCGCCGATCTGGAAGCCAGCCTGGCCACCGACGCCCGCGCCCGCGAAGGCCGCCAGAAACACATCGCGGCCATCATGGAAAGCGAGGCGCGCATGACCTTCGCGCAGGAGATTTCCGGCGTGGTCACGTGGGAGTGGAACCTGTTGACCGACGCGGTCGCGTATTCACCGAATGCCGCGCGCCTCTTTGGCCGGCCGATCCGGACGCTGGACGATTTTTGGCAATGCGTGCTTCCCGAAGACGTGCCCGGCGTGCGGGCCGCGGTCTCGCAGAACCTCAGCGCGGGCGGCGTCTACGAGCATGAATTCCGCATTGCGCCGGCGCCGGACGTGGTCCGCTGGATCGTCTCACGGGCAACGCTCGTGCGTGATGCGCAGGACCGCCCGGTCAAGATGATCGGCCTGAGCCTGGACACCACGGAGCGCCACACCGCCGAAGCCGCGTTGCGCGATTCGGAAGCGTTGCTGGCCAAGGCGCAGCAGATCGCCCACCTCGGCAGCTGGCTCTGGGAACCGGGCACCGATGCCTGCCGATGGACGGACGAGGCTTACCGCATCTTCGGCTGGGCGCCGCAATCCACACCCGTGACGATGGCGCGCTATCTGGAGGCCATCGTTCCCGCCGATCGCCCCCGCGTGCAGGCCGTGCTGGACCGCGCCGTGGCATCGCGCCAACCGTATCGCGTTGAATACACCATCACCCTTCCCGACGGTTCGCACCGCCATCTTCGTGAAGAAGGCGAAGCGCAAGACCCGTCAGCCGCCACGCCCACGATGATCGGCGCGGCGCAGGACATCACCGCTGAAGTGGAAGCCCAAGCCGCCTTCCGCGACAGCGAGGCCAAGCTGCGGACGTTGTTCGAACAGGTGCCCGTCGGCATCGCGCAGGTCAGTCTGGAAGGCCGCTGCCTGCGCGCCAACCCGTGGCTTTGCACGCTGCTGGGCCAGTCCGAAACAGCGCTGCAGCAACGCACGCTGCTCGACCTCACACACCGCAACGACCTGGCCCGCCACCTGCGCCTATACGGTGAGTTGCTCGCCGGCACGGTACCAACGTATGCGCTATCGCTGCAGTTGGTACGCGGGGATGGCTCTGCCGTACTGGCGCGGATCACCACGTCCTTGGCGCGCGATACAGCTACGGACGCACCGCTGCATCTGATTACCGTGGTCGACACCGTGCCCGAGGCGGGCGCCTCGTAGCCCACGGCACACCCCCGACGTCGCAGACGTCAACTTCTGACAATCCCGTCAATCATTGCGATTTTTTCCGGCATGCCTGGAGGGCCGGCATAGACTCCAAAAAACTTATAGTTAATTTATCAACCTCCAGTAATTAAAGCGTCACCCCGGTTTTTTGGGGTCTGATGCGTACAGAACAAGGAGATCGGTTTGGCTTCTTCCTCCGCCGCTCGCGCGGCCCATCATCAACGCACGCTGCAGTGGGGCTACCGCTGGGCCCTATGGGCCGCCATCCTGTGGGGCGCTTGGTACGTGCCCGGCACGGCCGTCTGGCATGAATCCCCCTTCGCCGCGATGGACCTTTCCGACCCGCGCGTCTTCCTCGTCTGCGCAGCGGTCATCACGGCGTTTCATAGCGTCATGGTGACGGTCTTCCAGTGGGTGTGGCTCGGCTCGCTCGGCAAGCTGGGGGATTACTTCCGCACCCTCGGCCAATTCCGCAAGATCTCCCGCTGGTACTTCATTGCGGCGGTCGTGGGCGGACTGATGGCCAACTTCGGCTCGTATCTCGCGATGGGCTATGTGGGCGCCGTGTTTGCGGCCGTGGCGGGACTGCTGTATCCGGTGGTGGGCGCGACAGTGGCCAAGCTTTGGTACAACGAGCGCATCAGCGCACGGGCGGCGGTGGGTATCGCCATCATCATCCTGGGCGGCGTGGCGATCTACGCGCCGGCACTGATGGCCGAATCGCACAGCGGCAGCCATCAGTGGATCGGCTATCTCGGTGGCGCCATGGCCGCCATCGGCTGGGGCCTGGAAGGCGCGATCGTCGGCCGCGCCATGGACGTGACGGACCCCGACTGCGGCGTCTCCATCCGCTACACCGCCGAGGCCATCTACTGGGTCGTCTTCATCCTGCCGGCCATCGCGTTGTTCGTGCATGTGCCGGTGCCCGTGACGGAGATTGCCTCGGGCATCGTCCATAGCAAGGCGCTGCTGTGGCTGGTCGTGGGCGGCCTCACCTTCTCGTTCTGCGCAGTCGCCTGGTACAAGTCGTTCCCGTTGATCGGCGTGGGACGCGGACAGGCGCTCGGCGCGTTCTACGCAATGTTCGCGACCCTCTTCACGGCCATCTTCACGCTGCAGTTTCCGGAGTGGTACTTCCTGATCGGCTTGGCGCTGGTGATCTTTGGCGGCTTCGTGATGGTGTCGGAAAGCGCGGAAAACCTGGAAGTCATCCGCGGCGGCGCGGCACCTGTAACCACGGAGACGCACGCATGAAACTGCACATGAAGGGCTACATCCTGCAACTGCTCGCGGGCAGCGACATGCTGTGGGACAGCGAAATCGCCCATCGCACCTGCATCGAATACGGCAAACCCGAAGACGAGTACTGGACGGGCAGCATCCGCGCCATCCTCGCAGACCTGTACTCCGGAGGCCTGGTGCAAACACCCGAAGACCAGCTCGACGAAGCCACCAACAAGGTGCACTTCCGCTACGCCATCACCGAGTTTGGCCGTCAACGCATGGCCGACACCGGCCTGCTCGACCTCGAATCGAAGGAGACCACGCAATGACGCAGTATTGGGGCTATCCGTTTGCCGACGTCCTGGCGATCGTGGTGATCGTCGGGCTGAGCGCGCTGGCGCTGTATCAGGCACGCACGTACACGAAACAACTCTGACGCTGAGCGTCGCAAGGAAAAAAACGGCCCGCTGGCGTGACTTGCCAGCGGGCCGTTTTGCTTGGGTGTCGCTTATGCGCTCAGCGCCGGATCGGACGCGCTGACACGGCCGGTTTCAACGTGGCCGGCAAGGCGACGCTCGAAGCCGGCATCGCTGCTGGCCGTGACGGTCACGTCGTACCAGGCGTGCTGGCCGCGCAGGTCCAGGTACACCGCCGCATCGTCACCGCCGCGCACTTCGCGTTGCACGCTCTCGCCCGTGTAGGCGCTCTTGATGGTGAAGACGGTAGACGCGCGGCCGCGGTTGATGAGACGCAGTTGCAGGTTGCCGTTGGCCACGTCGTAGCCTTCCTTCACTTCCAGCGCACGGCCATGCGGACGCAGCAGGCCCGACAGCGTGAGCTTGCCGACAAAGCGGCGCAGGAAGCCGTTCGGGCCGTGGACCGTGAAGTCATACGCGCCGCCTGCGTTGACGGCCAGCTTGTCCGACAGGCGCTTGCCCGCCTCGACCGTGTAGGTGCGCGGTGCGTCCGTGCTGCCGGCGGTGTAGACGAGGAAGGCGGCGCCCAGGTCCCCGGTGTTCACGAATTCCAGTTGGAACTTGCCGGCGGCTTCGTCCTGGCGGCCGCGCACGAACAGTTCGTACGGCAGCGCACGCGATGGGCGCACGCCGGCTTCCTGCTTCGGCACGGCCTGCACCAGCGGGGGCAGCGGCACGTAGCTGGCGTGGCGCAGCTTGTCTTTCGGCACGTAGGCGGCAGTGCTCGGCAGCGCGGGCACCACCTCGTTGGGCGTGGCGAAGTTGAACGCCGACGTCAGATCGCCGCAGACGGCGCGACGCCACTTCGAGATGTTGGGCGAGCGCACGTTGTGCGTGCGCTTGAAGCGCTGCTCGATGAAACGGATGATCGACGTGTGGTCGAACGTTTCCGAACACACGAAGCCGCCCTTGGACCACGGCGACACCACGAGCATCGGCACGCGCTGGCCCAGGCCGTAGCTGCCGGCGCCGTACGTGCTGTTGCCCGGAAAGTATTCGCCCGTGGTGTCGACCGTCGACAGGCCATTGCTGCCCGACGATGCAAACGGCGGGACGAGGTGGTCGAAGAAACCATCGTTCTCGTCGTAGGTGATGAACACCGCGGTCTTGCTCCACACCTCGGGGTTGGAGGTCAGGACCTGCAAGACTTGATCGATGTACCAGGCACCGTAGTTGGCCGGCCAGTTCGGATGCTCGGAGAACGCTTCCGGCGCGGCAATCCACGACACCTGCGGCAGCGTGCCGTTCTGCACGTCGCGCTTGAGGATGTCGAAGTAGCCGTCGCCGGCTGCTGCGTTGGTGCCGGTGCGCGCCTTGTCGTACAGCGGGCTGCCGGGCTGTGCATTCTGGTATTGCTTGAAGTACAGCAGCGAGTTGTCGCCGTAGTTGCCGATGTAGGCGTCGCTCGTCCAGCCCCAGGAGCCCGCGGCGTCCAGGCCCGTGCCGATGTCCTGGTAGATCTTCCACGAGATGCCGGCGGCTTCGAGCACCTCCGGATACGTCGACCAGCCGTAGCCGGCTTCAGCGTTGTCGATCACGGGGCCGCCGCCGACGTTGTCGTTGCCGACATAGCCGGTCCACATGTAGTAGCGGTTCGGGTCGGTCGACGTAGGCGTCGCGCAGTGATAGGCGTCGCAGATGGTGAAGGCGTCGGCCAGCGCATAGTGGAACGGAATGTCCTGGCGCGTCAGGTAGGCCATCGTCGTGGTGCCCTTGTGCGGGACCCAGCCATCGTAACGGCCGCCGTTGACGGCAAGGTGCGTGTCGTTCCAGCCGTGCGGCAGGTCTTGCAGGAACTGCAGGCCCAGATCGGGCGCGCTCGGGCGGAACGGCAGCACTTCACCCACGCCACCGGCCATCGGCTGATGCCACACGCTCTTGCCGGTCGGCAGCGTGACGGTGCGCGTATCGCCATACCCGCGCACGCCACGCAGCGTGCCGAAGTAATGGTCGAACGAGCGGTTTTCCTGCATGAGGATCACGATGTGCTGCACGTCTTCGATCGTGCGGTGCGTGTTATGGGCGGGAATCGCCAGCGCCTGGCGAATGCCTTCGGGCACCGCGCCCATGGCTGCGGAAGCAGCAGCCAACTGGGCAGCGGAACGGAGAAAACCACGGCGACTGTTGGAGGTCATGTTTTCGTCCTGATGTCTGAGTGTTTTGGGGTTGGGGGGAGTGGGGGGGGGACAACACGGGGCGGCGACTGATTGCACGCAGTGAGCAAGTCAATCGACGGTATCGGCGAGCGCTGACGCCAAGCCGTGTCGCGGGACAACGGCCTCAGGCGACGACGCAGACAGGGCGGCGCCGGCTTTTCGGTACGCAAACACAGATGACCTCCTGATGACTTCAGCAAGCCGGACTGTGCAGCGCGCGGCGTTTGCTCACCACGCGCTAAGGTAGAAAGGATTCATGTCGGTTACGTGAAGACGCCACGCGCCGACTCCGTCACGCGCGATCCATAGATTGATGGAATAGTGTTGCAAGTGCGAATAATTCTCATCTACACTGCAGCGCACCAAATGGCGCCTTCGCAGCAGACCCGCTGCTCGCATTGCGTACATACCTAGAAGAACGACCCTCGCTTGCAGCTTCCTCACAGGAGCCTTGCATTCCCGCCTGCCTCTGACGCGGCCCCTACATCTGGACCCCCTGTGCTGCAGGGCCGAGCCCCGCTCGCCTGCACACGCTCATGTCCCGTAGGAGCCCTCGTGCAACGTCGATCTGATACCGCCGCCCACACCGAAACCGCATCTGCTGCCGCCGCGGCCGGCAACCTCCGTCTTGAATCCATTCCCGCGCTGCGCGACGCCGGCGTGCAGGCCGAACATTGGTCGGCAGCGCAGCAGTTGGCACGCCGCCGGGTGCTGTCGCGCCTGTTGCAGGCGCTGTTTCGTGAAGCGCTGCTCAGCGCAGACCAACTCATCGCCGATACACGCGCCGATGTGACCTTGCTGCCGATCTGGCAGCAGCGTGTGCTGTTGCGCTTCACCGGCTTGCGGCCGGGCGCGCTCGGTAGCTGGACGCTGACGGGCGACGTCGCTGTCCTGGCGCACGGTCGCCCGCCCATGGCCATCGAGCGCCCCTCCGCCCTGCTCCACTGGCTCACGCCCATGCTCGACATGGGCGATGCCGCCGACGCCCCTCGCCTCGCCGCCATTGCCCGGCTCGCGACGGAACTGGACAACAGCCAGGACAACGACACGCTCTGCCAAGCCTATCGGCTCGCCTGGGGCGAGCGTCTGGCTGCCGAGCACCGCGCCGCGGCGTCGCAAGACGCGTTGGCCTTGCTCTGCGGCGACGGCACGCCGCACGCCCTGGCGCGTACCGAGCAATGGGGCACCGGCGGCCACCCGTGGCATCCGGCGTACAAGACACGGCTGGGGCTCGCGCCTGAGCAGGTCATCGCGCTCTCCCCCGAATTCGAGGCACAGGTGCCGCTCGGCCTGGTGGCCGTGGCGGCGCATCGTCTGCAGATCACGACGATGGACGATGTGCAGCCGTACGCCGACTGGTTCGCGGCGACCTTCCCCGACGCCATGGCGGCGTTTCGCAAAGCCCTGCTGGCAAGTCAGCTCGCACCCGAAGCGTGGCTGCCGCTGCCCGTTCACCCTTGGCAGCGCGACACGACACTCGGCGAGACCTTCGCCGCGGAATTTGCCGCAGGCGAACTGATCCGCCTGCCGGACATCAGCATCGCCGCCCGGCCAACGATGTCATTCCGCACGGTGGCCGCGACGAACGCGCCGGGCGGCCCCATGCTCAAGCTGCCCGTGAGCATGCGGCTGACGAGCGTCGAGCGCACCGTGTCGCCCAAATCGGCCGTGATGGGCCCGCGCGTGAGCGCGCTGCTCGAACGCATCCTCGCGAACGACGCCGCGTTGGCGAGCGTCCTGTCGATCGTGCCGGAACGCCACGGCATCCACTTGGCCGGCACCGACGATGAGCGCGCGCGCCATCTCTCGATGATCGTGCGCGACAACCCGACCACGCGCATTGCCGGCAACCAGCGGCTGCTGCCGGTCGGCGCGCTCTTCACGCCGGACTTCACCGCCGACATGACGCAGGCAGCGGCGCCGATGCTGCTGGATACCGTGCTGGCGCGCCAGGCCGGCGGCACCCGCGCCGAGCGGGCCGAACGTTTCTTCGAGGCATACCTGCGCGTCGCCATTCCGGCCATCGTCGGCCTCTACCTGCGTTACGGCATTGCGCTGGAGGCGCATCAGCAGAACACCTTCGTCGTCATCGACGCGGCCGGCATGCCGGTGCGGCTGGTGGTGCGCGACTTTGGCGACGTGAAGATCGCGTTGCCAACGCTGCAGGCGCAAGGCTTCTCGATCACGCCGTTCCGCGCCGGCCACACCACGTATCCCGATCGGGACATTCCGCGCAAGAAGCTGATCCACGCCTTCCTGCTGTGCCATATCGGTGAACTGGCGCTGGGGCTGTTCCCGGACCACGGCAGCACGGCCGGGCTGCGCCAATGGCGTGATGCCATGCACGCCGTGTTCGAGGCGAACCGCACCACCATGAATGCCGACACGTGGTCGCACGAACGCCACTCGCTGCTGGAAGCGCCGTGGACGTTCAAGACGTTTGTCCGCATGCGTCTGCGCGACCAGTCCGACGACATGCACGCCGCGCTGCCCAACCCACTGGGCGCAGCGGACCGAGCATGAGCCCGGCAACGCCCGTCCACACGTGGCGCAGCGCCATCCGGTGGCTCCTTGTCATCCAGGCCCTTTCGATGGGCGCCATGGAGATGACGGGCCCGTTCTGGCCGCTGTTTCTGCGTGAACTGACGCCGTTGCCGGCGGTGCCGTTCGCGTGGGTGGCCAGTGCAGCCTACTTTGCACCGATGGCGGCCACGCTCGTCACCGCGCCATGGTGGGGGCGCCTCGCCGACCGTGTCGGACCCAAGCCGATGATCCTGCGGGCGCTGGTCGCGCTGGCGGCGTCACAGCTGTGGTCCGTCTATGCAGACTCGGCGGCCAGCGTGCTGTTGGCGCGTACGGTCCAAGGCGGGCTGGCGGGCTTCCTGGCGGCCGCGCAAATCTATGCGATGCGCGTGGCGCCGCCTGACATGCGCCGCCGCGTCTTCGCCGATCTGCAAACCGTCACGGCATGCGGCAGCTTCATGGCGCCGCCGGTTGGTGCGTGGCTCGTCGCGTGGATGGGTTTCCGGATGGCGAACACGGCAGGCGCGCTCGTCATCCTGGCGTGCATTCCGCTGGCGATGTTCTGCTTGCCAGGGATTGCCCCCGCTCCGCGCAACACAGCAAAACGAGCCGCCGAGACGTCGCAAGCACGGCATGCCCCGTTGGGCGGCCTGGTGGTCGGCTTGCTGCTCGGCATGGTCGCCGTGCAGGCGGCGCGCGTCATGCCGCAGGGCTTTCTCGCGCCGTACATCACCGAGACGCTGCATGGCTCGGTGATGCTGGCCGGTCTCGCCTACAGCGCCACGGCCGCGACGCTGGCGCTGTCTGCGCGCTGGTGGGCAAAGCGGTTTGCGGGACTGCCCGTGCATGTCACGCTGGGGCGCGTGTGCGCATTGACGGCAGTCTGCGGCGTCACCGCGCTCTGGCAAGGCGTTGCGCAAGGGGAAGCTGGCTTCATCGCCGCGCGCCTGGCCTGGGGCCTGTGCCTGGGCGGCCTGCTGCCGGTCCTCAACAGCCTGGTCGCTGAAACCAGCCCGGAAGATCGTCAAGGTTTTGCGTTGGGATTGTGCAGCAGCGCAGCCAAGGGTGGTGCGCTCATCGGCCTGGGCGTGGCGGCGGTATCGACGGGGGTGTTTGGATGGCGCGCTGGATTTTTCGCCATGGCGGCGGTGTACCTTGCGGCACTGGTTGCGCTGCTCGCAGTCCGGCGCGCAGCCTCACCACATGCGGCATCGGCTGCGGCGCGCGCTCAACGCGCCTGACGTCCGGCGCGCCGCTGCAGCTGTGTCTGCTCGGCGCGCCAGGCCAGATAGCCCAGGCCGAGAAACGGCCACAGCCAGCCGATCCATTGCGACAGGCTGTTGAAATGGACGAAGCGCCCAAGCCGCCAGCTCTGCGCCGACACCCACGAATACGGGCTCGGCGGCAGCACGTTGGACAGGATGATCAGCGCGATCAGCAGGGCCATGGCCAGCGCACCACGCAGCCAGCGCGGCAGCCGCACCAGCAGCACCAGCACCAGCGAGCCGACGACCAACCCAAAACGCGCGCCGGACGAAAGCCAATCCCACGCGCCGCCCAGCGGAAACTGCAGCACCGTCGCCCCCGCCTTCACCAGCAGCGCCCCGGCCAGCAGCGCAGCCAGCAGGCGCAGCATCGGCGCGCCGCGGCGCATGGCCACGCTGGCCAGCAACCCGGTGCCGATCCAGCTGCAAGCCGTGATGAGCGCTTCGAGCAGTTCCTGGCGCTGCAGTGCTTCCGGGTGCGCCGTCAGCTTGTCCTGCCAGTCGAACAGCTCCGGAAACCAGCCGTTGACGAGGTTGACCACAAACGCATCCGGCGATGGATCGAGCAGGATGCTGCGGATCACCCCGCCCATGCTGAAGAGGAATTCCTGCGGAAAGATCTGCGCGAACGGCCACACCAGCATCAGCAGGATTGCAAAGGTCGCATGCGGCTCGAACCAGCGGCGGCGCAGACGGCGCAGTCCGCCCCGGTCGATGAGCCGCGCTGAAAACGGCAGCATGACGATGCCGCCGAGCAAGGAGCCCAGCGTATTCGTCGCCAGATCGACATTGGAGGACACGCGCGTGGGCAGATAGGTCTGGATCGCCTCCATCGCGCCGGAAAGCACCAGCCCCGCCAGCAGCGACAGCAACACCGCGCGCCACCCCGTGATGCGCGGATGCAGCGCCAGCACCGTCAGCATGCCCAGCGGCATGTAGCCCCACACGTTGGTGAGCAGGTCGAAGCCGGTGTTGTAGCGCGGCAGCGGTGCGCTGAGGAAGGCAAACGGCGACACGCCGGTGTCTGTCCAGCCCGCAAACGGATACAGGCTTGCGTAGACAACCAGCAGCACGAACCACCCCAGCCCGGCGCGCGCAAGCGGCGAGTGACGATGCGAGGTGGGCGCGGCGGGTTGCGAGTGGAAGTCCGTCACCGGAGAAGCTGCAATCGAAAAGGAGGGGCGGACGTGCCCGGAAGAAGCCGCCCATGATAGCGTCCGATGCCGCGCATCACGGATGGTTCCTCCGTCCGGTTGAGAGGTCGGGAGATCAACGCCGGCGCGTACCGAATGCCGCCCCCGGCGTTGCGGGCCCGGCAGAGGTCGACGCCGCCAGCGGCAAGCCGGCCACCCAGTCCAGCACCTCGCCGATGGCCTTGTCCGACGCCTGCGTCAGTGCCGCCACACCACCCGCTGCATCAGGGCTGGGCGCCGGGGCATCGGCCTGCACTACACGCTGATCGATCACGCCGCGCGCCAGCGACACCGTCGCTCGCAACCGCACCACGCCGCGGCTGGCTTCGGGCCTGTCGAACACCTGAGAGAAGTCGACCAGCTCGACGCGCAAGCTCGGCACATCGGGCGTGGGATAGCCCACCACTTGGCCGCGCGCGGCCGCCGCGTTGCGCAGACGCGCCTCGAACAGGTTGACGGGCGATTCCACCCAGCGGCTGTTGGCGTAGACGTCGGTGCGCTGGCTTTGCGCATACGCAAGGCGGTAATAGATGGCGTTGCCGTCCATCCAGCCCGGGCCGGCCACGTCGGCCACACGCAGGGCGGTGGGCAGGCGCGCGCCAGCGCTTGCGGCCGGCGCGAGCCCAAAGTCATACAGGGCAGCGGGCGCCACGGGCGCGCTCGAGCAGGCTGCCAGGAGCGACAGCGCCATCAGCGCAGGCAGCGCGTGCGCGCGGCGGAACACAGCAGACAACATCGGCATGGACTCTCCTCAGGGCTGGGCCGAAGCGCGGGCGGCGGGTGCGGTAAAGCCCGTTTCACCGGGGCCGGGCGCGGCGGGTGCGGGGCCAAACAGCACGCTTTGCGGCCGGGCGTTGAAGTCGGTCACGGCATGATCGAAGCCGCGCACGGCCTGGCGGGCCTCACGCGCAAAGCCATTGAGCTGCGGCAGCGTTTCGTACGTCAGCACATTGGCGGCGGATTGCATCGACTGCGTTGCCGCCGTCAGATCCGTGCCGGCACCGGAAAGCGTCGTCATCAACGGCCCCTTCGGATCCGACAGCGACTGCGTGAGCTTGCGCGTGGCCACCAGCGTGGAATCGAGGTTGTCGGCAATCTGCGGCAGGCGGCGCATGGTCGGTTCAGCCTGCTGTGCGAGCGTGCTGTAGGCGTCCATCGTCTTCTGGAACGATTGCAGCGACGCGGTGACCTGCTGGCGATGCTCGTCGTCAAACATGATCGACAGCGAGCTGAGCGTCTGATCGAGCTTGGAAAGCATCTGGTCGCCGCGCTTGTCCAGCTCGTCGAGGAAGCCGGCTTCCATGCGGATGCGCGCGGGGTTCTTGTCTGATGTAGCGAGGTGCGTCGGGTTAGGCGCGCGCTGGCTGTTGTCGAAGCCGCGGTCGTCAAGCTGAACATAGGCGAGACCCGTCACGCCCTGATAGGCCAGTCGGCCGTACGTGGTGGTGGTGATGGGCGCATCCTTGTCGACCAGCACGCGCACGACGATCTGCCCCGGCACCTTGTCGTCAAAGCGGATGCTGTCGACCTTGCCGACGTCCAGCCCGCGGTACTTCACAGAAGCTTGCGGGTTGAGTCCGTTGACGGTCGAACGCGTGACGACGTCGTACGGCAAGCGCACCGTCTGGTCGCGGTTGAACCACATGACGGCCAGGCCGATGAAGATGACCAGCCCGATCGTGAACAGCCCGGCCAGGAATGCGTGGGCCTTGTTTTCCATCAATCCTCCTGCGTCGAAAGCGAGGCTGCAGCCACCGCCTCCGTCATCTGCGGGCCCAGCGCCATGAGGGCCCGTTTGCCCCGTTCACCGAGGAAGTATTCCTTGATGAACGGATGATCGATCTGAATGATCTGGTCCAGCGGCTTGGCCGCCAGCACCTTGCGATCCGCCAGCACGGCAATGCGGTCGGACAGTGCCACCAGCGTGTCGAGATCGTGCGTCACCATCACCACGGTCAAGCCCAGTTCCTGGCGCAACTCGCGGATAAGCGCGACGTAATCGTCCGACGCGCGCGGATCCAGCCCGGCCGTCGGCTCGTCCAGAAACACCAGCTCGGGCTCCAGCGACAACGCCCGCGCCAGCGCCACGCGCTTGATCATCCCGCCCGACAGGTCCGACGGCATCTTGTCGGCATCGGTGGATTTGAGCCCGACCATCTGCAGCTTCAGCATCGCCACGCGCTGGATGAACGCATCGGGCAGCGTGCGCAACTCGCGCATCGGCAACGCCACGTTGTCGATCACGGACAACGCCGAAAAAAGCGCGCCATGCTGGAACTGCATGCCCCAGCGGTTGCGCATCGACTGCAGATCGTTGCCGACCTGGCAGGTCAGTTCTTCGCCAAAGATGTGGATCGTGCCGGAGGTGGGTTTCTCCAGCCCCACCACCTGGCGCAGCAACGTCGTCTTGCCGCTGCCCGACCCGCCGACGATGGAAAGCACCTCGCCGCGAAACACGTCCAGATCGATGTTGTCGAGCACGGTCACCTTGCCGTAGCGCTTGGTGACGCTGCGCACTTCAATCACGCGTTCGCGCGCGGGCGTGATTGCCGCCGGCGCCGCTGCGTGCTCGATGTGAGGATGGCGGGGCCGCGTCATATCCCGACGTCCTTGAAGAGGATGGCGAACACCGCGTCTGCCAGGATGACGATGGTGATCGACACCACCACCGACGTGGTCGTGCCTTCGCCCAGGCTCTGTGTATTGGGCTGGATGCGCAAGCCGAAGTGGCACGCCACCAGCGCGATCAGCATGCCGAACACCACGCCCTTGCCGATGCCGAGCCACAGGTTGGCCACCGGCACCGCATCGGGCAACGAAGTGATGAAATACGTCGGGCTGATATCGAGCTGGAACTTGGCCGCCAGAATGCCGCCCGCCAGCGCGAGCAGATCCGTCCACGCGACAAGCAGCGGCATGGCGATCGCCAGCGCAATCACCTTGGGCAGGATCAGCCGGAAGCCGTGCGAGATGCCCATCACGCGCATCGCATCCAGCTCTTCGGTCACCCGCATCACGCCGATCTGCGCCGTGATGGCCGAGCCCGAACGCCCCGCCACCAGAATCGCCGCCAGCACCGGCCCAAGCTCGCGGATGATGGCCATCCCCAGAATGTTGACGATGAAGATGCTGGCCCCGAATACGCGCAGCTGGTTGGCCGACAGGTAGCTCAGCACGATGCCGATCAGGAAGCCGACCAGCGCCGTGATGCCCAGCGCCTTGTAACCGGTGCTGTAGATGTTCGCGGAGATCTCGCGCCAGGGCCCGCGATGCGGCGCACGCAGGAACCTGCCGAAGTCGAACACCAGCTGCCCGACCATGGCGATGCCGTCGCGGGCATGATCGAAGAACTCGAGCATGCCTTCGCCCAGGATCGCCAGGGGGTTCATGCGCGGGGCCAGGCGCTGCTTCCAGCCGCCCGGGTCGAGCTTGGCAACGCGATCGAGCATGCGACGCTGGTCGGGCCGGGCGTCCAGGTGTTCGGGCCACTGGTTGCCCCACGCGCGCCAGAGCAGTTGCGCGCCAAAGTGGTCGATCCGGCCGACTTCAGTCAGGCACCACGCGTTGGCGTTGTCCAGCCCGGCGCGGATCTGCTGGCGCGCGCCGCGCACGCCGGCGCGTTCGGCCAAGGCAAGCGTGGTCCAGTCGCCGGAGAGAAAGGCGACGGAACGTCCATCGACAACGCGTACCTCGAGCTGCGGTGTACGGCAGGTGATCAAACGGTTCTCCGTAAGCGGTGATGCCGGATATCGGTCGAATTGTAGCCAACGCGCCGCCAAACGCTGTCACACTGGCTGCCACACTGTGAGGCCTCTGCGTCGCTTGAAGCAAGCGCCGGGCCCGTGTTTGCAACGCTGCTCGTACAATGCGCGCATTCTTAGCGCGAACCTGATCGCCCGTTTTTTATGTCTCTTGCCGAACCCTCCGCGCGGTGGCGCCTTGCGCGCGAGCGTATCCAGCCCAGCGGCCCGGCTGCCGGCTGGCCTGTCGATGTGGTTGAAACCACCGGCTCCACCAGCGCAGATCTGATGGCCGCGGTGCGCGAGGCCCCGTGGCCCGCCAACACGGCGATTCGCGGCCAGGCCGGCACTGCGCCGCTGCTCGGCGCCCGCGTGCTTGCCGCGCAGCGCCAGACGGCAGGACGCGGCCGCCAGGGGCGCCCATGGGGAGGCGACCACGGCCTGACCTTCTCCGTCGCCTGCGCCTTTGCCGGTGAGCCTGCGCAACTCGGCGGCCTGAGCCTAGCCCTGGGTGTGGCCGTGGCCGACGCCGTGGCTGGATACGCGGAAGCGCGGGGCGGCAGCGGACAGGCGCTCGGCCTCAAATGGCCCAACGACGTGCAGATCGCCGGGCGCAAGCTGGCCGGCATCCTGGTCGAGACCGTGCGCAAGGAACCGGGCCAGACCTGGGCCGTCGTCGGCATCGGCCTGAACCTGGAACGGCCACGCGTGTTGGAGACCACGCTCGGCCGCGGCCTGTCGGGCGTGGAAGAACTGGTGGATGCGCCGGAACCGAACGCCGTGTTCTCGGCGCTGCTCACGACGCTCGGTGAATACCTGCAGCGCTTCGGCGCACAGGGCCTGGCGCCGTTCGTGGCGCCGTTTGCCGCCCGCGATGCCTTTGCCGGCGAACGCGTGCGCCTGTGGCAGGACGGCACCGTGGTGCTCGAAGGCGTGGCGCATGGCATCGACGCGCAAGGCCGCTTGGCGATCGAATCCGGTGGACGGGTGCAGTGGGTCCACAGCGGCGAGGTTTCCTTGCGCAGCGCAGACGCGGAGCAGCCATGACACGCCTGAAGGCCTCTGCCGCGCACGCCGCCCCCGCCCGTCCGCTGTTGCTGATCGACGCGGGCAATACGCGCATCAAATGGGCGTGGATTGCCGGTGGTGCCGATGCCGAACTCGCCCTGCCGGAGGAGCCCGGCGGCACGCCCTGGCAGCATGCCGGCGCCCGCGCGCACGATCGATTGGCCGAACTGGTGGAAGACTGGCGCGATTGCCACGCCGCCGGCGTTGCGCCGCCCGAGGTGTGGATCAGCGCGGTGGCCGGTCCGGCACTGCGCGATGCACTCACCGCGCGCATCGCCCGCGTGTTCGACGGCGCGCGCGTGCGCATTGCGGCATCGGAAGACGCCACCGCTGGCCTGCGCAATGGGTATCGCGACCCGTCGCAGCTCGGCACTGACCGATGGGTCGGCGCGGTCGGCGCCCGCCATCTGTGGCCCGACACCGCCCTTCTGCTCGTGACGGCCGGCACCGCCACTACGCTCGACATCGTCACGCCGGATGGCCTGTTTGCCGGTGGCCTGATCCTGCCCGGCCTCACATTGATGATGCGCGCGCTGTCCCGCAACACGGCGCAGTTGCCCGAAGTCGATGTCAGCTACCTGAGCGCGGGCGACGTCGTGGCACCGCCCTGGGCCGACAACACGCAGGACGCCATCGCGCTGGGCTGCGTCATCGCGCAGGCGGGCGCGATTGCGCAGACGTGGATGGCACTGCAAAAGCAGCATCCCGGGCCGGCACGCTGCGTGCTGAGCGGCGGGGCGCGCGCTGCGCTGGGGCCGCATCTGCGCATGCCGTTCCAGATGCACGATAATCTCGTGCTGCTTGGCCTGCAGGTGCTGGCGCGCGCGAGCCGGGAAGGTGCCGCGACGCTGGCGTAGTCTCACTTGGCCGCGCTGTCTTCGTCTGACGTCTTACCGTTGCTGCTGTGTTCCTGCATTCCGAACCACCGTCCGAATCCACGTCCGTTCGCACCATGACGCTTCGCCTCGCCCTGCTGCTCCTGCTGCTCGTCAACGGCGTTCTGCTCGCGGCCAATACCGGCGTGTTCGGGCCCGAAGTGTCCAAGGCGTGGTTCGAAAGCGAGCGCGAGCCTGACCGCATGCGCCGCCAGATCCGTACCGAAGAGATCCGCATTCTCGAGCCGGCACCCGCTTCTGCCCCAGCCGGCGGCGTACCCAAATCGGCGCCGGGCTCGTCGTCAGCCGCTTCCACGCCTGCCGCGTCGGGCCCACAGGCCAACATCGAACGCACGGCTCTGTCCACCGCCACCACCGCTGACAGCGGCGGCAGCTGCACCGAACTCGGCGGCCTGACCGAAGCACAGGCCACGCGCGGCCTCGATCAGATCAAGCAGCTGCCCGGCGTGCAGGTTGAGCGCATCACGCGGCAGGAAGACAACCGCTGGTGGGTCCACATGCCGGCCCGCGACACGCGCGACGACGCCGATCGCAAGGTGGCCGAACTCAAGCGCCGCAACGTGGCGGATTCAGCCATCGTGCAGGAAGGCAATACGTTTGTGGTGTCGCTGGGCCTGTTCCGCGACAAGGAGCGCGCGCAGCAGCGTCTGGACGAACTGCGCGCCAAGGACGTGCGCACGGCCGTGGTCACGCAAACACGCCGGCTTGGCGCGCAGACCACGCTGCGCGTGACCACCACCGCCGATGCGGCTTCGGGCGTCGCAGCCCAGCTGGCCGCGCTGAAGAAGACCCTGGGCGCCGAAGACCTGCACGCTTGCGCGGCGGTCACGGCATCGCGCTAAACGCTCAAGACGTCGCGCGCACGCGCTTGAGCAGCGCCGTCGTCGAGCGATCGTGCTCGAATGGAATCGCCAGCGCCGTGCCGCCCCAGCTGCGCACCACGCGCGTTTCTTCCAGCGCATCGATGTCGTAGTCGCCGCCTTTCACGTAGATGTCAGGGCGCACGCGCTTGATGAGTTCGACCGGCGTGCGCTCGGCAAACAACACCACCAGACTCACCGCTTCGAGGGCGGCCAGCACGGCCAGGCGATCGTCCTGTGTGTTGAGCGGGCGGTCGTCGCCCTTGCCCAGCATCCGCACCGACGCATCGGTGTTCACGCCCACCACGAGCGACGCGCCAAGCGCACGCGCCTGCGCCAGATACGTGGCGTGACCGCGATGCAGGATGTCGAACACGCCGTTGGTGAAGACCAAGGGGCGCGGCAAGGCGCGCACGCGGGCTTCCACATCGGCGGCGTCGCAGATCTTCTGTTCAAAGGCGGGCGCGGGCTGGCGAGCGGTCATGGCGAATGCGAAATCGGAGTGGAAAACAAAACGGCCCATCGAATCGATGGGCCGCTTGCTGCCAGTGGCAAGGATCAGGCAGCTTGTTCGGCCGAGCCGAGCAGACGTGCGTTCAGTTCCTTGCGATAGCGGTTCAGGTCTTGCACGGTTTCGAAGGTGCGCTCGAACAGCAGGCCCATGTTGTGCAGGATGCGCTCGATGACCTTCTTTTCCCAGCCGGCGTCGAACTTGATCTGCTCGTCCAGCCAGTGCTCCAGCCAATCCGGGTTCGGCAGGCGCGACTGCACCGTGTCTTGCGGGAACAGCGCCTTGTTGACGTGCAGGTTGGTCGGGTGAAGCGGCTTTTCGGTGCGACGCGCCGATGCCATCAGCACGCCGATCTTGGCGAATGCGCTGCGCGCGCTGTCGCCAAACTGGCCGAGGTACTTCTTCATGTAACGCAGGTAGGCGCCGCCGTGGCGGGCTTCGTCCTGCGACAGATGCTTGTAGATCGCCTTGATGACCGGCTCGGTGTGCCATTCGGAGGCACGGCGGTACCAATGGTTCAGGCGGATTTCGCCGCAGAAGTGCAGCATCAGCGTTTCCAGCGGCGGAGCCGGATCGAATTCGAAGCGCACGTTGTGCAGCTCTTCTTCGGTCGGCACGAGGTCCGGACGGAAGCGGCGCAGATACTCCATCAGCACCAGCGAGTGCTTCTGCTCTTCAAAGAACCACACGCTCATGAAGGCCGAAAAATCGGAGTCGTGACGATTGTCACGCAGGAACATCTCGGTGGCCGGCAGGGCTGACCACTCGGTGATGGCATTCATCTTGATGGTCTGCGCTTGCGCGTCGGTCAGCAGCGACGCATCGAACGTGTCCCACGGAATATCCTTTTCCATATTCCAGCGGACCGCTTCCAACGACTTGAACAATTCGGGATAGAGCATGGTAAGCCTTTGAATTTGCAGGCGGATTCTAGCAGACATGCTTGACCGGGCCCTGTTTTTCGTGGTTGCCCGAGCAAAGTTCTGTGTCTGCCCGTTTCCTCGTGACAACAGGCCTGCCGATGCCACAGTTGCAAGGTGGCTTGGCGACCCCCTGACGCACGACGCAGTCGCGCGTTGTCTCGCGGTACACCGCGATGTGATCGGCAGCACGCGGCCACCGTCTTTTGTGTCGGACCGGGTCATCGCCCGGCGAGTTCTTCAGTATAGAAAGTGCAGCGATCCGTGCGGCGGATGGCGCGCCACGCATACCGCACATCCCACATGGGGCGACCCCGGCGCGTTATACCCTAGACTGAAGACAAACTCCCGCTCGCCCGCTGAGCGTCCGCTTTTGGAGGATCGCCATGTTGTTTTCTGCCACCGCGTCCGCACGTCGTCCGCGCCTGCAACTGCACACGTCGGGCGTCCTGCGTCGGCACCATCTGCTCATGATCGCCATTGCGATTGCCATTGCGGTCATCGCGTTGCTGCTGCCGCGCACTGGGCACGCTGCGACGGCCGGCGTCGCCCCTGCAGCACACGCGCCGGCCACTGCAGGTGCCTGCCCCGCCAGCCTGAATTTTCGCGTCAAGCGCCTTCAGGACGACGCGCCACAAGACCTTTGCCAGTACGCCGGCCGCGTCGTGCTGGTCGTCAACACCGCGAGCTATTGCGGCTACACGCATCAATACGAAGGGCTCGAGGCGCTGTACGCAAAGTACCGTGACAAGGGCCTGACGGTGCTGGGGTTTCCGTCCAACGACTTCCAGCAAGAACCCGGCAACAGCAAGCAGATCGCCGACTTTTGCTACAACACGTATGGCGTGAAGTTTCCGATGTTCTCGAAGACGGCTGTGGTGGGGGCGAGCGCGTCGCCGCTGTATGCGTGGCTGGCGACGCAGACGGGCCAGCCGCCCAAGTGGAATTTCCACAAATACCTGCTGGACCGCACCGGCCGCGTGGCGGCCATGTTCCCGAGCAGCGTCGAACCGAGCGACCCGGCGCTCATCAAGCGCATCGACGCGTTGCTGGCTGAACCGTCGACACGCTCGTCGCGCTGATCAGGCTGCGCGCATCGTATCCGGAATCGCGCCGTACAGGAACGCCGCCAACTCATCGCGGCGCGCCTGCACATCGCGCTCGCCCAGGTCGATCAATTCCTGCGTGAACTCCGGCTCAAAGAGCAGATAGCTGGCGAATGCCGCCCCCCGCGCCTCAGTGCCGCCCAGCGGCTTGAGCAGTGCGCGGACCGTGCCCGGCAGGCGCTGCACGTGGCGCGAGGCAATCAGTTCGATGCGCTCGGACGGCGCCATGACCAGCACCTCGATCTTGCGCCAGCCGTCGCGTGCGTCGGCAATCTCGGGGTTGCGGGCCACCATGGCGTTGACGTGTTGCAGCCGCTCGATATCGGCCGAAAGCCCGTCGAGAAAGATGCTCGCCAGCGCCTGCCCGGCAATCTGCGCCAGCGACGGATAACCCGACGCCGGTACCGTGTCGTACCAGCCCGGCTGCGAGCGGGACGCGGCACCCACCACCAGAATGCGATTCGCGCCCAGATGAATGGCGGGGCTCAACGGCGACATCTGCCGCATCGTGCCGTCGCCGAACCATTCGTCGTTCCCTTCGAGCGGCACCGGCTCGGCCGGGAAGACGAACGGGATGCTCGACGACGCCAGCATGTGCGACACGCCGATCTGATCCGACACCGCAATCCGCTGCGACCGCCGCCACGGCAGCACGACGTGCGGCGATTGATAGAACGTGACGTGACGCCCCGTGGTGTAAGACAGCGCGGTGATGGCCAGCGCGCGCAGCGCTCCGGCGTCGAATGCGGCCTGCACCTGCTGACCGTCGTGTTGCGATTCAAGCAGCTCGCGCAGCGGTGTGTTGTCGAACAGCGCGCGCGGCGTGCGGCCGGTCATCCAGCCGAACGCCAGTGCGGTCAGCCAGCGCGCGCCGCTGGAGCCGACGCGGCCGACGTCCGTGCGATAGACGCGATCGGCATGCAGGCTGCCCCAGAGCTGGGTCAGCGCCTCGGTAGCGAGCATGAAATCCTGCGCGCCCCGTGCGAGGCCCAGACTGTTGATCGCGCCCGCCGATGTCCCGCAAATGACGTCGAACGGCGTGCGCGCCACATCCGGCGCATACTCGCGCGCCAATCCTGCGATGCCGCGCAGCACACCGACCTGATAGGCGGCACGCGCGCCGCCGCCCATCATCAAGAGTGCAGTGCAGTCTGTCGACATCGATCAGGGCGCGTCGTTGTTGGGTTTATGCGATGCAGATTTCGCGGGCGTTTTCTTGGCAGCGGCCTTTTTGGTGGCGGGCTTCGCCGTCTTGCCTGCAGGCGTCTTGGCGGCCGGTTTCTGCGCCGACTTAGCGGCTGCCCGTTTGGGCTTGGCGGGCGCCGATGTGCCTTCGATGTCTTCCGGTGCCGCATCCAGGCCTTCCGCGCCCGGGGCGCCGCCAAACCCGGGGAAGCCGCCCGGGAAGCCCGGCATCAGGTTCTGCGGCATCGGCATGGCCGCCGCCGCGGAGCTGGCGATCTGGTTGAACTGCTGCTGCAGCATGTTCCACCACGGTGAAGGGTCAAGCGCGGCCGCGGCGGCGCGGGCGGCTGCTTGGGCCTGCGCAGCGGCCTGGGCTTGAGCCTGGGCATTCTCGGCGCGGGCTTCGGCCTGATCGTCGTCGGTGTCTTCTTCCGCCTCGTCTGCGTCTTCAGGCGGTTCGTCTTCGGTCGGCTTGGTCGTGGCGGCGGTGTGCGGCCAGGCAGGTTTGGATTCCTCGTCGGAAGACGATGCGGACGAGGACGCGTCCGGCGTCAGCCCGTCGAACGCAGATTTCATGGCCTCGGGCGACAGTGCGGAGCCGAACGTCTGCAAGGCCACCAGCGTGGCGCGCTGCACTTCCAGGCCCTGGATTGCCGTGCGCAGCAGGCTGGCGTTCAGTTGCAGCCAGCTCTCCACGGCGCGCAGGTCGTGGATGCGCTTGTCGATTTCCTCAAGATCCATCGGCGGCGCGGCAAAGCTTGCCATGTTGGGCATGCCGCCACCGGCCATGCCGGCAAAGCCGCCACCCCACAGCTTGCGCAGGAATTCAAAACCGCCTTCGGCGAAATTGGGCATCTGGGTGAACATGGTGTCTCCTACAAATCGGTCGGGGGTCGGGCGCGCTTGCGAGTCTTCATCTTCAATCACGCGCCGTCGAACGTGGGCGGACGTTTCTGGCGCAGGCTCGTAATGCCCTCGCGCACGTCGGGGCCCGCAAAACCCATGAATTCAAGCGCCAGCGACGTATCGAAACTTGGGCCGGCCATGCGCAGCCAGTTGTTCAGCGCATATTTGGTCCAGCGGATCGCCGTCTGCGAACCGGCCGCCAACCGCTCGGCGACTTCGAACGCGCGGTTCACGAGTTCCGATTCGGGCACGGCCAGCGAAACCAGCCCGATGCGCTCGGCCTCCTCGCCCGTCATGGACTCGCACAGCAGCAGGTAATACTTGGCCTTGGCCATGCCGCACAACAGCGGCCAGACAATCGCGGCATGGTCGCCCGCCGCCACGCCCAGGCGCGTGTGGCCGTCGACGATGCGTGCGTCCTTGGCGGCGATCGAAATATCGGCCAGCAATCCGGCGACCAGCCCTGCCCCCACGGCCGGGCCGTGCATGGCGCTGACGATCGGCTTGTCGCAGTTGATGACGTTGTAGACGAGGTCGCGCGCCTCGTGCCAGACGCGCGTGCGCACCTCGAAGTCGTCGGCCATCTGCTCGACGAGATGCAGATCGCCGCCGGCCGAAAAGCCCTTGCCCTCACCGCGGATCAGCGCGACGCGCACCGACGGCTCGGCGGACACGTCGCGCCAGATTTCCGCCAGCTCGCGGTGCAGGCCGGCATCGGCGGTGGACAGCTTGCGGTTGGCCGACTGCGCCGCACCCATCACGATTTCGAGGATCGGGCCGTGCTGGACGAGCGTCAGCGCCTGGTAGCGGGCAAAGCGGGGAGCGAGCGAGGTCATGGCGTCCGAGGTAATGGATCAAGCATAGCGGATGAGACTGCGCGTGCAACGCGGAATGTGCGCCATCGTCACCGTCACTGTCACTTCGCGGTATCGGCCAGGTGCCATTGGCCGCGGCGGATCTGCGCCATCACGCGGGCACGTTGGTCCAGGCCGACGTGGTCCTGCGGGCTCATGTTGACCACGCCGGTGCTGGTCGGCAGATCGCGCACCTGCTCCAGTGCGTCGCGCAGCGCCTCGCGAAAGGCCGGCGTGCCCGGCTTGGCGCGCTTGAGCGCCACCGGCACCGCGCGCTGCAACAGCAAGCCGATGTCGCCCGTGTAGGCGGCGAAGATCGAGACGCTGCCCTTGCCAAAGGCGGCCTCGTAGCGGCGCGCAAAATCCAGCGCCTGCTTCTTGGCCGGATTGGCGTCGGGCAATTCGGCGGCAACCATCACGGGGCCGGTCGGCACGTAAGCGCCTTCGCAGTCCTTGCCGCACAGCTTGACGAAATCGTTGTTGGAAACGCCGTGGTTGAAGTAAATCTTGCCGGTGTAACCACGCTCGGCCAGCGCGCGGGCCGGCAGTGCGGCGGGCGTTCCGGAGCCGCCAATCACCACCGCGTCGGGCTTGTTGGCGAGCAGATGCAGCACCTGCGCGGTCACGCTGTTGTCGGTGGGCGAAAAACGCTCGGTATCGGTAATGCGGATGTGCTTGAGATCGGCAAAGCGCTGGACCTCCGCGAGAAAGGCCTCGCCCAGCGCGTTGGCAAAACCGATGTAAGCGATGGTCTTCACGCCGTGCGCGGCAGCGTGCTCTGCAATGAGCGAGGCCATGTGTGAGTCCGAATGCGGCGTCTTGAAGATCCAGCGCCGCTTGGCATCCATCGGCTCGATCAAGCGGGCGGATGAGGCCAGTGAAATTACCGGCGTCTTGCCTTCGGCCGCCGCGTCCATCATCGCCAGCGTATTCGGCGTCGTGGAGGAGCCGACGATCACGTCCACGTTCGACTCGCTCATCAGCTTGCGTGTGTTGGTGACCGCGCGCGTGGTGTCCGATGCATCGTCGAGCACGATCACGTCGACTTTTTCACCGCCGATCTCGCGCGGCCACAGCGTGGTGGCGTTCTTCTCGGGCTGCCCCAGCGACGCCTGCGGCCCGGTGGCCGACACCGTGACCCCGATGCGAATATCCGCCAGCGCGGCGGAAGACAACAAAGCCAAACCAGCCAGTACGCCTGCGTGTCGCCGCTTCGGTCGCTGCATTGGGGTCTCCTCCCGTGGTTTGGCAGTGAGCGTAGCGGTTTTGCGACGGTTTGGCGATGCGGAGTCTCCCAGGCTGGACAGGTTCAGGCAGCGAGCGCCGTGATGCCGGCGCGCGGCAGCGCATCCTCCACCAACGCGCGCATCGATTCGAGCACGGCCGATTGCGGCATCAGCCCGAAGTTGTGCAGCGCCATCACATGGTCGACGCCCATGTCGGACAGCTGCGCGAGCTTTTCAGCCACCGCGTCGGGCGTGCCGAACAACGACAGGCCGCTGGCGAGCACATCGTCGTACGTCTGGCGACGCGCGTAGAGCCGCGTGGCGACGTACAGGTCGAATGCGTCGGCGGCCGTTGCACGCACGGCGGCTTCGGTCGGGCCCACATGCGTGTGCAGCGCGACGGCCGCCATGCCGCGCGTGTCGGCAATGCCGGCTTCGGCCAGGCCGCGCCGGTAGTCGTCCATCAACGTGCGGATGTCCTCAAAACTCTCGACCGAGGCATACGGCACGAACAGCATGCGCCGGCCCTGCCGGCCAATGTGATACGCCGCCTCGCGCCGCAGGATCGCCACGTGGATCGGCACGCGGGCCTGCACCGGCAGCACGTTGAGGCGCACGTCGCGCAGCGTGTGGAACTGGCCCGCGTGGTGCACGCGCTCGCCGGAAAGCAGGCGCTCGACAAGCATCAGCGCTTCGTCAAAGCGCTCGCGCTTGATGGCGGGGTCGACGTCGTAGCCTTCGAACTCGTGCTTGAGGTACCCCGAGCCCACGCCCAGCGACAGCCGCCCGCCCGAAAGCACATCGACCATCGCGTAGTTCTCGGCCACCGTGGCCGGATGGTGGAAGGTCAGGATCGAGATGGCCGTGCCCAGTCGCAGGCGTTGCGTCTGCGCGGCCAGATGCGACAGGAAGACCCCAGGATTGGGGACGGCGCCGTACTCGTGAAAGTGATGCTCGGCCACCCAGAAGGTGTCGTAGCCCAGCGCTTCGGCGTGGCGCGCCTGGGCAATGACGTCTGCGTAGAGTTGCGGCAGACTGCGGGGCCGGTCGGGGTAATGGTCCTGCACGGAAAAGATCGACAGCTTCATGGCGTCTCCCGGGTTTGAGGTCTTTTCCAGCGCGCAGGCCGCCGCGCCGGTTGTATCTTTTTACGTAACGCGTATCTTATAAAGCGACATCCGAGACTTCAAGATGCCCATCGACGACCCGCTGCCGCCGGATACCTCACCCGAAGACCTGCCCACAGAAGACGCCACGCCGGAACGCACCAGCGCCGGCATCCAGTCCGCCGAGATCGCGCTGAGCGTGCTTTCGGCGATGGCGCATGCCGGGGGCGCCCATGCCGTCTCCGAACTCGGTCGGCAGCTGGGCATGCCGCGCGCGAAGGTGCACCGCTATCTGGTGTCGCTGGAACGCATGGGTTTTGTCGAGCAGGACCCGGCCTCCGCCCGTTACCGGCTGGGCGCGCAGGCGTTGCACGTGGGGCTGTCGGCGCTGTCCGACGTGGATTTCGTGCGCGAGGGCAGCAACCTGCTCCCCAAGCTGGCCGAGCGGCTGAACGAAAGCGTGTTTCTGTCGATCTGGACCGCGCGCGGCCCTGTCATCGTGCGGTGGGAAGACAGCGGCCGGCCGGTGGCGGTCAATGTGCGGGTGGGCTCGGTCATGCCGCTGCTGAATTCGGCCACGGGCCAGGCGTGCGCCGCGTGGGTGCCCGAAATCCAGATCGTCTCGCTCATCGACCGTGAATTGCGCGGGCCCGGCGCCGGCAAGGCGGGCCTGACCGACTGGCTGAACTGCCGCGCGCGCTGGCAGGCGGTGCGGCAGGAAGGCGTGGCGCGTATCGGCGGGACATTGGTGCACGGCATTGATTCGGTGGCCGTGCCGGTGCTCGATTCACAGGGCAAGCTGGCCGGGGCGATCACGGCGCTGGGCTTGTCCAGCGTGTTCGATTCGAGCCTGGAAGGGCCTGCGTCGCGGCTGCTGCGCGAGGCCGGGCGGACGCTATCGCTGCGCCTCGGGTATCACGGGCAGGCGCTGACGGCCGGTGCCGCCGCGCCAAAGCGGGGGCGCCGCCCGAGGACGGCACCCGAATCCGCTTAAGCCTTACGCTTGCGTGCCCGGGGCAACCACTTCCTGGTCGATCGCCCCGAAAATCGACACGCCGTTGGCGTCGAACATCTCGATCTTCACGGTGTCGCCGTAGCGCATGTATTCGGTGACGGGCGCGCCGGATTCGATGGTTTCCAGCATGCGTTTCTCGGCAATGCACGCGTACCCCTTGCTACGGTCCACGTTCGAAATCGTGCCGGAGCCGACGATGCTGCCCGCACGCACGTTGCGCGTCTTGCAGATATGCGCGATCAGCTGGCCGAAGTCGAACACCATGTCGGTGCCGCACTCGGGCTGGCCAACCTTCTTGTTGTTCCAGCGCACCGTCATCGGCAGATGCACCTTGCGTTCGCGCCAGGCCTCGCCCAATTCATCGGGCGTGACGGCCACGGGTGAAAACGCCGTTGCCGGCTTGCTCTGGAAGAAGCCGAAACCCTTGCTCAACTCAGCCGGGATCAGATTGCGCAGCGACACATCGTTGGCGAGCATGATCAGGCGGATGCCCTCGGCGGCGGCGGCCGGCTCGGTGCCCATCGGCACGTCGCCGGTGATGACAGCGACCTCGGCTTCGAAATCGATGCCGAACGCCTCGCTGCGGCAGACGATGGGGTCGTGCGCGCCTGCCAGATCATCCGAACCGCCCTGGTACATCAGCGGGTCGGTCCAGAACTCGGGGGGCATCTCGGCGCCGCGCGCCTTGCGCACCAGTTCAACGTGGTTCACATAGGCCGAGCCATCGGCCCACTGATACGCGCGCGGCAGCGGCGCCATGCAGTTGGCCGGGTCGAATGCAAACGGGTGACGCGCGCGGCCCGCGTTCAACTGGTCGTACAGATCCTGCAGTTGCGGCGCATGGAAGGCCCAGTCGTCGAGCGCGCGCTGCAGCGTGCCGGCGATATGCGTAGCGAAGTGAGCGGTCTTCAGGTCGCGCGAGACCACGGCGAGTTGGCCGTCGCGCGAGCCATCCTTGAGGGTGGCGAGTTTCATGTGCGTTGTATGGAGAAAGGCTGCGCGGATGGTACACCGAGCATCGGCTAAACTGGCCCGAACCGATCCCTGACCCGTCACCATGTCACCGCTGCCCGCCGACACCGATCTCGACCTGGAGCCCGATGCCGATGGCGAGCTGGATGCGCCCGCGCGCTCGGGCATCCAGTCCATCGAAGTCGGCTTCCGGCTTCTGGAAGTGCTCACGCACACCACTGGGCCGATGATGCTGCGCGACCTCGCGCGTGCCGCGCCCATGAACCCCGCCAAGGCGCACCGTTATCTGGTGAGCTTTGCGCGGCTGGGGCTCGTCACGCAAACGCCTGAGGGCCGTTACGACCTCGGCCCGTTCGCGCTGGAAATGGGTTTGGTGAGCCTGAACCGGCAAGATCCGATGCGCCGCGCCCGGCCCGCCGCCGCTGCGCTGCGCGACGAAATCGATCACACCATCGGCCTGGCCGTCTGGGGCAACCAGGGCCCGGCCATCGTCCACTGGGAAGAAGCGAGCCATCCCGTGACGGTCAGCCTGCGCCTGGGGGATGTGATGCCGATGCTGAACTCCGCCACCGGCCGCGTGTTCGGCGCGTACTTGCCGCGCGCGCAAACGCGCTCGTTCGTCCAGCGCGAACTCGATCGCATTGCGGCCAAAGGCGAGTCCGGCGACACCGAGAACCCGGAGCTGCCGCAAACGCTCGAAGCCTACGACGCCATCTGCGCCGACGTGCGCTTGCACGGCGCCTCGCGCATCCACGGCGGCGTACTTCCGGGCATCAACGCGATGTCGCTGCCCGTATTCGACGCCAACGGCCAACTGTGCCTTGCGCTGATCGCGCTGGGCGCACAAAGCACCTTCGACACCACCTGGAGCAGCCCGCTGGAGCGGCGCTTGCGGCTGGCCGCACAACAGCTTTCCGCCGACCTTGGATACGTTGCCCCCAACGCCCCGCAATCCTGACGAACTGAGTACCGACGGCGTGCCATCGCGCAGGCGCCGTTTCCATCGGCTTGGCCGTCTCGGGGTCGTGCTATTGGCCGTGCTTGTGCTGCATGTCATTGCCGTCGTGTGGATCGCGCGCACCCGTCAGGTGACGTGGCCGCCCGCGCCGGAGCAGATCATCCCCGCCCTGTTGCTGCAACCGGAGCCGGTGCAGCCGCCACCGCCTCCGGCCGCGCCCAAGCCCCAGCCTGCTCCGAGTCGTCCGCACCCCCAGGTCGCACCCGCCCCAGCGCCGGCTCCCACCCCGCTCGCGCCCGACGTGGCAAGCATGGACCCATCCGAGTTCACGAGCGCCGGTGCCCAAGCCTCTGGCGATACCGGCGTGATCACGGATCTTAGTGGCGAAGGCCCGAGCGGGCCGCCCGCTCCGCCGGGGGATGCCTTTGCACTGCCGCCCTCCGCCACGCTGCGGTACGCCACCTACGTCAACGGCGTGCGCAACAAGGACGGTGTGATCCGTTGGGCCACCGATGGCAAAACTTACACGCTGGCCGTGGAAATTCCCTTGCCGCTGTTCTTCGGCACGCTCGCGTTTCGCAGCGCCGGCATCGTGGCTGCGTATGGCCTGACGCCCATGCGGTACGAAGAAGTGCGCGGCCGTCGACAACCCGACGTCACCACGTTCCACTACGCGGCCGGCACCCCACCGGCGTCCGGCCCCCAGAGCGCCTCCACCGTCACATTCACACGCACGCCGGCCGTGCTGCCCTTGCCCGAGGGCACGCAAGACCGCTTCAGCGTCTTCCTCCAATTGACCGGGCTGGCGCGCGGTGCCCCGGAGCGCATTGCCAGCCCGGGCCTCACGCTGGAATTCCCGATCGCCGATACCGACAGCGTGGAAGTCGCCCGCGTCCAGCACATCGGCGAGGAGAGCGTCGACACGCCGAACGGCACGATTCGTGCGCAGCACTTCATACGGCTGCCGCGCCGTGCAGACGACAAGCGCCGCGTGGAGATCTGGCTGTCCCCCGATCGCGGCTGGCTGCCGGTACGCCTGCGCCAGACCGAGCCCAACGGCATGCAGTTCGATCTGGTCTACCAGTCCCAGGAAGGAGGCTGACATGGACGCCAACGCCCTCTCCAATTCCGGCACGGTGCACGCCAACGACATCGACATCCACTACCGCACCGATGGCGCAGACGGGCCATGGATCGTGCTCGCCCATGCCTTAGGTGTCGACAACGAACTGTGGGACAGCATCGCGCAGAAGCTGGCCAGCCGCTACCGTGTTCTCCGCTACGACGCACGCGGCCACGGCAAAACCAGCGCCCCGCATGGCCCTTACACGCTGTTCCAGATGGCGGACGATGTGGCCGGCCTGCTCGATGCGCTGTCGATTGAACAGGCGCATTTCGTTGGCCTGTCGATGGGCGGCATGGTTGGGCAGGTCCTCGGCGTCCGGCACCCGCAGCGGCTGCGGTCGCTCACCCTGTGCGACACCGTGTCCTACACGCCCGTGTCGGCGCACGCCATGTGGGACGAACGCATCGGCCAGGTGGAAGCACACGGGATGAGCGGCATTGTCGAACCCACGATGCAGCGCTGGTTGACCACACCGTTTCGTGAGGCCCATCCCGACGTAGTTGAACGCATCCGCAACCTGCTGCGCGCCACGCCGCCCCACGGCTATGTCGGGGCGTGCCTGGCCATCAAGGCGCTCGACACACGCAGCTCACTGGCGCGCATCGCGTGCCCCACGCTCGTCATGACAGGCGAGCAAGACACCGGCGCGCCCGTGGAAGCAGCACGCGAAATCGCCTCGCACATTCCCGACGCACGTTTGAAAGTGATCCCGCATGCGGCGCACCTGGCCCCTATCGAACAGGAGGATGCCTTTCTCGCCGATCTGGATGAGTTCCTCGGGCACGCAGGATGCGGGAGTCAATGTCACACGCCATGAGGCCTGCTTGCCTTGCCGATAGTTGCAGGCGCCCCGCACACGGCCCCTCGTCTACCGGCCGAACGGCGGAAGGGCGCTTGCTTCTTTCGGTGCAGGACAGGAAAGGTCTTGTTACGCGATCACAACGCACGTCACACATTTCGCCTCGCGTTCGCGAACTTTGTGACCGATCATGAAGCCGAAGGGGTAGATGAAACGGTCATGAGGCGGGAGCTGATCGGCCCTTGAAGTCGTGATGGTGGGCCCCATCTACCCGGTGCAGCAGTAGAGCAGTCCCCACAACAGCAAGACGATTGACGCCTCGGAGGTGCACCATGCAGATGATCTACAACAGCGACAACTACTGTGTTGTTGAGTTCGGTGTAGACGGCCAACACGCCATTCTGGCAGCGGGCGGCTACGAGATCGTGGACAAGAACCTCAAACGTGAGATCTTCCTCGGGGGCGAGCTGGCCGAGCATTTCCGCGAGGACGTGAAAAAGCTGATCGCCAGCGAGCCGACCGTTGAAGAAGTCGACGATTTTCTCGGCAAATTCGACACGGTGATGACGCAACCGGTCACGATGCACTGATGTACTCCGCGGGCGCAACGGCCCGCCACGCGAACCAACCAAAACGCCCGGAGCATGGCGCTGCCGGGCGTTTTTCATGTGCCGACCGGCTATGGCGATGATAGCTTCGTTCTAGCACTGCTCCCACGGCAGGCCGGCATGGCGCCAGCCGTTGAGGGTGTTGCGATGGCGCGTGCCGTCCAGATCGCCCTCGAAGCCGTGGCGGACCACGTAGACATCCCGGAAACCCGCCTCTTCCAGCGCATGCGCGGCAGCCGCCGAGCGATTACCGCTCCGGCAAATCAGCACAACGGGGCGCTCGACGCCATGGCCGCTCAGTTTGCGCACGGTCGGCACGAATTCGGGGTTCACTTCCCAATGCGGGCCGTCGTTCCACGAGACATGGTGGGCGCCGGCCGGATGGCCCACGAACAGGTGTTCCATTTCGCTGCGGCAGTCGACAAACAGCGCGGCGGGTGTGCGTTCCAAGAAGGCGTGAGCGTCTGCGGGATCAAGCAATTGCATGGCGGGCATCGGACGGGCAAATGACGTGATGTGGATTATAGGAGCGCGATTGCCCACAACGGCGGCAAGTCATTGATGCGACTGGTAAAATTCTCCTTTGGCCGCAAATTTTGAATATTTGACCGGCCGCTGCACCTCGGAGTCCCTCCTCATGACCGCGCCCCTGCCCTACACCCGTGCCGCCAACCTGCCCGCGCTGTTGCGCGACCGCATCCTGATCCTGGACGGCGCGATGGGCACCATGATCCAGCGCTACAAGCTGACCGAGGCGCAATACCGTGGCGAGCGTTTTGCCGACCACCCGATCGACGTGAAGGGCAACAACGAGCTGCTGGTACTCACGCGTCCCGATGTCATCCGTGAGATCCACGAGCAGTACCTTGCTGCCGGCGCGGACCTGATCGAAACCAACACCTTCGGCGCGACGACCATCGCGCAGGAGGACTACAAGATGGCGGATCTGGCGTACGAGATGAACGTCGTGGCCGCCCGTCTCGCACGCGAGGCCTGCGACAAATACAGCACGCCCGACAAGCCGCGCTTCGTGGCAGGCGCCTTCGGGCCGACGCCCAAGACCGCCAGCATTTCGCCCGACGTGAACGACCCGGGCGCCCGCAACGTCAGCTTCGACCAACTGCGCGACGCGTATTACGAGCAGGGCAAGGCGCTGCTCGAAGGCGGCGCGGACGTGTTCCTGGTCGAGACCATCTTCGACACGCTCAACGCCAAGGCGGCACTGTTCGCCATCGATCAGCTCTTTGAAGACACCGGCGAGCGCGTGCCCGTGATGATCTCCGGCACGGTGACCGACGCCTCGGGCCGCATTCTCTCGGGCCAGACCGTCGAGGCGTTCTGGAACAGCCTGCGCCACGCCAAGCCGATCACCTTCGGCCTGAACTGTGCGCTGGGTGCGGCGCTGATGCGTCCGTACATCGCCGAGCTGGCGAAGATCTGCGACACGGCCGTCTCGTGCTACCCCAACGCCGGCCTGCCCAACCCGATGAGCGACACGGGCTTCGATGAAACGCCTGACGTCACGTCCAGCCTGGTCGACGAATTTGCTTCGGCCGGCCTGGTGAATCTCGTGGGCGGTTGCTGCGGCACCACGCCCGAGCACATCAAGGCGATTGCCGAGCGCGTGGCCAACCGCAAGCCGCGCGCATGGCCCGGCCAGTATCTCGAAGCCGCCTGACATGAACGCGCGCATCGACAGTACGATCCCGGTGCTGGCCTCGCTGGACCTGCAGGAATCGGCCCGCTTCTACACGGAGCGGCTCGGCTTCACGCAGGAACTGATCGCCGACGACTACCTGATCGTCAGCCGCGATGGCGCCGAAATCCATTTCTGGCTGTGCGACGACCGCCGCATTGCCGAGCACACCTCGTGCTACCTGCGTGTGCCGAGCACGCAGGCCCTGTTTGAAGAATTCACCGCGCGCGGGCTGGAGCTCGCGCCGCCGGCGGTGCGTCCGTGGCGCATGAAAGAGCTCTACGTGATCGACCCGCACGGCAACCTGCTGAAGCTCGGCGAATACGCCGCCGCCTGACCGAACCCCGCACCATCATGACCGACCACCCCATGCGCCTTTCCGGCCTCGAGCCGTTCAACATCGGCGAGAGCACGCTGTTCGTCAACGTCGGCGAGCGCACCAACGTCACCGGGTCCAAGGCGTTTGCGCGCATGATCCTGAACAGCCAGTTCGACGAGGCCCTGGCCGTGGCACGCCAGCAGGTCGAAAACGGCGCGCAGGTCATCGACATCAACATGGACGAGGCGATGCTCGATTCGAAGGCGGCGATGGTGCGCTTCCTGAATCTGATCGCCTCGGAGCCCGACATCGCGCGCGTGCCGATCATGATCGACTCGTCCAAGTGGGACGTGATCGAGGCGGGCCTGAAGTGCGTGCAGGGCAAGGCGATCGTCAACTCGATTTCGCTCAAGGAAGGCGAAGAACAGTTCGCGCACCACGCCAAGCTCATCAAGCGCTACGGCGCGGCCGCCGTGGTGATGGCCTTTGATGAGCAGGGCCAGGCCGACACATACGCGCGCAAGACCGAGATCTGCAAGCGCAGCTACGACTTCCTGGTCAACAAGGTCGGCTTCCCGCCGGAAGACATCATCTTCGACCCGAACATCTTTGCGGTCGCCACCGGGATCGAAGAACACAACAACTATGCGGTGGACTTCATCGAAGCCACGCGCTGGATCAAGCAGAACCTGCCGTACGCGAAGGTGAGCGGCGGCGTGTCGAACGTGTCGTTCTCGTTCCGCGGCAACGACGTGGTGCGCGAGGCGATCCACACCGTGTTCCTGTACTACGCGATTCAGGCGGGCATGGACATGGGCATCGTCAACGCGGGCCAGTTGGGCGTATACGAGAACCTCGACCCCGAACTGCGCGACCGGGTGGAAGACGTGGTGCTCAACCGCCGCCCGGATGCAACCGACCGCCTGCTGGAAATTGCAGACCGCTACAAGGGCGGTGGTACCAAGCGCGAAGAAAACCTCGCCTGGCGCCAGGAGCCCGTGGAAAAGCGGCTGGCCCACGCGCTCGTGCACGGCATCACCGACTACGTGGTCGAAGACACCGAAGAAGTCCGGCAGAAGATCTTTGCCGCCGGCGGCCGTCCGATCCAGGTCATCGAAGGCCCGCTGATGGACGGCATGAACATCGTGGGCGACCTCTTCGGCGCCGGCAAGATGTTCCTGCCGCAGGTGGTGAAATCCGCCCGCGTGATGAAGCAGGCGGTGGCGCACCTGATTCCGTTCATCGAAGAAGAAAAGCGCCAGATTGCGGCGGCGGGCGGCGACGTGCGCTCGCGCGGCAAGATCGTCATCGCCACGGTCAAGGGCGATGTGCACGACATCGGCAAGAACATCGTCACCGTCGTGCTCCAGTGCAACAACTTCGAAGTCGTGAACATGGGCGTGATGGTTCCGTGCAACGACATCCTGGCCAAGGCGAAGGTGGAAGGCGCGGACATCATCGGCCTGTCGGGCCTGATTACGCCGTCGCTCGAAGAGATGGCCTACGTGGCGTCGGAAATGCAGCGCGACGAATACTTCCGCGTGAAGAAGATCCCGCTGCTGATCGGTGGCGCGACGACGAGCCGCGTGCATACCGCCGTGAAGATCGCCCCGAATTACGAAGGGCCGGTGGTCTACGTGCCGGACGCTTCCCGCTCGGTGAGCGTGGCATCGAGCCTGCTGTCCGACGAAGGCGCCGCACGCTACGTCGAAGAACTGCACGCCGACTACGATCGCATCCGCACGCAGCACGCCAACAAGAAAGCCACGCCGATGGTGTCGCTGGCCGCCGCGCGCGCCAACAAGACGAAGATCGACTGGAGCAACTACACGCCGCCCAAGCCGAAGTTCATCGGCCGCCGCGTGTTCCGCAACTACGACTTGAACGAACTGGCGCAGTACATCGACTGGGGCCCGTTCTTCCAGACGTGGGACCTGGCGGGCAAATTCCCCGACATCCTGAACGACGAGATCGTCGGCGAATCGGCCCGTAAGGTGTTCTCCGACGGCAAAAGCATGCTCGCGCGCCTGATCGCCGGGCGCTGGCTCACGGCCAACGGCGTGATCGCGCTGCTGCCGGCCAATACCGTCAACGACGACGACATCGAGATCTACACCGACGAATCGCGCTCGGAAGTCGCGCTTACCTGGCGCAACATCCGCCAGCAGAGCGAGCGCCCGATCATCGACGGCGTGATGCGTCCGAACCGCTGCCTGGCCGATTTCATCGCACCGAAGAGCACCGGCATTGCCGACTACATCGGCCTGTTTGCCGTCACGGGCGGCATCGGGGTGGAAAAGCGCGAGAAGCAGTTCGAAGCCGACAACGACGACTACAGCGCGATCATGCTCAAGGCGCTGGCCGACCGCTTTGCCGAAGCCTTTGCCGAATGCCTGCACGCCCGCGTGCGGCGCGACCTGTGGGGCTATGCCGCGGACGAGACGCTCGACAACGATGCGCTCATCCGCGAGGAGTACAAAGGCATCCGCCCCGCGCCCGGCTACCCGGCCTGCCCCGAGCACACCGTCAAGCGCGACATGTTCCGCGTGCTCGACGCGCAGGAGATCGGCATGGGCCTGACCGAGGCGCTGGCGATGACGCCGGCCGCGTCGGTCTCGGGCTTCTACCTGTCGCACCCGGAAAGCACGTACTTCACGCTGGGCAAGATCGGGCAGGATCAGGTCGATGACATGATCGCCCGCAGCGGCGAAGACCGCGCCTTTGTAGAACGCGCCCTCGCGCCGAATCTCTGATTCTGTGACAAGACGTTTAAGACATGGCGTGATCCACACTGTGTCTTACGTCCGCAAACCCTTGCCGGTGTTGGCTTTGTCGACGTTTCAAGAGGGGCGTGCCTTACATTACAAAGGCTTACACCCCCTAACAGTCGTAACCGGAAGGGCTCCATAGACTGAACCCATTCACTCAACACACACAGAGTGATGCCGCGACGAATCCCTCGCGTGGCCGTTCAGAACGAAAGGAGTCTCTTCCATGAACAAGCTGCTGATCTCCCTGTCCGCCATCGCCATCGCTGCTGCTTCGGCTTACGCCAACGCGCAAACCCCGTCGGCCGGCGCATCGCTGCAAACCAACGGCACGGCTGCCGTGGCCCCGGCGCAAGGCAATGCCGGCGCAGGCCTGAAGGCCGATGCGAAGTCGGACGGCGGCGCCAAACTGGACACCGAGCCCGCCAAGAGCCAACTGAACACCAAGGCCGAGCACGGCGCCAAGGCGGCGCACGAGCGCAAGGCCAAGACGCAAGCCGGCGTCGACAAGACCGCAGACAAGGTCGGCAAGTCGGTCAGCAAGACGGAAAAGTCCGCAGAGAAGTCGGGCAAGGCTGCCCAGGCTGATACGGGCGCGGGCCTGAGCGCCGACGCCGGCGCAAACGCCGCCGCGACTACCCAGACGAAGTAACACGTCACTGCGCAGAACTGCCGGCCCCGTCCGGCAATCCTGGCTACCCTCTGGGGCGGAACTCTTCCGCCCCATTTTCTTTGGCCGCACGCGCCCAGGCACGCCGATTGCTCATTGGGAGGCATCGACATGTTGCGATTCATGCACATTCCCGAGGTCTCTTATGGAAACGCAGACAACTTCCCCTGAACACGCTGGCACGAGGAGCCCCGGTTTGGCGCAACAGTCCGATACAATTGCTGTCGTATCGAACCAACAAGCGCAGCGCGCGGCGTCGGATAGACCGCCCAGCGCGCTCATAAGGAGCAGCATGATTCGCGTCCTGATTGCGGACGACCACGAGATCGTCCGTGCCGGCCTTCGGCAGTTCCTGTCCGAAGAGCGGGACATCGAAGTCGCGGGGGAAGCGGCCAGCGGGGAAGAGGTGATGGAGCAACTCCGCACCGGCGCCTTCGACGTCGTGGTGCTCGACATTTCCATGCCCGATCGCAACGGCATCGACACGCTCAAGCTGGCCCGCCAGCGCCATCCCGATCTGCCGGTGCTGATCCTGTCGACCTTCCCGGAAGACCAGTACGCCATCAACCTGATCCGCGCAGGCGCATCGGGCTACCTGACCAAGGAAAGTGCGCCGGACGAGCTGGTCAAGGCCATTCGCACCGTGTCGCAAGGCCGTCGCTATGTCAGCCCGACCGTGGCTGAGCTGCTGATTGGCGGCCTGGAAAAGCCGACCGATCAGCCGCTGCACCAGACCCTGTCGAAGCGTGAATTCCAGATCTTCTGCAAGCTGGCACGCGGACAATCGGTATCGATCATCGCGGAAGAGCTCTTCCTGAGCGTCAAGACGGTCAGCACGTACCGCACGCGGATTCTGGAAAAGATGGGCATGAAATCCAATGCCGATCTGACGTATTACGCCATCAAGAACGGCCTGGTCGAGTAGCCGCCGGTGGAGCGCCAAAACCCCTCGGCGCGCCGCAAACCCAACTGGCATGTAGGACAACGCCTGATACCACCTCGGCAACCCGCTGGCTAACATCAACCCATGCTGGATCAAGCCGTCACCCTCTCCGCCCGTGGCCTGCGTGTCCTCCTGATCGAGGACTCCCCCGTGCTTCGCGGCATGGTGCTGGAATACCTCAAGGCTTCCGCCTTCGTGGCGACGGTCGAATGGGCAGACACCGAAGATCTGGCGCTCGGCCTACTCGGGCAGGGCAACTACGACGTCGTGATCGTCGACCTGCAATTGCGGCAGGGCAACGGCTTCAAGGTCCTCCAAACGTTGCGCGATCAAGCGTCGCCCAGCGTGCGTATCGTCTACACCAATCACGCGCAAGTGCCGACTTACCGGCAGCGCTGCTTTGAAGCCGGTGCCAACTACTTCTTCGACAAATCGCTCGAGCTCGACAAGGTGTTCGAGGTGATCGAAGAGCGCGCAGGCGTCGGCCGCCCCCGCCAGCAGCCCGCGCAGCATTTCCACCCCTGAGATTCTTCGCGCGCTGCATCTGCCGTCGCGCCGCGCGCTCAACGCCATTTCTCACCCCAAGGAGCGTTCGATGAAGACCTTGTGTGCCGCACTTGCACTGACGTGTATGTTCCTGGCCGGCTGCAACACCATGGCCGGCGCCGGCAAGGACATCCAGACCGGCGGTCAGAAGCTGGAAAATTCCGCCGACAACGCCAAGCAGAAGATGTAACGCCTCCACCGGCCACATCGCCTAAACAAAAAGCCCCATCGCGGGGCTTTTTTGTTTGGGTGATGCCATCACGCCCGGCGGCTTACACCGTCGCGCCCCCGTGGCCCGGGGCGGGCGCGATGCCGCCGGTCAGCGCCTGCATGCCCGATGGTTCGTTGGCGGCAGCGCGGTCGAACACGGCATCGCTGGGCGGCAGCTCGACGATGATCGTCACGCCCCCGCCGGGCATGGAGTCGATGACGAGCGTGCCGCCCAGCGCAATGGCGCGCTGCTCCATCCCCAACAGGCCGTGATGGCCGACCATGCGGCGCCGCTCGATGTCGGCAGGGAAGCCGCGGCCGTTGTCTCGCACGCGCAGGCGCACGCCCTCGTCATCTACGTCGAGCGCCACCGATACGGTCGTCGCATGCGCGTATTTCGATGCGTTGGTCAGCGATTCCTGCACGATGCGATACAGCGCGATGGCCGCATCGTCGGTCAGCTTGGGCATGTCGTCGGGCAGGCTCACTTCCGTATGCCAGCCGTTGCGCGTGCCGACGTCCTCCGTCAATTGCGAGAGCGCTTCCACCAAGCCCAGGTTCAGCAGAATCGTCGGGCGCAGGTCTTCGATCAGGCGGCGCTTGATCTGGATGCCCTGATCAACGTGGGCCATCACGCGCGTGATCTTTTCGCTCACGGCCGGCTCACTGGCGTGAATGCGCGAGCGCAGCCAGTGCAGATCCATCTTGGTGGCGGTGAGGATGGCGCCCAGCTCGTCGTGCAGCTCGCGCGCCAGGCGCGTCTTCTCGTCTTCGGTCACGCGCTGCAGGTGAGCGGCCAAATCGCTCAACTGCCGCGTGCGCTCACGCACCATGCGGTCGAGCTTCTGGCTTTCTTCTTCTGCCATGTCGCGCTCGCGCTCCGTCACGGCAAGACGCTTGGCGTGCTGCATGCCCAGCACCACCAGCAGGATGATGTTGACCGCCGTGATGAGCGCAATGCCGTAGCGCGAGAGCGCCAGATCGCGCTCGGCGTGTTCCAGGCTACGGGCCACGGTGGCGATCTCACGCTGACGCAGGCGATCCAGCCCCTGCCGCACCGCTTCCATCGACGCCTTGCCGAAATCGGTGCGCACAAGATCGAGCGCCACTTCCAGGTCACGCTTGCCGTAGATCAGCGTGAGTTCCATCTCGGTGAGCTTGCGGCTGACCTGCAGCGCCGTCTCGGAGAACAGCTTGAGCGCGTCCGGATCGTTGGCGTAGTGATCGCGAATTTCTGCCATCAACGCGTGGATGTGCGGGATGGCCTTGTTGTACGGATCGAGGTATTCGTCCTTGCCCGTGAGCAGGAAACCGCGCTGGCCGGCCTCGGCGTTCACCAGCTCGGCAAGCAGCTCGTTGATGGCGGTTTCAGCCTGCTGCGACTGAATCACCTGCCGATAGCCCTGGCTCAGGCGGATGTTGCCCGTCTCCGAGGCAATCAGCACCCCGAGCGTCAGCAGAATGCCGCCGGCGAGCAGCAGAGTGGAGCGCAAGGATGACCGCATGGCGTGCAGACCCATAGGAAACGCGTCAAACCGCCCGACGCGGCGCGCGTTGCGTTTGTGTTTTTTTGGCAATTCGGATGATACCGCGTGGGCGCCCCGCGCGACACTTGGGGCGCACCCGGGCCAGGCACGCGATGTGCGTGGGAATACGCGACAGGGCGTCGGCCTCACCCCATGCGCCGTCCCCTGCATTCCGATCCATCCGAACCGGAGACGACAACATGCTGAAATGGGCACTCATCTTCGCCATCATTTCCCTGGTGGCCGGCGTGCTGGGCTTTACCGGCATTGCCGCAGGCGCGGCGAGTATCGCCAAGGTCCTGTTCTTCATCTTCGTGGTGCTGTTCGTGCTGTTTCTGGTACTGGGCGTCACGGTCTTCAAGGCCGTCGATTAGCGCGGACCCTTCGCGCGAAAGCGCGGCCCGTGTCTTGCTAAGTGGTTTTGCATGCGGCCCGCTTTCGCACGAGCCGAAATCGCACCCGAACCAACCGCGCCGCCGGCGTGTTTTCCCGCGGCGCCACGATGAGGAGCTTCACCATGTCACTCTTTGCCAGCCACCGCGTCCGAAGCCGAATTGACGACGTCAATGATCGCGCGCACCGCGCCATGAACAGCGCCAGCGACGCCGTCGACCACGCCCGCTACGCTGCTCGCCCCGCCGTGGAAGACGTGCAGAGCTTGCTGCGCTCGCTCGAAAACGCCATCCACACACTGACCGACGAAGGCAGCACCGAAGCCAACCGCGCAAGCCGCACGCTGCACGCTCGCGCGGAGCAACTGCGCCGGGCCGCCAACGACCGTGCCCATCAAGCCCGCGAACGCATGGACTGGGCACTCGATCGCACCGAAGAAACCATCACCGGCGCACCGTTCAAGTCAGTGGGGGTTGCGGTGGCGATCGGCGCGGCGATCGGGCTGGTAGTAGCACTGGCAGGCGGCAGCAGCCGACGCGACGCCAGCGAATAAGCCCTTTCACGTCCACGCCAATCACCCCGCAGGAGCATTCATATGAGCCGGACCAACGTCGCCGCACCCTCGGAAAGCAGCTTCCTCACCGACATCAAAACGTTGCGCGAACGTGCCCGCAAGCACATCGAAGAAGGTGCGGTGACCGAAGACTACAAAGCCGACCGGGAGACCGTGCTGCGGCTGCTGAACGAGGCGCTGGCCACGGAGCTGATCTGCGTGCTGCGCTACAGGCGCCACCACTTCATGGCCAAAGGCATCAACGCAGAGCCGATCGCCGCAGAATTTTTGGTGCACGCCAACGAGGAACAGGCGCACGCCGACAGCATTGCCACGCGCATCGTGCAACTGGGCGGCGAGCCCAACTTCAACCCGGAGGGCCTGTCGACGCGCAGCCATTCCGAATACGTGGAAGCCGACGGCCTGGTCGACATGATCAAGGAAAACCTGGTGGCCGAGCGGATCGCGATCGACAGCTACCTGGAGATGATCCGCTACATCGGGGACCGAGACCCCACCACGCGGCGCGTGCTGGAACAGATTCTGGCCGTGGAGGAAGAGCACGCGGACGAGCTGTCCGACATGCTCCACGACCAATAACGCGAATGCAGTAAGACGAGATACCGGCCAACGCGCCAGCCCCCTCCCCCGCTCCCGGCCCGCTGTGGCCGGATGCCCGGACCGCCCCGTTTGGCGGCCGGGCATTTTTTTTGGCCGGCGTCCGGAGGTCAGACGCCCCAGAGCACGTTGGACTGCTCGACCAGCGATTCTTCCAGCATGTGCAGCAGCGGATAGGCCCGCTGACCAAGGTGCGGCGGCTCTTCTTCGCCGTTTTCGTCCAGCTCGGAGGCCGACAGCTCTGCCACTTTGATATGTGCCTGGTGGGTGTCGTCCTTGATGGCGCGCTTCAGGCGGTCGATGGCGTGGGGCATTTCTTCGGGCGTGATGACACCACGCTCGCCCAGCGTCTTGCCGATCACGCCCAGCAGCACCATGGCGAGATCCTTCTGCATCGAGAATTTTTGCGAAGCGTGCGAAGTAAAGGTGATCATGATTTCTTATTTCCCTTGGTTGGGTTGGGGCCGCGGATTGCCATGACTGGGGGCGGATACCTCTGAGACCGTGGCTCACCTGATAAAATTTCGTACTTTTCCCCGAACAACGCAACTGGCGGCGCCAGGACTGGATTTCAATCCATTTCAGCACTGCCGGCGTCATGGTTTCTTTATGCTGCCCTCCCACAAACAGACGATCGCCCAATTGTTGTCCGACGCCGTCGGCTCCCTGCTGCCCGAGGGCCAAGCCCGACCGGAGATCGTCCTGGAGCGCCCCAAGCAGGCCGCGCACGGCGACATCGCCTGCAACGTCGCGCTGCAGCTCGCCAAGCCGCTGGGCACCAACCCGCGCGAGCTGGCCGGCAAGATCGCCGATGCCATCCGCGCCGATGCTCGCGGCCAGCGCCTCGTGGCCGCGGTGGAAATCGCCGGCCCCGGCTTCATCAACCTACGCCTGTCTGCCGCCGCGCGCGCCGACGTGATCGCCGCCGTGTTTGCAGAAGGCGATCGCTACGGCGCCGCCAACACGCATGACGGCGCGCCGGTGCTGGTGGAGTTCGTCTCGGCCAATCCGACCGGTCCGCTGCACGTGGGCCACGGCCGCCAGGCCGCGCTGGGCGATGCGCTGGCAAGCCTGCTCGACTGGCAGGGCCACAAGGTCCATCGCGAGTTCTATTACAACGACGCCGGCGTCCAGATCCACAATCTGGCCGTCTCCGTCCAGGCCCGCGCGCGCGGCTACAAGCCGGGCGACGCCAACTGGCCCGAAGCCGCCTACAACGGTGATTACATTGCCGACATCGCCGCCGATTACCTCGCGGGCAAGACCGTACGCGCCTCCGATGGCGAACCCGTGACGGGCGAGCGCGATGTCGAGAACCTCGAGGCCATCCGCCGCTTTGCGGTGACGTATCTGCGTAACGAGCAGGACATCGACCTGCAAGCCTTTGGCGTGAAGTTCGACCGTTACTACCTGGAATCGTCGCTCTACACCGAAGGCAAGGTGCAGCAGACGGTGGACGCGCTCATTGCCGCTGGCAAGACGTACGAGCAGGAAGGCGCGCTGTGGCTGCGCACGACCGACGACGGCGACGACAAGGACCGCGTCATGCGCAAGTCCGACGGCGCCTACACCTACTTCGTGCCCGACGTGGCGTACCACACGACCAAGTGGGGCCGCGGCTTCACGCAGGTCATCAACGTGCAGGGCAGCGACCACCACGGCACCATCGCGCGCGTGCGCGCCGGCCTGCAGGGCCTGAACATCGGCATCCCGAAAGGCTATCCCGATTACGTCCTGCACAAGATGGTCACGGTGATGAAGGACGGCGCCGAGGTGAAGATCTCCAAGCGCGCCGGCTCGTACGTGACCGTGCGCGACCTGATCGAATGGTCCAACGGCGATGCTGAATCGAAATCCGGCGTCGACACCATCCGCGCCTGCGTGGAAGCCGGCGAGCCGAACTGGCCGGCGCGCTTCACGCGCGGCCGCGACGCCGTGCGTTTCTTCCTGCTGTCGCGCAAGGCCGATACCGAATTCGTCTTCGACGTCGATCTGGCGCTCAAGCAAAGCGACGAAAACCCGGTGTACTACGTGCAGTACGCCCACGCGCGCATCTGCTCGGTGTTCGAGCGCGCCGGCGTTGACGCCGACTCGCTCACCAGCGCTGATCTCGCTGCCGTGACGGGCCCCGATGTCAGCCCGCAGGCGACGGCGCTGGTGCAACGCCTGGCCGCATTCCCCGACATGCTGGCCGACGCCGCGCGCGAACTGGCCCCGCACGCCGTGGCCTTCTACCTGCGCGACCTCGCGGGCGATTTCCACGCGTTCTACAACGCCGATCGCGTGCTGGTCGACGACGAGGCCGTCAAGCGTGCCCGTCTGGCGCTGCTGGCCGCCACGCGGCAGGTGCTGCGCAACGGGTTGGCGGTGATCGGGGTGTCCGCGCCGCAAAAGATGTAAACGCGCACGATTTGGCATCACACGGCGCTCTTATAATCGGGCGCTTCTAGAAGGATCGACATGGCACGCAATACGCAATCTTCCCGTGCCCGCTCACAACGGGGCGGCACGTTTCTGGGTCTGGTGCTGGGCTTGATCGTCGGTTTGGCGATCGCCGTGGTGGTGGCGGTGTACATCACCAAGGCGCCGGTACCCTTCGTGTCGCGTGGCGGCGCGCAGCCCAAGCCGAGCGAAGCGGGCAACGTGGTCAACACGCTGCCGACGCCGGTGCAGCCCGCGCCGCAAGCCAGCACCCCGCAGGCAGCAGACCCGAACGCACCGTTGTGGAGCCGCGTGCCGGCCAAGCCGGTCGATCAGGCCCCGGATCAGAACAATCCGCCGCCGGGCATCACCATCCATCCGGCCCAGCCGGGCTCGGCTCCGCAGGTCGCAAGCGCGCCCGCCGCCAAGCCGCCCAAGCCGCCGGTCACCGCCTCCAACGAGAAGCCGGTAACGGACCCGATTGCCGAAATCGCCCGCCAGGATGCCGCCAAGACGGGCTATTTCCTGCAAGTTGGCGCTTACAAATCGTCCGAAGACGCCGAGCGCCAGAAGGGCAATCTGGCCATGCAAGGCTTCGAAGCCAAGGTGACGCAGCGTGAGGTGAACGGCACCACGATGTATCGCGTGCGCTTGGGGCCGTTCAATTCGCTGGATGAGATGACCGCCGTGCGCAGCCGCCTGCAATCGACGGGCGTGGAATCGTCGGTCATCCGCTTCGCCCGCCAGTAACGTGAAGTCTGTGCAGCCCGCTGTGAACCCGGCGGGCTGTGATCGGTCAGAAACCTGAGTCTCAGTGACGCTGACAGCGGCGTCTGTCGGTTCTGCGCTGGATTCCGCTGGTTTTTCCGTCGCTTCGTCCAGTTCGTCGTCTAATTCGTCGTCCATTCACCATGAAAAAACTCGCTGCTTTCCTGATCGCCCTCGCCACCGGCGCCGGCTTCCTGATGACCGCGCCGGCCAACGCCGCGCCCACCGCCGGCAAGGAATACAAAGTGCTGCAAACGCCGCAGCCCGTGCCCGCAGGCAAGATCGAAGTGACGGAGTTCTTCTGGTACGGCTGCCCGCACTGCTACGACTTTGAAAACACCTGGACGGCGTGGGTCGCCAAGCAAGGCAAGGACGTCGTGATCAAGCGCGTGCCGGTGGCCTTCAATGCCAAGCTGGAGCCGCACACCCGCATCTATTACACGCTGGAAGCGCTCGGCAAGCTCGACGCCAAGGATGCCAGCGGCAAGACGCTGCATGACCGCGTGTTCGACCAACTGCACAAGAACTACCGCTCGATGTCCGAACTGGATGACATTGCAAAGTTCATGGCCGCCAACGGCGTCGACGAAAAGCAGTTCCGCGACACCTACAACTCGTTCAGTGTGAACGCCAATACCAAACGCGCCGCGCAACTGGCTGATCAGTACAAGATCGAAGGTGTTCCGACCGTGGTCGTGCAGGGCAAGTACACCACCTCGCCGGCAGATGCCGGCAGCAACGTGGGTGCCGCCCAGACGCTCGACTACCTCGTCGACCAGGTGCGCAACCGCAAGATGTGACGGGTTGCCGCGTTTCCGGGCATCCGCCCGGGCGTGACACCGCCATCGACGCCCGCCCCTGTGCGGGCGTTTTTTGTGCGTCGGCCTTCTTCACACCAACAGGACATCGACATGAGCGAGACCGTCTTCATCACCGGCGCTTCCAGCGGCATCGGCCAAGCCTTGGCACGTCAATACGCAGCGCAGGGCGCCACGATCGGGCTGGTCGCGCGGCGAGTTGAAGTGCTCCACGAGTTTGTCCAGACGCTGCCGGCCGGCATCCAGAGCCGCTGCCATTGCTACGCCGCCGACGTGCGCAACGCCGAATCGATGCGCGACGTGGCCAGCGCATTCATCGCCACGGTCGGCGTGCCCGACGTGGTGATCGCCAACGCCGGCATCTCGGTCGGCACGGACTTGCGCGAACCGGGCGACCTGAAAGCCTTTGCAGCCGTAATGGACACCAACTGGATGGGCGTGCTCAACACGTTCCAGCCGTTCGTCGCGCCGATGCTGGCACGCGCGAAGCCGGGGCGGCCCGGCGGCACGCTGGTCGGCATTGCCAGCGTGGCGGGCGTGCGCGGCTTGCCCGGTGCGGCGGCCTACAGCGCGTCCAAATCGGCGGTCATCAAACTGATGGAGAGCCTGCGCGTGGAGTTCCGCCCGCTTGGCCTGCGCGTCGTGACGATCGCCCCCGGCTACATCCGTACGCCGATGACCGAACACAACCCGTATCCGATGCCTTTCCTGATGCCGGTGGACCGCTTCGCGCAAAAAGCCGTGAATGCGATCCGTCGCGGCGTGCGCTTCACGGTGCTGCCATGGCAAATGGGCGTCGTTGCCAAGCTGCTGCACGTGCTGCCGCGCGGGCTCTATGACTTTGCGTTTGCGCGCGCCGGGCGCAAACCCCGCAACCCCGAGATTTCGTCATGACTTACACCGATGCGGCTGGGTTTGCCCACGCCCCCGTCGACACCGCACCGCGCATTGCCAGCCTGGTGCCTTCGATTACCGATCTGCTGTTCTCGCTTGATCTGGGCCATCAGCTCGTCGCCCGCACCGGCTTCTGCATCCACCCGCGCGAAGCGGTGCGCAACGTGCCGAAGGTAGGCGGCACCAAGACCGTCAAACTCGACAAGCTCCGCGAGCTGGCCCCCACGCACGTGATCGTCAACATTGACGAGAACACGCGCTCGACCGTCGACAAGCTGCGCGAATTCATCCCGCACATCATCGTCACGCATCCTTGCTCGCCGGAAGACAATCTCGCGCTGTACCAGCTGCTGGGCGGCATCTTTCGCCGCGAAGCGCAGGCGCAAAAGTTGTCGGATGCGCTGACGCAGGAGCTGGAGGCGCTGCGCGGCCGCCACTTCCTGCCGCATCGCGTGCTGTACGCCATCTGGCAAGACCCGTGGATGACGGTGTCGCGCGACACGTACATCTCGTGCATGCTCAAGCTCGTCAACTGCCATACATGGCCCGACGATCCGGCGCCCGTGCAATGCGGCACCGACAAGAGCGGCGATTGCGCCCGTCCCAACCGGCCCGACACGCGCTACCCGACGTTCCGCTGGAGCGATGACGTCGTGCGCAACATCGACTGCGTGCTGCTCTCCACCGAGCCTTACAGCTTTAGCGAAGAGCATGTCGACGCGCTGGAAAAGCAGATCGGCAAGCCGGTCTATCTCGTCGATGGCGAGATGGTGTCGTGGTACGGGAGCCGCGCGATCGACGGCGTGCGGTACCTGGGGCAATTTGCGAAGACGCTGCGTTAGATCTTCCAGCGGTGCGCACAAAAAAGAACCCGCCAATTGGCGGGTTTTTTGTCGGTCGGAGCGATGCGTTATCGGACAAACCCATAGTCGTACTCCACCTTGGCAATGCGCAGGTGGTACGACGCATACCACTGCTCGCGCCCTAGCTTCTGCGCGGCAAGGTGGTCGCTCTGGTTCTTCCACTCGCGAATGGCCTCCAGCGACGACCAATACGAGACGGTGATGCCCGGCCGCCCCTGGTCGCCGGCCAGCTCATCGCGCACGGATTCGATGCCGAGAAAGCCCGGCATGCTGCGGGCCAGTTCCACCATGCGGTCGGCCATGGCGCCGTAGCCGTTGTCGCCGTCGGTGCGGGTGGAGGCGAAGATCACGGCGTAATACGGCGCAGTCGGCGTTTGCGCGGGAAACGGCAGGACGACGGCGCTGTCGTCGAGAACGTCATGCTGGTCAGCCATGGGCGGCTCCGGTGAATGGCGGCAGTTGTGCAGCTTACGCTGCTGCGTGGAATCGAACGATACCGTCAGCGCCGGTTTCGCGCACCAGTTCACCGCGATGCCACAGCGCGTGCAGGTGGGCGAGCGCCTCGCCCATCGCAAAGGTCATCTGGTGCACGTCAAACTGGCGCTTGAAGATGACGTTGACGATGTCGCGGGCCGATTGCGGGGCGGCCTTGCATGCAGCCAACGTTTCGGCCAGGCGATCCGCATGGTGGTCCCGCAGTTGCTGGATGCGCGTATGCAGCCCGCGGAAGGGCCGCCCGTGCGACGGCAGAATCAGCACGTCCTTGGGCAGCGGCTCGTACTTGCCGAGCGAATCCAGATACAGCGTGAGCGAATCGGCTTCAGGCTCCAGATCGAACACGCTCACGTTGGTGGAAATGCGGGGCAGGACCATGTCGCCGGAAATCAGCACGTTGGCGTCTTCGCTGTAGAGCGCGACGTGCTCGGGCGCATGGCCAAAGCCGGTAATGACACGCCACTTGTGCTGGCCGATGGCGACGACGTTGCCGTCCATCAGGCGGCGGTACTGGCTGGGCACGCCCGGCACGAGCGTGCTGTAGTAATCCTTGCGGTTGCGGATGCCTTCGATGGAGGCCGGGTCCGTCAAGCCGTGGCGCTCGAAATGGCGCGCGGCGAATTCGCCGCCGGCGTTCGACGCGCCGGTGCCGCCCACCAGCATGCGGGCGAAGGCGTAGTCGCCCAGGCTCATCCACAGACGCACGTTCCAGCGTTTTTCGTCGCCGCCTTCGCACAGCCAGTTCGACAGGCCGACATGATCCGGATGGCAGTGCGTGACCAGCACGCGCAGCACCGGCAGGCCATCGAGGTGGTTCGCGAAGATCGTTTCCCAATACCCGCGAATTGCTTCGTGGTTGATGCCGCAATCGACGATCGTCCAGCCGTCCTGCCCGTCCTGCCGATCGCGCAGCAGCCAGAGGTTGATGTGATCGAGCGCAAACGGCAGCGGCATGCGCAGCCAGTAGACGCCGGGGGCGACTTCAAACCGCGTGCCGCCTTCGGGAAGCGTGTCGCCAAAGGGATAGTCGAGTTGGTGTTCGAGCGCGTTCATGTGGATGGGGTCTCGGTCGCCGCCTTTGAGGGCTTCGGGCGGTCTCTGCGATTGCGGTTTGGCGCCATTGACGCTAACGTAAACGTCAATTCGCCGCCGGTCATCCATCTTAAGCGAAAACTTAATGTCGCTGGCTGGCGTGCATGTGTCATCACACCTCTGTCGTTACTCCGCTCCCGCCGTATGTCTGCCTCCACTCCGTCTGCCGCCGCCGCGCTTGCCGCCGATCTTGAATCGGGCGATGCCGGCGCGCTTGCCGACGCAAGCTTCACCATCACCGATCTTGCACGCGAGTTCGACATCACGCCGCGCGCCATCCGCTTCTATGAGGATCAGGGCCTGCTCGCTCCGGACCGCCAAGGGCCGGGCGGACGTCGACGGGTGTATTCAGCCGGCGAGCGCACGCGCCTGAAGCTGACCTTGCGCGGCAAGCGACTCGGCCTGTCGCTCGGCGAGATCAAGGAGATTCTCGATCTGTACGAATCGCCACGCGATACGGTGCCGCAGCTGGAGCGCTTCCTGGCCTCGCTGGCGCAACACCGTGCGGTGCTCACGCAGCAGCTGGAAGACCTGAACGCGCAACTGGCCGAGATCGACCAGCACGAACGGCAGTGTCGCCAGCTGCTGGAGGATGCGCAGGCCGGCGCGGGCAAGCCGCCCAAGCGACGCAAGGCCGCCTGATCCGCAAATCTACGTAATCGCCAGTCATTGACGTTTACGTAAACGTCAATACAATACGCAACACCTCGCATCACCCTCCCGGCACCGGTGCGCTCGCCACAAGCGGCGCGCACCGCACAGCGCCAGACCACTTACCCGAGACACCGCGGCTTGAACCGCGCCCAAGGAGACCACCATGATTGATCTGCCCGGCCTGAAATTCGACTTGGGCGAAGACATCGAGATGCTGCGTTCGGCCGTGCGCGATTGGGCGCAGGGCGAGCTGGCACCGCGTGCCGGCGAAATCGACCGCACCGACCAGTTCCCGATGGATGCGTGGCGCAAGATGGGCGAGCTGGGCGTGCTGGGCATCACGGTGGCCGAGGAGTACGGCGGCGCCAACATGGGCTACCTGGCGCACATGATCGCCATGGAAGAAATCAGCCGCGCATCGGCGTCGGTGGGCCTGTCGTATGGCGCGCACTCGAACCTGTGCGTGAACCAGATCCACCGCAACGGCACGGCGGCTCAGAAGGCCAAATACCTGCCCAAGCTGGTTTCCGGCGAATGGGTGGGCGCGCTGGCAATGAGCGAGCCGAATGCCGGGTCGGACGTCGTCAGCATGAAGCTGCGCGCAGAGCTGAAAGGCGACCGCTACGTGCTCAACGGCACCAAGATGTGGATCACCAATGGCCCCGACTGCGACGTGCTCGTCGTCTACGCCAAGACCGAGCCCGAACTGGGCGCGCGCGGCATGACGGCGTTCATCGTCGAGAAGGGCATGAAGGGTTTCTCGGTGGCGCAGAAGCTGGACAAGCTCGGCATGCGCGGCTCGCACACGGGCGAGCTGGTGTTCGAGAACGTGGAAGTGCCGGTGGAAAACATCCTCGGCCAGGAAAACGGCGGCACCAAGGTGCTGATGAGCGGCCTGGATTACGAGCGCGCGGTGCTCTCCGGCGGCCCGATCGGCATCATGCAGGCCTGCATGGACGTCGTCACGCCGTACATCCACGACCGCAAGCAATTCGGCCAGAGCATCGGCGAATTCCAGCTCATCCAGGGCAAGATGGCCGACATGTACACCACGCTGCAGGCGTGCCGTGCGTACCTCTACGCGGTCGGCAAGAATCTTGACTCGCTGGGCCGCGACCACGTGCGCCAAGTGCGCAAGGACTGCGCCGGCGTGATCCTCTACACCGCCGAAAAGGCCACCTGGATGGCCGGCGAAGCCATCCAGATCCTGGGCGGCAACGGCTACATCAACGAATTCCCGGTCGGCCGGCTGTGGCGCGACGCCAAGCTGTACGAAATCGGCGCCGGCACGTCGGAAATCCGCCGCATGCTGATCGGCCGGGAGCTGTACGCAGAGACGATGTAACGGGGCGGAGCAGGCCGGCTGGCGGCACGGGGCCATCAGCCAAACGGATAAGGAGGCGCAACGGTTTCAGGACACGAACACAGCACCGAAGACCCTACAATCTAGGTCTGCCTGGTTTGCTGGTTTTGCCGCTTCCCTGCCCTCCCCGCGTACACGCCATGTCCCATTTCCCCAAGCTCCTCTCGTCGCAGATCGCTTTTGACGTCGCCCGCACGATGCTCGACGGCTTCGACAAGCACTACCGCTTGTTCCGCGAGGTGAGCGTACAGGCCAAGACTGCGTTCGAGACCGGGGACTGGGCCGGCCTGCAGCAACTGCAGCGCGACCGCATCGCGTACTACGACGAGCGCGTGCGTGAAGCGTCGGTCATCCTTGAAGACGAATACGACGCCGAGAACATCGACGACGAGATCTGGCGCCAGATCAAGCTGCACTACATCGGCCTGCTGACCAACCATCACCAGCCGGAACTGGCCGAGACCTTCTTCAACTCGGTGTGCTCGCGCATCCTGCACCGTTCGTACTTCAACAACGATTTCATCTTCGTGCGCCCGGCCATCTCGACGGAATACATCGAGAACGAAGAATCGCCCACCAAGCCGACGTATCGCGCGTACTACCCCGGCACACGCGACGGCCTGGGCGCCTGCTTCGAGCGCATCGTCCACAACTTCCAGCTCAACGCGCCGTTTGAAGACCTGGAGCGCGACATCGGCCACGTCGTGCGCGCGGTGGGCGAGCACTTCGGCGATTTCCGCATCGCGCCGAATTTCCAGATCCACGTGCTGTCGTCGCTGTTCTTCCGCAACAAGGCGGCGTACATCATCGGGCGCGTGATCAACGGCGACAAGACGTTCCCGCTGGCCGTGCCGATCCTGCGCAATGCCGCGGGCCAGCTTTCTCTCGACACGGTGCTGCTGCGGCAAGAACAACTGCTGATCCTGTTCTCGTTCACGCACTCGTATTTCATGGTGGACATGGAGATTCCGTCTGCCTACGTGACCTTCCTGCGTGACCTGATGCCGCGCAAGCCGCGCGCCGAGATCTACACCTCGCTGGGTCTGCAAAAGCAGGGCAAGAACCTTTTCTATCGGGACTTCCTGCATCACCTGCAGCATTCGTCCGACAAGTTCATCATCGCGCCCGGCATCCGGGGCCTCGTGATGCTGGTGTTCACGCTGCCGTCGTATCCGTACGTGTTCAAGGTCATCAAGGACTACTTTCCGCCGCCCAAGGAAACCACGCGCGAGCAGATCAAGAGCAAGTACCAGCTTGTGAAGCGCCACGACCGCGTGGGGCGCATGGCCGATACGCTCGAGTATTCCGACGTGGCGTTCCCGCTCTCGCGCTTTGATGACGACCTCATCAAGGAGCTGGAGAAGCATGCGCCTTCGATGGTCGAATACCAGCGCAGCGATGACGGCGGCGAAGAGATCGTCATCCGCCACGTCTACATCGAGCGCCGCATGACGCCGCTGAACATCTGGCTGCACGAAGGCACCGATGCGCAGGTCGAGCACGGCATCATCGAATACGGCAACGCCATCAAGGAACTCATCGCCGCGAACATCTTCCCGGGCGACATGCTGTACAAGAACTTTGGCGTGACGCGCCACGGCCGCGTGGTCTTCTACGACTACGACGAGATCGAATACCTCACCGACTGCAACATCCGCACCGTGCCCGAACCGCGTACGGAAGAAGAAGAAATGTCCGGCGAGGTCTGGTACAGCGTCGGCCCGCACGACATTTTTCCGGAGACGTACCGCACGTTCCTGCTGGGCGACCCGCGCGTGCGCGAAGCCTTCCTCAAACACCACGCAGACTTCTTCGAAGCCTCCATGTGGCAGGGGTACAAGGAGCGCCTGCTCTCCGGGCAGATGCACGATTTCTACGCGTATGACGCAGCGGAACGCTTCGTCAATCGCTACGGGGCGAGCGCGCCCGACAATGCCGCGCAAGACAACACGACGCAGCAGCGCGCCGCCGCTTAACTCTCTCAACACGACGGGAAACCATGCCACATCGCATCAAGGAACTCTTCGAAAACAACCGGAAGTGGGTCGAGCGCGTCAACGCCGAAGACCCGGCTTTCTTCTCCAACCTGGCCAACCAGCAGAACCCCGAGTACCTGTGGATCGGCTGCTCGGATTCGCGCGTGCCTGCCAACCAGATCATCGGTCTGCCGCCGGGCGAAGTGTTCGTCCATCGCAACATCGCCAACGTGGTGGTGCACTCGGATCTGAACTGCCTGTCGGTGCTGCAGTTTGCGGTGGAAGTGCTGAAGATCCGGCACATCACGGTGGTGGGCCACTACGGCTGCTCGGGCGTGAAGGCTGCACTGACCAAGCAGCGCTTCGGGCTGGCTGACAACTGGATCCGCCACGTGCGTGACGTGGCCGAGCAGCACGAAACGTATCTCGGCACAGTGGTCCGTGAGCAGGATCAGCATGATCGGCTGTGCGAGCTCAACGTGATTCACCAAGTCAACAACGTGTGCCTGACGACGATCGTGCAGGACGCGTGGGATCGCGGGCAACCGCTGACCGTTCATGGCTGGATTTACGGCGTGAAGGACGGGATGCTGCGCAATCTGGGGATGGCGGCGAGTTCCAATGAGGAACTGCATGCTCAGTTGGCTGAGGCTTGGCTGAATTATGGGAAGGAAGGGAGTACGCCTAGTCCGGTGGGGTTCTGACTTCTTTTTTGTTTGGGATGGGTTGTTTTGTTGTTGGTCCATCCCTTGTTTCATCCCCTGCCGGGGCTGACTCACTTTTCTTTGTCTTGCCAAAGAAAAGTAAGCAAAAGAAAGGCGCGCCCGAGATGGCGAAAGATTCCTTGAATTTATGTCGCAGAGAGGGGAAGGGAAAAACTCGCTGCGCTCAGACAGTTTCCCTTCCTTTTTCCTCTCTGCAACATAAATTCAAGGCGCCATCTAGGGCAAGAACGTCAACGGCCAAACCATCGGCCACGAGGGCAGTAGGAATCGGCAGCACAACGCGAAGCAGAGCGAGCAGCAACAGCAACAAACAAGAGCCAGCTAGGTCAGCGCACAGATTGTGTGGCCGTACCCTGCCCTAGATGGCGCCTTGAATTTGTGTAAGCGGGCGGAAGAAAGAACGGGAACTGTCTGAGCGAAGCGAGTTTTCCCGTTCTCCGCCCGGTTACACAAATTCAAGGAAGGGGTCGCCATCTCGGGCGCGCCTTTCTTTGCTTACTTTCTTTGGCAAGACAAAGAAAGTGAGTCGGCCCCGGCAGGGGACGAAACGGAGATGGACCAACAAGGCCCACCCACCCAACAAGCAAGAGACACACAACCCCTGCACCAAAAGTGCAGAACATGTCCCAAGCACAGTTCCAGGAGATTGCAGCAATGTCCGACCGCATCGTCATCGCCTCAGCAGCCCGCACACCGATGGGCGCCTTCCAGGGCGAACTCGCCAGCCTCACCGCTCCGCAACTCGGCGCCGCTGCCATTCGCGCGGCGGTCGAACGTGCGGGCTTGAAACCGGAACAGATCGAAGAAGTCATCATGGGCTGCGTGCTGCCTGCGGGCCAGGGGCAGGCACCGGCACGCCAGGCCGCACTGGGGGCGGGCCTGCCGCTGTCGGTCGGCTGCACGACGGTCAACAAGATGTGCGGTTCGGGCATGCGCGCGGCCATGAACGCGTATGACGCGCTGCTCGCGGGCTCGGTCGACGTGGTGGTCGCGGGCGGCATGGAAAGCATGACGAATGCGCCGTACCTGATCCCGAAAGGCCGCGGCGGTTATCGCATCGGCCACGGCATGATCTACGACCACATGATGCTCGACGGCCTGGAAGACGCTTATGACAAGGGCCGCGCCATGGGCACCTTCGGTGAGGATTGCGCCGAGAAATACGGCTTCACGCGTGAAGCCCAGGACCACTTCGCGATGACGTCCGTGCGGCGCGCGCAGGAAGCCACCGAATCCGGCGCGTTCCGCTGGGAAATCACGCCCGTCACCGTGTCGAGCAAAGCCGGCGACACCGTCATCGACACCGATGAAGGCCCGCGCCGCATCAAGGTCGACAAGATCCCGTCGCTCAAGCCCGCCTTCAAGAAGGACGGCACGGTCACGGCCGCGTCGTCGTCGTCGATCAACGATGGCGCAGCTGCGCTGGTGATGATGCGCGAATCGACTGCCAAGCAGCTCGGCATCACGCCGCTGGCGGTGATGCTGGGCCACACCACGCACGCGCAAGAGCCCGGCTGGTTCACCACGGCGCCGGTCACGGCCATCGACAAGCTCTTCAAGAAGCTCGACTGGAACTCGGGCAACGTCGACCTGTTCGAGATCAACGAGGCGTTTGCCGTGGTGCCGATGGCCGCGATGCACGACCTACACATCCCGCACGAGAAGGTGAACGTGAACGGTGGCGCGTGCGCGCTGGGCCATCCGATCGGTGCATCGGGCGCACGCGTAATCGCCACGCTGCTGGGCGCCCTGCGACACCGCGGCGGCAAGCGCGGCGTGGCCAGCTTGTGCATCGGTGGCGGCGAGGCCACGGCTGTCGGCATCGAACTCTACTAAGGCACGCGCATGACGAATGCAACGTCGCGCCGCACGCGCACCGCGCTCATCCTGGGCGCGTCGCGCGGCATCGGCCTGGAAACCGTCAAGCAGTACCGCGCGGATGGCTGGCGCGTGATTGCGACCGTGCGCACGCAGGAAGCCGCGCAGGCGCTGCAGGCATTGGGCGCGGAAACACACGTGCTGGACTTGACCGACGCAAATGCCGTGGCTGGCCTTGCATGGAAGCTCGACGGCGAAGCGCTGGACGTGGCGATCTACGTGGCGGGCATCTACGGCCCGCGCACGCAGGGCGCCACGCCCGTCAGCCAAGCCGACTTCGATGCCGTGATGCACACCAACGTGTGGGCGCCGATGGGCGTGCTGCCCGCCGTGCTGCCGATGGTGGAGGCCGGACGCAATGAGGCGGACGAGCCTGGCGGCGTGCTCGCCGTCATCTCCAGCCGCATGGGCAGCATCGGCGACATGGCGGGCAACGGCGGCTGGCTGTATCGCGCCAGCAAGGCGGCGGTGAATGCCGTGCTGCGCGGGGTGTCGATCGACGCCAAGAACGCCACGTGCCTTACCTTCCACCCCGGCTGGGTGCAGACCGACATGGGCGGTGCAGGCGCGGCCATCACGCCGCAGGAAAGCGTGGCCGGCATCCGCCGCGTGATTGCCGGTGCCACGCGTGCCGACAACGGCGGGTTCCGCAACTACGACGGCAGCGTCATTGAATGGTGAGGCCGAAACGATGCTGCTGACCCAAGAGCAAGAGATGATTCGCGACGCCATCCGCACCTTCGTGCGCGAGGCGATCGTGCCGCACGCCGCCGCATGGGACCGCGATGCGACGTTCCCGAAAGACGTGCACCGCCAGCTCGGCGAGCTGGGCGCGTATGGGGTAGCCGTGCCGGAAGAACTCGGCGGAGCGGGGCTCGATTACCTGTCGCTGGCGCTGATCCTGGAAGAGATTGCCGCGGGCGACGGCGGCACCTCCACCGTCATCAGCGTGAACAACTGCCCCGTGTGCAGCATGCTGATGGCGTTTGCGAACGACGCGCAGAAGCAGCAGTGGCTCGTGCCGCTGGCGCGCGGCGAAATGCTTGGCGCGTTCTGCCTGACCGAGCCGCACGTCGGCTCCGACGCATCGGCGCTGCGCACCACGGCCGTGCGCGATGGCGACCACTGGGTGCTCAACGGCGTGAAGCAGTTCATCACCAGCGGCAAGCATGCCGACGTGGCGATCGTCATGGCCGTGACGGACAAGGCCGCAGGCAAGCGCGGCATCAGCGCATTCCTGGTGCCGACCAAGACGCCGGGCTACATCGTCGCGCGGCTCGAAGACAAGCTCGGCCAGCACTCGTCCGACACGGCGCAGATCGTGTTCGAAGATTGCCGCATCCCCGCCGATTGCCTGCTGGGCGAAGAAGGCGCCGGCTACAAGATGGCGCTGTCCGGGCTGGAAGGCGGGCGCATCGGCATTGCCGCGCAGAGCGTTGGCATGGCGCGTGCGGCCTTTGAAGCCGCGCTGGCGTACGCCAAGGAGCGCGAGAGCTTCGGTCAGCCGCTGTTTGCGCACCAGGCGGTGCAGTTCCGCCTGGCCGAGATGGCGACGCGCGTCGATGTGGCGCGGCAGATGGTCTGGCATGCAGCCAGCCTGAAAGACGCCGGCCTGCCGTGCCTGAAAGAGGCCGCCATGGCCAAGCTCAACGCCAGCGAGATGGCGGAGCGCGTCTGCTCCGATGCCATCCAGGTCTTCGGCGGTTACGGCTACGTAAGCGACTTTCCGGTGGAGCGCATCTACCGCGACGTGCGCGTGTGCCAGATCTACGAAGGCACGAGCGATATCCAGAAAATCTTGATCGCCCGCGCGCTGGCGTAGGCGGTCTCAACTCTCAACGCACCAGGCATGACTGCAGTGACTTCCCCTGTTTCGAACCACCCGCGCTTTGACGCGATCCTCTTCGATTGCGACGGCGTGCTGGTCGACAGCGAACCCCTCGTCAACCGCCTGATCTGGGAGATGCTGACCGAGCTGGGCATCAGCATCAGCCTGGAAGATTCGATCCAGCGCTTCCTCGGCAAGGCCATCCGCGAAGAGCTGGATGCGATTGCCGAGATGCGCGGCGCACCGCTGCCGCCGAACTGGCTGTCGACGTTCCAGGCGCGCCGCAACGCGCTGCTCGAAGCCGAAGTGGAAGCCGTGCCGCATATCGGGCATGCCATCGATGTGCTGTCCAGGCTTGGCCTGCCGATGGCCGTGGCTTCCGGCGCGGATCGCACGAAGGTCGAGCTGCAGCTCAATCGCACCGGCCTGATCGAGCATTTCCGGCCGACGGACGTACGTATCTTTTCGGCCACCGAAGTCGCGCGCAGCAAGCCCGCGCCCGATGTGTATCTGCTGGCCGCCAGCAGCCTCGGCGTATCGCCGTCGCGCTGCTTGGTGATCGAGGACAGCCCAACCGGCGTCACTGCCGGGCACGCTGCCGGCATGACGGTGCTGGCGTACGCCGGCCGCAACGCGCCCGGCCCGTTGATCGCCGCCGGTGCGACGCGCACGTTTACCGACATGCGCGAGCTGCCGGAGCTGCCGGAGTTGTTGGCCTGATGCCTGCTGCACAAACCCGGTCCATCGGCCTAGCCGACGCTTGCCCGTGCGGCAACGGCACCTACGCGCGCTGCTGCGGCCCGTTCCACGCAGGCGACGCCGTGCCGGCCACCGCTGAGCAACTGATGCGCTCGCGCTACAGCGCCTATGTGCTGGGCGACACGGCGTACCTGCGGCGCACGTGGCATCCGTCTACCTGCCCCGCCGACCTGGAAACCAGCGAAGCAGACGCGGCCGCCACGCGCTGGCTCGGCCTGGACGTCAAGCGCCACACGCCGCAAGACGCCACGCACGCGACGGTGGAATTCGTCGCGCGCTACAAGGTCGGCGGCCGCGCGCATCGCCTGCACGAAACCAGCCGCTTCGTCCGCCTGGACGCCAGCGGCGCTGAATCCGCCGAAGGCCGTTGGCTGTACGTCGACGGCACCTTCCCTGACTGAACCGCACCGACCTTCCCGCACTGCTGCCATGCCGACGCTAGAGACCAAGCTGAACCCCCGCGCTGAAGACTTCAAGGCCAACGCCGATGCCATGCGCGCGCTCGTCGCCGACTTGCGCGACAAGGTTGCGCGCATCGCCCAAGGCGGCGGTGACGACGCCCGCGCCAAGCACCTCGCACGCGGCAAGCTGCTGCCGCGCGACCGCGTGCAGCAACTGCTCGACCCCGGCACGCCGTTCCTGGAGTTCTCGCAGCTGGCCGCGTACGGCATGTACGACGACGCCGCACCGGGCGCCGGCATCATCACCGGCATCGGCCGCATCTCGGGGCAGGAATGCGTGATCGTCTGCAACGACGCCACGGTCAAGGGCGGCACGTATTACCCGATGACGGTGAAGAAGCACCTGCGCGCGCAGGAGATTGCCGAGCAGAACCACTTGCCCTGCGTCTACCTGGTCGATTCGGGCGGCGCCAACCTGCCGAACCAGGACGACGTGTTTCCCGACCGCGACCACTTCGGCCGCATCTTCTACAACCAGGCCAACCTGTCGGCCAAGGGCATTCCGCAGATCGCGGTGGTGATGGGCTCGTGCACGGCGGGCGGCGCCTATGTGCCGGCCATGAGCGACGAGTCGATCATCGTCAAGGAACAGGGCACGATCTTCCTGGCGGGCCCGCCGCTGGTGAAGGCCGCGACCGGCGAAGTGGTGAGCGCTGAAGACCTCGGTGGCGCCGATGTGCACACGCGGCTGTCCGGCGTGGCGGATTACTTCGCCAACAACGATTCGCACGCGCTGGCGCAAGCCCGCAGCATCGTCGCGCACTTGAACCGCCGCAAGCCCGAGCAGGTGCAGATTCATGCGCCGGTCGAACCGCGCTACGCAGCCGAAGAGCTCTACGGCGTGATCCCGACCGACACGCGCAAGCCGTTCGACGTGCGCGAAGTCATCGCCCGCATCGTCGACGATTCGGCCTTTGACGAATTCAAGGCACGCTACGGCACGACGCTGGTCTGCGGCTTTGCGCGCATCTGGGGCTACCCGGTCGGCATCATCGCCAACAACGGCATCCTGTTTTCGGAGGCGGCGCTCAAGGGCGCGCACTTCATCGAGCTGTGCTGCCAGCGCAAGATTCCGCTGGTGTTCCTGCAGAACATCACCGGCTTCATGGTCGGCCGCAAATACGAGAACGAAGGCATCGCCAAGAACGGCGCGAAGATGGTGACGGCGGTGGCGACGGCGCAGGTGCCGAAGTTCACGGTCATCATTGGCGGTTCGTTTGGCGCGGGCAACTACGGTATGTGCGGGCGCGCGTATTCGCCGCGCTTCCTGTGGATGTGGCCGAACGCGCGCATCTCGGTGATGGGCGGGGAGCAGGCGGCCAGCGTGCTCGCCACCGTGCGCCGCGACGGCATCGAGGCCAAGGGCGGCCAGTGGAGCGCGGATGAAGAAGCCGCCTTCAAGGCGCCGATCCGTGATCAGTACGAGCGTCAGGGCCACCCGTACTACGCCAGCGCGCGCCTGTGGGACGACGGCGTGATCGACCCCGCCGACACGCGCAGCGTGCTGGGCCTGGGCCTGTCGGCCAGCCTGAACGCGCCGATCGGCGACATGAACTTCGGCGTGTTCCGCATGTAAGCGGACCGCCCATCGAACAGGACATTTGCAGTGAACAGCAACACCGCGCGAACGTGGCGCAGCGCCTTGGCAGCCGTTGGCTGCGCGCTGCTGCTTGCCGTCGCGCACGCGAGCGAAGCGGCGCCGCCGGGCATCAGCGAAACCATCGTGGAAGTGCCCAAGTCTGCGGGCATCTTCACGCTCAAGCTGGAGACGACCGTCTACAAGCCGGCCGGTGACGGCCCTTTCCCGCTCATCGTGCTCAACCACGGCAAGGCGCGCGGCAAGGCGGCATTCCAGGCACGTGCCCGTTACAGTGAGCAGGCGGCGGCGCTGGTCGCGCGCGGCTACGTGGTGGCCATCCCGATGCGGCAGGGGTTTTCCAAATCCGGCGGCGCGTATATCGGCAGCGGGTGCAACGTGGAGGCCAACGGCATCGTCCAGGCCGAAGACGTGGTGGCCACGCTCGACTACATGACCGCGCAGCCGTACGTGGACCGCAACCGCATCGTGATCATGGGCCAGTCGCACGGCGGTTTGACCACGCTCGCCTTCGGCACCATCGCCTACCCCGGCGTGCGTGGGCTGGTGAACTTTGCCGGGGGCCTGCGCAACGACACCTGCGTCGACTGGGAGGGCAACCTCGTGCGCGCCTTTGAAACGTACGGCCGCCAGTCACGCTACCCGTCGCTCTGGTTCTACGGCGACAACGACAGCTACTGGCCCAAGCCAATGCCCGAGAAGATGTTCGCGGCCTACACAAGTGCGGGCGGCAAAGGGCGGCTGGTGGATTTCGGCACCTTCCGGAACGACTCGCACGGCATGTTCGCCAGCCATGCAGGGCTTTCCATCTGGCTGCCGCAGGTCGACGCCTTCCTGCGCGAACTCGGCTTGCCCGCAGGCCCGGTCGGCCCCACCGCTGAAGCTTCCGGGGCCGACGACCCCAAGTCCGACACCAACAAGGACCCCGAATGAACGCTTTCGAGACCCTCGCCTTCGCACAGAACGGCACCGTCGCCACGCTCACGCTGAATCGGCCTGACGTGCGCAACGCCTTCAACGAGACTGTCATCGCCGAGCTGACCGGTGCGTTCCGCGCGCTGGCCGACGAGCCGAGCGTGCGCGCCATCGTCCTGTCGGGCAACGGCCCTGCGTTCTGCGCGGGCGCCGACCTGAACTGGATGAAAAAGATGGCCGGCTACTCCGACGACGAGAACCGCGCCGACGCCCTGCGCCTGGCCGAAATGCTGCGCGCCATCTACACCTGCCCCAAGCCCGTGATCGCGCGCGTGCAGGGCGACACGTATGCCGGCGGCGTCGGCCTGGTCGCCGCGTGCGACATCGTCGTCGCTGTCGACACGGCCAACTTCTGCCTGTCGGAAGCGAAGCTTGGCTTGATCCCGGCCACCATCAGCCCATACGTGATCCGCGCGCTGGGCGAGCAGGCATCGCGCCGCTACTTCATCACCGCAGAACGTTTCTCCGCCGCAGAGGCGCATCGCCTCGGCCTCGTGCATGAGCTGGTGAGCGCAGACGGCCTCGACGCCAAGGTGGCGGACATCACCGCCACGCTCGTCGCCAACAGCCCGAACGCCGTTCGCGAGAGCAAGCGCCTCGTGCGTGAGGTGGCTGGCGCCGCCGTCAACGACGCCTTGCTGGCGGATACCGCCGAGCGCATCGCCGCCATCCGCGCCTCGGAAGAAGGCCGCGAAGGCGTGCAGAGTTTCCTGGGCAAGCGCAAGCCGAACTGGCTGCTGCCGGCCTGACCCGCATAACAACGAAATCACGCATCACTTGAAGGAAGTCCTCATGCAATCCACCCCATTGAACTTCGTGCCGAACGCCGCCAAGGTGCCGCCCACGCCGGGGCAGAATCCCAACGCCCGCTGGAGCCGCGAAGCCATCGAAGCGCTGTTCGCGCTGCCGTTCAACGACCTGCTGTTCCAGGCGCAGCAGGTGCACCGCGCGAACTTTGATGCGAATGCGGTTCAGCTGTCGACGCTGCTGTCCATCAAGACCGGCGGCTGCCCCGAAGACTGTTCGTACTGCCCGCAATCGGCGCGCTACGACACGGGTGTCGAGGCTGAAAAGCTGATGCCGATCGACGCAGTGCTGGAAGCCGCATCGCGCGCCAAGCAAAACGGCGCCAGCCGCTTCTGCATGGGCGCCGCGTGGCGCAACCCAAAGCCGCATCAGCTCGACGCCGTAGCCGATATGGTGCGCGGCGTGAAGGCGATGGGGCTGGAGACTTGCGTGACACTCGGCATGCTCAAGCAGGAACAAGCCGCGCAGTTGAAGGAAGCTGGCCTGGATTACTACAACCACAACCTCGACACCGCGCCCGAGTTCTACGGCGAGATCATCACCACGCGCACGTATCAGGACCGGCTCGACACGCTCGAGCACGTGCGTGACGCCGGCATCAACGTGTGCTGCGGCGGCATCGTCGGCTTGGGGGAATCGGTGCACGAGCGTGCAGGCCTGATCGCCGAGTTGGCGAACATGGAGCCGTATCCGGACTCGGTGCCCATCAACAACCTGGTGAAGGTGGAAGGCACGCCGCTGGCGGGCAACGAAGAACTGGACCCGTTTGATTTCGTGCGCACGATTGCCGTGGCGCGCATCACGATGCCCAAGGCGATGGTGCGGCTCTCCGCTGGCCGCGAGGCGATGGACGATGCGCTGCAGGCGCTGTGCTTCATGGCGGGCGCCAACTCGATCTTCTATGGCGAGAAGCTGCTGACGACGGATAACCCGGAGGCCGATGCGGATCGGAAGCTGCTGGCGCGGTTGGGGATGCGGGTGGAGGTGCAGGATCACATGCACCATGAATCGCATGCAGGGGCGCAGTCTTCGCATTGTCATATCGACATTACGCCTGCGGACTGATGCTTTTTTGTGGGGGTGGGTCTTGGTTTTTTGTTGGTGGTCTGCCTCCCTTTCGTCCCCTGCCGGGGCCGACTCACTTTCTTTGTCTTGCCAAAGAAAGTAAGCAAAGAAAGGCGCGCCCGAGATGGCGAAGGATTCCTTGAATTTATGTCGCAGAGAGGGAGAGGAGGCAAACTCGCTTCGCTCAAACAGCCTCCTCTCTTTTTCCTCTCTGCAACAGAAATTTAAGGCGCCATCTAGGGCAGAAAAGTCAACGGCCAAACCATCGGCCACGAGTGCAGTAGGAACCGGCAGCACAACGCGAAGCAAAGCGAGCAACACAGCAGCAAACAAGAGCCAGCCAGGTCAGCACACAGATTGTGTGGCCGTACCCTGCCCTAGATGGCGCCTTGAATTTGTGTAAGCGGGCGGAAAAAAGAGGGAGGCTTGTCTGAGCGAAGCGAGTTTGCCTCCCTCTCCGCCCGGTTACACAAATTCAAGGAAGGGGTCGCCATCTCGGGCGCGCCTTTCTTTGGTTACTTTCTTTGGCAAGACAAAGAAAGTGACTCAGCCCCGGCAGGGGATGAAACAAGGAATGCACCACAAGTGCAAAACCAAAACCAGGAGACGTAACAACACCATGATCACCAAGCTCCTCATCGCCAACCGAGGCGAAATCGCCTGCCGGGTCGCCGCCACCTGCCGCAAGCTCGGCATCCGCACCGTCGCGGTCTACTCCGATGCCGACGCCAACGCCCGCCACGTCGCGGCCTGCGACGAAGCCATCCACATCGGTGAACCTGCCGCCCGCGACAGCTACCTGCGCGCCGACCGCATCCTCGAAGCCGCACGCGCCACGGGCGCGCAAGCCGTCCATCCCGGCTACGGCTTCCTCTCGGAAAACGAAGCCTTCGCAAAAGCCTGCGCAGACGCCGGCATCATCTTCGTCGGCCCACCGGCCTCGGCCATCGAAGCCATGGGCAGCAAGAGCGCGGCCAAGGCGCTGATGGAAACGGCGGGCGTGCCGCTCGTCCCCGGCTACCACGGCGACAACCAGGACGCGGCCTTCCTGCGCACGCAGGCCGATCGCATTGGCTATCCCGTCCTCATCAAGGCAAGCGCCGGCGGCGGCGGCAAGGGCATGCGCGTGGTGGAATCGGGCGACGCGTTCGAAGCGTCGCTAGCGTCGGTCAAGCGTGAGGCGTCGTCCAGTTTTGGCGACGACCGCGTGCTGATCGAGAAATACCTCACCCGCCCGCGCCACATTGAAATCCAGGTCTTCGCAGATAGCCTTGGCAATGCCGTCTATCTGTTCGAGCGCGATTGCTCCGTGCAGCGCCGCCACCAGAAGGTGCTGGAAGAAGCGCCCGCCCCGGGCATGACGCTGGAGCGTCGCCGCGCGATGGGCGAAGCCGCCGTGGCTGCCGCGCGCGCCGTGGGCTACGTGGGCGCCGGCACGGTCGAATTCATCGTCGACGAAGACGGCACGTTCTACTTCATGGAGATGAACACGCGCCTGCAGGTCGAGCACCCGGTCACCGAAATGATCACGGGCGAAGACCTCGTCGAATGGCAATTGCGCGTCGCCTCCGGCGAGCCGCTGCCGCGCACGCAGGACGAACTGCACATCCACGGCCACGCGCTCGAAGCACGCATTTACGCTGAAAACCCCGACCGCGATTTCCTGCCCTCCATCGGCACGCTGAAGGTGTTGCGCACGCCGGCAGCCGTGGAGTTCACCGTCGGCGCGCAAGCCAATGGCGAACCCGCCGCCGTGCGCATCGACGCTGGCGTGCGCGAGGGCGACGCCATCAGCCCGTACTACGACCCGATGATCGCCAAGCTGATCGTCTGGGGCCGTGACCGTGACGAAGCGCTCGCGCGCATGCTGCAGGCGCTGGGCAGCTTCCACCTGGTGGGGCTGTCGTCCAACGTGGCATTCCTGCGCCGGCTTGTTGCATCGAAGCCGTTTGCGACCGCCGATCTGGATACCGGCCTGATCGCGCGCAATCACGACACGCTGTTCCCTGCAGCACCGGACGTGCCGCAAGACGCCATCGCCCTGGCCGTGGCAGCGCTGCTCGCCCGCGAGGCGCGCAGCCTGCGCACCGACACGCGCGACCCGCATTCGCCGTGGGCACGCGGCAGCGGCTGGCGGCTGAACGGTGCTGCTGAGCGCACGCTGCGTTTCACGCATGGCGATCAGTCCATCGACGCGACCCTCATCTACGGCCGCGACGGCTCGCGGCTGAAAGCTGGCGGCAGCGAAGCGCCCTTCACCTCGCAGCGCCATGCCGAGACCTTCACCGTCACGCTCGGCACGCACAAGGCGACCGGCCAGGTGCACGCCGATGGCGATGCCTTCCACGTCTTCACCGGTGGCGCGCACTGGACGCTCGAGCGTCACGACCCGCTTGCCCATGCCGGCGAAGCCGATGACGAAGGCGGCAAGCTCACGGCGCCGATGCCCGGCAAGGTCATCGCCGTACTGGCCGCGCCCGGGCAGACCGTCACCAAGGGCGCGCCGCTGGTCGTCATGGAAGCCATGAAGATGGAGCACACGCTCACCGCACCGGCCGACGGCGTCGTCGAATCGGTGTTGTATGGCGTGGGCGATCAGGTGACGGAAGGTGTGCAGCTGCTGGCGTTCAAGCCGGCGGAATGACGCCCGAATGACCGCCGAATAACGCTTGAGGGGGCCGCCACACGCCTTGGCGGCCCCTGCTACACTGCTTGACGTATACGTCAATCATCCGCACTGAAGTCGCCCCACATGCACATCCAGATCTACACGCCCGACGGCAAGCCCCAACCCTGGCTCGATGGTTTTGCGCAGGCACTGCCCGAGGCGCGGCTATCGGTGTGGGAGCAAGGTGCGGCGCGGGATGCGGACTACGCCGTGGTGTGGCAACCGCCCGCCGACATGCTGCGCGATCGCCGCGACCTGCGCGCCGTGTTCAACCTCGGTGCGGGCGTCGATGCGATCCTGGGCCTGCGCGCGCAATCGCCCGACGCGATTCCCGAAGGCCTGCCGATCGTCCGGCTGGACGACGCCGGCATGGCCGCGCAGATGGGCGAGTACGTCACGCACGCCGTGCTGCGCTTTTTCCGCCGGCTCGACGAATACGAGCGTCAGCAGCAAGCGAAGATGTGGCGCTTCCTCAAGCCGTTCAACCGCGACGAATTCGTCGTCGGCGTGCTCGGCCTGGGCGTGCTGGGCACGCACATCGCCAAGACGCTGGCAGGCTTCGGCTTTCCGGTGCGCGGCTGGAGCCGCTCCGCCAAGCACGTCGATGGCGTCGATTGCCGCGCGGGCAGCGATGCCCTGCCGGGCTTTCTCGCCGGCACGCGGGTGCTGGTGAACGTGCTGCCGCTGACGGCCGACACCGAAAACGTGATCGACGCGAAACTGCTGGCTCAACTCGCGCCGGGCGCGTTCGTCGTCAACGTGGCGCGCGGCAAGCATGTGGTGGAAGACGACCTGCTGGCCGCGGTGCGCAGCGGGCATGTTGCCGGCGCCGCGCTCGACGTGTTCCGCACCGAGCCGCTGCCTGCCGACCACCCTTTCTGGACCGAACCGCGCATCCACATCACGCCGCACATTTCGGCGCTGACACTGCGCGAGGTCAGCATTGCCCAGATCGCGCGCAAGATCCGCGCGCTGGAAGCGGGCGAGCCGATTGCCGGCATCGTCGATCTGCAACGAGGGTACTGAGATGAGCATGCCGAATTTTGTGAAGGTGGTCGAGGTCGGCCCGCGCGATGGTCTGCAGAACGAGAAGTCGCCGGTCTCGACGGATACCAAGGTCGAGCTGGTGAACCGGCTGTCCGACGCCGGCTTCGTCAATGTGGAAGCCGCCTCGTTCGTGTCGCCCAAATGGGTGCCGGCGATGGCCGATGGCGCCGACGTGATGGCGCGCATCCAGCGCCGGCCGGGCACGCTGTACTCCGTGCTCACGCCCAACATGAAGGGCTTCGAAGGCGCGGCCGCAGCGGGCGCGGATGAGATCGTGATCTTCAGCGCCGCCAGCGAGGCCTTTGCACAGAAGAACATCAACTGCTCGATTGCGGAATCGATCCAACGCTTTGTGCCGGTGGCCAAGGCCGCCAAGGATGCGGGCATTCGCGTGCGCGGGTCGATCTCGTGTTCGCTGGGCTGCCCGTATCAGGGCGAGGTGCCGGTGTCGTCGGTGGTGGATGTCATCAAGCGCATGGCCGATCTGGGTTGCGACGAGATCGACATTGCCGACACCATCGGCGTGGGCACGGCCGGGCAGGTGAAAACCGTGATGGAAGCCGCCGCGGCGACGTTCCCGATCGACCGCCTCTCGGGCCATTTCCACGACACGTACGGCCAGGCGCTGGCCAACATCCTCGCCAGCCTGGAAGTCGGCATCGCGATCTTCCACGCGTCGGTGGCGGGGCTGGGCGGCTGCCCGTATGCCAAGGGCGCGACCGGCAACGTCGCCACCGAAGATGTGCTGTACCTGCTGCACGGCCTGGGCATCCGCACCGGCATCGACCTCGACAAGGTTGTGCTTGCGGGCGACTTCATCTCGCAGGCCATCGGCCGCCCGACTGCCTCGCGTGCGGGCCGCGCGCTGCTGCTCAAGCTGCAGGACCAGATCGCCCAGGCCTGCATCTGAAACTCCATCCAGAAACACGACGATGACCGCTACCGATACGAACGCCCCCCTGCCGGAATCCGCCCAACGTGTGGCCGACCACCTCCGCACGCTCGGCTACGAAAAAGCCATCGTGATGCTACCGGCCACCGGCAAGACCTCCGCTGAAGCGGCTGCCGGCCTGGGCTGCTCCGTGGCCGAGATTGCCAAGTCGATCATCTTCCGCCGCGCAGAAGACGACGTGCCGGTGCTGGTGATCGCCAGCGGCACCAATCGTGTCGACGAGGCAAAGGTTTCCGCGCACGTGGGCGCGCTCGCCAAGGCCGATGCGAAGTTCGTGCGCGAGAAGACCGGTTACGCCATCGGCGGCGTGTGCCCGGTCGGCCATGCGGTCAAACCCGTGATGCTGCTCGACCAAGACCTGTTCCAGTACGACAGCGTGTGGGCCGCGGCCGGCCACCCGCATGCCGTGTTCAACCTTACACCCGCCGAGCTGGAAGCGATGACCGGCGCGCCCGTGGCCGACATCGCCCAGCGCAACTGATCGCCCAAGCATGGACGCCTGCACCCGCGCGCAACTGAAGCTGTCGCTCGGCAAGTTGCGCAACAGCCGCCAGCAGGCGGAGCGTGCGCAGCCGGTGTCGTCGCCGTGCATCAACGTCTGCAAGATGGACGACGCGCGCGGCCTGTGCATCGGCTGCATGCGCACGATCGACGAAATTGCCGCGTGGTCGACCATGAACGACGCAGCTCGTCTGGCCGTGTGGAAAACCTTGCCCGAGCGCGCCTGCGCCTGGCTCAACGACGCGCCCTGCGCCTGACCGCTGATCACCATGGCCGAACACGACATCGTCACCCTTCCGGATTCGATGCGCGTGTTCGAGCGCGGCTGGCTGTCGTCCAACAACATCCTGTTCTTCGATGACGAAGCGCACGGTGGTTGCGCGCTGGTCGACAGCGGCTATCTGACGCACGCCCCACAAACCGTCGCGCTGGTGCAGCACGCGCTGCAAGGCAAGCCGCTGCGCCGTCTGCTAAACACGCACCTGCATTCCGACCACTGCGGCGGCAATGCAGCGCTGCAGGGCATCTACGGCAGCCATACACGCGTGCCCGCCGCGCAGATCGACGACGTGCGCCGCTGGGATACCGACGCCCTCAGCTACGGCCCCACCGGGCAGGAATGCGCGCGCTTCACGCTGCCCCACAACGATGCCGACGCAGCCCTGGCCGACGGCATGACCGCGCGACTGGGCGGCTTCGACTGGCAGGTCATCAGCGCACCCGGGCACGACCCGCACGCGGTCATCCTCTTCAACCCCGACACGCGCGTGCTGATCTCGGCCGACGCCCTGTGGGAACGCGGCTTTGGCGTGATCTTTCCCGAGCTGGAAGGCGAAAGCGGTTTTGCCGAGCAGCAGGCCATTCTTGAGCGCATCGCGCAACTCGACGCGCGCGTGGTGATCCCCGGACACGGCCGGCCATTCACCAACGTCAATGCCGCAATTGACGCGTCGCTGGGGCGCCTCGCCTATCTGCGCGCAGACCCCGAGCGCAACGCGCTGCACGCCATCCGCGTGCTGGTGAAGTTCAAGCTGCTGGAGCAGCAGGCGCTGTCGCACGACGCGCTGTTCGCGTGGTTCACGCAGACCACGCTGATGCCGCGCTTGCAAGCGCGCTTCTTCGCGAGCCAATCGATGGAGACGCTGCTGGATGCCGCGATTGCGGCGCTGGTCAAGGCGGGCGCCGCCACCGTCGAACACGGCCGCATCCTGAACCGCGATTGACGTGCCGCGCGGTGGTGATGCCCCGCTACAATGCATCGACGCCTCTTCTCCTGCCCAGGGCATGCCGAAACCCGCCACACCCAACCCGCCCGAATCTGCCGCCGACACCGCCTCTGAAGCCGAAGCACCGCGCCGCAAACGCGGCCGCCCCGCGCAGGATGCCAACGAGGGCCTGCGCCGCGCGCTGATCGAGCAATCGGCCAGGCTGTTCCGCGAGAAGGGCTACGGCAACACCACGGTGCGCGACATTGCCGCCGCCACGGGCGTGCATGCAGGCAGCTGGTTCTATTACTTCAAGACCAAGCAGGACATCCTGCAGGCGGTGATCGAGCACGGCCTGACCGTCGCGCTGGCCGACATCGAAGCCATCGATATCGACCACCTGCCGCCGCGCGAGGCCATGCGCCAACTTGTGCGCGCACACCTCTACACGCTGCTCGCGCCGAACCAGGATTTCATTCCGGTGATGCTGTACGAATGGCGCTCGCTCGATGCGCAGGCACAGGAACGCATCATCGCGCTCAAGGATCGGTACGAAGACATCTGGACGCGCGTGATCGATCGACTGCGCGCCTCGGGGGAATGGGCCCAGCCGACGCCCGTCGATCGGCTGCTGATGTTCGGTGCGCTGAACTGGACGGCGCAGTGGTATCAGGCCGGCGCGGGCATCAGCATCGATGCACTCGCCGATCAGGCGGTGCTGTTCATCCTGCGTACGCCGCCCCAGCCGGCGGCTTAGCGCTCCTTAACGCGCATCGCCCTCGAACAGCGTCTGGTTGGCAGTGCGCAGCACGTGCTTCTGGATCTTGCCGGTCGCAGTCATGGGCAGCTTGTCGACCACGGCGATGTGCTTGGGCACCTCAAAGCTGCCGAGATGCGCCCGACAATGCGCCTGCAGCGCGGCGGCATCGGCCTGTGCATCGGGCTTGAGGCAGACAAACGCCGCCACCGCTTCCACCCAGTGCGCGTGCGGCAAGCCGACCACTGCAGCGTTCGCCACGGCCGGGTGCCGTAGCAACACTTCTTCCACCTTGACCGAAGGGACGTTCTCGCCGCCGGTCTTGATCATGTCCTTGATGCGGTCCTTGAACTGAAGCTGGCCGTCGGCATCCCACATCCCGAGGTCGCCCGTGTGGTGCCAGCCGAAACGGCGCGCGTTGGCCGTGGCCTGCGGGTCCTTGTAATAGCCGAGCATGACGTTGGGGCCGCGGTGCACGATCTCGCCCAGTTGGTTCGGGCCGAGCAGATTGCCTTGATCGTCCATCACCGCTGCTTCGTTCACCATGCAGGGCTGGCCCCAATAGTTGCCGGTGCGCTGCAGTTGCTGGTCGGGCGCGAAGTACATCGTCATCGGAAAAATTTCGGTCTGCCCGGAGCCCAGGGCAAAGTTGGGGCACACCTCGGCAATCAGGCGTTCGAGCAGCGGCTTGGCCATCGGCGCCATCGCATAGAGGCACAGGCGCAGGCTGGAAAGGTCCCGCTGTGCACGCAGCGGATGGTGCAGCAACGCGGCGTACATGAGCGGCAGGCCGAACAGTTGCGTGATGCGCTCGCTGGCAATCGCATCGAGCAGCGCCGCCGGATCAAAGCCGCGCTGGATGACAAGCGTGGCGCCCACCATCATCGCGGACGCAGCCGTCGCGAACTGCGCGCAGTGGAACATCGGCAGCAGGCACGAGAACACGTCGGTCTCGTTCAGATTCAGGCTGGCGACGTTGGACATCAGCGCGGCATGCACTGAGCGGTGTGAGTGCATGGCACCCTTTGGCCGCCCGGTCGTGCCGCTGGTGTACATGATGAGCGCGAGATCGCGGTCGTCGATCACCACGGCGGGCAGCGTATCGGCGTGGCCTTGCGACGCTTGCTCCACCGTTTGCGGCCCGTCAGCAGCGGGTTCACCGAAGCATTGGTGCGCTGGGAGCCCGAGCGCCGCCAGCGTGTCGCGCAGCGTCGGATACAGCGTCGCGTCGATCACCACGTGCCGCGCCTCGGCATGTTCGAGGATGTAGCGCACATCCTCCGGCCCGAGCATTGCGTTGATCGGCACCCACACCAGCCCCGCCTTGAGAATGCCGTACGCGGCCACCAGGAACTGCGCCGAGTTGCCACACACCATCGCAACCTTGTCGCCGGGCTTGAGGCCGCTTGCAAGCAGCGCATGCGCATAGCGATTGCTGTCTGCATTGAGTTCGCCATGCGTCATGCGGCGCGGGCCGTCCACCAGCGCGACCTTCGCGCCGAATTTGCGGGCACTGCGATGCAACGTGTCGCCCAGCGCCACCCGGTTCAGCAGGTTGGCTTCAAGCGTGGTGTCTGGCGTGGCTTCGGACATGAGACGTCTCCTGTGGACTGCATGGACCGCATTGACCGCACGAATGGCACGAACTGCACGACGAAACGATGGAGCAGGATGACGGCCGAACCGTCAGGCCGCGGCAATCTCCATCAGCAACCCACCGGGCGCAACCTGTGCCCCGACCTGGGTGAACAGGCCCCTCACCTCGCCTGCGAGCGGCGCGGCAATGCTGTGCTCCATCTTCATCGCCTCCACCACCAGCAGCACCTGACCCGCGCTGACGGCCTCGCCTTCGGCTACGTGCACCGCAACCACGCGGCCGTTCATCGGTGCGCTGATGCGGCCGTTGCCGGTTTGCGCGCCGCTGCGCTCGGCCTTGGCGTAGGTGGTATCGATGGCGGCGTGTTCGATGCCATTCAGCACGAAGTGGCAAGCGCCGGCCATGACGGCGTAATCAACCGCGTGAAATGTGTCGCCCAGCACCAGCGTGACGCGACGGTCGCCCTCAGACACAAGCGCCACCTGCGTGGCACCGCCGTCCCAGGTCAGCTCCCATTGCTGCGCACCGAGCGCACGCACGCGCATGTCGATCGCTTCACCGTCGAGCGTGAAGCGGCACAGCGTGGGATAGGTGCGGCTGCTGGCCCACCCATGCAGTTCTGCGGGATAGCGGCGTGCAGTGTCTTCACGCAGATGCGTGAGCAGCACGGCAGCCGCCTGGCAGACCGCTGCATCGGGTACGGCCGCCTGCCGCGTCGCCGCCGGGAAATGGCGGTCGATGAACGCCGTCGACACGTCGCCGGCAAGGAAGGCCGGATGCGCCACGCAATCGCGCAGAAACGCTCGGTTGGTCGGCAAGCCAAGCAGCAGGCAATCGTCCAAGGCGCGCGCAAGACGCCGGCAGGCATCGGCGCGGTCGGTGCCGTGCGCGACGATCTTGGCGAGCATCGAGTCGTAGTAAGGCGAGACGACGAGCCCGTCGGCCAACGCATGGTCCGTGCGCACCTCTTCGGGCGCACGCCAGCGGGCGACGGTGCCGCTCTGCGGCAGGAAATTCTGCTGCGGGTCTTCTGCGCACAGCCGTACTTCGATGGCGTGCCCGCCTTGCGCGCGGCGTGCATCGATGGCGTCTTGCGCAAGCGGCAGCGGCTCGCCCAGCGCCACGCGCAACTGCCACTCGACCAGATCGACGCCGACGATCGCTTCGGTCACCGCATGCTCGACTTGCAGGCGCGTGTTCATCTCCATGAAGTAGAACGCGCCGTCCGGGGCGAGCAGGAATTCCAGCGTGCCCGCGCCCACGTAGCCGATGGCGCGTGCCGCCGCCACCGACACCGCGCCCATGCGCGCACGCAGTTCGGCCGATACGGCGGGCGACGGCGATTCTTCGATCACCTTCTGATGACGGCGCTGCACCGAGCAATCGCGCTCGCCGAGGTGGACCACATTGCCGTGCGCATCGGCAAAGACTTGAATCTCGATATGGCGCGGCTCAACGATGGCTTTTTCGAGGATCAACTCGCCCGAGCCAAACGCGTTCTCCGCTTCCGAGCGCGCGGACTGCAGCGCCGCCTCAAACTCCTCCGCGTGGTCCACGCGCCGCATGCCGCGCCCACCGCCGCCAGCGGCCGCCTTGATCATCACCGGGTAGCCGATCCGTGCGGCTTCCTGCGCCATGCGCCCGACGGATTGATCTTCGCCTTGATAGCCCGGCACGCACGGCACGCCGGCGGCTTCCATGAGGCGCTTGGCGCCGGCCTTGTTGCCCATTGCGCGGATGGCATCTGCGGGTGGGCCAATGAACACGAGGCCGGCATCCGCGCATGCGCCGGCAAAGGCATCACTCTCCGCCAGGAAGCCATAGCCTGGATGGACCGCCTGTGCACCCGACTTGCGCGCCGCCTCCAGCAACGCCGCAATGTTCAGGTACGAAGCCTGCGGTTGCGATGCGCCAATCGGCAACGCGAGATCGGCGGCGCGGCAATGCGGCGCATCGCGGTCAGCGTCGGAATACACGGCAACGGTGCGCATGCCAAGGCGACGCGCCGTGCGCATGATGCGCAAGGCGATCTCGCCCCGGTTGGCGATGAGGACCGAGCGGAAGGCGGCATGCGGGGCGGCCATCGCGTTAGCCCTTCTTGCCCGGCAGCGTGTTCATGTATTTGCAGATGATGCCGAGCATCACCTCGTCCGCGCCGCCGCCAATCGAGCCCAGGCGGCCGTCGCGGTAATAGCGCGAGACCGGGTTGTCCCACGTGAAGCCCATGCCGCCCCAGAACTGCAGGCAGGCGTCGGGCACGATGCGCGCGAGGCGCCCGGCCTTGAGCTTGGCCATCGATGCCAGCTCCGTGACGTCCTGCCCGTTGATGTACAGGTCGCATGCGCGATACGTGAGCGCGCGCAGCGCTTCCACCTCCGTCTTCAGCTCGGCCAGCTTGAAGTGCACCCACTGGTTGTCGAGCAGGCTGGCGCCGAAGAGCTTGCGCTCACGTGCGTACTCGACGGTGGTCTCGATGCACATCGTCATCGTCGCCAGGCTGCTGGCCGCGGCCCACAGGCGCTCTTCCTGGAACTGCAGCATCTGGTACGTGAAGCCCCTGCCTTCCTCGCCGATGCGGTAGCGCTGCGGCACGCGCACGTCGTCAAAGTAGATGAGGCCCGTGTCTGATGAATTCATGCCGATCTTGCGGATCTTCTTGCCGATCGACACGCCCTTCGTGTTCATCGGCACGATGATGAGTGACTTGTTTCGGTGGGCCGGGTCATCGGACGTGTTGGCCAGCAGGCACATCCAGTCCGCTTGCAGGCTGTTGGTGATCCACATCTTGCTGCCGTTGATGATGTAGTCGTCGCCGTCCTTGCGCGCGGTGGTCTTGATGCTTGCCACGTCGGAGCCGGCGCTCGGCTCCGATACGCCCACGCAGGCCACCGCATCGCCGCTGATGGCGGGGGCCAGAAACTGTGCGCGCAGTTCGTCCGAACCGAAGCGTGCCAGGGCGGGCGTTGCCATGTCGGTCTGCACGCCAATCGCCATCGGCACGCCGCCGCAGTGGATGTGCCCGAGCGTCTCGGCCATCGCCATCGCATACGAATAGTCGAGCCCCAGGCCGCCGAATTCGGTGGGCTTGGCGATGCCGAGAAAACCCAGCTCGCCCATCTTCTTGAAGAGCTGCTTGGCAGGAAACATCTCGGCCGCTTCCCATTCATCCACGTACGGGTTGATGTCGCTGTCGATGAAGCGTTTCAGGTTGCGCTGCAGTTCCTGGTGTTCGTGGGTGAAGTGCATGGTGTCTCGCTCCGTTGTCCTGGTGTGCTGGCTGTTTCGAGTATGGATTTCGGGGTGGCGCTACGGGCGCGCAACGCCAAACTGGATCGGATGCAGCGTTCGCCTGCGGGCCTCGTCGCAGACGGACAGCACGCAGGCGAGCACCTTGCGCGTATCGCGCGGGTCGATCACGCCGTCGTCCAGCAGCCGGCCCGAAATAGTGAACGCGTCGGACTGCCGCTCGAACGTGTCGATGACCTTGGCGCGCATCGCTTCGATGGCGTCGTGGTCGACGGTCTGCGTCTTGCGTTGCATGCTCGCGGCCATCACCGTCGCCATCGTGCCGGCGGCCTGCTCTGCGCCCATCACGGCCGTCTTGGCGTTGGGCCAGCTGAAGCAGAAATCCGGAAAGAAGCCGCGCCCCGACATGCCGTAGTTGCCCGCCCCGAACGACGCACCGCAATGCACGGTGATGCGCGGCACGGTGGCGTTGGCCATGGCCTGGATCATCTTCGAGCCATGCTTGATCATGCCGGCCTGCTCCGACGCCTTGCCGACGATGAAGCCGGTGGTGTTTTGCAGATACAGCAGCGGCGTGTCGGACTGGCAGCACGCCTGGATGAAGTGCACCACCTTGGTGGCGCCCGCCGGGTCCAGCGGCCCGTTGTTCGTGATGACGCCAACGCGCATGCCGCAGATGGCCGCATGCCCGGTGACGGTGCCGGGGCCGTAGTCGGGCTTGAACTCCAGGAAGTCCGACCCGTCTGCAATGCGTGCAATCACCTCGCGCATGTCGAGCGGTTTGCGATGATCGGTCAGCGCAATGCCAAGCAGTTCTTCGTCATCAAAGCGCGGCGGCGCGTATGGCCTGTCCGGTGCCGGCACATCGCGGTTCCAGTCGAGCGCAGCAACAACTTCGCGCGCGATGCGCAGCGCATCGGCATCGTCTTCGGCCAGGTATTCGGCCAGGCCGGAAGTGGTGGCGTGCATCTCGGCGCCGCCCAGTTCCTCTTCGGTGGCGATCTCGCCCGTGGCGGCTTTCAGCAACGGCGGGCCGGCGAGGAACGCGCGCGCCCGGTCGCGCACCATCACCACGTAGTCCGACAGCCCGGGCATGTAGGCGCCGCCCGCCGTGCTCGACCCATGCACCACGCTGATCACCGGAATGCCCGCCGCCGACAGCCGCGCGAGCCAATAGAAACCGCTGCCGCCGTGGATGAAGGTCTCCACGCGATACGTCAGCAGGTTGGCGCCGGCCGATTCGACGAGGTGGATGAACGGCAGCTTCTGCTCCAGCGCAATGGCCTGCGCGCGCTGGAACTTCTCGATGCCCATCGGCTGCACCGCGCCTGCGTCGATGCCCGCGTCGTCAACGATGATCATCGCGCGCACGCCGCTCACCCAGCCGATGCCCGCAATGAGGCCGCCGCCAGGAATGGAGCGCGCCGGGTCGGCGTGATCGAGGCAAAAACCCGCCAGCGTCGACAGCTCCAGAAACGGCGCACCGGCGTCGAGCAGGCGGCCCAACCGGTCGCGCGGCAACAGTTGCCCGCGTTGTTCGAAGCGCACGCGCGAGGCTTCGGACTTGTCGCGCGTGCGGTTCTCCAGCGTGCGCAACTGGCCGACGCGCTCCGCGAGCGCAGCATGGTTCTGCCGATACGCGTCGCTCTGCGGCACGATGCGCGATTCAAGCGCCGGCATTGCGGTCCTCCTCGTCTTGCAGCACGTGCGGCGTCACGGCCAGGTGAAAACCGTTGAACGGCTCGGCGCCATGCCGCGGTGCCGGCATCGGTGAACCTGGCCGCACGTTCGGCCGGCCGCCGTCCACGCGCAGCGTCGTGCCGGTGATGAATGCCGCCGCCTCCGAGAGCAGATACACGATGGCCGACGACACTTCCGCCTCGGTGGCAAAGCGCCCGAGCGGCACCGTCGACGGCATGCTGCGGATGGTCTCGGCCATCCACGACGGATACGCATCCATGCCCGACGACGCCACGTAGCCGGGCGCCACCGCGTTCACACGCACGCCGTACTGCGCCCACTCGAATGCGGCCGTCTCCGTCAAGTTCACCATGCCTGCCCGCGCGGCGCCGGAGTGACCCATGTTCGGCATGCCGCCCCACATGTCCGCCACGATATTGACGATGGCGCCGCCGCGCTGCTGCATCGCCTGGTTGAGGCATTCGCGCGCCATCAGGAAGCCGCCCGTCAGGTTTGTCTGCACGACGGCTTCCCAGCCCTTGGCCGAAATGTCCTTGAGCGGCGCCGGAAACTGCCCGCCCGCGTTGTTGACCAGCGCGTCGATGCGGCCGTGTTCGCCGTAGATGTGCGCGACGGTCGCTTGCACGGCGGCCTCGTCGCGGATGTTGCAGACGTAGGCGTGCGCGGTGCCGCCGGCTTCGACGATCTCCGTGCGCACCGCCGCGAGCTTCTCTGCATTGCGCCCCACCAACGCGACGGCCGCGCCCAGCGATGCCAGCTCATGCGCCGTGCACCGGCCGATGCCGCTGCCGCCGCCCGTCACCACGGTCACCTGCCCCTGGAACAGCCCCGGTCGAAAGACTGAGCGATACATGGTTCTCTCCCTGAATGCTGAATGCGCGCGCTGGCCCCTTAGGCCCTTAGGCCCAGCCGAGCTGGCGCGCGGCAAGGTCGCTGAGGACTTCCTCCGCGCCGCCGCCGATCATGTAGACCTTCACTTCCCGATAGATGCGCTCCGACTTGGTGCCGCGCATGAAGCCCATGCCGCCGAGCAGTTGCACGGCCGTGTCGGCGCAGAACTGCAGGCTCTGCGTGGCGAAGTTCTTCAGCATGCACAGCTGCGCGACCGGTGCATCGCCGGCTTGCATGCGCCGCATCAGGTCTTCAAGCAAGGCGCGCGTGGCTTCGATGCGCGTGGCCATCGCCACCAGTTTCTGGCGCGCCACCTGATGCTGCACGAGGCGCTTGCCGAAGGTTTCGCGCTGGGTGGCCCATTCCACGGCTTCGGTCAGGCACGTGCGCGCCAGGCCGTAGGCCTGCATCGCCAGCGCCAGGCGTTCGTGGTTGAAGTTGCGCATGACCAGCTCGAAGCCGCGGTTTTCTGCGCCGAGCAGGTTGGCGACAGGCACGCGGCAATCATCGAAATGCAGTTGCGCGGTGTCGGAGCACCACCAGCCCATCTTCTTGAGCGGCGTGCGCGTCAGGCCCGGCGTGTCACCTTTCACCAGCAGCACCGAGATGCCGCCCGCGCCCGCCCCGCCGGTGCGCACCGCCACGGTGATGTAATCGGCGCGCATGCCGGAGGTGATGAAGATCTTGCTGCCGTTGACGATGTAGTGATCGCCGTCGCGCACCGCGCGCGTGGCAAGGTTGGCGACGTCAGACCCACCCGAGGGTTCGGTGATGGCGAGCGCGCTGATCTTCTCGCCCGACAGAATCGCCGGCAACACGCGCGCCTTCAGCTCGGCCGATCCGCCAGCAACGATGGGCGGCGCGCCGATCGTATGGCTGAACAGCGAAGCAAGCAGGCCACCGCTGGCAGCGCGTGTCAGTTCTTCGATCATCGCCAGTTCAAGGAACAGGTCGCCCGGCGTGCCGCCGTATTCCTCGGGGAAACCGATGCCGAGCAAGCCAAGATCCGCCGCTTCCCGATACAGCGCACGCGGAAACGTCTCGGCCTCTTCCCACGCATCGATGTTCGGCAGCACGGCCTTGTCGACAAAGCGGCGCACGGTTTCGCGAAACGTATCGTGATCGGCGTCGTGATCGGCGCCAAAGCGCGCAGACGGCAGCAGGCCTGGGAACATGATCGCCTCGTCGTTCAAATGGGGTCGACCGGCACGCGCACCGGCATCGTCAGCAGCACCTGCGCCATGCCCTTGCCGAGCGGGTCGTTGCGCAACGACGCCATGCCGCCACCGCCCAGTGCCTGCTCGCACACAAAATTGAGCGCGTGGATGCCGGGCAAGTCGTAGCGCGTCACGCGCCCCTTCACGACGTGCGCGAGGTACGCGGCGACGGCCTCAGCGGTCAGCTGCGCGCGCAGCAATGGCAGGTCTTCAGGCCGACGCGCGATAACGCCGATATTGGAGGTGTCGCCCTTGTCGCCGCTGCGCGCGTAGGCGAGTTCGATGAGCGGCACGTCCCGCGTCGGACCGGGCGGCAATGCAGCCGATGCCGGCGCGACAGCGGATGCTTCCAGCGCAGCGCCACCCGTCGGCACGGCAATGTCGAAGCCTTCCTCACCCAGCAACGTCACGCGCGGCTGCACGCGCGCCTTGTCGATCAGGAAGGCGTATTGCTTGATGGCCGGCACCACGCTTGGCCGCCCGCCGGCGCCGGTCGTGCCGGGCGCCCACGACGTGCCGGCCGGGGCGATTTCGCGCGCGAACAACTCCAACGCCTGCTTGTTCGGATGCGTCACCGCCAGCCACATCACCGATTCAAAGCGGGGCGCGTCCGGCTGATGCGGCCCGAACAGATACGCCGAGCCGAGCGTCTCGATATGCGTTGCGCTGTAGTCCGGCAGGCCGAGCTGGCGGAACAGGCCGCGCGTGCGCTCCAGAATCGCCTCGGCTGTACGGCGCGCCTTGCGATCGGCATCGATGCCGACAACAGTGAGCTGACCCGTCGCGCGATAGCCGTCGGCATACGTTGCGCTCACCTTGTAATCGGGCGTGGGCGCGCGACCGCGTGCGCCCCGCACTTCGACGCGATGCTCGCCGGCCTGCGCCATCGTCACGTGCGTGAAATCGCAAACGACGTCGGGCAGCACATAGCGCGCGGGATCGCCGATTTCGTAAAGCAGCTGTTCGCCCACGGTCGCAGGCGTCACCAGCCCGCCCGTGCCGTCGGGCTTGGTGACGATGAAGCTGCCGTCGGCCCGGCATTCGGCGATCGGATAGCCGCTGTGCGCCCAGTCGGGCACGGCTTCCCAATCGGTGTGCAGGCCGCCCGCGCCTTGGCAGCCGCATTCAAGGATGTGCCCGGCAAGGCTGCCGGCAGCGAGTCGATCGTAGTCGTCGATCGCCCAGCCGAAGTGGTGCATCAACGCGCCGAGCGCGACGGCGCTGTCGACGCATCGCCCCGTAATGACAACCTGCGCGCCGGCATCCAGCGCTGCCTTGATCGGCAATGCGCCGAGATACGCATTCGCGCTGACCACCTTGTCGGGCAAGGGGCGGCCGCTTTGCAGCTCGCGCACGCCCTCGTCGCGTAGCGCGGGCAGCAGCGGCGTGACGTCGTCGCCTTCCACGACGGCAATGCGCACGCTCACGCCCAGGTCGGCGGCCAACGCTTGCAGCGCCGCTGCGCATCCGCGCGGATTCACGCCGCCCGCGTTGGCGATGATGCGGATGTTCTGCGCCAGCGCATCCTTGAGCACCGCGCGCATCGCCACGCTCACAAAGTCGGTGGCGTAACCCAACTCGGGGTTTTTCATGCGGGCGCTGGCCAGCAGCGACATGGTCAGCTCGGCCAGGTAATCGAAGACGAGGAAGTCGATGCGGCCGGAGGCCACCAGCTGCAGCGGCCCGGTCACGCTGTCGCCCCAGAAACCGCTGGCCCCGCCGATGGAAATGGTGTCCTTGCGCATGTCAGCGGCCCGTCCAGTTGGGCGCGCGCTTCTCGCGAAAGGCGGCCTGGCCTTCCTGCGCGTCTTCGGTCAGTGCAAACAGGCCGATCTGGCTTTCGGTAAAGGCCATGGCCTGCTCGAAGCTGAGTTGCTCGACGTGCTTGAGCGTGTACAGGCCGCGCCGGATGGCCGACGGCGATTTGTCGACCAGCCGCGCGAGCAATGCATCGACTGCCGCATCCAGCGCTTCGGGCTCGGCGACTTCGTTGACGAGGCCGGCGGCGAGCGCGCGGTCTGCGTTCATCGGTTCGCCCGTCAGGCAGAGTTCATTGAGCACGCGACGCGGCAACTGGTGCTGCAGCACGGCCAGCACCTGCGCTGGAAACAGGCCGACCTTCACCTCCGGCAACCCGAACGTGGCGCCGCGGCTGGCCACCGCCAGATCGCACATCGCCAGCAAGCCCATGCCGCCCGCCATGCACGCGCCGTTTACGCGGGCGACGAGCGGCACGGTGCAGCGACGCGCCGCGCGAAACAGATCGGCCAGCGCCTGGTGCGGCTGGGAATAGTCGAAGCGGAAGGACTGGCCGCTTTGCAGATCGGCCCCCGCACAAAAGGCGCGCGTGCCGGCGCCGGTCAGCACCACGGCGCGCACGGCGGCGTCACGGCCGGCGTCGGCCAGCGCGGCAGTCAGCGCTTCGAGCACGGCGGCGTTGATCGCGTTGCGGCGGTCTTCGCGCTGAATGGTCAGCCACAGCGCTTGGCCGCGCCGCTCGATGAGGAGTTCCGGGTCCGTGCTCACGCGATGCTCGCCTTGAAAGGGAAATCGGTTGGACAACCTGCCCGGCAATACTAAATCATTTGATTGAAAAAATGGAAGCGTTCGCGTGACGTAGCGCTCAACAATTTTCTACAGCAGCGGAGGAGCGTCGTAACCCCATGATTTATATGACGATCCCACCGCAGCCATCAGGCAATTCGCCTTTCGGCGCGTTGACTCGTTCACGCGCAAACAATAACAATTCTCATTTACAAAACATGTGTAACGAGAACTTTGGGGAGAGGCAACACGCCATGTACGCAGCACAGACGGAACGCAAGCGCACGGAACATTCGGTCGTCGGTTATCTGACCGGCGCGATGAGCTTTGCGGTGGCTTCAGCGCCCGCGATGGCCGACACGAAGAAAGACGCCGTATCCGCCACCCTGCCCGAGCAGACCGTGACCGGCACCAACGGCTTCAAGACCGACGCGGCCTCGGGCGGCAAATTCACCGCGCCGCTGCTCGATACGCCCAAGTCCGTCACGGTGATCCCCGCAGAGGTGTTGCAAGGCACGGCCTCCGTCACGCTCACCGAGGCGCTGCGCACGGTGCCGGGCATCGCGTTTGGCGCCGGCGAAGGCGGCAATCCCGTGGGCGATCGCCCGTTCATCCGCGGCTACGACGCGCAGGCCAGCACCTTCCTCGACGGACTGCGCGACATCGGTGCGCAATCGCGTGAGATGTTCAACGTGGAATCGGTGGAAGTCATCAAGGGGCCGTCGGGCGCGTATGAAGGCCGAGGCGCGGCAGGCGGGGCGGTCAACATCGTCTCGAAGACGCCCAAGCTGGAGCACTTCACCGAGGGCACGCTGTCGGTCGGCAACGCGGCGTACAAACGTGCCACGGCCGACGGCAACTACCAGATCGGCGAGCACGCGGCGTTCCGCCTGAACGCGATGGCGCACGACGCCGCCGTTGCCGGCCGCGACGTGACGAGCTTCAGCCGCTGGGGCATCGCGCCGTCCATCGCCTTTGGGCTGGGCACGCCCACGCGGGCCACGCTGTCGTACTACCACCTGCAATCGAACGACACGCCGGACACCGGCATTCCGTACAACAACCCCGACAACCCGAAGAAGCCGCCGCCGGGCCCGCGCCTGTCCGGCCCCGGTGACGGCTCGCCAGTGGGCGTAAACCGGAACGTCTACTACGGTCTATCGCGCGATTTCCGGCGCGACCAGATGGACATGGGTTCGCTCGCGCTGGAACACGACATTTCCGGCTCGGCAAAGCTGCGCAACATCACACGTGTATCCAAATCACGCCAGGACTATCTCTGGACACGCCCGGACGGCCAGTTCGACGGCAACATTTATTACGGCATGGTCTGGCGGCGCACCAACTCGCGTTTTTCGGATGTGAACACCGCCGCCAATCAGACCGAGCTGACCGGCAAATTCACAAGCGGCGGCATCAAGCACAGCTATGCCGTCGGGCTGGAGTTCTCGCGCGAGAAAAGCCGCAACGACACCTATAAGGTCGATACCGGCCCAAAGTGCGCGCAAGGCACGGGCGTCGCCAGCGGCTACAACTGCACGGACCTGTTCCATCCGAACCCCGACGACCCGTGGGCGGGCAGCATCGCACGCGCCAACAATCCGGCAGAAACGACCGTCCGCACGCAGTCGGCCTACGTGTTCGACACGATCGAGCTGTCGCCGCGGTGGCAAGTCAACGGCGGGCTGCGCTTTGATCGCTATTCGGCATCGGCCACCACGTCGGCGAATGCGCAGGGCGTGCGTTCCAGCTTCTCGCGCGATGACAACCTGCTGAACTACCAACTCGGCCTGGTGTTCAAGCCTGCGCAGAACGGCAGCATTTATCTCGCGTACGGCACATCGTCGACACCGTCGGGCTCGGTCGCGGGCCAGGGCGCCGATACCAGCGCGCTCACGCCGGACCGCTCGGGCAATCGCGGGGACGTGCTCGCTCCGGAAAAGAACCGCGCCTACGAACTCGGCACCAAGTGGAACGTGCTCGACAGCAAGCTGGCGCTGACGGCCGCAATCTTCCGCATCGAAACGACGAATGCGCGCATCGTGCAGCAGGACGGCACCGCCGCCATGGCCGGCAACAAGCGGGTCGATGGCTTCGAGCTGGGCTGGTCGGGCGCGCTGACCAACCGCTGGCAGGTGTTCGGCGGTTACACGTATCTGAAGAGCGAACTGCGCAACAACGGCGGCGCGGGCGCTGCCTTTGGCGGCACCAACGGTACGGCCTTCCCCAACACGCCGAAGAACAGCTTCAGCCTCTGGACGACATATCAGCCGACGCCGAAATTCACGCTGGGCGGCGGCGCGTATTACGTCTCGAAGGTGTGGGGCAGTGCCAACCCCGCCAACCCGAAGTGGGTGCCGGCTTACTGGCGCTTTGACGCCATGGCCGCGTACCGCATCGACAAGCACGCCACCCTGCAGTTGAACGTGCAGAACCTGTTCGACAAGGTGTACTTCAACCAGGCGTATGCGTCGCACTACGCGTCGCTGGCACCGGGCCGCACGGCCATCCTGACGCTAGGCATCCGCTACTGATGCCGGCTGACGCTGCAACCGCCGCAGCCGCTGTGAGCCCCACAGCCGATCCGGCGGTGATCGATGCCATCCACGCCGTGCTGACCGGCCCCGCAGATCGCGCCGCGCGCTGGCTGGCGTCAGCCGCCCGGCGCGGGCACACGGAAGCGCAGGCCATCTTCGGCCAATGGCTGCTCGATGGCCGCGGTGTTAAACGCAACCCCGGCGAAGCGCTGTTCTGGTTCAAGACAGCCGCGCTGTCGGGCCACGCGATGGCCGCCAACATGCTGGGCCGCTGCTATGAGCACGGCTGGGGCGCGCCCGCCTGCGACAAGACCGCCACGCGCTGGTACGCCCGCGCGGCCGATGCCGGGCTCGACTGGGGCCAGTACAACTACGCGACGCAGTTGCAACTCGGGCGCGGCATCCCGGCGGACCGCGCCCGCGCGTTTGCACTCTTCGAGGCTGCGGCCGCGCAAGGGCACGCCAAGTCGATCAACGTGCTGGGCGGCTTCTACGAAGACGGCTGGGAAGTCGAGGCCGATCCCGCGATGGCCCTGCGCTGCTATGTGCGTGCCGCAGAGGGCGGAGACTTCCGCGGCCAGTTCAACGCAGCGCGCCTGCTCGCACTGGCCAACCGCGCAGACGACGCTCTCGCCTGGATGCAGGCCGTGCCGCGCACCGCCACGCCGGCCTTCCTCGCGAAGGCGCATGACTTTCTCGCCGGCCATCCCGATGCGCGCTTGCGTGCGTTGGCCTGCGTGCTGAACACCCCATCGCCATGTTGCTGAAGATTCCCGCCGTCCTCACGAAGAAACAGGTCGCGCAGTGCCGCGCCACGATCGACGCTGCCGAATGGGTCGACGGCAAGGTCACGGCCGGCGCGCAGTCGGGCCAGGTGAAGCACAACATGCAGCTGCCCGAAGGCTCGCCGGCCGCGCGCGAGGTCGGCACCTTGATTCAGGATGCGCTGTCTGCCAATACGCTGTTCTTCTCGGCCGCATTGCCGCTCAAGGTGTTTCCGCCGCTGTTCAACCGCTATGCCGGCGGCCAGACCTTCGGCAACCACGTCGACAACGCCGTGCGCCATCTGCGCGGCACGGATTTCCGCATCCGCAGCGACCTCTCCTGCACGCTGTTCCTGACCGAGCCCGAAGACTACGACGGCGGCGAACTCGTCATCGACGACACCTTCGGCGAGCACCGCGTCAGGCTCGGCGCCGGTGACATGGTGCTCTACCCCAGCAGCAGCCTGCACCGCGTGACGCCTGTCACACGCGGCGCTCGCGTCTGCTCATTCTTCTGGCTGCAGAGCATGGTGCGCAGCGATGCCCATCGCACGCTGCTGTTCCAGATGGACACGGAACTGCAGCGGCTGATGGCGTTGTTGGGGCAGGACGATCCGTCGGTCATTGCCCTGACCGGGACGTATCACAACCTGCTGCGCGAGTGGGCCGACGCCTAGGCGGCTGCCTCAGGCAAAGTACGCCCGCATCTCCTTGAGCAACGCCTCCGGCGCCTCCTCCGGCACGTAATGCCCGCATGGCACCGTGCCGCCGCTCACGTCGTCTGCCACGGCTTTCCACAACTCCAACGGCTTGAAGCAGCGCTGGATCACGCCGTGCTCGCCCCACAACACACGCAGCGGCACGCTCACGCGCTTGCCTGCGTCGCGGTCGGCGCGATCATGTTCGAGGTCGATGGTGGCGGCGGCGCGGTAGTCCTCGCACATGGCGTGCACGCAGGCGGGTTCGCGCATGGCAGCGGCGTAGGTGGCCATCGCTTCGGGGGCGAACGGTTCCAGCCCCGCGTGGCGCAGGCCCATCAGTTTGCTGATGTAGAAATCGGGCGTGGCGTTGATCAGCGTCTCTGGAAACGGCGACGGCTGGATCAGGAAGAACCAATGCCAGTAGGCAGACGCAAACGCCATGTCGGTGTGTTCGTACATCGCCAGCGTGGGGGCGATGTCGAGCAGCATGGCGCGCTCGACGTGGAGGGGATGATCGACACACAGGCGATGCGCCACCCGCGCCCCGCGGTCATGCGCGCACAGCCGGAAGCGGCCGAAGCCGAGCGCGCGCATCACCTCCACCTGGTCCTGCGCCATGGTGCGCTTGCTGTATTCCGCATGCCGGGCGCTGCCGGCCGGCTTGGACGAGGCGCCATAGCCGCGCAGATCGGTCGCGACGACCGTGTAATCGTGCGCCAGCTCGCGCGCCACCTTATGCCAGATCACATGGCTTTGCGGATGGCCATGCAGCAACAGCAGCGGCGGCCCGCTCCCGCCGATCACCCCCGCGATCTCCACCCCGTTGGCCATCTGGCGGAACGGACGAAAGCCGGAAAACAGCGCGGCATCTGCGGCAGCGGTGGCGGCATCGATGGAAAGCGGCGTGGTCATGCGGGTCTCCGGTGATCGGTCGTGGTTGAAGTGATGCGTGGCGAATGCTCCGCATGCTAGCGCAGAGCGGGCACGCGCGTTGCGAAATGGTCCACTGCCGTTTTCTTCTTTTCATTTCCCCTGACAAGGAGTTCGCCATGACCCCATTGCATGACATGCGCATCGCCATCCTCGTCGACGATCTGTTCGAGCAGGCCGAACTGGCCAGCCCGAAGCAGGCGCTGGAAGGCGCCGGTGCCACCGTCAGCATCATTGCGCCCAAGGGCCCCAGCGTGACCGGCCTGCACCACGCCGACAAGGGCGATACGTTCAAGGTGGACCTGGCGCTGGACCAGGCCAAGGCAGACGACTTCGACGGCCTGGTGCTGCCGGGCGGGGTGTTCAACGCCGATGCACTGCGCGTCGTGCCGGCCGCGCAGGCCTTCGTGAAAGCGTTCGAGCGCGCGCAAAAGCCGATCGCCGTGATCTGCCACGGGCCGTGGCTGATGGTGTCTGCCGGACTGGTGCGAGGCCGCACGCTGACGAGCTGGCCGACGCTGCAGGACGACATCCGCAATGCCGGCGGCATGTGGGTCGACCGTGAGGTGGTCACCGACCGCAACTGGGTCAGCAGCCGCAAACCCGATGACCTGCCCGCCTTCAACCGCGCATTCATCGAACTGCTGGCGCAGCACGCGCACGTTTGAGCCCCGGGGGTGACCGCGCACGGCGGGGTGCCGGATCGTTCCTATAATCGAACGACATGTTCTGCCCTGTTGTGCCGGTTTGCCAAACCAGGAGACGCCATGCCCGCCGCCAAGCACCTGCCGCCCGTGCTGCAGCACCTGACGCTGCCTGTGATCGGTTCACCGATGTTCATCGTCAGCTATCCGGAACTGGTGCTGGCGCAATGCAAGGCCGGCATCGTCGGAGCGTTTCCCGCGCTCAATGCGCGCCCGGCGGAGGTGCTGGACGACTGGCTCACGCAGATGAACGAAGACCTGGCGGCATACCGCACGGCGCATCCGAACGCGCTGGTGGGGCCGATCGCCGTCAACCAGATCGTGCACCACTCAAACGCGCGGCTGGAGCAGGACGTGGCGACCTGCGTCAAGCACAAGGTGCCGATCTTCATCACCTCGCTGCGCGCGCCGGTCAAGGAAATCCTGGATGCCGTGCACAGCTACGGCGGCATCGTGCTGCACGACGTCATCAACCTGCGCCATGCGGAAAAGGCCTTGGAAGCCGGCGTCGACGGCCTGATCCTGGTCGCTGCCGGTGCGGGCGGGCATGCCGGAACGCTCTCACCCTTCGCACTCGTTGGCGAGGTGCGGCGCATTTTCGACGGGCCGATCGCGCTGTCGGGCGCCATCGCCACGGGCGACGCCATCCTGGCCGCGCAGGCCATGGGCGCGGACCTTGCCTACATCGGCACGCGCTTCATCGCCAGCCAGGAAGCCCACGCCGCCGAGAGCTACAAGCAGGCCATCCTCCGCGCAGCCGCATCGGACATCATTTACACCAACCTGTTTACCGGCGTGCACGGCAACTACATCCGCGAAAGCATCGAACTGGCCGGCCTGGACCCGGCGGCCCTGCCCGAGGCGGACAAATCAAAGATGAACTTTGGCGACGGCAGCTCGCGCGCCAAGGCCTGGAAAGACATCTGGGGCGCGGGCCAGGGTGTCGGACAGATCGCCGATCTGCCGCCCGCCGCCGAAATCGTGGCGCGCATGAAAGCCGAGTACGACGCTGCAAAGTTGCGTCTCGCACTGCACCTGCGCCTGTGAAACGCGCCCGCGCCAAGCCATGCGTGCATGCCCGGCTGCACTTGAATTGACTTGCGCGGGCGGCGCTTCTACATTCCAAAGATTCGACACACGACATGCATGGAGCCACGGGATCGGCCACCACGCAACCGTATGCGCAAGCATCCTTGGGGGGATGTCCGACAGGCGTCTGCTTTCCTGTTGCGCGCACCGACGACAAAGGAGAACAAGATGACGCACTGCCCTGCGCCCGCGCGCCCGCTTACCAAGCTGGCGGCTGTGGCGCTGAGCGTGGCGGCCTCGGCGCTTACCCTGGGCCTGACTGGCTGCTCCACCCAGAACGCCGCGACCACGGCCCCGATCGAACAACGTCTGCCAAGGCCGAACGAAGCGCTCGTGCGCTCGGCCTATGTCTACGCGTTTCCGTTGATGATGACCGACGCGTTGGTGCAGACGACATCCGCACTGGCGCCGGCCGGCACGTTCATGCACCAGCGCACCCTGGAAGACGAAGCCCTGCCCACCGGCGTGCGGGCCCGCGTGGACGTGCTCGCCAGCAGCGCCTTCGTCGATCTGCGTAACGGCCCGGTCGTCCTGAGCCTGCCCGACACGGGGCGCCGCCACATCTGGGTCGCACTGCACGACGGGTGGAACGATGTGTTCGAGTCACTCGGCAACCGCACGACGGGCGCCCGTGCCGCGCATTACGCCATCACGCCGCCGGGCTGGGAGGGTACGCTGCCGGCCGGCGTCAAGCAGATCGCCGCGCCGACCAGTCTCGTCTGGGCGGTTGCCCGCACGCAGGTGGCCGGCCCACGTGACATGACGGCCGCGCGCCGCGTGCAGGATCGCTTCCGCATCACCCCGCTGGACGCCTTCGGCAAGGCCGCCCTGCGCGAGGCTGAAGCCGAAGCCAAGGTCAGCACCGACAAGGCCACCGACTTCGACGTCAGCCTGGATGCCGCGCGCCGCCGCGTCACCGCGCTGGATGCGAACAGCTACTTCACGCGCTTTGCCGAGCTGCTCAAGGACAATCCGCCGCACGCGGCCGATTCGACGATGCTGCAATCGCTGCGTGAGTTGGGTATCGTGCCGGGTGCGCCGTTTGACGCCAAGACCGTCAGCGCCGCCAATCTGAAGGTGATGGACGGCGGAGTAGCGGCCGCGCGCGAGACACTGGCGCTGGCCGTCAAGCAGCCGTCCGTCACGCAGAACGGCTGGTTCATCCCGCGCATGATCGGCGCCTATGGGCTGGACTACGCGCAGCGCGCCATCGTCGCGTGGAACGGCGGCGGTACCGACCTGCCGCAGGACATGCTCATCGCCACCGCCACGACCGACACCAACGGCATGGCGCTGGACAGCACGCACCGCTACGTCCTGCATTTCGAGCGCAACCAGCTCCCGCCCGAGAATGCCGGTTGGGCCATCGCCGCCCTGTCCCCGGCCGGCCAGCCGCGACGCGGGTCCGAACGCACGGGCCTGCGCAACATGCTGAGCGAAGCCGACCACCCGCGCCTGAACCGCGACGGCTCGCTCGACATCCTGATCCAGCGTGCGCCGCCCAAGGGCATGCGCAACAACTGGCTGCCGCCGCCCACCGGCCCGTTCGTGCTGCGCATGCAGCTTACGTGGCCGAAGGAGGCCGCGCTCGACGGCTCGTGGCTGCCGCCGACGCTACAGCGCCGCGACGCCGCAGCCCAATAACCAACGGACAACGCCGGGGCGATCACGCCTCGGCCACGCGCACCACGAGCTTGCCGAAGTTGCGTCCTTCGAGCAGGCCGAGGAACGCGGCCGGGGCATTTTCCAGACCGTCGACCCGGTCTTCGCGCACCTTGACCTTGCCGGCCGCCACCCACGCAGTCATGTCGCGCTGGAAAGCGTCGTAGCGGCTGGCGTAGTGGTCGAGGATGATGAAGCCCTGCATGCGCACGCGTTTCTGCAGCACGGTCGCGGTGACCTTGGGCAGGCGGTCTGGCCCGGCGGCGGCCTCGTCGTTGTAGTGCGAAATGAAACCGCACACCGGCACGCGTGCGCCGATGTTCAGCAGCGGCAACACCGCGTCGAACACCTCGCCACCCACGTTTTCGAAGTACACGTCGATGCCGTCTGGGCAGGCCTCGGCCAGGCGCTTCGCGAGGTCCGGTTGGCGGCGGTCCAGGCAAGCGTCAAAGCCGAGCGTGTCGACGGCGTAGCGGCATTTGTCCGCGCCGCCGGCAATGCCGACCACGCGCGCGCCCTTGAGCTTGGCAATCTGTCCGACCACCGCACCGACCGCGCCCGTGGCCGCGGCCACCACCACGGTTTCGCCGGGCTTGGGCTCGCCAATGTCGAGCAGCCCAACGTACGCGGCAAACGCCGGCATGCCAAGCCCGCCCAGCGCCAGCGACGGCTCGGGCATATCGCCCAGCGGCGTCAAGTCCTCGCCGGCGGCAACGGCATAGTCCTGCCAACCGGCGGCGCCGAGCACCACATCGCCCTCGCGAAACTGCGCGTGCCGCGATGCCACCACGCGGCTGACGGTACCGCCCACCATGGGCGCGCCCACCTCCACGGGCGGCGCGTAGCCGGGGCCGACTTCATCCATCAGATTGCGCATGTAAGGGTCGAGCGACAGGTACAGCGTACGCAACAGCACCTGGCCATCCTGCGGCGTGGGCACGGCGGTTTCTTCGATGCGGAAGTTGTCGAGCGAAGGCGTGCCGCTGGGGCGGCTGGCGAGAACGATGCGGCGATTGACGGCTTCACGTTGCGGCATGGCAAACTCCTGTAGACCAATCGTCTAGAAAACGGCGAAAAAAATTTGCGTGGCTGGGCAATCTAGCAGCAATCGCAAGATTCAGCCGACGGCTCGGCAAGGCACTACCCTCAACAAGGCCAATTGCGCCACCCCGCAAATTCCAGTTTACTGGATACAAATTTCCATTAAACTGGAACGCATGGACATCCATCAACGTATCGCCCAGCGCCTGCGCGAACTGCGCGACGGCCAGGGCCTCTCGCTCGACGCGCTGGCCGAACGCAGCCAGGTCAGCCGATCGGCCATTTCCCTGATCGAGCGCGGGCAGAGCAGCCCGACGGCTGCGGTGCTCGATCGGCTCAGCTCCGCGCTGGGCGTGACGCTCGCCTCGCTGTTCGAAGACAGTGCGGCGCCGGCTGCGGAGCCCTCGCCCGTATCACGCGCGTCGGAGCAGCCGGAGTGGACCGACCCCGCCTCCGGCTACGTGCGACGCAATCTGTCGCCAGCAGCACGTTCGCCGCTGCAGCTCGTGGAGGTGCACTTTCCGCCCGGCGAGCGCGTCGCCTATGACACCGGCGCGCGCGATGCCGAAATCCACCAGCAGGTGTGGATCATCGAAGGCACGATGGAAATGACCGTGGGCGACGCGCACTGGCGCCTCAATGCAGGCGATTGCCTGACCATGCGGCTGGACTGCCCGATCGTCTATCACAACCCCACGCGGCGGCCGGCCCGCTACCTCGTCGCACTGACAACCGTGTCCGCTGCCCACTGGAGACCCTGATGACCGACACCCTCACCATCCGCCGCGTGGGCGCCAACGAGGCAAGCGCGTGCGTCGATGCCTTGGCCGATGTGCTGATCGATTGCGTGGAGGGCGGCGCGTCGGTCAGCTTCATGGCGCCGTTGTCGCACGACAAGGCGCAAGCATTCTGGCGCAGCGTGGCCGATGGCGTGGCGAGGGGCGAGCGCGCCCTGCTGATTGCCGAAGATGCGGCGGGCGCCGTCCACGGCACCGTGCAACTGGTGCTCGCGCAGCCGGAAAACCAACCGCACCGCGCAGACGTCGCCAAGATGCTCGTGCACCGCCGCGCACGCCGTCAGGGCCTGGCGCAGCGGTTGATGGCGGCCATCGAAGACGAGGCGCGCGCCGAGGGCAAAACGGTGCTCGTGCTCGACACCGTAACGGACGGCGATGCCGAGCGGCTGTACGCACGCGCCGGCTGGCAGCGCGTGGGCGTGGTGCCCAACTACGCGCTCATGCCCGACGGCGCGTTCTGCGGGACGACGTTCTTCTGCAAACAGTTGAGCGCCGCAAGTTAAATCGTCAACGTGCCGCGGCCGATTTCGATCACGCGGCCACCGACGTGGATCGTGCCGTCGGCATCCACCCGCAGCGTGAGGTGGCAGGGTCGTCCCACTGCGGCGCCCTGCTCGATGCGGTAGCTGGCGGGCAACGCATGGCCCGTCGCGCGCAGCCAGCCGCCGAGGTTGGCACACGCCGAGCCGGTGCCCGGGTCTTCCCACAGGCCCGTGCCGTATTCGAAGAAGAAGCGCGAGACCACCGGATCGTGGCTGCCGGGCGCCGGCATGGTGAAGACGTAGGCGTTGCGCCCGTCGTTGCGGCTGCGCGGCCACGCATCGAAGGCCGACGGGTCGGGCCGGGCGCGCTCCACGTCGGCGCGTGTCTTGACCGGCACCATCAGTTGCTCAATGCCTGCGTCGACCCACAGCGGCGGGCCTGCCAGCGCATCGGCATCCAAGCCCAGTATGCCGGCGATGGCCGGGTCCGCCTCGCGCGTGCTGAGGGCACCGGAGCGCGGCGGCACCAGCGACCACCCGTCGTCCTGCGCCGTCAGCGACACGATGCCCGACGGGCAACGCAGCGTCAGTTCATTGCCGGGGCCGTACAGCTCGCGCACCACCTGCGCGGTCCCGAGCGACGGGTGGCCGGCAAAGGGCATCTCGTAATCGGGCGTGAAGATGCGGAAACGCGCCGTGGCGCCCTCGGCCCCGTCGGGAAAGATGAAGGTGATCTCGGACAGGTTGAACTGGCGTCCGATGGCCTGCATGGTGGCGTCATCCAGGCCCCGTCCGTCTTCAAATACGGCGAGCTGGTTGCCGCCAAAGGTGGTTTCGGCAAAGACGTTGAGCAGGCGGAAGGCGTAGCGCGACATGGTGGCGTCCGAAGTGTTGGGGAAGAAAAAAACGGTGTGGCGATGCGTCATCATCAACGCACCGCCACACCGTCTCCATGCACACTTGCAGACAGTTTGCGCGAATCCGGCCTGACAGTTGGGGGACAGCGCGAACGTCAGGGGCTTACTTCCGATAGTCGTACACGCCGCGGCCGGTCTTGCGGCCCAGGTAGCCGGCGGCCACCATTTCGCGCATCAGCATGGCGGGGCGGTATTTCGGATCACCGAATTCGGTGTACAGCACTTCCATCACGGCCAGCATGGTGTCCAGGCCGATCATGTCGGCCAGCGCCAGCGGCCCGATCGGGTGGTTGCAACCGAGCTTCATGCCTTCGTCGATCTCCTCCGGCGAAGCCAGACCCTCACCCAGCACGCAGAACGCCTCGTTGATCATCGGACACAGGATCCGGTTGACGACAAAGCCCGGGCTGTTCTTGACCGTGATCGGCGTCTTGCCGAGCTGCTTGGCCAGCGCTTCCACAGCCGCGTGCGTGGCATCGCTCGTCTGCAGGCCGCGGATGACTTCCACCAGCGCCATCAGCGGCACCGGGTTGAAAAAATGCATGCCGATGAAGCGGCTGGCGTCTTGCAGCACGGCGGCCAGCTTGGTGATCGAGATGGACGACGTGTTCGACGCCACGATTGCGTGCGGCGCGGCGGCAGCTTCCAGCTGCTTGAGGATCTTCACCTTCAGGTCGAAGTTTTCGGTGGCGGCCTCGATGACGAGGTCGGCGCGCTTGAGGTCGTCGTACGAAGTCGAGCCCTGAATGCGTGCTAGCGCTGCGGTCTTGTCGGCTTCGGTCAGCTTTTCCTTCTTGATGAGGCGGTCAAGGCTGCCGGCCACGGTAGCAATGCCTTTCTGCACGGCGGCATCGCTGATGTCCACCATCACCACATCCAGCCCGACCACGGCGCACGCTTGCGCAATGCCGTTGCCCATTGTTCCGGCACCGACGATGCCGACGACTTGAATTGCCATGAACTGCTCCTCGTTTGGTATTGGAATGGAAGATGGATGAAAACAGATTGCAGAGGATAAACGACGCGGCGACGCACCGAAAAGCCTTGCTGACGGCAACGTCACATTCCGCCGGTTCGCCGTATGATGGCCGGCGTCGCGCCACCCTTTGACTTCAGGCGCCGGGACGCAGCAAATGGACCGTTTTCTCAGTATCGAAGCCTTCGTGCGCGTGGCAGAAACGCGCAGCTTTGCCGAAGCCGCCCGCCAGCTGGGCGTGACGAACTCGGTGGTCACCAACCGCGTGCAGCAGCTGGAGCGCTTTATCGAAGCGCCGCTGTTTCACCGCAGCACGCGGCACGTGCGCTTGTCCGAGGTGGGCGAAACCTACTACAAGCAATGCGCTGAAGCCGTCTGCATGCTGACGGATCTCACCGACCAGATGCGCGGCCTGCGCGCCACGCCCGCCGGCAAGCTGCGCATCCGCATGCTGCCCGGCTACGCGCTCAGCCACTTTGCCGAGCCGCTGGCCCGTTTCAGTGCGCAGTACCCCGATATCCAGCTCGACGTGGTGGTGGACGACAGCGTGGTCGACCCGATTGCCGAAGGCTTCGACGTGGCGTTCCAGATTTTCCCGCCCATCAATGATTCGTTGATCGAGCGGCGCCTGTTCATGCTGCGGCGCATGTTCTGCGCCACGCCTGCGTACATTGAGGAGTACGGCCTGCCGCAGCAGCCGGCGGACCTGCTGCAGCATTCGCTGGCGCTGTACTCCGGCTACCCGACGCGCAAGCGCTGGGAGTTCTCGCGCAACGGCGAAACGCTCCCCGCGATGGATCTGCCCGAGCAGGTGCGCTCCAACTCCGTGCATCTGTTGCGCGACTACGCCCTGACCAGCGCCGGCATCGCCTGTCTGCCCACGCTTGTCATCAGCGACGATCTGGTCGCGGGCCGCCTCGTGCCCGTGCTGGCCGATTACGACCTGACACCGCTGCATTTCTCGGCCGTATACCCAGCGACGCAGCGCCAGGCGGTCAAGGTGTGTGCGCTCATCGATTGCCTTGCCAGCCACCACGCCGGCGAGCTGGCTTGGGACAAGCCCTTGCTCGAGCGCGGCTGGATCCGCTGACGTCCGCTTCGGCCATGCGCGTCGAATCCCACCACCGGCGCGCGGGTCCAGGGTACCGACCGAATGTTTCCGAACGTCGCGACGATTGTTCGGCAATCGCAAAAACTGCACTCGCCGATTGGGGCGTTGCGCCCGGAACGCAACTTCCTATCATGGATGGGCCGTTGATCGCGCCGCGCCGATGCGGCGACCGGTCTGCAGCATCCCCCCTCGCATCTCCCATCGGAACCCGATACGGCCATGAATCCCAAGCTGGAAGTCCTTACGCCCCAAAACTGTCAACTGATCTTCATCGACCATCAGCCGCAAATGGCCTTCGGCGTGCAGTCGATCGATCGCCAGGTCCTGAAGAACAACACCGTTGGCCTTGCCAAGGCCGCGAAGATCTTCAACATCCCCACCACCATTACCACTGTCGAATCGCAGAGCTTCTCGGGCTATACCTACCCCGAACTGCTCGATGTGTTTCCGGATCAGCCACTGCTCGAACGCACCTCGATGAACTCCTGGGACGACCAGAAGGTGCGCGACGCCCTGGCAAAGAACAACCGCAAGAAGGTGGTCGTCTCGGGGCTCTGGACGGAAGTGTGCAACTGCACCTTCGCGCTCTCGGCCATGCACGATGCCGACTACGAGATCTACATGGTGGCAGACGCTTCGGGCGGCACGTCGAAAGATGCGCACGACTACGCCATGCAGCGCATGATCCAGGCCGGCGTGGTGCCCGTGACCTGGCAACAGGTGCTGCTGGAGTGGCAGCGTGACTGGGCCCACCGCGACACATATGACGCCGTCATGAAGCTGGTGAAGGAACACTCCGGCGCCTACGGCATGGGCGTGGACTACGCCTACACGATGGTGCACAAGGCCCCGCAACGCACCGCCACGCCGCACGAGGCGCTGGCTGCCGTGGCCGCCAACTGATCGCGCTGCCGACCATAAAACAAGACGCTGCTTCGGCCGGGCGACCCATGTGCAACCGCATGCGTCGCCCCGTCGTCCATTCAACCAGCCACCCTCCTCTCTCTCATTCCCATGCAAACGATTACCACCCAAGACGGTACGCGCATCTTTTACAAGGACTGGGGCAGCGGCAAGCCCGTCGTCTTCTCGCACGGCTGGCCGCTCAATGCCGACGCGTGGGACGCGCAGATGCTGTTCCTCGTGCAGAAGGGTTTTCGCGTCATCGCGCATGACCGGCGCGGTCATGGTCGTTCCGACCAGCCGTCGCAGGGCAACGACATGGACACCTATGCCGACGACCTGGCAGCGCTGCTCGATGCGCTCGACATCCAGGGCGCCACGCTGGTCGGCCATTCCACCGGCGGCGGCGAAGTCGCGCACTACATCGGTCGCCACGGCACCAAGCGCGTGGCCCGCGCCGTGCTGATCGGCGCAGTGCCGCCCATCATGCTGAAGACGGCGGCCAACCCGAACGGCCTGCCGATGGACGTGTTCGACGGCATCCGCAAGGGCGTGACCGACAACCGCTCGCAGTTTTACCGCGATCTCGCCACGCCGTTCTTCGGTTTCAACCGGCCGGGCGCGAAGGTTTCGCAAGGCACCATCGACGCCTTCTGGGCGCAGGGCATGACCGGCGGCATTCACGGCCAGTACCTGTGCATCAAGGAATTCTCGGAGGTCGACTACACCGAAGACCTGAAGAAGATCGACGTGCCGGTGCTGTTCCTGCATGGCGACGACGACCAGATCGTGCCGATCGACAATTCGGCGAGGCTGGGCGTGGAGCTGGTGAAGAACGGGACGCTCAAGGTCTATCCGGGCGGCTCGCACGGCATGTGCGTGACCGAGGCAGACAAGGTCAACGCGGACCTGCTGGCCTTCCTCAGCACCTGATCGGCACGGGCGGCGCCGTTTGCGCGCGCCGCCCCTTGGCATCCTGGAGCCCTCCTCGTGAAGCCCTATCTCATCTCCATTGCCGTCGGCATGCTGGTTGGCGTCATCTATGCATTGCTGCACGTCCGCTCACCGGCGCCACCGGCGATCGCGCTGGTAGGGCTGCTCGGCATGCTGATCGGCGAACAGATCGTGCCGGCCGCGCAGCGCCTGCTGGCCGGCGAGCCGATCACCATGGCGTGGTTCCGGCACGAATGCGTACCCAAGATTACGGGCGCGCCGCCTCAAGTGCCGAGCCAAGCGCCGCCCCAGGCGTCACCCACGGACCTGGCCGCCACCGGCGAATCCGGCAGCGCCACGCCGCGCAATCCGAGCTGATGCCATGACACGCCTGTCGCTCGAACCCTCGCACGCTGCCGCGCCCACCGGCACCGCGGCGAATGTTGCCCTGCATGCCGGCCTGCTGTTCCTGCGCGTGACCGGCAGCGCCCTGCTGATCGCCGTGCATGGGTTGCCCAAGGTGCTGCACTACAGCCAGGAACTCACGCGCATTGAAGACCCGTTCCACATGGGCGCCGCACCCACGCTGCTGCTCGCCATCCTGTCGGAAACGCTGTGCCCGCTATTGATTGCGCTCGGCGTGCTGACGCGCCTGGCGTGTCTGCCCATCATCGCCACGTTGCTGGTGGCCATGCTGGTGGTGCATCCTGGCTGGTCGCTTGCCGATGGACAGTTCGGCTGGATGCTGCTGATCATCTTCACCACCGTCCTGATTGCCGGACCCGGACGCTTCTCGATCTATCCCAAATACTGACGCAATGACCGCCGACCTTATCCTGCACAACGGCCGCATCCACACGGTCGACCGCGAACGCCCCTCCGCCAGCGCCGTGGCGGTGCGTGACGGGCGCTTTGTCGCCGTGGGCGACGACGCTACCGTGATGGCCCAGCGCGGCGCCACCACCCAGGTCATCGACCTGCGCGGGCGCACCGTCATTCCCGGCCTGAACGATTCACACCTGCACCTGATCCGGGGCGGGCTGAACTACAACCTCGAGCTGCGCTGGGAAGGCGTGCCCTCCCTGGCCGACGCGATGCGCATGCTCAAGGAGCAGGCCGCGCGCACGCCGTCGCCGCAATGGGTGCGCGTGGTGGGCGGCTGGTCGGAATTCCAGTTTGCCGAGCGCCGCATGCCCACGCTCGAAGAGCTGAACCAGGCCGCGCCCGATACGCCCGTGTTCGTACTGCACCTGTACGACCGCGCGCTGCTCAACCGCGCGGCGCTGCGCCAGGTCGGCTACACCAAGGACACGCCGAACCCGCCCGGCGGCGAGATCCAGCGCGACGCATCCGGCGAGCCCACCGGCATGCTGATCGCCAGGCCCAACGCGATGATCCTGTACGCGACGCTCGCCAAGGGGCCGAAGCTGCCGCCGGAATACCAGGTCAACTCCACGCGCCAGTTCATGCGCGAGCTGAACCGCCTCGGCGTAACAAGCGCCATCGACGCGGGCGGCGGCTTCCAGAACTACCCGGAAGACTACGAGGTCATCCGCGAGCTGTCGGCGCAGAACCAGCTCACCATCCGCATCGCCTACAACCTCTTCACGCAGAAGCCAAAGGAAGAGCTGGCCGACTTCAAAAACTGGACCGGCAGTGTGCAATACCGCCAGGGCGATGACTTCTTCCGCCACAACGGCGCGGGCGAGATGCTGGTCTTCTCCGCCGCTGATTTCGAAGACTTCCTGCAACCGCGCCCCGACCTGCCCGAGACGATGGAGCAGGAGCTGGAAACCGTGGTGCGCCACCTGGTCGCGCAGCGCTGGCCGTTCCGGCTGCACGCTACTTACGACGAATCGATCTCGCGCATGCTCGATGTGTTCGAGCGTGTGAACCGCGACATTCCCTTCAACGGCCTGCCGTGGTTCTTCGACCATGCCGAGACGATTTCGCCGAAGAATATCGAGCGCGTGCGTGCACTCGGCGGCGGCATCGCCATCCAGGACCGCATGGCCTTCCAGGGCGAATATTTTGTCGACCGCTACGGCGCAGCCGCTGCCGAACAGACGCCGCCCATCAAGCGCATGCTGGCCGAAGGCGTGCCCGTGGGCGCCGGCACCGACGCCACGCGCGTGTCGAGCTACAACCCGTGGACGTCGCTGTACTGGCTGGCGAGCGGGCGCACCGTGGGCGGCATGGCACTGTATCCGGAAGGACTGCCGCGCGAGGTGGCGCTCGAGCTGTACACGCACGGCAGCGCGTGGTTCTCGGCAGACCAGGGCAACAAGGGGCAGATCAAGGTCGGCCAACTCGCCGACCTGGCAGCGTTGTCGGCGGATTTCTTCAGCGTGCCGGAGGCCGATATCAAGACCATCGAATCGGTGCTGACGGTGGTGGGCGGCCGCATCGTCTACGGCGCCGCGGAGTTTGCCGAATTCGGCCCGCCGCCGATTCCGGTGCTGCCGGAGTGGTCGCCCGTGGCGCGCGTGCCGGGGCACTGGCGGCCCGCTGCGGCCATGCAGCAGCAGGTGCATCAGTGCGTCGGTTCGTGTTCGGTGCACGGCCACGCCCACCAGAAAGCGCGCACGGCCAATGTGCCGACCACCGACTTCCGCGGCTTCTGGGGCGCCTTCGGGTGTTCGTGCTTTGCCTTCTGAAGCGGCGACGGCGGCAACGGCCGCACCGGCGTCAGCGCGTTTCCTGATCGCGCAGGGAACGCTGCTGGCGTTCGTCGCGGGCTATGTGGATGTGGTCGGCTTCGCGGCGTTGTTCGGACTGTTCACCGCGCATGTCACCGGCAACTTCGTGATGATCGGCCTGGAGCTGGCGGGCTCGGGCCAGGGTGTGCTCGCCAAGCTGCTGGCGCTGCCGATGTTCGTGGTGGCCGTGGCGGCGACCAAACTTGCCGTGACGGCGCTCACGCGGCGCGGTGTGGCGCCGCTGCGGCCGCTGCTGCTTGTGCAGGCCGTCCTGCTGCTGGCCTTCATGGCGGCGGGACTGCTGGCGCTGCCGATTCAGTCACCCGATGCACCAGCCACGATCGTTGTCGGGCTGATCGGCGTCGCGGCGATGGGCGTGCAGAACGCCAAGGCGCGCATCGTGCTGTCGGAACACGCCCCCACGACGATCATGACGGGCAACACCACGCAGATCGTGATCGATGTGGTGGAGCTGCTGTCGCCGGGCGCTACGCAGAAGGATGTTGCGCGCACGCGGTTGCGCAAGATGGTGCCGCCGCTTGCCGGCTTTGCCATCGGGGCGGTGCTGGGCGCGCTGGCGTTTGCGACGCTGTCGTTCTGGTGCGTGTTACAGCCGGTGGGGATTCTCGTGGCCCTGGCCGTCATGCAGCGCTAGGGCTTCGCCCGGTCAGAGCTTGACGCGGCGGAAGAGCGTCGAGAAATCGATCGCCTCCACCTGGCGGGGCTCCAGCTCCAGCGCAGCGATGTATTCACCCAGGTGTTCGCCCATCAGCCGCGCGGCGCGCTCGCCGTCGCGGCGCTCCACCGCATCGAGAATGGCCAGGTGTTCGTCATGGCCGCAGCTCGGCCGTGCGGGAGACTCATAAAGCCCGATCAGCAGCGAGGTGCGCGCCACCAGCGTGCGCAGCATTGCCGTGATGATGGGGTTGCCGTTGGCCTCGGCAAGCTGGATGTGGAAATCGCCCGACAGGCGGATCCACTCGCGCCAGTTGCCGGATTCCCGGCTGGCATGTTCTGCCGCGGCCAGCGCGCGCAATTCGGCGAGTTGCGTCGCGGTAGCGTGCTGGGCCAGTTCCCGCACCGAGCCGGTTTCCAGAATCAGCCGCGCCCCAAAGACCTGTCGCGCTTCCGCCGCGTCGTGCACGGCGATGGTCGCGCCTCGATTGGGCTGCAGTTCGACCACGCCCTCATGCGCCAGCTTCACCAGCACCCGGCGCAATGTCCCCCGCGTAATCCCAAAAGCCTTGCATAGCTGCGCCTCGACCAGGCGCGTGCCCGGCGGCAGCTTGTGCTCAAGGATCGCCTCGTACACCGCATCGGAAATGCGGGCGTCGATTTCGGCGTTGTTGCGGCGGGGCTGGGAGATCGGAGGGGTCGTAGGCGCTGGCATCTCGCCATTCTAATCGAGCAAACCGCGCTTGGATTGTGCACAACCCTGATGCCAATCCGGACGACCTTGGTGCGACATCCTCAAGAAATCTCCCCGCCTCACACACGGTTTTGCACCAGAAGCAGGCGAAAACCCGCGATTTTGCATGGCACGGTTACTGCATAGATGGTCTACGTGATTGTGCACAATCCAAACGAAGCTTGTACTCAACATAGAACGCAATGCCAGGGGCGGCCACGCGGTCGCGCCAATTCATTTAGGGGGATCACCTGTCATGAGCACCACCACCAAGCTGGGCGCTGCCGCCCTGGCATTCGGGCTGTCTGGCGTCGCTGCTGCGCAGTCGAGCGTGACGCTGTCGGGCGTCATCGATACCGGCGTGAGCTGGACCAACCATGCCGGCAACGGCTCGCAAAGCCTGACCGGCGTGTCGGACAGCATCCTCGGTGTGTCCAACTTCGGCCTGAGCGGCAAGGAAGACCTCGGTGGCGGCCTGAAGGCGCTGTTCAACCTGCAGGCGGGTTTCAACCCGAGCAACGGGCGCATGTCGTCCAACGGCACGCTGTTCTCGCGCAATTCGTATGTCGGGCTGAGTTCGTCGTCGGGCACGCTCACGGCCGGCAAGCAATGGAACTTCAACGACGACTGGCTGGTGGGCAGCGTCTTCAAGGGCGGCTACAACTCGGGCTCGATCTTCAAGTTCAGCGAGTTCGACGCCGTCAGCGAGATCTACAACAACACGGTCAAGTACGTGTCGCCCGACCTGGGCGGCGCGCAGTTCGGCGCGATGTACGGCTTTGGCGAAGCCGCCGGCTCGATCTCGCAGGGTTCGCTGTTCAACCTCGCTGGGCGCTATAGCGCCGGCCCGCTGTACCTGGCCGCCAGCTACGACCAGGAGCGCGATGGCAGCGGCACCGGCTCGCTCTACAAGCTGATCACCGTGGGCGGCAGCTACACGTTTGGCGCGACCAAGCTGCGGCTGGGCGCGGCGCGCGCCGATGTGGGCGGCACGGGCGCGTTCCAGTCGATTCCCAGCATGTCGGCGCGCAAGGCCTACGCCGTGGAAGGCGGCGTCGACTACGCCTTCACCACCGCCTTTACCGGCTCGGCCGATGTGCTGTACCGCCGTAACACGACGCTGTCGAACAGCTCGATGGTCTACCGGCTGCTGGGTCTGTACAGCCTGTCGAAGCGCACCACGCTGGTGGCCAACGTGGCGTATCTGAAGAACTCGTCGAGCGCGACCGAAGCGCTGGTCAACACCACGTCGGGCGCCATCGGCGGCGGTGTGCCGGGCACAAGCCAGACCTCGGTGGCGCTGGGCGTGCGTCACACCTTCTGACCCGCGCGAAGCCAGTCGCGCCACCTGCCCCGGTATGTGGCGCGGCTGCCCGCAGATGCAGCCACACGCACCAGAACGACGCATGCACGGCGCGCACGCCGCGAATTTGCCGCGCGCAGACAGGCACACCTATTGCACCAACCCGACATGACCCGCGCCCCCACTGCTCCCGCCGCCGCTGCCGACTCCCTCGAACTCGTTGCGCTGACCAAGCGTTACGCACCGGACGCCGTGGCCGTCGACGCCATCAACCTGCGCGTGCCGGCCGGCAGCTACTGCTGCCTGCTGGGCCCGTCGGGCTGCGGCAAATCGTCAACGCTGCGCATGATTGCCGGCCATGAGCACGTGAGCGAAGGCGACATCCTCCTGGGCCCGCGCAACATCACCAACCTGCCGGCGGCATCGCGCGGCACGGCCATGATGTTCCAGAGCTACGCGCTGTTTCCGCATTTGAGCGCGCTCGACAACGTGGCCTTCAGCCTGAAGATGCGTGGCATCAACACACGCGAACGCCGCCAGCGCGCGCAGGCGTTGCTCGAACGCGTGGCGATGGGCCACCTGGCGCAGCGCCGGCCGGGCGAGTTGTCGGGCGGCCAGCAGCAACGCGTGGCGCTGGCACGTGCGCTGATCATGGAGCCGCGCGTGCTGCTGCTGGACGAACCTCTCTCTGCGCTCGACCCGTTCCTGCGCACGCAGATGCGCGCCGAACTGCGGCGCTGGCAGCAGGAGCTGGGGTTGACCTTCGTGCACGTCACGCATTCGCAGGAAGAGGCGATGGCGCTGGCCGACCAGATGGTGGTGATGAACCACGGCCGCATCGAACAGGCCGGCAGCCCGCGCGAGATCTACAACCAGCCGGCCAGCGCGTTTGTTGCCACCTTCATCGGCGGACACAACCTGCTGGAAGACGCGCATGGGCCCGTGGCGGTGCGCATCGATCGCATGACCCTGCACGCAGACGAGGCCACCGCCGGCGACCGCCCGCGCCTGCACGGCCGCATCTGCGACATCGAATACCAGGGCACGCACGTGCTGGTGAGCGTGGAAGGCGTGGCGCTCTCGCCCTCGCAACGCGTAACGGTGAGCCTGCCCGAGACCGACGCCGCCATCGCGGGCCTGGCCCTGCATCAACCCATCTGGGCTTCGTGGGATGCCGCGCAGGCGCACCGTCTGCCGGCCGCCTCCGCAGCCTGACACCCGAGACCCGACATTCCAATCCGCAGCCTGACGGCTTCAGGCGCTGCCTTCACCTTCCTATCAGGGGTTGCAACATGTCTGACGATTCCAACGACTTCAAGGCCGGCCGCCGCACCGCACTCAAGGGCATGGCCGCCATCCTGGCCACCGGCGTCGTACCCGCGATCCACGCGCAAGAAAAGCTGACGCTGCGCTACCTCGGCACGGCGGTCAACCAGGACAAGCTGATCGCCGAGAAATTCGAAGCCGACACGGGCATCCGCGTGCAGTACGTGGCCGTGACGACCGACGAGATCACCAAGCGCGCCGTGACCGCGCCGAGCAGCTTCGACCTCATCGACACGGAGTATTTCTCGCTCAAGAAGATCGTGCCGACCGGCAACCTGCTGGGCATCGACGCGCGGCGCATCAAGAACGCGGACAAGATCACGTCGCTGTTCACCAAGGGCGAGGTGGCCGGCAAGAAGGTGGGCGACCAGGGCACCGCGCCGAAGAAGGTGATGTACCTGCCGGGCGCCAATGCGACCACGTTCGCGGCCTCGCCCACGCAGTTCATGACGCTGATCCCGACCGTGTACAACGCCGACACGCTGGGCATCCGCCCCGACCTCATCAAGCGCCCCATCAACTCGTGGGCCGAGCTGCTGAACCCGGAATTCAAGGGGCGCGCGTCGATCCTGAACATTCCGTCGATCGGCATCATGGACGCGGCGATGGTGGTGGAAGCCAAGGGCCTGCACAAGTACGCCGACAAGGGCAACATGACCCGCGCCGAAATCGACCTGACCATCAAGACGCTGATCGAAGCCAAGAAGGCCGGCCAGTTCCGCGCGCTGTGGAAAGACTTCAACGAAAGCGTGAACCTGATGTCCTCGGGCGAGGTGGTGATCCAGTCGATGTGGAGCCCGGCGGTGACGGCCGTGCGCAGCAAGGGCATCGACTGCACGTTCCAGCCGCTGAAGGAAGGCTATCGCGCGTGGGCCGCCGGCTTTGGCATTCCAAAGACGGTGTCGGGCAAGAAGCTCGACGCAGCGTATGAATTCATCAACTGGTTCCTCGACGGCTGGGCGGGTGCATACCTGAACCGCCAGGGCTACTACAGCGCCGTGCTCGAAACGGCCAAGGCGAAGATGGAGCCGTACGAGTGGGCCTACTGGATGGAAGGCAAGCCCGCGGCCAAGGACATCAAGAGCCCGCACGGCGATGTGCTCGCCAAGGCCGGCAGCGTGCGCGACGGCGGCAGCTACGAACAGCGCATGGGCGGCATCGCCTGCTGGAACGCGGTCATGGACGAGAACGAGTACATGGTCCGCAAGTGGAACGAGTTCGTCGCCGCCTGATCATGACGACCACAGCACCGTCCACATCGTCAGAACCGTCGGCAGCGTCGGCACCGTCCAACGACACAGTCGCCGCCCGCGCCCGGCGCCCGGTCGGTCCGGGCTTGCAGGCGCTGCCGTTTGCGGCGGTGTTCGTGGTGTTCTTCCTCATCCCGCTGGGGCTGGTCGCGATGGTCAGCTTCTGGGATTTCAACGAGTACGCGCTGCTGCCGACCTTCACCTTGCGCAACTACGCCAAACTGTGGGAAGGCTGCGGCCATCTCAATGAATACGGCGATCTGTGCGTGACCGCGTCGACGTATCTGTCGACGCTGCGCTTTGCGCTGGGCACCTGGGCGCTCACGCTGGTTCTGGGTTTTGCGCTGGCGTACTTCCTCGCGTTCCATGTGCGCTCGGCTGCCGTGCAGACGCTGCTGTTCGTGATCTGCACGGTGCCGTTCTGGACGTCCAACGTGATCCGCATGATTTCGTGGATTCCGCTGCTGGGCCGCAACGGCCTCGTCAACCAGACGCTGCAGGCCATGCACCTGATCGACCAGCCGCAAGACTGGCTGCTGTATTCGAACTTCTCGGTGCTGCTGGCGTACGTGCACCTCTACACCATGTTCATGATCGTGCCGATCTTCAATTCGATGATGCGCATCGACCGCGCGTTGCTCGAAGCCGCGCGCGATGCGGGCGCCACCGCGTGGCAGACGCTCTGGCATGTGATCGTGCCGCTGTCGCGCAGCGGCATCCTGATCGGCTCCATCTTCATCCTGACCATCGTGATGGGCGATTTCGTCACCGTCGGCGTGATGGGCGGCCAACAGATTGCCTCCGTCGGCAAGATGATCCAGGTGCAGACGTCGTACCTGCAATTTCCGCTGGCGGCCGCCAACGCCGTGGTGCTGCTGCTGACGGTGCTGATGATCATCTGGGGCCTGACCCGCGTGGTCGACATCCGCAAGGAGCTTTGACATGCAAGCGCGCTTTCGCGAACCCCGTGCCCCCGGCTTCTGGCCGCTGGCGTGCCTCTTCGCGCTGTTTGTGCTGTTCCTGTACGGGCCGATGCTGACGATCTTCGCGCTCAGCTTCCAGGGCCCGGACGGCGGGCTGACGTTCCCGATGAACGGGCTGTCGCTGCACTGGTATCGCCAGCTGGCCGAGGGGCTGGGCGTGGTGGATATCGGTGCGGCGTTCCGGCGCTCGCTGGCGCTCGGCGCGGTGGTGATGGCGCTGACCATGGGGCTCTCGCTGCTCGCGGCGCTTGCGTTTCGCAAGCGGCTACGCGGCGGCGGTGTGCTGTTCTATGTGACGGTGGCGAGCCTGATCATGCCGTCGATCGTGGTGTCGCTCGGCATCGGCCTGCAGTTCCGGCTGATCGACACGGGCCTCAAGGCGCTGCTCACCGCGTTGGGCATGACCGATCAGGCCGACAGCTTTGGATCGTCGCTGGGCCTGTGGACCTCCGCCCTGGGCGCGCACCTCACGTGGACGCTGCCGTTCGGCCTGCTCATCATGTTCGCGGTCTTCAACCGCTTCAACCCGGCCTACGAAGAAGCCGCGCGCGACCTGGGCGCCACGCCGTGGCAGACCTTCCGCCACGTCGTGCTGCCGCTGATTGCGCCGTCGCTGATCGGCGTGGGCATGTTCGGCTTCACGCTGAGCTGGGATGAGATCGCGCGCACCTCGCAGGCCATCGGCGACGTCAACACGCTGCCGCTCGAGCTGCAAGGCTTGACCACCACCGTCACGACGCCATCCATCTACGCGCTGGGCACGCTCACCACCGTGGTGTCGTTCGTGGTGATGGGGCTGACGATGCTGGCCATTGTTCGACTGCGCCGCCGCCAGAGCGCCGGGCGTGTCGACTGAACGCCTGCCAATGACCATCGCTACCGAATCCCCCAGCCCGCGCCGGCTGCTGTTGATCAACCCGAACACCACGAGCGCGCTCACACAGACCATCACACGCTTCGTGCAGGCCGCATTGCCCAGCGATGTTGTTGTGGAATCGGTTACCGCGCGGTTTGGCGCGCCGTACATCGCCACCGAAGTCGGCTACGCGGTGGCCGCGCACGCCGCGCTCGACGCATGGACGCGGGCACAGCAGCCGGCCATCGACGCCGCCATCATCGGCTGCTTTGGCGACCCGGGGCTCTTCGCGCTACGCGAGGTGGCGCCGTGCCCCGTCACCGGCTTGGCGGAAGCCGCGTTGATGGAAGCGGCAACGTACGGCAGTTGCGCGGTCATCACGGGCGGCCACGCGTGGGGCCCGATCCTGGAGCGCTTGCTGCCCACGCTGGAGGGCGGCGACACCGTGCGCGACATCCATACCGTCGAACTCGACGGGGCCGCGCTATACGCCGCGCCGGATGCGGCAGAACAGATCTTGATCGGCGCCTGCACGACCGTCCTGCGGCGCCAGCCCGTGGACGCGATCGTGCTGGGCGGCGCCGGGCTGGCGGGCCTCGCGCAGAAGCTGCAAGCCCACGTTCCCGTACCGCTCATCGACAGCGTGACAGCAGCCGCGCGCCAGGTCTGGCACGCGCCGCGCGGCGGGCATGGCGCGCTGCCGGCATGGATTGCGCCCGCCGCGCACGCTTGAGCGGGGTGCGGCTACATGTTGCGCCGGTACTGCCCGCCCACCTCGAACAGCGCATGCGTGATCTGCCCGAGCGAGCAGACGCGCACCGCATCCATCAGCACCGCAAACACGTTCTGATCGTCGATCGCGGCACGCTGCAGCCGCTGCAGCATGGCGGGCGCTTCCCCGGCATGCCGCGCATGAAACGCTTCCAGGCGCGCGAGTTGGCTCTGCTTCTCTTCCTCGCTGGACCGAGCCAGTTCAATGTGCGGCGGCACCACGCTCTCCGCATCGGGATTGCGGAACGTATTCACACCAATGATCGGCAGCGAGCCATCGTGCTTGCGCTGCTCATACAGCATCGACTCTTCCTGGATCTTGCCGCGCTGGTAGCCGGTTTCCATCGCCCCCAGCACACCGCCGCGCTCCGCAATGCGCTCGAACTCCTGCAGCACGGCCTCTTCCACGAGGTCCGTCAGCTCGTCGATGATGAAGCTGCCCTGGTTCGGGTTCTCGCACTTGGCCAGGCCCCACTCGCGGTTGATGATGAGCTGGATGGCCAGTGCGCGCCGCACGGATTCGGCCGTCGGCGTGGTGATCGCCTCGTCGTAGGCATTCGTGTGCAGGCTGTTGCAGTTGTCGTAGATGGCGATCAGCGCCTGCAGCGTCGTGCGGATATCGTTGAAGGCAATCTCTTGCGCGTGCAATGACCGGCCCGACGTCTGCACGTGGTACTTCAGCTTCTGGCTGCGCTCGTTCGCGCCGTACTTGTCTCGCAGCGTCACCGCCCAGATGCGGCGCGCGACGCGGCCGAGCACGCTGTATTCCGGGTCCATGCCGTTGGAGAAGAAGAACGACAGGTTCGGCGCAAAGTCATCGATATGCATGCCGCGCGCGAGATACGCCTCCACATACGTGAAGCCGTTGGCGAGCGTGAAGGCGAGTTGCGAGATCGGGTTCGCGCCCGCCTCGGCAATGTGGTAGCCCGAGATCGACACCGAGTAGAAATTGCGCACCTGGTGGTGCACGAAATATTCCTGGATGTCGCCCATTACCTTGAGCGAAAACTCCGTCGAGAAGATGCAGGTGTTCTGCCCCTGGTCTTCCTTGAGGATGTCGGCCTGCACCGTGCCGCGCACGTTTTGCAGCACCCACGCGCGGATCTTCGCCTCTTCGTCTTGCGTCGGCTCTCGCCCGTTGTCGGCGCGGAACCGGGCGAGGTTCTGGTCGATGGCGGTGTTCATGAACATCGCCAGGATCGTCGGCGCGGGGCCGTTGATCGTCATGGACACCGACGTGGCGGGGCTGGTCAGGTCAAAACCGTCGTACAGCACTTCCATGTCGTCGAGCGTGGCGATGGACACGCCGGAGTTGCCGACCTTGCCGTAGATGTCGGGGCGCAGCGCCGGGTCTTCGCCGTAGAGCGTGACGGAGTCGAACGCGGTGGAGAGCCGCTTGGCCTCCATGCCTTCCGAGACCAGCTTGAAGCGCCGGTTGGTGCGGAAGGCATCGCCCTCGCCCGCGAACATGCGCGTCGGGTCTTCGTTCTCGCGCTTGAAGGCGAACACGCCGGCGGTGTACGGAAAACTGCCCGGCACGTTTTCGCGCATCAGCCAGCGCAGCACTTCGCCGTCGTCTTCGTACGGCGGCAGCACGACCTTGCGGATGGTGGTGCCCGAAAGCGTGGTGTGCGTGAGCTGCGTGCGGATTTCCTTGTCGCGGATCTTGACGACGTATTCGTCGCCGGAATACGCGCGGCGCAGGTCGGGCCACATGGCGAGCAGCTTGCGCTCGGCGGCGCCGAGCTGTGCGTCGCGCTCGGCCGCCTGCTTGTCGAGCGCGGACAGCGTCTGCACGGTGGCGCCGGCCTGCTCCAGCATGCGGTGGCTGGCCTGCAACTGCTGGCGCTCGCGTGCGAGGCGGCTTTGCGCGTCGACGCGGCGGTGGTAGCTGCGCACCGTATCGGCCACCTCCGCCAGGTAGCGCACGCGCGCGGGCGGCACGATGGCATCGTGGCTGGTGGAGCATTTGCCGGCCGGGCGCGGCAGCGAGCGTTCGGCCAGCGCCATGCCGCGCTCGGTCAGTCGATCGGCCAGCGCGTGATACAGCGCCGTCACGCCGTCGTCGTTGAAGTGCGAGGCCTGCGTGCCGAACACCGGCATGTCTTCGGGCCGGGCGTGCCATTGCTCTCGATTGCGCTGCACCTGCTTGGCGACGTCGCGCCACGCATCCTGCGCGCCCTTGCGGTCGAACTTGTTGATCGCCACCAGATCGGCAAAGTCGAGCATGTCGATCTTCTCCAGCTGACTGGCGGCGCCAAACTCGGGCGTCATCACATACAGCGACAGATCGACATGCGGCACGATCGCCGCGTCGCCCTGCCCGATGCCGGAGGTCTCGACGATGATGAGATCGAACCCGCCCGCGCGGCAGGCGGCAATCACGTCGGGCAGCGCGTCGGAAATCTCGCGGCTCGCTTCGCGCGTGGCCAGCGAGCGCACGAAGATGTTCGGATGGTTGATCGCGTTCATGCGAATGCGGTCGCCCAGTAACGCGCCGCCCGACTTGCGCCGCGATGGGTCGATCGAGATGACGGCGATGCGCAGCGAGTCCTTCTGGTCGAGCCGGAAGCGGCGGATCAGCTCATCGGTCAGCGACGACTTGCCTGCGCCGCCCGTGCCCGTGATGCCGACCACCGGCGTATGCGTGGCCGCCGCAGCCGCGCGTACGGCGTCGCGCAATGCCGGATCGATGCGGCCCGACTCCAGGGCGGTGATCAGTTGCGCGAGGGCGCGGCGGTCGCCGGTGGCGACGGGCTCCAGCGTGGCGGGCGCATAGACAGAAAGATCGATGTCGCAACGCTGCACCATGTCGGCAATCATGCCGGCCAGCCCCATGCGCTGGCCGTCTTCGGGGCTGTAGATGCGCGCGACGCCGTAGTCCTGCAGTCCGCGGATCTCCGCCGGCACGATCACGCCGCCGCCACCGCCGAACACCTGGATGTGCTCGCCGCCGCGTGCGCGCAGCGCGTCGATCATGTACTTGAAGTATTCGACGTGGCCGCCCTGGTAGCTGGACACCGCAATGCCCTGCACGTCTTCCTGCAACGCTGCGTTGACCACCTCGTCCACCGAGCGGTTATGCCCGAGGTGGATCACCTCGCAGCCCATCGACTGCAGGATGCGCCGCATGATGTTGATCGACGCGTCATGCCCGTCGAACAACGATGCGGCCGTCACGAAGCGCACCTTGTTGCGCACCGGCGCGGCTTCGGTGGCAAGCGTCGGATCGGCCGCGCGGGCAGCGGAAAGATCGGTCATGTCTCCACCTTCGATAGTGGGGCGCCGGCGTTGGATGTGTTGTACGACGCACAAGGCGACGCGTGCCGGTCAGCGGGTCGAACAGACAGTATTTTCGGGGTTGGGGCGGTCGTCAACGGGCCGCACGGGCGAGGGCCTGTTGAGCCCTCCACACAAATGGGCACGCTGCCACCCGGGCCGGTTTGCGCAAATCGCGGACGACCGGAACGGTCCGATCTCGGTGCAACACCCAGCTTGCACACAATCGATACAAATCGTTAGAGTCGGATTTTGGTCGGAAACGGGTCCGGCCACAGGGGGGAACTTCCAATGCCAAGCCGCGCAACGATGCGCTGGTGTCTGACCGCCTTGCTGGCGTGGTCCGGCCACGCCGTAGCGTGGGACTACACGCCCGGCGCCATCCCGGGGCTGATCAGCGTGCTTGGCTTCCTGACCGTGCAATCGCAGGCGATCGACCGCGCCATCCAGCGCTTTCCCGGGCAGCGTGAAGAGTTGATCCGCGCCCGCACCCAGTTCGACAACACGTTCCCGCAGGCGCTGACTCGCACGCGTCGCCTCATCGCCGGCATTCCGCTGTCCGACGACGAGCGCCAACTGCTGATCGGGCGCGCGCTCGACATTCATCAACCCAGTGTTGGCGTTGCCACCCAGACAGCCGAGACGGCCCACGCCCTGGCCGAACGCGTGGTGGCACGCGCACAGGGCAACCAGGACCGCGCCACGCTGCAGACGCTGCTGGCGGTGGTCTACGACGACCGCCCCGCCGATGAGCTGGGCAGCCGCTTCACCCAGGCCGTGACGCTGTCTGACTGGCCGAACGCGCGCGGCGCGAGCCTCAACCTGCGGCTGCCGTTCTCGTGGGAACGCGTGCCGCCCACGGCCCCGCGCAAACCCGACCCGGCCCGCGTGGCGATCGGCGCGTGGGCCAACCAGGGCGGCTCGGGGCTGTCGCGCATTGAACTGATCGTGCGCCCGACCGAAGGCGATCTCGAACCCGTTCCCGACAGCCGCGAGCCCCGCTGGATGCGCGATGCCGTCAAGCAAGCCGTGGCCGGCCCCTGCAAGCTGCTCGGCTGGGGCACGCAATCGTTCGGCGGCCGCCCCGGCGTGTGGGCCAGCTACATCGGCGAATCGCCCGGGCCGCATATCCCGCGCGCCACCGGCAACACGCTGGTGGGCCGCGTTTTGATGGTGCCGACCGACGGCGCCCTGCTGATGCTGCACATGCAATCTCCCGCCACCTCGCCCGAGCAGGCCAGTGCCGTGCGCCTGCGGTACGAGCCGCTGTGGAACGCCGTGGCGGCATCGTTCAGCGTCGCGGGCGCCAAGCCTTAATCTTCCGGCGGGCCGGCCGCACCACTACGGCGCATCCGACGCCTCGACCGCACCATTTCAAAGCAGACACGCACCGATTTCGGGCTGAACTCAGAACCTCGTCCGACCGCGACCTGCCGCGCACGGCCGTGGTGCGCCATGTCACCTTTTTGCACACCGTTGGAACAACTTTTGCATCTGTCGGCGCTTTTTGCGTCATTTGTGGGCAAGCACTGCACCCGGATGGCGCTGACCCTCAACCCGCACGACAACCGCAATGAACTCCATCAAAACCGGGGGCGACGCGCTCTTCATCCTGCTGGGCGCGATCATGGTGCTGGCCATGCATGCCGGCTTCGCGTTCCTTGAGCTGGGCACCGTCCGCAAGAAGAACCAGGTCAATGCGCTGGTCAAGATCCTGGTCGACTTTGCCGTGTCGACCATCGCGTACTTCTTCATCGGCTATTCGATCGCGTACGGGGTCAATTTCTTTACCGGCGCCGACGTGCTCGCCCAGCAGAACGGCTACGAGCTGGTGAAGTTCTTCTTCCTGCTGACCTTCGCGGCCGCCATCCCGGCCATCATCTCGGGCGGCATTGCCGAGCGCTCGCGCTTCGAGCCGCAACTGGCGGCGACCTTCGTGCTGGTGGGCTTCGTCTACCCGTTCTTCGAGGGCATCGCCTGGAACCAGCGCTTCGGCATCCAGCACTGGCTGCAGAGCGTGACGGGCGCGGAGTTCCACGACTTTGCCGGCTCGGTGGTCGTGCACGCGGTGGGCGGCTGGATCGCGCTGCCGGCCGTGCTGCTGCTGGGCGCACGCCACGGCCGCTACAAGGACGACGGCCGCATCGCCGCGCATCCGCCGTCGAACATCCCGTTCCTGGCGGCCGGCGCCTGGGTGCTGGCGGTGGGCTGGTTCGGCTTCAACGTGATGAGCGCGCAGACGCTCGACAAGATGAGCGGCCTGGTCGCCATCAACTCGCTGATGGCGATGGTGGGCGGCACGCTCACCGCGTGGTGGATGGGCAAGAACGATCCGGGCTTTTCGTACAACGGGCCGCTGGCCGGCCTGGTAGCCGTGTGCGCCGGGTCCGACGTGATGCACCCGCTGGGCGCGCTGGCCGTCGGCGGCATTGCGGGCGTGCTGTTTGTCTGGATGTTCACGCGCGTGCAGAACGTCTGGCGCATCGACGACGTGCTCGGCGTGTGGCCGCTGCATGGCCTGTGCGGCGCCTGGGGCGGCATCGCGGCCGGCATCTTCGGTTTGAAGGCGCTCGGCGGCCTGGGCGGCGTGTCGTTCTGGGCGCAGGTGGCGGGCACGGCCGGCGGCATCGCCATTGCGCTGATCGGCGGCACGGTGGTGTACGGCACGCTGCGCAAGCTCGTCGGGCTGCGGCTGGACCGCGAGGCCGAATTCATGGGCGCCGACCTGGCCATCCACCGCGTCTCGTCCACGCCGGAATCGGAAACGCACTGGTAAGCACGAGCCGGCAGTCAGGGGAAGGCGCGCGCGGCGCTTGCTACAGTGAAAGCGTCTCCCCTCGCCCAACTGCAGGAGTGCCGCATGCCCGATATCGATCCGAATCACCCGATCACCGTCGAGTCGAACCCGCGCCGCGTAACCGTGACGCTCAACGGTTTCACCATCGCCAGCACGCATCTGGCGCGCACGCTGCGCGAGGCGTCGTATCCGCCCGTGCAGTACATCCCGCGCGACGATGTGCAGATGAACCTGCTGGAGCGCACGCAGCATCACACCCATTGCCCGTACAAGGGCGATGCGTCGTACTACACGATCGTGGCCGGCGATGTGCGCGCCGACAACGCCGTCTGGACGTACGAACAGCCCAAGCCCGTCGCGCGTGAAGTGGCCGGCTATCTGGCGTTCTATCCGGACAAGGTGACGATCCAGGAGGAATGAAAGCGCAGGCGCGGCTGACACGCCGGTGTCACGCAAACAGCGCACGATATGCGTGTTCCTCTTCTCACGGAGCCTCTTTCCGTGAAAGTTCCGAGACCCGGCGCAGACGATCTGTGGCCGGGTATTTTTTTGGGCGAATGCCGGTGCTATTCTCGGCGGCACCATGCTGGACTTCCGCACTTACGGCCTCGCCGCGCCCCCGCACTCGCACGACTTCATGCAGGTCGTGATGCCCGCACGCGGCATCCTCGAGATGGACGTCGACGGCCGCGGCGGCCGTGTCGACACGCACCACGCGGCGCTCATTCCGGCGGGCGCCACGCATGCGTTTGAAGCCACCGGCGCCAACCGCTTCATCGTCTTCGACATCCCCGGCCAAACCGTGGACGCGCCCAGCCTGGGCGGCTTGGCCGACCGCGTGTTCTTTCCGCTCACGCCCGGCCTGCGCGCACTGACGACCTGGCTGCAGGACGCGCCCATCGTCGATGCCGTGCTGGCCACTGCGTGGTCGTCGCTCGCGCTAGCGACGCTGGCCGCGCATCCGGCCAACCAATCCACGCAGATCCGCGCACGCCCCGACGCGCGTGCCGAGCGCGCATGGCACGCCATCGAGCACCGCTACGCGGAGCCGCTCACCGTCGATGCGCTGGCCGCAGAAGCGGGCGTGAGCGCGCGTCGCCTTGCCACGCTGTTTCGCGCCGCTTACGGCACCACGCTGCATGCGCATCTCGCCCAGGTGCGGCTGCGGCATGCATTGACGCTGCTGGAAACCACCGCCCTGCCCATCGCCGAGGTTGCCGCACGCACCGGCTACTACGACCAAAGCGCCCTCACGCGTCACCTCAAGGCCGCGCACGGCATCACGCCCGCAGCGGTGCGGCGCTAGCCCCACCATTTCCGTTTTTGCCAAAGCGCAGCCGTCTTCACCAAGACGCGCGGCACGCACGCGCGCAGAGTGCCGGTTCGATTGGTCTTTTCGGACAGGCGCTCCATGGCTGTTGGCGACACCTCCACTGCAACGCAGCTGCATCACGGTCAGCACGACGCGCGGCGCGACCACCTCACGGGCATCGGCTACGGCGTCGCGGCCGGCGCGCTGTGGGGCGTCATCTTCGTCGCGCCGAAAATGCTGCCGCAGTTTTCACCGCTGGCGCTGTCGGCCGCGCGGTATGTGCTGTACGGCGTGCTCTCGCTCGTGCTGGCGCTGCCGGTGTGGCGCACGCTGTGGCGCAAGACGACCCGGCGCGACTGGGCGGCGCTGCTGCTGTTATCGCTGCCGGGCAACATCCTTTACTACCTGTGCGTGGCGGGCGGCGTACAGCGCGCGGGCGTGGCGCCGGTGTCGCTCATCGTCGGGCTGTTGCCCGTGACCGTCACACTGGCCGGCGCGGCCGAACGCGGCAGCCTGCCGTTGCGGCAACTGGCCCTGCCCCTGCTGATGGCCGTGGCCGGCGTGGTGTGCATTTACCTCGATGCGCCCGACGTGCATTCGAGTGCCGGCGGCAGAACCTATTTCATCGGGCTCTTGATGGCAGCGGGCGCGCTGGCGTGCTGGACGGTGTACGCGGTGTGCAATGCGCGGTACCTGCGCGCGCGGCCGCAGTTCACGAGCCGGGAATGGTCGCTGTTGACGGGCGTCGCTACCGGGGTGCTGTCACTGGCACTGGCCGTGCCGGCGTTCTTGCTGCCCGGCATGGCAACGGCGTCTGCGCAGCCCGCATCGGCGTGGGGGATGTTCTGGCTGGTGAATATGGGCGTGGCGCTGGGGGCGTCTGTGCTCGGGAACAGCCTGTGGAATGCGGCCAGCCGCAAGTTGCCGTTGACGCTGTCGGGGCAGTTGATTGTGTTTGAGACGGTGTTTGCGTTGGTGTATGGGTTTGTTTATGAGGGTCGGTTGCCGCATGGGTTGGAGGTGGCGGCGGGGGTTTTGTTGGTGAGTGGGGTGGGGTTGGCGGCGCGGAGGCATGGGTAGGGTTTTTTTTGGGGTTGTTTTTTGCCTTGGTGGTCCACCTCCCTTTCGTTCCCTGCCGGGACCGACTCACTTTTCTTTGTCTTGCCAAAGAAAAGTAAGCAAAAGAAAGGCGCGCCCGAGATGGCGACCCCCTCCTTGGATTTGTGTCGCGGGGAGGGGAAGGAGCCAAACTCGCTGCGCTCAGACAAGGCTCCTTCCTTGATCCTCCCCGCAACAAAAATCCAAGGCGCCATCTAGGGCTCAACGTCAAAAGAAAAAGGCCAACCCATCGCGCAGTTGGCCTTGTCGTTTGGGCCTGCGCTTAGATGGTTTGGCCTTTGACTTTCCTGCCCTAGATGGCGCCTTCAATTTTCGTAAGCGGGCGGAAAAAAGACGGGGAACTGTCTGAGCGCAGCGAGTTTTCCCCGTCTCCGCCCGGTTACGAAAATTGAAGGAGTCTTTCGCCATCTCGGGCGCGCATTTCTTTGCTTACTTTCTTTGGGCAAGACCAAAGAAAGTGAGTCAGCCCCGGCAGGGGATGAAACAAGGGATGCACCAACAACCCCAAAACCAAAAACAAAAAACCCCACCCCATTTGACGCCCCATTTTTTTCATGGATAACTGTCTCCCCTCCCCCAACAACACAGCGAGCCACCCCATGACCCTCCAAACCTGGCTGGCCTTCATCGGCGCCAGCATCATCATCCTGCTCATCCCCGGCCCGACGATCCTGTTGGTGATTGGTGATTCGCTGGCCAACCGTGGCCGCTCGGCGTGGAGCACCGTTGCCGGCGTGGCCGCTGGGGACACCACAGCCATGGCCGTGTCCCTTGCCGGTGCGGGCGCCCTGCTGGCCGCATCGGCGGCGGCCTTCACGGCGCTCAAGCTCATCGGCGGTTCGTACCTCGTCTATCTGGGCATCAAGTCCATCCTGAGCGCCCGCCGCCTGCGCGACGATGCGCCCGAGGCGACCATCCCGGTGCAGCAGAAGTCCGCTGGCCGCCGCTTCCTGTCCGCCTGGACGGTCACGGCGCTCAACCCCAAAAGCATCGTCTTCTTCGTCGCCTTCGTGCCGCAGTTCATGTCGGCCGAGCAGACCTTCCTGTCGCAGAGCGTGATCCTGCTGCCGACCTTCGTCATCCTGGCCGCCGCCAACGCGTCGTTGTACGCGCTGGCCGCCAAGCTGCTCGCCAAGCGCCTGACCAGCGTGGCCGCGCAGCGCCGCTTCGGCTACACGGGCGGTGCGGTGATGGTGGGCGCTGGCACGCTCACGCTCGGCATGCAGTCGGCCTGAACCTGCCCGTACGAGGTTCGTCACGATGCACCGCAGCTACCTCCGCCCCTCGCCCGAAGGGGCCCACGGCCACCACCGCGTCACCAACATCGAGCTGTTCTTCGATCTGGTGTTCGTGTTTGCGGTGACGCAGCTCTCGCACCTGCTGATCGGCAACTTCACGCTGCAAGGCGGCGCGCAGGCGCTGCTGCTGATGCTGGCGGTGTGGTGGGTATGGATCTTCACCTCGTGGGTGACGAACTGGCTCGACCCGGACAAGCTCGCCATCCGCATGCTGATGCTCGTGCTGATGACGGGCGGGCTGCTGCTCTCGGCGTCGCTGCCGCAGGCATTTGGCTCGCGCGGGCTGGCGTTTGCGCTGGCCTATGTGTTCATGCAGTTCGGGCGCACGGTGTTCTTCCTGTGGGCCGTGCGCGGCGAGTCGCTGCCCATGCGGCGCAACTTCCAGCGCATCGCCACGTGGCTCGGCATCTCTGCGGTGCTGTGGCTGGCGGGCGGCCTGTCGGACGGTTCCGTGCGGTGGGCCTGCTGGATCGTCGCGCTGTCCATCGAATGGGTGGGGCCGTCGATGGGCTTCTACACGCCGGGCCTGGGCCGCTCCACCACGAACGACTGGAACGTGGAAGGCGGCCACATGGCCGAGCGCTGCTCGCTGTTCATCATCATCGCGCTGGGCGAATCGGTGCTGGTCACGGGCTCCACGTTTGCCGGGCTCGACTGGACTGCCGAAAACATCGCGGCGATGGCGATGTCGTTCATCGGCAGCCTGGCGATGTGGTGGCTGTACTTCGACACGATTGCCGAGCGCGGCGCGCACACCATGTCGCATTCGGCGGATCCGGGCCGGCTCGCACGGCTGGCCTACACCTACATCCACGTGGTGCTGGTGGCCGGCATCATCGTCGGGGCGGTGGCCGACGAGTTCGTGCTGGCGCATCCGGTGGGCCACCCCCATGCGGGGACGGCACTGGCGGTGCTGGGCAGCGCGGCGCTGTACCTGCTGGGCAACCTGCTGTTCAAGTGGGCGATCTTCGGCAGGTTGCGCCCGGCGCATGTCGTTGGCCTCGTGGTGCTGGGCGGCGCCTGGATGGTGACGGGCGAATGGCCGGCGCTGGCGGTATCTGCGCTGGCGACGGGCGTGCTGTGCGGCACGGCGGCGTGGGAAGGGTACGCACGCTCCTGCGAGACAGCCGAACCGGCACAAGCGCACGGACACTGAGTGGTCACCTGAAAATTCCAGTTTCTGGACATTACAAAAGGCCACTCGCGCGCCTACTCTGTCCACCAACATGACAGAACACGAGGGCCCCGCCATGATCGACCTCTACTACTGCGCCACGCCCAACGGCCTGAAGATGGCGCTGTTCTTTGCCGAAACCGGCTTGCCGCACCGCGTCATCCCCGTCGATATCAGCCGGGGGGACCAGTTCAAGCCCGAGTTCCTGGCCATCTCGCCCAACAACAAGATCCCGGCCATGGTCGACCACGACCCGGCCGCGGGGACCGAGCCGGTGGTGCTGTTCGAATCGGGCGCCATGCTGCTCTACCTGGCCGAGAAGACCGGCCAGCTGATGCCCGCCGACCTGCACGGCCGCATGGAAGTGCTCAAGTGGCTGTTCTGGCAGGTGGGCGGCCTGGGTCCGATGGCCGGGCAGATCGGCCACTTCAATGTCTATGCGCCCGAGCGCGTGCCCTACGCCATCGAGCGCTACACCAAAGAGACCAACCGCCTCTACGGCGTGCTCGACCGCCGCCTGGCCGACCGCCCGTACATTGCCGGCAACGACTACACCATCGCCGACATCGCGGCCTATCCGTGGATCGTCCCGCACGCCGGGCATGGGCAGGACCTGAACGACTTCCCGCACCTGCAGCGCTGGTTCGAAGCCGTGGGCGCACGGCCGGCCACGCAGCGCGCTTATGCCGGGGTGGAACGTGCCTACTCGCGCCGCCGCGAAGACATCTCCGACGACGAGCGCAGCGTGTTGTTCGGTCAGACCGCCAACTCCGCCGCGCGCTGATCCTCGCGGAGCCTCCGCGCTCCGCCCTCTCTCCGTTTTCCTCTTCTGACAGGAGCCGACCATGCCGGCATCGCTGTGGTGGTTGTGCCTGGGCGCGTTCGCCATCGGCACTGAAGGTTTCATGATCGCCGGCCTGCTGCCGGTGCTGGCCGCAGACCTGGGCGTGAGCGTGCCGGCGGCCGGGCAGCTCGTTACCGTGTTTGCCGTTACGTATGCCGTGGGCTCGCCGGTGATGGCGACGCTGCTCGGCAATGTCGACCGCCGCCGCGTGCTGATCGGCGCGCTGGCCATCTTTGCGGCCGGCAACCTGCTGGCGGCCACCGCGCACGGCTTTGGGCAGTTGATGGCGGCGCGCGTGCTGCTGGCGCTGGCGGCCGGCGTGTTTCTGCCCACGGCCAATGCGGTGGCCACCTCGCTGGTGCCGGCTTCGCGCAGCGGCTCGGCGCTGGCCATCATCACGGGCGGCGGCACGGTGGCAGTGGCGCTCGGCGTGCCGCTGGGCGCGTGGATTGCGGCGCAGGGCGACTGGCGCTCGACGTTCATCGCATGCGGTGTGCTGTCAGCGCTGGCCACGGCGGGCCTCGCCTTCGGCCTGCCGCGCGCGCTGCCGCACAGCGTGACCACGCTGGCGCAGCGCCTCTCCGTGGCCCGCCGGCCAGGCATGCTGGGCGCGCTGGCGGTGTCCACGCTGTGGGCCGCAGGCGGCTTTACGTTCTACACCTACGTCGCCCCGTTCTTCGTGCAGGGGCTGGGCTTCGCGCCGCAGCACGTGGGGGTCGTGCTGTTCCTGGTCGGCAGCTTCGCGGCGCTGGGCACGGGCCTTGGCGGCCACATGACCGACCGCGCAGGCGTGGCGCGCGTGCTGGCGGTCAGCAGCGCGGGCATCGTGCTGGCGTTCTCGGTGCTGTCGCTGTCGGCGCAGGTGCTGCACGGTACGGTGGCCGGCGCGGTCGCCATCGGCGCGGTCGTGCTGTGGGGCATGGCCGGCTGGGGCTTCGGCCCGGCGCAGGCAACGCGCCTGATCCGCCTCGCGCCCGATGTGTCGCCGATCACGCTGTCGCTGCATGCGTCGGCCGTGTATGTGGGGATCGCGCTGGGGTCGAGCGTTGGCGCGCTGGCCCTGGCGCATGGCGGCCCGGGCATGCTGGGCTGGGCAGCCGCCGCGTGCCATGTGGTGGCGGTGGTGTTGTGGCGCAACAGTGCGCGCCATGAAGCCGCACAGGCAGACGGGCCGACGGCCACATCGATCGCACATTGAGCGCCGGGCCGCCGATGCCGTGCTCAAGGTTCCGAGCTCGGCGAGCCGAGCAAAAAGCCTGGCGATCCGAGCTCCGAGCTCGGCGGGCCGAGCAAAAAGCCTCACGATCCGAGCTCCGAGCTCGGCGGGCCGAGCAAAAAGCCTCACGATCCGAGCTCCGAGCTCGGCGGGCCGAGCAAAAAGCCTCACGATCCAAGCTCCGAGCTCGGCGAGCCGAGCAAAAAGCCTGGCGATCCGAGCTCCGAGCTCGGCGGGCCGGCCTCAGGCCCCAGCGGCGGGGGCTTCGCGGTTGGCCCGATTTACGCGTCGCTCGGCGCGGCGGTCCAGGTACGGCAGCGCAAACATGTAGAGCCCCGTGAACAGCAGCAGCGCCAGCGGCAGCAGCGGCGCGTAGGTGATCCACGCCGGCGGCTGCGCACCCTTGCCCAACCCCAGGGCGACAAAGTTGGCGATGACCGTGAGCGTGAACGCCATCGACACCCAGCGGTGAAACTGGCGGATTGCGTGGCGGGCGCTCACTGGGCACCTCCGGCGGCCTGGATCATCTTCCAGCCGTTGCCGGCCGGGTCACGAAAGCCGGCGTCGACGCTGCCGAAGCGGTCGATCGGCTCTTGCGTGAACTCCACGCCGCGCTCGCGCAGTTGCGCATAGGCGGCGCGGCAATCGGCGACGGTCAGCACCAGCGGCGGCATCGCGCCCTTGGCCACCATGGCGCGCAAGGTCTGCGCGGTGGCTTCGTCGTGAATGGGCGGGCCCGGCTGGAACAGGCCGAGCTGAAACGACGGCTGCTCCGGATGCTGCACCGTCAGCCACCGGTACGGGCCGTTGCGCACGTCGGTATGCACGCGAAACCCGAGCTTGTCGACATAGAACGCCAGCGCCGCGTCCTGATCATCCACATACAGCCCGACGACATTGATCCCTTGGCTCATCACCGCTCCTTGTTGTTGGTGGGTGACGGATTTGTACCCGCCGCCAGCTGGCGGCGCTTCTCCGAAACTGCTGTGACGAGGTCGGGCCGCTGCGCCGCCTTCAGCACACAGGCGGGCACGCGGTCGAGTTGCTGCTGCGGTGCGGTGGCCTGGGCGTGGCGGCGAAGCGCGCTCGGGCTCTGCCCGGTGATGTCGCGAAAGATGCGGCCGAAGGTGCCGAGGCTTTCCCAGCCCGTGGCGTAGGCGATTTCGATGATGGGCAGGTCGGTGTCGCGCAGCAGGGTGGTGGCCTGCTCAATGCGGCGCGTCAGCAGGTAGCGGTGCGGCGGAATGCCGAAAGCCTGCTTGAACGAGCGCGCGAAATGCGCCTCCGACACGCCGCTCACCTCGGCCAACCGCTTGACGGGCCATGCCTCGTGCGAGGCGGCGTCCATGCGGTCTTTGGCGCGCAGCAGGCGGCGCAGCAGCGCGGGGTCTTGCTGCGCGTCGGTGTGTGCCTGTGCCACCGCGGCCTGCCAGCGGGGGTCAGCCCAGCTTGAACTCGCCGATGGCATGCGCGAGCTTGCGCACCCCCTCTTCCACCTGCGCCAGCGACGAGGTGGCGTACGACAGACGCAGCGTCGAGCGATCCGGGTCGACCGGGTAGAACGCCGCGCCCGGCACGAACGCCACACCGCGCTCGATGGCCACCTTGGCCACATCGCCGGCATTGCGGCCCGGCAACGTGCACCACAGGAACATGCCGCCGCGCGGGCGGTTGAAGGTCAGCTCAGTGTCGGGCAGCAGCGCACGCAGGCCGTTGGCCATGGCGTGAGCGCGTTCGGCATAGGCGGCACGCGTGCGCGGCAGCACGGTGTCCAGGCGATTGCTGCGCAGGTACGCCGCGGCCGTGGCCTGTGCAAACGTGGAGGTGTGCGCATCGGCAAACTGCTTGACCATCACCGCGTTGCCCAGCACCGGCTGCGAGGCGATCATCCAGCCCACGCGCAGCCCCGGCGCCACCACCTTCGACAGGCTGCCCAGGTAGATCACACGCCCCTGCGCGCCGTCGGTCTGCTGCGACAGCGCGTACAGCGACGGCGGCGGGGGCGCGTCGAAATACAGATCGCCGTACGGGTCGTCTTCCACGATCAGCAGGTTGTGGCGCACTGCCGCGTCGAGCAAGCGCTTGCGGCGCTCCAGGCTCATCAGCGCGCCGCTCGGGTTGCCGAAGTTGGGAATCACGTAGAGGAATTTGGGGCGAGTTGTGGCCGCCCCCGTGGCGAGCATCTTTTCCAGCGCGTCGACATCCAGGCCGTCGCCATCGGTCGGCACGCCGGCCACCTTGGCGCCGTACAGCTTGAACGCCTGGATGGCGGCGAGGAAGGTGGGCGCCTCGGTCAGCACCGTGTCGCCCTCGCCGATCAGCACCTTGCCCAGCAGATCCAGCCCTTGCTGCGAACCGGTGGTGACGAGGATGTCGGTGTTGGCGACATTGGCGCCGCGACTCTTCATCAGCGTGACGATGGCCTCACGCAGCGGCTCGAAGCCCTCGGTGGCGCCGTATTGCAGGGCGCGGGCGGCGTCGGTGGTGAGCGCGCTGTCGGCGGCAGCCTTCAGGCCTTCCACGTCAAACAAGGCGGCATCCGGAAAGCCGCCGGCAAACGAGATCAGGCCCGGCTTGCCGAGCACCTTGAACAACTCGCGGATGGCGGAGGTTTCAACGTTTTGCAGGCGGGGTGCCAGCAGCGATTGCAGGAATTCCATGGCGTGCGTGTCTCTGTAGTTCGGTGCCCGCCACTTTACGTGATGTGCGCCCCGTGCGCATGCCAGCAAGACGTCACAGCCGTGACTAGAATGCCGCCACCGAATGGGTAAAAAGGAGGCAACGCATGGCTGTCCGACGCATCGTCCCGAACCTGCATGCCACCGATCCGGCACGTGCCCGCGCGTTCTACGTTGAACTGCTGGGGCTGGAAGCGGTGATGGACCACGGCTGGATCGTTACCTTTGCCAATCCAGCCAACACGACGACGCCGCAGGTCAGCATTGCCAGCGAAGGCGGAAACGGTACGCCGGTGCCAGCGCTGTCGGTGGAGGTTGACGACGTGGATGCCGTGCACGCACGGGCCGTGTCGCTGGGCCTGGAAGTCGTCTACCCGCTCGTCGACGAGCCTTGGGGCGTGCGCCGTTTTTTCGTGCGCGATCCGTTCGGCAACGTGGTCAACATCCTGACGCACCGCTAACCACACGCGTCAAAAAAGAAAACGCCCGCATGCCAAAGGCGATGCGGGCGCGGCAGGGCCGGCTAGCGGCTACCGGTGATTGCCGTTGTGGGTGCGCTTGTCCTGGTGTGCGTTGCCGTTCTTGTCCTTCTCGACAACGCGTGTGATGCCGCCCGTGGCGGGCGGGTCACTGGCCGGGAAGGTGTCTTCCACCGCCTTTTCCACCAGCTCCTCACGCTTTTCTGCGTGCGGATGCTTCTCTTTCTTGCCCTTCTCCATGGCGCCCTCCTGTTTCAAGCGTGGTTGAAGACACGCAAGCGAACAGCGTGCCTGGGCGCGTTCAATACTCTTCCCAGTACGGACGCGAGCCGTAGTACTCATGCACGGACTGCGCCCAGGTCGGATCGGCCATCGTGGGCCAGCTGTCCTTGTCGAAACCCGGAGCTGCCTCCAGGCGATCCTTGTTGGCGTCGAGCACAAAGCACTTGCGGTCGACGTCGAGCGACATGGCGCTCCACGGCACGGCAAAGAGCTTGTCGCCGATGCCCAGGAAGCCGCCCACCGACATCACCGCATAGGCGATCCGGCCGCGCTGCACGTCGAGCATGATGTCGGTGATCTTGCCGAGGTCCTCTCCATTGAGGTTGACGACGCGATCGCCCTCCAGCGTATCTGCGGCCATCAGTTCCGGGCCCGGGCCGGCTGAATCAGACTCAGCGCGGCCGATGATGCGCATGCGTACACCGGCGGTGGTGCCTACACCGGTGGCGGTGCCAGTGCCCAGGGTGGTGCCGGTTGTCGTGGTTTGCATAGCAGTTACCTCCCATCAATCAGTTGACGTTCAGGATGGTGTGCGGCCGCCACGCATCTTGCGCAGCGTCTGTCGCACGCAATGACCTCTGCCAGCACGAAGCTTGCCTGCAACGCGCCGCCCGCAACGACGGGGCGCGGCATGGCGCTTGCTCGACGGTACGGCGTACTTCAACAAGAACCCCACCCGGAGAACCCCCATGAACAAAGCTGAAATTCCTGTGGCGCAACGCGCTGTGCTGTCGATGCTGCTGGACGATCACCGCGAGGTGAAAAAACTCTTCAAGGCCTTCCAGCAGGAAAAAGACAAGGCGGCCGGCGAGCAAATCGTGCGCGAAGCGTGTGAAAAGTTGACCGTCCACACGCAGCTTGAAGAAGAGGTGTTCTATCCGTTCGTGCGCGACAACGGCGGCGAAGCCTTCAAGGACCTGGTCGACGAAGCCGTGGTGGAACACGCCACCGCAAAGGATCTGATCGAGCAATTGAACGGCATGGAAGCAGGCGACGATCTGTTCGCGGCCAAGTTCACCGTGCTGGCCGAGTACGTCTCGCACCACGTGGAAGAGGAAGAGACCGAGCTCTTTCCCAAGCTGGTCCGACAGCACGTGGACCTGACGCCGCTGCAGGAACCCATGACCGCGCGCAAGGAAGCGCTGCTCGCCGAGACCGCCAGCTGACGCCCCGCCACCCGACACCGGACAGACACCATGCAAGCCACCGTCAGCGATTTCCTCGTCGCCCGCCTGTATGACTGGGGTGTGCGGCGCATCTTTGGCTACCCCGGAGACGGCATCAACGGCATGTTCGGGGCCTTGCAGCGCGCGGGCGGCAAGATCGAGTTCGTGCAGGTGCGGCATGAAGAGATGGCCGCCTTCATGGCCTCGGCGCACGCCAAGTTCACCGGTGAGCTGGGCGTGTGCATGGCGACGTCCGGGCCGGGTGCCACGCACCTCATCACGGGGCTGTACGACGCGCGGCTCGACCACATGCCGGTGCTGGCGATTACCGGGCAGCAGGCGCGCACGGCAGTCGGCGGGCATTACCAGCAGGAGGTGGATCTGGCGGCGATGTTCCGCGACGTGGCCGGCGCGTTCGTCCACCAGGCCAGCATGCCGGCGCAGGTGCGGCACCTGCTGGATCGCGCGGTGCGCATCGCCATCGGGCAGCGTCGGGTGACGGCGCTCGTGCTGCCCAACGATCTGCAGGAAATGCCCTACACCGAGCCGCCGCGCGCGCATGGCACGGTGCACTCGGGCGTGGGCTACAGCGCGCCGAGCGTGATCCCGCAAGCGGCCGATCTGGAGCGCGCGGCGGACATCCTCAACAGCGGCCGCCGGGTGGCGATGCTTGTCGGCGCGGGCGCACTCGGGGCCAGCGCAGAAGTGGCGGTCGTGGCGGAAACGCTCGGCGCGGGCGTGGCCAAGGCGCTGCTCGGCAAGGCCGTCCTGCCCGACGAGTTGCCCTATGTGACAGGCGCCATCGGCCTGCTCGGCACCGAGCCGAGCTGGGAGCTGATGAGCCACTGCGACACGCTGCTGATGGTCGGCTCCGGCTTCCCCTATGCGGAATTCCTGCCCAAGGAAGGCCAGGCGCGCGGCGTGCAGATCGACCTAGACCCCGGCATGCTGGGGCTCCGCTACCCGATGGAGGTCAACCTCGTGGGCGACAGCGCGCAGACGCTGCGTGCGCTGCTGCCGCTGCTGCAGCGCAAGACCGATCGCTACTGGCCCGACCGCATTGCCCGCTGGAACGAGCGCTGGTGGAAGACGCTGGAAGACCGCGCGCTGCAGCCGGCCTACCCCGTCAACCCGCAGCGCGTGCTGTGGGAGTTGTCACCGAAGCTGCCTGGCAACGTGATCGTCACCAGCGACTCCGGCACCTGCGCCAACTGGTATGCGCGCGATCTCAATTTCAAGCCCGGCATGATGGGCTCGCTCTCGGGCGGGCTGGCGTCGATGGGCGCGGCGGTGCCGTATGCGATCGCCGCCAAGTTTGCGCATCCCGATCGCCCCGTCATCGCACTCGTGGGCGACGGCGCCATGCAGATGAACAACATGGCGGAACTCATCACCGTGTCGAAATACTGGAAGCGGTGGAAGTCTCCCAAGTGGATCTGCATGGTGCTCAACAACCAGGATCTGAACGAAGTCACCTGGGAGCAGCGCGTGATGGAAGGCGACCCGAAATTCCCGGCGTCACAGGACATCCCTGACGTGCCGTATCACCGCTTTGCCGAGTTGATCGGCCTGAAGGGCATCTACGTCGACAACCCCGACCAGCTGGCCGGCGCGTGGGATGAAGCGCTCGACGCAGACCGCCCCGTGGTGCTGGAAGTGAAGACCGACCCCGATGTACCGCCGCTGCCACCGCACGTCACGCTGCAGCAGGCGCGCAACTTTGCGACGGCCCTGGCGTACGGCGACCCGGACGCGAGCGGTGTGCTGCGCGGGACAGCGCGGCAGGTGTTGTCGGCGCTGTTCCCGGTGCACAGGGACAAGGAGTGACACGGAAAGTGGAGGTGGCGCGGTCAGGCCACCTCGACGTGGACGGCCCCTGATTCCAGCGGGCGCACCGCCACCTCCACCGGCAGGAACTTCTCGATCACGCCGATGTTGGTCAGCAGATGCGATGACGCCGTGACCACCGTGAAAGCACCGGCGCCTGCGAGCGCCATTGGCAGCACAAGCTGATCAGCGAGGTATTCGTCGACGGCTGCGGTGCTTTGCAGGTAGCGCTGCGCGGCACGGGCGACTTCCTTGCCGATCGTCTCCGCCGTCACGCCACGCTCGCCAAAGCCCGTGAAGACTTCGGTCACGTGCTCATGCTCGATGTCCAGGACGAGCGCATTGCCCGGGCCTTCCGCGTTGCCGAGATCGCGGACCGTGCCTTCGACGCCGGGCACGAGACGACTCAACGTGTCCAGCTCGCGCCGCGCCACGCTGCCGCGCACGCCGGCAACGATGCCTTCGGCACGCAGCGCCCGTTGCGCACCGCGCTCGGTCAGGTGTAGCGGCATCAACGCATCCGTGCACGGCGCTACCGTCGCGACCACCTCGCCGCCGCCCGCCGGATAGAAGCCGTGGCGCTTGAGCGCGAGCGTCTGCGTCACACCCATGCGCGCCACCAGCGGCAGCCATGCCCGGATAAGGAAATCGACCGGCGGCGCCGCGCGGTTGTGCGTGCCACCGCTGACCGACACGGTGCTCGGCGCGTCGGCAAACCAAAGCGCTGGAAGGATCGTCTGCAGCACGAGCGTGCAACTGCCGGCCGTGCCGATGGCGAAGCGGTAATCGCCGCCACGGATGACTCCCGGCACAAACCGCAGCGTCTGCGAGCCTGCTTCTGCGCCCCCTACCGTCGCACCGCTGATCTGCACGGCAGCCTGCACCGCCGTCAGATGCTGGCGCAGCAAGCCCGGCTTGGAACGCTTGGCGCGAATGTTCTCGATCTGGAACGGCGTGCCGGTCAGCATGGACAGCGTGAGCGCCGTGCGCAGGATCTGCCCGCCCCCTTCACCTTGTGCGCCGTCCAGTTCGATGCAATCGGCGGACTGCACGTGTGGTGTGTGTCGTGCGTGTCGTTGTAATAGGGTGTTCATGGTTTGTTCTTCTTGTTCTTTGTTGGTGTGCGCCTCGCCGCCGCATGCGCGTCAGGTCGCACGGGCTTCGCGAGCGTGCTCGCCCGTCTCAATCTCAATCGGTCGTGCTTGCTGCCAGCACGCACAGCGTGCGGCATCGCGGGTTGAAGACGGTCAGGCACCAGATGCCCCACCATTCCTTTCCCGCATCAAAGTAATCACTCCACGTGCTGCGCTCGGGCTCGTCGTCCGGGTTACCTACCCAGTCGATGGCTTCCAGATCGTCATCTGGAAGAACACACAGCATTGCGAGCCAATCCCGGAAGTCCTTACGGTCGAGCTTCGTACCGTAAGGCGGATCGAGGAACGCCCGCTCCAACGGTCTGCCTTCTTCTGCCAACGCACGAACTTCCGGTGCGTCAAGGCGCCTCGGACAAGCACGGTCCCACTGGACGTCTTGTGCGGGCCACTCGAGGTGCGCGAACAAGCCGGCCAGCGCCTGGCGGTGAATCTCAGTGCCAGGCGCGTCCGGCCCTTCGACGCGATACAGCACGAAATCAAAAGCGCATCCGGCGTGCCCCAAGCGCCGGCGCATCGCCTCCATGTCAGGGCTCTCGACACGCGTCAGCATGGTCGATGCCCTTAACCCTTCACACACACCACCTGGCGCAGCGTGTGGACGATCTCCACCAGATCCGCCTGGGCAGCCATCACGTGGTCGATGTCCTTGTAGGCCATCGGGATCTCGTCGATCACGTCGGCGTCCTTGCGGCATTCCACGTGGGCCGTGGCGCGGATCTGGTCATCGACCGTGAAGCGCTTCTTGGCCTGCGTGCGGCTCATGGTGCGGCCTGCGCCGTGGCTGCACGAACAGAACGCGTCTTCGTTACCGAGCCCGCGCACGATGAAGCTCTTTGCGCCCATCGAACCCGGGATGATGCCGAGCTGCCCCTTCTGTGCCGACACCGCGCCCTTGCGCGTCACCAGCACCTCGCGGCCGAAGTGGGTCTCTCGCTGCACATAGTTGTGGTGACAGTTCACCGCTTCCACGTCGGCCGCGAACGGCTTGGTGATGACCTTGCGCGCGGCCGCAATCACGTTCTGCATCATCGTGGCGCGGTTGCGGCGCGCGTAGTCCTGCGCCCAACCGACGGCTTCAACGTAATCGTTGAAGTGCTCGCTGCCTTCTTCGAAGTACGCCAGGTCGCGGTCCGGCAGGTTGGCGATGTGCTGTCGCATATCGGCCTGCGCCAGTTCGATGAACAGGTTGCCGATGGCGTTACCCACGCCGCGCGAACCGGAGTGCAGCATGAACCAGACGCGCTGCTCTTCATCGAGGCAGACCTCGATGAAGTGGTTGCCCGTACCGAGCGTTCCCAGGTGCTTGTAGTTGTTGGTGTTCTTCAACTTCGGGTACTTGTCGGTGATGCGCTTGAAGCCATCGGCCAGTTCACCCCACATGGCATCCACGGTTTCCGGCGGCGTGTTCCAGGCCCCCTTGTCGCGCGGGCCCGGCGTACGGCCGTGCGGCACGGCCGCTTCAATGGCGCTGCGCACGCCGTGCAGGTTGTCCGGCAAATCAGCCGCCGTGAGCGTCGTGCGCGCGGCCATCATGCCGCAGCCGATATCCACGCCCACGGCCGCCGGAATGATCGCGCCCTGCGTCGGGATCACGCTGCCGATGGTCGAACCCTTACCCAGGTGCACGTCCGGCATCACGGCCAGGTGCTTGAAGATGAACGGCATCTTGGCCGTGTTCATCAACTGCTTGCGGGCGTCGTCTTCCACCGGCACGCCGTTGGTCCACAGCTTGATGTCGGCACCGTTGTCGACGTGGAGGGTGTTGTAGCTGCTCATGATGCGTTGCTTCCTTTGTTGTTGTCGTTGTTCTTCTTGCTGATCGTGCGTCCGCTGCGTCGTATTACGCGACACGGTTTGCAGCGGATGGCGATCGAGTCGATATAGCCCTTGGCGGTTTCATACCACCATTTCTGCTGTGCGGCGGTCCAGACCTCGTGCTTTCCGCAATCGACGCAGGCGTACCACTGATCGACGTAGTAACCGTGTTGTGCGAAGCGGGGCAGACCGGAACCCCAGCTGTTGTGCGGCGCCAGTTGCGACACATCCACCGGCAAGCTACCTCGCGGTGGAGGCGGAGGTAGAAGCGACACCAGCGCTCGTGCCCGCAGGCAGGCAATCTTTGCCTGTTCTCGCCGCTCGTGGCGCCGCGCCATGATGGCGGCGCGCTTCTGTTTACCGCTGATCATGGTGCGCTCCTGCTGAGTTGGACACATCCTCTAGTGCAATGGGTATGCCAGGTCACTTCCCATGGCGTGATTGCACTCGCAACACCTTGATTTCATTGGATTTCCACGCATCCAACGCAGATGTAGGCACGCTAAACTTCCCGAAATATCGATCTATCGATATATTGGTTTATCTTTTTAGATAAACACACGGGATGCGCAAAAACGTCGCCATTGGTTTCGTCGGTACCACGCTCGACTACGTGGGCAAGGGCGCGCAGCGCTGGGAACGGTGGCGGCCGACCGTCGGCCTGTGCCAGCAGGACGACCTCGTCATCCACCGCCTTGAGCTGCTGCACGACGCCCGCAGCCGCGGCCTGTTCGAACGGCTGCGTGCGGACATCGCGTCCGTATCGCCCGAGACCGAGGTGCGCAGTGTGGAAGTGTCGCTACGCGACCCGTGGGACTTCGAGGAGGTCTACAGCACGCTGCACGATTTCACCCGCAGCTATGCCTTCGACACCGAGGCCGAGGACTACCTCATCCACATCACCACGGGCACGCACGTCGCGCAGATCTGCTGGTTCCTGCTGGCCGAGGCGCGCTACCTGCCAGCCCAGCTCATCCAGACCGCACCGCCGCGCAAGAAGGAACTCGGCAACACTGCGGGCAGCTACAGCATCATCGACCTGGACCTCTCGCGCTACGACAAGATCGCCACGCGTTTTGCACGCGAGCGCGAAGACACGGTGTCGCTGCTGAAGTCCGGCATTGCCACGCGCAACCCGGCGTTCAACCGGATGATCGAGCAGATCGAGCGCGTGGCCTCGCGTTCCAAGTCGCCGATGCTGCTGTTCGGGCCGACCGGCGCGGGCAAGTCGTTCCTCGCGCGGCGGGTGTACGAGATGAAGAAGGCGCGGCACCAGCTGGCCGGCCGCTTTGTCGAGGTGAACTGCGCCACGCTGCGCGGCGACAGCGCCATGTCGGCGCTCTTCGGCCACGTGAAAGGCGCCTTCACCGGCGCACAGACCGAGCGCGCGGGCCTGCTGCGCAGCGCGGATGGCGGCCTGCTGTTCCTCGATGAGATTGGCGAACTGGGCCTGGACGAACAAGCCATGCTGCTCAAGGCCATCGAAGAGAAGCGCTTCCTGCCGTTCGGCAGCGACCGCGAAGTCGAAAGCGATTTCCAGCTCATCGCGGGCACCGTGCGCGACCTGCGACAGTGGGTGGCCGAGGGGCGCTTTCGCGAAGACTTATACGCGCGGATCAATCTGTGGACCTTCGACCTGCCGGGCCTGGCCGATCGCCCTGAAGATCTGGAGCCGAACCTCGATTTCGAACTCGCCCGTTTTGCACGCGAGCACGGCGAGCAAGTGCGCTTTCATACCGAGGCGCGCCGCATTTATCTGAAGTTCGTCACTTCGCCGCAGGCGCGGTGGACGGGCAACTTCCGCGAGCTATCGGCCAGCGTCACGCGGCTGGCAACGCTGGCCGAAGGCGGGCGCATCACCGAAGCCGATGTCGCAGACGAAATCGCGCGTCTGCAACGCACGTGGGCCGAGCCGGACCCGGCAGGCAAAGGCGACCGCCTTGCCAACTTGATCGGCGACGCGGCGGCATCGATCGACCTGTTCGACCGCATGCAGCTGGAAAACGTGATTGCCGTGTGCCGCGAATCGGCATCGCTGTCGGACGCCGGGCGCCGGCTCTTCGACGTGTCGCGCACCGAGAAGGCCAAGGTGAATGACGCCGACCGTCTGCGCAAATACCTCGCACGGTTCGGACTGGATTGGGCGACCGTGCGCGCCGGCTAGGCGCTCGGTAAGATGCGCTCCATCCTTCGACGCCTTCGCACTCGACACCACACGCCATGATCCGCCTGGACGACCTCACCATCCTCGTGCTGGCCGTGGACAACGGCAGCCTGTCGGCGGCTGCGCGTGTGTTGAACATTGCCCCCGCGGCAGCAAGCGCGGCCATCAAGCGGTTGGAGGCGGAACTCGGCGTGCGGCTGCTGGCGCGCTCCACGCGCAGCCTGGCGCTCACGCAGGAAGGCGAGCGCTACCTGCAACACGCGCGCCGTGCGCTGGCGGATCTGCAGGCCGGGCAGGACGCGCTCGCGCTCGGCCGCCAAGCCATCGGCGGCGATGTGTCGCTGTCGATCCCGTCAGACCTCGGCCGCAACGTGCTCACCGGCTGGCTCGACGACTTCCTCACCGAGCACCCAGCGGTGGCGCTTCAGGTGCGCATCGGCGACCGGCTGGTCGACATGTTCCGCCAGCGCGTCGATGTCGCGGTGCGCTATGGCGAGCCCCAGGATTCATCGCTCGTGGCGCTGCCGCTGGCGCCGGACAACCGCCGCGTGCTGTGCGCGGCGCCGGCCTACTTTGCGCGGCACGGCATGCCGAAGACACCGGACGATCTGCGTCAGCACAATTGCCTGTTGCTGGCCCTGTCCGACACCACGCACGACCAGTGGACCTTTCACGGCGCGAGCGGCGACGGTCAGGCGCACGTTGTGCGTGTCACCGGCAACCGCATTGCCGACGACGGCGAACTCGTGCGCCGCTGGGCCGTTGCGGGGCATGGCATCGCTTACAAGTCGCGGCTGGATGTCCTGGCCGATCTGCGCGCCGGCCGGCTGCAAGCCGCGCTGACCGACTGGCGCGGTGAGGCAGCGCCGCTGCACTTGATCTGCACGCACCGCCTCACGCTATCACCCACGTTGATGCGGCTGCGCGACTTCCTGCAAGAGCGCATCGCCGGTTATCTGGCGGACGCCTGAGTCAAAACCCTTCCAGCACGATCTTGCCGCGCGCCTGATTGCTTTCGATCAAGGCATGCGCGCGCTTGAGGTTGGCGGCATTGATCGTGCCGAAGTGCTCGTTCATGGTGGAACGCAACGTGCCTTCGTCGATGAGCGCGGCCACGCGGTTGAGCAGGCGGTGCTGCTCGATCTGGTCGTCCGTGCTGAACATGGAGCGCGTGTACATGAACTCCCAGTGCAGCGACAGGCTCTTCGCCTTGAGCTTGCGAACGTCGAGCTGCGCCGGGTCGTCGATCAAGGCAAGGCGGCCTTGCGGCTTGAGCGCCTCGACGATCTGCTCGAAGTGGTGTTCGGTCTGGTTCAGGCTGGCGACGTAGTCCACCGCCGGCACACCAATGCGATGCAGTTCCGCGGCCAGCGGCTGCGCGTGGTTGATCACATGGTGGGCGCCCAGCTCGCGCACCCAGGCGGCCGTCTCCGGGCGCGAGGCGGTGCCGATGACAGTCAGGCCGGTCAACCGGCGCGCGAGCTGCACGAGCACCGACCCCACACCGCCCGCCGCGCCGACGATCAACAACGTCTTGCCGCTGGGCGCCGCAGACTCCGGCACCTGCAGCCGGTCGAAGAGCAATTCCCAGGCGGTGATGGCGGTGAGCGGCAGCGCCGCTGCCTGCGCAAACCCGAGCGTGGCGGGCATCGCGCCGACCACGCGTTCGTCCACGACATGCAGCTCGCTGTTGGTGCCCGGGCGCTGCAGGGCACCGGCATACCACACCGCATCACCCGGCTTGAAGAGCGACACCTCGGCGCCGACAGCGCGCACCACGCCGGCAGCATCCCAGCCCAGCACGCGGGGCTGACCATCCACCGGCGGCATGCCGGCGCGCACCTTCACATCGACCGGGTTGACGGAGATGGCGCGCACTTCCACAAGCAAGTCGCGCGGGCCTTGCGTGGGTTCGGGCAGGGTCAGGTCGACGAGCGCCTCGGGGCGGTCGATGGGCAGGCTTTGGTAGTAGGCAACGGCTTTCATGGCGGGCATTCCAGTGAATTGGATAGCCGCATCATGGGCGCGCAACGCTGGGGGAAACAGACGCGCGGCGCAGATTCAGTTTCAACGCCGGACAGAAAATCGCACCCTGCAGCATCAAGCCGCGGGCATGCCGTGGAGGTCTGCGCTGCAGTTCGGGTGAGCTTCGTCGTGATGGTGCTCACGCAGCGCGCCCGGGATGCCGGTGGCCGCCAGACCATCGGCTGCAAGCCATGTCGCCGTGGCGGCAGCAGCGCGGTCGATCAATTCGCCGCAGCGGGCGTAATCGTAGGGCGACACGTCGAGCGGGCACAGCGGCGGCACAACGGTAATGGGCACCTGCCCGGCCCAGCGCTCCAGGTCTTGCACAAGCTGACGCGCGACCAGCAGCGACAAGGCGTTCAGTGCGTGCTCGATGGCGCTGCGCGGGGCGCGGCGGTCCGCACAGGCAAACCCCGCCGGCAATACGACGACGCGCGTGGCGCCCAGCCGGATGGCCGCGGAGATCGGCGTGTTGTTGGCGACGCCGCCGTCGATCAACAGGCGATCACCAACGCGCACCGGCGGAAACACGCCGGGAATGGCGGCGCTGGCCAGCACAGCCGGCACGATGGCGCCGGACGACAACACCACCTCGGCGCCGGTGCGCATATCGGTGGCGACAACATGCAGCGGCAGCGTGGCCGACTCAAGCAGGGTCTGCGCAAAATGCCGCGTCAGCAGGCGCTCCAGGCCAGAGGCATCGACGAGGTGCTCCCGTCGGCCGCCCAGGATGCCGAGCATGCCGAACATTGCCCGCCAGGACCACGGCATCACGTCGGCGCGCCGCACACCGCGCCACAGCGCCTCCAGCTGCGCCGTGCCGGCCGCATGCGGATTGCACGCAAAAAAGGCAGCGTTGATGGCGCCGGCCGAGGCACCCACCACCATGTCGGGCACCACGCCGGAGGCCACCAGCTCGCGCAGCATGCCGGCCTCGATGGCGCCGAGGCTGCCGCCACCGGCAAAGACAAATGCCGTTCGTTCCACTCTGTCCATGATCGATGCCGCGTTGCAGCAAGGAGTCCCAACTGGTCAATCCAGGGACGACTGGAACTAGAGTAGGTCTGCCCCGCCGTTGCGGCTAGTAGGGCCGGTCAGTCGCAATCAGCGAGCTTGCCGCGCGGCGTCCGCCAGCGGCTTCCAGTGCAGAAAGCCGAACAGCAACGTCAGCAGCACGCTGTCGAACAACGGCCCCTTGTGCAGCACCACCTTGCGAAAGCACAGCACCACTTCCAGCAGGTGCGCGGCCAGCAGCACCAGCGCCACGATGCGCAGCCAGCCGATGGCGTCGGCCGACAGCGGCAGTGGCGTGGCATAGCTGGCCAGCGCGAGGCCATACACGGCCAGCAGGACGATCTTGCTGAGGACGTTGAACATGCCAGGACTCCAGAGGGACGGTGATTCCGATGCCATGCAGCATACCGGCCACCGCTGTCCCTCCGGCCGCTTCAAACACCTGGATAGACGCCGCCCTCCACCCGGCTGTCTCTGCCGGCAAGCGGCGTCAGGCCGTCGCCGTGCCGAACCACCGCTGCAACGCCGCCTGCAGCCCCTCGGTCGTTCCGTCACCGACCCACCCCACGTGGCCGTCCGGGCGGACCAGCACAGCGGACGGCGCGGGCACCGTGCCCACCACGGGCAGCGTCCAGGCGCCTGCGTGGCGGGCGTCCACCCGCCGCACGCGATCGGCCCATGGCGCGATGTCGATCGCATCCGCCGGGCCGAAGTTGAGCAGCACCGCGCCCGCCGCGTGCAACAGCTGGAAAACGCGCACCGGGCCCTCGGCGGTGTCCAGGTCGAGATCGGGCATGCGGCGGCCAAGCAGCGGATGCCCTTCGCCAAAGTCGTAGCGCACATCGAGCGCCGAGACCATCCCAACCAGACGCCGGCGCGGTTCATCCATGCGAAACAGCTCCGAGGTGATCTCGCTCAGCGCCTTGGAGCGTTCGTCCTGGCGAAGCAGCACCACCTGCGCCAGCGTATTACGCAACGTGCGTGCGGCCACCGGATGGCGCTCCGCGTGATAGCTGTCGAGCAGGCTTTCGGGCGCCGTCTGCTTGATGACGGCGGCCAGCTTCCAACCCAGGTTCACGGCATCCTGCATGCCCATGTTCAGGCCCTGCCCGCCCATGGGCGGATGCACGTGCGCGGCGTCGCCTGCCAGCAGCACACGTTTGTCGCGGTAGGCCACGGCCTGGCGGGCCATATCGGAAAACCGCGAGATCCAGTTCGGGCGATGCGCGCCAAAGTCGGTGCCATAGACCGCGATCAGCGCCTCGCTCAGGTCGGTCAGCGTGGGCGCATTGTCGGTGCCGAGTTGTCGCTCGGTCAGCACCACGCGGACGCATTTGCCGTCCTCCATGGGCGCGACGGCGTGCCGGCCGATGGCATCGTATTTGAAGCCGAAGGGGGGCGGCGGCTGCGTGGTGTGCACCTCGGCGATGAGCCAGCTGGTCGTGGCTTCCCAGCCGGCAAACTCAATGCCGGCGGCCTTGCGGACAGCGCTGCGCCCGCCATCGCAGCCAACGAGGTATTGCGCCCGCAGCACCTTGCCGTCGGACAGCGTGACCTCGACGCCGCTGCCGTCTTGCGTGAAGTCCGTCACTTCCCGCGCGCGATAGAACGGCACGCCCAGCTCGCCGACCCACTGCGCGAGGAGGCGCTCGGTGTGGTGCTGCCACAGGCCGAGCACATAGTTGTGCCGGGTCGGGAAGTCGCTGATGTCCAGCGGGTTCTCGCCGAAGTGCACGACCGGATAGGTCTTGCCCTGCGAGACAAACCGCTCGGCCACGCCACGCTGGTCGAGCACCTCGATCGATCGTGCGTGCAAGCCGAGGGCACGCACACCCACCACATCCTGGTTGGCACGGCGCTCGACAATGGCGACGTCAATGCCGGCCAGCGCCAGCTCGGCCGCGAGCATGAGCCCGGTCGGCCCACCACCGGCAATCACCACGGCATGCCCGCTCATTTCGCACCTCCGGCTTGCATCACCGCGGCACTGCCCTGTGCTCCAAACGTCGATGGCATCACACGCATGTCTCACCCTCCTTCGGTCGGTTTCAAGATGGGTGGCGATGCTACTGCGGCCGCCGGGGCTTCCCGCAAGCCCCAGGGGCCGCGGTATACTTGAGGCAACGGTGGAGCGAATGCTTGTCTGGCGAAGCGCACACCACGAAAAAAGGCCGTCCCGAAGGACGGCCTTTTCTGTTTCTGCGCCTGCCGAAACTTATTCGACAGTCACCGATTTCGCCAGGTTGCGCGGCTTGTCGACGTCGGTGCCGCGCGCCAGTGCCGTGTGATACGCCAGCAGCTGCAGCGGCACCACGTGCAGGATCGGCGACAGCTGGCCGTAATGCTCCGGCATGCGGATCACCTGAATGCCGTCGCTCGACTGGATATGCGTATCGGCGTCGGCAAACACGTACAGCTTGCCCCCGCGCGCGCGCACTTCCTGGATGTTCGACTTGAGCTTTTCGAGCAGCGCGTCGTTCGGAGCCACCGTCACGACCGGCATCTGCTCGGTCACCAGGGCCAGCGGGCCGTGCTTGAGTTCGCCGGCCGGGTAGGCCTCTGCGTGGATGTACGAGATTTCCTTGAGCTTGAGCGCGCCTTCCAGGGCGATCGGGTAATGCAGACCGCGACCGAGGAACAGCGCGTTTTCGCGGCGGGCAAATTCGTCCGACCACGCGATGATCTGCGGCTCGAGCGCCAGCACCGCGTTCAGCGCCGACGGGAGGTGGCGCAGATGGCGCAGTGCATCTTCTTCCTGCTCGGCGTTCAGATGACCGCGCAGCTTGGCGAACGTCAGCGCCAGCATGTACAGCGCGGCCAGCTGCGTGGTGAATGCCTTGGTGGACGCCACGCCGATCTCGGTGCCGGCGCGCGTGAGGAACTTGAGCTGCGTCTCGCGCACCATGGCGCTGGTCGCCACGTTGCAGATGGCGAGCGTATGCGTGTGGCCCAGTTCGCGTGCGTGGCGCAGTGCGGCCAGCGTGTCGGCGGTTTCGCCCGATTGCGAGATCACGACGACGAGCGCGTTCGGGTTGGGCACCGTCTCGCGGTAGCGGTATTCGCTGGCAACCTCGACCTGCGTCGGGATCTTGGCGATCGATTCAAGCCAGTACTTGGCCGTGCAGCCAGAGTAGTAGCTCGTGCCGCAGGCCAGGATCAGCACGCTGTCGACCTTGGGCAGCACCTGGGCCGCCTCGGGGCCAAACAGGTCGGGCCCAAAACCCTGCACGCCTTCGAGCGTATCGCCCAAGGCGCGCGGCTGCTCGAAGATTTCCTTCTGCATGAAGTGGCGGAAGGGGCCGAGTTCAACAGCGGCAGCGTAGGTGCCGACTTCCTTCACTTCACGCTCGACGATCTTATCGTTTGCATCGGCCACGGTGAAGCCTTCGCGGGTGAGTTCCACCACGTCGCCTTCTTCCAGGTAGGCCATGCGGCTGGCGGTACCGGCCACGGCCAGCGCATCGGAGGCGAGGAACGATTCGTTCTCGCCAAGCGCCACGACCAGCGGCGAGCCGGCGCGCGCCCCCACCACCACGTCGGGGTTGTCGCGTGCAAACACGGCAATCGCATAGGCGCCGTGCAAGCGCTTGACCGACGCACGCACCGAGGCGAACAGGTCGCCGCGCGTGGCGCTGCTCGGGTACGTGTAGGCCTGGTGGATCAGGTGCGCGACGACTTCCGTATCCGTCTGCGATTCAAAGCCGTAGCCGACGGCTTTGAGTTCTTCGCGCAGCGCCTCGTAGTTTTCGATGATGCCGTTGTGCACCAGGGCGATGGTGTCGCCCGAGAAGTGCGGGTGCGCGTTGACGGTGTCCGGCCGGCCGTGCGTGGCCCAGCGCGTGTGGGCGATGCCGATGGCGCCGTCCAGGTGGCTGGTCTGTGCCTGGGCATCGAGATCGGCCACGCGCGACACGGTGCGCGCGCGCTCGAGCTGTCCGTCACGCTGTACGGCGACGCCGCAGGAGTCGTAGCCGCGGTATTCCAGGCGGCGCAGGCCTTCGATCAGGACGGGAACGATATTGCGCGTGGAAACCGCGCCAACGATACCGCACATGTTGATTTCTCCAGTTGGGGTGTGACCGCACGTTCAATGTGCGCCGCACTCGGTAATTCAGTATCGATGCTCGTGTGCCGAAGCGGCATCCGCTGTTCGGCGCAGGAGAAAACCTGTCAGCCTTCCTTCTTCTGCTTGACCGGGCGTTGCCAGCTGTCGATGGTGACCTGCCGTGCGCGCGAGACCGTCAGCTTGCCGTCGGGCGCATCCTTGGTCAGCGTGGTGCCGGCGCCCAGCGTCGCGCCCTTGCCCACGCGCACCGGCGCCACGAGCTGCGTGTCGGAACCGATGAAGGCGTCGTCTTCGATGACGGTGCGGAATTTGTTCGCACCGTCGTAGTTGCACGTGATGGTGCCCGCGCCGATGTTGACGCGCGAGCCGACCGTGGCGTCGCCCACGTAGGCCAGGTGGTTGGCCTTGCTGTGCGCCGCGATCTGGCTGTTCTTGACCTCGACAAAGTTGCCGATGTGCACGTCTTCGGCCAGCTCGGTGCCCGGGCGCAGCCGCGCATACGGGCCGATGCGCGAGTCGGCGCCAACCTTGGCGCGCTCGATATGGCAGAACGGCAGGATCTCTGCGCCGGCCTCGATGGCCGCATCGCGGATCACCGCGTTGGCGCCGATGCGCACGCCGTCAGCCAGCGTCACATCGCCCTCGAAGATGCAGTTGACGTCGATCACCACGTCGCGGCCGCAGGTGAGCTTGCCGCGCACGTCGATGCGCGCCGGGTCGACGAGCGTCACGCCGTCTTCCAGCAGTTGCTGCGCGATGTTGCGCTGGTGAATGCGCTCCAGCTCAGCCAGCTGCACCTTGCTGTTCACGCCCAGCGTTTCCCACTCGGCCAGCGGGTGGGCGGACGTGATGGGCACGCCTTCGCTGGCGGCGCGCTCGATCACGTCGGTCAGGTAGTACTCGCCCTGCGCGTTGTCGTTGGAGAGCGTGGCAAGCCAGCTCTTGAGCTTGGCCGTCGGACACACGAGGATGCCGGTGTTCACCTCATGGATGGCGAGTTGCGTTTCGTTGGCGTCTTTCTGCTCGACGATGCGCGTGATGCGGCCGGCGGCGTCGCGCACGATGCGGCCGTAGCCGGTCGGGTCGCCCAGATGCACGGTCAGCACGCCCAGGTGGTCGTTGCCGGCGGCGCCCACCAGCGCGTTCAGCGTTTCGGCGCGGGTGAGCGGCACATCGCCGTAGAGCACCAGGGTGGGCACGCTCTCGTCGAGCTGGTCCACGGCCTGCATGACGGCGTGGCCCGTGCCAAGTTGCTTGTCTTGCGTGGCGAAAGCGATGTCGGGCGCGCCAACCATCTCGCGCACCCGATCGCCGCCATGACCGACAACCACCACCAGCCGCGTCGGCGACAGGGTGCGCGCGGTTTCAATGACGTGCGCCAGCAGCGATTTGCCGGCCAGGGGGTGCAGCACTTTCGGCAGGGCGGAGCGCATGCGTTTGCCCATGCCTGCAGCCAGGATGACGATATTCACAAGGAGGTTCCTAGAGTGACTCGAAGCGATAGCCTGCGACGGGTTGCCGGCACCGGGATTGGCTGCCTGAAACCCACCGCCAGCCACCTCCCCTCAGGATGGCCGGACCGCCTGCAAACCCTTCTGCGGGGCGCTTTTGCGGCGTATAAGACACAGATGGAAAAATTCTAGCATGGGGCCCACCCTCCCCCTGAACCGGTCAAACGGTGGAATTGTTGCAATCGCGCCATTACCGAGACGGTTAGGCCGCCGGCCGGTCAGGCGGATGGCGGAGCGCACGCAGCGCATGTGCGCCGCGTGTGTCACCTGTGTGAAGCGCGCCGCGCTCAGCTTGCCGCGGCCTCCCCGGGCACGGCTTGCTCGGCGGGCTTGTCGCCTGGTTTGCGCTCAAACCGCACGAACTCGATGCGATCGTCGTGCGAGCCGGCAAACACCAGCGGGGCCTGGTCGTAGGCAGTCTGGCCGAACAGCGCGTCTTCGCCGATCTTCGCCAGGCCGGTGGTCAGGCCGTTGAAGTCGAACAGATCCGTATCGGCTAGGTGCGACGGCACGACGTTCTGCAGCGAAGCGAAGATGTTGTCGATGCGGCCCGGCGTCTGGCGCTCCCACTCCAGCAGCATCTCCTTGACCTTCTTGCGTTGCAGGTTTTCCTGCGAGCCGCAGAGGTTGCACGGGATGATCGGGAATTCCATCGCGCGGGCGTAGGAGGCGATGTCCTTTTCCGCGCAATAGGCAAGCGGCCGGATGACGATGTGGTCGCCGTTGTCGGTGGCCAGCTTGGGCGGCATCGACTTCATCTTGCCGCCAAAGAACATGTTCAGGAAGAACGTGTTGACGATGTCGTCGCGGTGGTGGCCCAGCGCGATCTTGTTGGCGCCCAGCTCCTTGGCCGTGCGGTAGATCACGCCGCGGCGCAGGCGCGAGCACAGCGAGCACGTCGTCTTGCCCTCGGGCACCTTCTCCTTGACGATCGAATAGGTGTCCGCCTCGACGATCACATATTCCACGCCCAGCTTCTTCAGATAGTTGGGCAGCACCTCTTCCGGAAAGCCGGGCTGCTTCTGGTCGAGGTTCATCGCGATCAGCTTGAAGTCGACCGGCGCGCGCTTCTGCAGCGCCATCAGCACCGACAGCATCGTGTACGAATCCTTGCCGCCGGACAGGCACACGAGGATGGTGTCGCCGTCTTCGATCATCTTGAAGTCGCCGATGGCGCGGCCAACCTGCGACTGCAGACGGGTTTCGAGGCGGTGGAAATTATTGGAAAACGTCATGGCATATCGACCCCGCCAGCGCTGAATAATGGCCGGACGGGCGTCAAATTGTGAGGAAAATCAGCATTTTAGCGCGCGCGGGGCGCCGCCTGCAGGGTCGCGCGAACAGGCCTAGAATCGTTTGCCTATCTTTGGCTCGATGGAAACGAACCCCATGACGACAGCAATGCGGATTCTGGTGCTTGGCGCCGGTGGCACCGGCGGTTATTTCGGTGGGCGGCTCGCCCAGGCGGGCGCAGACGTGACGTTCCTGGTGCGCCCTGCGCGGGCGGCGCGGTTGCGCGAACACGGCCTGGTGATCCGCAGCCCGCACGGCGATGCGCAATTGCCCGTGCAGACCGTCACCGCAGACCAGGCGGCGGCTTGGGGCCGTGCCGACCTGGTGCTGCTGAGCTGCAAGGCCTACGACCTGGAAGACGCCATCACGGCCATCCGCCCCGTGGTGGGCGAGCGCACGGTGGTGCTGCCGGTGCTCAACGGGCTCGCGCATCTGGAACGGCTGGATGCGGCGTTTGGTGAATCGCGGGTGCTCGGTGGGCTGTGCCACATCAGTGCGACGAGTGCGCCGGATGGCGCGGTGCTGCACCTGAGCAACGGCCAGGGCCCCGCCGCGCATTCGATCACCTTTGGCGAGCGCACGCCGCATGCGCCCCGCGAGCGCACCGAGGCGATTCGCGATGTGTTTGCCACGGCCCACTTTGATTCCGTGCTGGCCGAGAACGTCATGCAGGACATGTGGGAGAAATTCACGTTCCTCACTTCGCTAGCGGCAATGACGTGCCTGATGCGGGCGACGGTGGGCGAGATTGTCGCCACGGATGAGGGCGCCGCGCTGAACGAGGCGATGTTCACGGCGTGCGAGCGCGTGGCGGCAGCGTCGGGGTATCCGAATCGGCAGGCGGCGCGCGAGCGTGCGCTGAACGTGCTGACGCAGGCTGGGTCGCCGCTGACGGCATCGATGCTGCGGGATCTGGAGAGTGGTGCGCGGGTGGAGGCGGATCACATCGTGGGGGACATGTTGCGCCGTGGGCGGGCGTTGGGCGTTGATGTGTCGCTGCTGCGGGTGGCGTTTGCGCATTTGCAGGCTTATCAGCAGCGGTTGTTGCGGGCGGCGGCTGGCTGACTGTTTGTTTTTTGCGCTTTGGGTTCGCCCTTGTTTCACCCCCTGCCGGTGGCGACTCACTTTCTTTGTCTTGCCAAAGAAAGTAAGCAAAGAAAGGCGCGCCCGAGATGGCGACTTCCCCTTGAATTTCTGTGACCGTGCGGGGAAGGAGGCAAACTCGCTGCGCTCAAACAGGCCTCCTTCCTTTTTCCGCCCGCTCACAGAAATTCAAGGCGCCATCTAGGGCAGGGTACGGCCACACCGGCTGAAGGCTTGCGTTGTCGATTGGGTTTCCCTTTGTCGTGGGTTTATTGCCAACCGCCACCCAACGCCTGCATGAGCGCGGCGGAGTCCAGCAACCTGTCGGCTTGGCTCTGCACCTGTTGCAACGTGGCCTGGTCGACCTGGCGCTGGGCGTCCAGCAACGTCAGCGTGCTGATGCCGCCGGCGGCGTGGCGGGCTTGGGCGGCGCGCAGGGTCTGTTGCGCCTGATCGGTTGCCTGCGCTCGGGCCTGTAGCGTTTGGGCGTCGTTGTTGACGGCGTGCAGGGCGTCGGCCACTTCTTGCAGGCCTTGCAATACGGCTTGCTTGTAGGCGGCGCCGGCAGCGTCGTAGGCGGCTTCGGCTTCGCGCTTTTTGGCGCGCAGGGTGCCGCCGTGGAAGATCGGCTGCGTGAACCCGGCGCCGAGGTTCCAGATGCTCGACCCGGCGCCGAGGAGGTTGCGGAAGCTGGTGGTTTCCGAACCCAGGCCTGCGGACAACGTGATGCGCGGGAACAGGTTCGCCGTGGCCACGCCCACGTTGGCGCTGGCTTCGTGCCACATCGCTTCGGCAGCGCGGATGTCGGGGCGGCGCTGCGCGAGCGTGGATGGCAGCGACACCGGCAGCGGGTCGGGCAAATGCAGCGTGTCGAGCGATGGCAAGTCCGGCAACCCAGCGCCGGGCTCGCGGCCCAGCAATACCGATAGACGATGCCGCTGCTGCGCAGCCTGTTGCACGAGCGGCGGCAGCGTCGCGTCGGTCTGCGCGACGAGCGTGCGCTGCGAGAACGCATCGACCTGCGCGACGCCGCCCACGCTCAACCTCCGCTCCGTGATCTCCAACTGCTTGCGCTGCTCAGCCGCCAATCGCTGCGTGGTCGCGATCTGCACATCCAGCGCGGCAATCCGCACCACGGTCGTCACCACATTGCCTGCCAGAGACAAGCGCGCCGCTTCGAGTTCATAACGCTGCGTATCGACCTGCGCTTGCGATGCTTCCAGCGCCCGGCGCACGCCGCCAAAAATATCCAGCGCATACGACACCGACAGCGACGCCGAATACAACGTGAACGGCCCCGGCTTGGGCGTATTGAACCCGAACGCCTCCGGGTTGATCTGCTGGCGCACCGCCGACACGGTGCCATCCACCGACGGCAACGCATACCCGAACTGCGCCTGCGCTTCGGCCTGCGCCTGGCGCAAGCGCGCCTCCGCCTGCGCGACGGACGGGCTCGCGCGCAACGCCTCGTCCACCAACGCATCCAGCGCGGGGGACCGGAACAGGTGCCACCAATCCGCCGGCACGTTGGCATCGACAAGATGCTGCGCTTCGCCGCCAACAACGGGCGCGGACGCGGTTTCCCGCGCCACAGGCTGCGCGGAATAGCCGGTAGCCGCAGGCCCCGCGGGTGCCTTGAAATCGGGACCGACGGCACAGCCACTCACAGCCAGTGCGGCGATCAACACGACCCCCGCCGCACATTCGCCAACCGCCAACGCACGCCCCAACGTCAGCAAATGGGACCAGATGGTGTGGCCGTACCCTGCCCTAGATGGCGCCTTGAATTTCTGTTGCAGAGAAGAAGTAGGAAGGGAAACTGTTTGAGCGAAGCGAGTTTTTCCCTTCCCCTCTCTGCGACATAAATTCAAGGGGAATTCGCCATCTCGGGCGCGCCTTTCTTTGCTTACCTTTCTTTGGCAAGACAAAGAAAGTAAGTCGGCCCCGGCAGGGGACGAAACAAGAGATGCACCACCAGCCTCAGCACGTCGAATCCACAGCATCCACATAGCCACCTCAATCCAACGTCCTGCGATAAAACCGCAACGCCACCCCCAACACCACCACCGTAAACACCATCAACGGCCAAATGCTCGGCCACAACTCAACCCATCCATTGCCCTTGAGCAGAATGCCGCGCGTGAGCCGATTGAAGTACGTCATGGGGAGCAAGTTGCCGATCACCTGCGCCCACTTGGGCATGCCCACAAACGGAAACATGAAGCCCGAGAGCAAGATGTTCGGCAGGAAGTAGAAGAACGTCAGCTGCGTCGCCTGCAGCTGGTTCTGCGCCAGCGACGACAGCGTGATCCCCACCGTCAGGCTCGCCACGATAAACAGCAGCGCCGACACGTAGACCATCCACACGCTGCCGACAAACGGCACGTGGAAAACGAAGAACGCCATCAACAGAATGATCGTTACCTGCACCAGCCCGATGAAGATGTACGGGACGATCTTGCCCGTCATCACCTCCAGCGGATGCACCGGCGTGGCGAGCAGGTTTTCCATCGTGCCGCGCTCGCGCTCGCGCGTCATCGCCAGGCCCGTCATCATCACCATGGTCATCGTCAGGATGGTGCCCATCAGGCCGGGGATGATGTTGTACTGCGTGATGCCTTCCGGGTTGTAGAGCTTGTGGATCCGCACATCGAATGGCGGCGCCGCACTGCTCGGGCCCGCGCCCGCACCTCCGGCCAACGGCGACAGCGCGCCCTTCATGTCCTTGTTGACGACGCCTTGCACGAGTTGCGAGAGCGACGCCACGGCCAGGCCGGTAGCGGCAGGATCCGTGGCATCGGCCTCCACAAGCAGCGAGGGCTTCTCGCCGCGCACAAGCTTGCGCGTGAAGTCCGGCGGGATCGTTACGACAAACTGCAGTTGCCCCTTGGCCAGCGCTTCGCGCCCCGCCGTTTCGTCGACCAGCGTGGTCGTCAGGTCGAAGTAGTCGGAGTTGCGCATGCTGGCCAGGAAGCTGCGTGTGAACTCGCTCTGGTCTGCGGCAATCACGCCGGTCAGCAGATGCTTCGGATCGGCGTTGATGGCAAAGCCGAACAGAAACAGCTGCATGATCGGAATGCCGATCATCATCGCGAACGTCACGCGGTCGCGGCGCAGTTGCAGGAATTCCTTGAGCACCACGCTCCACCAGCGCACGAGGGAAAAGCGATTGCCGTCCGGCTTCATGGCTGCGCCCCGTAGTTGTCGGAGGAGCGCTTCATCATGTGGATGAAGACGTCTTCGAGGCCGGTGTCGATCGGCTCGGCGCGCGTGCCGGATTCTCCGGCGAGCTTGCGCAGCGTGCCCTCCAGCGCTTGCGCGTCCGCGCCGGTCACATGCAGCACAGACCCAAACGCGACGGTCTGATCCACGCCGGGCTGCCCTTCCAGCTTGCGGCCCAGTTCCACCAGGTTGCCGCCCGAAACCGACCATGTCGACAGATGCTGTGCGGCGATCACCTCATCGGCGGTGCCGTGCGCGAGCAGTTCGCCATACGCGATGTAGGCGAGCTTGTGGCAGCGCTCGGCTTCGTCCATGTAGTGCGTGCTGACGAGCACCGAAATGCCTTCCGCCGCCAGCCGGTGCAGTTCTTCCCAGAAGTCGCGCCGCGCTTTCGGGTCGACGCCGGCGGTGGGTTCATCGAGCAGCAGCAGCTCGGGCTTGTGGAGCATGCACGCGGCCAGCGCCAGGCGTTGCTTCCAGCCGCCGGACAGCGAGCCCGCCAGTTGCCTGGCGCGCGAGGCCAGCCCGAGATGCTCCAGCGCGTGGTCGACCACCTCTCGCCGATTGGGCATCTCGTACAGGCGCGCCACGAAATCGAGATTCTCCCGAATCGAAAGATCATCCCAATACGAGAACCGCTGCGTCATGTAGCCGACGCGCCGCTTGATCTGCGCAGACTCCTTGAGGATGTCGTAACCGAGGCACGAGCCGCTGCCGCTGTCGGGCGTCAGCAGCCCGCACATCATGCGGATCGACGTGGTCTTGCCGCTGCCGTTGGGGCCGAGAAAGCCGAAGATCTCGCCGCGCGCGACCTGCATGGAGAGGTCTTTCACAACGTGCTTGTCGCCGAAGTGCTTGTTCAGGCCATGCACGTCGATGGCGTAGTCGCCGTTGCGTGTGAGCGGTTGACCGTCGTGGCTGGCAGCGCTCATGGCAGCGTGACCTCCACGGGCTGGCCCGGGCGTAGCTTCGGACCGTCGGCCGCAGCGGGCCGCGCCTCCACCATGAAGACCAGCTTGTCGCGCGTCGCGTTGCTGTAGATGACGGGCGGCGTGTATTCGGCTTCGGTGGCGATGTAGGTGACGGTGGCGTTGATATCCGCCGCGCAGCCATCGCAGTGCAGGCGCGCGGCTTGCCCGGGCTTGAGCGCGCCGACCACGCCTTGCGGCACGAAGAACCGCACTTTCACGTTGGCCGGCGGCAGCATCCGCACCACGGGGCTGCCGGCGCCGACCCACTCGCCTTCGCGATACAGCGTGTCGAACACGAGACCGCCCTGCGTGGCCTTCTGCGCTTTCTGATCGAGCCGCCATTGCGCTTGCGCCACCGCCGCACGCGCGGCTTCCACCTGCGCGGATTGCGCGCGAATCTGGTCATTGCGCGCCGGCAACTGGGCAATGCGCAGCTGATTGGTCAACTCACGCACGCGCTGCGCGTTGGTCTGCGCGGTCGAGCGGCTTGCATCGAGCTGCGATTGCGCGATGCCGCCTGCGCGGAACTGCGCTTCGTCACGCGCGAGTTGCGTCGACGAGAGCTTGTCCGCCGCCACCGCCTGCGCCAGTTGCGCGCGCACCGCGTCCACTTCGGGCACACGCTTGCCGACGTTCAGATCGGCGAGTTGCGCTTCGGCGCCTTGCAATTGCGCGGCTGCCTGCTGGCGGGCCGCGGTCTCGTCCACCGATTCGAGCGCGAAGAGCGGCGTACCCGCATTGACGGTCTGCCCGCGTTGCACAGCGAGATGTTCGAGCCGCCCGCCCACCGGCGAGGCCACGTAGACGAACTCGCCTTCCACATAGCCCTGGTAGGTCCGGTCGTCGTGTTTGGCGCAGCCCGCCAGCACGATGGCTGCGGCCGATACCGCCGCCAAACTCCCTGCCCTACCCATGCACAACGCTTGCCGCATACCGCCCTCCGCGGGATTCGATTGATGCGATTGATGCGATTGACCTGCCGTGTTCGCCCTACTCGCGTTCCTTGCTCTTTGGCTTGGACTTGGGCTTCGATTTCGATTTCCGCTTGGCTGATTTCCCGTCCGCCTGCTCGGGCGTGGCGACTGGGCCGATGCCATGCAGCAGTAGCGCCGCCACGTGCCGGCCGATGTCCTCGTCGCTGACCCGATCCGCCAGCGGCAGGCGGCCCCACAGCGCGCGCGTCGCCAGCGGCAGCATCGCCAGGCCGATCAACGACACCATCACCAGCGGCGGCTGCAAAGACGCGTTCACCGCGCCGGCGGCCTGCGCGCGCGCAATGCGGTCGACCAGCAACGTGGCGCGCTCCAGCGCGATGCGTGCGAACACACGCTCGCGCAACTGCCCGCCCTCGCTGGCGATCTCGCGAATCCACAGCGTCGGAAACCATGGCGTGGCCGTGGCCACCGCCACCATGCGCTGGGCCACGCCGGCCACCGTCTGCGCAAGGTCGGGCAGATGCGCGTCGTCGGCGATGATCGCCAGCGCCGGCCCCGTCACCTGATCGACGAGCGGCCGGATGCGCCCTTCCACCACGGCGTCGAGCAATTGATCGCGCGTCTTGAAGTGGTAATGCACCATCGGCGCCGTCACCCCGGCTTCGCGGGCGATGGCGGCAAGCGTGGTCGGGCCGACGCCATCGCGCGCAAACAACGTGACGGCCATGTCGAGCAGGCGGTCACGGAGGTCGTCCTGCGTTGCGCCATCCTGGCGGCGGGGGCGGCCGGGGCCGCGAGCGGGAGGTTTACGGGTTGCCATGCCGCGAATATTAATTGTCGAATTAATTAATTTCAAGGCGGAAATTGACGCTGTGCAGGTCGGTCAGGAAGGGGACGATTTCGCGGCTAAGCGCGCGCGGCCGCATCGAGCTGCGCCAGCCGCACCAGCAAGCGGTCTTGGGCTTCGCTCGGGAAACTCGATGTGCGACGCACGGCAAACACGGTGTTCAGGCAGCGTCGCGCCACGATCGGGCGCACGACGTGCAAGCGCCCGCGCTCCACTGCATCCTGGATGGCGTGCAGCGGCAGCACCGACCAGCCCATGCCAGCCTCCACCAAGGTGCTCACCTCTTCCAGGTCGGAGACGTGATGCGCGCTGACGGTCGTCTCGGGCATGCGCCGGAACAGCGCCTTGAACCACAGCCCGTAGACCGCGTCGGATTCGTCGTAGGTGACGAAGGGCAGCGCCGCGCAATCAGCCAGCGTGCGTGGCGCAGCGTGCTCGCGCAGTGCGCGGGCGCTGCAGGCGAGCACAAATTCCTCGGTATAGACAGCGTGGTGCTCAAACAGGCGCGACGTGCGCGGTGTGTAGACGAAACCGAGATCGGCGCGGCCGGATTCAACGTGGCCGAAGACCTCTTCGTCGCTACCGAAGGCGAGTTCGAGGCGCACGTCGTCCAGCAGCGGCGCGTCTGATTCGGGCGATGGCGTCAGGAGCGCCGGCATCAGCACATAGCGGCCGAAGCTGGAGCCGCTCGCCAGCTTGAGCGACACGCGCTCCATCTCGCCGCTGTGCAAGGCCGCGCGCAGTTCATCCAGGCCGGCAAACGCATCGCGGCACCACGCACGCACCGAAGTGCCCGCGCGCGTGAGCACGAGCTTGCGCCCCGAGCGCTCGAACAAGGGCACGCCGAGCCACTGCTCCAGCTGCCGCATCTGGTAGGACAGCGCCGGTTGCGACACGGCCAGGCGGTCTGCGGCACGCACGAAGCTGCCCTCGTTGGCGACGGTCAGGAAGCTATGCAAATAGCGCAGCGGCGAGTGCGACATGGCGCCTCAATTCATCAAATTTTTGGATCGAAAAACGAAAAACATTCGATTTGATTTCAAGTCTGTCAGATCGCACAATCCGCCGCAAGTGAACGACCGATCCAGGCAGGAGGCCATCATGACGACCGCAATGCAACATCCGAGCTATGCATTGGAAGACCGTTACGGCGCACGCAACTACGCGCCCTTGCCCGTCATGCTGGAACGCGGCGAAGGCGTGTGGCTGTTCGATACCGGCGGCCGGCGCTACCTCGACATGATGTCGGCGTACTCGGCCGTGAGCTTTGGGCATTCGCATCCGAAACTCGTTGCCGCGCTGATAGAGCAGGCGGGCCGCCTGACGCTCACGTCGCGCGCCTTCCACAACGTCGAACTGGGCCCGTTCCTGGCCGACGTCTGCCGCATCACGCGCATGGACCGCGCGCTGCCCATGAACACCGGCGCCGAGGCCGTCGAAACCGCCATCAAGGCGGCCCGCAAGTGGGCCCGCGACGTGAAGGGCCTGGCGCCCGAGGCGGCCGAGATCATCGTCTTCGAGAACAATTTCCACGGCCGCACAACGACGATCGTCGGGTTCTCCTCGCACGATCAATATCGCTACGGATTCGGCCCGTTCGCGGGGGGCTTCCGACGCATTCCGTTTGGCGACGCCGATGCACTGCGTGCGGCCATCGGGCCCAACACCGGCGCCATCCTCATGGAACCTGTGCAAGGCGAAGGCGGCATCGTCGAACCGCCTGCTGGCTACTTGAAACTCGCGCGTGAACTCGCCACCCGGCACAACGTGCTGCTGATCTGCGACGAGGTGCAAACGGGCCTCGGCCGCACCGGCGATGTGCTCGCGAGCTGGCATGAAGGCGTTGACGCCGACCTGGTGGTGCTGGGCAAGGCGCTCGGCGGCGGCATGGTGCCCGTGTCAGCCATTGCGGGGCGCGAGGCCGTCATCGGCGTGTTCCGGCCGGGCGACCACGGATCCACGTTTGGCGGCAACCCGCTCGCAGCGCACATCGGCCGGGCGGCACTTGCCTTGCTGATGGAAGAACAACTGCCACAGCGTGCCGCGCGCGTGGGCGCAGCGTTCATCAATGAACTGAAAACGCTGGTCGGCCACGGCGTGCGGCAGGTGCGCGGACGCGGCTTGTTGATCGGCCTGCAGCTCGACGCCGACATCGACGCACACGACTTCGCCTTCGCGCTGGCCGAGCGCGGCGTGCTGACCAAGGACACCAACGGCAACGTGGTCCGCCTGACACCGCCGCTGGTGATTGGCGAGGCGGAACTGGCACTGGCGCTGGAGGCCATCCGCCAGACGCTGGCAGGGTGGCCGCGCCGCAAGGTGGCGTGACGGAAGAACTCGCAAGGGGAGTGACATGACCATCATCGATCTGATCGGCGCGGCCATCGGCTGCGGCGCGCAAGACGACGGCTGCAAGGACGGCCCGCGTGCGCTGCTGGAAGCCGGCGCGCTGGCGCGATTGCAGACGCCTGACACGCACGCTGGGCTCGTGCACGACATCGAACTGGCGACGTCGGCCGGGCACAACCGCTCGGCACGCCTGGCGGCGCTCCCGGGCGTTGCCGGCTTCTCTCGCGCGCTTGCGGATGCGACGGCGCACAGCGTGCACCAAGGACATGTGCCCGTGGTCATCGGCGGCGATCACTCGTGCGCCATCGGCACGTGGTCCGGCGTGGCAAACGCCTTGCGGCCGAAGGGTCCGCTCGGCCTGATCTGGATCGACGCCCATCTCGACAGCCACACACCGCAGACGAGCGATTCCGGCGCCATCCACGGCATGCCGCTGGCGGCGCTGCTCGGCCATGGCGCAGCGGCCCTCACGCAAATCCGCGATGCCGCGCCGAAGCTGTTGCCGGAACACGTCGTGGTAATCGGCGCGCGCAGCTATGAGCCCGCCGAACGCGCGTTGCTGGATCTGCTTGGCGTGCGCGTCGTCGACGCCGCCGAAGTGGCACGCAGCGGCCTGCGCGCCGTCATGGCTGACGCCATCCGCCAGGTCAAATCGGGCACCGCGGCCTTTGGCGTGACATTGGATCTGGATGCCTTCGACCCCGCCGTCGCACCCGGCGTCGGCACGCCCGAAACAGATGGCCTCACCGCACACGGCATGGCCCAGGCACTTGCCGCCTGCGCACGCGATGCACGTTTCGCCGCATTCGAACTGGTGGAATACAACCCGCGCCACGACAAGGGCGGGATCACAGCGCATCTGGCCCTGGACCTGCTGGCCAGCGTCGCAGGCGCATTGCACGCCCAGCGCCGCGAATACGCGACGGCGGCTTGAGCCGCCATCAAGAAAAAGCGCACCGCCAACGCCCGCGCACAGACGGTGTGGCCCTACCCTGCCCTATGCGGCGCCTTGAATTTCTGTTGCAAGGAGGAAAAAGGAAGGGAAACTGTCTGAGCGAAGCGAGTTTTTCCCTTCCCCTCCTTGCGACATAAATTCAAGGAGTCTTTCGCCGCATCGGGCGCGCCTTTCTTTGCTTACTTTCTTTGGCAAGACAAAGAAAGTGAGTCGCCCCCGGCAGGGGGTGAAACAAGGGACGCTCCACGAGCATCAAAAAAAGCCCTCAGCCCGACTCTTTAATCCGAAACACCTCAACACCCACGGATTCGCAATCCGGATACACATCCGGCTTCTCCGTCGACACCCGCGCAGCCAGCACATGCGGATGCTTGAGCATCGCCGTCAGCACGTCATCGCACAGCGTCTCCTGCAAGTGAATATGACCTTGCGCCATACGCCGCGCCACGGTGTCGCGCATGAAGTCGTAATCCACCACTTCATGCAGCTTGTCTTCCGTGGGCGACGAATGCTCCAGCGGCACGTACAGCTCGATGTTGATCAGGACGCGCTGCTCGCCCTTCTTCTCGAATTCATGCACGCCGATGTTGATCTGCACTTCGTAGTTGCGCAGGAACATGCGGCGGCAGTGCGACAGGCGCGGGTGGGATAGCAGGGAAAGCATGGGAGCGTCCGGGGGAGTTGTTTATTCAGTCAGGAACATCACGTCGCGGGCCAGCGGCATCAGATGCTGGCCTCCGTCGACGAACAGCGTGGTGCCGGTGACGGCGCGGGCGGTGGCGAGATAGCACACCGCCTCGGCAATATCTTCCGGCGTGGACGACTGGCCCAGCGGCGTCATCTGGTGCGCGCGTGCAAACCCGCCCTGCGACTGGTCGCCCGACACCATCGTGATGCCCGGCGCCACGCCCACCACACGCAGCGCGGGCGCCAGGGCCTGCGCAAGCTGCATCGTGGCCGTCGACAGCGCTGCTTTCGACAGCGTGTAAGAGAGGAAATCCGGGTTCAGATTGTCGAGCTTCTGGTCGAGCAGGTTAATGACGACGCCGTGGCCCTGGGCGCCATCGGCCGTCAACGCCCGGTGCAGCTCGCGCGACAGCAGCAGCGGCGCGGCCACGTTGGTGCGCATGTGCGTATCGAGCGACGCATAGCTGAAGCTGGTCGCCACGTCGTACTGGAACAAAGACGCGTTGTTGACCAGGCAGGTGGGCGTACCCAGTGCAGCGCTGCAATCGGCAATCAGGCGGCCAGCGGCGGCTTCGTCCGACAGGTCGGCCTGCAGCACGGCGGCGCGGCGGCCCATGGCGATGATCTCGGCGGCCACGGCGTCGGCCTCGGCGCGCGAGCGGTGGCAATGCACGGCCACATCCCAGCCGTGCCGGGCCAGCGCCAGGGCAATGACGCGCCCAACGCGGCGGCCTGCGCCGGTAACGAGGGCGATGCGCCGCTGAGTAGCGGATTCTGCGGTCGATTCCGCAGTGGACTGGTTGGGCGTCTGCGCCATTGTTTACAATTCGCCGATGAGCAAAACCGTGAGTTTACCGCTTCCCAACGAGGCGGCGCAGGCGCAGTCCGCGCACCTGTTCGCCGTGATCGCCGACGCCATTGCGGCCGCCGGCGGCTGGCTTCCGTTCGACCGCTACATGGAACTGGCGCTCTACGCGCCGGGCCTCGGCTATTACAGCGGCGGCGCGGCCAAGTTCGGCCGCCGCGTGGAAGACGGCGGCGACTTCATCACCGCGCCCGAATTGACGCCGTTCTTCGGCCGCACCGTGGCGCACCAGATCGCGCAGGTGCTGCAGGCACTGCCGGAAGGCCAGCGCCACGTGCTGGAATTTGGCGCGGGCACCGGCAAACTGGCCGCCGACATCCTCACCGAATTGGATGCGCTGGGCGCGCGGCCCGACAGCTACGGCATCGTCGAACTCTCCGGCGAGCTTCGCCAGCGCCAACAGGAACGCCTGGCTGCGCTCGGCCCCGAGCTGGGCGCCCTCGCGCGGTGGCATGACACGTTGCCTGCGCCGTTCACCGGCGTGATGGTTGGCAACGAAGTGCTCGATGCGATGCCCGTGTCGCTCTGGGCGCGCCGCGACGGCGTGTGGCACCAGCGCGGCGTGGTGCTCGATGTCGACAACGGCCTGCAATGGAAAGAGCGGCTTGTTGACCCGTCGGAGGTGCCCGCCAAGCTGGCCGCCCTGCCGGGCACGGACGATCTCATCACCGAATCACACGAGGCCGCCGAGGGCTTCATCCGCAGCGCCGGCGCGGCACTTGAGCGCGGCTTGTTGCTGCTGATCGACTACGGTTTCCCGGCTGCGGAGTACTACCACGCGCAGCGCGCCAACGGCACGCTCATGTGCCACTACCGCCAGCACGCGCACGACGATCCGTTCTGGCTGCCAGGCCTGCAGGACATCACCGCGCACGTCGATTTTTCGGGGATCGCCCAGGCGGGGCAGGAAGCCGGGCTGGAACTGCTCGGCTACACGAGCCAGGCGCGCTTCCTGTTAAGCGCCGGTGTGGGTGAGCTGCTGATGACGCTGGACCCGTCCGATCCGATGCAGTTTCTGCCGGCCGCCAATGCCGTGCAGAAGCTGCTGTCGGAAGCGGAAATGGGCGAGCTGTTCAAGGCCATCGCGCTGGGCAAAGGCATCGATGCGGCGCTGCCGCTGGCCGGCTTTGCGGATGCCGATCGCTCGAACCGCTTGGGTTAGTCGATCAGGCTGACGCAGCCTTGGCCGCTTTGGCTTCCAAGGCGCGTTCGTTCTGCTCGGCTTCGTAGCGGCCGATCGTGCCGCGCATCCACCACAGCAGCGCCAGGCCCGGGAAGGCAAACACCACGGTCATCAGGTAGAACGCCGGCCAGCCGTACGCTTCAACGAGGTAGCCCGAGGTGGGCCCGACGTACACGCGGCCGATGGAAGCCAGCGCCGACAGCAACGCATACTGCGTCGCCGAGAACGACCGGTTGCACAACGCCATCAGCAACGCCACAAAGGCCGCCGTGCCCATGCCACCGCAGATGTTCTCGATGCCGATGGCCACCGCCATCGTCCACAGATGCTGCGGCGTCACGGCCAGCACCCAATAGCCCAGGTTCGACACCGCCTGCAGCACGCCAAAAAGCAGCAGCGCCCGCACCAGCCCCAGCCGGACCATCAGCGTGCCGCCATACAGCGCGCCCACGATGGTGGCGGCCAAGCCGAGCGTCTTGTTGACGATGCCGACCTCACCCGCAGAAAAACCGACGCCGCGGATCAGGAACGTCGTCGACAGGCTGCCCGCAAACGCATCGCCCAGCTTGTAGAGCACGATCAGCGCCAGCAGCGCCCAGGCGCCACGGCGCGAGAAAAAGTCCCGCAGCGGGCCGACCACCGCCTCCTGCAGGCTGCGCGGCGGGCGCGCCGACACCTCCGGCTCGGGCGACCACAGCGTCGTGAAGATGCCCAGCGCCATCAGGCCGGCCATCAGCAGATACATGTTGCTCCAGCCCATGACGCGATCAGCCAGATACAGCGCCAGGCCGCCCGACACCAGCATCGCCAGCCGGTAGCCGAGCACCTTCACGGCTGCGCCGACGCCGCGCTCGCTCGAATGCAGCACGTCGGTGCTGTAGGCATCGAAGACGATGTCCTGCGACGCCGACAAAAACGCCACCAGCACCGCCAGCCCGGCCAGTGCCCAGAGCGCGGCGTGCGGCGGCGTGAACGCCATGGCGGCAATCGACGCCACGAGCCCTGCCTGCGTCAGCACCAGCCAGCCGCGACGACGGCCCATGAGGGGCGGCGTGAAGCGGTCCATCAGCGGCGCCCAGAGAAACTTGAAGATGTACGCCTGCCCCACCAGCGAGAACAGCCCGATGGTGCGGATATCCAGTCCTTCCACCGTCATCCACGCCTGCAGCGTGCCCGAGGTGAGCGCCAGCGGCAGGCCGGAGGCAAAGCCCAGCAGCAGCATCGCGCCGATGCGGCGGTTGCGGAAAATATCGAGGTAATCGTGGAAGGTCATGCGGCGGGCCGGAGGCGAGTGCGAATGCGGGTTGCCACGTAGCGTGGCGCGGTGCGTTGGCCGATATTATGTCGCACGGATTCGGCCCCTCATCCATATGCCCCGCGCCACACGCTCCCTGCTGACCGCCATCGGCCTCGCGCTGTCTGCGTGGGCCACCGCCATGGACGGCCCGCTGCCCGTGCCCGCCGACGGCGTGAAGCTGGAAGCGCCGACCACCACATCGCCCAACATCCGCCTCGTCATTCCGGCGGAAGAAATCGACAAGCGCGCGCTGGACGAATACCAGGGCATCGTCGACAACGCCGCCCACGAAGGCGCGCTGGCGCCCGACAACGTGCCCGACCTCATCCGCATCCGCGGCATCGTCAGGCGCCTCACACCGCAGGCGCCGCGCTGGAACCCCGACGCCGCGCGCTGGCAGTGGGAGGTCAACCTGATCGGCTCGTCGCAGGTGAATGCCTTTTGCATGCCCGGCGGCAAGATCGCCGTGTTTTCGGGGCTGCTCGAACAGTTCAAGCTGACGGACGACGAACTCGCCATGGCGCTCGGCCACGAGATCGCCCACGCGCTGCGCGAGCACGCCCGCGCCCGCGCCGGCCAGCGCGAGATCACCAACCTGGGCGCCAACGTCATCTCGCAGCTGTTCGGCTTCGGCAACCGGGGCGACACGGACCTGGGCGAAGGCGCCAAGATGCACCTGCTGGCCTTCTCGCGTGCGGAGGAAACAGAGGCCGACCTGGTCGGCATGGACATCGCCTCCCGCGCCGGCTACGACCCGCGCGCTGCCCTCACGCTGTGGCAGAAAATGGGTTCGATCGGCGGGACGGAGCAAAAGCAGTTTCTGTCGACGCACCCCTCGGGGCGCACGCGCATGGCGGTGCTGTCACGCCATTTGCCCGAAACGCTTACGCTGTTTGCCGACGCCCGACATATGACGATGGCGAAACTGCCGGAATATCGGTCGAACATGCAATATCTGGGCGCCGCGCCTGTTGATAATGGCGATGAGGCGCCGATGCGGCCGATGGTGCGGCGGCAATAATCGCCAGCGATTTACCGCGCCTCATCCCAAGGTGCCGTCGGATTGCATCGCGATACGCTTGAAACCCACATCAGCTGCCACTCTTGCCGTCAGCACGCTGTGCGCACACGCAAATGTCTGCGTTTTGCCGCGCGTTTTGTGTTCGCAATCGTGTTAATGACTGCGTGGCCCACCAGTTAGTGGGGAGTTACCCCGCGCTAAGCAAATCCTAAGAAAACAAATTCGCCCCGCTTGTACGCTGCGCCGGCAGATTTTCTGCGCACAAATCTCCACAAAAATCACAGCGACAGGGATACGTACAAAAATGAAGGCATGGGGCAAGGGATTTACGGGAATTGCACTGGCATGCGCGCTGAGCGCCTGCGGCGGTGGCGGCGATAGCGGCAGCGTTGCTGACCCGAACAGCTTTTCGGTTAGCGCAACCGTAGGCGGAACCAAGGTGCAAACGTTTAGCGCAACCAGCGGCCAAAATGCCACGCTGACGGTCAAGTCCGGGCAAGATCTGCGCCTGGATAGCAGCACCGACGTCAATTGGAAGTCCGGCGATGCAACGAGCAATACCGAAGTCTCGGTCAAGGGTGCCAGCACGCAGAGCTGGACTGCTGGCCTGAAGAGCCCGCCGGGCGGCACGTTCACGGTGACCGTGACGTCGGCCAAGGACGCGAGCAAGTCGGCCAAGGTGACGGTCACGGTGACGCCGCATGAGTACAGTGCCGTGGCGCAGCATGTCGGTTCAACGGTGGTCTGGTCAGAAAACAGCACGCGCCTGGACGGTTCGGTTTCAACCCGCACGCGCACAAACGTTACGACTGCCGTCGCGAACGGTCAGAGCACCGTGGATTCAACCGTAGATGCCGCCGCCACGCCTTCGGAGCGGTACACCTACGACGCGGACAACAACCGCCTCACCCGCACCTATCTCAATATCAATAGTGGCGGCGACAACGCTTGCAGCTATGGGCCCGTGCGAAAAATGCTGAATTTCCCGATGTCAGTCGGCAAATCGTGGCAGACGACGTGGTTCTACAGCTGTGCGGCCGGTTATCACGAATCCGCCGCTCTCACCTCTACGGTAGAAGGTTACGAGTCGCTCACCACGCCCGCCGGCACCTTCAATACGTTGCGCGTTCATTACGTACTCGCGCTAACCAACGCGAACGACTCTGCACTGCCCGGCGGTAGCACTGGTACCGCAGCTTATGGCCAAGACTATCGTTGCTGGTGGCACGTCGATACGGGTCACTTCGTCCGTTGCGATTTCGCGTATTCGTACCCGTCTGGGGCCCCGTCCAATTTCCTGAAGACATTCTCGCAAGTAGCGACATCGGTCCAATAAGATTCACTCCTTGCCTCACCGCTCAACCAGCCCCGCAGCCTTTACCGGCCTCGCGGGGCTTGTTGTTTGTACGGCCGCCTTCGCCCGCCGCGACAACGCCATCCCCGCCACCGTCGCGCCCAGGATCAGCACCGCGCCGCCCGTCTGCATCGGGCTGAACCATTCACCCAGGACGAGCGCGCCCAAGACCGTCGCCGTCAACGGGCTGAGCAGCGACAGGAACGTCACGTCTGCGCCCAGCACGCCGATGCCACGCACCCACAGCCAGTAGCCCAGCGCCGTGCCGATGACGATGAGGTACGCAAAGCCCAAGGCGTTACGCGCCGTGAGCGCAGGCGGCAGACCTTCCACGAACAACGCCACGGGCAGCAGGGCCAGGCCGCCGAGCGCAAGCTGCCAGGCGGCCACTGCCAACGGCGTGCCGATGCGGCCCCAGCGTTCAATGAGCACGGTGCCGATCGCCATCGAGAACGCCGCGGCCAGCGCGGCCACCACGCCGATTGCATCGAGCTTGGCCGCTGGGCCAAGAATCAACAGCCCCACCCCCAGCGAGCCGGCCAGCGCCGCGGCCAGTTGCGCCGGACGCGGCTTGCGCGCAAGCAGTGGCCACGCCAGCAGCGCGACCACCAGCGGTTGGGCCGACATGATCGTCGCTGCCACGCCGCCCGGCAGGCGCTGCGCCGCCACGAACAGCAGCGCGAAGAACACGCCGATATTCGCCAGCCCCAGGAACAGCAGCGGCAGCAGCTTGCTACGCGGCGGCAGGCCGGGGCCGAGCAGCATCAGCAGCACGCCCGCCGGCAGCGCACGCAGCGCGCCGACCAGCAACGGATGGCCGACGGGCAGCGTCTGCGTGAAGACGAGATAGGTCGTGCCCCACAGCACCGGCGCCGCAGCGGTGGCAAGCATCAACGTCAGACGGTTGAACGGCATATGAATCTCCATGTAACGTTATTTGATATCGAAATAAATAAGGGGGAAGGTCAAGCGGCGTCTTCGCTCCCGGCGCAAGTGCAGCGCTATCAAAGGCGCCGCTTTCCCGTGCGGCACGCGCGATTGCGCATTGTCTCCGCAGCGCAAAACCGATACGATTTCTCGGAGCCTCGACATCAAGTAATTCGATGTCGAAATACTAGGACGAGGATTTTTATGGGTCAAGGTGATTCCCTATCCCCGCAAGGGGGACCGATGGACAACATCCTCGCGCAATGGCGACGCGAGCGCCCAGACATCGACCCGAGCCCGATGGCCGTCTGCGGCGATGTCTGGCGCGCCGCAGAGCGGCTACGCAGCGGCGTGGTCGCTAACGTGGCGGGAGCGGATCTTGACGTGGCGGGTTTTGACGTGCTGCTGACGCTGCGCCGCAACGGCCGCGATCAGGCGCTGTCGCCTTCCGCACTGGCCAAGGACATGTTGCTGTCGACCTCCGCCATGACGAACCGGCTCGACCGGCTGGAAAAGCGCGGCCTGATCGCCCGCAAGACCGATCCGGACGACCGCCGCGGGCTGCGGATCGTGCTGACCGACGAAGGCTTCGCGCTGGTCGACGGACTGGTCGCCTCGCATGTGCAGACGGAAGAGCGGATGCTGGCGGCGTTGAGCCAGGCGGAGCGGGCGATGTTGCGGGAGCTGCTCGGGAAAATCGGCGGCGCAGGCGGGTAAGTGCGACCGACAGCAGAAACGTGCATGCTGATGCGATTCAAAAGCCTGTTCAGTCGACCAGCGTCGGCACCAACATCGGAAGACCTGCTGCGCGACGACATCCTGCAAGACGGTTTGTCTCCGAGCGCGGACGCAATCGATGCCCCGGCCGAGTTCGTGCGCCTGGTGGCAACCCCGTAAGCAGACGGGTCGCGCAACCGTCCATTCCTCTTTACGATGCCTCCTCATGTACGCGCGTAGCGCGCCAACCTGGAGGAACGTGTGAGCCTGACCATCCTGTGTGTGCTGGTGATCGTGGCAGCGGTGTGCGCAGCACGCGGCCGGCGTCGGGCTGCGCGCGGGCTGGCGGTGTTCTCCGGTGTGCTGGTGATGGCGATCGGCTGCGGGCCGGTGCCGGCGTGGCTGCTCGATTCGCTGGAAAAGCCGTTCGAGAACGAGCCGCACATTCAATGGGGCGCGCGAAACGCCATCGTGCTGCTGGGCGCCGGTACGTTCCGCGTGGGCGATGCCGTGGAGCCTGGGCTGTTCTCGTATCCGCGGCTGGTGGAAGCCGCGCAGTTGTACCAGGCGTGCCGCAAGGCCGACGGCGATTGCAAGATCCTGGTCAGCGGCGGCGATGCCCGTCACCACGGCGAATCGGAAGCCGCGGTCTATGGCCGCGAACTCGTCGCCCTCGGCGTCGACAAGGCCGACGTGCTGACGGAGCCCAAGAGCATGAACACGTGGCAGAACGCGCAATTCTCGCGCGCGGTCCTGGCGCAATACGCGGCCGACCGCACGGTGCTCGTGTCGTCGGCCATCCATCTGCGGCGCAGCCAGCTGTATTTCACGCACTTCGGCATGGCGCCAATTCCCGTGCGCGCCGACGATCTGCAAGCCGCGGCATCGCCCTTGCCGATGGCATACAACTTTGCGCTGACCGATTTCGCGCTGCACGAGTGGATCGGCATCGCCCGCTATCACGTGTACAACGCGCTGGGCTGGAACCCTGCGCGCATCAATCCCGGCGACGCCTGATTCGGCCACGCTGCACCCCACCGTTCGAAGCGGCGCTCTAGTGCTTCCGGAGGGCAGCAAAAATCCGGCGCCCGCCTATACTTTGTGCATCGCAACATCCGGGCATCGCAATGCGCCACCTCGGCCGTATTGAAGCTCACCGCCTCATCACCATTGGCAAGCTTGCTTGCCACCACCCGCCCACCGGGCGCGGCCATCCCTGACGGGAATCGCCGACGATTCCTGCGCCAGCAAGCAGGCCGTTGCGTAAGCAGCGCCCGCCCCGCCAGCCACACCTCAGAAGCAAACCAACAAGCAAGGGGAACCCTCATGCCTCAAGTCACGGCAAGCAAGCTGCCGGTCAAACTGCTCGCGCTCGTCTTCGGCGCCGTCGCGGCGCTGGCCATCGGGCGGACTTTCCTGCTGAACTGGCAGATCATTCCGCCCGGCTACACGGGCATCAAGATCAACCGGCTCGTCGATCGCGGCATCACGCATGAAAACGTCGTCACCGGGTTCGTGTTCTACAACCCTGTGCAGACGGCGATCATCCAATACCCGACCTACGTGCAGCGCGTGATCTGGACGCAAGACGTGAATGAAGGCCGCGCGCTCAACGAAGAGCTGACGTTCAATACCAAGGACGCCGTGCCTGTGAATGTGGACGTGGCCGTCTCGTACCAGCTCGATCGAGAGAAAGTGCCGGCGTTCTACACCAATTTCCGCGCCGATCGCATCGAGACCTTCACGCACGGCTACCTGCGCGACACCGCGCGCAACGTGATCGTCGCCATCGGCTCGGAATACAACTTCGACGACGTGAATGGCGGCAAGAAGGAAGAGTTCGTCGCGCGGCTGACCAAGGAGCTCGACGCGCGGCTCGCGCCGCTGGGCGTGTCGATCAAGCAGTTCGGCATCGTCGGCTCGCTGCGCCCGCCGCGTGCGCTGCTCGATGCGGTGAGCGCCAAGACCAAGGCCATCCAGGACGCCATCCGCACCGAGAACGAAGTGCGCTCCGCCCAGGCCGAGGCCAAGAAGCGCGTGGCGATTGCCGAAGGCGAAGCCGCTGCCAACCGTGCGCTCGCCTCGTCGCTCGATGACCGCCTGCTGGCGTGGGAGCGCCTGAAGCTCGAGCGTGCCGCCATCGAGAAGTGGAACGGCGTGACGCCGAGTGTGATGGCGGGCGGCAACGGCAGCGGCATGTTGTTCAACATCCCGGCCGGCGCGCAAACCAAGTAAGCCGCGCCCAAAGAAAAACGCGCCCGAAGGCGCGTTTTTCGTTTCCGCTCAGGCGGCGATCAGCTCGCGAAACCCGGCGCAGCTTCGCGCACGGCGTGCTCGGCGCCGGCTGCGGGAATCGGCGCTTCCACATGCAGGCTCGTCGCCTCGTCCACGCCCAGGTGCACGTTCATGCATTGCACCGCCGCACCGGCCGCGCCCTTGCCCAGGTTGTCCAGACGCGCGGTGACGACCATGCGCTCGTCCGAACCGAACACGAACAGGTCGGCGCGGTTGGTGTCGTTGGCGCCCTGCACATCGAAGAAGCCGTTGTCGAGCGTCGCAACGTTGTCGGCCGGCGCCACGCGGATGAACTGCTCGCCCTGGTAGTAATCGGCCAGCACACGGGCGATGTCCGTCGGGCTCACCTTGCGCGCCAGGTGCTGCGGGTGCAGGCCGATCGTCACGGCCAGGCCCTTGAGGAAGTTGCCGACGACCGGCGTGAAGATCGGCGCGAGGCTCAGGCGGCTCTGCACGCGCATCTCCGGCAGGTGCTTGTGCGCCAAGGCCAGCGCGTACGGGCGCGGGCTGTCGAGCTTCGGGTTATTGGCGGCCAGGTAGTCGGCGATCATGGCCTTGCCGCCGCCGCTGTAACCGGTGAGCGAGAACGCGGTGACCGGGTAGTCGGCCGGGACGATGCCTGCATCCACCAGCGGGCGCATCAGCAGCACGAAGGCGCTGGCGTGGCAGCCCGGCACGGCGATGCGCTTGGTGTTGCGCAGGCGCTCGCGCTGGCCCTGGGCCAGTTCGGGCAGGCCGTAGACCCAGTCGTCCGACGTGCGGAACGCGGTGCTGGCGTCGATGATGCAGGTGTTCGGGTTGTTGACCAGCGAGACGGCCTCGCGCGAGGCGACGTCCGGCAGGCACAGGAACGCGACATCGGCGGCATTCAGGAATTTGGCGCGCTCGGCTGAATCCTTGCGCTTGTCTTCGGCGATGCGCAGCAGCTCGATATCGTCGCGCTGCGACAGATAATCGAGCAGGCGAAGGCCGGTGGTGCCTTCCTGACCGTCGACGAAAACCTTGAATGCCATGGTGATCTCGCTAAAAAACTGGGGGCCAAAGACAACGCCGGCAAGCGGTGCCGGCGCGTGAGGTTTGCATTGTAGCGGCTGACGAAGACATTTCCGCGGCAGCGCTATGAAGTGACTTCGATGCCGCTTACCAGTGCGGCTTCGTGTCGTAATCGATCGTCAGCGGCGCGTGGTCGCTGAACTTGATGTCCTTGAAGATCGACACGCGTCGCGCCGTGGCGGCAATGCCCGGCGTGGCGATTTGGTAATCGATACGCCACCCGACGTTCTTTGCATACGCCTGGCCGCGGTTGCTCCACCAGGTGTACTGCTCGGGGCGCTGGTCGAGCGTGCGGAACACATCCACATAGCCGACCTCGTCGAACAGCTTGGTCAGCCACGCGCGCTCTTCGGGCAGGCAGCCGGAGTTCTTCTGGTTGCCCTTCCAGTTCTTGATGTCGATTTCCTTGTGCACGATGTTGACGTCGCCGCACAGCACGACCTCGCGGCCCTTTTCGTGGCGCAGGTCCTTGAGGTGGTCCATGAACAGGTCCATGAAGCGGAACTTGGCCTGCTGGCGCTCTTCGCCGCTGGAGCCCGACGGCACGTAGACCGAGATGATCGACAGCTTGCCGTAGCGGGCCTCGACGTAGCGGCCTTCGGCGTCGAACTCGCCGTTATCGAAGCCGATGATGACCTCGTCGGGCTTGTGGCGCGTGTAGATGCCCGCGCCGCTGTAGCCCTTCTTCACCGCGTGCTGGAACACGCCGTGGTAGCCGTGCGGCGCCAGGAATTCGGGCGTCATGTCGTCTTGCGCGCATTTCAGTTCCTGCACGCAGACGAAATCGGCGTCCTGCTTGCCCATCCATTCAAAAAAGCCTTTGCTGGCAGCGGAGCGAACGCCGTTGAGGTTGGCGGAAATGATGCGTAACATGGCGGGACTTTTTTGCGGACCAGAGAAAAAAGATGAGCCAAAACAGCGAGTTGCGCCAATCCTTCATCCGCTTTGCGGTGGAAGCCGGCGTGCTGTCGTTCGGGGAATTCGTGACCAAGGCGGGGCGGACGTCGCCCTATTTCTTCAACGCCGGCAAGTTCAATGACGGCGCACTGCTGGGCCAAGTCGCGCAATTCTATGCGAAAACCCTGCTGGACTCCGGTGTCGAGTTCGACATGCTGTTCGGGCCGGCCTACAAGGGCATCACCCTGGCATCGGCCACCGCCGTGGCGCTGGCGGGCCTGGGCCGCAATGTGGGCTTTGCGTACAACCGCAAGGAAGCCAAGGACCACGGCGAAGGCGGCAGCCTGGTCGGCGCGAAGCTGCAGGGCCGGGTGGTGATCGTCGATGACGTGATCTCTGCCGGCACCTCGGTGCGCGAGTCGGTGGAGATGATTCGCGCCGCTGGCGCAACGCCGGCTGCCGTGCTGATTCTGATGGATCGGATGGAGCGCAGCGGCAATGCGGTGGATATCGGCGAGCGCTCTGCGGTGCAGGATGTGCAGGCTCAATACGGCATGCCGGTTGTGTCGATTGCCAATCTGGATGATTTGCTGGGGTATCTGGATGGGGCGGGTGACCCGGCGCTGGCTGGGTATCGTGAAAAGGCTGCGGCGTATCGGGATAAGTACGGCGTTAGCGCGATTTGAGCTTTTGATGTTGTGGAAAACCCCGGCGGATGTTGTTCGCTGGGGTTTTGTCTTTTTTGGTTCATCCCTTGTTTCACCCCCTGCCGGGGGCGACTCACTTTCTTTGGTCTTGCCCAAAGAAAGTAAGCAAAGAAATGCGCGCCCGAGATGGCGAAAGACTCCTTGAATTTATGTTGCAGGGAGGGAGGGGAGGCAAACTCGCTGCGCTCAGACAGCCTCCCCTCTTTTTCCTCCCTGCAACATAAATTCAAGGCGCCATCTAGGGCAGGAAAGTCAAAGGACAAAGCCAAACACTCTGGGCGCCAGCCCAAACGACAAGGCCAACCGCGCGATGGGTTGGCCTTTTTCTTTTGACGTTGAGCCCTTGATGGCGCCTTGAATTTTTGTGAGCGGGCGGATCAAGGAAGGAGGCTTGTCTGAGCGCAGCGAGTTTGCCTCCTTCCCCGCACGGTCACACAAATTCAAGGGATGGGTCGCCATCTCGGGCGCGCCTTTCTTTTGCTTACTTTTCTTTGGCAAGACAAAGAAAAGTAAGTCGGTCCCGGCAGGGAACGAAAGGGGGGATGGACCACCAGCGCCAAAATCCGACACCGCCAACCCCAGTCACTCAATCCTCAACGCCTCAAACGCCGGATTCCCCTCCGGATACTGCGGCTTCATCGCCTCAAACACCTGCAACAAGATCTCCGCCACCATCACATTCCGATGTGTCTTGGAATCCGCGGGCACCACGTACCAGGGCGCTTCGGGCGTCGCTGTGGCATTGATGGCCGCCTCGTAGGCCTCCATGTAGCCATCCCAAAACCCGCGCTCTGCAATATCGGCCGGGTCGAACTTCCAGTGTTTGTTCGGATCGTCGATGCGCTCCTGCAACCGCTTGCGCTGCTCGTCTTTCGAGATGTGCAGGAAGCATTTGACGATGGTCGTGCCGGTTTCGCTCAGCATCTGCTCGAACGCGTTGATGTGCCCGTAGCGGCGTTTGCATTCGGCCGCGTCGATGTCGCCGTGCACGCGCGTGATGAGCACGTCTTCGTAATGGCTGCGGTTGAAGATGACGATCTCGCCGCGGGCGGGCGTCTGGGCGTGCACGCGCCAGAGGTAGTCGTGTGCGAGTTCCTGCGGCGTCGGCGCCTTGAAGCCGACCACGCGCAGCCCCAGCGGATCCATCGCGCGGAAGACGCCGCGCACGGTGCCGTCCTTGCCGGAGGTGTCCATGCCCTGCAGGATCACCAGGACCTTGCGTCGGTGCTCGGCGTAGAGCACATCCTGCAGCGCGTCGAGCTTGGCCGAGACTTCGGCCAGCCGCGCGTTGTCGTCCGCCTTGTTGCCGGTGGAGAACGGCTTGCTGGCGGCATCCACCTTCGCGATCTTGAACTTGTTGCTGCCGTCGAAACGGTAGTCGTCAATCAGGTTCTTGCCGTTCGTGCCCACGGTATCTCCTTGTTGTTCTGACGTATGCGGCAGCGGCCCGCCGGGGCATGCGCGGTGTCAATGCGCGGCGGCGGTCAGCTTGAGCGCATCCAAATCCAGCGTGCCTTCAAAGACGGTGGTGGCGGGGCCCGTCATCATGACCGGCTGGCCGACGCCCGCCCACGCGATGGTCAGGTCGCCGCCATGCGTGGCGACCTTGACGGGCGAATCGATCAGGCCGCGGCGGATGCCGGCCACCACCGCTGCGCACGCGCCGGTGCCACAAGCAAGTGTCTCGCCCGCGCCGCGCTCGTACACGCGCAGACGCACGGAATGCCGATCGACGATCTGCATGAAGCCCGCATTCACGCGACGCGGAAACACGGGATGCGACTCGATCAACGGGCCGTCTTCCAGCACGGGAAAGGCTTCCGTGTCGTCGACGATCTGCACGGCGTGCGGATTGCCCATCGACACGGTCGACAGCCATGCAGTGCGGCCGTTGATCTGCAGCGCGTGCTGCGTGTCGTCGCCTTCAACGCGGGTGGGCAGGCCTTCGGGCACGAACGGCAGGCGCGCCGCTTCGAACACCGGTGCGCCCATGTCGACCGTGACCTGGCCATCGTCCTGCATCGTCAACGTGGCGATGCCGTTCATGACTTCCACGCGCACGGTCCGTTTGTCGGTCAGACCGCGGTCGGTGACGAACTTGACGAAGCAGCGTGCGCCGTTGCCGCAGTGCTCCACCTCGCCGCCGTCGTGGTTGAAGATGCGGTAGCGGAAATCGACGTCGGGCCGCGTTGAACGCTCGACCAGCAGGAGCTGATCCGCCCCCACGCCGAAGTGGCGGTCGGCAATGGCAGCCCATTGCTCGGGCGTGAAGTCGATCGGGGTCTGGATGCCGTCGAGCACGACAAAGTCGTTGCCCGCGCCGTGCATCTTGGTGAAGTGCAGTTTCATGGCGGGCCGCACAGATGCGGCGATGAGCGTTCGGAAAACGCCCATTCTAAAGCGAGCCGGCCGCGGTTGCCCCAGGGCCGGCTGCGGGCATCAATAAATGCCCGGCATGCCCTCGGGGCGGTGCTTGAAGCGCTTGTGCACCCAGTAATACTCGGTGATGCGCGGGCGGATGGCGTCTTCAAAGAAGGCGTTCATGCGGCGCGTGTCGGCAGTCAGATCGCCGGTGGGGTAGTTCTCCCACGCCGGCAGGATGCGCAGCGCATAGCCCTCGTAGTTGGGCAGGATCTCGGTGTACATCGGCACGACCTTGGCGCCGGTCATCGACGCCATGCGCGGGATGGCGTTGAGCGTGAGCGCCGGCACGCCGAAGAACGGCACGAACTCGGAGTCGCGCTCGCCGAAATCCATGTCGGAGATGAGCTGCAACGCCTCGCCGCGCTTGATGGTGCGCATGATCTGGCGGATGTTTTCGTTGCGCGACACCATGGTCGCGCCAAAGCGGCTGCGCAGCGCCTTGATGGCGTCATCGAGCACCGGGTTCGCCATGCGCGTGTACAACGAGCAGCCCGCGTTGCCGACGTGCGTGCGCAGGTAGTCCGTCAGCGCCAGCGCGCCGATCTCCACACCCGACAGATGCAGCGTCACGAGAATGTGCGGCGTGCCGTGCAGCGCCGGCAGGTTGGCCTGATCGTCGATCTTCACCACGCGCATCAGGCGCTTTTCCGATGCGAACCACGCAAACGAGCGCTCGGCAAAGCTGCGGAAGACCTTGCGGAAAACCTCGTGCGCCAGGGCTTCGCGCTCGGCTTCCGATTTCTCGGGAAAGCACGCGCGCAGGTTGGCCAGCACCACGCGGCGGCGGCCATTGGGAATGCGGTACAGCAGCCCGCCAAGGCCTTCGCCAAAACGCGCGACGAAACCGTACGGCAGGAAGGACAGCAGCCACAAGAAGCCGAGTCCGAGTTTGGCAGAGAAACGTTCCATAAAGGCAGCAGTGTCAGGCAGCGGGTGGAGCTTCCGCGCCCTTGGGATGCTTGTAGCGGTTATAGCCCCAGAGATATTGCGTCGGCGCCACGGCAATCAACCGCTCGATGGCGGCGTTGATGCGGGTGGCGGCCTGCGTGGCGTCTTCGGGCAGATCACCGATCTCCTCCACGTGCAGCCGGTAGCCCGTACCGCGCGGCAGCCGCTCGGCAAACAATGCCACGACCGGCGCACCTGTGAGCCGATGCAGACGGTGCACCAGCGTCATCGTGTAGGCCGGCTTGCCGAAGAACGGCGCCCATACGCCTTCACCGCCGGTGGGCGTCTGGTCGGGCAGGATGCCAATGGCCTCGCCGCGCTTGAGTGCGCGCACCAGCATGCGCACGCCGCGCGGGTCTGCGGGGGCCATCTGCATGTTCGGCCCCGTGCGCATGTGTTCGATCCAGGCGCGCAGGCTTTCCTTGCGCGGCGGCTTGAACAGCGATGTGACGGGATGCTCGCTCGCGTAGGCCTGCGGCAGGACCTCGAAGCAGCCCAGATGCGGCGTGAGGAAAATCAGGCCGCGCCCGTCTGCCAGCGCGCGCTCGATGACGGTTCGGCAGACATCGAACAGGTGCGGCGCAACTTGCGCCCCGTTCTTGCGCACCCAGAAGTACGGCATCTCGAACACCATGCGGCCGGCGGAGCGCCCAGCCTCTTTGAGCATGGCGGGTGTGACGTCGGGATAGGCGTGGCGGAAGTTGGCGATGAGCCGGTCGTGATAGCGGCCGGGCACCTGGGCGGCCAACGCTCCCAGCCAGCCGCCCAGCGCCTGCAGCACTGACAGGGGCAGGCGTGAAAACAGCCAGTAGAGGAAGGTCATGCGTGCGTACGCTGCAATGTGTTGGTCGCAGTCGACAGGAGAGCAGGGTCTTGGCAGGCCGTGCTGCGGCCCCGAAAAGTGCCGCGTATAATAGCGCGATTCGCCGAGTTAACTGACAACTTGCGGGGCGAATCCTTGCTTGGCCACAAACCTCGGCAAGGTTGCTAAATACCGCTAAAGCGTCGCCGGCCGTGGCTTAACGGATTGGCAACGTGATAGCCAATCTGGAGCTAACAGCCGTGTCAAACGACTTCCTCTTCACCTCGGAGTCGGTCTCCGAGGGCCATCCCGACAAGGTCGCCGACCAGATTTCCGACGCCATCCTGGACGCCATCCTCGCCCAGGACAAATATGCGCGCGTCGCAGCAGAAACGCTGTGCAACACCGGCCTGGTGGTGCTGGCGGGTGAAATCACCACGACGGCCAACGTCGACTACATCCACGTGGCGCGCGAAACCATCAAGCGCATCGGCTACGACAACACCGAATACGGCATCGACTACAAAGGCTGTGCCGTTCTCGTCGCTTACGACAAGCAATCGCCGGACATCGCGCAGGGCGTCGACCGCGCATCGGACGACTACCTGAACCAGGGCGCCGGCGACCAGGGCCTGATGTTCGGCTACGCGTGCGATGAAACGCCCGAGCTGATGCCCTTCCCGATCTACTACGCACACCGCCTGGTCGAGCGCCAGTCGCAACTGCGCCGCGACGGCCGCCTGCCCTGGCTGCGCCCCGACGCCAAGTCGCAGGTGACGGTGCGTTATGTGGATGGCAAGCCGCACAGCGTGGATACCGTGGTGCTGTCCACCCAGCACGCGCCCGAAATGTCGCAAGAGGCCATCCGCGAAGCCGTGATCGAAGAGATCATCAAGCCGGTGCTCCCGTCGCACATGCTGGCCGACACCAAGTACCTAGTGAACCCGACCGGCCGCTTCGTCATCGGCGGCCCGCAAGGCGACTGCGGCCTGACCGGCCGCAAGATCATCGTCGACACATACGGCGGCGCAGCCCCGCATGGCGGCGGTGCGTTCTCGGGCAAGGACCCGTCGAAGGTCGACCGCTCGGCGGCGTATGCCGCGCGCTACGTGGCCAAGAACGTGGTGGCCGCCGGTCTGGCGCGCCAATGCCAGGTGCAGGTCAGCTACGCGATTGGCGTGGCACGCCCGATCAACATCACGGTGTACACGGAAGGCACGGGCGTGATCCCGGACGAGCAGATCGCCAAGCTCGTGCAGGAGCACTTCGACCTGCGCCCGAAGGGCATCGTGCAAATGCTGGACCTGCTGCGCCCGGTCTACGAAAAGACCGCCGCGTACGGCCACTTCGGCCGCGAAGAGCCGGAGTTCAGCTGGGAAGCCACCGACAAGGCCCTGCTGCTGCGCGAAGCAGCCGGTCTGGCCGGGGAGCCGGCCAAGGCGTTCGCCTGAGCCAGCACTGGTGCCAAAGAGAAACCGCCCTTCGGGGCGGTTTTTTTGTCTGCTTGCCAAGAAAAAAGCCGCCCCGAAGGGCGACTTCTTTTTTCTACCCTGCACATGCGGTGCGCGCTACTGCCTCGCAACAGCGGCACGGAAGGCGGCATCGTCGAGCAACGCGCCGACCAGCTTGCGGTAGAGCGCTTCATATTGCCCTGCCGCCTGTGGAATCGCCGACACCCCCATGAACGGAGAATCCCACGAAGCCTCGGTGCGCAATGCGCGGTCGTAGCGCACGGTGCCAGACCGCGTCACCACAAACCGTGCTGCCAGCGCTGCTTTGCCGGTCCCGACGGGAGCTTCAACGGAGCTGTCGAGCAGCGTGCCGGTGATCACCGCATCCGAACGTGCATCCAGCAAGCCTGCCGACTGCAACTCCACGCGCAAGGTTTCCCGCAGGTATTGAGCAAACGAGCCCTCCACCGGCGAACGCACTGTGTTGCTGCGAATGCTGACGCCCTTATCCACACTCGCCGATTGCGCAGCATCCAGCGTGAATTTGCCCACCTCGACCGGGCCGATGGCAGGGCTACCGGCGCGCAGCTTCGCGGCGTTCTCGATAGTCGGCTTGGGCGGCGTCATCGGCATTTCGGCGCAGCCCGCCAGCAGCGAGGCGGCCGCAAGCAACGCCGCCCACAGTGCACGCGTCATTCCGGAATCAGTTGAACGCGGCGTCATAGGACAGATCCTTCAGCGCGTTGCTCAACACCTCGCGCGTCACCTGTTGGACTGCGTCCAGCGCTGTCGCAGACTTCTTGGCGCCGGCGGGCGGATTGGCGTTACCCAGCGTGGTGTGGATCGCATGACGCGCAGTCTTCACGATGGGGGTCGCCTGCCCCGGCGGCAGGTAGCTCACCGTGCAGATGTAGCCATCGGTGACAGCGCTGCCGGCCAGACCAAAGGTCAGACCCGTCACGAACCCCTTTGACGCGGCATCGTCCGTGATCGGCACGTTGTTCAGCGTGACATTGAGCATGCCCACGTTCGGCGTCGGCTCTGTCGACACCTTCGAGAAGAGGCCGGTTTCGATGACTTCCTTGGCGGCCGTGTCTTTCAGAAGCGTGGTCACGCGCGGATTGGGCGCGCCTTTGGTTTGAAATTCGAACACTAGTTGCACCGGCTTCGGATCCGCAACCTTCTTCATTTCGGACGCCGGCACGGCTTTGGTCGCTGTGTCGACATAGAAGCTCGCGCAACCCGTCAAGAGAGCGGCGCCCGTCAATGCCGACGCCATCACCATACGGCGGATGAAACGCCCGCCCCCAAACTTGCTGTTGTTGTTTTGCATACCCTGATTCTTTTTGTGTGAGGTTCGACTTCGGATACGTCAGCGCAGGCGGTCAGCGTACTGGTACGCCCCCGCAGACGGCGCCCCGGAGGGGCTGGGGGATGCTATCAGAGGCGAAGTGGAGATCACGCCCTTTCGAAGAGGGGTATCACGCCGGCTGGGTCGGGCCGTTTCAAATAGGCGCCAGATCAGGCGCATCGGCAAGCCGGCGTTTGGTGTCGGTGCCGCCGCCCTCCGTCTGCAGGCTCGAACAGTTTCTGTGCGATGTGTCGAGGTCTGTTCTGCCATGATGTGGCCCCGTCATCTATGAGCGTGAATCACCGACCTGTATGCCGGGGCACCGCAACGCATCGCCCCACGGCAAGACCCACTCCACGGACGCCAACACACCGCCGAAATGCGCTGCATGTGCCCGGCCACGCCCCATGGCAAGCGGCACGGGCTAACGATCACGGCCGCCAATTGCGCAATTTCGATCAGGCGGGCACACCCCGCGGGCGATACCGTATCGCCACCCAGGAGCCACCGCATTGACCACCGCCACCGACCGCTACCTCGCCCGCTTCCGCACCGTGCTCGCACACATCGACGCGCATCTGGAAGACACGCTCGACGTGGACGGGCTGGCCAACGTGGCGGCGTTTTCCAGCTACCACTTCCACCGTCAGTTCTCGTTGCTGTTCGGCATGAACGTCGGGCGCTATGTGCAGTTGCTGCGCCTGAAGCGCGCCGCCCATCAACTCGCCTATCGCGACGATGTGCGCATCACCCACATCGCGCTGGCGTGCGGGTACGAAGGGCCGGAAGCATTTGCGCGGGCGTTCCGCAGGCAGGCGGGGCAGTCGCCGTCAGCCTTTCGGGCCGCGCCGCAGTGGGCGTCCTGGGCCACCGATCTACAGGCGCTGCGCGCCCTCAGGAGCCAACACATGCCCGCACAACCGCACACCCAATCCGTTGAGATCGTCGAGCGCGAGGCCGTCGCCGTCGCCGCCATCGAGCACCGCGGCGATCCCGCACGCCTTGGCGAGACCATCCGCACGTTCATAGCCTGGCGCCGCGAGCATCGGCTGCACCCGAGCGTTTCGGCCACGTACAACGTCGTCTACGACAACCCCGACGATGTGCCGCCCGAGGCATTCCGCATGGACATCTGCGCGGCGACGCAGGCACCGGTCGCCCCCAATGCGGCGGGCATCATCGGCAAGGCGCTGGCAGGCGCGCGCTACGCCGTGCTGCGCCACACGGGCTCTGACGACACGCTCGGCCAGAGCGTGGCGTACCTGTATGCCGATTGGCTGCCTGCCAGCGGCGAGGAATTGCGCGACGCGCCGTTGCTGTTCCAGCGCGTGCGCTTCTACCCCGACGTGCCCGAGCACGAAGCCGTGACGGACATCCTGCTGCCGCTCAGGTGAGCCTTCAGGCGATCAGACGATCAGGCATCCAGGTGGATCTGGATGCCGGTGGCCGTGTAGATGGCCGTGGCCTTGAAGCCGTCCACCACCACCGATGAGAACTGGCGGTTGCTGCCCGCGCCATCCACCACGGCGATGGTGTCGCCCACCTTGGGCGCGTAGCCGTTCACGAACTTCACGTGCAGCGTGCCGCCGGCAATCGTGGTGAGGCCGGCCACGCTCAGCTTGCCCTGGCCGTTCGGGCCGATGGCGAGGTCGAGCGTCGTGCCCTGCAGTTGCGTGAACTTGCCCGCAATGGCCACCGCCGCCGGCGCGTTGACCGCCAGCGTGCCGGCACCGACATACACGTCGCCCGTGCCGAATGCGTTGGCCGAATCGGCCTCCAGCACACCGCCTGCGACCTGCGTGCCGCCGGTGTACGTGTTGGCGCCTGCCAGACGCAGCCTGCCGGTGCCTTGCAGCGTGAGCTTGCCCGCGCCCGAGATGGCGTTGCGCCACGTATCGGCCGCGTTGAAGCCGCCCTGCGTTGCATCCATCGACACGATCACGTTGCCGTTGAACGCGCCGTAGCCGTCGGCCGCCGCGAACAGATTGAGGCGGCCCCAGCCTTCGGCGTCGTCCAGCACCGGGTAGCCGGACGGCAGTTCCGTCGTCTTCAGCACCACGCGGCGTTGATCGGCGCTCAGGTACGGAAAGCGCGTTTCCAGCAGCACTTCGGCGCCCTTGGGCACCACCGGCGCCAGCGTCGTCGCACCGATCTGCGTGAAGCCAAACGTCATGCGGCGCATGAAGTTGGCCTGGTTGGTGGCGTAGTCGGCAAAGCGGTCGGTGGCCGGCGTGCCGGACTGGGCCAGCGCCGGGAACGTCGTCGCATCCGTGCCGGTCTGCGCCATCAGCGCGGTGTGCGCCTGCGCGAAGGCCGCTGCCTTGAGCGCGGCATTGGCCGGATCGACGAGGTTGGCCGCGGCGGCGGCAATGCCGATCATGCGGCCCGACATCACGTCCAGCGGCGAATGCATGCCGGCCAGGATGCGGTTCTCGCCCAACTCCATGCCGCGCGACAGGATCTGCTGGAACCGCTCAGGCACCAGGTACGCCATCGCCACGGTGTCGCGCACGGCTTCGGCCGAGTGGCCGCTGATGAAGCCGCCGTCCGTCGTGGGCGTCGGGCTCTCGGCCGGCACCAGCGTCGGCACGACGACCACGCTGCTGCTCCAGCGGTACGGTCGGGCGTATTTGTAGAAGCGCTTCGAAGGCTCGGTGGAGGCGTTGTTGCCCACCGTGTTGATCAGGTCGACCACCTTGCCGAAGGCGGTATTGCCGCCCGAGGTGCCCACGCCCGTGTTGTTGCCGCTGTCGTTGTAGAGCACGGTGGTGGCATCGGCCGGCACGGTGGTGATGGACGTCGTCTGCTGCGCGAGCGTGCGCCACGCGGCGGTGAGCGGCCCCATGCCGTCGGTCACGCTGTAGCCCTTGCCGCGGCGATCGTCAAAGTACGCCGCATCGGCCTGGGCCTGTGTGCGGTTGGTAGTGGCGTTCACCACGTATTGAACGTTTGCGTTCAGCACCGGCAGATTGAGCTGCGTGCCGCCGGCCGTCCCGTCATTGGGCAGGCCCGTCCACGTAGACGCGACGACCGCCGGGAACGACCCGTTGGCCGGCGCACTCACGCCCGCATCGACGATTTCCGTCAGCGGCTGCCAAAGATCGAGAAACCGCGTGAACAGGCGCACGCCGGCGTTGGTGCCCAGCGTGGCGTAGCGCGCATCGCCGCGCTGGTTGGTGGCGATGTTGTCGACGAAGGCCGGCACGCCCGTGGCCACGGCGGCCGTGTCGACAAAGCCCGGGTCTGCCGGCGGCGCGGGAATGGCCTGCGTCGTGGCAACGGGCGTGCTGCTGGTGTTGTCGTCGCCGCCGCCGCACGCGGTCAGCGCAAGGGCGCCGAATAACGCAACGAGGCTTGAGCAAAGACGCGGGCGGGAAAACACGGAGCGGGCAGTGAAGGACATGGTGCGGCGGGCGCGGAGCCCGAAGAGAGCGCTGGAAAACCCCGCAGTCTCGGCACGCGCTGTGAAACCACTGTGACGTTTCGTTGACAAATCTGCGTGATCGTCGCCCTACATTGGGGCACGCCACGTCACGGCAGCGCTGACGGCGCGTTATGTCACAGCGTGATAGAATCGCCGGCTCCGTTTTTTGACTTTGGTGAAGCCTGGTCCGGGCAATCGCCGTCCGTCGACCATGTCCGCTTCACCGCTGCATCCCGCCCTGCGCCGCTGGCTCCACAGCTTCATTCCCGCACCCGTAACCGTGCGCTGGAGCGAACGCGTCCGCTCCGCCGTCGGCGCCCTCGTCGGCATCCTCTTTACCGGCACGATGATGAAAATGGTGCCAGGCGCTTCCACGCTGATCCCGCTGCTGGTCGCGCCGATGGGCGCCTCGGCCGTGCTGCTGTTTGCGGTGCCGGCCAGTCCGCTCGCGCAGCCGTGGTCGATCATCGGCGGCAACCTGGTGGCGGCCACGGTGGGCGTGACATTCGCGCTGCTGGTGGACGATCCGGTGATTGCGTCGGCGCTGGCCATCTCGGCGGCCATTGCCGGCATGTTTGCGCTGCGCTGCGTGCACCCGCCTTCGGGCGCGGTGGCGCTCACCGCCGTGATCGGCGGGCCGGCCGTGCATGCGCTGGGCTATCGCTTCGTGCTCGAGCCGATCCTGATCCAGTCTGCGCTGCTGCTGGTGGGCGCACTGGTGTACCACGCCGCCACCGGCCACCGGTATCCGCACGCGCAGCGCCTGCCCGCTGCCGAACGCCCGCCGACCGCGGCCGGCTTCACCCGCGCCGACATCGTCGCCGCGCTGCGCCGGCAGAGCGAGCTGCTCGACATCGACCCCGAAGACATTGAAGCCGTGCTGCGCGAGATGCAACTGCAGGCCTACACGCGCACGTTCCAGGCGCTGACCTGCGCCGACATCATGACCACGCCGGTCGTCACGGTGTCGGCCGGCACGTCGATCCCGCGCGCGCTGCAACTGCTGCGTCAGCATGGCTTCAAGGCGTTGCCAGTGGTGGACGAAGGCAGGCGCGTGGTGGGCATCGTCACGCGTGTCGACCTGCTCGGCCTGGCGCCCGCAGACATGCGCCAGACGCTGCGCCGCTGGTTCAGCATCGGCGCGCTCACGCCGCCGCGCGTGGCCGACCACATGAAGACGCGCGTGCAGACCATCGCGGCAGACGCGCCCATGTCGGATCTGGTGCCGATGTTTGCCAGCGCCGGCCACCACCACATTCCGGTGCTGGATGCCGACGGCCGGCTGGCTGGCATCGTTACCGAATCGGACTTGGTGGGCGGGCTGTACCGTCAGGCGAACATCGAGCCGCAGGCGGCCTGACGCGTCAGCACATCCGGCGCGCCGAGTGCGCCGGCCCCGCAGTCACAGCGCGTCCCAGCGCCAGTCCTGCTGCAGCCGGTCCCGAACGTAGTCGACAAACACGCGCACGCGCGGCGCAAGGTGCTGGCTGTGCGGATAGATCGCGTGCAGCGGTGCCGCCGACACGGAGTGCCCCGGCAGCACGCGCACCAGGCGCCCCGCCAGCAGATCGTCGCCCACGTCCCAGATGGATTTGACGGCAATGCCCGCGCCCTCGGCGGCCAGCGTATGCGCGGCTTCGCCGTCGTTGGTGACGATGGAGGCGGTCACGCGCACGGTGTGTTCTTCGCCGCCGCTGCTGAATCGCCAGTCCGCGCGGCGCTGATCACCGATGAGGATGCACCGATGCTGCACCAGGTCTGCCGGATGCACCGGCGCACCATGCTCGGCAACGTATGCCGGCGAGGCACATAGCACCCGGAAGTTCGGGGCCAGCGGCCGCGCAATCAGCGTCGAATCGGTCAGCGCGCCGAAGCGGATGGCCATGTCGTAGCCGCTGTCGATCAGGTCGACCACGGCGTCGGTCAGCTCCAGCTGCACGCTCAGTTGCGGATGCTCGCGCTGAAACGCCGCCACGATGGGCGCAATGCGCCGTCGCCCGAGTTGGCCCGGCGCCGTCACGCGCAGCAGGCCGCTCACGGCCTGGCGACGCTGCATCAGCAGCGACTCGGCCTGTTCGATTTCATCGAGGATGCGCACCACGCGGCTGTGGAACAGCACGCCCTCTTCGGTCAGCGTCTGACGGCGCGTGGTGCGCTGGATCAGGCGTACGCCCAAGGCGGCTTCGAGCTGCGCCAGGCGCTTGCTGATGACGGACAGCGGCAAATCCATCTCGCGCGCCGCGCCCGACAGGCTGCCGGCGGAAACGATACGGGCAAACGAAATGAGCGCGGGCAGGTTGTCGAGCATGGGGCAATTCTTCGCGTTTCGGAAAGGATGTTTCCTATTGGCAGCGGTATTTCCGCGATTTCGCGAAGGCTAGCATGCCCCGGTCTTTCACGTTCGCGCTTGCGCCATGACCCGACTGCCTGCTACCCCGTTCTCCACCGACGCTCGCGTCGACACCGCTGCCGCCCAGCCGCACGCTGGCCGCCGCACGTTTCTCAGCCGTGCAGGCGCCGGGGCAAGCGCCCTGGCTGCCGGCGCGCTGCTGGCCGGCAACGCCGCCGCGCAAGCACCGCGGGCCAGCGGCCCAGCGGTTGCGGGCACGCCCAGCACAGGCCAGTTCTGGCCAGACGGCATCCGCCTCGTCATTTCCATCTCGATGCAGTTCGAAGCCGGCGGCCAGCCGCCCAAAGGCACCGACAGCCCATTCCCCAAGATCGACTTTCCGGCCAGCATGCCGTCCGACCCGGCCACCAACACGTGGTTTGCCTACGGTTACCGCGAGGGCATTCCGCGCATGCTCGACCTGTGGGACCGGCACGGCGTGAAGGTGACCTCGCACATGATCGGCGAGGCGGCGCAGCGCCACCCGGAACTCGCGCGCGAGATCGTCGCACGCGGCCACGAGGCCGCCGGGCACGGCCCGCGCTGGAGTTCGCAATACGCCATGACGCGCGCCCAGGAACGCGCCTTCCTGAGCGAAGCCATGACGATGGTCGAGGCGGTGACCGGCCAGCGCCCCGTTGGCTACAACTGCAACTGGCTGCGACGCGGCCCCAACACGCTGTCGCTGCTGCAGGAGCTGGGCTACCTGTATCACATCGACGACCTGAGCCGAGACGAGCCCTTCATCGAGCAAGTCAACGGCCGCGACTTCGTGGTCGTGCCCTATACGCTGCGCAACAACGACATCCTGCTGATCGAAGGCCGCAACTACTCGCCATCGGCCTTCCTCGAGCAGATCAAGCTCGACTTCGACCAGCTCTACGAAGAAGCCGGCTCGCGCCGCCGCATGATGTCGATCAGCGCGCACGACCGCATCAGCGGCACGCCGCAGATGGTGCGCGCGTGGGACGCCTTCCTCCGCTACGCCAAGCAGCATCCCGGCGTGGCCTTCCTGCGCAAGGACGAGATCGCCCGCTACACGGCCGCAAGCCCGTTGAGCGTGCGCGAGCCCGAAACCATCTGACGCCGGCCCGGCGGCGGCGCTGCATGCCCGCCGCCAAGCTGCTCGGCAACCCGCACAACCTGCACGCACTGCCATGCCGCATATCGTGATCGAAGCGACCGAGCCGCTGGCACGTCGCCTGGACTTTCCCGCGCTGTTGCGCACGATCCACCAGCAGTTGGCCGACAGCGGCAGCGCGCGGCTGAGCGACCTCAAGAGCCGCGTCCACATCGCCGGGACATTTCTCGCCGGTGACGACGCGCAAGCGCAGTTCGTCGTCGCCCGCCTGGTGCTGACCAACCCGCGCCCCGCACAGATGCAGCGCGACATGGCCGCGACCATCCACGACGTTCTGCGCGATGCCATTGCCGCCCGCGCAGACGCCGACGCCTGGTGGCAATGCTGCGTGCTGGTGGAAACGCTCGACCGGACGCTGTACCAGAAGACCGACTCGCGGGCACCCGGCTAGCCCGTCAGTCAACACCGCACCCCGCAACACACACAACAACACCCAAGGAGACCTCATGAACCCGCACCCGCACGCCGGTGCGCTGGCGCAGCCTGCACCTGCCGCCGCCACGCCATCCGCACTGCCCCGCACCGCACCTGACGATCCGGCACTCGATGCCATCTACCGCCGCATTGCCTGGCGGCTGATGCCGATCCTGCTGCTGGCCCAGGTGTTGGCCTACCTCGACCGCGTCAACATCGGCACCGCCAAGCTGCAGATGGCGGCCGACCTGAGCCTGAGCGCCACCGCCTACGGGCTCGGCGCGGGCATCTTCTTCGTCGGCTATTTCTTCTTCGAGGTGCCGAGCAACCTGCTGCTGCATCGGCTGGGGGCGCGCGCCTGGATCGCACGGATCATGGTGTCGTGGGGGCTGCTGTCGGCGGCCATGGGCTGGGTGCAGAGCACCACCGGGTTTTACGTGCTGCGTTTCCTCCTGGGCGTGGCGGAAGCGGGCTTCTTTCCCGGCATCGTGCTGTATCTCACGTACTGGTTTCCGGCGCACCGGCGCGGCCGCATGACCACGCTGTTCATGAGTGCCACGGCCGTGGCAGGCATCGTGGGCGGCCCGTTGTCAGGATGGATCCTGGCGGCATTCGACGGGCAGCTCGGGCACGCCGGCTGGCGCTGGATGTTCGTGCTCGAAGGGCTGCCCTCGGCGCTGGTGGGCGTGCTGGTGTTCTTCCTCTTGCCGAGCCGGCCGCGCGAAGTGCGCTGGCTCAATGCCGATGCACTGGCGCGTCTGGAGGCGGATCTCGCGCAGGCCGCACCGGCGCAGGCGCCGCTGCATCGCGCGTCGGACATCCTCAACGGCACGGTCCTGCTGTTTGCGCTGATCTATTTCCTGCTGCTGGCGGGCCTGTATGGCGTGAGCTTCTGGCTGCCGAGCGTGATTCGCGCCGCCGGCATCGCCAGCACCGTCACGGTCGGGTGGTTGAGTGCCGTGCCGTATGCGGTGGCCATGGTGGCCATGAACCTGGTGGCGCGGCAGGCCGACAGGCGGCGCAACTGGGGCACGCTGGTCGGCGCGTGCGCGCTGGTGGCCGGTGCGGGCTTTTGTGTGAGCGCATTGACCGTCGACCAGCTCGTGCCCGCCATGGCCGCATTGACGGTGGCCTCGGCGGGCATCCTGTCGGCGCTGCCGCTGTTCTGGAACCTGCCCACCGCGCGGCTGGACGGCGTGGCGGCCGCTGCCGGCATCGGCTTCATCAACGCCATTGGCAACCTGTCGGGCTTCGTCAGCCCGTTCGCCATCGGGTGGCTGACGGACCTGACACACACGGCGACCGCGGGCGTCGGGCTGCTGAGCGCATGCGCCATGCTTGCCGGTGTGCTGACGCTGGCATACGGGCGTCGCGGTCGCCCGTCCTGATATCAGCTATAGACAGGTGCGGCCGACGCGGATACGACTGCGCTCCGCGTCGGCCGCTGCATCAAACCGCATCCATCGGCAACTCGCGAAACGCGCTCAGCTGCTCCGCCGCTGCGGAGTACGCCACCAGGCGCGGATAGTCCGCCGCCGGCACGCGGTCCGGCACCATCAGCTGGATGAAGGCCCAGGCCACGGCCACCGTCACGCCGGCCTGCGTCAGCTCGTTCTGGTCGACGGGCAACGGCGCGTCCTTCCACTCCGCTTCCAGCGCTTCCAGCGCCGCCAGCAACTGGCTGTGCACGCGTTCAACCCACGGCCCGTGCACTTTCTCGCTCGGGCGCAGGTTGTGTTCATAGACGATCTGCACCGCCTTTTCGCACGCGGCCAGCGCCAAGCCGATCACGCGCAGCGCATGCTGGCGCTCGGCAATCGCGCCGGGCATCAGGCTGCGGCCCGACAACGCTTCTGCGTAATCGATGATGAGCGTGGAGTCGATCAGCACGGTGCCGTCATCGCACACCAACGTGGGCGCCTTGACCACCGGGTTGATGGCGCTGAACTGATCGAAATGCCGGAACACCGACACCGACGCATGCTCGAACGGCAGCCCGAGCAACTTGAGCGAAATGGCCGTGCGGCGCACGTACGGGGAATCAAGCATGCCGATCAACTTCATGGAATCTCCTGGCGAGTGTGGGCGTGTGGTGGATGCGAAACGTGGGTGCGAACCGCGCTGCTGCGCGCGCACGGATGCACATGATAGTCACCGCGCGCCAAGCGTGCTGGCCGGCTCAGGCACGTTTTCTGCGTGCGCCACGTCGCTTTTGAGCCGTCTGTCGCCGACACCGGCCGGCCTCCCGATTTTCTAGAATGACCTCAACTCGGGTGCACTGTGCTGCCCGCCGGACAGGAGACCTTATGCCGTTTCTCGCGCATCACCATGACTGCCTCGGCTGGAGCGGTGAGATGGCGCAGCGCGTGCAGGCATTCGATTGGGCTTCCACTGATCTGGGCCCGATCCAGGACTGGCCCCCCAGCCTGCGTGCGGCCGTGCAGATGGTGCTGGCATGCCCGGTGCCGCTGGTCATGCTGTGGGGCCGCCACGGCTACATGGTCTACAACGATGCCTACGCCGAGTTTGCCGGCGGGCGTCATCCGTACCTTCTTGGCTGCCCCGTTGAACTGGGCTGGCCCGAAGTGGCCGATTTCAACCGCCATGTCATGGATGTCTGCCTGGGCGGCGGCACGCTGTCGTATCGCGACAAGGAACTCGTCCTGCTGCGCAACGGCCGCCCCGAAGACGTGTGGATGGACCTTTACTACAGCCCGCTGCCCGACGACAACGGCCGCCCCGCTGGCGTGCTGGCCATCGTGGTGGAGACCACCGAGCGCGTGCAGACCGAACGCGAACGGCAGGCCGCCGAACAGGCCCTGCGCCAGTTGACCGAAACGCTGGAGCAACGCGTGGCCGATGCGCTGTCGGCCCGCGCCGAAGTGGAAGCGCAATTGCGCCAGGCCCAGAAGATGGAAGCCATCGGCAACCTGACCGGCGGTGTGGCGCACGATTTCAACAACGTGCTGCAGGTGATTGCCGGCAACCTGCAGTTGCTCTCCGTGGAGGCACCCGGCAACGCACGCGTGCAGCATCGGATAGCCGCCGCCACGCGCGCCGTACAGCGCGGCTCCACGCTGGCCGCGCAGTTGCTCGCGTTTGCACGCCGGCAGCAGCTGTCTCCGGCAGTCGTCAACCCGACGCGGCTGGTCCGGGGCATGAGCGAGATGCTGCACCGCGCGCTGGGCGAAGCCATCAAGGTGGAAACACGTCTGGCGGACGACTTGTGGAACGTACAGGTCGACCGCAACCAGCTCGAGAATGCACTGCTGAACCTGGCGATCAATGCGCGCGATGCCATGCGCGGCAATGGCGTACTCACCATCTCCGCCAACAACGTCACGCTGGCCCAAACGCAGCGCCAAGGGCGCGACCAGCCTGCCCCCGGCGACTACCTCGTCTTCTCCGTCACCGACACCGGCGTCGGCATGCCGCCCGAAGTGGTCGAACACGTCTTCGAGCCCTTCTTCACCACGAAGCCCGACGGCCACGGTACGGGCCTGGGGCTCAGCATGGTGTTCGGCTTCGTCAAGCAGAGCGGCGGGCACATCGCCATCGACAGCGCGGTCGGGCGCGGCACCACGGTGCAGCTCTACTTCCCGCGCTGCGCAGAGTCTGTGCCGGACGATGCCGCCGAACTGCCCGACACCGTCGTCACGCCCATGGGTGGGCGCGAGACCATCCTCGTGGTGGAAGACGATACCGACGTGCGCCTGACCGCCGTCGACATGCTGACGCAGCTCGGCTACCGCGTGCTCACGGCGGCCAACGGCGAAGCGGCGCTGGAACTCATGGACAGCGGCACGCCCATCGACCTGCTGTTTACCGACGTGATCATGCCGGGCCCCATCAAGGGCGGCGAACTGTCGATACGCGCCGCGCAACGCGTACCGCCGCTGCCGGTGCTGCTGGTGTCGGGCTACACGCGTGACCAGGTGCTGCACGACGGCAGGCTGCCGCCCGGCGTGACGCTGCTCGGCAAGCCCTACCGGCGTGACGACCTCGCGCGCATGGTGCGCAACGTGCTCAACGCCAGCCGCACAGCGCAGGCACAGGAGCACGCGCAGGCAGAAGCGCCATCCGCGTCGCATCTTCCGCCGGCGCCCCATGCCGCGGCCACGGACGTGTCGCAGCCGCCCACGGTGCTGCTGGTGGAAGACGACACCGCCTCGCGCGAAGCCATGCAGGAAGTGCTCACCACCCTCGGCCTGCAATGCGTGTCTGCCGCCGATGCCGAAGACGCCCTCGCACTGGCGCGCACGCGCTCCGTGCAGGTGCTGCTGACCGACTTCACCCTGCCCGGCCAGTCCGGCGCGGATCTCGCCCGCACGCTGCTGCGCCTGCAGCCCCACGTGGACGTGCTGCTGATGTCCGGCTATGGCACGGAGGCCGAGATTGGCGAGCCCATCCCCGGCGCACGCCTGCTCAGCAAGCCGATCGACCTGGGCACGCTGCAACAGGCGCTGGCGCCGTGGCTCGCAACCGTGACGGCGGCCGACACGCAACACGTGACGAACGCCGCATAATCGCCGCACCTGTCACAACGGACCGCACCCGCGCGTCTAGGGAGGAACCTCCCCAGACGAAGCCTCCGCCACGCCATGACCCAGCCAAGCCCAGCTCCCGCCCGCCGCACCGACCGCGAAGACACGGCCTTCACCGCCGCGCGGCCGCGGCTCTTTGCGATTGCCTATCGCATGCTCGGCAGCCGGGCCGATGCAGAAGACGTGCTGCAGGACGCCTGGATGCGCTGGCACCAGACCGACCAGACCGCGCTGCAATCGGCCGAGGCGTGGCTCGTGACGGTGGTCACCCGCCTGTCGATCGACCGGCTGCGCGCCGCCAAGGCCGAGCGCGAAGCCTACGTCGGCTGGTGGCTGCCCGAGCCGCTGGTGGAGCCGGAATCCTCCGCACCCACGCCCGAAGCCGCCGTGGAACTGGCGGGCGACCTGTCGATGGCGTTGCTGTGGGTGCTCGAGCGGCTGTCGCCCGAAGAGCGCGCCGCGTTTCTCATGCGCCAGGTGTTCGATCAGGACTATGCGGAGATCGCCGCCCTGCTGGGCAAGACCGAAGCCGCGTGCCGGCAGATGGTGCACCGCGCATCCGACCGCGTGCAGCAGGAGCGCCCGCGTTTTGATGTCGCGCCCGATGCGCATCGGGACTTGCTCGAACGCTTTGCCGAAGCCTCGCGCACAGGCCAGCGCGACGCCATCCGCGCGCTGCTGGCGGACGACGCACAACTGGTGGGCGACGGCGGCGGCAAGGTGCCGTCGTTCATGCGCATCATTCAAGACGCCGGCCAGATCACCAAGATCTACTGCGAACTGGTGCGTGCCATGGGCGAGGTTCGCTACGTGCACGCCCGCGTGAACGGCGAACCCGGCCTGCTGCGCTACGTCAACGGCACATTGGAATCGGCCCAGTCGTTCGTCATCGAGAACGGCCGCATCGTGGCCATTTACGTGGTGCGCAATCCGGACAAGCTGGCGCACATCGGCATCGGCGCATAAAAGAACGAAGATTTTTTGGCCGGGCTGTCACACGCCGGCCGCCCGGGGCGTCTTGAGGGTATGGAGCGACGCAAGGCAGCCACCCGCCGCCCGCGCCGGCTCCTTCATCAACCCCAACCCTCAGGAGCCGCTCATGTCGCAAGCCCCCCGCATTGCCTACTTCCAACTCGCACCGAAGGCATTCAACAACCTGCTGAACCTGTCGAACGGCCTGCGCCGCGACTTGCTGGGCGCGAAGCTGGTCGACCTCGTGCTGCTGCGCGTATCGCAAATCAACGGCTGCGCCTTCTGCATCGACATGCACTGGAACGACCTCGTCAAGATGGGCGAAGACCCGCGCCACCTGAACGCCGTGGCCGGCTGGCGCGAGGCCCCGTTCTTTACCGAGCGCGAGCGCGCCGCACTGCGCTGGGCCGAGCTGGTCACCAACACCCCGCACAGCGATGCCAGCGACGAAGAATTCGCCCGGCTGCGCGAGCACTTCAGCGATGAAGAGATCGCCGAGCTGAGCTTTGTCATCGTCACCATCAACAGCTGGAACCTGCTGAACGTGAGCCTGCGCAACCCGGTGCCGTTGAAGGCGCCGTATGTTGCAGCGGCGTAACAAGGTCGGCGCCAATACGACCATCGCTGTACAGCAGCGCCTGCGTGCCCGCGTAGGCGCTGCACCTACAGGCTCAACCGGTTCAGCCGTGCAGGAAGCGCACCATCAGCACTTCATCTGCATAGCCGGTGGTCGATTTGAGGGCGCGCGGCTCCACGCCGTAGGTTTCAAACCCACACCGCTCGTACAGGGCCAGCGCCGCGTCGTTGCCGCGCACCACCGACAGCGTGACCTGCCGGACCAGGCCCTGTGCCGCCGCCACGATGCGCTCCACCAGCGCCGCTCCTACGCCGCGGCCGCGCGCGTCGGGCGCCACGTAAAACCCCCACACAAACCCCTTGTGCGCCAGCTTGGCCATCGTCTGCTGCTTGAAGCCGACCATGCCGATGATGCGCGCGTCGCTGCCGGTTCCCGCATAGGCGCCCAGCACGATGGTGGTGGCCAGGCGCTCGGCAAACGCTTCCATCGACAGCCCGACCTCCGCCTCGTACGTTGAACCGAATGCGTCAGGCGAATCCTGGAGTGCAGCGAGACGAATGGCGCGGTAGTCGGCCACATCGGCCGCATTGGCAGAAGAGAGCTGGCGGATCACGACGGCGTTGGGGTTGTGGGTGGCGTTGGACATGGCTGGCAAGGGAGCGGCGTGTAGGCGAGAAACAACGTCAGCCGCCAGTATCGCGCCAATCTCATGGCCTAGACCTACAGCGCCGCCTCCGTCCATGAAGCCGAGGGCTTTGTCGGTCAATTGGCCTATGTCGGCGTTTGGGTAGGGGTTTCTATCCTTCGGGGAAACGCGAGTCAGCGGACCGCGACAACGAGAACCGGGGGAAGCCATGGCCGAGCTTTTGATCGCCCACGCGCAACGCAGCAGCCGCGCACACGCAAACGCACAACCGGCACCTGCGCCAATTCCACCCGACGCCTCCCGGCACACACGCGGCTTGCACGGCGCCGCGCTGGTCATGGCCGCCGCGCTGTCGCTGGGTCTCACTGCCTGCGGTGGCGGCGACGATGCCGGAGCCACGACCCCGCCGACGAACAACAACACGCCAGCGCCCACCCCATCGCCCACACCGTCGCCAACGCCGGCACCCGCGCCCGCGCCCGCCCCGGCCACCTACTCCGTGGGCGGCACCGTGAGCGGCCTGGCCACCGGCAAATCCGTCACGCTGCTAGACAACGGCGGCGATGCGGTTGTGGTCAGCGCCAACGGCAGCTTCCACTTTCCGACCAAGCTCGCACAGGGCAAGCCCTATTCCGCCACGGTCGGCACGCGGCCTTCGGGCGAGAACTGCACCGTCACCAACGGCAGCGGCATTGTCGGCACCAGCAACGTGACCACCATTGCAGTGGCCTGTGCACCACGGCCGCTGTTCGGCTATGCCGTCAACTCGAACGACGGCACGATCTCCGCCTTCACGCTGGACCTGACCACCGGCATGCCCACGGCCATTGGCTCGTCGGTGCCCGTGGGGCAAGGGCCGCTGTCGCTCACCATCGACCCGGCGGGCAAGTACGTCTACGTGGCTAATGCGAACGACAACACCGTCACCACGCTCTCCATCAACGCCGATACCGGCCTGCTCACGGTGGTGGGCCCGGCCACGCCCACCGGCATGCAGCCGTACAGCATTGCGCGCACGCCCAACGGCAAGTTTGCGTACACCGCCAACTTTGGAGACAACACGCTCTCGGCGTTCTCCGTCAACACGGGCACCGGCGCGCTGACCGCGCTCGCCCCAATTACCGCCGGGGCCAACCCGTACACGGTCACCATCAACAGCGCCGGCACCTTCGCCTACGTGGTCAACGCCAACAGCGGCGCCACGCCGGGCACGGCCATGGCGTTTGCCATCAACAACACCACAGGCGCACTCACGCAGGTGGGCACCACGGTCAACACCGGCAACACACCGCAGTTCATTGCCGTTGCGCCCGGCGGCGGCTTTGCCTACGTTGCCAATTCCGCCGACAACACGCTGGGCGTGTACAGCATCGGCAACACCGGCGCGCTCACCGCATCGGGCTCGCCCGTGGCGACCGGCGTCAACCCGTTCTACATCGCCATCGCACCGTCGGGCAGCTTCCTGTATGTGGCCAACGTGCTGGACAACACCGTCAGCGTCTTCAACATCAACAGCGCCAACGGCGCGCTCACGCTGGTCGACACCACGCCCACCGGCAACGCGCCCGTAACCGTGCTCGTGAACCCCGCCGGCACCTTCGCCTACGTGGTCAGCGCGGTGGACAACAGCGTCAGCGCGTACAGCATCAACAGCACCACCGGCAAGCTCACCGCCGTGGCCAGCGGGTCAGCCGCCACCGGCAACATCCCGCGCGGGATGGCGATTGTGGCGGTGCCGTGAGGGTGTGATTGAGCTGAGCTGAATCGGTCTGCAGGAATGCAAAGTCCCTCGTGTTGGCGAGGGGCTCTTTTTTGTTGCCGGGGCCAAATGCGCCAGCCCCCGCCAACCTCACACATCAATCGCCGAAGTCGATTTCACCTTGCGGCGCAGTTCGTATTTCTGGATCTTGCCCGTCGAGGTCTTGGGCAGCGGCCCGAAGAACACCGCCTTGGGCACCTTGAAACCGGCGAGCAGCGTCTTGCAGTGCGCGATCAGGTCTTCTGCGGTGGCGGTGGCGCCGTCCTTGAGTTCAACGAAGGCGCAGGGCGTTTCGCCCCACTTGGCGTCCGGCTGGGCGACCACGGCGGCGGCCAGGACGGCGGGGTGGCGGTACAGCGCGTCTTCCACCTCTACGCTCGAGATGTTCTCGCCGCCGGAGATGATGATGTCCTTGCTGCGGTCCTTGATCTTGATATAGCCGTCGGGCATGCAGACGCCCAGGTCGCCAGTGTGGAACCAGCCGCCGGCAAAGGCCTCGCGCGTGGCCTTCTCGTTCTTGAGGTAGCCCTTCATGCAGATGTTGCCGCGGAACATGATTTCGCCAATGGTCTCGCCATCGGCCGGCACCAGCTGCATGGTTTCCGGATCGAGCACCGCCACCTGCGATTGCAGGTGATACCGTACGCCCTGGCGCGCCTTCATCGTGGCGCGATCGTGCTCGGGCAGCGTGCGCCATTCGTCTTGCTCGGCACAGACGGCGGCGGGGCCGTACACCTCGGTCAGGCCGTAGACGTGCGTCAGCTCAAAGCCCATGGCTTCCATCTGCGCCAGCACGGCGGCCGGCGGCGGCGCACCGGCCACCATGCCGCGCACCGGCCCACGCAAGCCCTCGCGCCATGACGGCGGCGCGTTCACCAGCGCGGTGTGAACGATGGGCGCTGCGCAGTAGTGCGTTACGCCTTCGTCGCGCATGAGGTCGAACACCAGCTTCGGCTCGAACTTGCGCAGGCAGACATTCACGCCTGCGCGCGCCGCGATCGTCCACGGGAAGCACCAGCCGTTGCAGTGGAACATCGGCAGCGTCCAGAGATAGACCGGATGCTTGGGGAGATCCCACTCCAGGATGTTCGACACCGCGTTGATGGCCGCGCCGCGATGGTGATAGACCACGCCTTTCGGGTCGCCCGTGGTGCCCGAGGTGTAGTTGAGCGCAATCGCATCCCACTCGTCGGCGGGCAACTGCCAGGTGTAGTGCGGATCGCCGGAGGCGAGGAACGTTTCGTAATCGGTGTCGCCAAACGGCTCGGCCTGCGGGCCCAGGGCATCGTTCACGGCAATCACCTTCAGGCCGGGAATCTCCAGGGCCATCTGCCGGGCCACGTCGGCAAACTCGGTGTCAGCCAGCAGCACGCGGGCCTCGCCATGGCGCAGCATGAAGACCAGGTTGGCGGCATCCAGGCGGATGTTCAGGGCGTTGAGCACGCCGCCCGCCATGGGCACCCCGAAATGCGCCTCCACCATGGCAGGCGTGTTGGGCAGAAGCGCCGCCACCGTGTCGCCACGGCCGACGCCCGCCAGCGACAGCGCGCTGGCCAGGCGCCGCGCACGCAGGTAGGTGTCGCGCCAGTTCTGGCGCACCGGCCCGTGCACGATGGCCAGGCGATCGCCATACACATCGGCCGCGCGGGCAAGAAACTCGATGGGTGTGAGCGGGACGAAGTTGGCCGCGTTGCGGGCCAGACCGCTATCAAAATCCGTGGGCATTGCTGTGTCTCCGTGCGCCGGGCGCTGTTGCTTTTTGTTGGGCAACGCTATCATCGGCCGGCTCCCGCACTCTGTCACCCGGATGACAAACCGCCCGGAAACCCGCGCCAACCCAAGGCTGACGGGTTTCTTACAAAGCGAAGGCAGAGCCCCACGCGCCCCCGCCACCCTTGACCGTGTGCCCACGCCTGCCATGACGACACCCCGTGCTCCGACGCCCGCCACACAACTGGAGGGCCATGCGTGGTACACCGCGCTTGCGCCCGAACACCAGGCCCTGGCCGCGCGCGAAACCCTGCTGCAGGCCTTCGAACCCGGCGCCTTCATTGCCCGCCGCGGCGAGCCGTCCCGCTACTGGATCGGCGTCGATACGGGCCTCATCAAGCTGGCCGTGTACACCTCCGACGGGCGCGGCTGCACGTTCTCCGGCGTGCCCGCGGGCGGCTGGTGCGGCGAGGGCAGCGTCATCAAGCGCGAAGACCGCCGCTACGACGTGATTGCCATTCGCGCCTCGCACGTGCTGCTGGTGCCCGAACCCGTGTTCAATACGCTGCTCGCGCAGAGCCTGCCGTTTGCCAGCTTTGTGGTGCGCCAGCTGAACGAACGCATGGGGCAGTTCATCGCCACCGTGCAGAACGATCGGCTGCTGAGCGCCGATGCGCGCGTGGCGCAAGCGATTGCGCAGTTGTTCCACCCCGCCCTGTACCCGCGCACGAGCACCGTGCTGGAGCTCTCGCAGGAAGAGATCGGGCTGCTGACGGGGTTGTCGCGCCAGCGCGTGAACCGCGCGCTGCAACGGCTGGCCGAAGGCGGCATGATCACGCAGTCGTACCAGACCATCCGCGTGACCGATCTTGAGCGGCTGCGGCTTTTCGGTCTGTCGGAGCTGTAAGCGCTGCTCGCGACTCTGTCACCCGGGCGACATTGCCCCTGTTGCGCGCAGACATAGAATCCTGCGACAGTCGCGCTTCTTCCGCCGCCTTATCGGTCAGCCATGCCACTCATCAGCCGCGCCCACGTCCGACTCTCGCGCCTGCGCTTTCCGTTTGCGGTGCGCGTGCAGGCCGAGCTGGGCAGCGCGTGCCTGCGCGATGCCAACGGCCGGCGCGAAGTGCGCCCGGGCGACCCGTTCGTGGTGCCCGCTTTCGCGCACTTCGGTTGCGAGATTCCGGGCACCGCGTGGCAGCCGTGCGCCATCACGTTCAAGGCCGTGCCCGACGCCGGCTGCCCGCGCATGGCCGCCATCCAGCATGACAAGCCGTGGGCCCGTGCGCTGGCCACGCTGGTGTTCGAACACCCGGCGCAGGCGTGGAATGCCGCCCTGCTCAGCCACTGCTGGCAGGCCTGCCCGCGCCAGGTGCGTGCGCGGCTGTTTGCGGAAGGGGAAGCGCTGCATGCGCTGGTGCGCGAGCAACGTGCCGCCTGGGCGCTGTACCGGCTGGCGCACGCCTGCGGCAATGACGCGCCCGAAGCCGAAGCGCTGCACGCGCTGGCCCGGCGCGCCGGCCTGCGCAACGTGCGCACGCTCAACGAAACGTGCGCGAGCCTGTTCGGGGTGGAGCTTGGGGCGCTGCTGGCGAGCAACGCAGATGCGGTCAGCGGTACGCTGCACGGCAGTGCGCCTGCGCTGGCGCACTGGGCACAGCCGCTGGCGCTGGCGGTTTAAGCGTCGGCCGCAGCCGCCGCCTCAATCCACAATCACCCCACGCCGCACACCCTCACGCGGCGGCGGGCTCGGCTCGCCAAGGATGTCGAGCACGGCGTCTTCAATGGTGTTGGACAGCGCGTTGAGCGCGAGGTCGTTGTCTTCGGTGCCGAACGGGTCTTCGAGCTGCGAGGCGATGGCCTCGTGCGCCATGAAGGTGTACGCCACGAACACCGCAAACACGGGCGTGAAGCTGCCGATGCTTTCCACCAGCCCGAACGGCAGCGCGGCGCAGAAGAAGTACACCGTGCGGTGGATCATGACCGAGTACGCAAACGGCAGCGGCGTGCCGGCAATGCGCTCGCACCCGCCGATGCTGTTCGACAGCTCGTTGAGGTTGCGGTCGAACGCCAGGGCGGCATACGCATCGAGCGCGCCGGCTTGCGTGCGACGCTGCACCCATTCACCCAGCCACTGCACGATGGCGATGGGCCGGTAGCGCGCGGCCATCACGCGTTCGAGCAACGGCGCGGGCAAGCGGGCGGCGAGGTCTTCGCGCGCATCGGTGTGGCGCAACTGGTGGCGCAATGCATGCGGCAGCGCACCCAGCACCTTTGCGAACTCGCGCACGTCGGCATCGGCTGCGGCACCGCTGGTGTCATGCGGGCCATCGGCGCGCGGCAGCGTCAGCGCCTGACGCGTGAGCGAACGCGCTGTGTTGAGCAACTGCCCCCAGAGCTTGCGGGCCTCCCAGTAGCGGTCGTAGCTGGCGTTGTTGCGAAAGCCGAGGAACACCGCCAGCGCAATGCCGACGAGCGAGAACGGCGTCGTGCTCAGGTTGACCGAGATGGGCAGCAGGTGCGCATGCACCGCGATGGCCACCAACGACACGAAGAAGATCAGGAACAAGCGGGGCAGAAGCTGCGGCAGCACCGATCCGCGCCATGCGAGCAGCATGCGGAACCAGTGCAGATGGGGGCGGACAACCATGGGGAGACGAAGGAGGATGGGCTTGGATCTGCCTTACGCGCCAAGCAGCCGGCGCGTCAGCAGGGATTGCATATCGCGCCGGCCATCGGCAATCAGGTAGATCACAACCTGATGACCCGACACGCGATAGATGACTCGATAGGGCTTGAATGCGGTTTGCCGGTATTCCTTGATGCCGAGGGCGGACAACTCTTTTGGGTAATTGCCCCGCTCCGGGTGGATCGACAGGCTCTCTGCCGCCTCCATCAGTTGATCGAGCACGTAGTTCGCGCTGGCGATGGAATCTGCGTCGGCAATGTAGTCATAGATCGATTCCAGGTCTTGCTCGGCGCCTCGCGTCAACACGACCTGGAACCTTGCGGGCGATCTCGCCATCAGCCCTCCGCACGCTTCGCGCGCAGACGGGCAACCACGTCAGCTACGGGTGTGACTTGCCCAGCCGCCACCTCTTGGGCACCCAGCGCCAGAATTTTCAGCAGGGCGAGTGTTTCCTGGGTTTCTTCGTAGGAAGCCACGTCTTGCAGAACCGCTTTCGCTTCACCGTTCTGCGTGATGACCAAAGGTTCTCGCTGCTCCGCCAGCTGCGTAAGCACCTCGGCTGCGTTGGCCTTGAGATAGCTGATCGGTTTGACTTGAGATGAGTAGCGCACGGTAGTCCTGGGGCAAAATCAACCAGGACTGAATATAGTCTTTTTATAGTCACCCAACAACCTGGTGGCACGCCTGCCGGCGTTGGGCCGTCGGCACCTGAACGCCCAGCCCCGGCGCTGCGGACGCTGAGTTGCGAGACAGCGTGGTCCACGCAAGCGCGTGCGTCTGCGTCATGCAGGGAACGGGCAATGCCGACAAGTCATGCCACACAACGGCGACCCGGATTTTATGAATTGATTATCTGCATCCGCAAAAACCACGCAGTTTCAAAATCCAAAACACAAATCGGCGCAAAGCGAACGCACTCGCTTTACGCCGACCCATGCAGAACCGCACGGCATTCTGCATGTTCAGGTTTGCTGTAAATCAGGTGGTCTGGGTATAGCCGCCCTTGGTCCAGCTGTTGCCGTCCCAGCACCACTCCGTGGTATTGCTGCCGCTGGTGGCATACACGCGGATATGGACCGCGCTGCCGACCAGCCAGCTCGTGACGGAGACGCTATCGCCGGGCTCGCTGAAGGCGCCCGTGTACCACCCCTTCCCGTCATAGCAACGCTCGGTGATCTTGCCACCATTGGCCGTGTACACACGGATCGACGGCACTGTCCCCCACGACGTGGCAGCGGTCTGAACGTTCGACATGTTTTATCTCCAGAATGTGATTTCAATATTCATCAAGCAAATGCATCGAGATTTTCTCGGCATTTACTACGGCCCGGATTCAGGGCTTCGGTAGCATAAGCAAAGAAAATTCCGGCTGCTGCTGAGAGATAAGAAGCACAGATGGAGAGAAAACTTACTGAACAAATGACCGATTTTTCGCGCTTAACCATTATGTTGAGCGCACCCACAAAATAGACAAAAGGCACCAGATGAGGTGCCTTGATAATGTCTAATCCAAAATGGCTGCAAGCGATGGCATAGACGCCCCGGTAACGAGGCGGAGGCGCGCCGCCCTCCCCCGGCATGAACGCGACCTGGAAGGACGGCGCCTGACAGAGGAAGGAGCCGCGTCTTACCGCGCCGGTTCCTGCCGACGGGCCGGCAGGATGGACGGATCGCGCTGCAGCATCGCCACGAGGTTGCGTACCAGCAGCTGTGCGTTGTCGCCAGCGGACTGCGCTGCTTGACGCACGGCCGGGTGCAGCGCGCCGGCTGGGCGAGCAGCAATATCTTGCAGGTGGTCGATGACGTCCTGCCGGTGGAGGCCCGCTTCTGCCGTCATGTCTTCGTGCTCGCCAGCAAAACCGGTGAGCATATCGACGGCGCGCCGCAGCGTCTGGACGTTGACGCCCAGCGTTGCCGGCACAAGCCCCGCCTGCGCTGGCGCACGCGGGCCCCCAGGTGGCGGCCGGCGCGGAGAATACACCGGTGGATTGCCCGTCAGCACGCCCACCAGATTGCGGATCAATTGCTGTGGGTTGCCGCCCGCCTGTTCGGCTGCAGCCCGCACGGCCGGATGCAGACGGTTGCGGGGCACGGCCGCAATGTCCTGCAGATGATCGATCACGTACAGCGCGTGATGTCCGGCTTCTGCAGTCATGTCCACATCGTCCAGGCCGTTGAGCATGTTCACGGCGTCAGACAGCATGTCAGCGCTCACACGCAGCGGCGCGGGATTGGCGAGCAGCAGGTCGGCAATGACGTGGCCTGCATGGAGTGCCAGCAACGCCGTGCTGAACATCGTGACGGATAGCCCGCCAGCGTAGGCATGAGGGTCATTGCGCTGCTCGGCACGTTGCATGTTGTAGTTGCCCATCGCAACGCCGCCCACGCCAGCAGTGAAGAGCGGATGATTCAACGCATATTGCGCGGCAGCAGCCCCGGCGCGAACGCCCACATGCGCGGCTTGCGCACCGGCGTTCGCCAAGACCTGCCTCGCGCCACGCAGGCGCTCCAGCGTGGCAGCAATGCGGCCGCGCGGCACTTCTTCGACGGCGGTATCCGCAGCGGGCACGCGGGGCACATTCGCAGGCGCGGGCGGCAATGCGGCCAGGGCACCCTCACGGGCACGCGCAGGGCGCTGGCGCAGATCGGACTGGGGATGCGGGCGAGCCTGGTTGGTCGAAGCCTCGCCCGTAGATGGCGGCGGCACGGCCGAAGAACTGGAACCATCAACACGCGGCATGGCAACTCCTGAACAACGGGCAATGGGGGAGCGTGCAATGTTGTGGCAACACGCAACGGGCAAGGCCACCCGGCACGAAACCATGGCCGGCCAAACGAACCCACGCCACCATCCACACCCTCAAAAGCCGTTGAGCGTTGACGCCGCCGCCCCGCCACTTGGAGCATCACAGGCGTATTGCTACTCCCTGAATGCCCGCCCAACACTGGCGCTGACACTGACACGGGCCGCCCCCGGCGCGCAGCGGGTGCGCCGTGCCGTCACAACGCTCACTGCACCGCGCCAATGAACGCCGCCAGTTCCGCCGTCTTGGGGCTGGCAAACACCTCCTTGGCGGGGCCGCTTTCATGGATCAGCCCCTGGTGCATGAAGACGAGCTGATCGCCCACGTCACGCGCGAAGCGCATCTCGTGCGTGACCATGATCAGCGTCATGCCTTCAGCGGCGAGCTGCTTCACCACGGCCAGCACTTCGTTCACCAGTTCGGGATCGAGCGCGGAGGTGATCTCGTCGCACAGCAGCACCTTCGGCTGCATGGCCAGCGCGCGGGCAATGGCCACGCGCTGCTGCTGGCCGCCGCTGAGCTGATCGGGGTAGGCATCGAACTTATCGGCCAGGCCCACCTTGACCAGCATCTGGCGTGCGAGGTCCTGGGCATCGGCCTTCTTCATGCCCTTGACCACCACGGGTGACAGCGCCACGTTCTCGCCCGCCGTAAGGTGCGGAAACAGGTTGAACTGCTGGAACACCATGCCGACGTTCAGGCGCAGCGCCCGCAGTTGCGCGGGCGTGGCCTGCGAGCCCTTGAGCACCGCGTTGTCGACCACGATCTGCCCGTCGTCGATGGCTTCTAGCCCGTTGATGGACCGCAGCAGCGTGCTCTTGCCCGAGCCGCTGCGCCCGATGATGGCGACCACCTGGCCGCTTTCCACGCGCAGGTCGACGCCCTTGAGCACATGGTTGTTGCCGTAATGCTTGTGTACGGCGCAGAGATCAACGAGCGGCATAGAGCTTCTTTTCCAGATGAGAGGCGTAAAGAGACAGCGGCCAGCACAGCGCGAAATACGCCAGCGCCACCAACCCGTAGATAAGGAATGGCTGGAAGGTGGCATTGGCCAGCACCGAACCCAGCTTGGACAGGTCTTCAAACCCGATGATGGACGCCACCGCCGTGCCCTTGACGATCTGCACGGAGAACCCGACCGTGGGCGCAATCGACAGGCGCACCGCCTGCGGCAGCACGACGTGCCGCATCTGCTGGAAGTAGCCCATCGCCAGGCTGGAAGACGCTTCCCACTGCCCGCGCGGAATGGCCTCGACACAGCCGCGCCACACCTCGGCCAGATAGGCGCTGGTGTACAGCGTCAGACCGATGGCGGCAGCCGTCCACGGCGACATTTCGAACCCCGCCATCGATGCCCCAAAGAACACGATGAACATCTGCATGAGCAGCGGCGTGTTCTGGAAGAGCTGGATGTAAGCCTTGCTCACGCGCTGCAGCGTGGCATTGCGCCCCACACGGGCAAACAGCACGATCAGGCCAGCGGTGCCGCCCAGCGCAAAGGCCATGAGCGACAGCATGAGCGTGGCAAGCAGGCCCTCCCCCAACTTGAGGAGAATGGGCAACAGAGGAATGTCGGCGATCATGCGGCGTCTCCAACGGAGGCGGCTGCGGTGGCGGTGGCAGCAAGCGGAGCAGCGGACGCCGCAGGCGCGCGGCGCCCCACGACAAAGCGCTGCCCGATCCAGGCCAGCAGCTGACGCAGCAACAGCGCCAGCGCAAAGTACAGCGCCGTCACCACCAGGTAGGTTTCAAACGCGCGGAAGTTGCGCGACTGGATGAAGTTGGCCGCAAAGGTCAGATCCTGCGCGGCAATCTGCGAGACGACCGACGTGCCCAACATCACGATCACGATCTGGCTGCTGAGCGCCGGCCACACCTTCTGCAGCGCGGGCCGCAACACCACGTGCCGGAAGATGGCCCAGCGGCTCATCGCGAGCGCGTTGGCCGCTTCCAGCTGGCCGCGCGGCGTTTCTTGAATACCTGCGCGCACGATCTCGGTGATGTACGCGCCCAGGTTGACCACCGCCGTGAGCAGCGCCGCCTGCCATTCGTTGATCTGCACGCCCAGCGAGGGCAAGCCGAAGAACACGAACATCAACTGCACGAGGAACGGCGTGTTGCGGATGCCCTCCACATACACCTTGAACAGCGCATTGAACGGGGCGATGCGCCAGGCGCGGCACACGCCCCCGGCAATGCCGATGGCGCCGCCGAGCACCGCGCCCGCCGCCGTGAGCGCGAGCGTGAACGCCGCGCCCTGCGCGAGCTGGCCGCTGTAACTGAAGACAGCGCCAAAGTCGAATTGATAAGCCATGGAGGTCATCCGTGGCCCGGCACACCAACGTGGGCGCCGGGCCTGTGTTGCGAAGGCGTGCGTGTGCTTACAGCTTGGCCGGCAGCGGCATCTTGATCCAGCGCTGCGACAGGTCGTTCAGGCGGCCATCCGTCTTCAGCTTGGTGATGATGACGTTCACCTTGTCCAGCAACGCGGGCTCGCCCTTGGCCACACCCACGTAGCAAGGCGTGTCTTCCACGGGGAACTTCAGGTCGAGCTGGCGCAGCTTCGTGCGCTCGTTCACCGCGTTGGCCACGATGTTGCCCACCGTCACCAGCTGCACCTGACCGATCAGGTAGCTCTGCGCCGTGGCGTTGTTGTCTTCATAGCGCTTGATGGTGGCCGACGCCGGCGCCACGGCCGACAGCGCCAGGTCTTCAGTCGAGCCGCGCGTCACGCCAATCGTCTTGCCGGCCAGATCTGCCGGTGCCTTGATCGACACATCCTTCGGGCCGTACACGCTCTTGGGAAACGGCGCATAGGCCTGCGTGAAGTCGATCACCTTGGCGCGCTCGGCGTTCTTACCCAGGCTGGAGATGACGACATCCACCTTGCCCGTGGTCAGGAACGGAATGCGGTTGGTGCTCGTGACGGGCACCAGCTCGGCCTTCACGCCGAGCTCCTTGGCGACGAGGTTGGCCATGTCGATGTCATAGCCCTGCAGCTTCAGGTCCGGGCCGAGCGAGCCGAACGGCGGGAAGTCGTTCGGGATCGCCACGCGGATTACGCCGGCTTTCTGGATGTTGGCCAGCGCATCGGCATGGGCCGGACGGCCCGGCAGCAACGCGACCAGCGCGCTGACCGCCATGACGGCGTGGAAGAACGTGCGGCGCGAAACATGGCGCGACGACTGCAGAGCAAGGGTGCGGATCATTCAAAAACTCCTTCAGGAAATTCGGGAAATTCAGGGAATCGAGACGAGGCGAAAGGAAACCGGTTCGTGCTGCATGGGTTCGGGCGCGGCGGGCGCGGCGCTCAGGTCGATGCCGCTGCGGCGTGCGGCCGACAGCAGGTGCGCGCGCATGGCCTCTGCGCTGGCGGCGGCATCGCCCGCGGCAACGGCTTGGACGATGGCGTCGTGCTCATGCGCGGGGTGGTCGTCTGCGCCGTTGCGGGCAAAGGGCAGCCGCAGGCTGTGGCCGATGGCGTGCTCCAACTGGCCGGCCATCGCCATCAACCCCGGGTTGCCGGACAACTGCGCGAGCAGCAGGTGGAAGTGCAGATCCGCCTCTGCCGCGCTCAGCAAATCATTGCGCTCAAGCGCGTGGGCCAACTGCTGCTGCAGCCATTGCAGGTGCCGCAGGCCGGCGGCATGCATGCGCGCGGCGGCCAGCGCCGTCCAGCCGGGCTCCAGCACCAGACGCAGCTCAATCAACTGACGCGGCGACAGCGTGCCCAGTGCCGGCGTGGCAAACGGGCGATGCAGGCGCTCGGCACTGGCCTGCTCTACGCCAAACTTCTGGCCGCGCACCACCACGCCCCGGCTGGGGAGGATGTCCACCAGCCCCAGCGTCTCGAGCACCGTCAGCGCCTCGCGCAACGACGCGCGGCTCACGCCCAGCGTTTCCGCCAGCTCACGCTGCGGCGGCAGGCGGCTGCCACTCGGGTAATCGCCGCTCAGGATGCGTTGCTGGAGTGCTTGCGCGACGGAGGATGGAATGCTGTGCATGGGCCGACGTTAGAGAAAGACGCGGCCGTGGTCTGACCGGTCGCCCACGGCTTATGCGAGTTTTGTGCCATGCAGCATCCAGCGGCTTGCTGGGCTGCACCGCGGGCGATTGATTGCCTGGGCGCTGCCCGTGTGCGAGGCGTGCACTGCCGGATGCGGGCATCGGCCGCTTGGAGTTGGTGCGGGCCGCACCGATTTGGAACGCGCTGCCCCGCGCATCGATACCCCCAGCGCAACAGTGCGGGCCGCAGTGCGTTACGCCAAAGCCGTCTTGCGTGCGGCGCAGGTTTGGTGCGCCCTGCCGGCTTGTTCATGGCGCAAAGCCATGGGGATTTTCAAGAACTCTCAACAACCCCGTCCTTGCCTTGACGCGTGCCGAGGCGCCATGGGATACCGCGTGCTCAACACAGCGCACCCCACTTTCGTAGGGGGTGGCTGCCCGCGTAACCCATCCAAAAAAATGAGCCCAGACATGTCGTTGACGTTGACGTCGAGAAGAACGCGCGCGCCGCAAGACCCGCATCCACGCCTCGCGCGGAGCATGGTGATCGGTTTGCTGAGCCTGGGGCTGGCGGCCTGCGGTGGCGGCGGCGACGCGCCTGCAGACTCGTCCACGGCCGCAACGACGGCCCCCGTGGCAACGTCCAGCCCCGGGGCCAGCCCGGCACCAGCGCCTGCGCCGGCCACCACCCCAACCACTACGCCGACGCCGACAACGCCAGCCCCGACACCCGCGCCAACGCCCGCACCCACCCCTGCGCCAACCACGTCCACCCCGACGATCATCTGGCTGAACCCTGCATCGATCGCGTGGGGCACGGCGCTCAGCACGGCGCAGTTGAACGCCACCGCCAATGTGCCCGGCACCTTCACGTATTCGCCGGCGGCCGGGACCAAGCTGGAGGTCGGCACGCAAACCCTGTCGGTGACATTCACGCCGCAGGACACAACCAAATACGCCAGCACCACCGCCGTGCGCACGCTGATCGTCAACAAGGCCGAGCCGCCGGTGCGGTGGGACTTGCCCGCTGCCGTGACGCAGGGCTCAGCGCTGACGCCGGCGCAGGTCTCCACCACGCCCTACGCGCTGTACGGCATCGGGGGCACGGTGGACCCGGCCTCTTACACCACGGCCGATGGCGCACCGCTGAGTGCCGCCACCACCAGCACGGCTGGCAGCGTGATCCTGCAGGCGACGTTCGTGCCGCGGGACAGCGCGCACTACCGCACGGCCCTGGTCAGCACCGCGCTGACCATCAAGCCCGCCGCTGCGGCCGCCGCCATCAACTTTGGCAGCGCGAAGCAGACCATCCAGGGGTTCGGCGGATCGGCGGCCTGGTACTACAGCAAGATGGCGGACGACCGCCTGAACGCGCTGTTCGGCACCAGCCTGACCGACAGCCTTGGGCTGTCCATCCTGCGGCTGCGCATCGCGCCGGCCGAGTGGAACACCACAACGCAGACGGCCGACACCACGCAGTGGACAGCCGAGCTTGAGAACGGCGCCGCCGCCCAGGCACGCGGCGCCCTCGTCTTTGCATCGCCGTGGACGCCCCCGGCCAGCATGAAGATCGTCAACACCACCCGCAGCAACCCGCTCTACAGCGGGCGCCTGGACCCAGCGCACTACGCCGACTACGCCAAGTACCTGAACAGCTACATCCGCTACGCCGCCACGCGCAACGTGCGGCTCTACGCCGTATCCCTGCAGAACGAACCGGACTGGGACCCGGCGACCTACGAATCCTGCCTCTGGAGCCCCGACGAAATGCGTGCCTGGACTGCCGCCCAAGGCGCGGCAGCCGTGGCCGGCACCACGACCAAGCTGATGGCCCCGGAATCGTTCTACTTTTCTCAGGCCACGGCGGACACGCTGCTGGGCGATGCCAATGCGGCCGCCAACGTCTCGATCATTGGCGGCCACTTGTACGGCGGCGTGCCCGCGTATCCGACGTCAGCCCGCAGGCTGGGCAAGGACGTCTGGATGACCGAGCACTTCCTGGACTCCGTCAACAAGGCCGACAACAAGACGTCTTGGCAGACGAGCATTGATGATGCGATTGCCATTGCAAAGGAGATCCACGACGGCTTTACGCTGGGGCAGTACAACGCCTACGTCTACTGGTGGCTGGTCAACTCCAACGACGCCCAGCCCACCGGCCTGATCGGCTCGGACAACAAGCCCACCTACTTCGGCATTGGCCTGAAGCACTTTGCGTACTTCATCCGCCCCGGCTACGTGCGCTACGACACGACAACGCTGCCGCAGAAGGGCGTGCGTGTTTCTGCGTTCGGCACGCCCGCGGGCGCCGCCGACAACAAGGCCGTGGTGGTGCTGGTGAACGAGAACGCCACGGACGTGACCCTGACGACGTCGATCAACCCGGCGGGCCGCACGGTGACCAGCCTGACGCCGTACCGGACGACGGCAACCGCAACGTTTGAGCAGCAGGCGGCGGTGGCCGTGAGTGGGAATACGTTTACGGTGACGCTGCCGGCGAAGAGCGTTACTACGTTGGTGAACTAGGCACCGCCGAGGCAGCATCGCGAATCAAGGATCGGGAACCGCGCATCGGCCGCCTTGGCGCGGCCGTCGCGGCCGTTGTTGCACGCATCATCGTGCAGCCATGACACGCGCAGCGACAGCACTGCGCGATTCAATCCCAAGCTTATCCAGCACCCGCCCAACGTGGCTGCGCACCGTCCAGTAGCTGATATTCAGCGCCTTGGAGATCTGCTTGTCCGACAGGCCCTTGAGCAGCAGTTCGCACACCTCGCCTTCGCGCCGCGTCACCTTGAACGCCTGCTGGAACCACGCCCCCGAGCCCACGGTACCGGCCGTCAGATACAGGCGGTGAACGATGCGGCCATCTGCGGCGTGTTCGAACTTTGTGCAGAGGTCGAACCCGGCCCACTGCATCGGCTCGCTCGCGCCTAGGGCGATCCGGTTCAACAACTGCAGCAACCCTTCGCGCTCGATTGCGCTCCAGCCGGCCATCAGCGCTTCTGCGGCGCGGTTGGGTTGTGGGGCCCGCGCAGGGTCGAGCACGAACGACGGGCGGCTGCTGGCGGCGCGTCCATCGCCCTCCAACGCGGCGAAGGCGCGTTGCCGGTGGGCGTTGATGAGGTGTGGACGCAGCAGATCGAGAATACGCAGCTCGCGCTCGCCAAAGACGCGGCCGACTTCGCTCGTGCCCAGGCGGTAATCGAGCAAGGTTCCGCCGCCGGCATCCAGGCACAGGCTCATGCCTGGGTAGACCTTGTACCGCGTGAGGAAATCGGTGAAGTATTCCGTGCGCTGCAGGCTGCGCCGGCCGATGATGCCCTCCACGAGCAGCGGGTCTGCGCGACGGTGCAACAGCGGGGAGATCGGGTCGACCGCATGGAAGTACTGCTTGTAGTCCGCATTCAATTGGTGATCCCGGCCCCATGTGGAGGTGTGGATGGGAACGGGGTTGGCCTCGTGCCGGACGATATGCGACATGACATCAATGCCCAACAATGACTCGAGCTTGCGTGCCACCGCAGGGCGCTCCGCCACGCTATCGGGCGATGCCTCGTGCAGGCTGCCGACGAGCGCCGTCAGCAATTGAAGATCTTTGAGCGAAAGCGTCATTGCGACCCTACTGCACCTGAGAATGCTGGACCGACCCGGCAGGGCGAGACATCAAGCGGAGTGCTCATGGCACACCGCAAGGGGCGCTCGCGCTCTGCACCAGCGCTGTGGATGCGTGCATGCCGATACGGCGCACGGCCGGGGACCTTGTCGACCTCGTCGACCTCATCGACCTTGTGGAAGGTTGCGGAATCAAGCCCCGACATGGGGCTCAGAGTGCGCGTGGGCGGAAGGCGCCAGCTGCTGCCGTCACTCGTCACTGGCCGGCGCGCCCGTGCAGCCAGCGGCGTGCGCGTGACAGCCAGCCATCGGGCGGCGGCCCGGCGTGAGGCGGCCCGGCGTGCAGCGGCTGCACTGGCGCCATGGTTGGATTGGATTGACTGCCCACACAGATTTCCAACGCGCCGCACTCCTTGAGCGTGCGCAGCAGCAGGCGCGCCTCTTCGAGTTCAAGTGCACCGTGATGGACGAGTTCATCCAGGCTGACGGGGCGCGCGGTCATGCCATCCATTGCCACACGAAAGCGCGGTTGGCTGAGGTGCGCATCCAGCGTGACGGGCCTGAGCAAGCGGTATGCGGGCTTGTCGGTCGCGGTGATATCGGGCGCGATGCCGGCGGCGTTAGCGGTGGCGGTATCGGAATCGGTCTGGATGAACGATGCGCTGCCGGCCTCGATGGGCTGCCTGCGACTGTCCATCAGCCGCAACGCGATCAGGTCGAGCACGCCCCAGAGCATGGGGGTGCTGAAGGCGCGCGGCAGACTGAATACGTCGTCGCCCAACACGTCGGGCGCAGGCTGACCCAGCCATAGCTTGAAGGGGCCTGCCGCGCGTACGTCGGCTTGGTCACCCTCCAGCACCAGCACGTCGGCCTGGTGCGGCTCGGCTTCATCCCATTGATAGAGCGAGCGCGCTGCGATTGCCCGGATGCTGGTACGCACCCGATGTTGCTGGGCCTGTTCGAGATACTGCAGCGAAATGCGGCCACGCCGATTGTCCACCAACCGTACCGCAGATGGCGTATGAGACTGCATGCGGCTTTCCCCTCAAAACAATGCAAGGGCCACTGACTGTGCAGGGCCAACGCTGTGCCGAGGGGCTTCCTCACCCGTGGGGCGTACTGGCGATGACCCGTTCATGCCAGCACGCGCACTGCGCTTATTTTTTGTTGGCTGTGCAGGGCTTGCGCCGGACACGCCGTATCAGGCTGGAAACTACCATCTGCGCGCGCGTGCTAACGGTGGGGCTGAGGAAAGTTGAGTATTGGGGTGGTAGCGAACTTCATGCGGTGTGATCGTGGATTCGCGTTGGCTGAGCGGATGGCCTAAGGGCTAACCACATCAGGTACCAATCGAAGGCCATCAAGAATGCCCGGACACCACAGTGAGCTGCCGGGTGGGCGCGAAGCGGTTGGCCAGACGGCCGTTTTCTGAATCCCCCACTGTGGAAATTGGCGTTGGCCCAGGGGCTGCCCCTTGCATCACAATCTGTGCCGCACTCCCCCAACAACCGCCGTGCAGCACGGCCCCGCCATGCCCCATCTCACACTTGAATACTCCGCTAACCTCAACGCCTTTGACGCCAAAGCGACCCTGCTCGCCGTCAACACAGCCCTTGCTGCGACCGGGCATTTTGTTGAGGCCGACATCAAAAGCCGAAGCCACCGGTGCGACACGTTTGCCGTTGGCACCGCCAGCGCGCCGCGCGCATTTGTACACGCTGATCTCGCGATCTTGAGCGGGCGACCGTTGGAGACGCGGCGCGAACTGTCGGCAAGCGTGTTGGCGGTCTTGCAAGCGCAGTGCAGTGCGCCGGCAGGCGTGCACCTTCAGCTTTCTGTGCAGGTGCTGGAGATTGAGCGCGACTCGTATGCGAAGGTGAGCATCGAGGCGCACGGTTGATAGATGGGCATGCCCGCCCGTCACGGGAATGCGTCCATCTCTTGTTATGGGCTGTAGCCACGCCGCTCTACGGCGGCTAGATCGGGAAGCGAGATGGCGTCTCCTTCTGCAAGTTGCGCCTTCGTTTCGAGCGCTCTCTGGATGCTCATCTCGCTTTGCTCACCCTGGCTTGCGCCGTCATCCGCGGGCCATTCGTCGACCGGTTTTGTTAGCGGCCCTTACAGTCGAGCGCTTCCGCGCCGCCGCTCGTTACTGATACTCCATCAGCACCGACATGGCGGCATTCACCGTGCCGGGCGTGACGTTGGTTTCGGTCTGAACGTATGACACCCGCATCGGGATCGAGAACGAACCGCCGGTGTCCTTGTTGTAGTCATCGATTCTGGTGGACGTATCGAATACAACAGGCGCCCCCGCACTGTCAGTTACCTTGATCCTCACGCCTTTGGCGGTTGATTCGGGCGAAAGCGGCAATACACCTGCCGAAGCCTCGATCGTGTCGCCCACCGGCTTGAGCCTGTAGAAGATCTTGTTGTATCCCTTCGGGCAGTCGTTAATGCTGATCTGGAAGCTGCGCTCGGCAGCCGTTGCCCCAATGCCAGTCAAGCTTCTTGCGCGGGTGGGTTGCAGTTCCACGGTCTGACTTGGCACCGAGCAGCTCCCTTCGATTCTGGTCAGCCTCGTGTTAAGGCGGATGTAGTTAATGATCCTGTCGGATCCCGACATTGTTTTTGTGAAAAACCAGAACTGAATTTCATCGGTTGATCCGTTAATCAACTCCGGGGAACTGTCCCTCAGCAATTGAATTTCGACCGGCGAAGAAAATGTTATGGGCGATTTATCTTCATTCATCCTTGTCTGAGGTTTCCCATTGACAAGGACTTGCATCTCCAAGCCTTTGATTTCCGTGACAACGGCCGGTCCGTCGACCGCCACGCCCGGTATGTCACCCGGGACGAAATGAATCTGGCTAACAGGACGGAAATTCACCAACCTGCATGTACCCTCGCCACATAACTGTTGGGGCGTCAAATAGTCTCTGGCCACAACGGTGTTAGCCGGAACATACCGGGGCAGTGAGAGTGCGGTAGGAAAAGGACGGAAATCCGTGCCGAAAGCGGACGTGGCCGCAGTCAAGCCCAGCGTCGCCGCTACTGCCCGCCCCAAGCGCATGGCTTTCAGACGCCGGTGCATCTTCATTAGTTTGAGATACGCCCGCGCTTCGAGTGCGCCGTTCAAGTAGACGCGGTTTTTGGTGAGTCCGCTTGCGCTGGAAGACGTGTGCGCGTGGGTGGGTGTTGCAGGTGGAGACGGGTAAGACGCGGGGCGGTGCCCGCTGGGACTTGCAGTCATGACAGCCTCTCTGGGTTCAAGGAGGCTCGCCATCTCGTCGCCAGACGGGGGTGGCGGGCCTGACGGCGGGGCTGGCGAACCGACCCCCAGAGAAAGCCGGCAGACCCGAAGGTCTCCCCACCCGGCCCGCCATAAGGGCATGCACGAGTGCATACGGACGAGACCGCTGCGGCGGGTGTCCGTCTTCTCTGGTATTGCCATGTCAGGTCGCCAAACCCGGCTACCGTTGGTGCGGCAGCGGGGCAATTATAGCGATGGAGGTTTATGTGGGCGTCTGATTCTTGCTAAAGCCCTGCGGAGCTCGTTTGCCATACCCTTTCGCCCCATCGACTCACGGAGTCACAGGCCTTCCTTTCTGCTAGTGTTGGCTGCAACACAACGAGAGCTGGGGAGGAAGTAGATATGGGCAATGCCCTAATGATTGACAACTGGACGCTGCAAGACGTTGAAGCCCTAATGCAGAACGGGATCGAGCCGAAAGACGTTTCCGAAATAGCAATCTCGGAAGACCGGCAGACCCATCGATTCGATCCAGTTCCATCGGGCACGATCCAGATAGACGCTCTCATTAGTCTGCTTACCAACATCGTCTGTTTCGACCACTTGCACGTTGACAGTGGTTTCGTTGAAGCCTGGCAGCGCGACGGCGGTTTTTTGGCACCGCTCGAGAGTTTAGGAGTTGTGCAACCAGACGACTACACGGCGCTTGGACAGAGTCTCAACGATATTCGGGAGATGATCCTCGCCGAGCTTTGTGTGACCGAATCTCTTCGCACGGCTATGCAAAAGATAAAACTGGAGTGGGAGCTAACGCGCTCCACATCTTCACCTCACCTCTCAGCTTTAGTTTGGGGGGGTGCAGGCCTTCTTGCCAGAAGCGATCTCACCTCGACACCTTACTTCGGGCATCCATTCCGACGAAGGCTCGTTGCGGAGACCCAGATGTTTTATCACCAAGCTAATGCCGTTCAGCAATTTGAAAAATTCATCGAGACGGAGCGAGCCAAGATGTTTCGCTACCGCAACGAGCGGTTCGGCGGCGCGATGGCGAAGGTCGTGCTTCCGCCCATACCCGCTTACATCATCGAAGAATCGAACTCTATTCATGACCTCATCCCGGTGGCAGTACAGATGCGTGATAAGTACGCAGGCCTGCGACAGTGGCTTGCGGACTATCAACGAGCGATCGAAGAAGAAGATGAGGGAAAGCAACTCCGTTTCGAGCAAACTCTGACAGCCGTCGGAAAGTCCATTCAGGTTAAGTACGGAGCGGAAAAATCTGGCTCTCTCGGCATATCGCTGAGCGCGGCATTTTTTAAAGCAGATGTATCGAAAAGACTTGTCGACGGAACGCTTAATAGATTCGGCGTACGCTCGACGTTGGCAAAGCTGATCATGGCGCCGCGAGGTCAACAAGCGCTAGCCAAGCTAGTCGGAATGCTCGGAGAATCCAAATCTAGTCTGGGGCGCACTGTACTGCTTAGTTGTCAGAAGCGATTCAGTTGACAGTTGTACGTCTGACCTGCATCGGGCTCCGAGCCCCAAGGACCAACCACACGTTGCACATTTTGGGCAGACGGGCGCAGCGACCAGGCGTCAGACATACAAGCTCGACTCGTTGCCCTACCCCGGTGCCCCATCGAACACTGAGCGCCGCAGTTTTCGGTTCGTGTGTCGAGGTCAAACATTCGATTTCGGCAGCCTCCGAGCGGTGCTCCGCCATCAAACCACCGCGCACGGCCGTTAGAGGCCCGAGCTCGGCTCAAAAACATTCGATACATCGGAGCCTCGAGAACCGAGCTTCGCCGTCAAAGCCTCGACGCTGACGCGTTCTGACTGGCGCGCCACCGCCCGAGGTTCAAAGCCCGCTGTCGGAGCTCGAAAATTTCGAGCTCCGACAGCGGAATGCGAGTGTTTGTGGCTCGCGATTCGCCTGCAACGGTTCGAGATCGAACCCGAAGGCCGCGGCCTCGGGCAAGAAACATGCGTAATCGGCGATTTGAGACCTGCGCTCCGACCTCAGACGTTTGCGCAGAGGCGACACACCGACCCGGGTTCTGTCAAAAGTGGTGACCTGCCTTGATATCGGGCCCGTAGCAAACCAATCTCGCCCGGTCGTGCCAATTGGCGCGACCTTGTTAATACGTAGAGAAGGAATGCAATGTCACAGAACCTGATTTCGCTTCAACTCACCACCGCAGACCTGAGCGCAGTAGATGCCGCGCTGAAGACGCTGGAAGAGAAGCTCGCGGGCTTAATCGATCTGTCGATCGACCAGCGCATGACCATCACGAAGATGGGCGACAAGTCGGAAGCGTTTTGCCGTAAAGCTGTTGAGGTGCTGGGTAACAACCCCGGCGTGCTTTCGGTGAACTACAGCTTGGCAGAAGTGAAGCGCGACTTGGCGGCGTTTGATGCGCTGCGCCCTCGCGTCGTTCGCGTGGAGAAGCTGCTTGAAAAGATGCACGACTCGCAGATGGCACTGGGCAGCGATTTGATGACGGCTTCGCTGGAGGGGTATGCGTATCTGAAGGTGGCCGGCAAGGGTGAGGCTTTGGATACGGCTCGGGCGGCGCTGTCGATGCGGTTTAGTCGGGGGGCGCGGAAGAGGGTGGAGGAGGCGCCAGCGCAGTGAGGTGATGGGTTGTTGATGGTTTGAATGGAGCCGCCCCGTATCGGGCGGCTTTAACCTATTTTGGGCCAACCTTCGGTACGCCTGTAAGTGTGGAGGCAAGTCGGAACTCCAAGATGTCACAGGCCAGAGACGTACACGTCATACCCCTCCTCTATCCAATGGGGCGGGTAGAACTCGCCGCTTCCCCGCAGCCAAGAATTGAAGGACCGCCGGATTGAGGTAAATTCTAGGGCCGCTGCGCCAACCAACTGCAGGCCCTCTCACTCACTACACGGCCGCCTCCAACTGACAACATGACCAAACTAGCACTGACCATAGATCTCTTGTGCGCAGAAGCACAGGCCTTTTCGGATGCGGAGAGCACACATGGGGAGCCTTCTCTCTATGGCGTAACCGACGGCAAAGCGGTAGGGACCTATCTTGAGCACAAGTTTCGTGCTTTTCTAAAAGATCGATACGAATTTGAAGAGGGAAATTCCGCAAACGGTATCGACTTCCCAGGCCTTGGCGTGGATATGAAGGTCACAAGTATCAGGCAGCCTCAATCCTCTTGTCCCTTCAAATCGGCTCGGCAGAAGGTCTATGGCCTTGGATACGGGCTTATCGTATTTGTCTACGACAAGGTAGACGACCCAGCTATTCGCTCCTCCACTCTGCGCATGACCGACACAGTTTTCGTGGAATCACAGCGCACTGCCGACTTTCAAATGACTCGTGGGCTACGCCAAATCTTGGAGAGCGAAGGAAACACTGAAGATTTGATGGCCTATATGCAGGACAAAAATCTTCCTGTAGACGATATTGAGCTCAAAAATCTGGCAGAGGAAATTCTCATTAACAAACCGGAACAAGGCTATCTCACAATCTCGAATGCACTGCAATGGAGATTGCAATATGGTCGAGCTATTGAGAAGGCCGGCGTGGAGTCAGGGCTACGTTCTATCTACAAGAGCTCGCCGCTTACGAAATGACTACAGAGAAGAAAAGACGAATTGAGTTCGGTGACTTTCAGACGCCCGATGACTTGGCGAACCAACTATGCACTTACCTGCATCAGTTGGGCTTACGTCCCGATGTTGTAATTGAGCCCACCTGCGGCGTGGGTGCGTTTGTCTTGGCTGCTGCGCGAGCTTTTCCGGAGGCTGAGGAGGTACGGGGCATTGACATCAATGGCAGTTACCTAGATCGCTTGCAAGAGCGCTTAGCGGCCGAGCCGGTAACACCGAAAGTACGACTCGATCAAGCAGACTTCTTCTCCACTGACTGGCAGTCGATCACGCAGGCCCTGGAAGGACACCTATTGATCCTTGGAAATCTGCCGTGGGTGACAAGTTCTACGCAGGGAGCTATCGGCGGAACAAACTTACCGGAGAAAACTAACTTCCTCGGCTTCAACGGCTTTGAAGCTATGACGGGAAAGGCGAACTTCGACATCTCCGAATGGATGCTTCTGGACATGTTCCGATGGCTCTCGGGCCGCCGCGGCGATGTTGCGATGCTGGTAAAGACTGCGGTAGCTCGAAAAGTGCTGGCCCATGCCGAGCGCCAGGGTGAACCCGTCGTTAATGCACTCATTGTCGAGATCGATGCGAAGAAGCACTTTGGGGCATTTGTTGACGCGTGCTTGCTGGTCATCCAGCTAGACCCACAAGCAACGCCTTCGTATGACTACACCATTCTTAAGAGCGTAGACGATACCGGCGGTCGCAGGGTGGGACATCGACAAGGCCTAACGATAAGTGATTTAGACGCGTTCTCAGCATGCTCTTTTCTGGTCGGGCAGAGCCCCCAGAAGTGGCGGTCTGGAGTCAAGCACGACGCATCTGGCGTGATGGAGTTCACGAGAGTTCCGGGAGGATATGAGAACGGACTTGGTGAAATTGCAGATCTTGAAGACCAGTACTTGTTCCCGCTACTCAAAGGGTCGGATATCGGGAGCAACAAGGATTGGCGTAGCAAGTTTGTGCTCGTAACGCAGAGAACAGTCGGACAAGACACCGCCCCGATTCGCGTCATTGCGCCCAAGACCTGGGCCTATCTCGAAGCTCACGCTACCCAACTTGATGGCAGAGGAAGCTCCATCTACGCAAAGAACCCGCGCTTCTCGATCTTTGGCATAGGAGACTACGCGTTTCGCCCCTGGCGCATTGCGATTTGCGGACTATATAAAGCATTGCGATTTCGGCTTGTTGGCCCCATTGAAGGTCGCCCCGTGATGTTCGACGACACGGTCTATTTCCTATCATTCGATACAGAGGAAGAAGCTCGGAACGTACTCAATCTTTTGCAATCGCCGCAGGCAACAAGCCTTTTGTCATCGCTAATTTTTTGGGATGAAAAGCGTCCGATTAAAACCAGCATACTTAACTCGCTCGATTGGAGTCGGTTTGGTGACTCTGACCAAACGCAAATGACGTTGCTTTAGCCTTTTTTACAAACGATTCTTTTCAAGCAAAAATTCCGAGCACCTCGATCGCCGGGAACTTGCACCCTCAGCGAAATTACCGCATAAATCTCGCGTCATAGGGCAAAAAAAAACCGAGAGAAAATCTCTCGGTTTTTTCATTATAGGGAACTCGCGTTACCTCAAACATCAATATTCCGCGCCACCAACGCATTGCTCTCAATGAAGTTCCGGCGCGGTTCCACGTCGTCGCCCATCAGGGTGGTGAAAATCTGGTCCGCGGCAATGGCGTCTTCAATCTGCACGCGCAGCAGGCGGCGCTGGGTGACGTCCATGGTGGTTTCCCACAGCTGCTCGGGGTTCATTTCGCCCAGACCCTTGTAGCGCTGGCGGCTCACGCCGCGCTCGGCTTCGCTCAGCAGCCAGGTCATGGCGGCGTGGAAGTCTGAGACGTTCTGCTCGCGCACCTTGTCGCCGGTGCCGCGGCGCACCTTGGCGCCTTCGCCAATCAGGCCCTGGAAGGTCTGGGCGGTGGTGGCCAGGGCGGCGTAGTCGGCGCCGGCCACGAAGTCGGCGTCGATGTGGCTCAGGCGCTGGTTGCCGTGCTGGCGGCGTACGACCATGACGCGGTATTTCTCGCTCTTTTCGTCGTACTGCATGAAGGCGTCTGCGGTGGCGCCGCCGTTGGCGCTGCTGGCGTTGCCTTGCATTTCCAGCAGGCGGGCCTTGAGCGTGCGGGCGCTGGCTTCGGCTGCGGGTTCGCTGGACAGGTCCAGGGCCACGCCTTCGGCAATGGCGCGCAGGGCGTCGGCGTCAATCACGCGAGACAGGCGCTCGATCACGCCGCGGCTGAGCTGGTACTGGCGTGCGAGTTCGGCCAGGGCGTCGCCGGCAATCTCGGTGCCGTCGGCACGCACGAGCACGGCGGTGTCCAGGGCCTGGCGCACGAGGTAGGCGGCCATCTCGACGTCGTCTTTGATGTAGCGCTCTTCCTTGCCGTGCTTGATCTTGTAGAGCGGCGGCTGGGCGATGTACACGTGGCCGCGCTCGATGATCTCGGGCATCTGGCGGTAGAAGAACGTGAGCAGCAGCGTGCGGATGTGCGAGCCGTCTACGTCAGCATCGGTCATGATGATGATGCGGTGGTAGCGCAGCTTGTCGAGGTTGTAGTCGTCTTTGCCAATGCCGGTGCCCATGGCGGTGATGAGCGTGAGCACTTCCTGGCTGGAGAGCATCTTGTCAAAGCGCGCGCGCTCGACGTTCAGGATCTTGCCCTTGAGCGGCAGGATTGCCTGGAACTTGCGGTCGCGGCCTTGCTTGGCAGAGCCGCCTGCGGAGTCACCCTCGACGATGAAGAGTTCTGACAGCGCGGGGTCTTTCTCCTGGCAGTCGGCCAGTTTGCCGGGCAGGCCCATGCCGTCGAGCACGCCCTTGCGGCGCGTCATTTCGCGGGCCTTGCGGGCTGCTTCACGCGCGCGGGCGGCTTCAACGATCTTGCCGCAGATGATCTTGGCGTCGACGGGCGTTTCCAGCAGGAAGTCGCTCAGCGCCTTGGCCACGACTTCTTCCACCGGCAGGCGCACTTCCGACGAGACGAGCTTGTCCTTGGTCTGCGAGCTGAACTTGGGCTCCGGCACCTTGACGGACAGCACGCAGGTCAGGCCTTCGCGCATATCGTCGCCCGAGGTGTCGACCTTGGCCTTCTTGGCGATCTCGTTGTCGGAGATGTACTTGTTGATGACGCGCGTCATGGCGGCGCGCAGGCCCGTAAGGTGGGTGCCGCCGTCGCGCTGCGGGATGTTGTTGGTGAAGCAGAGCACCTGCTCGTTGTAGGCGTCGTTCCACTGCATCGCCACTTCTACGGCCACGCCGTCTTTCTCGCCTGCGGCAAAGAAGATGGTGGGGTGCAGCACGGACTTGTTCTTGTTGATGTATTCAACGAAGCCCTTCACGCCGCCCGAGAAGGCGAAGTCTTCTTCCTTGCCGGTGCGCTGGTCGGTCAGCCTGATGTGCACACCGTTGTTCAGGAACGAGAGCTCGCGAATGCGCTTGGAGAGGATCTCGTAGTGGTATTCGACGTTGGTGAAGATCTCTTCATCGGCCAGGAAGTGCACTTCGGTGCCGCGCTTGTCGGTGGTGCCCGACACGCGCAGCGGCGAGACCTCGACCATCTGGCCGTCCGGCGCTTGCACGGTTTCGATCAGGCGGTTTTGCGGCACGCCCTGTGCAAACTCGATGTAATGCACCTTGCCGCCCTGGCGCACCGTCACCTTCATCCACTTCGACAGGCCGTTGACGCAAGACACGCCCACGCCGTGCAGGCCGCCCGACACCTTGTAGCTGTTCTGGTTGAACTTGCCACCGGCGTGCAGCTCGGTCATGGCGATCTCGGTCGCGCTGCGCTTGGGCTCGTGCTTGTCGTCAAACTTGATGCCGGTCGGGATGCCACGGCCGTTGTCGATCACGGAGATGGAGTTGTCCGTGTGGATGGTGACCTGGATCTCGGTGCAATGCCCGGCCAGTGCTTCGTCGATGGAGTTGTCCAGCACCTCGAACACGAGGTGGTGCAGGCCGGTGCCATCCGAGGTGTCGCCGATGTACATGCCCGGCCGCTTGCGTACCGCCTCCAGGCCTTCCAGGATCTGGATCGAGGCGGCGTCATAGCTGTTGGCCTCGGCGGGGGTGGATTGCGGTTTCTGCTCTTCGGTCATGTCGTTCTGCTCGCAGCCATGGGCGTTTTGCGCACACAGCGGGGTTGCTTAAAAACGGCGAAGGGGCGGATCGTCACGATCCAGCCCCTCGTCTTGCTCTGGGTGCAGCGGTGCGTCAAATGCGCATCGGCATGACGACGTACTTGAAGGTGTCGTCGTCCGGCAGGGTGATGAGTGCGCTCGAGTTGGAGTCGCCCAGGCTCACCTGCACTTTTTCGGCCTTGAGGTTGGCCAGCACGTCCAGCAGGTAGGTGACGTTGAAACCGATATCCAGCGCATCGCCCTGGTAGTCGATTTCGAGTTCTTCCTGCGCTTCTTCCTGGTCAGCGTTGGTGGAGCTGATCTTCAGGACGTTGGTGTCGAGCATGCAGCGCACGCCCTTGAACTTGTCGGTGGTCAGGATGGCCGTGCGTTGCAGCGCCTGCTGCAGGAAGGCACGGTCGATCGTGAAGCTGTTGCGGTAACCCTTCGGGATCACGCGCTGGAAATCGGGGAACTTGCCTTCGACCAGCTTGGAGATCAGCTCGATATTGCCGAAGGTGAACTTGACCTGGTTCGATGCCAGTTGCACCGAGACAGGATCGTCCACGTCTTCCAGCAGGCGCTGCAGTTCGAGGATGGTCTTGCGCGGGATGATGACTTCCTGGCGGCCGCCGGCACCTGCCGGTTGCTCGCCGGTTTCGACGCCGCAGTAGGCCAGGCGGTGGCCGTCGGTAGCGACAGCCATGACTTGCTTGCCGTCCACCACCAGCAGCATGCCGTTGAGGTAGTAGCGGATGTCTTGCTGGGCCATCGCGAAGTGCACCATCGCCAGCAGGTGCTTGAGCGTCTTCTGCGGCAGCGTGATGCGGGCACCGAAATCGGTTGCCTCTGCGACGGTCGGGAATTCTTCGGCGGCCAGCGTCTGCAGCGCAAAGCGGCTCTTGCCGGATTGCACCGTCATGCGCTTGTCGTTGAGCGTGAGCGCGACTTCGCCGTCAGGCATGGCACGCAGGATGTCGACGAGCTTGCGGGCGGCCACGGTGGTGGCGATGTCGCCGGCGCCGGCGCCGCAATCGGCGTGCGTGGTGATCTGGATTTCGATGTCGGTGGACAGGAAGGAAACCCGTTCACCTTGCTTGGTGATCAGCAGATTGGCCAGGATGGGCAGCGTGTGTCGGCGTTCCACGATGCCGCTCACGATTTGCAGCGGACGCAGCAGGTTGTCTCGCGAGGTTTTGACCAATTGCATGAAGGCGATCCTTGGCTTGAGAGGTGACACCGCGCGCGCCCCAGCCTGGGCCACATGGGCCGGTGCCTGCAGGAGCATTCGCGATTAACCCAAAGTTGTTGTAAATCAAGGGGTTAATCACAAATTATACCGCAAATAAGGGGGCGCTGGATAGCGTCACGCGCGCGGCAAATATGTCTATTGTGCATGAAAAGACGCCCGCATTCGAGCGGGCGTCTGTCGAGGCTTGATTCAGGGCGAATGGCTTTGCCATGCGCTCTGCTGACCATCGCGGGGTCAACCCTTGAGCGTTTGCTCCAGCACGTGCAACTCGTGGTTGAGCTGGGCGTCCTTGGTGCGCTCGTCGGCGATCTTGCGCACGGCGTGCAGCACCGTGGTGTGGTCGCGTCCGCCAAACAATTCGCCAATCTCGGGCAGGCTTTTCTGCGTGAGTTCCTTGGCCAGATACATGGCGATCTGGCGCGGGCGCGCGATGTTGGCCGGCCGCTTCTTGGAGTACATGTCCGCGACCTTGATGTTGTAGAAATCCGCGCAGGTCTTCTGGATGTTCTCCACCGAGATCTGGCGGTTCTGCACCGTCAGCAGGTCTTTGAGCGCCTCCCGCGTGACCTCGATCGTGATCTCTTTGCCGTGGAAGTTCGAGTACGCCAGGATCTTGCGCAGCGCGCCTTCCAGCTCACGCACGTTCGAGCGCAGGTGCTTGGCCACGAAGAAGGCCACTTCTTCCGGCACGGTCACGTTCTCGGCCTGCGCCTTCTTCATCAGAATCGCGACGCGCATTTCCAGCTCGGGCGGCTCGATGGCCACGGTCAGGCCGGAGTCGAAGCGCGAGATCAGGCGGTCGTCGATGCCGGTGATCTCTTTCGGATACGTATCGCTGGTGATGATGACCTGCGCGCGGTTGGCAATCAGCGCCTCGAACGCGTAGAAGAACTCTTCCTGCGTGCGGTTCTTGCCCGAGAAGAATTGAATGTCATCGATCAGCAGCAGATCGAGCGAGTGGTAGTAGCGCTTGAAATCGTCGAACGCCTTGCGCTGGTATGCCTTCACCACATCGGACACGTACTGCTCCGCGTGGATGTAGCGGATGCGCGCACGGGGGTTCTCCATCAGCATGAAGTTGCCGATGGCATGGATCAAGTGCGTCTTGCCCAGGCCCACGCCGCCGTACAGGTACAGCGGGTTGTACGACTTGCCCGGGTTGTTGGCCACCTGGATGGCCGCGGCGCGCGCCAACTGGTTCGCCTTACCGGTGACGAAGTTGTCGAACGTCAGGATCTGATTGAGCCGCGAGCGCTCGTGCACGGAATCGTCCACCGGCGCCTGCGGCGGCGCGGCCAGGCTCGTGACCACGGCGGGCGCCTGCGGCGGCATGCGGTACGACTGCGCGCTGACCTCGGCCGCGTCCATCACGGGCACGTCGATATCGGCGGCGGCATGGCTGGCCGTTGCGAGTGCGGTTTCGCGGTACACGGACGGCGCGGGGCGCAGCGTGGTGGCGTCATGTGCAACACCGTTGCCGGCCGGCATGACCTGCCGCGGTTGAATTGCTTGCCCGCCGAGGGGTTGCATCGGCACCGGCGCGAGCGCGGGCTGGAGGGCCGCCTGGCGCTGGCCGGCGGTCGGGTCGAGCACGAACTGCACATCGACCGCCGCCTCCCAGTAGTCGCACGCGAGCGACTGGATGCGGCCCGAGAACTGGCTCTTGACCCAGTCGAGCTTGAAGCGGTTGGGCGCGGCAATCCGCAGCGTGCACGCCTGCTCGTCAAACGACAGCGGCGTCAGCGGCTTGATCCACGTCTTGAATTGTTGCGGTGTCAGCTCACTCTCGAGCTGAGCCGACGCCGCATGCCAGAAATCCTGCATCGTTATCGTTAGGTGTTTGACCGGCGCCACACGCGTCTGATGACGTCCCCGGGAGGGCCGGCCGCCGGGCTTCTGGCGCAGGCCAGAAACCGGGTGGCTTTCGTTATTGGAACGGGATTGTACCCCCTGCCGAAAGTTATCCACAAAGGATAAGTCTGTGGATAACCTGTGGACCCGCTGTGAGTAGCGGTGGACAACCGATTTTGTTGACTTCCCGCAAACCCAGTCCCGACAACGCTTTTCGCAGAGCACACCAAGCCGCACAAGGCGATGGGGACAACTCGCCAGTGGGTGGATTTCGGGCGCGGAGCGCACGTTATCCCCAATTAGCAAGGCTTGACAGATGTGGAAAATGCCGCTTAAATGTCGGGTTCTGCGATGCGCAGCAGGGGAGCGCACGCTTGTTCGTGTCAGATGCGGGGCGAGAAACACTTCGTCACGACTGATCCGGCTTAGGCCCGATGCTCTCGGTGCCCGATGTTCCGGTGACACCCTAGACCTGAACAACATAGCGCACGGCAGTCTGCGTGGGCGATTTCTCTGACTGAATCGACACCAGGCCGCGGCGGTAGCCCTAGGCCCGGCGCGTGCGGCAATGTCCGCACCACCCATTAACAAGAGAGTGCATCATGAAGCGTACCTATCAACCTTCCGTTACCCGTCGCAAGCGCACCCACGGTTTCCGTGTTCGCATGAAGACCCGTGGTGGCCGTGCTGTGCTGAACGCACGCCGCGCCAAGGGCCGTAAGCGCCTGGCCATCTAAAGACGGCCGCGCCGAGGGTGGCGGCTCATAGTCGTTGCCCATGGCTTTGCGGCACGCTGGCGATGGGCTTGTACGCCTACCCCAAGGCCGCGAGGCTGACAAAAACGGATGAGTTTTCATCCGTTTTTGCTTTGCGGCCGGTCCGGCGTAGTCGTCACTTCGTTCTGTATGTGCGCGCCAACGGCGCCGCGCAAGCGCGCCTGGGCGTAGTGATCGGCAAGAAATTCGCCAAACGCGCTGTCGAGCGCAACCTCATCAAGCGTCAGTGCCGCGAGTTGTTCCGCCTGCGGCAGCCCTTGCTGGGCGGTCGCGACGTGCTGATCCGCCTGCACGCCAAGTTTCCGCGCCAGGACGTACCGACCGTGACCGCCTTCAAGCGCATCTGCCGCGAAGAGCTGGTGCACCTCTTTGAGGTTGCCGCGCGTCCATTGCCGGCACCGCCTTCGGCCACACCGTCCCAGCCCGGCGCTGGGAGCACGCCATGACGCGCGTGCTGCTGTTTCTGCTGCGCATCTACAAAGTGGCGTTCAGCCCGTTTGTGGGGGCGCAATGCCGATTCCTCCCGACCTGTTCCGACTACGCGCGCGATGCCGTGCTCGCTCATGGGCCCGGTTACGGCAGTTATCTTGCGGCAAAACGTCTATGCCGCTGCCATCCGTTCGCACAAGGCGGGTATGATCCTGTGCCGCCCGCCGCTGGCGACGCTGTGCCCCGCTCCACCGATCCCGCATCGACCGACGCGACCGCAGCTGACCCCCAGCCTGCGCGGCCGTCGATCCAGGCAGTGCCGGAAAACGTAGCGAGCAGCCCAAAGTTGGACCGAGAAGCGCAACCGTACAAGGGTACGGTGAGCAACGCAGGTTCAAGACCGGGCTGCGCAGCCGTTTTTCGGCGCTGGCTTCACCTTCCCAGACCGTAATCCGACATGGATATCAAACGCACCATTCTCTGGGTGATCTTCTCGCTGGCGGTTGTCCTGCTGTTCGACAACTGGCAACGCGCGAATGGCCACCAGTCGATGTTCTTCCCGACGCCGCAAACGGCCACGACGACGGCCGCTGCGCCGGGCAGCACGCCCGCAGGCGATGTGCCGAAGAGCGCGTCCACGACGGCAGCCGCCGGGTCGCAAGCTGCCCCGGCCACGGGCGCCGCTTCGCAGGCACCCGCTTCGGAAAAGATCGTCATCTCGACCGACCTGCTGCGCGCCACCATCGACACCGACGGCGCCATCGTCACCAAGCTCGAACTGCTCGATCAGAAAGACCACGACGGCAACCCGATGGTGCTGTTCGACCGCAGCGTCGAGCGCACCTATCTGGCTCGCTCGGGCCTGATCGGCGGCGACTTCCCGAACCACACGACGGTGTTCACGGCATCGGCCGGCCCGCGTGACCTTGGCACGGGCAACGATGTCTCGATCACGCTGACGGCCGACAAGGGCGGCGCCAAGCTGGCCAAGACGTACGTCTTCAAGCGCGGCAGCTACGTGATCGACACGCGCTTCGACGTGACGAACGACGGCACTGCCCCGATCAACCCGACGCTGTACCTGGAACTGGCCCGCGACGGCGGCGCGATCGAGCAGTCGCGCTTCTACAGCACGTTCACCGGCCCCGCCGTGTACACCGACGGCGACAAGTTCCACAAGATCACCTTTGCCGACATCGACAAGGGCAAGGCACAGGTGCCGGCCCCGACCGACAGCGGCTGGGTGGCGATGGTGCAGCACTACTTTGCATCGGCTTGGATTCCCGCAGACAACGTCAAGCGCGAGTACTACGTCAACCGCGTCGACAACAACTTCTACCGCATCGGCATCCAGGAGCCGCTGGGCACCGTGGCGCCGGGCGCCAGCGTGTCGGCCACGGCACGTCTGTTCGCCGGCCCGCAGCAAGCGCGCATGCTTGAAGCCATCACCCCGGGCCTGGACCTGGTGAAGGACTATGGCTGGCTGACCATCGTCGCCAAGCCGCTGTTCTGGCTGCTCGAAAAGATCCACGCGCTGCTGGGCAACTGGGGCTGGTCGATCGTGGCACTCACGGTGCTGATCAAGCTGGTGTTCTTCCCGCTGTCGGCCACGAGCTACCGTTCGATGGCGAAGATGAAGGACCTGCAGCCGCGCATGACGGCCATCCGCGAGCGCCACAAGGGCGATCCGCAGAAGATGAACCAGGAAATGATGACGCTGTACCGCACCGAGAAGGTCAATCCGCTCGGCGGCTGTCTGCCGATCGTGATCCAGATTCCGGTGTTCATGGCGTTGTACTGGGCGCTGCTGTCGTCGGTGGAAATGCGCGGCGCGCCGTGGATCGGCTGGGTGCACGATCTGTCCACGCCCGACCCGTTCTACATCCTGCCGGTGCTGATGGCCGTGTCGATGTTCGTGCAGACCAAGCTGAACCCCACGCCGCCGGACCCGGTGCAGGCCAAGGTGATGATGTTCATGCCGATCGCGTTCTCGGTGATGTTCTTCTTCTTCCCGGCCGGCCTGGTGCTGTACTGGGTGGTGAACAACTGCCTGTCGATCGCGCAGCAATGGTCGATCAACCGCATGCTGGGCACCAACAACAAGGCAGCACCCGCCAAGTAAGGCGAATGCGCTTCAGCAAAAAGGGCACCTTCGGGTGCCCTTTTTTTTCATGCCTGCTAGAAACGCTTCGGCTCCTCAAGCGGATGCGTGGCAAACGGCCTCGATGTTGTGACCGTCGGGGTCACGCACGAACGCACCGTAGTAGTTCGGGTGATAGTGCGCCCGCACGCCGGGTGCTCCATTGTCGGTTCCGCCTGCGGCCATCGCTGCGGCGTAGAACGCCTCCACTTCGGCACGCGTGTCGACGCGAAAGGCCACGTGCACCGGCGGCTTGTTCGGCGCCTGCCCCGCCATCGCCGCCGAAATCCAGAACTCCGCCTTGCCCGGCGGGCCAAAGCCGGCCACGTCGGTGTGGCCCGTAACGGCCGCGGGAAACTCCAGTACCTTGGCCAGGCCAATGGCGCCGAGCGCCTGTTCGTAGAACCGCTTGCTGGCGTCGAAATCGCTGACGACGACGCCGGTGTGATCGATCATCCGAATCTCCTTGGTTGGAAACTGGCGCGCAACTGCGCGGCTGCCGCACAATACCGCCCATGACTGCTGCTGACCACCCCACCGCCTTGCCGAACGCTTCCACCGCGCCACGCGCGCCCATCCTCACGATCCCCATCGCTGCGATTGCGACCGCGCCGGGGCGGGGCGGCATCGGCGTGGTGCGCGTGTCGGGGCCTAATGTGCGCGCCGTCATGCAAGCCGTGTGCGGACGCGTGCTGACGCCGCGCCTGGCAACCTACCTGCCGTTCCTCGACGCCGACGGCAACGCCATCGATCGCGGCATCGCGCTGTGGTTCCCCGCGCCGCATTCGTACACCGGCGAAGACGTGCTCGAGCTGCAGGGCCACGGCGGCCCCGTCGTGATGCAACTGCTGCTGCAGCGCTGCCTGGCCGCCGGCCGCGACATCGGTCTGCGCGTGGCCGAGCCCGGCGAGTTCACGCGCCGCGCCTTCCTCAACGACAAGATGGATCTGGCGCAGGCCGAGGCCGTGGCCGATCTGATCGAAGCCAGCACGGAAGCCGCCGCACGTTCGGCGGCGCGCTCGCTCGATGGCGCGTTCTCGCAGGCGGTGCATGCGCTGGTCGAGCGCGTGATCCATCTGCGCATGCTGGTCGAAGCGACGCTGGATTTTCCCGAGGAGGAAATCGACTTCCTGGAAGCCTCCGACGCGCGCGGTCAACTTGCCGACATTCGTGCCGCCGTTGACGGCGTGCTGGCGCAGGCGCGCCAGGGTGCGCTGCTGCGCGAAGGCCTGCACGTGGTGCTCGCGGGGCAGCCGAACGTCGGCAAGTCGTCGCTGCTCAATGCGCTGGCCGGCGCGGAGCTTGCCATCGTCACGCCCATCGCCGGTACCACGCGCGACAAGGTGCAGCAGACGATCCAGATTGAAGGCATCCCGCTGAACATTGTCGACACGGCGGGCCTGCGCGATACGGAAGACGAAGTCGAGCGCATCGGCATCGAGCGCACGTGGGCCGCCATCGCCCGCGCCGACGTCGTGCTGCATCTGCTGGATGCGGCGGACTATCGGGCCAACGGCCTCTCGCCCGAAGATGCCGCCATCGACGCGCGCATCGCCGAGCACGTGCCCGCCGGCGTGCCGACGCTGCGCGTCATCAACAAGATCGACCTTTCAGGCGTGGCCGTACCGGGCCGCGTGGATGCAGAGCCCCCCGAGGTGTGGCTATCGGCGCGCGACGGCCTTGGCGTCGAACTGCTGCGCGCGGCGTTGCTGGAGATTGCCGGCTGGCAGGGCGGCGGCGAGGGGCTTTACCTCGCCCGCGAGCGCCATCTCGCTGCGCTGCGCACGGCCCGCGAACATCTCGCCACTGCGGCGGAGCACGCGGCACAGCAAGCGCAATCGCTGGATCTGTTTGCCGAGGAGTTGCGGCTTGCGCAGGAGGCGTTGAACAGCATTACGGGGGCGTTTTCGAGTGATGATTTGCTGGGGGTGATTTTTAGTCGGTTCTGCATCGGCAAGTGACGGCCCCATGTCTGCCTACCCCGTCTCCATCAAAGGCGTCCTCCGCGCCCCCACCGGCGATATCGTTCTGCTGCTCAATGAGCGGGAGGAATGGGAGTTGCCCGGCGGCCGCATCGAACTTGGCGAAACGTCCACCGAATGCCTGGTTCGCGAGATCGCCGAAGAGCTGAACCTGCGCGTGGAAGTGGGCGCGTTGATCGACACGTACCTGTTCGAAGTCGTGCCGGGCAAGCATGTGTTCATTGCGACGTATGCGTGCGCGCTGGTCGGCCCGTTCGAGCCGACCGTCAGTCATGAACACAAGCGCCTCGGGCTGTTTGCGCCGGATGCGTTGCCGGTGAATTTGCCGGAGGGCTATCGGGCGTCGATAGCGGCGGCGCTGAAGGCAGCGGCCTAGCCGATGCGTGCGCTCTTCATCTGCAGCCGCAATCGGCTACGCAGCCCGACGGCGGAAGCGGTCTTCGCCAAGTGGCCCAACGTCGAGACCGACTCTGCGGGCTTGGCGCCCGACGCAGACGTACAACTCGACGCCGACCAGCTCGACTGGGCCGAAGTGATTTTTGTCATGGAACGCAGCCACCAGCGACGCCTGTCGCAACGGTTTGACGCGCGGCTGCGCGGCAAGCGCGTCGTGTGTCTGAATATTCCAGACGACTACGTATTCATGCAGCCGGAACTCGTCGCCTTGCTGGAGAAACGAGTCGGGCCGCATTTGCGCGGTTGACTGCCAGGCAGCCGCTCAATCCCGGCCCCACCGCCAGCGCGGCGGCTCGCCCTTCCACCAGCAAACCAGCACCAGCAGCACTGACACGCTCAGGACGTACAACGAAAAACCCAACTGCGTGCGCCCCGGCTGCAGCCCGACGATGCCAGCCGCCAGCAGTACGGCATAAATGGCGAGCACTACCCAGCCCTGCCAACGCGAAGGGAAACCCCATCCCCAGCCGTACCGCTTGGCGGGAAACCAGTACTCGTTGGAATCGGTAGACATCGTTGTTTGGGAAAGCGCGTGCAAAGGATGCCCGCTACTGTACTCCCGCACAGAATCGGCGAAACAAACGCCAACAGCCAGCCGGTCATTTACCGCTGGCGGATGTCGTTTGCAACAGAGAAGGGCGCGCAGGGCGCACCGAAGCGGCGGACAATGGCGCACAGGCCATCAACCGCATCTTGCTAGCTTCTGTATCGGGGAGTGGAGCGTTGGTTGATTCCGGAAAGGCTTCCGGCACGCGCAAGGCGCTACAAACCAAGCTCGGCGGAACGGAGGTCGAATGACTTCACACCGCCAGCGGCAGCACCCGATTGGTGCTACCGAAACAATCGCGCGATCTTAGTAGAGCTTCTTCGGCAGCATTTGCGAACGCAGGCGTTTACGCGTACGCGACACAGCAGCAGCCTTCTTGCGCTTGCGCTCGGTCGTCGGCTTTTCGTAAGCGGTGCGGGCGCGCAGTTCCTTGATCAGGCCAGTGCGCTCGATTTCACGGCGGAAGCGGCGCAGCGCAACTTCGACCGGCTCGTTTTCTTTCAGACGGATGGTGGTCATCGGGTCCCTTGCTCAGTATTCGGGTGGACGGCGAAACAGCGGATTATATACCGCCCAGAGGGCGTGCAGTGTAGTTGAATCTGTTTACCGATGCAAGGCACTTCCGATTGTGGCGGAAAGGCCATTTTCTGCCGCAATTTTGCGTAGATGCGTGGCCTTGATACTACGTCGGGAGCGACTCGCCAGCGGAAGAAGCGAGGAAGGAACGCCGCTTGCTCAACGCGAGCATCTCTCCAGGCCTCTACTGTGGAACGCGTTCCCAAGTCTGCGCCCGCGCCGGTTGCCGCAAGCGCCACCCTTCTCGCCGAAGCGCTGCCCGAACAGCTGCGCTATGTGGACGACACACGCCCGGGCTACACCCGGCGCCGGCTGCGCGGCCAATTCGTCTATTTCGACACGCGCGGCCAACGCATCCGCGATCCGGCGGTCATTGCGCGCATCAACAAGCTGGCGATCCCGCCGGCCTATACCGACGTCTGGATCTGCCCACACGCGGGCGGTCATCTGCAGGCGACGGGGCGTGACGCGCGTGGGCGCAAGCAATATCGCTATCACGCAGAATGGCGCGCCTTTCGCGATGCCGATAAATACGGGCGCCTGCTGGCCTTCGGGGCGGTGCTGCCGCGCGTGCGCGAGGCGATCACGGGCCATTTGGGGGCGCCGGGCCTGTCGCGCGAAAAGATGCTGGCGACGGTGGTCTACCTGCTGGACGTGACGCTGGTGCGCGTGGGCAACGCGACCTATGCGCGCGACAACCGGTCCTATGGGCTCACGACGCTGCGAAATCGGCATGTGGAGGTCCACGGCAACACGGTGCGCTTTCAGTTTCGCGGCAAGAGCGGCGTGGAGCATGACGTGTCGGTATCGGATCCGCGCCTGGCGCGCATCATCCGGCGCTGCGTCGATCTGCCGGGGCAGGAGTTATTCCAGTACATCGACGAAGCTGGCGAGCGCCGTGCGGTGGATTCCTCGGATGTGAATGCGTACTTACAGGAAATTTCGGGCGCGGATTTTACGGCGAAGGACTACCGCACCTGGGCGGGCAGCGTGCTGGCGCTGGACCTGCTGCGCGGGCGACCAGCGACCAATGCCACCGAGGCACGCCGGCAAGTGGTGGAGGCCATTGCCGCAGTCGCTCAACGCCTGGGGAACACGCCGGCCGTCTGCCGCAAGTGCTACGTGCATCCGGCCGTGGTGGACGCATTCCTGGCGGGCGAGCTGGAAGCCCTGCCCCCGGTTCGGGCACGCAAGGGCCTGCGACGCGAAGAGGTGGCCCTGCTTCAATTTCTCGAACGCACCGCCGGCACAAACGGCGCCGGCAAAAAAAAGCCCGCCTGAACAAGGCGGGCTTCCGAGCGAACAGACGCAAACTTACTTCGATTGCTGCGGCGTCATGTCGGGCGTGGCGGGCGCAACGCCTGGCGCAGCCGTCGGCTGAGCCTGCTGTGCGGCCACAGTGGTGCTGTGCTCCTGCAGGCCACCGCCCAGCGCCGTGTACAGATCGATGGCGTTGGTCAGGCGGGCCAGGCGCGTCTGCACCAGCGTCTGGTCAGCGCTGAACAGATCGCGCTGCGCGTCGAGCACATCGAGGAAGCTCGACACGCCGTTACGATAGCGCTGGTCAGACAGCGTCAGGCGATCGGCCGTGGCATCGCGGAAGCGCTTCTGCGCTGCCACCTGATCTTCCAGCGTACCGCGCGCCACGAGGGCGTCGGACACCTCGCGGAAGGCCGTCTGGATCGTCTTCTCGTAATTGGCAACCGCAATCTTCTGGTTGGTCTTGGTCAAGTCCAGATTGAAGATGTTGGTGCCCCAGTTGAAGATCGGCAGCGTCAGGTTCGGCACGAACGACCAAAACCCCGTTCCGCTCTTGAACAGATCATGCAGCGCGCCGCTTGCCGTGCCCACGTTGGACGTCAGCCCGATGCTCGGGAAGAACGCCGCACGCGCCACGCCAATGTTGGCGTTGGCGGCAATCAGCTTCTGCTCGGCCTGGCGGATGTCAGGGCGTTGCTCCAGCAGCTCCGACGGCAGACCCGGCGGAATGTCGGCCACGATCTTCTCCGACGACACCGTGGTCGGCGCAGGAAGATCGGCCGGCAGCGGGGCGCCCACCAGCAGCACGAGGGCGTTGGTCGCCTGGGCATACTGGCGCGTCAGCTGCGCCACCGACACACGCACCGATTCCACCAGCGTCTCGGTCTGACGCAGATCCAGCGCCGACGAGGCGCCTACGTCAAAACGCTGCTTGGCCAGCTTGTAGTAGTCCTCGCGCCCCTTCAGGGTCTGCTGGGCCAGTTCAAGCTGCTCGGCGTACGCGCGCTCGTTCAGGTAAGCCTTGGCCACCTGCGAGATCAGGCTGATCTGCGCGGCACGCCGGCCTTCGTCCGTTGCGAGATAACTCGCACGCGCAGACGACGTGACGTCGCCCACGCTGAACAGGTTCACCTGGTAGTTGCTGATGCCCACGCCAAGCTGGTACTGCTTGGTGTAGATGTCGCCGCCGGTGGTTGAGATCGACGGCGGCGTATGGCTGCGCGTGTACGTGGCAGACGCATTGACCGGCGGCAGCAGGTCAGCGATCTGCAGGCGGTACTGCGCACGCGCGGCCTCGACGTTGAGCATGGCCACGCGCAGGTCGCGGTTGTTCTCAAGCGCCAGGCCGATCAGCTTCTGCAGGCGCGCATCGGGGAAGAACTCGCGCCAGCCCAGTTCGGTCGCGCGGGGCGCGTTCTCGCCGGGCTTGGCGGAGTCTGCCGGCACGGCATAGCCCGCTGGTGCCTGCGGATACGTGCTCGTTATCGGAGCATCCGGGCGCTCATAGGTGGGCGCCAGCGAGCAACCGGACAACACGCCGGCGGCCAGCAGGAGCGCCGGCAGCAGCGCAGGGGTTCGAAAGGTCATCGTTTTCTGCATGTTCAGATTTCCTCGTCCAGCGGACGGTGCGCGGCATCCAGACGGCGTTGACGCTCGCTGCCCTTGAAGACGCGGCGGACCACCACGAAGAACACAGGCACCAGCACCACGGCCAGCACCGTCGCGGTGAACATCCCGCCCATCACGCCGGTACCGATGGCGCGTTGGCTGGCGGAGCTGGCGCCCGTGGCAATCGCCAGCGGCAGCACACCCAGGATGAAGGCGAACGACGTCATGATGATCGGGCGGAACCGCAGGTGCACGGCTTCGAGCGTCGCCTCGATCAGGCCCTTGCCTTGCGCCTGCAAGTCCTTCGCAAACTCGATGATCAGGATTGCGTTCTTGGCGGACAGGCCCACCACCGCAATCAGGCCGACCTTGAAGTACACGTCATCGGGCATTGCGCGCAGCGTCACCCCCAGCAGTGCGCCAAGCACACCCAGCGGCACCACCAGAATCACCGCCGCCGGGATCGACCAGCTTTCATACAGCGCGGCCAGCACCAGGAACACCGCCAGCAGCGACAGCGCATACAGCGCCGGCGCCTGCGAGCCCGAAGCCTTTTCCTGCAGCGACTGGCCCGTCCACTCGTAGCCGATACCGGCCGGCAGCTTGGCGGCCAGGCGCTCCATCTCGGCCATGGCGTCACCCGAGCTGGCACCCGGTGCGGCCGCACCCGACAGGCGAACAGCCGGATAGCCGTTGTAGCGCACGAGCTGCACCGGGCCGACGATCCAATGGCCCTTCGCGAACGTCGACATCGGCACCATGTTGCCCTGCGCGTTGCGCACGTACAGGTTCATGATGTCTTCGGGCTGCATGCGGTTGATCTTGTCCGCTTGCACGATCACACGCTGCTGACGACCGTAGTTCGGGAAGTCGTTGGCGTACGCCGAACCCAGCGCCGTCGACAGCACGGCGTTGATGTCGGTGAACGAGACGCCCAGCGCATTGGCCTTCTCGCGGTCGATATCCACCTGGTACTGCGGCGAATCTTCCAGACCTTCCGGGCGCATGCCGGTGATGATCTTGCTTTGCGCCGCCATCCCCATCAGCTGATTGCGAGCAGCCATCAGCGCGTCGTGGCCCAGGCCCGCGCGGTCCTGCAGACGGAACGTGAAGCCCGTTGCGTTACCCAGTTCCGGAATCGGCGGCGGGTTCAGCGGGAAGACAATCGCATCGCGAATGCCGCCGAACAGCGCACCAAAGGCACGGCCGGCCACGGCATCAGCGGTTTGGTCCTTGCCCTTGCGCTCGCTCCAGTCCTTGAACGGGGTGAAGACGATACCGGCGTTCGGGCCGTTACCCGAGAAGCTGAAGCCCTGCACGGCCACGATGTTCTCGACCGCCTTTTCCTGTTTGTAGTAGTTCTCGACCTGCTTGATCACTTCCAACGTGCGGTTGGCCGATGCCCCCGGCGGCAACTGGATGTTGGTCACGATGTAGCCCTGGTCTTCGGTCGGCAGGAACGAAGACGGCAGGCGCAGGAACAGGAACACCACCGCCGCGATCAGCGCAACATAGATGACCATGTAGCGGAAGGTCTTCTTCAGGATGCGTTCCACGAAGCTCTGATAGCGGTTCGTGGTGGTGCTGAACATGCGGTTGAACCAGCCGAAGAAGCCTTTCTTCTCGTGGTGCGAACCCTTCTCGATCGGCTTGAGCAGCGTCGAGCACAGTGCCGGCGTGAGCGTCAGCGCCATGAGTGCCGAGAAGAAGATCGACGACACCATCGACAGCGAGAACTGGCGATAGATCGCGCCCACCGAGCCCGAGAAGAACGCCATCGGGATGAACACGGCCATCAGCACCAGCGTAATACCGATGATGGCGCCTGTGATCTGGCCCATGGCCTTGCGGGTCGCTTCGCGCGGAGGCAGGCCTTCTTCGGCCATGATCCGCTCGACGTTTTCCACCACCACGATAGCATCGTCAACGAGAATACCGATCGCCAGCACGAGGCCGAACATCGTCAGCACGTTGATGGAGAAACCCATCGCGTTCATGACGGCAAACGCGCCCAGCAGCGAGATCGGCACCACGATCGACGGCACCAGCGTGTAGCGGATGTTCTGCAGGAACAGCAGCATCACCAGGAACACCAGCACCATGGCCTCGAACAGCGTCTTGACCACTTCCTCGATCGAGATCTGGACGAACTTCGAGGTGTCGTACGGCACCTTGTATTCCACGCCGGCCGGGAAGTACTTCGAGAGCTCTTCCAGCTTGGCCTTCACGGCCTTCGCGGTGCCCAGCGCGTTACCCGTAGGCGAGAGCTGCACACCAATGGCCGAAATCGGCTGGCCGTTGATCCGCGCAGACGTCGAGTAGGTCTGGCCGCCGAGTTCCAGGCGCGCCACGTCCTTCACGCGCACGAGTGAGCCGTCCGGCTTGGCGACCAGCACGATGTTGCCGAACTGCTCGGTGGTCGTTAGCTGGCCTTCCACCACGACTGTCGCCGCGAGCGGTTGGTCAGCGACGGACGGCAGATCGCCGATCGTACCGGCCGAGACCAGCGCGTTCTGCGCACGGATGGCGTTGTAGACGTCCGTCGGGGTCAGCTTGTAGCCGACCAGCTTGGCCGGATCGATCCAGACGCGCATCGCGCGTTCCGTACCGAACAGCACCGCCTGACCGACACCCGGCACGCGCTTGATTTCGTTCAGCACGTTGCGCGAGATGTAGTCGCCCAGTGCCACCGGATCCATCTTGCCGTCGGTGGATGCCAGCGTGGCGAACAGCAGGAAGTTCGAGCGCGCCTTGTCGACCTGCACGCCCTGCTGCGTCACCGCAGACGGCAAGCGCGCTTCCACACGCTTCAGGCGGTTCTGCACGTCCACCTGCGCCAGCGCCGGATCGGTACCGGCCTTGAACGTCACGGTGATCTGCGCCTGGCCGTTACCGCCCTGGCTGACCGACTCCATATAGAGCAGGCCGTCCGCACCGTTCATTTCCTGCTCGATGATGCTGGTGACGGATTCGTCCAGCGTCTTCGCATTGGCGCCCGGATACGTTGCCGTGATGATGACGGACGGCGGCGCAATGGTCGGGTACTGCGAGATCGGCAGCTGGGTGATCGAAATCGCCCCGGCAAGAATGATGAACAGCGCGAGCACCCAGGCAAAGACCGGGCGATCGATAAAAAACTTTGCCATGCGATGGCTCCTTGTTTACTGCTTGGCTGCCGGTGCGCTGGCAGCGGGAGTGCTTGCAGCAGGGGCGCTGGCTGCCGGTGCGGGTGCCGCGCCGCTACCCTGGCCGCCCTGACCTTGCGGGGCCTTGCCCTGGCCTGCCTGCATCGGCTGCCACGGCACGGCCTTGACCGGTGCGCCCGGACGAACCTTCTGCAGGCCGTCGACAATCACCTTGTCACCCGCCTTCAGGCCGCTGGAGACGATCCATTCGGTACCGGTCGAGCGGTCGGCCTGGACCTGGCGCACGGCTGCCATGCCCTTTTCGTCGACCACCATGACGGAGGCGCCGTCCGGGCTGCGCGTCACGGCTTGTTGCGGCACCGTGATGGCCTGCTCGTCCACGGCCTGCTCCAGACGGGCACGCACGTACATGCCCGGCAGCAGCGTGCGGTCGGCGTTCGGAACGATCGCGCGCAGCGTGATCGTGCCCGTGGCCGGATCCACCGTCAGGTCCGAGAAGTAGAGCTTGCCCGATTGGGCATAGGCACGGCCGTCTTCCGTCACGAGCGTGACCTTGGCTGCATCGCCACCGGCCTTGGCCAGCTTGCCGTCCTTGAGCGCCTGCTGCAGACGCATCACTTCGGTGCTCGACTGCGTGAAGGTCAGATAGATCGGATCGATCTGCTGCACGGTCGTCAGCAGCGTCGCCTCGCCCTGGCCGACGAGCGCGCCTTCGGTGACCTGCGCCAGACCGGCACGGCCCGAGATGGGCGAAGTCACGCTGGCATAGCCGAGGTTCAACTTGGCGGTTTCGACGGCAGCGCGGGCGGCGGCCACGTCAGCGGTGGCTTGCTTGGCGGCGGCAGTGGCGTCGTCGTAGTCCTGCTTGCTGATGGCGTTGGTGGCAACCAGCGGCTTGTAGCGCTCAGCCTTCAACTGCGCCTGCGTTTGCGTGGCTTCCGAACGCGCAAGCTGTGCCTTGGCGCTGTCCAGCGACGCCTGATACTGCGCCGGATCGATCTGGAACAACTGCTGGCCGGCCTTCACGTCACTGCCTTCAGCGTAGGTACGCTTGAGCACGATGCCCGCGACCCGTGCGCGCACCTGCGCCACACGCGTGGCTTCCAGGCGGCCCGGCAACTCGCTGGTCAGACCAACGGAGTGCGGCTGCACGGTCACAACGCCGACTGCGGTCGGAGGCATGCCGGCGCCGCCCGGCCCTTGTGCCTGCTTGTTGCCGCAGGCTGCAAGTGCCACCACCATGAATGCGGCGGCAGCGAGTTGGTGATAACGGCGGGTGTTCGTCATAGATGACCCCATGTGGCGATAAGCGGAATGCCGGGTGCCGCAACGCCGCGCAAACGAGTGCGACGCCGGCAAGCCGTCAGCGAAACCAAAAAACACAAAACGAAAACGTCCGATGCTAGCTGCATCTCGCGGCATGCGATATGGCCTTTGCGACGAACTCGCAACAACTCGGACCAGAATGCTAAGACGCGGGAGCGATCGGCAGTCGATCTCCGGCCCGCTGACCGACAGACATGAAGTCGGCCCCGGGGCCGCTTGCCCGCATGGATGTGGCGCATACGGCCATGGGCAAGCGACGGAGTGCGCGCTATTATAGATACGTTCGCGTATGTATGTAAGTCTCGCCCTCGACGAATAGGGACTCCGTTGACACGTTTCCGGGGTTCGTAGCAATGACGGCGATCAAGCGAACAGGCTGCGCATACCGCGCTGCGACAAGCATTGTCAGCCAACGGACCTGCTGCCGCGTTGTGCGGGGCGCAATGGTGCGTTGCCTGGAATTGTGCATTGCACAAAAGCCAATCGAAAGAACGCCGGACGAGATACCCCGGCGTTCCTCTGGAAGATCATGGTCAGACGAACGAAGGAAGAAGCCCTGGAAACACGCAACCGCATTCTGGATGCGGCGGAAGACGTGTTCTATGCGCGCGGCGTGGCACGCACATCGCTGTCGGATATCGCGCAGGCCGCGGGCGTGACGCGCGGCGCTATCTATTGGCACTTCCGTAACAAGACCGACGTCTTCGCCGCCATGTGCGAGCGCGTGAAGCTGCCGATGGAGACCATGTGTACCCCACTTGGCGTGGAGGCCGATGACCCGCTGGGTGAACTGCGCACCGTGGGCAACTTCCTGCTGCGGCAACTCGTGGAAGACGCGCACTGGCGCAAGGTCTTCGAGATCATGTTCAACAAGTGCGAGTTCGTGGAGGACACAAGCCCCATCCTCAAGCGCCAGCAGGAATCGTTTGAGGAAGGCATGGCCCATCTGACGAGCATCATCGAGCAGGCGGCGCGGCGCGGGCAGTTGCCGGCCGACCTCGACATCCCGCTGGCCGTGGCGCATTTTCATGCGACATTCAACGGCATCATGGGCGATTACCTGTTCTACCCGGACGCCTCGAGCCTCGCCACCAAGCGCGAGCGCCTGCTGGACGCCTGCATCGACACCCTCAAATATGCGCCGTCGCTGCGGCTGGAGCCGGCAGCCGCAGCGGCCGCCCGCAGCGGGGCCTCGGCATGAGCGCGCCGGTGTTCGATCAGATGGTCTTTGCCGGCGGCGGCAATCGCTGCTGGTGGCAGGCCGGCTGGTGGGACGTCGTGCAGCCCGAACTGGGCCTGGCGCCGCGCGTGATTGCCGGCATCTCGGCCGGCGCGTCGACGGCGTGCATGCTGCATGCATGGAATTCGGCCGAGCTGATGGATTACTACGGCGAAGCCTTGCGCCAAAACACCCGCAACGCCCATTGGGGCAACCTGCTGCGCGGCGAGCGCGTGTTTCCCCACTACGGCATGTACCGCACGGCGCTGCTGACGGTGTTCGGCGAGGGCCGCTTCGCGCGGCTGGCGCAGGCGCCCGAGATCCGCATCGGCGTGGCGCATATCCCGCGCTGGCTGGGCGCACGCTCGGCGGTGGCGGCGGGGCTGATTGCGTACAACATCGAAAAGCACGTTCGCAAGACGCTGCACCCGACGCTGGGCAAGCGCCTCGGCTTCACGCCGGAAATCGTGCGCGCGCAGGATTGCGCCACACCGGAAGACCTGGCAGACCTGCTGCTGCAATCCGCTTCCACGCCGCCGTTCACGCCGGTGCTGCGGCGCGCGGGGCGGCCGGTGCTCGACGGCGGCATGGTCGACAACGTGCCGGTGCACGCGCTGGACGCCACGCCGGGCGACGCGCTGGTGCTGGTCACGCGCCTGTACCCGCGGCCGACGTATTTCCGCATGGACGTGCCGGTGGCCGACGGCGTGCAGCGCCGCTTTTATGTACAGCCCTCGCGCAAGGTGCCCATTTCGAGTTGGGATTACACCCGCCCCGGCGCCATGCGCGACGCCTATGCGCTCGGGCGTCATGACGGCGAAACCTTCCTGCGCGAACTTCCACGCGGGTTCGCCACGGCGGTGGCTGCGTAACCACCTCCTCCAAGACAGGCGGCGGGCGCGCCGCTTGCTCCACATGGCGCGCCCGCCGGCGTGCCACCAGGGTCGTCCGGCCGATGCTTCTTCGACGGACACTTCATGCCCGCAAACCCTGCACATGCGTTTGACCTGATCGTGATTGGCGCCGGTTCGGCCGGGCTCGCGGCTGCGCGTCGATCTGCGCAACTGGGCGCGCGCACGCTGCTGATCGATCGGGCGCAAGTGGGCGGCACCTGCGTCAACCGCGGGTGTGTGCCCAAGAAACTGCTCGGCTACGGCGCTGCCTGGTCGCAGGCGGTATCCCAATGCCTGCGCACCGCACGGTCCACCGATGCCTGGGCCGATGCCATCGCCCGCACGCGCGCCGAAGTTGCCCGCCTGCACGAAACGCATTTCGCGCACTTGGCCGATGCCGGTGTGCAGTGGCTGAGCGGCACCGCATCGCTGCGCGGGCGCGGCATCGTCCGGCTGCAAACCGAGTCCGGCAAAGCTACGCTGCGCGCGCGCCAGATCGTGCTGGCCGCCGGCGCGCGACCCACGCCGCTCCCCGTACCCGGCGCGGAGCTGGCCTGCACTTCCGACGACGTGTTCGGCTGGGACGCGCTGCCCGCCTCGCTCATCATCGCGGGCGGCGGTGTTGTCGCGGTGGAAATGGCGTCCACGCTGGCGCGCTTTGGCGTCCGGGTGACCGTGCTGACGCGCGATGCGCGCGTGCTGCCGGAATTTGATGCCACGGTGGGCGAGGCCGCCGCGCAGTCGCTGGCTGGCTGCGGCGTCGACCTGATCCTGAACGCCGACGTCGTCCGCATCGAACACGATGCCGTAAACGGCGGCGGCATGGCCGTCTACGCGAGCACCGAGGGCAGCGACGCTCTGCGCGTGCTCCGCGCCCAGCGTGTCATGAGCGCCATCGGCCGCGTGCCGAACCTTGCCGGCCTTGGCCTGGACGCGGCGGGCGTCACGCTCGATGCGCACGGGCGCATTGCCGTCGACCGCCACTTCCGTACGCGCGCCCGCGCCGTCCACGCAGTCGGCGACGTCTGCGGCAGCAGCCCGCTTCAATTGACGCCCGTGGCCGCGGCGCAGGGCCGCTACGTGGCCGAACGCCTGTTCGGCAAAGGCATCAAGCTGCCCGACATGAACACCGTGCCGATGGCCGTGTTCTGCGATCCGGCCATCGCCAGCGTGGGCCTGACCGAGGCCGACGCCCGCGCGCGCTGGCCTGAATTGGGCAAACGCGGCCCAGACACCGACAAACGCGCGCTCGCCGACCGCATCGACGTGGTCGTCCGCCGCTTTGTCTCGCTGGAACAGCGCTTTGCGGGCACGGGCATGGAGTCGCTGATCAAGCTGGTGTGCAACGCGCGCAGCGGCCGCGTGCTGGGCGCGCACATCGTCGACAACGCGGCGCCGGAGATCATCCAGGCGCTCACGGTGGCGGTGCGCATGGGCGTGCGGCTCAAGCATCTGCAGTCCACCGTGGGCCTGCACCCGACCGTGGCGGAAGAATTGCTGAGCATGTAAGCGCACTCATTCAATTTTCCTGATCCCGCCCTGCAAATCCATGCACGTTACTGGCGCGGCGTCGGCGCAGAATGACAGGCATATTCTTCAGGAAATTTGACATGCTCCCCGTGCTTTACCTGTCCCATGGGTCGCCCATGCTGGCGGCCGATCCCGGCCCCGTCGGCAAGATGCTCGCGGCGCTCGGGCAAGAGATGGCAGCCCTCAAGCCGCGCGCCATCGCTGTGGTTTCGCCGCACTGGATGACGCGCCGACCCGCCGTCACGGCGCGCGCGCAGCAGGAAGCCTGGCACGACTTCGGCGGCTTCCCGCCGCAGCTCTACGCCCTGGAATACGCCCCGCCGGGCGCGCCGGACTTGGCCGAACGCATCCGCACGCTGATCGACGGCAACATCGTCCCCGGGCTGGAAGAACAGGCCTCCACCGTGCTGGACCCGCGTCAGCCGCTGGACCACGGCGCCTGGGTGCCGCTGATGCTGATGTTTCCGGAGGCGAACATCCCCGTGGTGCAGGTGTCGTTGATGCCGGGCCTGTCGCCGGCGTGCCAGATGGCGATGGGGCGCACGCTCGCGCCGCTGCGCGACGAAGGCGTGCTGATCGTCGGCTCCGGCAGCTTCACGCACAACCTGCGCGCGCTGATGCGCGGCCCGGGCATGGCGCAGCACGGCGTGCCGGTCGAGCCGTGGGTGACGGCCTTCCGCGAATGGATGATCGAAACGATGACCGACGGCATCCGCAGCGGCGATTTCACCCGCTTCTGCGATTACCGCGCGCAAGCCCCGAACGCCGCCCACGCCCACCCGACCGACGAACACCTGATGCCGCTGTACGTGGCGCTGGGCGCCGCGATGGGGCAGCCGAGTCAGGCCACGCAGGGCGGCGTGCAGGCTCAGCACGTGGTCGATACGGTGACGTACGGATCGCTGGCGATGGACAGCTTCCGCTTTGACGGCGCAGGCGCCAATCAGCCGCAGCTGCGCGCCGCGGCTTGATTGATGGAAACGACGGGTAGAACGACTGGCGTTATGCGCGGATCAGCGCAGGCGCCAGTGCCGTCGGATTGACCACGCTGTCGACGTTGCCCTGCAGAACATCGAGGATGTTCTGGAACGCGATGCTGAAGTACAGCTCGTAACCTTCGCGCTCGACGTAGCCGATGTGCGGCGTGCAGATGCAGTTCTCCATGCGCAGCAAGGTGTGGCCTTGCAGGATGGGCTCCGTTTCAAACACGTCGATGGCCGCCATGCCGGGGCGCCCGCGGTTGAGCGACGTCACCAGGCCGTTTTCTTCCACCAGCTCGGCGCGGCTCGTGTTGACGAACAGGGCGGTCGGCTTCATGCGCGTGAGGTCGGCCACCGTCACGATGCCGCGCGTTTCGTCGTTCAGGCGCAGGTGGACGGACAGCACATCGGACTGCTCGAACAGCGCCTCCTTCGAGTCCGCCACGGCAAAGCCATCGGCACGCGCGCGTTCCTGCGATCCCTCGCGGCCCCACACCAGCACATTCATGCCGAAAGCACGGCCGTAGCCGGCCACGAGCTGGCCGATCTTTCCGTAGCCATAGATGCCCAGCGTCTGGCCCTTCAGGACGCGGCCGATGCCAAAGTTGGGCGGCATCGTCGTGGATTTCAGCCCCGATTGCTGCCACGCGCCGTGCTTGAGGCTCGCCACGTATTGCGGGATACGGCGCTGTGCGGCCATCACCAGCGCCCAGGTCAGCTCGGCCGGCGCCACGGGCGAGCCCTTGCCCTCCAGCACCACCACACCCTTGTCGGTGCAGGCATCCAGATCGATATGGCCGCCCGAATCGCGCGATACGCGGCCGGTCTGGCTGATGATCTTGAGTTTGGGCAGACGATCGAGCAGCTGACGCGTGACGCGCGTGCGCTCCCGGATCAGCACGATGGCTTCAACGTCCGCCACGCGTGCGGCCAATTGCCCCACGCCTTTGACGGTGTTGTTGAACACTTTGACTTCGTGGTCTTGCAGCAGGCTGAAGCAGTCCAGCTTGCGAACAGCGTCTTGGTAGTCGTCCAGTACGGCAATCTTCATCGACATCTCACTTCGAACAATGGTGCGCAGCAAAAAACAGCGATCCCTCGCGGTGGTATTCTTCCCATCCCTCGTCGCACGACAATCCGTGTCGACGTTCGGAATTGCCCGCCGCGGGCACGCAATTTGCGCAGCCCCGCTGGTGACGAGTCCTTGTTCTAGGGTCTGTTGACCTCGGTCCCGCCACTTTAGCGCACGCGGCCCCCGCTGCCCGGAAAAACCCACATTCCGCCAGCGCTCCGCTTTGTAACTGAATGTGAAATCAGCACGGCTACCGTCCCTCCGCCTGCCTCACCTCTCCCTCTGGAAATCGCTGATCCGGCTTGCTGCTGATGCGCCGTCGATCGCTTTCCACCCCGCCGCTCGGCGCGGCCACCGTGCTGATCCGACACCGATTTCTTTCTCACTTCCATTGGAGTTTTGGTCATGAATCAACCCGTGATGCAGGGCGTGCCCGCATTGAACGTGCCCGATTACGTGAAACACCCGCGCCTGATCGCGTGGGTGGGCGAGGTGGCGGCGCTCACCAAGCCAGAGCGCATCGTCTGGTGCGATGGTTCGCAAGAGGAATACGACCGCCTGTGCGCCGAAATGGTGGCCGCCGGCACGATGAAGCAGCTCAATCCGGCCAAGCGCAAGAACTCGTACTTGGCGCTGTCGGACCCGTCGGACGTGGCGCGCGTGGAAGACCGCACCTTCATCTGCTCGCAGAAGAAGGAAGACGCTGGCCCCACCAACAACTGGACGGCCCCGGCCGAAATGCGCCAGACGCTGAACGGCCTGTTTGACGGCAGCATGCGCGGCCGCACGCTGTACGTGGTGCCGTTCTCGATGGGCCCCCTGGGCTCGCCGATCGCACACATCGGCGTGGAGCTGTCGGACAGCCCGTATGTGGCCGTCAACATGCGCATCATGACCCGCATGGGCCGCCCGGTGTACGACGTGCTGGGCAGCGACGGCGATTTCGTGCCGTGCGTGCACACCGTCGGCAAGCCGCTCGCAGCCGGCGAGAAAGACGTACCGTGGCCGTGCAACCCGACCAAGTACATCGTGCATTTCCCGGAAACGCGCGAAATCTGGTCGTTCGGCTCCGGCTACGGCGGCAACGCGCTGCTGGGCAAGAAATGCTTCGCGCTGCGGATCGCCTCCACCATGGGCCGCGACCAGGGCTGGCTGGCCGAGCACATGCTGATCCTGGGCGTGACGTCGCCGGAAGGCAAGACGTATCACGTGGCGGCGGCCTTCCCGTCGGCCTGCGGCAAGACCAACTTTGCGATGCTGATTCCGCCTGCGGGCCTGAACGGCTGGAAGGTGACGACCATCGGCGACGACATCGCCTGGATCAAGCCCCGCCAGGACGCCAACGGCAAAACGCGCCTGTACGCCATCAACCCGGAAGCCGGCTACTTTGGCGTGGCCCCGGGCACGAGCGAGAAGACCAACTTCAACGCGATGGCCACGCTCAAAGAGAACGTCATCTTCACCAACGTGGCCCTGACCGACGACGGCGACGTGTGGTGGGAAGGCATGACCGACACGCCGCCGGCGCACCTGATCGACTGGCAAGGCCAGGACTGGACGCCCGAGACCGCCAAGGAAACCGGCCGCAAGGCTGCGCATCCGAACGCGCGTTTCACGGCGCCCGCCGCACAATGCCCGTCGATCGATCCGGAATGGGACAACCCGGCCGGCGTACCCATTGATGCGTTCATCTTCGGCGGCCGCCGTTCGACCACCGTGCCGCTCGTGACCGAAGCGCGCGACTGGACCGAAGGCGTGTACATGGCAGCCACGATGGGCTCGGAAACCACCGCCGCCGCTGCCGGCCAGCAAGGCGTGGTGCGCCGCGACCCGTTCGCCATGCTGCCGTTCTGCGGCTACAACATGGCCGACTACTTCGCGCACTGGCTCAAGCTCGGCGAGAAGCTGGCCGAGAGCGGCGCGACGCTGCCGAAGATCTTCTGCGTGAACTGGTTCCGCAAGGATGAAAACGGCAAGTTCGTGTGGCCGGGCTTTGGCGAGAACATGCGCGTGCTCAAGTGGATGGTCGATCGCATCGAAGGCCAGGCACAGGGCGAGGAGCACGTCTTCGGTGTGTCGCCGCGCTACGAAGAACTGAGCTGGGATGGCCTGGACTTCACGGCCGAGCAGTTCGCCAAGGTGATCTCGCTGGACGCAGCGGCCTGGAAGCAGGAGCTGGCGCTGCACGACGAGCTGTTCACGAAACTGGCGCACGGCCTGCCGCAAGCGCTGCCCGAGGCTAAAACCCGCCTCGAAGAACGCCTGGACAGCTGACACCGGCAGCCGCCTCGGCATCAGGACAAAGCCCGCCTCGCGCGGGCTTTTTTTCCGCCCGCAGAAGGTTGCCCAAACAATGGGCAGTAATCCTAAAGTTTTAAATCGCGTGAATTACCCCTGCCAGCAAAACAGATCAATTGATTTTTAGCGAATCAATTTGTTTTGTAAAAAATACCGACGCGCACATGAGAGCAGCCATTATGGCGGCGCGAGCATAATCGTCATGCATTTATGCCGGGTTTGAATCATTGCCCGCATGGTATCGGCCAAGAACGTTGCCTGGCATAGCTTTATGAAGAATGCATGTCAACTGCGGCACCCCAATGCGTGTCGGGTTGAATGAATTTCCAAATTTTAAAATTCTTGCGTGACGAATCCCTACGGGATTCTTATAATCCGGCAAAACGGAATCCTTTCTCTCTGAGCCAGAGGGGGGTTCATGACTAGAGGAAACGGGAAAGGGCGAACAAGCCTTATGCCAACGGAGGTGGGGGATCCCTACTTCCCCGGCGCTCGGGGGGGCGCCGGCTCGGATTGCGCGCAGACAACGCCGCAAACTGTGCAAACGATTGCATGGTTCGGCACGCTGCGGCAGGCGCCGAGGGGTTTGCAGACCTTTCTCAGGACCACCCTGGACACCACCCAGGAGGCTCCGCTGGCGATCGTCGACGGGAACCGCAGCATGACGATCCGCGCAAGGCCGACGGCCAGGCAACAGCGCCCGCAAGAAACGACATGCGAGCACAAGCGCAACTGCCCGCATGGCACTCATAACAACGCGCACCGCAGACAGCAGAGCGCAGCCGCAAGGCTGCTCGCCGGAGTGTGTCGGCTGGTTAGACGGGAGGTATAACAAAGTGGGTATTCAGATCTTGCTGGTCGAACAAGACCAGGCAGAGGGGGAGCGTCTGTCGTTTTCCCTGCGTGATGGTGGACACGATGTTCAACGGGTCAGCCATCCGGGCCAGGCGCAGGCGGCCATCCTGGCCGCCATGCCCGAGCTTCTCCTCATGGAGTGGACGTGGCCCGAGCGCGAGTCGATCGACATGCTGCTGGCGTTGCGCGCCAACATGCAGACGCGCGGCCTGCCGGTCATCGTGCTGTCCCGTCATGGCGATGCGCGCGCCAAGATTGCCGCGCTGGACGCCGGTGCCGACGACTACGTCGTCAAGCCGTGCGACACGGGCGAGCTGCATGCCCGTATCCGCGCCGTACTGCGCCGCCGCGCGCCGCATCAGCATGGCGACGACATCCTGCAGGTCAACGGCCTGCGCCTCGATCCGCTGACGCTGGGCGTGACCGCACAAACCGACACCGGCCCGCGCGCCATTCCACTCAGCCCGCTGGAATTCCGCCTGCTGCACTTTCTCGTCGCGCATCCGCAACGCGTGCATTCGCGCACGCAACTGCTGGATCGCGTGTGGGGCAACCATGTCTTCGTGGGTGAGCGCACGGTCGATGTGCACGTGCGCAAGCTGCGCGTGGCGCTGGCCGGCACGCCGTGCGATGGCCTGATCCAGACGGTGCGCGGCGGCGGCTATCGCCTCGTTGTCGGCACCAGCGGCGCAACGGCCATACATGCGGCCGAAGCGATCGGCCTGCAGCTCGAAGCCGCGACCCGCAAGGCCGAACTGCCGTCGTATGGCCACATGCCGACATCGCGTTCGCTGGCCAAGGAACCGGTGCGCCTGGGCGCCTGAGCCCAGGTCGATCCAACGCATCGCGCGTCCCCGACGCCCATCGCCGCTCATGCCGGGCGGGGATGGGCGTCGCGTCATCTCATCCGTTCAAGGTATCCAATATGAAGCTGTGGCACAGCGGTGTACTGCTGGCTGGACTGGCGCTGGGCGCGCACGCGCAGGAAGTCACGCCAGGTTTGTGGGAAAGCACGGCGAGCGTGACGCTGAACGGCAAGCCGTTGCCGCACTTTGACGAGCAAGGCCGCCAAGTACCGAGCCGCCCCGAACGCGGCTGCCTGAGCGCCAACGATGCCGGGGACGTGCGCGCCATGTTCGAGCGTTCCATTCGCCGCGATCAACAAGGCTGCAAGCTCACGCGCTGGAACTACACGCTCGGCACGCTCAAGGTAACGCTGTCGTGCGAAGACCCGCAAGGCGGCAAGGGCGTGCTGGAAGCGAGCGGCCCGCTGACGTCGACGTCGTACAACATCAGCGGCAATGGGCAGTATCAGCATCCGCAGTTCGGACCGATGAAGAGCGGCTTCCACTACCAGGGCCGCTACCTCGGCGCGTGCAAGTCGTAAGCGGCGCGCCAAAACACAACGGCCGGACTGCACACGCAGCGCCGGCCGTTTTTGTTTGGGGAAGCCCGATCAGCGTTGGCTCTCACGCCAGCGCTTGAGCCAGCCGAGCCCTTCGCTGGTGCCGGCACGGGGCCGATACTCGCAGCCGACCCAGCCGTTGTAGCCAAGCGCATCCAGCAACGCAAAGAGGTGCGGATAGTGCAGCTCGCCTTCGTCCGGTTCGTGGCGATCGGGCACGCCGGCGATCTGCACGTGGCCCACACCATCGACGTACTGCTTGAGCTTGACCGACAGATCGCCCTCCATGATCTGCGCGTGGTACAGGTCGAACTGCACCTTGACGTTGGCCGCGCCGACTTCCTTGCACACCGCATGCGCCTGCGCCTGGTGCGTGAGGAAGAAGCCCGGCATGTCGCGCGTGTTGATGGGTTCCAGCACGATGGTGACACCCGCGCCGGCAGCCTCGCGCGCAGCGTAGGCGACGTTGCTCACGTAGGTGGCGTGATGGCGTGCGCGGTCTGCACCGGCGGGCAGCAGGCCGGCCATGACGTGCAGGCGCGTGTTGCCCAGCACCTGCGCATACTCCAGCGCCGTGGCAATGCCGCGCTTGAATTCGTCTTCGCGACCGGGCAATGAGGCGATGCCTCGCTCGCCGCCCGCCCAATCGCCCGGCGGGGCATTGAATAGCGCTTGCGTGAGCCCAGCGTCGTCAAGACGGGCGCGGATATCGGCCTTGTCGAAGTCGTAAGGAAAGAGAAACTCCACGCCCTCGAAGCCGTCTTTTGCCGCGGCGGCAAAGCGGTCGAGGAACGCGTGCTCCTGGTACATCATGGACAGGTTGGCGGCAAAGCGCGGCATGACAGACCTCTGAATACGATTGCTTATTTATTGACCAGCTTGGGCGGCGTGCGCAACACGGCAATGCAGCCAAGTACCAGCACGCCCGCCAGCGCATACATGCCGGCGGATGTGCTGCCCGTCATGTCCTTGAGCGCACCGATCATATAGGGGCTCACGAACCCGGCCAAGTTGCCGACCGAGTTGATGGCGGCAATGCCGGCCGCAGCAGCGGTGCCTTGCAGGAACGCCGTGGGCAGCGACCAGAACAGCGGCGCACACGTCAGCACACCCGCGGCAGCCAATGAGAGGAACACGATCGACAGCGCCACGTTGTGCCCGGCGGTCGCCACCACGGCAAACCCGACTGCGCCCATCAGCGCCGGCACAACAAGGTGCCAGCGACGCTCGCGTCGTGCATCGGCGCTGCGGCCGATCAGCACCATGGTGATCGCCGCACAGACATACGGAATGGCGGACAGCACGCCCACCATCAGGGTGTCTTTCACACCGGCGTTCTTCACCAGCGTCGGCATCCAGAACGTCAAGCCGTACTGGCCCATGACGAAGGCGAAGTAGATCAGGCTCATCATCCACACGCGCGGATCGGAGAACACCTTGCCGATGCCGGGGTGCTCGGTCTTGCCTTTGTTATCGGCCGCAATGTTGGCTTCGAGGATCTGCTTTTCGTCTTCCGACAGCCACTTGGCCTTGCGGATGCTGTCATCGAACTTCCAGAGCACCAGCAGCCCAACCAGCACGGCAGGGATGGCTTCGATCACGAACATCCACTGCCAGCCCTGCCAGCCGTCGCCGGCGCCCACCCCGTGAAATGCGCTCATGATCCAGCCCGACAGCGGGTTGCCGAAGATGCCTGAGATGGGAATCGCCGCCATGAACATCGCCACGATGCGTGCGCGGCGGTGCGACGGATACCAGTACGTCAGGTACAGGATGATGCCGGGGTAGAAGCCGGCCTCTGCCAGGCCCAGGAGAAAGCGCATCACATAGAACTGGGTGGGCGTCTGCACGAATGCGAACGCGCCGGAGATCAAGCCCCACGTGATCATGATCCGCGCGATCCAGATGCGCGCGCCGATCTTGTTCATCAGCAGGTTGCTCGGCACCTCGAAGAGGAAATAGCCGATGAAGAAGATGCCGGCACCCAGCCCGTAGACCGTCTCCGAAAAATTCAGCGCCTGCGACATCTGCAGCTTCGCAAACCCGACGTTCACGCGGTCGAGGTACGCGACCACGTAGCAGAGCATGATGAGCGGGACGATGCGACGCGACACGCGCGCATAGACGCTGTCCTCTTTTGAAACGGCGTGCGAAGGCAACGCCGCCGTGGTGGCGGTCGAGGTGTTCATGTGGTCTCCGGTGTAGGTTTTATGTGGGCCGGGCAGCGGGCTACCGATTTGCTCCTGATCGCTACCAACGGGCTCCGAACGTCTGGCGCAGTTCGTCGACCTGCGCGTCGGACAGCGGTGCCGGCTTGGGTTCGGTCATCAACCAAAGCCGTGCGGTTTCTTCCAGTTCTTCCAGCGCGTACGCCGCGTTCGACACCGAGCCGTGCCACACCACGGGCCCCAGCCGGTCGAGCAGCACGGCACGCACGTCGCAGGCCAGCTCGGCAATCTGCGCAGCGACATCCGGATGCCCCGGCCGCTGATAACGGACAAGCGGCACGTGGCCAACCTTCATCACGTAGTACGGCGTAATGGGCGGCAGCACGTCGGCTTCATGCCAGACGCCCGCCAGCGTAAGCGCCACGAGATGCGTCGAATGCGTGTGCACCACGGCATGCGCGTCGGCATTGCGGTCGTAGATGCCGCGATGCAGGGCGAGCGTTTTCGATGGTTTGTCGCCGCCGACCCACTCGCCTGTCGCCAGCACCTTGGCAATGCGCGCCGGGTCCAGCGTGCCAAGGCAGGCGTCGGTGGGGGTGATGAGCCAGCCGTCAGGCAGGCGCGCGCTGATGTTGCCCGCAGTGCCGACGGTGTAACCACGCGCATACAGGCTCTGGCCGACGCGGGCGATCTCTTCACGCAGCGCGTTTTCGTTCGTTGCAGTCATGCGACCGGCTCCGTCGTGGCGTGCGCCAGCTGCGCGAGCGCCTTCTCGAAGAAATCCACCGTCCCGAAATTGCCGGACTTCAATGCCAGTGCAACGGGGTCGTTGTCGATCGTGGCCGTCCAGGGCACGCCCGGATCAATCTGCGGGCCGATGCGCAGCGCGCTCACATCCAGCGCCTGCACCACCGCGCCCGAGGTCTCGCCGCCAGCCACCACGAAGCGGCGCACGCCGTCGGCATGCAGCGTGCGCGCGATGCGGCCCAGTGCGTCTTCCACCAACTTGCCGGCGCGCTCCACGCCCAGCGCCTTCTGTACGTGGGCCACTTGCTCCGGCGCACTGGTGGCGTACACCAACACCGTCTGACCTGCGTGGCGATGCACGAAATCGAGCGCCTCGACCACCACCGGTTTGCCTTCAGCCAACGCCAGCGGATCAACCTGGAACGCCGGGCGCGAGGCACGCCAGTGCGCCACCTGGGCATTCGTCGCGCGCGAGCAGCTGCCCGACAGCACGATCGCCGAATCGGCCACCGCGGGCAGCTGCGCCGCGTTGCCCTGCGCGGTAATCAGCCCTGCGCGGCGATATTGCGCCGGCAGGCCCAGCGCCAGGCCCGAGCCGCCCGTCAGCAGCGGCAGGTCGGCAAACGCCTCGCCCAGCACGATGAGGTCGTCGTTCGAAATGGCATCGGCAATTGCCAGCTTCACGCCGTCGGCGCGCAGTTGCTGGGCCTGGTCGCGCGCAGCCTGCGCACCGCGCATGATGGCGTCGTAACGCAGCAGGCCGACCTTGCCCGCACTCTGGCGCGCGAGCACCGACACGAGGTTCGGATCGCGCATCGGCGTCAGCGGATGGTGCTCCATGCCCGACGCGTTGAGCAGCACGTCACCCACGAACAGATGGCCACGGAAGATCGTGCGGCCGTTTTCCGGAAACGCCGGGCAGGCCAATGTGAAATCGGTACCCAGCTCAGCCATCAACGCTTCGGCCACGGGGCCGATGTTGCCGGCATCGGTGGAATCGAAGGTCGAGCAGTATTTGAAAAAGAAGCGCGAGCAGCCTTGCGCGCGCAGCCAGTGCAGTGCATTCAACGACTGCGCCACGGCATCGGCCGCGGCAATCGTGCGCGACTTGAGCGCAACGACGATCGCATCGGCATCCGCCGCGATGGCCTCGCCGCCAGCCTGCGGCACACCAATGGTCTGCACCGTGCGCATGCCGGCGCGCACGAGCATGTTGGCAAGGTCGGTCGCACCGGTGAAGTCGTCGGCGATGCAACCGAGGACTGGGCGGGAGGTCTGCGCAACGCTCATTTCGATTGGCCCTCCGGCAACGTGATGCCCGGGAAGATCTTGATGACGGCCGAATCGTCTTCCTTCGCATAACCGGCCGTGGATGCCTGCATGAACATCTGATGCGCGGTAGCCGCCAGCGGCAGCGGAAACTTGGTCGCGCGCGCGGTATCGAGCACCAAGCCCAGATCCTTGACGAAGATGTCGACGGCGGACAGCGGCGTGTAATCGCCGGCCAGCACGTGGGCCATGCGGTTTTCGAACATCCAGCTGTTGCCCGCGCTATGCGTGATGACTTCGTACAGCGCATCCGCTGCCACGCCTTCGCGCAGGCCCAGGGCCATGGCTTCGGCGGCGGCGGCGATGTGCACGCCGGCCAGCAGCTGGTTGATGATCTTGACCTTGCTGCCCGCGCCCGCCTTGTCACCCAGGCGATAGACCTTGCCGGCCATGGCGTCGAGCACATGGCCCGCTGCCGCATATGCCTCGGGCGTGGCCGAGGTCATCATGGTCATCTGGCCCGAGGCAGCCTTGGCCGCCCCGCCGGAGATGGGGCCATCCACATACAGAATGCCAAGTTGCGCGAGACGCGCCTCCAGCGCAATCGACCAGTTCGGGTCGACCGTAGAACACATGACGAAGGTGCTGCCCGGTCGCATGGCGGCCGCTGCACCGGCCTCTCCGAACAGCACAGCTTCGGTCTGCGCGGCGTTGACCACCACCGAGACCACCACGTCCACGCCCGCCGCCACCTCGGCTGGCGTTGCACAGGCCACGCCGCCTTCCTTGGCGAAATCCGCCGCGGCGCCGGGGCGCGCGTCGCAGGCATGCACGGTGTAGCCGTGATTGCGCAGGGTCTTGGCAATGCCCAGGCCCATGGCGCCCAGTCCAATCACGCCGACCTTCCGGTCAGCCATCGATTGCGTCATGAATGACTCCAGAAATCAGTCTTGCGCCACGTCGCGCCCTTCGGCCAGACGACGAGCGGCATTGAACATGTGGGTCTGCGCGGCATTGCGTGCAGCCAATGCGTCGCGGTGGCGGATGGCCTCGACCATCGCGCGGTGCTCGTCGCGGACCTGGCGGGCGAAGTCTTCACGGCGCGCTTCGTTGCTGCGCGTCACGCCGATCGCTTCCTCCAGGTATTGGCTGAAGAAGCCAAGCGCCTGCACGAGGAACGGATTGCCGCTGGCCGCCGCGATGGCATGGTGAAAGCGCAGGTCTTCGGTCACGCCGTCACCGCCGGCCGCCACGGCAGCGTCAATACCGTCGAGTGCGGCGTCGATCTCGATCATCTCGGCCTCGGTGCGACGCTGGGCGGCCAGCGCGGCGCCTTCGGCCTCCAGCGCGCGGCGCAGTTCGATGATGTGCAGCACGGCGTCGATCGACCCGGCCTGCGCAGCATCGATCCGCAGCGGCTTGAGGCCGGCCTGCTGCGTGACGTACACGCCGCTGCCCTGGCGGGCTTCGACCACGCCTTCGTGGCGCAGCCGTGAGATGGCCTCGCGAATCACGGTACGGCTGACACCGAATTCCTGCCCGAGCACGGTTTCGGAAGGCATGCGTTCGCCGCGGCGCAGTTCGCCCGCGTCGATCTTGTCCATCAGGGTCTGGGCCACGCGGTCGGACAGGGAGGGCGCGGCGTCGAGTCGTTCAAACATGGGGCAGGGATGTCTTGGCAAGCGTAAATTCGTCGTGTCATCATACAAGTTGAGTCGCAGAGCTTCATCCCTGTTTACCCTAGGCATCGATCAGAACGCCCGGCGGGTTACGTCGGGCAACAAGGAGACACCATGAACATCGTCATCACCGGCGGCGCCGGTTTCCTGGGCCAGCGCGTGCTGGCGGCACTGCTCGAACAACCCGGCCTGCCGGATGCGGACGGCTCGGTGCAGCGCGTTGAGACCTTCATCGTGCTGGACCAGGTGGCCGGCCAGATTGCCGATGCGCGCGTGCGCTACGTGACCGGCGATGCCTCCGACCCCGCCCTGATCGCCAAGGTGATCGACGAAAACGTGGGCGGCGTGTTCCACCTGGCCGCCGTGGTGAGCGGCACCGCCGAGGCCGACTTCGACCTCGGCATGCGCGTGAACCTGGACGGCACGCGCGCATTGCTCGATGCGCTGCGCGCGCAGCACGCCAAGACCGGCCGTGCGCCGCGCATGCTGTTCGCAAGCTCCGTGGCGGTGTTTGGCGGCCAGTTGCCCGCCGTTGTCACCGACGACACGGCCGCCACACCGCAGGCCTCGTACGGCGTCCAGAAGCTGATGGGCGAATTCCTGGTCGGCGAGTATTCGCGCAAGGGCTACATCGACGGCCGCGCGGTGCGCATTCCCACGGTGTCGGTGCGCCCGGGCAAACCGAACGGCGCGGCCTCGAGCTTTGCCAGCGGCATCATCCGCGAGCCGCTGGCCGGCGAGGAAGCCATCTGCCCGGTGGAAGCCGAGACTGAGCTGTGGCTCGCGTCGCCGCGTCAGGTGGTGGCGTCGCTGCTGCACGCGTACACGCTGCCGGCGTCGGCATGGGGCCATCGCCGATCACTGAACCTGCCGGGCATTACCGTGCGGGTGGGCGAGATGGTGGAGGCGTTGCGCAAGGTGGCGGGTGATGCGCCGGTCTCGCGTATCCGCTGGGAGCCGGACGCCCGCATCAAGGCCATCGTGCAAAGCTGGCCGGCGCGCTTCGATACCGCCCGCGCCGATGCCATGGGCTTTGGGCGCGACACCTCGTTCGAAGCGATGGTGCGCGATTACGTGGACAGCGCGAAGGGCGCCTAACGGCCCTTTCCCAGCTCGACCGCAAACTTCACCAGTTCCGCCTGGCCCTCGATGCCGAGTTTGCGCTTCAGGTTCAGGCGGTGCGATTCCACCGTGCGCACAGACAAGCCCAGCTCGTCGGCGATGCGCTTGTTGGCGTAGCCCTTGGCGATGCCGTCGAGAATGTCGCGCTCGCGCGGCGTAAGCGCCTCCACCGGCGTGGGCATGACGGCCTGCTCGGCCATGCGCATCGCCAGCTGCGCGCTGTAGAAGGGCCGGCCGGCCAGCACGGCGTCGATGGCCTCGACCAGTTCGCTGGCAGGCGCGTCCTTGAGCACGTAGCCGCGCGCGCCGGCGCGCATCACCTGCCGCACGTATTCCAGGTTGTCGTGCATCGACAGCACGAGCACGGCAATCTCGGGAAACTCTTCAGCAAACTTCTCGGTGAGCGCGATGCCGTTCATGCCGCGCATGCCGATGTCCATCAGCGCCAGGTCAGGCGACAGCGTGCGCGCGGCCTGCAGGGCGGCTTCAGCATCGCCGGCTTCACCCACCACTTCGAAATGCGGCACGGCTTCGAGCCGCACGCGCACGCCATCGCGCACGAGCGGGTGATCGTCGACGAGGAGCAGTTTGACGGGCGCAGGAGTACGCATGTTCATACGAGAGGAGAAGAGGGGGCGGAAGCCAGTTGAGCGATGACGGCATGCGGCAGCACGGCGCTCACCTCGGTGCCGTGCGGGCCCGAGGCGATGGTACAGGTGCCGCCCAGCGCTGCCATGCGCTCGCGCATGTTGCGCAGGCCGATCCCGTGTTGCGGGTCCACCTGCACGGACTCCACGTCGAAGCCCGGGCCGTTGTCGCGAATGGACAAACGCACGGCATCGATATCGTTTTCGAGCAGGACGCCGATGCGCGTCGCTTGCGTGGCATGGCGCTCGATGTTCGAGACGGCCTCCTGCGCAATGCGGAACAGCGCGGTGTTGCACGCGTCCGGCAGTTGCACGGGCGGGCCGACAAGTTCGAGCGCAATCGCAAACCCCGGCTGGGTGTCTTCGTGTGCCTCGCGCGTTTCGCGCACGAGCAGCTCAAGCGCGGCTGCCAGGCCGAGATCGTCGAGCAGCGCAGGGCGCAGGTTGTGCGACACGCGGCGCACCTCGCCCAGCGCTCCGTTCAACCGGTCGAGCGCGCGGCGCAGCATGCTGTCCGCCCGCTCGATCGACGCCGGCGATGCAGGCGCGGCTTCAAGATGGCCATGCGCGGTTTCCAGCAGCAGCTTGGTCGACACCAGCACCTGACTGATGCCGTCGTGCAGTTCACGCGAGACGCGCGCGCGTTCGTCTTCCTGGGACTTCACCACCTGCTGCGCGAGCTGGCGCAGCTTGGCATCGGCCTGGCGGTGGTCGCTCACGTTCAGCGCCAAGCCGCTGCCGGCCACCAGCAGGATGCTGATCGCGGCAATGCCCACCACCCAGGCCAGCGTCTGGTCGATGTTGGCCTGCGCGCGCCGGTCAATCTCACGCAAGGTCTGTTCGATGTCGTCCAGGTACAGGCCGGTGCCGACCATCCAGCCCCACTGCGGAATGGGCTCGACGTAACCGAGCTTGGGCACGCTCTGGTGCGTGGATGGCTTGTCCCACATGTAGCGCACGAAACCACCCCCAGCCTGCGCGGCGGCGACGAGCTTCTGGATGGTCGGCTGGCCCCCGGCGTCCGTCAGGTCCCATAGATCGCGGCCGACAAGTTCTGGCTGGCGCGGGTGCATCAGGTTGCGGCCGCGCAGATCATAGAGAAAGAAATAGCCGTCGGTGCCGAAGTCGAGACGGGCGAGGGTGCGCATGGCCTCGTCGCGTGTGGCTTCGTCCCGGGCCGGGTCGCCGCCATGGCCGGCCGCCAGCAGCGGCGCGATGGCGCTCTGCGCAAGCTTGACGTAAGACCGCAGCTCGGTCTCCTTGGCCTGCAGATACGCCGACTCCACCAACTGCCGCTCGTGCCGCGCCAGCGCGATCGACTGATGGCGCACGGTCAGCATGATCGCCAGCATGGCGATGGTCAGCGGTGCGACGGCGAGCAGCAGGATCTTCTGGCGGAGCTTCATGGCAAAACGCGGCGGGCATTGCGGCATCGCAAGCGGGCGCCGCGGTCTCGGTCGGGTGTGGCGCCTGCGTAGAACTACGGACGTGCGCTGCGTAGTCCTCCGCTTGTGGTGCGGGGTGCGGCTGGCAAATACTACACGCCCCTGTCACGGGGCAGGACTCACCGCAGGGATGAACCCACATCCCGCATTCAACAGATTACTTCGACCAAGGTTCGAGGAGACCGACATGAGCTTCGTCAGGCAACACCTGATCTGGCTGGTCGTCGCCATTCTTGGCGCGTCTGCCTTTGCCACCGTTGCGCTTGCGCGCGGCGAGGCTGTCAGCGCGCTATGGGTGGTGGTGGCCGCCGTATGCATCTACCTGATCGCGTATCGCTACTACAGCCGTTTCATCGCCGACAAGGTGCTCGGCCTGGACGGCACCCGTAAAACGCCCGCCTGGCGTTACAACGACGGGCTCGACTACGTTCCCACCAACAAGCATGTGCTGTTCGGCCACCACTTTGCGGCCATTGCCGGCGCTGGCCCGCTGGTGGGCCCCGTGCTGGCCGCGCAGATGGGCTACTTGCCGGGCATGCTGTGGATCCTGGCCGGCGTCGTGTTTGCCGGTGCGGTGCAGGATTTCATCGTGCTGTTCATCTCCAGCCGCCGCGACGGGCGCTCGCTGGGCGACCTCGTGAAGAGCGAGATGGGCACGGTGCCTGGCGTGATCGCGCTGTTTGGCGCGTTCCTCATCATGATCATCATCCTGGCCGTGCTGGCGCTGATCGTGGTGAAGGCGCTGGTCGGCTCGCCGTGGGGCACCTTCACGGTGGCCGCGACGATTCCCATCGCGCTGTTCATGGGCGTGTACGTACGCTACATCCGCCCGGGCCGTATCGGCGAGATCTCCATCATCGGCTTCGTGCTCCTGATGCTGGCCATCATCGGTGGCCAGGCGGTGCACGAAAATGCTGCCCTCGCGCCGCTGTTCACGTTCGACGGCAAGGCCCTCACGTGGATGCTGATCGGCTACGGCTTTGTCGCCTCGGTACTGCCGGTGTGGCTGCTGCTGGCCCCGCGTGATTACCTGTCGACGTTCCTGAAGATCGGCACGATCCTCGCCCTGGCGATCGGCATCCTGATCGTCGCGCCCAAGATGCAGATGCCTTCGCTGACGCAGTTTGCCGGCGGCGGCGGCCCGGTGTGGTCGGGCAACCTGTTCCCGTTCCTGTTCATCACCATTGCGTGCGGCGCGGTATCGGGCTTCCACTCGCTCATCTCGTCGGGCACCACGCCCAAGTTGCTGGAGAACGAAACGCAGGCCCGCTTCATCGGCTACGGCGCGATGCTGATGGAATCGTTCGTCGCCATCATGGCGCTGGTGGCCGCTTCGGTCATCGATCCGGGCGTGTACTTCGCGATGAACAGCCCGGCAGCACTCGTGGGCGCGACGCCGGATACGGTGGCGCACACGCTGTCCACCTGGGGCTTCGTCATCACCCCTGACGTGCTGATCCAGACGGCCAAGGACGTCGGCGAGAACACCATCCTTGCCCGTGCAGGCGGCGCCCCGACGCTCGCCGTCGGCATGGCGCACATCCTCCACCAAGTGGTGGGCGGCCAAGCCATGATGGCCTTCTGGTACCACTTTGCGATCCTGTTCGAGGCGCTGTTCATCCTCACGGCGGTGGACGCAGGCACGCGCGCTGGGCGCTTCATGCTGCAGGATCTGCTGGGCACCTTTGTGCCGGCACTCAAGCGCACGGACTCGCTCGTCGCGAACCTCATTGCCACGGCCGCGACCGTCGCCCTGTGGGGCTACTTCCTGTACCAGGGCGTGGTCGATCCGCTGGGCGGCATCAACACGCTGTGGCCGCTCTTTGGCATCTCCAACCAGATGCTCGCCGCGATTGCGCTGACGCTGGGCACTTGCGTGCTCGTCAAGATGAAGCGCGACCGCTACGTCTGGGTGACGCTGCTGCCGACCATCTGGCTGCTGATCTGCACACTCACCGCCGGCTGGCAGAAGCTGTTCGATCCGGACCCGAAGATCGGCTTCCTGGCGCATGCCAACAAGTACGCCAGCGCGATCGCCGAAGGCAAGCTGTTGGCCCCGGCCAAGTCGATGGCACAGATGCAGCAGGTGGTGCTGAACGACCGCATCGACGCGTTCCTGTGTGGCCTGTTCATTCTCGTGGTGGTCAGCATCGCGTGGTATGGCCTGCGCACGGTGCTCAAGGCACGCGCTGCGAGCCGCCCGACCGCCAACGAAACGCCGTACGAAGCGCTGGGCGCATGAGCACGGGCATGCGCGAAGAACTCGAAAACTTCGGCCGCTACCTGGGCCAGACGCTGCGTCTGATGGTCGGCGTGCCGGACTACGACACCTACGTGCGGCACATGCAGGAGACGCACCCCGACCAGGCCGTCATGACGTACGAAGACTTCTTCCGCGAACGCCAGGACGCGCGCTACGCCGGCCGCGTCGGCCGGTGCTGTTGACGATCGGTTGAACGCGCTCCAAAACAAGAACCGCCGGTGCATGCTGCCATGCCCGGCGGTTTTTCTTGCGTGTCCTACATGGACTGACGTGCCGCTGTGGGCGGATCGCCATGCTTGGCGCGATACGTTTGCTCCACCAGTGCCCGCAGCTTGCCCAGTGCGCCGACGTCGCCTTGGGCAGCCGCCCTGCCGTACCACTTCTTGGCCTGCTCGATATCCTGCGCCACCACGCCGGGCTCACCGCGCTCGTAATAGCTGCCGACGATGTACTGCGATGGCGCGTCGCCGCCCTCGGCCGCCTTCTTGTACCAAGTGAACGCACGCCCGTAGTCGCGCGGCACACCGCGTCCGGTGAAGTAGTCGGTGGCGAGCGCGCGCTGCGCCTCGACATGCCCGCCGACGGCGGCACGTTCGTACCACTTGTTGGCTTCTTCCAGGGAGCGCGGAACCAGCTCGCCGCGTTCGAACAATTCCCCGTAGGCAAACTGCGCGTGGGTCATCTGGTTATCGGCGGCACGACGCAGCCATTTGACCGCTTCATCAGGCCGCGCGACGGTGCCTTCGCCGCGCATCAGCATCATCGCGTAGTTGAATTGTGCGAGCCGGTTGCCGCGCTGGGCGGCCTCTGCAAATTCGTCGAAGGCGTGGCCGAAATCGTTCTTTTCGTAGTGCGCGATGGCAATCTGGGTGAGGGCGTCGGCGTCGCCCCGCACATCCTGCGGAGAGGGTGCGGCCAGTGCAAAAGGCGCCGCCATCCCGATCGCAACCACCAACGCCGCCTGCAGGATGCGCCAACTTCTGCGCCGGATCTCTCTGCTCATCGCACGCTCCTCATCGGAAGATGATCGAGTGTAGCGCGCCGCTGTGGTCCGCGTCGGTGCGCGCAAATCAGCACACCGCTAAACGGTCGATGCCCGGGCAATCAGCCCGCGCGCACCCGGTACACCGCCACGCTGCCGCGCCAGTTGGCGCCCCAGCGCACCACGCTGCCTTCGTGCAGTACAACGCGATCGAGGATCACCAGCCCCACCTTGGGCGCCAGCGCTTCAAAGTCGCGGATGGTCAGCACGCGCACGTTGGGCGTGTTGTACCACTCGTAGGGCAGCGACTTGGACACCGGCATCCGCCCCCGGAAGATCGACAGCCGATGCGGCCAGTAACCGAAGTTGGGGAACGACACGATGCACTCGCGGCCCACGCGCAGCATCTCGCGCAGCACCTGCGCCGTGTTGTGGATGGTCTGCAGCGTCTGCGAAAGGATGACCGTATCGAAGCTCTTGTCCTCGAACAGGGCCAGCCCGCCCTCCATGTTCTGCTGGATCACGTGCACGCCCTTTTTCGTGGACGCCAGTACGCCCGCATCGTCGATCTCGATGCCGTAGGCCAGCACGTCGAGCTCGTCCTGCAACACGCGCAGCAGGCTGCCGTCGCCGCAGCCGAGGTCGAGCACGGTGGAGCGCGGCTCGATCCAGCGGGCGATGGCACGGAAGTCCGCGCGATCGGCCAGGATGTTCGGTACCGCGGACGGCGCAGCGGGGTTCAGCGTTTGCGTTGTCATGCGCCGATCTCCTGGGCGATGCGTTCGTAATAGGCGCGCACCAGCGCGTGGTAGCGCGCGTCTTCCAGCAGGAAAGCGTCGTGGCCGTGGGGTGCGTCGATCTCGCCGTAGGTGACGGGATGCTTGTTGTCGAGCAGCGCCTTGACCAGCTCCCGGCTGCGCGCCGGCGCGAATCGCCAGTCGGTCATGAAGCTGACGACGAGGTAACTCGCCTTGGTATGCGCAACGGCCTTGGTCAGGCTGCCGCCGTAGGCCAGTGCGGGGTCGAAGTAATCGAGCGCGCGCGTGATGAGCAGATACGTGTTCGCATCGAAATACTCGGCAAACTTGTCGCCCTGGTAGCGCAGGTAGCTCTCGACCTGGAACTCGACGTCGAAGGAGAAACGGATGTCCTCCGCCTTCAGCTCGCGGCCGAATTTTGCGGCCATGTCTTCGTCCGACAGATAGGTGATGTGACCGATCATCCGCGCCACGCGCAGGCCGCGCTTAGGCTTGACGTTGTGCGCGTAGTAATCGCCGCCGTGGAAATCGGGGTCGGACAGAATCGCGCTGCGCGCCACTTCGTTGAAGGCGATGTTCTGCGCCGACAGCTTGGGCGTAGAGGCCACCACCACGCAGTGCCGCAGCCGATCGGGATACATCAGGCTCCAGGCCAGCGCCTGCATGCCGCCAAGGCTGCCGCCCATCACCGCCGCAAATTGCTGGATGCCGAAACGATCCGCCACGCGCGCCTGGGCGTTTACCCAGTCTTCCACCGTCACCACGGGAAAGCGCGCGCCATAAGGCAGGCCGGTTTCCGGATGCGGGCTCATGGGGCCGGTCGAGCCGAAACACGAACCGAGGTTGTTCACCCCGATGACGAAGAAGCGGTTGGTGTCGACCGGCTTGCCGGGGCCGACCATGTTGTCCCACCAGCCGACTTCGCCCTCGGCGTGCACGCCGGCCACGTGGTGCGAGGCGTTGAGCGCGTGGCAGACCAGCACGGCGTTGGAACGGTCGGCATTGAGCGTGCCGTAGGTTTCGACCATCAGGTCGTAGCCGCTGATCTGCGAGCCGTTGCGCAGTTGCAGCGGCTCGGCAAAGTGCATGCGCTCGGGCACGACCAGGCCGATGGCGTTGGCCGGTTTGCCCTGATGTGCCTTCGGAGTGGAGGGATCGGCCTGCGCCGCATCGGCTGCGGTGACCGCGGGGTCAGCCTGGATGTCTGTCATGGCACCAAAGAAAAAACCCGACCGGCAACGCTGTTCACGCAACCAATCGGGTTCTCATGTGGCGCACGTGGGGCGCTTGCTTTCACCACCCCCGCTCTGACCGAACCTCTTTAGCCGCATTTGTAATGAGAGCCCAGAGCCACATGCGTGTATGTCTGGACTCCCGCGCGCCCGCAAGCCAGTCGTCAAATCGGCGCGCCAGAGAAGGGTGATTATAGAGCAAGCGGCGGCGGACGCATCACCGCAGCGTGATGCGTCCGATCCCGACCATCCGCAGGCTCAAAGGCCGGCCATGTTGATGTACTTGATCTCCAGGTACTCGTCGATGCCGTATTTCGAGCCTTCGCGGCCCAGCCCCGATTGCTTGACGCCGCCAAACGGCGCCTCCGCCGTCGAGATCAGCCCCGTATTGACGCCGACCATGCCCGACTCCAACGCATCCGAAACACGCCAGGCACGGCCCAGATCGCGCGTGTAGAAATACGCGGCGAGACCGAACTCGGTGTCGTTTGCGGCCGCCACGGCTTCGTCTTCCGTATCGAAAGGAATGAGCGCCGCCAGCGGGCCGAACGTTTCTTCATGCGCGACCAGCATGCCTGGCTTCGCATCGACGACGACCGTCGGCTCGAAGAACGCGCCGCCCTGTGCGGACAACGCATGCGGCTTGCCACCGACCAGCACGCGGGCGCCCTGGCGTACGGCGTCGTCCAGATGCTGTTGCACCTTCTCCATCGCGCGCATGTGGATCAGCGGGCCCTGCTGCACGCCGGGCTCCGTGCCGTTGCCCACGCGCAGCGCACGCACCGCGTCGGCCAGCTTGGCAGCGAAGGTGTCGTAGATGCCGCGCTGCACGTAGAAGCGGTTCGCGCACACGCAGGTCTGGCCCGCGTTGCGGTACTTGGCGATCATCGCGCCTTCCACGGCCGCATCGACGTCGGCATCGTCGAACACGATGAACGGCGCGTTGCCGCCCAACTCGAGCGAAAGCTTCTTGATGTCGTCCGCGCACTGGCGCATCAGCAAACGACCCACGGCCGTCGAGCCCGTGAAGCTGAGCTTGCGCACGACAGGGTTGGACGTCAGCTCGCCGCCAATCGCCTGCGAATCGCCGGTGACGATCGACAGCAAGCCTGCCGGCACGCCGGCGCGCGCCGCCAACTCGGCAAACGCGAGCGCAGAGTAGGGCGTTTCCAGCGCCGGCTTGACCACCATCGAGCAGCCCGCCGCCAGCGCGGGGCCGACCTTGCGCGTCATCATCGCGATGGGGAAATTCCACGGCGTGATGGCCGCGCTCACGCCGATCGGCTCCTTCTGCACGACGATGCGGCGATCGCCCTGCGGCGACGGAATGGTGTCGCCGTAAATGCGGCGTGCCTCTTCCGCAAACCATTCGATGAACGACGCGGCGTAAGCGATTTCACCGGCGGCTTCGGGCAGCGGCTTGCCTTGCTCGGCCGTGAGAATGGCCGCAAGGTCCTGCTGGTGCTCCATCATCAGATCGGCCAGCTTGCGCAGGATTTTGGCGCGATCGCGTGCGCTCACCTTGCGCCAGGCGCGTTGTGCAACCTGGGCGGCATCGATGGCGCGGCGCGTTTCGGCGGCGCCCATGCCGGGCACGGTGCCGATCTTGCGGCCCGTGGCCGGATCGGTCACGTCGCGCGTGGCGCCGTCGTCGGCATCGGCCCAAGTGCCGGCGAGGAACGCCTGCGTGCGCCACAGGCCGGGGTCTTTCAGTGCGATCGGCGGCGTAACCGGCGCGCTCGGCAAATCGGTGCGGGTCATGGTGTCAGCCCTCCAGTGCGCGTTGCAGGATGGCAAGGCCCTCTTCGAATACCGCGTCTTCAATCGTGAGCGGGAACAGGAAGCGGATCACGTTGCCGTACACGCCGCACGACAGCAGGAGCAGGCCGGCTTCGAGCGCCCGTTGCTGCACGAGCTTGGTGAAATCGGCGTCGGGCTTGCCGTCCGGCGTGTTGAATTCGACAGCAACCATCGCGCCCACGCCGCGCACTTCTGCAATGCGTGGCTGCTTGGCCTTGGCAGCGTTCAGTGCATCGACCAGACGTGCGCCCAGCGCGGCGGAGCGCTCGCAGAGTTTCTCGTCGGCAATGATGTCGAGCACGGCATGTGCGGACGCCACCGCCAGCGGATTGCCGGCATAGGTGCCGCCGAGCCCGCCCGGAGCAGGTGCGTCCATGATCTCTGCGCGGCCCGTGACAGCAGACAGCGGCAGGCCGCCGGCCAGGCCCTTGGCCATCGTCGTGATGTCCGGCAGCACGCCGGTGTGCTCCATGGCAAACAGCTTGCCGGTGCGGGCAAAGCCGGTTTGCACTTCGTCGGCGATCATCACGATGCCGTGCTCGTCGCACAGTGCGCGGATGGCACGCACAAAGTCGGCAGGCATCTGGTAGAAGCCGCCCTCGCCCTGCACCGGCTCGAAAATGATGGCCGCCACCTGGCGCGGATCGATATCGGCCTTGAACAAGCGCTGGATGGCATCCAGCGCATCCTGCGTGCTCACGCCATGCAGCGCGACCGGCGCGGGCACGTGGTAGATGCTGCCCGGGAACGGCCCGAAGCCCGTCTTGTACGGCACCACCTTGCCCGTCAGCGACATGCCCATGAACGTGCGGCCGTGGAAGGCGCCCGTGAGTGCAATGACACCCGGGCGGCCCGTGTGCGCCCGTGCGATCTTGATGGCGTTTTCGACAGCCTCGGCGCCGGTGGTGAAGAACGCGGTCTTCTTGGCGTGCGTGCCGGGCGTGATCGTGTTCAGGCGCTCGGCCAATTCGACGTACGAGCCGTACGGCACGATCTGGAAAGCGGTATGCGTGAAGTGATCCAGCTGCTCGCGCACAGCCTGCACCAGCCGCGGGTGGCGGTGGCCCGTGTTGACCACGGCAATGCCAGCCGCGAAGTCGATGTAGCGGCGGCCTTCGACGTCCCAGAACAGCGCGTTCTCGGCACGCTCGGCGTAGCGGTCGGTCATCACACCGACACCGCGCGGCGTAGCGGCGAGGCGGCGGGCATTCCATTGGGCGTTCTGTTGCGGGTCTCGGGCGTTCATGGCGGTCGTGTGCGTTGGGTCAAGAAAGGTCGGATGCGAGCCAGTGTGGCGCCATTGGCTCTGTACAATAAGACCCAATCAGGTTTTTCTTTTGGAACCACTTTGGCTCCATCACCCGCCATGGCCGACCACTCACCTACGCACCGCGCCAGCATGCTGGTCGACTACCTGCAGCGCCGCTTCGACCGTGCCGGGCCGGGCGGCGAGCCCGACCACCGCCGTCTGTATCGCGTGCTGCAAGAGGGCATCCTGCGCGACGAACTGCAGCCGGGCACCCGCCTGCCGTCGTCGCGGCAGCTGGCGACCGAGCTGGGCATCGCGCGCAACACGGTCATCCACGTCTACGAGCAACTCGGTGTGGAAGGCTATGTCTCGGCGGGCGTGGGCAGCGGCACCTTCGTCGCCGATACCGCGCCGGACCGGTTGGACGCGGCGCCTGCACCGGCCGCAGCCGTTGCCGCAGTGGCCGCCGCGCCGATCGCCGAGGCAGCCGCACCGTCTGCGCCGATGCTTTCGACGCGCGGCCGTGCGCTGGTGCGCGATGCAGGCGCCAGCTCGCGCCAATGGGGCGCCTTCATGCCGGGCGTGCCTGAAGTGCGGATGTTTCCGGCGCGCATCTGGTCGCGCCTGCACAACCGGCTGCTACGCAAGCCGTCGCCCGCATTGCTGACGTATCCCGTAGGCGCGGGTTACTTGCCGCTGCGCACCGCGCTGGCCGACTACCTGCGCACCGCGCGTGGCGTGCGCTGCGAGCCCGAGCAGATCATCATCACCGCGGGCATCCATCCGTCGCTCCAGCTGATCGCGCAACTGCTGTGCGACGCCGGCGACAGCGCATGGACCGAAGACCCGGGTTACTGGGGCGTGCGCAGCGTACTCACCGCTGCGGGCGTACGCACGGTGCCGTTGCCGGTGGACGACGAAGGCATGCGCTTCGACATCCCCACGCGCGGGCGCCAGCGCAGCAAGCCGCCCAAGCTCATGGTGGTTTCGCCCTCGCACCAATACCCGCTCGGCTCGGTGATGAGCCTGGCGCGACGCCGCGCGCTGCTGGCCACCGCACACGCCACCGATGCGTGGATCGTCGAAGACGACTACGACAGCGAATTCCGCTACGGCAGCCGCCCGCTGCCGTCATTGCAAGGGCTGGATGAAGGCGGGCGCGTCCTCTACATGGGCACGTTCTCGAAGGTGCTGTTCCCGAGCTTGCGGATCGGCTATCTGGTCGTGCCGCCCGCGCTGGCCGATGCATTTACGACGGGCTTGTCGGAGATGTTCCGCGGCGGCCAGATCCTCACGCAGGCGGTGCTGGCGGACTTCATTGCGGAAGGCCATTTCGTCTCGCACATCCGGCGCATGCGCGGCGTCTATGCGGAACGGCGTGAAACGCTGCTGGCTTCCATCAACCGCGAGTTTGGCGACGCGCTGCCCGTGCACGATGGCGCGTCCGGCCTGCATCTCGTGCTGGGCTTGCCGGCCGGCACCGACGATGTGGCCGTGGCGGATCTGGCGCTTGCCAACGACGTCGTCACGCGGCCGCTCTCACGGTATTACCAGGACGATGCGCGCCGCCTGCCTGGGCTGCTGCTGGGCTATGGCCACGTGGAAACCGAGCAGATTGCGGCGCGGTTTCATACCTTGGCGGAAGCGATACGCACCGTTGGCTGACCTACGGCGTGCGCAACAAAAAAGCCCCGAATGCGGGGCTTTTGTTTGGGGGATGCACGCTCAGGCCAACAGCACGCGCAACTGCGCATCCGCACCTTCCACCGGAGACTTCCGGAAACCGCTCTTTGCATACCGATGCCAGCGCCCCAGCACCGCGCAGACGAGCAGGTTGGCACGCGACGCGATGTCGGTATCCGCCGGCCAGGCGCCCTGCGTGACCGCCATGCGCAGGCTCTGCTTGAGCGATGCCTCGATGCGATCCAGGCATTGCGCCATGCGCTCGGGCAGGCGCTCGTCTTCGCCGACCAGCGCATCGCCCACCAGCACACGCGTCATGCCCGGATTCTTGTCGGCAAACGACAGCAGCATGTGCGCGATGGCATGCGCCTGCCGCAAGCCGTGTTCTTCACGCAGCGTGATCTGATTGATGAGGCCGAAGACGGTCTGCTCGATGAATTCGATCAGCCCTTCGAACATCTGCGCCTTGCTGGCGAAGTGGCGGTACAGCGCCGCTTCGGACACATCCAGCCGTGCAGCCAGCCCAGCCGTTGTGATCTTTTCTCCACGCGGATGCTCGAGCATGCCGGCGAGCGTCTGCAGAATCTGCACGCGGCGCTCGCCTGGGCGGGGCCGTTTGCGTACCGGCGGTGCTTCTATGGCGACGTCCGCGACCGGCTCGGCGGTCGGAAACTCCGTTTGCGCGTTGCTCATGACTTCCTGGCCCCTCTCCCGTTCTGAGCGCGGAGTTACCACTGCCTAGCCGCGTCGAACAAGCCTTCGTTTTAGTTGAAGCACCGATTTTACTTTCACGCTCACATAGCCGGGCCGGTTGGCGAACAAAATCGGTGTGGCGGCCGGTTGATGTGGTGAATTTGCACGCGCGCCAACGGCCGCCGCTTGCATTGGATGCAATGCGTCGGCAGTGGACGTCGGCTGCCCGCCAGGCGGCACGCGCCGCAGGTAGCCTGTCACCCACACCGTGCCGATCCCCAGGCGCCGATAGCGTTTGAGGTGAGAAAGCGTGTCTTCGACGAGGATGGCGCGCGATGGCGCAATACGCTCGCGGGCGAGCAAGCGGCGCAGCATCAGCGGATCGGGTTTCGGGCGCAGGCGCCGGTGCACCCACATGTGCTCGACGGCAATTTCGCGCAGGAATGCGCGTTTCAGGCCAATGAGGCGCAGCACCTCGCGCGCGTAGGCAACCGGCGCGTTAGTCAGCAGGATCTTGCGCCCCGGCAGGGCGCGCAGCAGTTGGGCGAGGCCGCGTTCGGCGCGCACCATGGCGCGCAGGTCTTCAAAGCGGTGTGCCTCGGCCAGGAAATCATCGGGGTCGACGCCGTGATGGCGGACCATGCCGAGAATCGTGGCGCCATAGCGGCGCCAATAGTCCACACGCACCTGGCTGGCCGTGGCGTCATCCGTGCCGAGCACGCGCGCCACGTACGCCGTCATCAGCCGGTTGATCTGCGGAAAGATCGCGTGGGAGGCGTGGTGGAGGGTGTTGTCGAGGTCGAACAGCCAGACCGGCTGCCGGGCGGGCGCGGAGCCCGCCGGCACCTCGCGCGGGAAGGCGCGCGCAGCATGGCGCACCCGCACCGCCCGGGTGGTTCGCATCAGTGCGAGCGGATCATCGTGCCGAACGCCTGTTCGGTCAGGATTTCCAGCAGCAGCGAATGCTCGATGCGGCCATCGACGATGTGCACGGAGTTCACGCCGCTCTTGGCAGCATCCAGCGCCGACGAAATCTTCGGCAGCATGCCGCCCGAGATCGTGCCGTCGGCAAACAGCTCGTCGATCTCGCGCGCCGACAGGTCGGTCAGCAGATTGCCCTGCTTGTCCATCACGCCCGGAATGTTGGTCATCATGACCAGCTTCTCAGCCTTCAGGATCTCGGCCATCTTGCCGGCCACGACGTCGGCGTTGATGTTGTAGGCCTGGCCTTCGTCAGAGAAACCGATGGGCGAAATGACCGGAATGAACGCGTCGTCCTGCAGCGCCTTGACCACGGCCGGGTTGATCGTCTCGATGTCGCCCACGAAGCCGATGTCGATGAATTCGCCCGGCTTCTCCCGGTCCGGCATCTTCAGCTTCTTGGCGCGAATCAGGCCGCCGTCCTTGCCGGTCAGGCCGACCGCCTGGCCGCCGTATTGGTTGATCAGCATGACGATGTCCTGCTGGACTTCGCCGCCAAGCACCCACTCGACCACTTCCATGGTCTCTTCGTCGGTCACGCGCATGCCCTGGATGAAGGTGCCTTGCTTGCCGACCTTCTTCAGGGCTTCGTCAATCTGCGGGCCGCCGCCGTGCACCACCACCGGGTTCATGCCGACCAGCTTGAGCAGGATCACGTCGCGCGCGAAGCCATGCTTCAGCTTCTCCTCCGTCATGGCGTTGCCACCGTACTTGATGACGATGGTCTTGCCATGGAACTTGCGGATGTAAGGCAGGGCCTGTGCGAGAATTTCAGCCTTCAACGCCGGCGCAATGTGTGCGAGTTCGGGGGCGAGGCCAGCAGGGTCGGGGGCAGCAGAAGCGGTCATGACGGTGACATCCGGGATTGGGCGGATTGAGGCGGGTATGATGGAGCGCCGAATGTCGCGTGCCGCACAAAATGCAGCAGCCCATTTTCGGCAGGCGCGATTTTACAAGAAAAGCCCGCGCGGTCCTGGCCGCAGCTTGCGTGCCTGACAAACCGTTGCGGACAAAGAACACCCTGGGGAAACATGGCCATCGCACCCGACCAACTCGACGCGCTGCGCCCTCACCTGCTGCGGTTTGCGCAACTGCAATTGCGCGACACGGCCCTGGCAGAAGACACGGTGGCCGACACCATCCTGGCCGTGCTCGAGCACCCGGAGCGCTTTGCCGGCAACGCCTCGCTCAAGACTTACGTGATCGGCATCCTCAAGCACAAGATCATCGATGCGATCCGCTCGGGGCGCCGCGAAGTGCGCGTCTCGCTGCTTGCGGGCGGTGAATCCGACGAGGCCGGCATGCGTTCCGACGAGGCCGTCTTCGACAGCCTGTTCGCCGCCGACGGCCACTACACCAGCCCGCCGTCCGACTGGGGCGACCCCGATGCCGCGCTGTCACGGCGCGAGTTCTTCGACGTGCTGCAGATGTGCGTTGATCGGCTACCGCCACGTGTTGGCCGCGTCTTCATGATGCGCGAGTGGCTGGAGCTGGAAACCGACGAAATCTGTCAGGAATTGCAGATCACCGCGACCAATGCCTGGGCACTGCTTTACCGTGCCCGCATGCGCCTGCGCGAGTGCCTTGACCTGCACTGGTTCGGCAATCAGCCCGCCGCCGCCTGAATTGCCCGTAGGCGCACCTAAGCCGCATCACAGAGAACAACCATGCCGAACCGCTGGGGACTGCCCACCTGCAAAGAAGCCCACCGCATGCTGGTGTCGAAGATGGACCGCGACCTCTCCACAGGCGAGCGGCTACGCTTGCGCGTACATCTGTTTGCCTGCGATGCGTGTACGCGGTTCTCGCATCAGATGGGTTTTTTGCGCCAGGCGATGCACAAGCTTGGGCAAGACGAAGACGGGAGCAGCCAAGGGTGACCTCGTCTGCCGCCAACACGGTATGCGCGGTCTGCGGCGCACAGATGCGCTGCGGAGCGATCGGCGACGGTAAGCAGCCCGACGCGACGTGCTGGTGCATGACCGAAGAAACGCTGCCGGCCAGCGCGCGGCGCCCCGGGCAGGGCTGTCGCTGCCAGCGTTGCCTGCGCGAAGCGATTGCGCAGGCGCGGGCAGCGTCTGAAGCGACCTGATCAGTCTTTGTCTTGGCTGTCGTCGTCCAGCGTGCGGAGGGCGCGGCGGACCTCGGCCCGGCCGCGCTGGCGCTCTGCGTGACCGCCTTCGGTGTGGGCGCCGGCCTTGCGGCCGCGGGCAAGCGGCACGAGAACGTTGCGCGGGCGCGCAGTGCCGGCCTTCGTTGAAGGCTCGATGCGGAACGTCAGTTTCTGGCGAGTGCCCAGTGTCTTGTTAGCCATGGGAATGCTCCCTTGCTTGGCTTGAAGCGACACTCGCCGCAAGCCATCAATGTTTGTGTTCGCCGCCGTGGTTCATGGCGGGCATGTTGCCGGCGGTCAGGTCGCGCACACGCGCCTCGACCTTCTGCTCGACGACGCGCTTGTCGGCCAGCTCCACCTTCAGCGTGAGCGGCACGGTGGCGTCCTTGGCGAGCGGCTGCTTGAGGTCCATGAGCATCACGTGGTAGCCGCCCGGCTTGAGCTGCACCGTCTGGCCCTTCGGCAGCTCCAGCGACTGGACGGCGCGCATGCGCATGACGTTGCCTTCCATCTTCATCTCGTGAATCTCGGCCGTGCCGGCCACGGGCGTCGACACGCCCACCACCTTGGCGCCGTCGGCCGATTGCAGCGTCATGAACGCGCCGCTGGACGTCTGGCCTGGCACAGTGCCGCGCACCCAGGCGTCCTGCACCGTGACCTGTGCGAACGCGGCGGCGCTGGCAAGCAGGCCAGCAGCAAGCACAGCCAGACAAGCGGAAGAACGGATCGATCGGGACGTCATCATCAAGGGCTCCTGTCGGGACAAACGTGCTGCGCATTAAAGCACAGCGTTTGTGGGGAGATAGGTTGGGTGCACAATTGTGCGGCTGATTGACGCATCGCCGCACGGAGAACCGCGCGGTGCGCACGTTTACACTTGTCCACCATGCTTTCCACCCTGTCTCTTGCCGCGCCACTGCTGGACGCATCCAGTCTACGCCGCCTCTTCTGGCTGCGATGGAGCCTGCTGGCCACCCAGCTGGTCCTGATGCTGCTCGCGCCGCTGGTGTTTGGCGTGCAGCTGCCGGTGGTGCCGCTGCTGAGCGTGATGGGCCTGCACGCGCTGTTCAACCTGCTCACCGGATGGCGGGTGCGGCGCAACCGGCCCGTGCAGCATATCGAGATCACCGTTCAACTGCTGGTGGACCTGACCGCGCTGTCCGCCCTGCTGTATTTCACGGGCGGCGCGACCAACCCGTTCGTCTCGTTCTACCTGCCGGCGCTGGCGATTGCTGCGGCCATGCTGCCGATTGCACACGTGGTGGGCCTGACGCTCTACGCGCTGGCCGCCTACAGCATGATGCTCGGCAACTACATCCCGCTGAAGCTGGCAAACCAGGCCGATGCGGTGGCGTATCACCTGGCCGGCATGTGGATCGACTTCGTGGCCAGCAGCGCGATGATCGCCGGCTTTACGGCGCGCCTGTCCGCCGCACTGCGCGAGAGCGAAGCGCAGCTGACCGAAGCACGCGAGCGACTGCTGCGCGAGCAACGCATCGAAGCCTTGATGTCGCAAGGCGCGAGCGTGGCGCACGAGATGGGCACCCCGTTGTCTACGGTGGCCGTCATCACCGGCGAGCTGCAGCACGACGCGAAGCAGCCCGATTCTCCGCTCGGCCCGTACCGCGAAGACCTGCGCGCCATCGAACAGCAGCTCGAACTGTGCCGCGCCGCCCTGGCGCGCCTGCAGCGCAAACCCAGCGACGGCGGGCCCGAACCGCTTGGCCAATGGCTTCCGGATTTCACGCAGACATGGCAGTTGCGGCATCCGGACATCCGCCTTCACACGGAGACGTCGCCTGCCGCGCAAGCGGTGGCGTTGGATGCAGTGAACGTCGGCCAGATCCTGACCATCCTGTTGGACAACGCCGCCCGCAGCCAGCACCACGCCGGGCGCGACCTCGTGCCGCTGCTGCTGACCGCCAAGATCGACGCCAACCCGGACGTGCTCCGCGATATGCCGCCGCAGATCGTGCTGTCGATCGTGGATACGGGGTTGGGTCTGCCGGAAGACCTGCGGACGTCGCTCGGCCGCACACCGGTGCCCAGCCGCCACGGCGGTCACGGCATCGGACTGTACCTGGCCTCGACCACCGCGCGCCGCCTGGGTGGTACCGTGGTGCTGCGTCCGAACCCGCCGCAAGGCGCCATTGCCGAACTCCGACTGCCGGTCGGCGGTCCGATGGAACACGCGGCCGCGCCCATCATGGGCGCGCCCACCCTCTTCACATAACGAGACGGCCTGACGCAGCCCCGTGCGCGTACGGCCCCGGAGAACACCATGCAGCAGCCCGCCCCCTTTCTGATCCTCGACGACGACGATGTCTTTGCGCAGACACTGGCGCGCGCGCTCACGCGGCGCGGCTTTGCTCCGCAGATCGCCCACACCGGCGGCGAGGCGTTGGCCCTGGCGCGCCAGACGCGGTTCTCGTATGTCACCGTCGATCTGCATTTGGCCGCCAGCGACAAGGGCCTGATGCCCCATGGCGGCACGGATTCCGGCCTGCATTGGATTGCCCCGCTGCGCCAGGCGCTACCCGACGCGCGCATGCTGATCCTCACGGGCTACGCGAGCATTGCCACGGCCGTGCAGGCGGTCAAGCTCGGGGCTGACGAATACCTGGCCAAGCCGGCCAATGTCGATTCGATTCTGCTTGCGCTGCAGGTGGGCGTGTCTGAAGCCGTGGCCGAGCAGACCATGGAAAACCCAGCACCGCTGTCCGTCGCGCGCCTGGAGTGGGAGCACATCCAACGCGTGCTGGCTGAACACGGCGGCAATATCTCCGCCACGGCGCGGGCGCTGAACATGCACCGGCGCACGCTGCAGCGCAAGCTGGGCAAGCGACCGGTCGCCAAATAAGCGCCGGCCGCGAGGCTACATCAGCGCGGCATCACCAGCGGGTGTCGCGCTCCCACGCCTTGAGTTCGTCTTCGGCGCGCTCCTTCGTGTAGCCGTAACGTTCCTGGATCTTGCCGGCAAGCTGGTCGCGCTTGCCGCGGATCACGGTCAGGTCATCGTCGGTGAGCTGGCCCCACTTCTCCTTGACCTTGCCCTTGGCTTGATCCCATTTACCTTCGATCTGGTCCCAGTTCATACGTCCTCCGTTGCGAGTGAGAGATTGAAACAAAACATGGGCGACCCGCAGGCCGCCCGTGTCGACCTTTCAGGGTGGCTTACTTCTTGAACTTGGCAGCCACGTCGTTCTGGCACTTCGTCTTGGCATCGCCCGACATGGCGTCGCAGCGCTCCTTCGCGGCCTTGTAATTGGCGTCGTTGGTGTCCTTGACGGCATCGCGGCGCGCTTCGCTTACGTCCTTGGCATCGCCGGTAGCCTTGGCATGGCTCACTTCGTCGCCGGCCTTGGCACGCGTGTAGGCAGCCTTCGCGTCCTTCACACAGGTGTCCTTTTCGTTGCCCTTCATGGCATCGCACTTCGTCTTGGCGACGTCGTAGTCGGCCTCCGCCTTTTCCTTGGCGGCGCGGTTGCGGGCGGCTTCAGTGCCATCGCGCTCCACCATCGCGTTGGCTTTGGCGACGTTGTAATCGCCCTTGGCCTGCGCGCGGCAGACGTCGCGGTCATTGCCCTTCATCGCATCGCACTTGTCCTTGGCGGCCTTGTAATTGGCATCGGCTTGTTTGACGGCACTGTCGTAAGCGGCGCGCTTGGCATCGTTCGGTGCGGAGGCACCGGCGGGGCCGGTCGGCGCGGGAGTAAGTTGGGCATGGGCAATGCCCAACGGGGCGCAGGCGAGCACGCAACACAGGGCCAGGCGTTGGATCGGTTTCATACGCTTCTCTCCTTGTCGTGATTGGAATCGCGCACGCCAGGTGCGCGGCGCGCATTGTCTGTGCGGCACCACCTTCTTCAGCAGATAACGGACCCGACTCCGGGTGATCCTGAGCAAACCCTTGCTGCGCCTAGGTTTGCCGCCCTCCAAACGAAACGGGCCGCATCGTCTCCGATGCGGCCCGAAATGCATATGGAATGCGTTGCTTACATGCTTACAGCACGTAGCGCGACAGATCTTCGTTGCCCGACAGCTCGTTCAAGCGCTCGTCGACGTACGCGGCGTCGATGGTCACGGTCTCGCCTGACGATTTGTGCGCGTGGAACGACAGATCTTCAAGCAGCCGCTCCATCACCGTGTACAAGCGGCGCGCGCCGATGTTCTCGACCTTCTCGTTGACCGAGCAGGCGATCTCCGCCAAGCGGCGGATACCGTCTTCCGCAAACACAAGGTCGACACCTTCCGTCTTCAGCAGTGCCTGATATTGCTTGGTCAGACTCGCGTCCGTCTGCGTGAGAATCGCCCGGAAATCCTCAACCGACAGCGAATCCAGCTCCACGCGAATCGGGAAACGGCCCTGCAGTTCGGGAATCAGATCGCTCGGCTTGGACAGATGAAACGCGCCCGACGCGATGAACAGGATGTGATCGGTCTTGATCATCCCGTACTTCGTGTTGACGGTCGTACCTTCCACCAGCGGCAGCAAGTCACGCTGCACGCCCTGGCGCGATACCTCGCCGCCGCCGTATTCGCTGCGGCTCGCGATCTTGTCGATCTCGTCCAGGAACACGATGCCGTTCTGCTCGACGTTGGCGACCGCCTTCTGCTTCAGCTCATCTTCGTTCACGAGCTTCGCGGCTTCTTCGTCGATCAGCAGCTTGAAGGCTTCCTTCACCTTCATCTTGCGACGGTTCTTCTTGCCCTGGCCCAGGCCCGCGAACATCGAGCGGATCTGCTCGGTCATGTCTTCCATGCCGGGCGGCCCCATGATGTCCATGCTGGGCACGCCGGCCGACACTTCCAGTTCGATTTCCTTATCGTCGAGCTGGCCTTCGCGCAGTTTCTTGCGGAAGGTCTGGCGCGCGGTCGAATCCTTCTCTTCTGGCTGCGCAAAGCCGATATCGCGCGGCGGCGGGATCAGCACGTCAAGAATGCGGTCTTCGGCTGCATCTTCGGCCTTGGCGCGCACCTTCTTCATCTCGGATTCGCGCGTCTGCTTGACGGCCATCTCGGCGAGATCGCGCACGATGGTGTCGACGTCACGGCCGACGTAGCCGACCTCCGTGAACTTCGTCGCCTCGATCTTGATGAACGGTGCGTCGGCGAGCTTGGCGAGGCGCCGCGCAATCTCGGTCTTGCCCACGCCGGTCGGCCCGATCATCAGGATGTTCTTGGGCGTGATTTCCTGGCGCAGCGGGTCTCCCACCTGCTGGCGGCGCCAACGGTTGCGCAGCGCCACGGCCACAGCCTTCTTGGCCTTGTGCTGGCCGATGATGTGCTTGTCTAGTTCGGAGACGATTTCCGACGGCGTCATGGTTTCAGACATGGGAATCCTGTCGATGGGGGCGTTCGTTATTCGAGCGTCTCGATCACGAAATTGGTGTTGGTATAGATGCAGAGTTCGCCGGCGATCCGCAGCGATTTTTCCACCACATCGCGCGGGGCGAGGTCGGTGTTCTCCATCAGGGCCTTGGCGGCCGATTGGGCATACGAGCCGCCCGAGCCAATGGCAGCAATGCCGCCTTCGGGGTCCAGCACGTCGCCATTGCCGGTGATGATGAGCGTGGCTTCGCGGTCGGCGACGATCAGCATCGCCTCAAGGTGGCGCAGGGCGCGGTCGGTGCGCCAGTCCTTGGCGAGGTCGACCGCCGAGCGCAGCAAGTTGCCTTGATGCTTCTGCAGCTTGGCTTCAAAACGGTCGAGCAGGGAGAAGGCGTCGGCGGTGGCGCCGGCAAAGCCGACCAGCACCTTGCCGTCGTAGATGGCGCGCACCTTGCGGGCCGAGCCCTTCATGACGATGTTGCCGAGCGTGACCTGCCCGTCGCCGCCGAGCGCAACCTGGTTGCCGCGCCGCACGCTGACGATGGTAGTGCCGTGATACTGTTCCATGCGCTTGTTCCTAGGGTCCGGCTTGGCGCGGCCCCCAGCGGGCCGGCCAAAGAACTTCATACTTGACGCCAGCCCGGAGGATTTCAAGCCTGATTTCCGTCACAACGCACACTTTTTGTGCGCCGGAAATCGCTTCCTACGCCGTTTGCTCCCCGCTTAGCGCGTCACGTCGAAGGCGTAAGTGCGCTCATCAAGACGCGGCATCACCGTATAGCCCTTGCGCGCCGCCCACACGTTGATATTGAAGTAGAGCGGAATCACACCGTCATCGCGCATGCCGATTTCCGTGGCTTCCTGCAGCAGCCGCTCTCGCTTGCTGTCGTCCAGGGTCTGCAGCGCTTCGGTCAGCTTGGCATCGAGCGCCGGGTTCGAATAGCGACCGCGATTGGACGCACCCCAGCCGCGCGCCGGGTCGTACGTCGCCAGCAGCGCTTTCAGGCTGGAACTGGCTTCACCCGTATCCGCACCCCAGCCGGCCTGCAGGAACGAAAAGTCCAGCTTGTTCGCTCGCGTGAAGAATGACGCCGACGGCAGCGTCTCGACCTTGGTGGCAATACCCACCCGCGAAAGCATCGAAGCGACCACCTGCGCGACGCGGTCATCGTTCGGATAACGGTTGTTGGTGGCGTGCAGCGTGATGGCAAAACCGTCAGGGTAGCCGGCCTGGGCCAGCAGTTTCTTCGCTGCGGCCGGGTCTGCCGCAGGTGCATTCAGGCCCGGCACGTGGCCGAACAGCGCGCTGTTCACGAGTTGGCCCGTCGGTTCGGCCGCGCCTTCCATCACGCGGTCGACGATGGCCTGGCGCGAGATCGCCAGCGAGATCGCCTCGCGCACGCGTGCGTCCTTGAGCGGATTCTTCGGCAGTGGCTTGCCTGCCTTGTCGGTCACGAACGGCGACACATCGCGGTTCGAATCCATATGCAGATACATCATGCGGAACACCGGCATCTTGAACACCGTCACCGCCGGGTTGGTCGACAGCTTCTTGATGTCGGAACTCGGCACGTTCTCGATGACCTGCACGTCGCCAGCCAGCAGCGCCGCCACGCGCGGTGCGTCCGCCGTCAAAATGCGCAGCGTCACGTGCTGCCATTGCGGCTTCTTGCCCCAGTAGCCGTCAAAGCGCGCGAGTTCAACGCGATCGCCCCGGCTAAAGGAGACGAACTTGTACGGCCCGGTCCCGACCATGGCGCGGCCGTTGTTGAAGTCGTCTGGGCCAGCTTTTTCCACGGCCTTCTTCGACACCATGTAGATGGTCGACAAATCGTTCGGCACCAGCGGGTACGGGCCGTTCGTGGTGATGCGCACGGTCAGCTTGTCGACGGCCGTCACCTCCTTGAAGCCCCGCGTGTAGATCGTAAACGGCGACGGGCTGTTCTTGATGGTGGCGGGGCGCGCGAGCGAATACACGACATCGGCCGAGGTGAACTCGCTGCCGTCATGGAAGTGCACGCCCGGACGCAGCTTCACCTCCCACACCGTATCGCTCAGGGCTTTCCACGACATGGCGAGGCCGGGCTTCATGCGCATCTTCTCGTCCTTGGCGATCAGCGCCTCGAACATATGCTCGGCAACGTTCGAATTGGGCGTGACGTTGTGGAAGTGCGGATCGAGCGATGTGATGTCGCTCGACAGCCCAATCACCAGCGTGGAGGCCGGCTGGGCATGCGACGCGATCGGCGTGAGCGCCGAAAGCGCCGTGGCAAAAGACAGCGCTGCGACCAGGTTTGCGGCGCGCAGCAGACGCAGGACCGGCATGACGACTCCCCGATGGTTCGTGACGAAAGCAAAACGTTCGGGGATTGTCAGGACCGGACGACGCCGGTGTCAACGTCGATGAAGCAGGGGGTCTGCGTGCTCAGTGATGGTGCCCGCAGTCGCAGTCGTCACCGTGTTGGTGATCGTGATCGTCGTCGCCGTCGTCATCGTCGTGGTCGTCGTAGGCCCACGCCGGGAATGGATCGGGCAGCGCGGCCCACGCTTCGGGCCCGGCGGCCAATTCAGCGTCGGTCAGCAGGCAGGTGTCGAGTTGCGCGATGAGCGCGGCTTCGTCCAGGTCTGTGCCAATGAAGACGAGTTCCTGACGGCGGTCGCCCCACTGCGCGGGCGCACCGTTGTCGTGCATCTTGTCCGCGATGTCTGCACGGGCTTCTTCCTCGTCGGGCCACTCGGCTTCATCGACCGCAGCCCACCAGGCGCCGGCGCCGCCGTGACGCATGACGCCGCCCGCCTGCCCCCAGCTGCCCGCCGTGTCCATCCGCGAAGCGAGCCAGAAATAGCCCTTCGAACGCAGCACGCGACCGTGTTCGCGCAGCCACTCGGTATGCATCAGGTCCCACAGGCGCTGCGGATGAAACGGCACGCGGCGGCGATAGACGAAACTGCCGATGCCGAGCGCCTCGGTCTCCGGCACATGTTCGCCGCGCAGCTCGGCCAGCCACGCAGGCGCCGCCGATGCGGCATCGAAATCGAAACGATGCGTATTGAGGATTTCGTCCAACGGCACCTTGCCGAACGATGCCGGCACGATGCGCGCCCGCGGGTTCAATGAATGCAGGATGCCGGCGAGGCGTTCGCGCTCGGCGTCGCTCACGAGGTCGATCTTGTTGAGCACGATCACGTCACAAAACTCGACCTGTTCGATGAGCAAGTCGACGACAGTGCGATCGTCATCCTCATCACGGGCCTGGCCGCGATCGGACAGAAAATCAGCAGCGTCGTAGTCGGCCAGGAAGTGCTGCGCATCAACGACGGTGACCATGGTGTCCAGGCGCGCGAGGTCCGACAGCACGTCGCCTTCAGCATCTTCAAACGTAAACGTCTCGGCAATCGGCAGCGGCTCGGCCACGCCGGTCGATTCGATGAGCAGATAGTCAAAGCGGTCTTCACGCGCCAGGCGCGCGATCTCGTCGAGCAGGTCTTCGCGCAGCGTGCAGCAGATGCAGCCGTTGGACAGCTCCACCATGCGCTCGTCGGTGCGCGAAAGCTGCGCACTGGTGGCCGTGCCATCGCCCACGAGCTGCGCGTCGATGTTGACGTCCGACAGGTCGTTGACGATCACGGCCACGCGCTTGCCCTCGCGGTTGGCGAGCACGTGGTTGAGCAGCGTGGTCTTGCCGGCGCCCAAAAAGCCGGACAGCACGGTAACGGGAAGCGGACGGGACATGATCAGCGGCCTCGGTTCGTGGCCAAACAAAGCAAACAGCCCGGTGAGTTACCGGGCTGCCAAATCAAATGAATGCGTCAGACAACTGCGACGCGTGCGTCAGTCACCCATCAACTTCTGGCGCTTTTCGCGGCGCTCTTGCGCCTCCAGCGTCAGCGTGGCCGTCGGGCGAGCGAGCAAGCGCGGAATGCCGATCGGCTCGCCGGTTTCGTCGCAATAGCCGTAGTCGTTGGCATCGATGCGGGCGATCGACTGTTCGACCTTCTTGAGCAGCTTGCGCTCGCGATCGCGCGTGCGCAGCTCCAGCGCGTGCTCCTCTTCGATCGTGGCACGGTCTGCCGGGTCCGGCACGATCACGGTCTCGCGCAGGTGCTCGGTGGTCTGGTTGGCGTTCGCGAGAATTTCATCGCGCATTTTTACAAGCCGGTCCTTGAAGAAGGCGAGCTGCGCCTCGTTCATGTAATCCTTGTCGCTCATCTTCAGGATTTCGGCTTCGGTGAGTAGTTTCTTGCTGCTCATGGTTGCTGCAGATGATCCTGGTAAATCGCGCGCCGTCTCGGCTATCGCGTCGTCCTTGCGCGGGGATGCGTCGGACTCATTCTGGCTGGCGGCGGACTTGCCGCCCCGCGCGCCTCCTTTTGCCTCTCCCGCAGCGGCGCCCCCTGCCGCTTTTTTTCGGGTGGCTGGCGCAGCCTGGGCTGCTGCCGACTCCGTTCCGGACTGCCCGGCTCCAACGTTGGCGCCGGGCCCTTCCTTGGTCTTAGTCACCATCGCCTGCTCTCCTATCGGACGTGCTTCGGACGACGTGCTTCTAAATCGACCTATTGTAGCTGAACGATCTTACCCGAACTATCGGAGAAACACGGACACAAAATCCGGCCCGGATTCTGCCTGAAAGCGCGCGGCGGGGCCACCCGAAAGGAGGGTAAAAGCGGCCGGATCAGGCCAGGCAGTTCTCCAATCCTTTCAGAATCGTTTCGCGCGGCAGGTCGACACCAATGAACACCATCCGGTTGGAAGGGGTCTCGCCGTCCCATTTGCCGCCCACATCGCTGCCCATGAGCTGGTGCACGCCCTGGAATACGACCTTGCGGTCGACGCCTTCCATGTACAGCACGCCCTTGTAGCGCAGCAGCTTCTCGCCGTAGATGTTCAGCACGCCAGAGAGAAACTCCTCCAGCTTGGTGTAGTTGAACGGCCGTTCGCTGCGGAAGACGAACGAGGCGATGCGGTCGGTATGGTGCGCATGCCCGTGATGGTGGTGATGGCCGTGACCGTGGTGCTCATGATCGTGGTCGTGATCGTGATCGCAATCGGCCGAGCAGGCGTGGTCATGATCGTGATCGTGGTTGTGATCATGACCGTCTTCGCGCAGGAAGTCGGGGTCGATCTCCAGCTTGGCATTCAGATTGAAGCCGCGCAGATCGAAGATGGTGTCGATCGGCGCGTCGCCAAAATTGGCGGTGCGGATCGGGGCGCGGGGGTTCATGTGCAGCAGGCGGTGGCGGAGCGCGTCCACGTCGTCGGCGGACACCAGATCGCTCTTGGTGATGAAGATGGCGTCGGCAAAGCCCACCTGGCGCTGCGCCTCTTCCTGCTTGTCGAGCTGCATGTTGCCGTGCTTGGCGTCGACCAGCGTGATGACGGCATCCAGCAGGTAGCGGCTGGCGATCTCGTCGTCCATGAAGAACGTCTGGGCAACGGGGCCGGGGTTCGCAACGCCGGTGGTCTCGATGACCACGCGATCGAACTGGATCTGGCCGTTGTCGCGGCGCGTGAGCAAGTCGGACAATCCCTTCACCAGGTCACCCCGGATGGTGCAGCAGATGCAGCCGTTGCTCATCTGCACGATCTGCTCGTTGCCGTCCTGCACGAGGATGTCGTTGTCGATGTTCTCTTCGCCGAACTCGTTTTCGATCACGGCGATCTTCATGCCGTGCTGTTCGGTCAGGATGCGCTTGAGCAGCGTGGTCTTACCGCTGCCGAGAAAGCCCGTAAGGATGGTGACCGGGATCATTTTGGACATGATGCGTTTCCTGTCTTGTGATGGGCCGCCAGATGCGCGCAATCCGCGCAAGCGCCCTTGATGGTGAGTTCGGCATGGTCGGCTGCGAAGCCGGCGGGCAGGGCGGCCTTCGGCATGGCCGGCGGCTCGGCACCCTCCAAGCAGAAGTCGCGCCCGCATTGCGTGCAGTGGAAGTGACTGTGCGAGCGGTGCGCCGCTTCGCGCGCGGCATCGTGCTCGGCCAGGCTGAAGCGGAAGACACGATCGGCCCCGGCCGTCTTGTGGACGATGCCGCCTGCCACGAGCCAATCGAGCACGCGGTAGACCGTCACGCGGTCGATGCCGGAATCGTCCGGCAGCGCATCGCATACCGCCTGGTGCGAGAGCGCATCGGCGCCCTGCATGAGCACAGCGAGCACGCGCACGCGGGGCTCGGTCACACGGCTGCCCAGGCCGCGCAGGCGTGCGCGGGCAGCCTCTTCAGGCGAACTGGGTTGCGAAGTGGCGAGATCGTCGCGCGGGGCCGGGGTATTCATGCGCGGGATTGTCCCACGGGGCGCGGGTTGCTGCAATTGAGTTGCAATTGGGCGGCCTTGCACCGCCCAGAGTTTCTTTTCGCGCGGCGGTAGCGCTTATGCCGCAAATGCCAGACACACCGGCGTCGGCACCTTCGCCACCACCGCCGGCTGGTCCAGCTTGCCGGTCTGGCCGTCGATGCGCAGCCGCAGGATGGTGTCGCCCTTCTGGTTGAGCACGTAGAGGTGGCTGCCGTCGGGCGCCATCGTCATCGCCCGCGGAAAGTGCACGCCCTCGCTCCAGTACTGAAGCGGCGCGAGCTTGCCCGAGGCGTCAATGCTGAAGGCGGCCACGCTGTCGGCCAGCGGGTGGTCGGACTTCAGCTTCCGGTTGCTGGCGTAGAGGAACCGCCCGGACGGGTGCATCAGCAGCTCGGCGCCGCTCTTCTGGCCGGTGTAGTCGGCAGGGGTGGTGAAAATGCGCTGACGCTCTTCCTGCACGTGGCCGGTGGCGGGGTCGTAACCGTGGCAGGCGACCGAGCCTTCCAGTTCGTTGATGACGTAGAGCAGCTTGCCTTGCGGATGCAGCGCCAGGTGGCGCGGGCCGCTGCCGGGCTTGAGCTGCGCGCGGTCACGCGGGGCAAGCTTGCCGCCCTCAATGGCAAACACGTTGATGCGATCGGTGCCCAGGTCGGTGCCGATCACGTGGCCGCCGGTGGTGTCGAACAGCATCATGTGCGCGTGCGGCGCTTCCTGTTCGGGGCGGGGGCCGGAGCCGGTGTCCTTGAAGATGCCGGAGACGGTGCCGAGCTTGCCGTCCTCGCCGATCGGCAGGAGGTTGTACGCGCCGCCGCTGTAGATCGACACGCACAGGTGCTTGCCGTCCGGCGACACGACCACGTGTGCGGGGTTCGTGCCCGACAGCGACAGCGGCTGGCGGTTCAGCAGCGTCAGCTTGCCGTCGCGCGCGTCGATCGCATAGGCCTCGGCGCTGCCGTTCGGCCGGCCTTCATACACCTCAAGCTCGTTGATGGCGTACAGGAACCGCTGATTCGGGTGCACGGCCAGGAACGACGGATTCGCGCTTTCGACGACCTGCACCTGCGTCCATGCATCGCCGCGGGGCGCCAGCACATAGATGCCGCGTGCGGCGGGGCCACCGGCGGTGCCGCCCGGCGCATTGAACGTGTACGTGCCGACATAGGCAAAGCGGGGAGGGCGTGCATTGCCTGCGGGCTGCGCGCCCGACGCGGCAGGTTGCTCGGCCGCCTGGGCCATGACGGTTTTGGGAAGAGCGCCCAGCAAAGGCAAGCTACCGGTCCACTGCATGAAAGTTCGACGAAGACGATTGGTCATGGGAGGGCTCCATCAAACACGCACGGACATGGCGTGGTGGAAGATGTTGTTCGGATCATACCGGCGCTTCACATCCTGCAGAAACGCGTACAAGTCGCCGCTGCCGTAGTAGAGCTGCGGCCAGAACGGGTAGGCGAGCATGTCGACGTCGGGGTAGTTGATGTAGCAGCCCTCGTACCGGTCGCCTGGGTACGGCGTGCCGCTGTGCGGCGCAGGCACATCGGGCGCGCCATAGACATCGCGGTAGAAATCGCTGATCCAGCGCAGGTGGCCGGCGTCATCTGCCGCGGAGGTCCAATACGTCTGGTACTGCAGCTTCATGATCGACGCCCGCTGCGGCACGGCGGTGTCGCCAATGCGCTCGGCCTTGTTGACCGCGCCGCCGTACGAATCGACCTGCAGCAACGACTGGCTCAGATCGACGCCCGGCATCGTCCGCGTGAGGTGGGCGTAGATGCGCTGCGCCTCGCGTGCCGTGAAGCCGCGCTTCATGTAGGCCGACTTGTACTTGCCGCGCTGATTGGCCCCCGAGCCGTTCAGATACTGCGTGGCCGTCAGCCAGTCGTATTGGACGATGGTGTGCGGCTTGGAGCAGAGCAGTTGCCCCACGCCCTGCCTGTGCGCGGGGCCGTAGCCGGGCGGGCGCCCCTTGACCGGCGTCGGCGCGCAAGCCTGGAAGCGGTTCAGAAAATCGTTGAGGACGGAGAGATCGCGGCACGTGCCATCCGGGTTGCAGAACTGCGTGAGCAGCACGATCTGCCCCGACGATTTGTGCGTGAGTTTGAGCAGCGAGAACATGCCCCACGTGTCCGGATCCTTGCCGCGCGTCTCCCAGTATTCGCCGTAGATGCGCAGCAGTTCGGCAAAGCGCTGCGGTGTCATGGTCGCCCAGTCGAACGCCACGGTGGCAAGCGCCACTTCCTGCGGCGCCTCGGGCAGCTTGGCGAAGGTGTAGCCCGTGATGACGCCGAAGTTGCCGCCGCCCGCGCCGCGGCACGCACGGAACAGATCCGGATCATGCGCCGCATCCACCGTGCGCGCAGCGGCCTTACCTGTCTTGTCGACCGTGACGATGTCCACGGCCGAGAGCCAATCCACCGTCAGCCCCTGCAGCCGCGAAAGCAGCCCGTACCCGCCGCCGCAGATATGCCCGCCCGCGCCCACCGAATAGCAGGAGCCGCCCGGCAGCGTTACGTTGCGGCGCTTGTACAGCTCCAGGTAGCCGTTCCAGTTCTGCGTGCCGGCCGGAATGCGCACCGCCCCGTCGGCACGCACTTCGGGCGTGGCGAGCAGGCTCAGGTCGACGATCGTGCCGTCGGGGTTGTTGGAGACGAAATCCTCGTAGCAATGTCCGCCGCTGCGCACGGTCGGGCGCTGGCCCGCGTTGATGATGCGCTGCACGGCGGGCGCCACATCGTCGGGCTTTTCAATGAGGGCGATGCGGCTCGCGGCCTGCGCGTCCGTCGACGGCCAGCGCAGGTTGAAGCCATGTTTGAGCGTGTTGTAGCGAGGGTCTTTGCGCGTCACATCCAGTGTCATCGACGACTCCCGGTGAGGGCGTTTGCGCAACGCTTGCGCAAACGGAGTTGGATTCGGACGCGTGGCGTCCGGCGGTTCCAACTTAGTCGTTCGCGGGCCCGGCTTCCATCAGACGATGTCGAGGCGATCGGCTCATCGCGCCACGTGGGCGAACCAACCCACCACCCGCGTTGCCGTCGCCGCCCACAGCGGCCGCACCAGCCAGCATGCCGCGACCCACGCCAGCGTCACCACGATCAGGTCGCAGCGGCCGCTCTTCCACAGGTTCAGCGAATGGCGCCCCCAGATCCAGGGCACACCCAGCGGATTGGGCCAGTCCGCCAGCAGGTGCATCAGCCCACCGCACGCGAAGCCGAACAGCAGCGGCGCCCACAGGTGCGCATGGCCGAGCGCCTGGTATGACAGAACAAGCACCGCCACCCAGCCGATGCCCCAATGGGTGGCGGTGCGGTGCGTGATCCAGAGCCGGCGCGCACGGGTCCACCAAGCCACCTCCATCCAGTCGGGCGCGGTGCTGCCGGCCACCGCCGCGCAAAACGCCAGGAGGCTGCCGAGATGTTCGAGGGAAGTGTGCGAAGCCTGTGCGACGAGGGTGGCGGCAATCAGGCCTGCTGCCCAACCCGTCGCGTGATGGGCAGCGTTGGAAGCCATCGACGTGATGCGGAAAACGGAGGACCGCATCTTCGCAATGGCGGCTTGCCGGGACAAGCCAAAAATTGCGACAAATTGCTAGCCGACTTGCAGCAGCAGGCCCTTGAGGTATTCGCCTTCCGGGAAGCTCGTCAGCAGCGGGTGGTCGACGCCGCCCGCCAGCCGGCGCTGGATGCGCGCCGTCACCTTCGCATCGGCCGCCGCACCCGCGACGATCTTCTGGAACAGGTCTGCGTCGATCGCGCCCGAGCACGAATACGTGAACAGCAGGCCGCCCGGGCGCAGCAACTGCATGCCGACAAGGTTGATCTCCTTGTACGCCCGCGCCGCGCGATCGACCTGCTGCGCCGACGCCGCAAACTTGGGCGGATCGAGCACGATCAGGTCGAACTGGCGGCCTTCCGCGCGAAAGTTGCGCAGCGACTTGAAGACGTCCGCGTCCAGCCACTCGGCGCGCGCCGGATCGAAGCCGTTGAGCGTGACGTTGCGTTCAGCCACCGCCAGCGCCTCGCCCGACGAGTCGATCGACACCACCGAGCGCGCCCCGCCCTTGAGCGCCGCCAGCGAAAACCCGCCGGTATAGCAGAAGCAGTTCAGCACATCGCGATCGCGCGCCAAGGCGCCGACGAGCGCGCGGTTGTCGCGCTGGTCCACGTAGAAGCCGGTCTTGTGGCCTTCGCGCACGTCCACGTAATAACGCACGCCGTGCTCGGTGGCGGACAGATCGGCGGGCGGCTCGGCGCCGGCCAGCACACCGGTCATCTGCTCCAGGCCTTCACGCTCGCGCACGCTCACATCCGACCGTTCGTAGACGTTCGGGCAACCCGTCTCTTTGATGAGCGCGGCGACGATCGCCTGCTTCCAGTGCTCCACGCCCGCGGCGCTGAACTGGCAGACGAGCTGGCCCGCATTCCCTGTGCCGTACTGGTCGACGATCAGGCCGGGCAGGCCATCGGCTTCGCCCATGACGAGGCGCGCGGCGTCGGTGTCGTGCACCCACGCGCGGCGGTACGCCACGGCCGCGGCAATGCGGCGCTTGAAGAACGCGTGGTCGACGGGCTCCGATTCATCAAAGCTCCACACGCGCGCGCGAATCTGCGAAACGGGGCTGAACGCGGCGCGCGCCAGAAACTGGCCGTTGTGCGCGCGCACGATGACGGTCGCGCCGGAGGCCGGCTTGCCCTCCACGCGATCGATGGCGTTGGCGAAAATCCACGGGTGCCGGCGCAGCAGCGAGCGCTCCTTGCCGGGCTTCAGAATCAGGGTTTGCATACGACTGGGGATGGGGTGCCCGATGGCTCGGGCAATGCGCTACTTCTTTTTTGCGCGGGGATGCGCCTGATCGTAGATCTTGGCCAGGTGCTGAAAATCGAGCGAAGTATAAACCTGCGTGCTGGCAATGCTGGCGTGGCCGAGCAGTTCCTGCACGGCGCGAAGGTCGCCGGACGACTGCAGCATGTGCGTGGCAAACGAATGCCGCAGCACGTGCGGATGCACATCCGCCGGCACACCCGCCGCGATGGCGTTGCGCTTCATGCGCAATTGAATCTGCCGCTGCGCCAGCCGCTTGCCGCGCGGCGAGAGAAACAGCGCGTGCGCGTCTTCGGGTGCTGCGTCGGGCTTGGCAAGCTGCTCGCGCACCGCCAGCCATGCAGCCAGCGCCTCCGCCGCCTTGGTGCCCACCGGCACGGTGCGCCGCTTGCTGCCCTTGCCGAGCACCTGCACCTCGCGCGCCTCCAGATCGAGCCAGCTCGCCGACTCATACGCGCCGGCCTTCACGTGGCGCATGTCGAGGCTGACCAGCTCGGAGAGCCGCAGCCCGCACGAATAGAACAGCTCGTTGACGGCACGGTCGCGCACCGTCTCCGCATCGTCGCCGGGCAGTTGCTCCATCAGCGCGACAGCCTGCTCCACGGACAACGCTTTCGGCAGCCGCTTCGGGCTCTTCGGGGCGCGCACGCCATCGACGGGATTGGCGGTGACGGCGGCATCGCGCAGCGCCATCCATTTGAACCAGCCGCGCCACGCCGACAGCGCCCGCGCAATGCTGCGGCCCGACAAACCATCGCCGTGCAGCTGCGCCATCATGCGGCGGATATGGTGGGACTGCAGTTGCGTGAGATCGACGTTGGCGGCGTGCTGGGCACCGAGGCGCTGCAGCACGGCCAACTCGCGGGTGTAGCTCTCCAGCGTGTGGGGCGAGAGCTGCCGCTCGAACTTCAGCGCGTCAAGGTACGCCGCAATCTGCGGATGCGGCGGCCGAGCGCCATGGTCATCGGCTGAAGCAGATTGCGGCATGCGGCGGGCTGCGCTCAGTCGCGCAGGCGGTTGAGCGCGGCAGAGGCCAGTTCGCCGATCTGGGCAAGGTAGGTCGTGCCCATGCCGTCATGGAAGCGACGGGCGTCCGGCGAGCCCAACACCAGCAGGCCGAATGCCGGCGCGGCGCTGGCATCGGCATCGCCACGCACCGGCACGCGCAGCGTGACGATCGCGAGCGATTCGATGGGCGCGCCGCCGGTATCCGACGTATCGAGCCAGCCGGCCGCTTCAAAGCCGGCATTGGTGCCGCAATACGGGGCGCGCAGGCCCGCTGCAAACAGGCGCACTTCCTCGCTCACGCCCTGCGCGACTTCCAGGTGTGCAAATTCTTCGCCCACCTGCCACACGCGCAGCGCCACAGCGGGCACGTCAAAGATTTCGCGCAGACCATCCTGCACGGCGTACGGCAGCGCATGCGTGTCAGCCTCGCCGAGCAGGCGCGTCGTCCAGGCGTGCACGCGCTGCTGCGTGCGGTCGTTCTCGTTGCCGTGGCGCATCAGGTCCGACAGCTTGAGTTCGAGGTGCTTGTTCTTGTCGCGCAGGATCTCCATCTGGCGCTCCTGCAGCGACACCGCGCGATGGCTGTGCGGGCTCGTCAATTGAATGGCGGCCAGCAGCTCGGCGTGCTCTTCAAAGAAGGCCGGATGCGCCTGCAGGTAGTTGGCGACGTCTTGTGCGTTCATCGTGGAGGTGCTCATCAGGCTGCGCCGAGTTTCTTCTTCAGCAGTTCGTTGACTTGTGCGGGGTTGGCCTTGCCGCGCGTGGCCTTCATGGCCTGGCCGACCAGCGCGTTGAATGCCTTCTCCTTGCCGGCGCGGAATTCCTCGACCGACTTGGCATTGGCGGCCAGCACGTCGTCGATGATCTTCTCCAGCTCGCCCGAATCCGACATCTGCTTCAGGCCCTTCTCGGCGATGATCGCGTCGGCATCGGCGCCGTGTTCGCCGGCCCACATGGCGGGGAAGACGTCTTTCTTGGCGGTGTTGTTGCTGATCGTGCCGTCGGCAATGCGCGCCAGCAGCTTGGCGAGCTGCGCAGGCTTGACCGGTGCGGCATCGATTTCCAGGTCGGCGCGGTTCAGGTTCGAGGCGACCTCGCCCATGATCCAGTTGGCCGCGGCCTTGGCGTTCGCGGCGCCGGCATCCGCCACGACGGCTTCGAAATACGCAGCCGTCGCCTTGGTGGCGGTGAGGATGCTGGCGTCGTACTTCGGCAAGCCGTAAGCCGATTCAAAGCGTGCGGCCATGGCGGCCGGCAGTTCGGGCAGCGTGGCGCGCACGCGCTCGATCCAATCGTCGCCAATGACGAGCGGCAGCAGGTCCGGGTCGGGGAAATAGCGGTAATCCTGCGCGTCTTCCTTGCTGCGCATTGAGCGCGTTTCCTTGCGGTCCGGATCGTACAGGCGGGTTTCCTGCACCACGGTGCCGCCGTCTTCGATCAGTTCGATCTGGCGGCGCACTTCGTAGTTGATCGCCTCTTCCAGGAAGCGGAACGAGTTGAGGTTCTTGATTTCGCAGCGCGTGCCGAACGGCGCATCCGGGCCGCGGCGCACCGACACGTTCGCGTCGCAACGGAAGCTGCCTTCTTGCATGTTGCCGTCGCAGATGCCCAGCCACATCACCAGCGCGTGCAGCGCCTTGGCGTAAGCAACGGCTTCGGCCGCGCTGCGCATGTCGGGCTCGGTCACGATTTCCAGCAGCGGCGTGCCGGCGCGGTTCAGGTCGATGCCCGTCATGCCGGCAAAGTCTTCGTGCAGCGATTTGCCCGCATCTTCTTCCAGGTGGGCGCGCGTGAGCTGCACGGTCTTCTCATAACCGGGCTGGCCGTTCTTGCCTTCCACCTGGATGGTCAGCGTGCCGCCCTGCACCACGGGGATCTCGTACTGGCTGATCTGGTAGCCCTTGGGCAGATCGGGGTAGAAGTAATTCTTGCGCGCAAAGATGCTCTTGGGCGCGATCTTGGCGCCGATGGCCAGGCCGAACACGATGGCGCGCTCGACGGCGCCCTTGTTCAGCACCGGCAGCACGCCCGGCAGCGCCAGGTCAACGGGCGCCGCTTGCGTGTTGGGCGCCGCGCCAAAGGCGGTGGACGCGCCGGAGAAAATCTTCGAGACCGTCGAGAGCTGCGTGTGCGTCTCGAGGCCGATCACCACTTCCCATTGCATGTTGCGTGTGTCCTGTCGATTGTTGTGGTGTGAATGTCTAGGTACTCAGGTGTTCAGGTATTCAGGTGTTCTTGCCTGGCTGCGATCAGGGATGCGGCGCATCGAGCCACGCCGCGAGCTTCGCAAACGCGGCCTCGCGCGCTGCCGGATCGCCTCCGACCGTGACCGTTCCGTAGCGACGTCCCTTTGGGATGCCGTTGCGGTCCTTGACCGGCGCCGTGCCGTCAAAACCGTGATACGCGCCGCCAAACATGTCCAGCTCGAAACGCGCCTGCGGCTGCCGCGCCAGTACAGCCGTCTGCAGCGCCTGGCAGTGATCGGCCGGGGTCCAGTCGTCGTTGCCGCCAGCCAGCAGCAGCAATGGCGCGTTCAGCCGATAGTCGGGCCGCTTCTGTGCCGACGCACAGCCCGGATAGAACGCCACCGCGCGATTGACGGCAGGCGTATCGGCCGGCCAAGCGCGGCTGGCATCCACCGCCTCCAGCACGGCCTGCGCACCGTTGGACCAGCCGAGCAGCACGATGCGGCGCGCGTCCACACCCGGCTGCCCCGCTACCCAGCGGATCGTGGCCAGCACGTCGGCGCGGCGCACGGCGCCGTTGATATCGCGCGTAGCGGTGCGTTCGGTGCAGATGCCGTGCGGTTTGCCGCGCGGGCCGAAACTGTCCGGAAACACCACCGCGTAACCACGCGCGCCAAGCCACTGCGCATACCCGCGATACCGCGAGCCCAGCGCCTTGGCATCCGCCCCGGCCTGCGTATAGAGGCCGCTGCAGCCGTGCAGCGCGATCACCACCGGCGTGCCGGTCGCGGGCGCCTTGACGGGCGACGCGACCCAATAGCCGGTCAGCGTTTGCGGCGCATCGTCGGCGTCTTTCACAGACGCACGCGGAATCTCCACCGTCTGCACGCCCAGCTCCGCCGACGACGGCGCACGCGCCGCCGGCATATCCGGCAGGGCGCCTTCAGCGTCGGGCGTCGGTTGCGCGAACGCGTGCAGCGCCAGGGCGCTGGTCAGCGCCGCCAACACGCGAAGCGATAGGCGCATCACCGGGCATTCCGGGCGCATTGGCCCGTTTGCGGGTCGAACATCACCGGCCAGGCTTCTTCATAGATGCCGGGCGTGCAATGCGCTTCGCAGTTGGCATGTGCCAGCGTGACGCGGCGCGGGTCCTGCCAGACCATCAGCGTGCAATTGCCGTAGCGCTCGCGCAGCTCGATGCTGGGGCGGCGCTTGGTCTGCTGGAACGTCGACAGGTCGAATTGACACGAACCGCGCCGGCCGACCCACAACTGCCATTGCATGGCGTTGACGTTGTTGTCGGCCACGGTAAGCGTCGCCTGCTCGCGGAAGCCGTCTTCTTCGGTCTGGCTGCAGTAGCCGTTGACGTCGATGCGGCGGTCGGAAATCGGCGGCGGCTTCGACGGCCGGCTGATGCCCGGAATCGACGGCAGCGGAATCGGCACGCACGCCGCCAGCAGGCCGGCGGCAAGCGCCAGCCCGAGTGCAGTGCGGATGCGGTGGTTCATGCGCGCCTCCTGCGTGGAGCGATACGTCTGTACGGGCCTCAGGCCGCCGGCTGGCGGTTGTGCCAGTCGGTCGCCTGCTGGAACGCATGCGCGATCTGCAGCATGCGCGCCTCTTCAAAATAGTTGCCGATGATCTGCAAGCCAACCGGCAGACCGTTTGCGCCGAAACCGGCCGGCACGCTCATGCCCGGCAGGCCCGCCAGGCTGGTCGACAGCGTGAAGATGTCTTCAAGGTACATCTGCACCGGATCATCGCTCTTCTCGCCGATCTTCCAGGCAACGGTCGGGGCGACGGGGCCCATGATCACGTCGCACTGCGCGAATGCGTTCTGGAAATCCTGCGCGATGATGCGGCGGATCTTCTGCGCCTGCAGGTAATACGCGTCGTAATACCCGTGCGACAGCACATACGTGCCGACCAGGATGCGGCGCTTGACCTCCCAGCCGAAGCCTTCGGCGCGGGACTTGCGGTACATGTCGGCCAGATCGCGGTATTCCGCCGCGCGGTGGCCGTAACGCACGCCGTCAAAGCGCGACAGGTTGGACGAGGCCTCGGCCGGGGCGATCACGTAATACGTCGGGATCGACAGTTCGGTCTTCGGCAGGCTGATGTCGACCAGCGTGGCGCCGAGCTTTTCCAGTTCGGCCAGCGCGGCGCGCACCGTGGCGCGAACGTCGTCGGCCAGGCCCTCGCCGAAATACTCCTTGGGCAGGCCGATGCGCAGGCCGGCCAGGGGGCGGGTGGCATCCGCGCCTTGCACGGGCTGGCCGAGCAGGCGGCTGAAATCTTCCACGTCGCCACCGCGGCCGGGTTCCAGGCTGGTGGAATCGCGCGGGTCAAAGCCGGCCATGGCAGACAGCAGCAGCGCGCAATCCTCGGCCGTGCGGGCCATCGGGCCGCCCTGATCCAGCGACGAGGCGAAGGCGATCATGCCGTAGCGCGACACCCGGCCGTACGTCGGCTTGATCCCGGTAATGCCCGAGAACGATGCCGGCTGGCGGATCGAGCCGCCGGTGTCCGTTCCGGTTGCAGCAGGCGCCAGATCGGCCGCGACCGCTGCCGCCGAGCCGCCCGACGAGCCGCCCGGCACGTGTTCGAGGTTCCACGGGTTCTTGACCGCGCCGAACGCCGAGTTCTCGTTGGACGAGCCCATCGCGAATTCGTCCATGTTGGTCTTGCCCAGCGTCACCATGCCGGCCGCGCCCAGGCGTTCGACCACGGTGGCGTCAAACGGGCTGACGTAGTTGCCGAGCATCTTGGAGCCCGCCGTGGCACGCCAGCCGCGGGTGACGAACACGTCCTTGTGCGCGATCGGCACGCCGGTCAGCGGCGCCGCGTTGCCGGCCGCGATGCGCGCGTCGGCGGCCCGCGCCTGGGCAAGCGTCGCCTCGGCGTCGACATGGGTAAAGGCGTTGAGGTGCGCCCCGGCCTCGATGCGCGACAGGTAGTGGCGCGCCAGTTCCTCCGCCGAAACCTCCTTGGCGGCGAGTTGGGCAGACAGGGCTTTGATCGTGGATGCGGTCATCGAATACGTTCGGATGGGCTGCCGGCAGCGGCCGGCGACGTCGAATGGAGTGGGCTCAAGGCGGGCGCAGGCGCGCCGTTTACGCGGATTACCGCGGGTTACTCGATCACCTTGGGCACGAGGTACAGGCCGGCTTCGGTGGCCGGCGCGCATTGCTGGTAGTCGGCGCGGCGGTCGGGCTCGGTGACGGCGTCGTCGCGCAGACGCTGGGCTTGCGCCTGAACCTGCTCGATCGGGTGGGCCATCGGCTCGATGCCGGTGGTGTCCACGGCCTGCATCTGCTCGACCAGCGAGAAAAACTGGTTGAGCTGGGTGAGGGTCTGGGCCGCCTCGCCTTCGGAGACTTCGATACGGGCGAGATGGGCGATGCGTTTGACGTCGGAGAGTTCGAGTGCCATCGGAGTGGGTCAGTGAGTGCAGCGGCGGGCGGGCAACGTGCGGCAAGCGACGGCTACTGCGCGCAAAGTCCGCTCAGGTTGGGCGCTGACAGCGCCGATTTGCCGGAATTTTGGCGCCAAACGCCCGCGAAACGCTCGAATTATAAGGTATGATTGCCGACTAAATTTCTAAGTCAGCAGGCGACTTCGTGCAGTCACGGACCCTCTGATTAAGTACCCCGGGAACCTCCCGGCAGTCGCACCGTCAGCATCAGGCGACACTTAATCAAAGGTTCCTTGGGGGCCCCCTCTCCGGGCGGCCCAGCCTCGGCAGGATGGCCAGTGCCACGGCACCCCACCGTCGACCACCACGGAGCCCGCGACATTCCCGGGAGCGCAGTAGCAGGATCGGACCGCATGGCATGCCCTTGCGAGGTCCGCGCGTTGGTGCAGCCGTTGCGCCGCAATCCTGCTGCTGGGCCGCCCATGACTCGAAAAACAGGATTCATTCGATGTTCGGCTTTTTGCGCAGCTATTTCTCCAACGATCTCGCGATCGACCTCGGCACCGCCAACACCCTGATCTACGTCCGCGACAAGGGCATCGTCCTTGACGAGCCGTCGGTGGTGGCCATTCGCCAGGAAGGCGGCCCGAACGCGAAGAAGACCATCCAGGCTGTCGGTAAGGAAGCCAAGCAGATGCTGGGCAAGGTGCCGGGCAATATCGAGGCCATCCGCCCGATGAAAGACGGCGTGATCGCCGACTTCACCGTCACCGAGCAGATGCTCAAGCAGTTCATCAAGATGGTGCACGACACCAAGCTGCTGCGCCCGAGCCCGCGCATCATCATCTGCGTGCCGTGCGGTTCGACCCAGGTCGAGCGCCGCGCCATCCGCGAATCGGCGCTGGGCGCCGGCGCATCGCAGGTCTACCTGATTGAAGAGCCGATGGCGGCTGCCATTGGTGCCGGCCTGCCGGTGTCGGAGCCGTCTGGCTCGATGGTGGTGGACATTGGCGGCGGCACCACCGAGGTGGGCATCATCTCGCTGGGCGGCATGGTCTACAAGGGCAGCGTGCGCGTGGGCGGCGACAAGTTCGACGAGGCCATCGTCAACTACATCCGCCGCAACTACGGCATGTTGATCGGCGAACAGACCGCCGAAGCCATCAAGAAGGAAATCGGCTCGGCCTTCCCGGGTTCGGAAGTGCGCGAGATGGAAGTGAAGGGCCGCAACCTGTCGGAAGGCATTCCGCGCGCCTTCACGGTGTCGTCCAACGAAATCCTGGAAGCGCTGACCGACCCGCTGAACCAGATCGTTTCGTCGGTGAAGATCGCGCTGGAACAAACCCCGCCGGAACTGGGCGCCGACATTGCCGAACGCGGCATGATGCTCACGGGCGGCGGTGCGCTGCTGCGCGACCTGGACCGCCTGCTGGCCGAAGAAACCGGCCTGCCGGTGCTGGTGGCCGAAGACCCGCTGACCTGCGTGGTGCGCGGCTCGGGCATGGCGCTCGAGCGCATGGACAAGCTCGGCAGCATCTTCTCGTACGAATAACGGGACCATGCGCCACGCCGCTCCGCGTTCCGCTGTTGCGACCGATTTCGTGACCGCCGTTCTGGTCACGCCAACCGCCTTCGCGGACCGCTGAGATGCGTCTCGCGCCGGTGCGCCGTGCTCCGCCCGTCCAGGGCTCGGGCACCGCACCAGCGCCACACCCAATCTGTTGCCGGCAGGCCGTTGACCTTGACGTTGACCGTCACGCGTCTGCCGTGCCCATTTGAAGCGTCCGGGTCATGGATTACTCCCCGCCGCCCCTCTTCAAGCAGGGCCCGTCCGCCACCGCGCGGCTGGTCGCCTTGCTCGCGCTTGCGCTTGCGTTGCTGGTGATCGATGCCCGCATGTCCGTGCTGGGCGTGGTCCGGCAAGTCGTGTCGGTCATCCTGTACCCGGTCGAGCGCCTGGTGCTGATTCCACGCGATACGGCGCGCGCCGCGCTCGATTACACGCAGTCGTCCACCAAGCTGGCTGTTGATAACCGCAACCTGCGCGAGTCGGCGGTTGCCCAGGCGCAGCAATCGCTGCGCGCCTCGCAACTCGAAGCCGAAAACCGCAATCTGCGCACGCTGCTGAATCTGAAGCAGCACGCGGCGGTGCCCACGGTGGCGGCGGAAGTCCTCTACGAAGCACGTGACCCCTATACGCAGCGCATCGTGATCGATCGCGGCTCGAAGGACGGCGTGCGCGCGGGCTACCCCGTCATCGACGACCGCGGCGTGGTCGGCCAGGTGACGCGCGTGTCGCTGTTCGAATCGCAAGTCACGCTGCTGACGGACAAGGACCAGGCGATCCCCGTGGAGGTCGTGCGCAACGGCCTGCGCAGCGTGGCGTTTGGCGGAGCGCGACCGGGCGCGCTGGACCTGCGCTTCATGGCTGCCTCGGCCGATTTGCAGCAGGGCGACCTGCTGGTCACGTCGGGGCTGGACGGCGTCTATCCGGCGGGCCTGCCGGTGGCGCGTATTTCGCAAATCGAGCGCAAGGCCGACACCGCGTTCTCGCGCGTGATCTGCGAGCCGGTGGCCGGCATCCGCAGCAACCGGCATCTGCTGATCGTGAAGTACGAATCGGGCTTCCCGCCGCCGACGGATTTGTCGCCCGCGCCAGCGCCCAAGGGCAAGAACGCTGCCCGCGACGCCCGCGAAGAAAAGGACCGCGCCGCACGCGCCGCCGCCGAAGCGAATGTACCGGCGCCCGCGGCCGCAGCCGAAGAAAACACCCCGCCGCCGCGCCCGACCGACGCCGACGGCAATCCGCTGGACACCGATTCAGCGCAAAAACGTTGAAGCGAGGCCATCGATCATGAACTCGCCTCAATACCTGCTGCGCCCGGTCAACCCCGGCTTCATCGCGTTCAGCTTCGTGCTGGCGTTCCTGTTCAACCTGATGCCGTGGGGCCACATGCAGTGGATTCCCGATCTGGTGGCGCTGGTGCTGGTGTTCTGGAACATCCATCAACCGCGCCGCGTGGGCATGGTGGTGGCTTTCCTGCTGGGCCTCCTGATGGACGTTCACGAAGCGCGTCTGCTGGGCGAACACGCGATGGCCTACACGATGCTGTCGTATTTTGCGATCACGATTCACCGGCGCGTGCTGTGGTTCTCGGTGCTGTCGCAGGCGCTGCACGTGCTGCCGCTGCTGGTGCTGGCGCACGCCGTGCCGATCATCATCCGCCTGCTGATGGGCGCACACCTGCCGGACTGGCAGGTCATCCTGCCGCCGCTGATCGAAGCTGCGCTCTGGCCGTTCGCCAACGCCTTCCTGCTGGCGCCGCAGCGTCGCCCGGAAAGCGTCGACGAAACTCGGCCCATCTAAGGCGGCCGATCTGATGCACCCCGCTATTCGCCTTCACCTGGCATGACCGAAATCCGCAACGTCGAACAGGAGCTGTCACGCTTCCGCCTGCGGCTGGCGGCGGCCGCCCTGTTCGTGCTGATCTGCTTCGGGCTGCTGCTGGCGCGGTTCTTCTGGCTGCAGCAGGTCAAGCACGAGCAGTACTCGGCCAAGGCGGAAGACAACCGCATCTCGGTCGCGCCGATCGAGCCCAACCGCGGCATCATCATGGACCGCAACGGCGTGGTGCTGGCGCGCAACTATTCGGCGTACACGCTGGAGATCACGCCGTCCAAGCTGCAGGACACGCTCGACAACACGATCGACCAGCTTGCCCAGGTGGTCGATATCCAGCCGCGCGACCGCCGCCGCTTCAAGCGCCTGATGGAAGATGCGCGCAGCTTCGAAAGCCTGCCGATCCGCAGCCAGCTGACGGACCAGGAAGTCGCGCGGTTCTCGGCGCAGCGCTTCCGCTTTCCGGGTGTGGACGTGCATGCGCGGCTGTTCCGCCAATACCCGCTGGGCGACTCGGCGTCGCACGTGATCGGCTACATCGGCCGCATCTCCGAGCGCGATCTGGACCGCATCGACAACATGAGCGATGCCAACAGCCAGCCCGGCGTGGCGTACGACCCGCGCAAGGATTCGAACAACTACAGCGGCACGGAATACATCGGCAAGGTCGGCATCGAGCAGAGCTACGAAACCGAACTGCACGGCCTGACGGGTTACGAAGAGGTGGAAGTCAGCGCGGGCGGCCGGCCGATCCGCACGCTGTCGACCTCGCAGGCAACGCCGGGCAACAACCTGATCCTGTCGCTCGACATCAACCTGCAGCGGCTGGCCGAACAGCTCTTCGGCAACCGGCGCGGCGCCCTCGTGGCGATCGAGCCGGAGACGGGCGACATCCTGGCCTTCGTCTCGAAGCCGACGTTCGATCCCAACCTGTTCATTGAAGGGATCGACAGCACGACCTGGAACGAGCTGAACAACTCGCCGGACAAGCCGCTGCTGAACCGCCCGCTGCGCGGCACGTATCCGCCCGGCTCGACGTACAAGCCGTTCATGGCGCTGGGCGCGCTGGAGCTGGGCAAGCGCACGCCGCAGTGGGGCATGGCCGATCCCGGCTCGTTCACGCTGGGCAACCACACCTTCCGCGATGACGTACCGGGCGGGCACGGCTGGGTCGACATGTACCGCTCCATCGTGGCGTCGTGCGACACGTATTACTACCGGCTCGCCAACGACATGGGCGTCAATGCCATCCACGATTTCATGAAGCCGTTCGGCTTCGGGCAAGTCACGGGCATCGACATCGAGGGCGAGCGTACCGGCATCCTGCCGTCCACCGAGTGGAAGCGCAAAGCCTACAAGCGCCCCGAGCAGCAGAAGTGGTACGACGGCGAAACCATCTCGCTGGGCATCGGCCAGGGCTACAACAACTTCACCATCCTGCAGCTCGCGCATGCGATCTCGACGCTGGCCAACAATGGCGTGGTGATGAAGCCTCACCTGGTGAAGGCCGTTGAAGATTCGCTGTCCAAGTCGCGCTCGCTGACGGTGCCGACCGAGAGCTACCGGATTCCGCTCAAGCAGGCCAACATCGACGTGATCAAGCGCGCCATGGTGGGCGTGAACCAGGCCGGCACGGCGGCCAAGGCGTTCATCGGTGCGCAGTATGTGTCGGCGGGCAAGACCGGTACGGCGCAGGTGTATTCGCTGGGCAAGAACGAAAAGTACAACCACCACGCCATCCCCGAAAACAAGCGCGACCACGCGTTGTTCGAGGCGTTTGCGCCGGCAGACCATCCGAAGATCGCGCTCGCGCTGATCGTGGAAAACGCCGGCTTCGGTGCAGCATCGGCCGCGCCAATCGCACGCGCGGTGATGGACTATTACCTGACCGGCAAGTGGCCCGCCGAGCTGGCTGCCACCGCGCCGAAACCTCAGCAGCAACCGCCGGTGGATACGCCGAGCGTGTTCTCGACCGGCAAGACGGCCACCATCGCCAGCGCGACGGCGCCGCCGCCGGTGGCGGCTGAGGCGGCATCCGGTGTGGCTGCCGCTTCGGGCGTGGCAGCCTCCGCGGCCAGTGGGGTGGCCGCCGCTTCTGCGCCGGCCGCGTCGTCGACGGCAGCGGGAGGCACGCGCAGTGCGCCGCCGCTGTCGCCAGACCTGGTGGCCCCGGCCTTGCGCGAGGCCGGCACCAGCGCAGAAGCTGTCGCCCCGGCCACGCTGGACGCCCAGGTGCTGCAGGCGCTGTCGCATGCGCAACCCGCACCAGAACTGCCGCCACGCGGACGAGGCAACGCTGCCGCACCGGCTTCGGCGCCGGCCACCGCCCCCAAGGGGGCGAAGGACGCCAAGCCCGGCAACAAGCCGGCACCGAAGCCCGCGCAGAAACCGGCCTCCAAGCCGGCCGCGCCCTGATATTTGCGCTTGAGGATTTCGCCATGGACAAACTGGACAAGCGCCGCATATTCAACGTCATCAAGTCGCTCTTCACGGGCTTCGATGGTCCGCTGGCGCTGATCGTCTTCCTGCTGCTCGGCACCGGATTGATCGCGCTGTACTCGGCTGCCATCGACATGCCGGGCCGGGTGGAAGACCAAGTCCGCAACATCCTGCTGTCATTCGTGCTGATGTGGATCATCGCCAACCTGCCGCAGCAGACGCTGATGCGCTTTGCGGTGCCGCTCTACACCGTCGGCGTGGCGTTGTTGATTGGCGTGGCGGCGTTCGGGCTCATCCGCAAGGGCGCGCGGCGGTGGCTCAATATCGGCGTGGTGGTCCAGCCTTCCGAGATCATGAAGATCGCCATGCCGCTGATGCTGGCGTGGTACTTCCAGAAGCGCGAGGGCGTGATCCACTGGTACGACTATCTGGCGGCCGCCTTGCTGCTGCTGATTCCCGTCGGGCTCATCGCCAAGCAGCCGGACCTGGGCACCGCGCTTCTGGTGCTGGCGGCAGGCATCTACGTGATCTACTTTGCCGGGCTGTCGTGGCGGCTGATCGTGCCGGTGCTGGTAGTTGCTGTGACGGCGATCACGCTGGTGGTGTCTTTCGAGTCGCGCATCTGCGCGCCGGGCGTGAACTGGCCGATCCTGCACGACTACCAGCAACACCGCGTCTGTACGCTGCTCGACCCGACCACCGACCCGCTCGGCAAGGGCTTCCACACCATCCAGTCCATCATTGCGATCGGCTCGGGCGGCGTGACGGGCAAGGGATGGCTGAAGGGCACGCAAACCCACCTGGAGTTCATCCCCGAGAAACACACCGACTTCATTTTCGCGGTGTATTCGGAGGAATTCGGGCTAGTGGGCAACGGCGTGCTGCTGTTCCTGTATCTGCTGCTGATCCTGCGCGGGCTCTTCATTGCCGCCAACGCGGGCACGCTGTTCGGGCGCCTGCTGGCCGGGTCGATCACGCTGATCTTCTTCACCTACGCCTTCGTCAACATGGGCATGGTGAGCGGCATCCTGCCTGTGGTGGGCGTGCCGCTGCCACTCATCAGTTACGGAGGAACGGCGCTCGTCACGCTGGGCATGGGCATCGGCATCCTGATGAGCATCGCCCGACAGAAACGCTTCGTGCAGACCTGACAAAACGGCCGCCAGAATTTGGCGGCCGTTTCGTTTTCAGGCGGCGACGGCGTCTTCGCGCAGCAACCTTCGCAGCACCTTGCCCGTCGCGGTAGCGGGCAGCGCATCGTGGAACTTCACGCGCCGCGGCACCTTGTAGGGCGCCATGTTGTCGCGCGACCAGGCAATCAGCTCGGCTTCCGAGAGCGTCACGCCGCTCATCGGCACCACATGCGCACAGACGACTTCGCCCTTGTCGGGATCCGGGATGGGCGTCACGGCCACTTGGCGGATGCCCGGGTGGCGCGACAGCAGCGCCTCGACCTCCTCCGGAAACACGCTGTAGCCCGAGACCTTGATCATCTCCTTGATGCGGCCCTGCCATTGAAGGTAGCCGTCGGGCGAGACCTGGCCGATATCGCCGGTCCGCAGGAAACCGTTGTGCAGGACGGCGCGCGTGGCCTCGTCGCGCTGCCAGTAGCCGCGGAAGACGCCGGGGCTGCGGATGGTGATTTCGCCGGCCTGGCCCGGCGGCAGTTCCGCGCCGGTGTGCGGATCGACGATGCGTACCTCGGTCTGCGGGACGATCTTGCCGTGCCAACCCCAGCGCGGGGCATCCGCGGGGGTAATGGCATCGCAAGTGTGCGTTTCCGATAAGCCATAGGCGGCTTCATAGATGCGGCACTGCGGGCCTGCAAAGGCACGCCACCGGTCGGCAATGGCTTCGGTCAGCGTGACACCGAAGCTGGTGCACGGGTTGGCCACCAGGGATTCCATGCGGTACTGCGCCGCGTCCGGATGCGCCATCACGGCAAGATTCATTGGCGTCATGCTGTACCAGCGTGTCACGCGATAGCGGTCGATGGCCTGCAGCACAGCCAGGGGATCGAACCGATAAAGCAGGATGGTCGTCGCGCCGGAATACAGCATCACGTTCATGCCCATCAGCATGCCGGCGATATGCGACAGCGGCGCCACCGCCAGCATCACATCCGAGGCATGGATGCCGCTGACCTGCACCGTGACGGCCGTTTTGTACAGCGCGTTGCGGTGCGTGAGCATGGCGCCCTTCGGGCGTCCGGTGGTACCGGAGGTGTAGACCATCAGCGCAACGTCGTCCAAGTTCACCTGGATGGCGGCGACGGCGTTGCGCTCGGCCACATCCACGGGTTCGGCCATCAGCTGCATCAGGTCGAGCTGCGCGGCGCCCGGCTTGTTCTTGAGCGGCGGCGCGGACGAGGCATCGGCGGCAATCAGCTCGGGCGGCACGGCCAGCGCCTTGCGACACGCAGGCTGCGTGGGCTGCAGATCGGCATAGCGTGTGGTGATGACGGTCGTGACTGACGTGCCCGGCCGCGCAGCCTCGACAATCGGCATCAGGTCAGCCGCGGCCACCAGAATCTTCGCGCCGCAATCGGCCAGTTGGTCGCGCAGTTCGTGCTGACGCGACAGCGGCCCGCACGGCACGACGATACCGCCCAGCTTGGCCGTGGCCAGATGGGCCACGATGGCTTGCGGACAGTTGTGCAGGAACAGCGCAACGCGATCGCCGCGTGACACGCCCAGCCGCTGCAATTGCACGGCCAGCCGCGTCGACGCCTGATCCAACTCGCGCCAGCAGATCGTGCGGCCGTACCACAACAGGGCGATGCGCTCGGGCGTTTGCTGCGCATGGTGGGCGCAATACCGGTGCAGCGGCATTTCGCCCGCCAGATAGTGGACCGGTTCGCGATTCTGGATGGTCATGTGGTGTCTCCTCGGCCGTCGGCATCGCGGGGCGATACATCGGCCGTGATGGCTGCCCTCGTTGCGGGGCGCTCATGCGGGTCAGGGTTCGCGGCATCCATCGTTCAAGTATGGCGAGGCCCTCTGGCCACCGCCGCACCGATTTGCGCAAGACTGCGTTCCACCCACGATTCGGGCCAAACATGACCTGGCACAAGACGAACCCACGAAAATCTACCGCTCGGTATAGAGTCTCGACGCAAATCTGCTGTTGCGTCAATCGGTGAGAAGTCGGATACGCAGCCCCGGCAACCAAATATCTCAAATGGAGCTGGGGCGGCATTCTCACATGAGCGTGTGCTCACATTCAAGAATTGTCCCTAGGCAGTGAATTGCTTCTGACAATATTAAATATTTGCTGTCACGACAGATTTGTTCTATTTTTGACAACAAATTATGTGAGAGGCCGGAATGGATCGTTTGCAGTCGATGCGGGTGTTTTCCAAGGTGGTGGAGCTCGGCAGCTTCGCCCGGGCGGCACAGCATCTGTCAATGAGCAATGCCGTGGTCACGCGTTACGTGGCCGACCTCGAGGCGCATCTCGGCACGCGCCTGCTCAACCGCACCACGCGCAGCCTGTCGCTGACCGACGTGGGCGAAACCTACCTGCAGCGCTGTGCGCAAATCTTGCTCGACATTGACGAGGCGGAATCGCTCGCCACCTCGCGCAGCCAGGCGCTGGTCGGCGGCCTGCGCATCGTCGCCCCCGTCATGTTCGGGCTGCACGTGCTGCCGATGCTGCTCGCGCGCTTCCAGCAGCTTTATCCCGAGGTGACGTTTGACGTGGCGCTGTCCGATCGCCCGATCGACATCGTCGAGGATGGCCGCGACGTCGGCATCATGGTTTCAGAACTCGGCCTCGGCTCGCACCTCGTTGCACGCCGGATGATTTCCGCCGAGATGATCATGGCCGCCACGCCAGCCTACCTCCGCCAGCATTCCACGCCCCAGCGCGCCGAAGATATTGCCGAGCACCGCGTCATCGCCATGTGGCACCCGCAGCTGCGTCACGAATGGGAGATGAGCACGCCCGACGGTCAGTCGATTTCGGTGCCGGTGCAGCCATCGCTCGTCACGAGCAATGCCGAACTGATGCACCGCGCGGTGCTCGCCGACATGGGCATCGCGATTCTGTCGTCGTACATGGCGCGGCCGGATCTGGAATCCGGACGGCTGGTGCGCGTGCTGCCGCAATACAAGCTGCCGCATCGGTCGCTATCGCTGGTGTACCCGAGCCGCAAGTTCCTGCCGACGAAGGTCCGCACGTTCATCGATTACATGCTGGCCCAGGCGATGGAGGTAAAGCACAGCGAGGCACGCGCCGGCCGTGGCCTGAGCGAAGCCGCATAAGCCGAGCCGCATCGCCAAAACAAAACGGGAGGACAGTGTCCTCCCGTTTGCGTTGATGCCTGCGAAACCGCGTTCAGGTTTCGCTGGTGCTTTCCTCATCGGCCTCGGCTTCAGCGGCTTTCTTGCGCGCCGGGGCCTTCTTTGCGGCCGTCTTGCTTGCGGTCTTGGCGGGCGCCTTCTTGGCAGCGGGCGTCTTGGCGGCGGCCGTGGTCTTCTTCGCCGCAGTCTTGGCGCCGGGCTTGCCCTTGCCTTCGCCGCGCGGCTCGAACTCGAAGCCGATCTTGCCGTCCGGCTGCTTCACCAGGAACGCCTTGAAGTTGCGGCCCGTGCGCGCCGACTTGAAACCGGTCAGCAGGTCGGTCTTGCCTTCGGTCAGCAGCTTGGCCAACTGCTCGCGGCTGATCTCCTGCTGCAGGATGATCTTGCCGGTGGTGAAGTCGCAGGTCTTCGGCTGCGCCACGGCGTTTTCGCAGACGTACTTCAGGCCATGCTCGTAGACGTTGCCGTTGCACTTCGGGCAGTGACCGACGCTTTCCTGGCCGGAGAAATCGACCGGCTCGCCATCGTCTTCGTCGTTCTGGCCGAAGTCGAACCCCATCTTCCAGTGACCGTCTTCCTGCGCCAGCTTGAGGATGGCCGCAAACGGCCGGCCCATCTTGCTGCGGAAGCCCTGCAGCGGGCCGATGGTCTTGTTGGTCAGCAGCTCTTCCACCTCGTCCAGCTCGAACTGGCGGCCGCCCGGAATCTTGCTGATCGAGAAGTCGCAGTGGCTGCAGGCGAAACGGCGGTAGTTTTCTTTGACCACGTGGCCGCATTGCGGGCACGGCGTGGAAAGCGTCGCGTAGTCGCCGGGGATGGTGTCGCTGTCGTATTCCTTGGCGCGCTTGACGATCTGCTGTGTCATCTGCGCGATCTCGCGCATGAATTCATCACGCTCCAGCTGACCGCGTTCGATCAGGGAAAGCTTGTGCTCCCAGCCGCCCGTCAACTCGGCCTGCGTCAGTTCTTCCACGCCCAGGCCGCGCAGCAGCGTCATCAGCTGGAAGGCCTTGGCCGTTGGGATCAGCTCGCGGCCCTCGCGCACGAGGTACTTTTCCGTCAGCAGACCTTCGATGATGGCCGCGCGCGTCGCTGGCGTGCCCAGGCCCTTGCCGGCCATGGCTTCGCGCAGCGCGTCGTCGTCGACGAGCTTGCCGGCACCTTCCATGGCCGACAGCAGCGTCGCTTCGTTGTAGCGTGCGGGCGGCTTGGTGGTCAGGCCGACCGGCTCGACCTTGTCGGTCTTGACCTTCTCATCCTTGGCGACCGGCACGAGGTTGGCGTCTTCGCCCTGCGCCTCGCGGCCGTACACGACCAGCCAGCCCGGATTCACCAGCACCTTGCCTTCGGTCTTGAAGTGATGCCCGGCCACCTCGGTAATCCGCGTGGTGACCTGGTATTCGGCGGCCGGGAAGAACACTGCCAGGAAGCGGCGCACCACCAGGTCGTACAGTTTCTGCTCGGGCTCCGAGAGGTTCTTCGGCGCCTGCAGCGTCGGGATGATGGCGAAGTGATCGCTGATCTTGCTGTTGTCGAAGATCCGCTTGTTCGGCTTGACCCACTGGTTGGCGAGGATCTTCTTCGCGTGCGTCAGATAGTTGGGCGAGCTTTCGCCCAGCATGTCCAGCGTCTGCTTGACCGTGCCCATGTAGTCTTCGGGCAGCGCGCGCGAATCGGTACGCGGGTAGGTCAGCACCTTGTGCTTTTCATACAGCGCCTGCGCCAGGCCCAGCGTGTTCTTGGCCGAGAAGCCGAAGCGGCCATTGGCCTCGCGCTGCAGGCTGGTCAGGTCGAACAGGGCCGGCGACATCTGCGTCGACGGCTTCGATTCTTCCGTCACGGAACCCGGCTTGTCGCGGCACGCAGCCACGATGCTCTTGGCCTCGGCCTCGCTCCACAGACGCGAATCGCGCTGCTCTGGATCGAACTCGTTCTTCTTGAACTTCGGGTCAAACCAGCGGCCTTCGTACAGGCCGGCCGCGGCGATGAACTCGGCGCGCACTTCCCAGTAATCGCGCGGGACAAAGCGTTTGATCTTCTCTTCGCGCTCCACCACGATCGACAGCGTGGGCGTTTGCACGCGGCCCACGGTAGTCAGGAAGAAGCCGCCGCCCTTGCTGTTGAACGCGGTCATGGCGCGCGTGCCGTTGATACCGACCAGCCAGTCGGCCTCGGAACGGCAGCGGGCAGCATCGGCCAGCGGGATCATCTCTTCGTCGCTGCGCAGCTTGGCAAAGCCGTCGCGAATCGACTGCGGCGTCATCGACTGCAACCACAGACGCTTCACCGGCAACTTGGTGTTTGCGTGTTGCGCGATCAGGCGGAAGATCAATTCACCTTCGCGCCCCGCGTCACATGCGTTGATCAGGCTGGTGACGTCCTTGCGCTTGATCAGGCGTGTCAGCACCTTCAGGCGTGATTCCGACTTGGCGATCGGGCGCAGGTCAAAGTGCGGCGGGATCACGGGCAGATGCGCGAAGCTCCATTTGCCGCGTTTGACTTCGTATTCATCCGGCGCGGCAATCTCGACCAGGTGGCCAACCGCCGACGAGAGGACGTAGTCGTCGCTCTCAAAGTACTCGTCGTGCTTGGTGAAGCCACCCAGCGCGCGCGCGATATCAGCGGCGACCGACGGTTTTTCGGCAATGATGAGAGCCTTGGACATGTGAGCGGATCCTGGCGATCGCAAGTAATCGGGTAAAGAAGAAGTCGCTTTTCTATAACGACCGTTCGCGTGTTTTTTTAGAGTCTTATGGCAACGCCTGCCGACTTCAAGTGCCGGCGACGCTTGTCAGCGCGCCCCTTTGGGCGTCCTCAATGTTCGGCCGGCCCAAATTTGGCCGCCAATCATAAGCGCGGTTCCTTTTCAGGCGCAATAGAGTGGCGCATGCGGCGCTTGGCGTTGTCAAGGCCTGCAATCACGCCGATTCCAGCAGCCAGCCTCGCAAGTCAGGGGCCGAAGCCACCGCCGAAGCCGTGCTCAGATCACGCGAAAGCAATCCCTCAACAACACCCGCGTGGGGCAAGACCGGGCCGAAAAACAACACATCGCTCCCTCGCTGCACCAGCAGGGTCGGAAAGTTCTCCACGTCGAAATCGCCCAGCGCGTCGGCATGGTCTTCCACATCGACCCAGACGAAGCAGCACTCCGGATGCCGCTGCGCCAGTTCAGTGAAGGTCGTCCGATAGCTGCGGCACGTGCCACACCACTCCGCGCACAGGCACGCGACCAGCAGTTGCCCGGAGCGGATGCCCGCGTGCAGCGCAGCGGCGTCGGTGTCGGGCGAGAGCAGTGGCATGAAAAACGGGGCTGAACGATCAGCAGAGTGGCGAGGGGGTCGCGCCTATTGTAGGCACGCTTTCACGGAAGCCGCAGGAAGCGCCCGCCGGGCTGACGCTCGACGCGGCCATCCAGCTCCAGCGCCAGAAGCTGCGCGGACAGCGCAGCCGCTGCCTGGCCGGTGCGCTCGCACAAGGTATCCAGATCGACGGGGTCAAACCCAAGCGCGTCGAGCAACGTCGTTTCAGCCGCACTCGGCGCCGCGCGGGCTGGGGCCGACGCAGCCTCGGGTGCCTGGACCGCGGCCGTGCGCGTCGCACGTTTGGCCGGCGTTGCAGCACGCCCCCAGCCGAGTTCGTCGAGGATATCGGCGGCGGTTTCCACCAGCTTGGCGCCTTGCTTGATCAACAGATGGCAGCCCTTGGCCAGCGGCGAATGGATCGACCCGGGAATCGCAAACACATCGCGCCCCTGCTCGACCGCCAGCCGCGCCGTGATCAGCGAGCCGGACTGCGCCGCCGCTTCCACCACCAGCAGCCCGCGCGCCAAGCCGGAGATGAGGCGGTTGCGGCGCGGGAAGTTCTCGGCCCGCGCGCCCATGCCGAGCGGGTATTCGGAGATGATCACGCCAGCCTCGGCAATGCGATGCGCCAGCGCCCGGTTGCGGGCCGGGTAAACAATATCCAGCCCCGTACCCACGACTGCGATGGTGCTTCCCGGGCCGGCCAGCGCGCCCTCATGCGCCGCCGCATCGATGCCGAGCGCCAGACCGGACACGACCGTCACGCTTGCCGCCGACAGCGCCTGGGAAAACGCCCGGGCGTTGTCGATGCCGGCCGCCGTGGCGCTACGCGCGCCCACCACGCCCACCGCTGCGGCGCGCAGCAGCGACGCATCGCCCTTGGTGTACAGCAGCGTCGGCGGGTCCGGCAGTTCGAGCAGGCGGGGCGGGTAGCCGCGATCGGCCAGTGTGAAGATGGCATTGCCGGGCTCGTTCACCCAGGCGACGGTGCGCTCGATCAGCGCTGACAGCGTCTCGTCGGGCTCGGCGAGCACCGCACGCGCCTGACGCTCAGGAAGCACCTTGGCGAGCGCGGCATACGGCTGGGCGAAGATGTCTTGCGGCAATCCGAAGGCCGCCAGCAGCTGCCGCGCGGCCACAGGCCCAACGCCCGGGGTTTCAGTCAGACGCAGCCACGCGGCCAGTTCAGCCGGATCGCGCGTACAGGAGAGGGAAGCAGTGGAATCGGCCGCAGCGGACGCCGCGGCCTGGGATGCATCGGTCAAATCGAGGACTGCGGTAGCGCGTAGTTCAGGGTTGCTGCGACATCGGGTTGCTGACGCTGTCGCCCACTTCCACGGCGTTCGACGCGTCCGTCACCAGCGCATAGGCCACGTGCGGGAACACGCGGAACACGAAGGCGAGGCCGTAGCGCTCTGCGGGCAGTTGCACGGCTTCGTTGCCAGCGGTGGCGTCTTTCACGAGTGCGCCAGCGCGCGCCAGCGACAGCACGTGGCCAGGCTCCAGCCCCTGCTGACTGCCGATGTTCAGCACAACCACCTGGTCGGTGCCGCCGAAGCGCACACCGCCGGTCACCTTGGCGACCGCGCCGTGCACGTCACCTTCCGGCGCATGCGGCACATAGCGCACCGGCACGCGCGGCGGCAGCGGCATCAGTTGCGAGCCGACGCCCATTTCTTCCTTGGACGACAGCACCTCCATCTTGGTCACCGCCTGCGGGCCGGTCGCCGCACGCACCACGCGCAGCGTGCCGAGGAAGTCCGCTTCGTAGCCCAGCACGTTGCCTGTCACAGGGTCCTTGAGCGGACGGACTGGGCGATACGCCTGCCATTCGGTGCCAGCCTGCCCGCCTTCGCCTTCCGGCAGGCCGCGGGCGTAGGCGTTTTCGCCCTTGCCCAGATAAACGCGGCCTTCGGGCAGCGAGAAGATGCGCGCCGGCGTGGCCAGCGTTTCTTCATCCACGACGATCGGCTGGGTGAGGAACGGCTCGATGGCGGCGGCGGGAATGCTGGAGATGGCGTCACCGTCCTGCCCCGACACGCGGGTATGCGGCGACAGGCGCACCGTGCTGCCATCCGCCGACGCCGGCGAACTCGACAGCCACGCGCGGCCGTTGGCGTGATGCAGATACAGGATCTGGCCCGGATAGATCAGATGCGGGTTGCGGATCTGCTCCCGGTTCATGCCCCAGAGTTCGGGCCAGCGATAGGGCCGCTTGAGGTACTTGCCCGAGATTGCCCAGAGCGTGTCGCCACGGCGCACGGTGTACTGGGCCGGCGCGGTGGGGGACAGTTCGGATTCGGGGATGCCAGCTTGCGCAGCTGTCTCGGCCTGCGCCTGTTGCGCCGGCGTCACAGTGCGCTCGGCAGCGTGGGCGGCGCCCATGCAGAAAAGCGCTGCCGCGGCAACCGCCGACAGGGCGCAAACGTAAGGCTGGCGCGCTTTCATGGCGGTTTGCATGGCGGGCTGAGAGTGCATCGGTGTGTTACGATGGCGCATTATTCTATGAAGAATCGGCGAGTGGTCCGCGTGCCTGTCCGACGCCTCACCGCCGCAGCTGTACGCAGTTCTGCGTTGCAGCAAGAGGGGTATGGCATCCAACATTCGTCAGGCTTTTTCCTAAGCCATGTGGCGGATAGCGCCCCCGATTCTGCATGACATTCCAAGCGATCGCAATTGAAGGCAACCCCTCGTTAGCGTGGCCTTCTGCAACCGTTGTTGCCAAGCATCATGGCCCTACTGAATATCCTGCAATACCCTGATCCGCGGCTGCACAAAGTCGCCAAGCCCGTCGCCGTTGTGGATGACCGCATCCGCAAACTGGTCGCCGACATGGCCGAGACCATGTACGAGGCGCCGGGCGTCGGCCTGGCCGCCACGCAGGTCGACGTGCACGAGCGCGTGATCACCATCGACGTGTCGGAATCGCGCGACGAGCTGCGCGTGTTCATCAACCCGGAAATCATCTGGGCAAGTGACGAGCACAAGGTGTGGGACGAAGGGTGCCTGTCGGTGCCTGATATCTATGACAAGGTCGACCGCCCGGCCCGGGTGCGCGTGCGCGCACTGAACGAGAAGGGCGAAACCTTCGAGTTGGAGGCCGACGATCTGCTGGCCGTGTGCATCCAGCACGAGATGGATCACCTGATGGGCAAGGTCTTCGTCGAATACCTCTCGCCGCTCAAGCAGACGCGCATCCGCTCCAAGCTCAAGAAGCATCAACGCGACGCCGTGCCCCAGCGTTGAACGTGTTCCCATGCCTGGCGACGCCGACGCGCGCACCCGCTCCATCCCGCTGATGCCGATCGCTCCCGCCGACGCAGGCACCAACGTAAGCCCGCGCCGCCTGTCGGCGCTGCTGGTGCGGCACTGGCGTGCCGTCGTCGTGCTGATGCTGTGCGCGTATTTTGTCGCGGGCACATTCTGGCGTGCGCCATGGAAGGCCGACGAGCCGTATTCCTTCGGCATCGTCATCAACATCATCGAACGCGGCGACTGGGTCGTCCCGAACGTCGCCTTCGAACCGTTCGTCGAAAAGCCCCCGCTGATGTACTGGACGGGCGCGCTCGCCGCGCTCGCGCTGCCCGACATGCCGCCGCACGAAGCCGTACGCGTGGCGGTGCTGTTCTGGATGGCGCTGACGTGCTGGGCCGTCTGGCGCACGGCGCGCCTGCTGCGCAGCGAAGCGCGCGACTGGCGCTTGCGTGTGGGCGCAGACTTGGCCCGGGGGCGCCCCGGGCTGACGTTGGCCGCACGCCGTGAAGCCGGCCTCGACGCCGGCGGCGCGGCACTGCGCGACTATGCGCTGGGCGCGCTGCTGCTGTTTGCCGGCTGCGTGGGACTGGTCGAGCACGTCCACAAGTTCATTGCCGATGTCCCGCAACTGGCCGGCACGGCGCTAGCGCTGTACGGCCTCGTGCGCTTCGTCAAGGAGAGCGAAACCGGCGGCGCCAAGGGCGTCGACGTCCTGCGACCCGCACTGTGGTTCGGTACAGGCATCGGCGTGGCGTTCCTCGGCAAGGGCGTGCTCGTACCGGGGCTGTTCGCGATCACCCTGTTGGCAGCGATTGCGCTGCTGCCAGATTTCCGCAACCGGCAGGCATGGCGCTTCTATGGCCTCTCGCTGCTAGTGGCACTGCCATGGCTGGCGATCTGGCCGGCCATCTTCTGGCACGAATCGCCGGATCTGTTCATCGAATGGTTCTGGGTCAATAACCTCGGCCGCTTCTTCGGCTTCTCGCATCTGGGCGGCGAGAAAGGTGCGCTGACAACGACCATCCGCTCGATCTTCCTGACCGGCACGCCGGCTGTGTGGCCGGCGGTGGCCGTGCTCGGCGTGTCGCTGTACAAGCTCGTGCGGCAGCGCGGGCATGGCGCGCGCACGGCGTGGCTGTTGCCGTATCAAGGGCACCTGGTCGTTGCGCTGTTCGTGTTGGCGACGATTGCCGTGGTGCTGCGCTCGGCGGTGCTGCGCGATGTCTACCTGATGCCGCTGCAACCGGCGCTGGCCCTGCTCGGCGCGCCGATGCTGCTGCTGATCGCGCCAGCGTGGCGCGCGCGCGCATGGGGCGCGGCGGTGGCGTTGTTTGGCGTGGTGGGTCTGGTGGTGTGGGCCGTGTGGGGCGCGCTCGTGACGAGCGGCGGGCAGTTGCTGCCGGGCTGGCTGGCCAAGATGCTGGGCCGCGTGCTGCCATTGCCGTACGACATGCTGGTCCACCCGTTCGCCGTCTTGGCGGCGGCTGCCATCACGGCGCTATGGGCCGCCTGCGTCTGGCTGCGGCCGGCGCGTTCCGGTGTGGTCGCATGGGCGGCCGGTCTGGGGATGGTGTGGGGTCTGCTGGGCACGCTTTTGATGCCCTGGGTGGACGACGCCCGCAGCTACCGGCCGCTGTTCCAGGCCATCAAGCCCGTGCTCGAATCCGCGCAGATCTGCGTCGCCACGCGCGGCATGGGCGAAAGCGAGCGCGCACTGATGCACTACGAAACCGGCGTACGCCCCGTCAAATGGCTGCTCGGCCACAGCGGTGCCGGCGACGACCACCGCCCGAACCCGACCGCCCGCACCTGCGACCTGATACTCGTGCTCGAAAAACGCCCGGAACACGCCCGACGCCGCCCGCACGGCAACAACTGGGAAATGGTCTGGCGCGGCAGCCGTCCGGGCGACACCAACGAAACCTTCTCGCTGTTCCAGCGGCGCGGCAATGGCGTGCCCGAGGCACTGCCGTCGCCGGAGCCCATCGTGCCGCTCACCGACACGCCGCATCGCGGCCGTCGCTAAGCCAATGCGCTACGCTGTCGTGTAGCGCGCTTCCCCTCGATTTCGGTTTTCCATCCATGACGTCCACCCTTCGCGTAGCGTTTGCCGGCACGCCTGAATTTGCGCAGATTGCCCTGGCGGCGATCCACCAGGCCGGCTTTCCCGTCGTTGCCGTGCTGAGCCAGCCCGATCGCCCCGCAGGCCGCGGCATGCAATTGCAGGCAAGCCCCGTCAAGCAATACGCCGTCACACATGGGTTCGCGCCGATCCTCCAGCCGCCGTCGCTGCGCCGCACGGGCAAGTATCCGCAGGAAGCCGCGGAAGCCATCGACGCCTTGGCCGCCCAACGCCCCGACGTGATGGTCGTCGCGGCCTATGGCCTGATCCTGCCGCAGGAAGTGCTCGATCTGCCGCGCTTTGGCTGCATCAACATCCACGCGTCGCTGCTGCCGCGCTGGCGTGGCGCCGCGCCCATCCACCGTGCAATCGAAGCGGGCGATGCCGAATCGGGCATCACGCTCATGCAGATGGATGCAGGCCTGGATACCGGCGACATGATCGCCATGGAGCGCGTGCCCATCGGCCTGACCGACACGACCGGCACGCTGCACGACACGCTGGCCGCGCTCGGCGGACGCATGGTCGTGGAGGCGCTCGCCAAGCTGGCGCAGGACGGCAAGCTCGACGCCACGCCGCAGCCGGCCGAAGGCATCACGTATGCCGAGAAGATCGCCAAGGACGAAGCCGCGCTCGACTGGTCGCGCCACGCCGCCGCGTTGCTGCGGCAGGTGCATGCGTTCAATCCGTTTCCCGGTGCATCGGCTGCGCTGGATGGCGTGGCGATCAAGTTCTGGCAGGCGGAGGCGCTGGCCGATCGCCCGGCTGACGCAGAACCCGGCACGGTACTCGCCGCGAACGCCGAGGGCGTCACCATCGCGTGCGGCGCCGGCGCGCTGCGTGTGACGCATTTGCAGAAGCCGGGCGGCAAACGCCTGCCTGCGCGGGAATTCCTGCAAGGCTTGGCGATCCAGCCCGGCCAGCGCTTCGCATCGCGCAGCTGACCACGCCATCTATATAGAAGAGGATTTCGCCATGACCGCGCTGGGCATCGTCAATCTGCCGCTCTTCATGCTGGCCGTGTTTCTGCTGAATGTGACGCCAGGGCCCGACACGGCCTATATCGTCGGGCGCAGCGTCTCGCAAGGACGCGCGGCGGGGCTGCTGTCGTCGCTGGGGGTGTCGGCGGGCTGTTGCGTGCACGTGCTGGCGGTCGCGTTCGGGCTGACGGCGCTGCTCGCGGCGTCTACCGGGGCGTTCACGGTCATCAAGGTCGTGGGCGCGGCGTACTTGATTTATCTGGGCGGCCGCATGCTGCTGGCGCCGCCCGAACGCGAGGACGCCCCGGCCGAAAAAACGGAAACGCCCGCCGCCAAGCGCCCGCGTCCGCTCAAGTCGCTGTTCATGCAGGGCTTTCTCACCAATGTGCTGAACCCCAAGGTGGTGCTGTTCTTCCTGTCGTTCTTCCCGCAATTCGTCGATCCGCACGCCGCCCACAAGGCGCTGGCATTCCTGGCGCTGGGCGCGGTGTTCATCGTCATGTCGACGATCTGGAATAGCCTCGTGGCGTGGGTGGCCGCCAGCGTCACTCGCAGCGTGGCGGGCAAACCTGGCATCAAGCGCTGGCTCGATCGCGTGGTCGGGACGGCGTTCATCGGGCTGGGTGCGCGACTCGCGTTCACCACCCGTTGATGCGTCAAGCGTCATCTGCGGCGAAATATCGCGCAACTGCCGCGCAAACCCTTGAATTTTCAGCGATTATCGCGATCTAACGAACTCGCAAAACCCAACACCCACAGGAGCCACACCCCCATGTTCAACTGGATCAAGACCTTCATGTTGATGGCAGCGATCACCGCGCTGTTCATCGTCATCGGCGGCATGATCGGCGGACGCAGCGGGATGATGCTGGCGCTGCTGTTCGCGCTGGGCATGAATTTCTTCTCGTACTGGTTCTCTGACAAGATGGTCCTGCGCATGTACAACGCGCAGGAAGTCAACGAGACCAGCGCGCCGCAGTTCTATCGGATGGTGCAGGAACTTGCCGGCCGCGCCGGCCTGCCGATGCCGCGCGTCTACCTCATCGACGAAGCCCAGCCGAATGCCTTCGCCACCGGCCGTAACCCCGAGCACGCCGCCGTGGCCGCAACCACCGGCATCCTCAACATCCTGTCGGAGCGCGAACTGCGCGGCGTGATGGCGCACGAACTGGCGCACGTGCAGCACCGCGACATCCTCATCTCGAGCATCTCGGCGACGATGGCCGGTGCGATCTCGGCGCTGGCGAACTTTGCCGTGTTCTTCGGCGGCCGCGACAGCGAAGGCCGCCCCGCGAATCCGATCGCCGGGATTGCGGTGGCGATCCTCGCGCCGCTGGCGGCGTCGCTCATCCAGATGGCGATTTCCCGCGCACGCGAGTTCGAGGCCGACCGCGGCGGCGCGACCATCAGCGGCGACCCGCAGGCGCTGGCTTCGGCGCTGGACAAGATCCATCGCTATGCGGCCGGCATTCCGTTTGCCGCGGCTGAAGCCCACCCGGCCACCGCGCAAATGATGATCATGAACCCGCTGCATGGCGGCGGCCTGGCCAACCTGTTCAGCACGCACCCGGCCACGGAAGAGCGCATCGCGCGCCTGATGCAGATGGCGCAGACGGGGCAATATCCGGCGTAAAAGCGGCAGCCCGGCCGGGCGCTTCCTTTATACTTCCGCAGTCCGCACGAGCCCGCCCATCGCGGGCTCGTTGCATTTTGTCCGCCTGATTTCCTGTTGCCCGATGCGCCTGCCGCCCGATTCCCTCGCCCACGCCTTGTCGCTTGCCGCCGCCGCCCTGGGCAAGCTGCGGCAGGGCACGGCATTGCCGCAGGCCATCGATGCCGTCTGCCAGGGCCAAGCCGCACCGGTGCGCGGCGCCGTGCAGGATCTCGCCTACCGCGCCACGCGCTGGCTGGGCAGCACCGACTGGCTGATCCGCACGCTGATCCCGCGCCCGCCCGCCGAAGGCGCCGCCAATCTGCTGCGCGTGGCGCTTGCACAATTGCTGGACGAACCGCTGCCGTACGCGCCGTTCACCGTCGTCGACCAGACCGTCACGGCCGCCTCGGCCGACCCGAAGCTTTCGCACGGCAAGGGCATGATCAACGGCGTGCTGCGCCGCTTCCTGCGCGAGCAACAGGCGCTGGTCGCCAACATGCAGGCGGACCTACCGGCCGCCACCAACTATCCGATGTGGTGGATCGACGCCGTACGCAGCGCGTATCCCGAGGCATGGCAGTCCATCCTGGCCGCCGGCAACCGCCGCCCGCCGATGGTGCTGCGCGTGAACCCGCGCCGCATTGCCGTCGACGCGTATCTCGCGCGCCTGGCCGAAGCCGGCATCGACGCCCAGCGCATCGGCGAGCAGGCCGTACGCCTTGCGCGCGCGGTGCCCGTTGCTGAACTGCCCGGTTTTGCCGACGGCGATGTCTCCGTGCAGGACGCCGGAGCGCAACTGGCTGCAACGTTGCTCGACGTGGCCCCCGGCCAGCGCGTGCTCGATGCCTGCGCCGCGCCGGGCGGCAAGACCGGCCATCTGCTGGAGCTGGCTGACGGCCTGGACGTCACGGCGCTTGAGTCGGATGCCGCGCGCGCCGTGCGCATCACCGAAAACCTCGCACGCCTGAGCCAGACCGCCACGCTCTGCGTCGGCGACGCGGCAAAACCCGACACCTGGTGGGACGGCCGACCGTTCGACCGCATCCTGGCCGATGTGCCGTGCTCGGCCGCCGGCATCGTGCGGCGCCATCCGGACATCCGGTGGCTGCGCCGCCCCGCCGACCTCAAGGCGCTGGCCGGGCTGCAGCGCGACATCGTGCGCGCCCTTTGGGCATGCCTGAAGCCGGGTGGCAAGTTGGTTTATGTCACCTGTTCGATTTTCCCGACGGAAGGCGAGGACCAGGCCCGATGGTTTGAACGCCATCTGGAAGATGCGATACGATTGCACGCGCCCGGCCAGTTGCTGCCGGTCTCGCCCGACGCGGCGCAGGCCAGCGGATTCGACGCCGGCGCGTCGCCCTTGCCGCTCGATCACGACGGCTTCTTTTACGCGGTTTTCCAGAAACGGCCTTGATGCACCGACCGTTGTGACTGTCATCCTTCGCCCATCGATCCGGCTGCTGCAAACCCGGTTCCGGCAGATTCTGCAACGGCTGGTCGCGCTGGTCGCATTGGGCATGCTGCTTTGGTGGCCGGTGGCGGCGCCCGCACAGTCCATCGAAATCAACCGGGCCCAGCTCGAATACGCCGACGGCGGCTGGAACCTCTCCGCCGATTTCGACTTCGACCTACCCAGCAATCTCGAAGACGCAGTGAACAAGGGCATCGCGCTCTACTTCCTCGTCGAATTCGAGCTGATCCGCCCGCGCTGGTATTGGTTTGACGACCACGCCATCAGCGCCACGCGCGTGGTGCGACTGTCGTATCACCCGCTCACACGCCAATACCGGGTATCGACCGGCGGCCTGCAGGTGCCATTCTCGCGGCTGAAAGACGCCGTCGATTTCATGCAGCACGTACGGGGCTGGCGCGTGTTCGAGCAGCGCGCCGTCAAGGCCGGCGAAACCGTCCAGGCCGAAGTGCGCATGCGCCTGGACGTGACGCAATTGCCCAAGCCGTTCCAGATCAACGCCGTCAACACGCGCGACTGGAATCTCAGCTCGGAGTGGAAACGCTTCAGCCTCCTGGTGCCGAACGAGCCGCCACCGGCCCCGGCACCCGCGCCCGCTGCGCCGCCGGCCAGCGCACCGGCATCGGCCCCGCCCGCTTCGGGCTCGGCCGGCCTGACGCCCAATCCGGGCTGGGGCATGAGCGCCGGCCCGTCGAGCGCAGGCACGTTGCTGGCGCCCGCCAAATGATCTTCGATCGCAGCTACAAGCGGCTGCTCTATCAGGTGGTGGCCGGCACCATCGTCTTTCTGGCCATCGTGCTGGTCGGGCTGCTGGCTGCCGCATCGGCCAACACCGAATTCTTTGACCGGTATTTCGCGCTGCTCTACAAGGTCAACCTCGTCATCGGGGTGCTGCTGGTGGTGATCATCGGCGGGTTGATGCTGGCGCTGGCGCTGCGCGCGCGGCGCGGCAAGTTCGGCACGCGGCTGATGACCAAGCTCGCGGTGTTCTTCGGCGTGGTCGGCGTGCTGCCGGGGGTGCTGATCTACCTGGTGTCGCTGCAGTTCGTGTCGCGCAGTATCGAATCGTGGTTCGATGTGAAGGTCGAGTCGGCGCTGGAGGCCGGCCTGAACCTTGGCCGTTCGACCATGGATACGGCGCTGGCCGATCTGCAGAACAAGGGCCGCCTGATCGCAGAGCAGGTCGGCGATGGGTCGGCCTCAGCCACGGCCATCACGCTCAATCGATTGCGCGAGCAGTTCGGCGTGCAGGAGGCGACCATCTTCACGGCGAGTGGCCGCGTGATCGCCACCGCGTCAAATAGCTACGACACGCTCGTCCCCAACCTCCCCGACCAGGCCGTGCTCGAACAGGCCCGTGCGCCGGGAGGCTATGCCAGCCTGGAAGGCGGCAGCGATAACGATACCGGCAGCGCCTCCGCGCTGGCCGCCTCGGCGCCAGCGGCACGCAACACTGGCCGCCGCAACGATCTGTACCAACTGCATGTGGTGGTGGCACTGGGCACATCTTCCCGCGACGAGCCCGGCCTCGGACTGAACACGCCCGCACGCAAATGGGCCGGCACCGGTTTGCTCGCAGACCGCCGGCCGGAAGATGGCAGCACCTCGCGTGGCTTCGGCCTGATCGGCGAAACCGGTCGCGACGAGCGCTTCCTGCAGCTCGTGCAGCCGGTGCCGCAGGCGCTCGCCCGCAACGCCGACGCCGTCCAGCGCGCCTACCAGGAATACCAGGAGAAAGCGCTCGGCCGCACCGGCCTGCGCAAGATGTACATCGGCACGCTCACGCTCACGCTGTTCCTGGCGGTGTTCATCGCGGTGATGCTCGCGCTGCTGCTCGGCGCCCAGCTGGCACGGCCGCTGCTAATGCTGCTCCAGGGCACGCGCGAAGTGGCCGAGGGCGATCTCTCGCCCAAGCGCGAACTGCATACGCGCGACGAACTCGGTGTGCTCACCCAGCAGTTCAACCAGATGACGCGGCAGTTGGCCGACGCGCGCCGCGCCGTGGAGCAGAATCGCGCGGCACTCGAGCAATCGAAGGCCTATCTTGAGAGCGTGCTGACCAACCTGACCGCGGGCGTCTTCGTGTTCGACCATCGCTTCGTTCTGCTGACCGCCAACCCGGGTGCCGAGCGCATCTTCAAACAGCCCTTCGGCGCGTGGGTCGGCCAGTGCCTGACCAGCATCACGCCGGTGGCGGCCTTCGCGCCGGTGGTCGAACAGGCCTTCGCCGAACAAGACGCAAGCACGGCCGCCGGCGGCGCGGTGGCCCACTGGCAGAAGCAGGTCGAAATTCCGCTCGAAGACGAAGACGAGCCCCTCACGCTGCTGGTGCGCGGCACGCGTCTGCCCGGCCCGTCGGTGGGCGCGCATGGCACCGAGCGCGGCTACGTGGTGGTGTTCGACGATATTTCCGACGTGATCTCGGCGCAGCGCTCCGTGGCGTGGGGCGAGGTTGCGCGGCGCCTCGCGCACGAGATCAAGAATCCGCTCACGCCCATCCAGCTCTCGGCCGAGCGCCTGGAGATGAAGCTTTCGCCCAAGCTGTCCGAGGCGGACGCAGACGTGCTGCGACGCGGCGCCACCACCATCGTCAACCAGGTGGCCGCGATGAAGCGCATGGTGGATGACTTCCGCGACTACGCCCGCACGCCGCCGGCCATGCTGCAGGAGCTGGACCTGAACGCGCTGGCCGCCGAGGTGCTGCACCTGTACGGCATCGATCACCCCGACCGCCGCGACCATCCCGTCATCGAAGCCAAGCTGGGCGCCAATCTGCCGCTCATCAAGGGCGACCCGACGCAGCTGCGCCAGGTCATCCACAACCTGCTGCAGAATGCGCAGGACGCCGTGGCAGAGAACGAAGCGGCCGGGCGACCTGCTCCGCATGTCATGTTGCAAACTGACACGGTAGAATACGACGACGCCTCGGGCGCGCGGCGGCAGGCCGTGCGGCTTGCGATCGCGGACAACGGCGGCGGGTTCTCTTCCCGCATCCTCAACCGCGCCTTCGAGCCGTACGTCACGACCAAAGCCAAGGGCACAGGATTGGGCTTGGCCATGGTGAAGAAAATCATGGACGAGCACGGGGCACGCATCGAATTGCGCAACCGCCAATCCAGCACAACATCGGGCACATCGGGTACCGACACCGTCGGCGCCCAGGTTTCCATACTGTTCGTAAAACTCGCGTAGCGCGGACGGCAATCCCGCCGCACATAGAGGAAAAGCATGGCCACCATCCTCGTTGTCGACGACGAAATGGGTATCCGGGAGTTGCTCTCCGAAATCCTCGGAGACGAAGGGCACGTTGTTGAAGTCGCCGAGAACGCGCAGCGCGCGCGCGAATACCGCGCGAACGCAACGCCCGACCTCGTCTTGCTCGATATCTGGATGCCGGATACCGACGGCGTGACGCTGCTCAAAGAGTGGGCATCGCAAGGTCTGCTGACCATGCCCGTCATCATGATGTCGGGCCACGCCACCATCGACACCGCCGTCGAGGCGACCAAGATCGGGGCGCTGAATTTCCTGGAAAAGCCGATCGCGCTGCAAAAGCTGCTGACGGCGGTGGAGCAGGGCCTGTCGCGCAGCAAGGAAAAGCCGCGCTCGGCAACACCTGCAGCCGCACAGGCGGCGGGACTCGCCGGCGCCATGCCAAGCGCCGCAGTCGCAGGCACGCCCGCCGCGCTCGATCGGACGGATATCAACGGCGCGCCCGCCCGTGCAGCGGAAGGCGGTGGCATGCAGTTCTCGTTCGACATGCCGCTGCGCGAAGCGCGCGACCTGTTCGAGCGGGCCTATTTCGAATACCACCTGCAACGCGAAGGCGGCAGCATGACGCGCGTGGCAGAAAAGACCGGTCTCGAGCGGACCCACCTGTATCGCAAGCTCAAGCAGCTGGGCGTCGAACTCTCGCGCAACAAGGGCGAGCCGGCGGCCTGATCATCAAAGTGCTTGAAGGTACTTGACGACTGGGCGCACACCCTGTCATACTTGCCTTTCTTTGCTTGGCCCGGTAGCTCAGTTGGTAGAGCAGCGGATTGAAAATCCGCGTGTCGGTGGTTCGATTCCGCCCCAGGCCACCAAAATTCTTCGCCCTTCAAGATCAATCGATTTTGCAGGGCAACAAAAAAGACCTCCTCGCGAGGTCTTTTTTCATTTCTGCGACGCCGTTCGCGCGTCCCGTCATCTCCCATTTGTCGCGCCACACGCCGATCTGCGGCGCAGTGTCGCACGCACAAAAAATGTACCCGAGCCTCTTGACGCAGCGCAGCTCAGGGTATACCTAGCGGCGCAAACTGCGCCAAACTGTCGCAGGTCTCGGTATAGTGACTCAACGCTATCAAACGGCAAGCACAAGGAGATTCTCCATGGCACTCGTTGGCACCGGTCACCACCACTTCCATTTCCACGCTTTCGACGGCATCAGCCGCAAGACGCGGTTGACGTGGTTGCGCAATGCCGCCGCGCTGACGTGTTTGATGGCCCTGGTCGCGGCGATGTGGGTAGGCGGCAATCTGTCGGCCCTGACGCACACGCCACTCATGAGCGGGGTTTCGTCGGTAGGTGCGGTGATGATTCTGGCCTGCACGTGCATGGCGCTGAGCTTGCTGGGGCTGATTGGCGCCGGCTTCTTCCAACTTCGCATGGAACAGCTCGACGCGCCGGCAACCTGAGACGCACGCATCACACACAGGACGGAGGCTTAGGCCTCCGTTTTTATTTGCCGAGACGGCCGCATTCCTGGGATGCGGCCGTTTTTGCGTTCGCCCAACGACTGAGGTCAATCTGATCTTGACTCATTTGTTTCAATTACGTAGTTTACGAAACAGTTGAATCACCTCGGCCACCTCATGACGTTCGATGGGCTCATGCAAACGCTGCGCGACCGCGCCGGCGATCTGTCTCCGCAACTGCAGCGCGCCGCCATGTTGCTGGAGACGCACCAGCACGACATCGCCCTGCTCTCGATGCGGGATCTTGCGCGCCGCTGCGACCTGCCGCCGGCCACGTTTTCGCGCCTGGCACGCGCGCTGGGCTTTGACGACTTTGCGGCGCTGCGCGACATCTGCGTGAACCACCTACGCCAGCAAGCCGATGGCTTTACCGGCCGGGCCAACGCGCTGCAAGGCGACGATGCAGCGGGCGCGTCCGAAGCCGAGCGCATCGGCCTGGCAATCGGCGCGCATGTGCAGTCGGCGTTTTCGCCAGCCAACCTCGCCGCGCTGGAGACCGTAGCCAGCGCCCTCTGCAAGGCGCGTCGTGTCTTCCTGCTGGGCGCACGCAGTTGCCTGGCGCTGACGCATGCATTCGGCTATGCCGCGCAGCTGTTCGACGACAAGGTCACGCTGTGCGCCGGCAGCGGCAACACGTTGGCCGATCCGCTGCGCTTTTGCGGTGAGGGCGACATCGTCGTGGCCGTCACGTTCGATCCGTACACGCGCGAGGTCATTGAAGCGATGCAGTACGCGCATGCGCGCGGAGCGCGCCTCGTGTACGTGACCGACAGCGCCATCGCCCCCGGCGCTGAACTGGCGTGGCAACACCTCGTCGCGCCCGTCGCCATTCCTTCGTTCTTCCATTCGCTGGCAGCGCCGATGGCGCTGCTCGATGCGCTGCTGATGACGTGGTTCCGCCACGCCGGGCCCACCGCACTCGCCCACCTGGCCGACAGCGACGCCCAGCTCAAGCAACAAGCCGCCTACGTGCGCAGCGCCCGCCGCAGTGAAGCGGCTGTCGCCGTGCCGCCCACCCAACGTTGATCGCACCAACAGCCGGAGACCGCTCATGACACCGTCCACCACCTCCGTCTTCCACCGCGACCCGCGCAAGACGCTGCCCACGGCTGTCGGCGGCGAGGGCATGACCCTCATCGACTCCGACGGCAAGCGTTACCTCGACGCCTGCGGCGGCGCCGCCGTCTCGTGCCTCGGCCACGGCCACCCGCGCGTGGTCGACGCCATCTGCAAGCAGGTGCGCGCGCTAGCCTATGCGCACACATCGTTCTTCACGACCGACGTGGCGGAAGAACTCGCCGCGCGCCTCGCCGCTGCGGCGCCGGGTGATCTGGACCACGTGTATTTCGTCTCGGGCGGTTCGGAAGCGATTGAAGCGGCGCTCAAGCTGGCGCGCCAATACTTCGTTGAAATCGGTCAGCCACAGCGCCGGTACTTCATCGCGCGACGTCAGAGCTATCACGGCAACACGCTGGGCGCGCTGGCGATTGGCGGTAACGCATGGCGCCGCGAGCCGTTCCTGCCGCTGCTGGTGCCGGCTCACCATGTTTCGCCGTGCTATGCGTATCGCGAGCGCCTGGATGGCGAGAGCGACGCGCAATACGTGCAGCGCCTGGCCGACGAGCTGGACGCGAAGATCGTTGAACTCGGCGCAGAAAATGTCGCGGCCTTCGTCGCCGAAACCGTGGTGGGCGCCACGGCCGGCGCAGTGCCGCCGGTGGGCGATTACTTCCGCAAGATGCGGGCCGTGTGCGATCGCCACGGCGTGCTGCTGCTGCTCGATGAGGTGATGTCCGGCATGGGGCGTACCGGCTACCTGTTCGCCTGCGAGGAAGATGGCGTGGTGCCGGACATGGTCGCCATTGCCAAGGGCCTGGGCGGCGGGTATCAGCCGATCGGCGCAACGCTGGTGAATCGCCGCATTGTCGACGCGATCACGAACGGCAGCGGCTTCTTCCAGCATGGCCACACCTACATTGGCCACGCCACGGCGTGCGCGGCAGCGCTGGAAGTGCAGAAGGTCATCGAAGAAGACAACCTACTTGCCAACGTGCAGGCACGCGGCGAGCAACTGCGTGCGGCGCTGCGTGCACGCTTTGCCGACCACGCACACGTGGGCGACGTTCGCGGGCGTGGGCTGTTCGTCGGCGTGGAACTGGTGGCCGATCGCGCCACCAAGGCGCCGCTGTCGCCTGCCTGCAAGACGCACGCACGCGTGAAGGCCGAAGCAATGCAGCGCGGCCTGATGGTCTATCCGATGGGCGGCACGATTGACGGCCAGCGCGGCGACCACATCCTGCTCGCACCGCCGTTCATCGCCACCGCGCAGGACATTGATGCCATCGTCGAACGCCTGGGCGATGCGGTTGACGCCGCCACCGCCAAGGCAATGGAGGCCGCGTGGTGACCCAGCCCATCGCTATCGCCGTTGCGCCCAACGGTGCGCGCAAAACGCACGTCGACCACCCTGCGTTGCCGATCACGCCCGACGAGCTGGCCACCTGCGCGCGCCAATGCGTGGACGCCGGCGCCGCGATGCTGCATCTGCATGTGCGCCGCCCCGATGGCACGCACAGCCTGGAGCCCGACCACTACCGCCCGGCCATCGCCGCCGTGCAACGCGCCGTGGGCGATGCGTTGGTGATTCAGATCACCACGGAGGCCGTCGGCATCTACACGCCCGAACAGCAGATGGCATCGGTGCGCGCGCTGCAGCCGGAAGCGATTTCCGCCGCGCTGCGCGAGCTGGCGCCCGATGCCGCGCACGAGGCGGAAGCCGCGCGCTTCTTTGGTGAGCTGGCCGCGGCGCGCACGGCCATCCAGTACATCCTGTATTCCACCGACGACGTGGTGCGCTACCGCGACCTGCGCACACGCGGCGTGTTGCCCGATACGCCGCACTGGGTGCTGTTCGTGCTCGGCCGCTACAGCGCGGGTCAGCGCTCCGACCCCACCGACCTGCTGCCGTTCCTGCAGGCGTGGGCGGAGGGCGGCGACATCACCGCCAACGTGCCCTGGGCGATGTGCGCATTCGGCCCGCGTGAAGCCGAATGCGCGCTCACCGCAGCGCTGCTCGGCGGCCATGCGCGCCTGGGATTCGAAAACAACATGGCCCTGCCCGACGGCAGTACAGCGCCCGACAATGCAGCGCTCGTCACCAACCTGCGACGGCATCTCGACGCGCTGCACCGGCCATTGGCCAGCGCCGCCGATCTGCGTAGCTGGTTCGGCCGTTAAGACGTTCCGCATTCACCGCCACGAAGCCAAAGCACAGACGGCCGCAACACAACAGGCCGCGCACCACAACCATTGGAGGAAATATGCGTTTGACCACCCGCTGTATCCGGATCATCCCGCTTGCGCTGACGAGCCTGCTCGCGATCGGCGCGCAGGCACAGGCCCTCGACGGCACGCTCAAGAAGATCCAGGACAGCAACACGATCCTGATCGGCGTGCGCGAGTCGTCGATTCCGTTTTCTTACCGCGACAGCAAGAACGAGATCGTCGGTTTCTCGGCCGATCTCTGCTCCCGCGTGATCGACGCCATCAAGAAGAAGACGGGCAAACCCAACCTGGACATCAAGCAGATTCCGGTGACGTCGCAGAACCGGACGTCTCTGGTGCAGAACGGCTCGGTCGATCTGGAGTGCGGCGTCACCACGCACCTGAAGTCGCGCGAGCAGCAGACGGCGTTTTCGACGACCTTTTTCATCGCCGGCACGCGCCTGCTGACCAACGTGAAATCCGGCGTGAAGGATTTCCCCGACCTGGCGGGCAAGTCGGTCATCACCAACGCGGGCACCACGTCGGAACGCATCCTGCGCAAGATGAACGACGAGAAAAAGATGAACATGAACGTGATCAGCGGGAAGGATTACGGTGAATCGTTCCTCACGCTGCAGAGCGGCCGCGTGGCGGCATTCATGATGGATGACGTGCTGCTGGCCGGCGCACGCACGCTGGCGCAGAAGCCCGACGACTGGGTCGTGACCGGCACGCCGCAGTCGTTCGAAGCGTACGGCTTCATGCTGCGCAAGGACGATCCCCAGTTCAAGAAGCTGGTGGACGACACCATGACCGGCGTGATGAAGAGCGGCGAGATCAAGACGCTCTACGCGAAGTGGTTCGAAAAGCCGGTGCCGCCCAAGAACCTGAACTTCAACTTCCCGATGAACGATCAGTTGAAGGCGCTGTACGCCAATCCGAACGACACGCCGTTCGAGTAAAGGGCCGCACAGCCGGCGCTGGGTAGCAACCTAGACGCCGGCCTGCGCAACGGCCTCGATGCGCGCCTGATGCACGGCCTGCTTGATGTGCGCCGGGTTGTCGGCGTAGCGTTTGGCGACGGCGCCGGCATCGATGGACGACGCAGCCGCCAGCGCGCGCAGCAGGCGTTCCGTCTGCGGATAGCTGCGGTCTTCAAACCCGAGCCGGCCACGTGCGTCGGCCTCGCACGCCTGCAGGGCCTGACGGAAACGGTCCGGCTTGCGCAGCGCATCGCAACGCTCGAGCAGGCGCACCAGCGCTGCGGCATCGAAGCCGTCGCAGCGATGGATGTTGCCGTGCTCGCGCGCCACCACCAGCGCCAGCTCGCGGCACTCTGTCGGCACGCGCAGACGCTGGCACACCGCTTCGATCAGCGGCAGGCTGCGCTCTTCGTGGCCGATGTGGCGGGGCAGGATGTCGTCGGGCGTGGTGCCCTTGCCGAGGTCGTGCACCAGGGCGGCAAAGCGTACCGGCAGCGACGTCGCCATCGCTGCCGCGGTTTCGATCACCATCATGGTGTGCACCCCGGTATCGACTTCGGGGTGGTAGTCGGCGCGCTGCGGCACGCCCCACAGCCGGTCGAGTTCGGGTAGCAGGCGCACCAGCGCCCCGCAGTCGCGCAGCACGGCAAACATGCGCTGCGGATGGGCTTCCATCAGGCCGCGCGCAATCTCCTGCCACACGCGCTCGGGCACCAGCGCATCGACTTCGCCGTCCTGCACCATGCGCTGCATCAGCGCGTTGGTTTCGGGCGCGACATGAAAGTCGGCAAAGCGCGCAGCAAACCGCGCCAGCCGCAGGATGCGCACCGGATCTTCCATGAACGCATCGGACACATGCCGAAACGTGCGTGACGCCAGATCGGCCTGCCCCCCGTACGGATCGACCACCGGGCCGACCAGCGCGCCGTCTTCCGCCACGCGCTGCGCCATCGCGTTGATGGTCAGGTCGCGGCGGATGAGGTCGTCTTCGAGCGTGACGTCCGGCGCGTAGTAAACCGAGAAGCCCTTGTAGCCGGCAGCCGTCTTGCGCTCGGTGCGGGCGAGCGCGTATTCGGCATGCGTAGCGGGGTGCAGGAAGACCGGGAAATCCTTGCCGACGGCACGAAAGCCACGCGCCTCCATGGCTTCCGGCGTGGCCCCGACAACAACGTAATCCCGGTCCTGCACCGGCAGCCCGAGCAACGCGTCACGAATGGCGCCGCCCACGGCATACACATCCAGCCCGTGCGTGGCTGGATCGACGATGGCTTCAGTCTGCGCTGCGCGTTCCGTCATTGATTGGCGGCATGGTCGGCAACAACCAGCGTGTCTTCGTCCGGCGCGGTGCGATACGGCTCGTCGTCGGCGAGGAAGTCATGCTCGGCGCGCGCACCGTCGATCCACTCCTGCATGGCGGGCAGGTTGAGGATGTAGTCGGCATAAGCCTTGGCGGCCTCGGGCAGACGCACGCCGTACGTGGCGAAGCGGCTGACGACCGGCGCGTAGAACGCATCGGCCACGGTGAAGTGGCCGAAGAGGAACGGGCCTTCTGCGGCGTACTTCTGACGCAGCTCGGTCCACATGGCGGCAATGCGGTCGATGTCGCGCTGCACGGCCACGTTCCAGCCCATGCCGGGCAGCACAGCCGTCACGTTCATCGGCATGTTGTTGCGCAGGTTGGTGAAGCCGCTGTGCATCTCCGCACAAATCGAGCGGGCGTGTGCGCGGGCCTTCGGATCAGCCGGCCACAGTTGCGCGCGCGGAAAGCGCTCGGCCAGCGTCTCGCAGATGGCGAGCGAATCCCACACGTTCATGTCGCCGTCAACCAGCACGGGCACGCGACCGGCCGGCGAATGACGTGCCACGTCGGCGGCAAAGGTCTCGCTCAGCAGACGCACGCGAATCTCTTCGAACGGAATGCCGGCCTGCTTGGCGAGCAGCCACGGGCGTAGCGACCACGACGAATAGTTCTTGTTGCCGATGACCAGTTTCATGATTCCCGTCCTTGGAGAGTGCACAGCAATTATTGTGGGAGTCCGCCGGCATCGCGCGGGAATGCCGGGGCGCTCTGGTGTTGTTGTAGCGGAAACGGCGAGCGGCAGCGCGAGGGCGAACGAACCATTCTAGCCTTGCGCTGCACCGCCACAAAACGAATCCGATTGGCCACGGTTGTGAAGCGGATTCACAAACGCGGCAAATCCTCCGCGTTTCCGTAGCGGCTAGCGATGGACCCGCGTACGTGCGGCACGCAATCCGCGGTCCGGCCCAAAGCCGGCCAGGGCGGGCAGCATCACGGCCTCCATGCCGAGCGGGTGGATGCCGAGTTCCGGCGCGACCGGTTCCATGCTGACGTTGTCCACGCGCATGGAATCGAGGTTGTCCCGCGAGATGGGCGCGCCGGGCAGGTGCTCCAGCAGGGCGGCCTGCATGCGGCCCAGCCCTTCTGGAAGCGGCACGATCCAGCGCGGGTGGCCGCTGGCACGCCCCGCAAAGCGCATCAGCTCCGCCAACGTGTAGATGCGCGGCCCCACCAGCGGATACGCGTGCCGGATCGTCGCCGGCTTTTTGAGCGCGTTGATGAACGCGGCTGCCACGTCATCCACGTACACGGGCTGGAAGCGCGCATCGGCACAGGCCAGCGGCACAAACGGCGCCATGCGCTGCATGCTCGCAAACAGATTCAGGAAGTGGTCCTGCGGACCGAACACCACCGAGGGGCGGAACACCGTCCAGTCAAGCTCGCTGTTCATGACCACGCGTTCGCCATCGCCCTTGCTGCGCAGGTACATCGACGGGCCGGCCGGATCGGCGCCCAATGCGCTCATGTGCAGCAGCCGGTTCACGCCATGGCGTCGGCATGCGGCGACGATGCGGCGGGGCAGGTCGACATGCGCGCGCTGGAAATTCGGCCCGTACGGTATCTCGCGCGCATCCTGCAGCACGCCGACGAGATTGATGACGGCGCAGTGCTCGCCGCCGCGCTCGGTCAGCGCCAGGAACAGCGCGTCGAGGGCATCGTCCGCGTAGATGTCGGCGTCCATCACGTCGACGCGCGGCAGCAGCGTGAGGTTGTGCGCGCGGGACGACTCAGGATCGCGCGTGGGCACGATCATGCGGCCTTCGGGCATGCCCGGCGCGGAAAACGTCTCCGTGACCAGCCGAGACAGCAGTTGCGAGCCGATAAAACCGGTACCGCCAAAGACGAGCAGATTGGAGGGCTGCATGGAGGCATCTCCAAGACGGGTGGGGGGCAACACCACAATACATCCCGAACGGGATTGCCCCCAAGGTATGTCGACACGGCGTGCTGCGTGCGGCACAACTGTGCGCCAGCCAGCGCACGCGCGCATGAAAAACGCCCGCGTTGCGGCGGGCGTCGGGTGACAAAGGAATGACGATCAGGCGCTTACGGAAGATCGTCCGGCGTGACCGATTCCGGCACAACCTTGCCCAGGCGGTCCTTCAACGACTGCGGGCGGCCAGTCAGCAACGCGCTGTAGTACGTCGCGTTCGACAGCACGTTTTTCACATACGTGCGCGTCTCGTTGAACGGGATCGTCTCGGCGAAGATCGCCCCTTCCACCGGCCGCGTGAGCGTCGAACGCCAGCGTTTCGGGCGGCCAGGGCCGGCGTTGTAGCCGGCGGTCGCCAGTGTGACGGAGCTGTCCAGATTCGTCAGGATCATCGACAGGTAGGCCGTCCCCAGCAGCACGTTGGTATCGATGTCGCTCATCTGCGAAACGCGGAACCCCGGCAGGCCGATCTTCTTGGCGATGTGCTTGGCGGTTTCCGGCATCACCTGCATCAGGCCCGAGGCCCCCACCGACGAACGCGCATCCATGATGAAGCGCGATTCCTGGCGGATCAGGCCGTAGGCCCAGGCAATGTCCAAGCCCACGGCATCGGCGTTGCGCTGGACCACATTGAGATACGGCGTCGGGAAGCGCAGCGCGAAGTCGTGCTCGGTCTTGGTCTTGTCCGCGGAGTTGACGGTGCGATCGAGCAAGCCGAGCTTGCGGCCATATTCGGCTGCGGCCAGCAACTCGCGGTCGCTCATGTTGCGCAGCTCCCAGTTCCACTCGCGGTTGCCCTCGAAGCGCAGATTCAGGTCGTACAGTTTCTTGGCACGCGCAAAGCCCGGGTGGTTGCGGCCCATCACGTCGATCTCGGCATCGGTCACGGTCGTGCGCGGCGGCACGGTGATGCGCTGACCGAGTTCTTCCTGCGCCAACTGGCCATAGAAGTTGAACTGGCCGGCAATCGACTGGAACTGCTGGCGGGCTTCGTCGTTGCGATTGTCGGCCTTGAGCGCGCGGCCGTACCAGTACGTCCAGGCCGGGTCCCGATCACGCAGGCTGGGGCGCATTTTCTCAACAGCCTGACGCACCATCTTCCAATCCCCGGCGCGCAGAGCCGCGCGCACGCGCCACTCCTGCGACTCGTCGGAGAGGTAGGCGTCGCCGCCGAGCGTCAACTGGCGACGGTAGGCATCCAGCGCATCGGGCGTCTGCTTCTTGGCGGCGTACTGGCCGATGACGCCCCAGCCTGCGCCTTGCTCTTCGCGCGACAGGCCGCCGCTTTGCGCCAGCAGATACGCCGTCGCCTGCGACGGATCGTTGCGCGCCATGCGCGTCACGTTGGCCAGCGTGTCGTTGTCCACGCGATCGCCGTCCGGCAGCACCGCCGCAATGCGCGACGCCTGCGTGACGAGGTTCTGCTCCAGCGACAGCCGCGCCGCAAAAGCCACGTCCGCACGGGTGAACTGCTTGGACTGCGCCAGATAGCCGATCAGGTCGACACAGCCTTCGCCATAACCTTTGGGATCCGACAGCGTATTGCGTGCATCGGCCGCCACGTTCTGCCCCTTCATCGCACGCGAGAGCAGGGCATAGCACTCGACCTGCGTGTCGTCCTTCAGCACGAAGTTCGGGTACTCGGCATCGAAGGTCGCCCAGTCGCGCTTCTTGCCCAGCACGAGCAGCCAGTCGTTGCGCAGCCGGTCGGCAATCGCCTCGCCCTTGTAGCGTTGCAGGAACGAGCGGATCTCGTCTTCCGGCGCGTCGGTACGCGCATAGCCGCTGGCATCGAACAGCTGCGGCTTGATGCGGAAATACTGCACGTAAGACTGGATCGGGTAATCGGACAGGCTGTCGGCCAACTCCCAGCTGCGCGACACATCGTTGCGGCGCGCCGCGTTGCGCAACTCGACAAACGCATCGTCCGGATTGGCCGGAATGCCTTGCGGCGCCTGGCGCTTTGCAGCCACCGCCAGCGGTGTCGGGCCGACCACGCTCATGCCCACCACACCCGCAAAAGCCAGCGCGACCGCGCGATATACTGCCTTGGCCTTCAATGTCATCTCCTGCCCCATCCAATCACTGTTAGGTCCGCCGAATTATCCCATGTCAGCCTTAGGGAACCCGCACGATCCGGCCAATCCCACCACGCCAATCGAATCGCGCCGCACGCTGCGCACCATGTTGCTCGATGCACGCGCCGTGCTGCCGGATCGCATTGCCCACGATGCTGCACTGGCACATCACCTGGCCGGGTTGCTGAACACACTGCCCGTCAAACGCCTGGCTGCTTACTGGCCAACGCAGGGAGAGTTCGATGCGTTGACCGTGCTGGGCCACTGGTTGGCGGCCGACGCCGCGCGCCATGCACTGCTGCCTGTAGTGACTGACAAATTCTCGCCCCTGCAGTTTCGGCGTTGGACGCCCGATTGTGAAATGACGCCCGGCGCGTACAACATTCCCATCCCCCGCTCGGGTGAGATGGAAACGCCCGATGCCTTGCTGATCCCGTGCGTGGGCTTTGACGCGCAGCGCTACCGCATCGGCTACGGCGGCGGCTTCTACGACCGCACGCTCGCTGCGCTGCATGCCGCCGGACACCGTCCGCGCACGATTGGCGTGGCATATGAAGTGAACCGCGTGGAATCCATCGCACCGCAATCGCACGACATCGCGCTCGACTGCATCGTCACCGAGCACGGCGCGTTTTAATCCGCCACAGGAAACCCATGTCCTACACGCTGAAAACCGTTGCCGACCTCGAAGCCGTGTACGGCGCTCCGAACCCGCGTTCGCTGCTCAAGGAGATCGACCACCTGAACGCCGACTACCGCGCGTTGGTGGAGGCTTCGCCGTTCATCGTGCTGTCGTCGGTAGGCGCTGGCGGCACCGATGCCTCGCCGAAGGGCGATGCGCCGGGCTTCGTCCGCATCCTCAACGAACGCTTGCTGGCGATTCCTGACCGGCCCGGCAACAACCGCATCGACAACCTGCGCAACATCGTCGAAGACGGTCGCGTGTCGGTGCTCTTCATCGTGCCGGGCGTGGGTGAAACCTTGCGCGTGAACGGCACGGCGACCATCTCGGCCGATCCGGAATTGCTCGCGTCATTTGCGGTGCAGGAGAAGCTGCCGCGCAGTGTGATCCTCGTGCAGGTGCAGACGGTGTACTTCCATTGCTCGAAGGCGCTGGTGCGCTCAAAGCTGTGGGAGCGCGGCGCGCAGGAAACCAAGCCGGCCGTGCCCACCGCAGGCAAGATCCTGCAACACATCAGCGGTGGTGCATTCGATGGAGACGCCTACGATCGCGAGTTGCCGGAGCGGCTGAAGACCACGCTGTACTGAGCGTTCAGCGCTTGGCTGTCTTTTTTGCGGCGACCGTCTTGGTCGCCGTTGTCTTTGTTGCCTTGGTAGCTTTCGCCGTCTTTGCCGTGGCGCGCTTCGGCTTGGCGGCCTTGGCATTGGCGTCACGCAGCGCGGCTTCAATGGCCAGCCGCGCCCAGTCGCGCAATGGCTGCCCACCGTCGAGCGCCTCTGCCGGCGTGCTCAGGTAGCCCGTCATGCTGATGGTGCGGCCGTTGCGCTCGTAACTGAACGGCGTGCATTTTTCAGCAAGGAAACGTTCGCGCGTGAGGTCGTCCACGCGCAGGTAAGACGTGCCACGCAGCACCAGCGCAAACACGACGTCGTCGTAATACAGCGCCGCACCGCTGAACATGCGGCGGGCGCGGATCTCGCCGATTTGCGCGGCCAGCGGCCGGAGTTCGTCAAGCAACCAGGCGATCAGCGGATCGGGTGCGGCGGCCATGACGATCTCCTTTGCTATGCGCGTTCTCTTTACAGGCCCAGTCGCTGCCAGATCGCCCGCGTGGAGCCGGCGGCGTTCAGCGTGTAGAAGTGCAGGCCCGGCGCGCCGCCTTGCAGCAGGCGGTCGCACATGGCCGTCACCACGTCCAGGCCGAAGGCGCGGATCGATTCACGATCGTCGCCAAAGCCTTCGAGACGCTTGGCGATCCAGCGCGGCACTTCCGCACCGCACATCTCGGAAAACCGCATCAGCTGTGACGAATTCGTGATCGGCATGATGCCCGGCACGATGGGCACGTCCACGCCGAGCTTGCGTGCGTCGTCGACGAACTGGAAATACGCGTCGGCGTTGAAGAAGTATTGCGTGATGGCAGAGTCCGCACCGGCCTTCACCTTGCGGGCGAAGTTCTCCAGATCGTGCCGGGCAGAGCGCGACTGCGGGTGGTATTCCGGATACGCCGCCACTTCAATGTGAAAAGCCTCGCCGGTTTCCTGGCGGATGAACTCGACCAGCTCGTTGGCGAAGCGGAATTCACCGATCTCGCCCATGCCCGACGGCATGTCGCCGCGCAGCGCGACGATGCGGCGGATGCCGTGTTCGCGATACGTATTGAGAATGCCGCGGATGCTCTCGCGCGACGAACCCACGCACGACAGGTGCGGCGCCGCTTCGATGCCTTCGCGCTGGATTTCCACCACGGCGTCGAGCGTGCCTTGTTGCGTGGTGCCGCCCGCGCCGAACGTCACGGAGATGAAGCGCGGCTTGAGCGGCGAGAGTTGCGCGCGCGTGTTGCGCAGCTTCTCGGCGCCTTCCGCCGTTTTGGGCGGGAAGAATTCGAAACTGAATTGACGGTCTTGCATGACAGAAACCTTAAGCCTCGCGCAGCAACAGGCTCGAGAGCAGCCACGAGATCACGCTGTACAGGATGGAGCCCAGCAGCGCGGCGCCAAAGCTGGCCACCTGAAAGCCCGCCAGCAGGTTGCCGACAAACAGGAACAGCAGCGCGTTGATGATGAAGATGAACAGCCCGAGCGTGAGCAGCGTCACCGGCAGGGTGAGGATCACCAGGATCGGGCGGATCAGCGTGTTGACCAGACCCAGCACGAGCGCCGCGATCAGCGCGGAGCCGAAGCCGTTGACGTGGATGCCTTTGAGCAGATAGGCGACAAGAAGCAACGCCAGCGCGTTGATGACCCAGACAGCGAGCAGTCTCATGGAGGAGTCCTCGGTTGGAGAGCCGGCGGCGGGGAATGCCGCCGGCAGGTACGGCTTAGTAGCGGTAGTGGTCAGCCTTGTACGGGCCTTCCTTGCTCACGCCGATGTAGGCGGCTTGCTGGTCCGTCAGCTCGGTCAGTTGCGCATTCAGCTTCTTCAGCTGCAGGCGCGCGACCTTCTCGTCCAGGTGCTTGGGCAGCGTGTAGACGCCCACCGGGTACTTGTTCGAGCCCTTCACCGCTTCGGTCCAGAGTTCGATCTGCGCGATGGTCTGGTTGGCGAACGAGCTGCTCATCACGTACGACGGGTGGCCCGTGGCGCAACCCAGGTTCACCAGGCGGCCCTTGGCCAGGATGATGATCTTCTTGCCGTCGGGGAAGATCACGTGATCGACCTGCGGCTTGATCTCTTCCCACTGGTACTTCTCGACGGACGCGATGTCGATCTCGTTGTCGAAGTGGCCGATGTTGCAGACGATGGCCTGGTCCTTCATCTTGGCCATGTGGTCGTGCGTGATGACGTGGTAGTTGCCCGTGCAGGTCACGAAGATGTCGCCGTGCTCGGCGGCGTAATCCATCGTCACCACGCGGTAGCCTTCCATGGCGGCCTGCAGCGCGCAAATCGGGTCGATCTCGGTCACCCACACTTGCGCCGACAGTGCGCGCAGTGCCTGTGCCGAACCCTTGCCCACGTCGCCGTAGCCAGCCACGACCGCCACCTTGCCGGCGATCATCACGTCGGTCGCGCGCTTGATGCCGTCGACCAGCGATTCACGGCAGCCATACAGGTTGTCAAACTTGCTCTTGGTGACCGAGTCGTTCACGTTGATGGCCGGGAAGCGCAGCTCGCCGCGCTGGGCCATCTGGTACAGGCGATGCACGCCCGTGGTGGTTTCCTCGGTCACGCCCTTGATGGCGTCGAGGTTGCGACTGTAGAACGTGGCGTCCTTGGCCAGCTTTTCCTTGATGGCGGCAAACAGGAAGGTTTCTTCTTCGCTGCCCGGCTTGGCGATCACGGAAGCGTCTTTCTCGGCGCGGGCGCCCAGGTGCAGCAGCAGCGTTGCGTCGCCGCCGTCGTCCAGGATCATGTTCGGCGTGCCGCCGTCATGCCATTCGAAGATGCGGTGGGTGAAGTCCCAGTATTCCTTGAGCGATTCGCCCTTGAAGGCGAACACCGGCGTGCCCGATGCGGCAATCGCGGCGGCCGCGTGGTCCTGCGTCGAGAAGATGTTGCACGAGGCCCAGCGCACGTCGGCGCCCAGTGCCTTGAGCGTCTCGATCAGCACGGCGGTCTGGATGGTCATGTGCAGCGAGCCGGCAATGCGCGCGCCCTTGAGCGGCTGGCTGGCGGCAAATTCCTCGCGGATCGCCATCAGGCCGGGCATTTCGGTCTCGGCAATGGCGATTTCCTTGCGGCCCCAGTCGGCCAGCTTGATGTCGGCGACGAGGTAATCGTGTTTCAGTTCGGTGACAGCGTTCATTGGATCACTCCGGAAAAGATGGGTGACCGCACGCGGGGAGATGACCACTGAGACGGGGCCCATGCTGGGGCCCCGGATAGATGCGTTCTCGCCATCGTGTCAGCCACGATACTGCGAGCGCCGTTTGAACTTCCGAGCCTGGCGGTTGGGCAGTGCCCACCCGTTGCAACGCTCCTCGGAATGGGCTGGATTGTAGCGGATTCGGCCGACCGCCACCACGGCAGTTCATTGCTCCAGCAGCATGTTCAGCATCCGTTGCGGATTGGCCAAAAAATCGCGCGTGACCTGAAAGTGCTCAGTCTCCTCATAGGCGATGCGCCGAATGCCGTCGCCGTCACACTGATAGATCCACGCGTCGGGATAGGCCATCAGGATGGGCGAGTGCGTGGCGATCACGAATTGGCTTTCCGCCTGCACCAGGTCATGCAGGCGGGTGAGCACCGCCAGTTGCCGCTGCGGCGACAGCGCTGCCTCGGGTTCGTCGAGCAGGTAGAGGCCGTTCGGGCCGAAGCGGTTCATCAACAGCGCCAGAAACGATTCGCCGTGCGATTGCGCATGCAGCGACCGACCGCCGTAGGAATCGATCACGCGCCCGCCCAGGCCCGGCTCTTCATCCATCTGCTGGATGTTGGTGGCCACGTTGAAAAAGCTCTCGGCGCGCAGGAAGAATTCGGTGCGCGGCTTGCGAAAACCCCGTGCAATGCGCAGATGCGCGTGCAGCTCGGAATGCGACGCGTGCGTGCTGAAGTTGAAGTTGCGCGAGCCGCCCTCGGCGTTGAAGCCGAGCGCCACGGCAATCGCCTCCATGAGCGTGGACTTTCCCGAGCCGTTTTCCCCCACGAGGAACGTGACCTTGGGATGCAGCTCCAGCGTCTCGAGCGCGCGCACGGCGGGCAGGCTGAACGGATACGTGTCGAAGGCGGCAACGGTGTCGCGCCGCAGCGTGACGTGGCTGACGAACTGGCGGGTGAGCATGGTCGCAGGCAGGCAAGCGGAGGTGCCGGCATCGTAGCGCGGCGGCGCGCCGGATGCGCCTGCCAAGGCGTGGCTCGCCGCTCAGGAGACTGCAAAGCGGTAGCGCGGCTCATGCAGCGGTGTCAATCGGTTGTCACATTCGAACCTTGCGATCCGGTTAGGAAGTGGCGCACCCGCATCACGTACGTGCAACACACGGCCACCAAAGTGCCCGGCATCGTTCAGGGAGCCAACGATGCACAACCATAAACTCACGAAGTACGCCGCCGCCGCGGCCGCTGCACTGGCCATGGCTGCGTGCGGCAGCGACGGCACATCGAGCAATGCCGGCACCGCCGCGCCGGATACCGGTACGCCCGCCACCACCCCGACCAAGAACGTGGTGTTCTTCCTGGGCGACGGCATGGGCCTGACCACCATGACCGCCGCGCGCATCTACAAGGTGGGCGAAGACGGCGAACTGACCATGGACACGCTGCCCGAAACCGGCTTCGTGCGCACGTATTCGAACAACGCGCAGGTGACGGATTCCGCGCCGTCGATGTCGGCCTACATGACCGGCGTGAAGATGAACAACGAGGTCATCTCGATGTCGCCGGACACGATGGCGTATGACGCGGGCGGCAAGGATTACCTCTCGGGCGCCGACAGCACCTGCCCCAGCGGCAACGGCAAGCCCGTCACGACGCTGCTCGAATTGATGAAGGCTGCGGGCTACGGCACGGGCGTGGTCACCACCACGCGCATCACGCACGCCACGCCGGCCGCCACGTATTCGCACATTTGCCATCGCGACGGCGAGAACACCATCGCCGCGCAGCTCACGCCGGCCGGCAAGGGCTTCAACGCCGCGCTGGGCGATGGCGTGGACGTCGTCTTCGGCGGCGGCCGCAAACACTTCCAGCCGACCACCGCAGGCGGCGCGCGCACTGACGGCCGCGACCTGATCGCCGAACTCAAGGCCGGCGGCTACCGCTATGCCAGCAACAAGGCCGAATTCGACACGCTGCAAGCCACCGACGGCAAGGTCGTGGGCCTGTTCACCAGCAGCCACATGTCGTACGACCTGGATCGTGATCCGAGCAAGGAGCCGAGCCTGGGCGAGATGACCAACAAGGCCATCGACGTGCTGGCCGCCAAAAAGAAGGGCTTCTTCCTGATGGTGGAAGGCGGCCGCATCGACCACGCGCTGCACGAGACCACCGCCCGCAAGGCGCTGCAGGACACCGTGGCGTTCGACTCCGCCATCCGGGGCGCAATCGACAAGCTCAACACGATCGACCCGGGCCTGAAGAACACGCTGATCGTCGTGACGGCTGACCACGACCACACGCTGGTGCTCAACGGCTACGCCAAGCGCACGGGCCCGACCAGCGACAGCAACCCCGGCGTGCTGGGCCTGCTGAAGAACTACGTGACGGGCGCCAACGCCACCGACACCGGCGGCAACCCGTTCACGATCATCGGCTTCGGCACGGGCGAGAACCGCCCGGCCACGCGCGGCGCACTGACCGATGCCGCCGTGTACGACAAGAGCTACCACCAGGAAGCCGTGATCCCGGTTGCACCGGGCGGCGAAACGCACGGCGGCACCGATGTCTTCATCGGCGCACGCGGCCTGGGTGCCGAGCGCTTTACCGGCACGATGGACAACACCGAGGTCTTCGGCCTCATCAAGCAGGCCGTGGGTCTGTAAGAGGGAGAGGGCACATCATGAACACGCAATCGAACCGTATCCTGCGCGCCACGCTGCTGGCGCTGGCAGCCGGTGCCTGCGCCCAAGCGCACGCCGCCGGTGAAGCCAAGAACGTGATCTTCTTCCTGGGCGACGGCATGGGCCCGACCACCGTCACCGCCACGCGCATCTACAAGGTGGGCGAGGCCGGCCGCCTGACGATGGAATCGCTCAAGCGCACGGCACGCATCAAGACGTATTCGAACGATGCGCAGACCACCGACAGCGCCCCGTCGATGTCGGCCTACATGACCGGCGTGAAGATGAACAACGAAGTCATCTCCATGTCGCAGGACACGAAGGCCAGCGATGCCACCGGCAAGGGCTACGTGAGCGGTGCAGACAGCACGTGCCCCGCCAACAACGGCACGCCTGCCGTCACGCTGCTGGAGCTGGCCAAGGCCGCCGGCAAGTCGGTGGGCGCGGTGACGACCACGCGCGTGACGCACGCCACGCCGGCCGCCACCTACTCGCACGTCTGCCACCGCGACGGCGAGAACACCATCGCCGCGCAAGGCACGCCGGGCAACACGCTGTACAACGCCGCGCTCAAGGATGGCCTGGACGTGCTGCTCGGCGGCGGCCGCCGTCATTACCTGCCGCAAGGCACGACGGGCAGCAAGCGCACCGACACGACCGACCTGATCGCCCAGTTCCAGGCGGCCAACTACACCTATGTGTCGACCGGCACGCAACTGACGGCCGTCAACCCGGCCACGACGACCAAGCTGCTCGGCCTGTTCAACCTCGACCACATGAACTACGAGCTGGACCGCAAGAAGAACAATGTGGACGAGCCCAGCCTGGCGGACATGACCGAGAAGGCCATCCGCGTGCTGCAGAAAAACGGCAAGGGCTACTTCCTGATGGTGGAAGGCGGCCGCATCGACCACGCGCTGCACGGCACCAACGCCAAGCGCGCACTGGAAGACGCGGGCGCATTCGACGAAGCCATCAAGCGTGCGCTGGGCACGGCGGATCTGTCGAACACGCTGATCGTCGTCACGGCCGACCACGATCACACGATGACGATCAACGGCTACCCGCGCAAGGGCAACCCGATCCTGGGCGTGTCGAACGACATCAAGACCGGCCAGCCGCAATTGGCTGCCGACGGCCTGCCGTACACCACGCTGGTGTTCGGCAACGGCGGCACGACACGCAAGGCCACGCGCGACAACGTGGCCTCGGTCGACACGGCTGCAGACGATTACCTGCAGGAAGTGGGGGTGCAGCTCGGCACGCCTGGTTCGGAAACGCACGGCGGCGGGGATGTGATGCTGTTCTCCTCTGGTCCGGGCAGCACACCGCTGAAGGGCACGCTGGACAACACGAAAGTGTTCGGCGTGGTCAAGACGGCCATGGGCCTCTGATTCCTGCGTTTCCATTGACGCGCATGCCGAGGCAATCGGCATGCGCTTTTTTCGTTTCAGCCTGACCGACTTCGTATGACCCGATCTGCCCGCATTCTGTTTTCGTTCGCCTTCGCCGCCCTCGCTGCTACGGCGCAGGCCGCCGGCCCCGCTTCGTCCAACGCGCTGACCGCCTTGCGCGTCGAACACCAGATGTCGTCGCTCGGCACCGACGGCATCCAGCGCGACGTCCGCTTTGCCGAGCGCGTCTACCGCCAGGGTGACAGCGTCTGGATCGCCCGCGAACTGCCGCCCGCTTCGGCGCACGCCGAGCACGACCACGCCAACGCCCATGCCGGCCACAAGCACGCCGATACCGACACCGCCCCGCGCTGGATCGAACGCGACGCCAAGGGCGCGCTGACCGTGCGCGTGGTCAGCGAATCCCAGCAGAAAAACTACGCCGTGGAACCGGCCGAATATTCCAACATCGGCTTTGATGGCTCGTGGGCGACGGCGTATCACCTGCTCGACCCCGCCGCACTCAAAGGCATGCGCGCCGAAGGCCCGGTACGCAACGGCGTGCAGACCTACCGCTCGACGCAGGGCGAGCGCACCGTCACCGTCGATTGGGACGTGGCCGGCCAATACCCGCGCCGCGTGGAATCGCGCAACGCCACCGGCACGCAACGCAAGCTCACGCGCGTGACAGCGTTGCCGGCGCCCGCCGCCGCACCGTGGGAACGCGCCCAGCGCTACGCCGCCGCCGATTACACCGACCTCATGGACTGACGCGCCGACGTCTGCGGCCCGAGCGCAAGGCACAAAGCCTCGCGCTCCAAGCTCGGACAGCCGATCGCCGGGGTCCAAGGCCCGTGCTCCGCTCTCCGAGCTTCAAATTTTCGACCTCGGACGGCCGCCTTCCACGCTCCAACCCTCACGCGCCAGCCTTGGAGGGTGGCGAACGGCGCTCGGAGCCCCACCCGCGGCTCTCCAAGAGCCAACAAAACGGTGCTTTGACAGCGGTGCGCCGCACTCTGAGCCCCGCCTTCGACCCTCACAGGGTGACGCTCCACGGTTTAGGCCTCGTGATCGAGGGTAAGGGGGTCGCGCTCCACGGTCTGACGCTCGCATTCAGGCCGGAAACGATCGCCGCTCACGGTTTGAGCCTCGCGCCCGAACCAAAAACCGTCGTGCTTCACGGTTTTCGCTTCGCGCTTGGCCCTGAAACAGGCGCCTTCCGGGCTCAGAGGCCGGCGCGTCGATCCGGCCGCGATAGCGCTATAGTGCGAAACACCCCCCAACGCTCGCGCTTGCCATGACGATCACCGACCCGACCCTCGCTGCGTTTGCCGCTCCTGCCTCGCACGTGCCGCGCGTGCTCACCATCGCCGGTTCGGACAGCGGCGGCGGTGCGGGCATCCAGGCTGACCTGAAGACGTTTGCCGCGCTCGGCTGCTACGGCATGTCGGCCATCACGGCCATCACCGCGCAGAACACGCTGGGCGTGACGGCGGTGGAATCGCTCACCCCCGATATCGTTGCCGCGCAGATCGACGCCGTGGCAAGCGACATTGGCGTCGATGCCGCCAAGACCGGCATGCTCGGCACGCCGCAGGCGGTGGAGGCCATTCTCTCCGCGCTGGACCGCCACCCGATCGCCAACCTCGTCGTCGATCCGGTCATGGTCAGCACCAGCGGCGCGCAGCTCGGTAGCGACGCCACGGTGCAGGCGATGGCGAAATGGCTCTTCCCGCGCGCGTTGGTCGTCACGCCGAACCTGCCGGAAGCCAGCGCGCTGCTCGGCCGCGAGGTGCGCACCGCCGAAGACATGCTGCCCGCCGCGCGCGACCTGCTGGCGCTTGGGCCCCGCGCGGTGCTGCTCAAGGGTGGGCACCTGAGCGCCACGTCCAATGCCGGTGAAGACGGCGTGCTGCAAGACGTGCTTGTCACCGCCGATGGCACCGAGCGCGTCTACGCGCATACCTACATCGACACGCCGCACACGCACGGCACCGGCTGCACGCTGTCTGCCGCCATTGCCGCCCACCTGGCGCGCGGCGATGCGCTGGAAGTCGCCATCGAAGCCTCGCTCGATTACCTGCTGCACGCCATCGGTGCCGGCCGCCACCTCGCGCTCGGTCGTGGCGCCGGTCCGTTGAATCACGGTTTCGCGCCGCGCCCGCTCGCCGCACCGCGTTCGCTTGAAGTGGATGTCGAGGAAGACTGATCAGGAGCTGCCATGAAACGCCTGCCGCTCATGCTGGTTCGCTGCCTTCCGGTGGCTGTGCTGTGCGCGCTGCTCGGTGCCTGTAACGGCTACATCAGCCTCGGCTCGCCCATCGGCAGCGCCTTCTCGATTGGCGGTACGTTGTCCGGGCTGCCCGGCGGCCAGTCGATCGTGTTGCTCAACAACGGCCGCGATTCGCTCACGCTGGCCGCCAACGGTCCGTTCGTGTTTGGCGGGCTGGTGCCCTTCGACGACAGCTATGTGGTGACGATCAGCTCGCAGCCCGCATCGGCCAACTGCGTGGTGACGAATGGCAGCGGCACGGTCAATGGCGATGTGAACAATGTGCAGGTGACGTGTCAGGCGCGCTGAACCTGTCTCGTACCGGCTTCATTGGACGTTGGCTTGATTGCCGTCGGTCCGCTCCCCAAACCACGCCCAATACGCCCGGTTCTCGCCTCGTGCGCGCGGCCAGTACGTCACCGGCGGCTTGGGTTGCCAACCCGGCGGCGGGCCAATCAGCACTGCCCAGCTGTCGGTGGAATCGGCCACGCTGGTGACGACGGCACTCTTGCCGCTTTGGTCGGCATACGCCGCCGCAAAGGCGGCATTGACGGCAAAGCTGGCTGCCCGCGCCGGGCCCTCCATGTGCTCAGCCACGCTATACACGTTGGCGATCTGGTCGAGGTCCGGCCACTGCTGGTGAATAGCGGCGCGCAACGGCCGCATCAACGAAGTGACATTGTCGGCATGCTTTGGCACGTCGTAGTAGACGCGTTCGACCGGATGCTGTTCTGAGGCCTGCGCTTGCACGGCTTGCATGAGACCGGTCCACGCGCCGCCGGGATTGGCGGCCTTGTTGCCGATGGCGCCTTGGTGTTGATGCGGAGTGTAGAACGAGGCCAGTGCTGTGTAGCCCCAGTCGGCCCTCGGGTGGCCGAGGATCAGCAGGGCGGTGTTTTCGTTGGTCTGCTCGCCCATCGGATAGTTAGGTGCATCCACGTTCCATACCCACGCCAGCTTGTCAGGGTGTTGCGCCAGGAACTTGAGGGCGTCTTGCAGGTTGTAGAAGCCGACGTTGGTGTCGCCTGCCGACACGGTGACGTTGGGCAACTTGCCTTCGGGGTTGAGCAGCATGCTTTTGGCTTGTGAGTCCCGCGCAATTTCATGAAACACAAGGCGGCGCACCGCGAGCAGTGACAGAGTGCGTTCGCCAATGATCATGGACGGGAGGACGCGGGTACCACGCACAGTTTTCCCCTCCCGGTCTTTGTGCAGCGTGACCCAGTAGTCGCGCATGCGTTCTTCGGCGTGGGCGGCATCGTAGGCAAGGTAGCTTGGCGCCGGAACCCCCATCTCCCGTTGCTCGCGGAGCATGGCATCCAAGCCAGTGTCCTTCGGATTGGCGTTGAAGTACGTGGGGGTGTTCAACCACTCGCGCGGCAGTCCAAAGAATACGTTCGGGTCGAAGTAGTTCGGGCGGCCGGTGCCCCGCTTGAGGGAATAGAAATAATTCGCGTCCTCCAGGTAGTCGTTGAAGGTATTGAGCGGAGCGGTAATCAAATCGCTCAACGCCGTCGCGAATTTGTCACGCTTCACGTGCGGCAAATCCTCCAGCTTCTTGTAGCGGGCGACGCCATTGGTGACTTGCCCCACCGCATCGCCCAGCTTGAAGCGTTTCGCCTGCTGGTCGTCGTCATTGGGCTGAGCGAGCCCTTGCGCCCACAGCAGATTCCATTGAGTGGGGTAGCTTCGGCGCATCAGCGGATTGAGCCATTGCACCCCAAGCAAGACGGCGGCGGGGGTATGCGCCGAATCAGCTTGTTCTTCTTGCGTTTGCATGCGCGGCCAGGCGATGGGTTGGCGGTAGTAGGTTTTGTTAGTGGGCATCTGGACTCCCGATTGACAGGCGGAAAGGAACAGGCAGGCGACTGCGAGCACGTGGGTGGCGGCACGCCGATAAGCGAGGAGATGAAATGAATCGCGCATATGGGTTCCTCAGGCGTAGCGTGGTCCGTCTGGCGGCATGTGGTGGGCATCGAAGCGCCCAGGGTTACGCGCATCAGGAATGCCGATGGCCTTAACTGCGCCTTGATTGGTATCCAGTAGCTCGTGTTTGGCCAGTGCGCTCCCCCGATAGAGCGCCTCTTTGGTGTTGTAGTAAGTGAACTCATCGTCCGACTCGGGATCGCGCCCCGGTGGGTACTCGTCATCGTCCATCGGCTTGCACCACCGCCAATCCGCCATCCGCCGCAACTGGTTCATCAACGGTTCATCGAAGTGGCACAGGCCCACGTCCACGTCATAGGCGAGCACATGCTCCGCATGCATGGCGTTGGTGAGGATGGTGGAGTGGTTGGTGGCTTGCGCGTCTTCGCCGTCCTTCATCAGGGCGGTGCGCTCTTGCTGTTCGAAAGCGCCAAACGTGGTGCCGCGCAGCGGTGTGGTGTTGTGCGGCGTTCATCTTCTTGACGTCGTCTTCCGCAAAGGGCGCGCCCTTCCTGGCGGTGCCGTCGTCGTTGTAGAGTTCGCGTCGCGCGCGCTGGCGCACCCCGGCGTTCTGGTCGTAGCGCATGGCGGCTTCGCTGGTGGCATTGCCGTGGCCGGTCTTGCGTTGCTCGGCGTAGGGGTCGAACTGGCCTTCAGGGATGCTCCGCTTGTGGTTCAGCGCATCGCTGGCAGATTCCTTGTGCGCGTTGAAGGGGCCGATGGTGCGCACGCCATCCGGATGTGAGGTCTCGCCGGGTCGGGGCTCGCCGTGCGGCAGGTAAACGGCCTGGGGCACGATGCCGCCGCTGGGCACCTTGGGGGCATTGACCAGCACGGTCCAGTCATCCGCTGGGTCGGCATTGACGTGGGTGGCGCCCTTGAGGGCTTGGCCAGCCCACATGATGGCTTGGATCGGAACGCCGGCTGCGCTGGCGACAAGCTTGCCCCAAATGCTCTTGCGCGAATCGCCCCAGATCCTGGCGAAGGAAACACTCGCGGTGTCAGGGGACGGCGTCCAGAAGGTGGGGTTGGTGTTCCGCGGTTTGAAGGTGCCGGTGGTGTCATCCCAACCGCTGCCCACATCGGCCGGCGTGGCGCCGATGGTGTCGTGCCAATAGCGGTAACGGTAGCCGGGTTCTGCCCCAACCTTGTACGGGGTGCCCGGCTTGGTTTGCGCCCAGACGCGTTGGAACAGAATGTCCCGGGCCCCGGTGGCTTGCACATCCTTGTCGTTCAAGCCAAGCCAGCCCATGCCTTGGACTGGTGAAACGGAGATGACGCGGTCGTGCGGGCAGCAATAGAGGAAGACGCGCCCGCGGGTCTGATGGTCGGCGCTGTCCTGGGCGGCAGTGCGCGGGGTGTCGCCATTCTGAGGGCACGCGTTGAATCCGAGCTGATCCACGGCGTGGTGGCTGTAGTGTTGGGCACGGGCCTGGAAGTGGCGCACGATGTCGAAGAAGCCCTTGAGGCCGGCAACGCGCGCGTGGTAGGTGACGCGGCCTGCGCCATCAAATTGGCTGAAGTTGTCCAGGCGACTACCGCGCAGGCTGTAAGGCGCGTTGGCGAGAACGTAGGTGTCGGCTACGCCCAATGATTGGAACTCGGGATGGTTAGCTCCGAAGTAGGCAGAAGCCAGGCCGACCATGTTGCCCTGGCTATGGCAGACGACGGTGACGGGGCAATCGCGTTCGAAGATGTCGCGGTGCAGCTCGCGGATGCGAGCGACCAGCTTGGCTAACCGCCAAGCGGCAAAGGCCTGGTAGTGGCGCGTCGGCGCGCTGTAGATTTGCCGGTCGCTGGTTTGCAGGTGCTGAAGTTCAAACAGACCGCCCAGGACTTCGCTGTCGGTACCCTTGCCGAACAGATCCGGCAGAGCGGAGGCGCCATTGACGAACGGACCGCCGCCCCAGGCGTTTTTCTCGTCGAGCAGAATATTGCCGCCCACACTGGCAAGCTCGTTTCGAACGGTGCCATCTTCTTGGACGACGTCTTCGCTGCCGGCTTTGTAGCCCCAGCGGAAACGGATGACGGGGCTGGTGCCGCTGCCCGGTTCAATGAAGGTGTTGGCTTTGAGGTCGTCAGATATATAGCCGTCTTCTGTCAGCTCGGCTGTATAGCGCATGGGGCGGAGCTTGCCGCTCTCCTTGGGGTAGGCCATTTGTTCGTCATTGCGTTGCAGGCGGGCATTGAGCCCCTTGCAAAGGCCTTCCTCTGCGGCATCGAACCATTCGCCGGTGGAGTTGACGCCATGCACGAAGATGATGACGCCGGGCAGTGGTGCGGGATAGACGACCTTGCGGCATGGGCCGCCGGGCAGGGTGATGTCCGTCACCTTGATGCCGTAGAACGAGCGGCGGCGGGCGGTGACGGGAGTTTCGGGCAGAGCCTGTTCAGGGGTAGTCATCGTGCAGGACCTCAGGGTGGAAGATGCGAATGCACACAGATCCACCAGTGTCGGAGCGTCGCGCACGAAATCGACGAGACTCAACACTCTTTGACGTCATCGCCTCCGAGGCCCGCACGAGAAAAAAAAGCGCGGCTCTCGTCCGCGCTTTTTTCTTTGCACCGCCGATGTCAGGCTGATGCCGCCGCCTGATCCTTCGTCCACTTCTCCATGCGTTTTGCCATCTCATCGGGCGCCACATCTTCGACATGCGTAGACACGGTCCACACGTGGCCGAACGGGTCTTTGAGCGTGCCGGAGCGGTCGCCGTAGAACTGGTCCACCACGGGGCGGACTTCCGTGCCGCCGGCCTTCAGCGCATTGGCAAACACGGTGTCGACGTTGGGTACGTAGATCATCATGCCGACCGACGTGCTCTGCAGCGTGTCGGGGCTGGCGCAAGCCATGTTGGGGAATTCATCGGCCAGCATGATGGGCGAATTGCCGATGCGGATTTCTGCGTGCGCGATGGTGTCGTTGGGGCCGTTCATGCGCATGATCTCGGTGGCGCCGAAGGCCTGCTTGTAGAAGTCGATGGCGCGCGCGGCGCCTTTGATGCTCAGGTACGGGGTGACGCTGTGGTAACCCTCGGGGATGGGCTGGACCGCCATGTCTTGTCTCCTGCAGCGTGTGTTGGAAAGCCGCTGCGGCAACAACCGCAGCGGCGCACGAACAGGATAGGTCAGCGAAAACCCGGGTGGGCGGCGCAAGCGCGCGGACGTGCGGCTGACGATGCTTACGCGCGCACGTGCGCCGCGAACGTCGCTTGCAATGCGTCCACCGCAGCCGGCACATCGGCCGCCTGGGTGATGGCGCGCACCACAGCCACGCTACCCACGCCGGATTCCAGCACGCGCGGCATCGCGGCCAGATCGATGCCGCCAATGGCGACCAGCGGCGGCGCCGGCACGCGCGTGCGCATGGCCGCCGCGTAGGCAAACAGGCGGCCTAGGCCCTGCGGCACGGTCGGCATGGTCTTGGTGGGCGTGGCGAACACCGCGCCCAGTGCGAGGTAGCTTGGGTTCAGCGGCGCGACGCGCAGCATTTCGGCAAAGCCGTGCGTGCTGATGCCAAGGCGCAAACCGGCCGAGCGGATTGCCACCAGGTCGGCATCGTCAATGTCTTCCTGGCCGAGGTGAATGCCGTAGATGCCGCTGCCGGGCACCTGCGCATGCACGTCGAGCGCGACTTGCCAGTGGTCGTTGATGAACAGGCGCGTGGCGCTGCCGCGTGCGGCGGCTTCTGCGCGGCGCACCTGGTCCACCACGGCTTGCGCGTCGTCCGACTTGAAGCGCAGCTGCACCGTCGGCACCTTGAGCGCGACGAGGCGCGCCACCCAGTCCGCATCCGGCACGACGGCGTAGATACCGAGCTGCGTCGGGCACGGCGCAAAGGCAAGGTCGGCTGCGGTCGGGCACGGCAACGCCGGTTCAAGCACGCGAGGCAAGGCATCGAATTGCGTCGGCCAGGCCAGCACGTCGGCATTCGCTTCCGCGACCCACGCGCGCGCCACGCACAGCGCATCGCGCGGTTCGAATGCCAGCGCGAGTGCCGCACCAAAGACGGCAACGAAGCGCGCATCGAATGCATCGCCTTGCGCCGCAGACGTGAAGCGATACATGCCGAGGCGATCGTGCACGGTGTCGATGCGCTGATCGCCTTCCACTGCCGTCAACACAACGGCCGCACCGGCGGCGCAAGCACGTTCGGCTTGCGCCGCATCCGCCGTCAGCAGAACGGTGGCGGGGCTGGTGGCTTCGTCAGCGCGGTCGGTCACGCTCCAGGCGTGCGGCGCGCGACCGAAGGCTTCGGTATGGCGATCGACGATCTGCGCAGCAAGGGCTGCGGCTTCGGGCCACGCGGCGGAGAAACGCAAGGCGGATGCACTCATGCCTGCTTCTCTTCCGCATGCCAGAACGGCAACCCAACAACCGGCGTGCTGGCCTGCGCGATATCACGCTCAGGCATCGGGCCCGACAGCCGCGCAAGGCGACCGGCCTGCGTGGCCATCGCAAACGCCTGCGCCATCGCCACCGGATCGCCGGCTTGGGCGACGGCGGTGTTGAGCAGCACGGCGTCGTAGCCCCATTCCATCACCTGCGTCGCGTGCGACGGCACACCCAGGCCCGCATCGACGATGAGCGGTACGTTGGGCAGGCGCTCGCGCAGCAGGCGCAGGCCGTACGGGTTGGTGGGCCCGCGGCCGGTGCCGATGGGTGCGGCCCACGGCATCAGCGCCTGGCAGCCGACGTCGAGCAGGCGGCGGCACAGCACGAGGTCTTCAGTGCAATACGGCAACACCTTGAAGCCGTCGCGGATCAGGCGTTCAGCCGCAGCCGGCAGCGCGAGCGTGTCGGGCTGCAGCGTGTAGTCGTCGCCGATGACTTCGAGCTTGATCCAGTCGGTCTCGAACACCTCGCGCGACATCTGCGCGAGCGTGTAGGCCTCGTCTGCGGAATAGCAGCCGGCGGTGTTCGGCAGCACGGGCACGCCGAGTTCGCGCAGCATCTTCCAGAAGCCCGCGCCGCCTTCGGGCGAGCCGGCGCTCTGGCGGCGCAGCGCCACCGTCAGCATGGCGGGGTTGGACACGCGCACCGCGTCTTCCAGCGATTGCGGCGATGGGTAGCGCGCGGTTCCGAGTAGCAGGCGCGAGGCGAAGGTTTCGTCGTAGAGGCGCAGCGGGTCAGCCACGGCGGACAGATTCGTAGTGGTCATCGAAGACTCCTAGCCGCCCACGACGGGCTGCACGAGTGCAATGCGGTCGCCTGTCTTGAGCGCGTGCTGCGCATGGCGCGCCTTGGGCACAAAGTCGCCATTCACGGATGCGGCAAACGGCGGCGCGATCTGCAGTTGCGGCGTGGCAGCACCAATGGCGTCGGCCAGCGTGCTGCCCGCAGGCAGCGCCAGCGACAGGTCGTTGAGGGTGACGTTCAGCGTCATGACAAAACAGGTTCTGGGGATGCGGCATCAGCGAACAGCGCGGGCCATTCGCAGTCGTCCGTATCGAAGGCACAGCCGTCCAGCACATCGCACGCCGCGGCCACCGCGGCTTGGGTGACGGCGGGCGCGATCATGTAGCCGTGCCGGTACAGGCCATTGACCGACAACGTGCCCGCGCCGTCCCAGCGGATGGCCGGACGGTGGTCGGGCAGCGTCGGCCGGCACTGCGTATTCAGTTCCAGCACGCGCGCCTCGCCAAACGCGGGGTGCACGGCGTAGGCAGCGGAAAGCAGTTCCAGCGTGGAGCGCACGCTTGCCGGCGACATATCGTCGGATTCGAGCTCGGTCGCGCCGATCACGTACACGTTGCCCGGCTTGGGCGCGATGTACAGCGGGTAGCGCGGATGGAGCATGCGCACCGGGCGCGTGAGCGACACGTCAGGCGCATGGATGCGCGCCACTTCGCCACGCAGGCCACGCAAGCGCGGCCATTGCGGCTTGGCGCCGAGGCCGCGGCAATCGAGCACAAGGCGCGCGCCAAGCCCTGCAGCGGCAAGCGCGTCGGGGCTCGGATCAGCAACTTCCGTGTTCCAGCGCAATTGCACGCCCAGCGCTTCCAGCTCGGTCGCCAGCGCATCCAGCACGCCGCGCGGGTCAAGCTGGCCTTCGCCTGCCAGATACAGCCCCTGCGTGAAGCGTTGCGCGAGCAGCGGCTCGAGCTGGGCGATGCCCGATGCGTCTACCGCACGCAGATCGGCGGCCACGCGCTCGGGCGGCGCGGCATTGCGCACGTGGTTGGCAAACAGCGATGCCTCACCGCGGTCTGCCGCATGCCACACGACGAGCGTGCCGGCCTCCTGGAAGAACACCGGCGTGCGAAGCTTGGGCAGCCAATCGCGCCACAGCGCCAGGCTTGCCAACCCCAAGTCCACGACAAAACGATCGGCCACGGCGGCTTCGGCCAGCGGTGCCAGCATGGCCGCGGCGACGTAGGCAGCAGCACCGCTGCCGTCGCGCGCGCCGCGCTCCACCACGGCAATGCGCGCGGGGGGCACCCCCGTTTGCGCGAGTTGCCAGGCACACAGGCGGCCAGCGAGGCCGCCGCCGAGGATCGTTACGTCAAAGGAAGTGGAAGTTGGCATTGCACCGGTTGTGGTTAGCTGTAGATCTTGCCGCCTGTCTTGCGGAACTCGATCGACTTCTCTTCCATGCCCTGGACTGCGGCTGTGGCGTTGGAATCGAGCGTGGCCGCGTAGTCGCGCACTTCCTGCGTGATCTTCATCGAGCAGAACTTCGGACCGCACATCGAACAGAAGTGCGCGATCTTGGCGCCCTCGGCCGGCAGCGTTTCATCATGGAAGGCGCGTGCCTTCTCCGGATCGAGGCCGAGGTTGAACTGGTCTTCCCAGCGGAATTCGAAGCGCGCCTTCGACAGCGCGTTGTCACGCAGCTGCGCGCCCGGCCAGCCCTTGGCAAGGTCCGCTGCGTGCGCGGCGATCTTGTAGGTGATGATGCCTTCGCGCACGTCTTCCTTGTCGGGCAGGCCCAGGTGTTCCTTGGGCGTGACGTAGCAGAGCATGGCGGTGCCGTACCAGCCGATGTTGGCCGCACCGATGCCGCTGGTGATGTGGTCGTAGCCCGGGGCGATGTCGGTCACTAGCGGGCCCAGCGTGTAGAACGGGGCTTCGAAGCAGTGCTTCAGCTCTTCGTCCATGTTGGCCTGCACGCGTTGCAGCGGCACGTGGCCCGGGCCTTCGATCATGACCTGCACGTCGTGCTCCCACGCCTTCTTGGTCAGTTCGCCCAGCGTGTGCAGCTCGCCGAATTGCGCGGCGTCGTTCGAGTCGGCAATGCAACCCGGGCGCAAGCCATCGCCCAGGCTGAACGACACGTCGTACGCCTTCATGATTTCGCAGATCTCGTCGAAGTGCGTGTACAGGAAGTTTTCCTTGTGATGCGCCAGGCACCACTTGGCCATGATCGAGCCACCGCGCGACACGATGCCGGTAATGCGGTCAGCCGTGAGCGGCACATAGCGCAGCAGCACGCCGGCATGGATGGTGAAGTAGTCCACGCCCTGCTCGGCTTGCTCGATCAGCGTGTCGCGGAACATCTCCCACGTCAGGTCTTCAGCCACGCCGCCCGTCTTGTCCAGCGCCTGGTAGATGGGCACCGTGCCGATGGGCACCGGCGAGTTGCGCAGGATCCATTCACGCGTTTCGTGAATGTGCTTGCCGGTGGACAAGTCCATGATCGTGTCGGCGCCCCAGCGGATCGCCCACACCATCTTTTCCACTTCCTCAGCCAGCGACGACGTCACCGCCGAGTTGCCGAGGTTGCCGTTGATCTTCACGCGGAAGTTGCGGCCGATGGCCATCGGCTCCAGCTCGGTGTGGTTGATGTTGGCGGGGATGATCGCGCGGCCTGCAGCCACTTCCGCACGTACGAACTCCGGCGTGATGTCTTCCGGGCGCTGCGGCAGGTTGGCGCCGTACGAGAAACCCGGATGCTGCTTGAGCAGCTGGCGGTATTCGGGCTTGTCTTGCAGCGCCTGCAGGTTCAGCGATTCGCGCAGCGCGACGTACTCCATTTCCGGCGTGATGATGCCGCGGCGCGCGTAGTGCATCTGGCTCACGTTGGCGCCAGCCTTGGCGCGGCGCGGCTTGGAGATGTGCGAGAAGCGCAGGTGCGCGGTGGCCGGGTCGTTGGCGCGCGTCTGGCCGTATTCCGACGACAGGCCCGAGAGGATTTCCGTATCGCCGCGCTCGTCGATCCACTTGGCGCGCAACGGGGCCAGACCGGCCTTCAGGTCGATGTGCACATCGGGGTCGGAGTACGGGCCCGAGGTGTCGTACACCGGCACCGGCGGGTTCAGCATCTCGCCCTTGTCGGTGCGCGTAGCCGTCTGCTTGATGGTGCGCATCGGCACGCGGATGTCCGGGCGGCTGCCGACGATGTAGGTCTTGCTGGAGGCCGGATAGGCGAACTTCTGGTCGAGCTCGGACTGCAGCGAGTCGAACGATGCGGCGGGGGCGTTTTTGGCTTGGGGCATGGTCTCGTCCTTGATTCTGTGGCCTGGTGGAGCAGGCAGTGGACGAAACCGGGAGAGGTGGCGGACCCGAAGAAAACTGATGGGTGGCTGCCAGAGACTACGCGGTGTTCTGAAACTTCCCACGCCGGTACGAACCGGATCGGGTGCGAAGGGACTCTCTCAGCCGCACGGCCCATCCGTACGGCACCCCTGTTTCATCCAACGAGGCTGAATTTAAGCACAGGGCTGCCGGCGTTGCCAGCACGAAAACCGGTGACGTGACGGTCGACGGGTCATTTCAGTCCAAACCGCCACGCAATGTGCGGCGGCGCGCACCGGCGCAGCCTGCCTTGATCTTGCGCAACCCCGCCGCGTTTCACCTATGCGACGCTCAATCCCTTTTCTATTGCATTGCGGCACGGCCGCTGGGAGTTGTCATGCTGGAGCGTCGGTTCACACTCGCGGGGCGCAGCCTCGTACCCATCGTGCAGGGCGGGATGGGCGTGGGTATTTCGGCGCACCGGCTGGCCGGCGCCGTGGCGCGCGAAGGCGGCGTGGGCACCATCGCCAGCATCGACTTGCGGCATCACCATGCAGACCTCGTCGCGGCCACCGAGAAGTCGCGCGACAAGGACGCGATCAACGCCGCCAACCTCGTCGCGCTGGACCGCGAGATTCGCGCCGCGCGTGAAGGCAGCCAGGGCAACGGCATGATTGCCGTGAACGTGATGAAGGCCGTGGAATCGCACCCGGCGCTGGTGCGGCAGGCGTGCGAGAGCGGCGCCGATGCGATCGTCATGGGCGCAGGCCTGCCGCTCGATCTGCCCGAGATGACGGCCGAGCATCCGAATGTGGCGCTCATCCCGATTCTTTCCGACTCGCGCGGCGTGGGCGTGGTGCTCAAACGTTGGATGAAGAAGTCGCGGCTGCCGGATGCGGTGGTGATCGAGCATCCGACGCATGCGGGCGGGCACCTGGGCGCGGCGCGCATTGAGGATCTGCGCGACGAGCGCTTTTCTTTCGCGCGCGTGCTGGACGAATGCCGGGAGTTGTTCATCAAGCTTGGGCTGGCGGCGGAACAGATTCCGATCATCCTGGCGGGCGGCATCGATTCGCATGCCAAGGTGAAGCACTGGCTCGACAAGGGCGCCGCTGCGGTGCAGCTCGGCACTGCATTTGCCGTGACGGAAGAGGGTGATGCGCACGTCCGCTTCAAGCGCGTGCTGACGGGTGCGGAGCAAGGCGATATCGGCGAGTTTGTCAGTGTGGCCGGTCTGCCGGCGCGGGCCGTGATGACGCCTTGGCTGTCGCGGTATCTGTCGCGCGAGAGCGCGCTGCAGGCCAAGGCCAAGGTGCGGGATTGCCTGCAGGGGTTCGATTGCCTGCAGACGTGCGGACTGCGCGATGGGATTGGCAAGGTGGGGCAGTTCTGCATTGACCTGAAGCTGGCGCAGGCGCTGCGGGGTGATGTGGAGCGCGGGTTGTTCTTCCGCGGTGCGGGCAAGCTGCCGTTTGGGGAGGCGATTCGGCCGGTGCGGGAGTTGATGCATTACTTGCTGACCGGAGAAAAACCGGCGGCGTCCTCGACGGCAAGCTGATGCGCTGAGATCGCGTCCGAAAGAAAAGCCAGCCCCAAGGCTGGCTTTTTGTTGGGCGCTGACCGCGTGTTGCCTCAGAACGGCGCAGCAAAGGTCAATCGAAGTCCCTGCTGCAAACCGCCCATCCCGGCCATCACGCTGTAGTCCAACCCAAACGTGAGCGGCCCGGTGCGGAATTTCGTTCCCAGCCCGATCTGCATCCGATCGCGCCCAAACGGCGTACCGGGCACGTAATAAGCAGGGCCCGCCGATGCCAGATCGGCATACGCCAACCCTGCGTTGCTCTGCCCATTGAAGTCGTGCTGGTACTCCACGCGCGCGAACGGCAGGAAGGTGCCCCACTTGGTCTTCTGGACGTATTCCGCACGCAGGCCGAGCGTGCCGGATACCGTCGTCACCGTCTGGTCGAAATACGTCAGCGCGTTGATGCCGGCACCCGATTCGCTGAACTGATCCAGCGTCGATTGCGAGACCGACAGGCGGCCGTAAGGCGAGATCAGCCAGGTGCGATCGCGATGCTCATAGCCGGCCGACACGGAGGCGAACACCTGCTTGCCGTTGCGTTTGCCGGTGGCGAAGTCGTTGGAGTCCGTCACCCAGCGGCGCGAGTCGAAGCTGAGCGTGCCGAAGCCGGCCACACCATCGACGAACAACGATGGCAGCGGGCGATAGCTGCCGTACAGCGCGAGGCTATAGCTGTCGCCCGTGCTCTTGGTGCCCGCGTTGCCGATGTCGGTGGAGTCACGCCCGTAGCCGAAGCCCGCGCCGATGGAGAGCTGATCGGACACGCGGTAATCCGCGCCCGCTGTCACACCGCCCGTGGTGAAGCGGAAACCGGAGCGTTGCGAGCCAGCGTTGGCGAAACCGAAGTCCAGCGTACCGGCGCTCCAGAACGCGAGGCTCGGGTCAGTGTTGTCCGGGCCCGCGGCCGCAGCGTCGGCACCGGGCAGGTCAGGGCCGGCATCTGCGTTCGACTTGTCGGCGTTGCCGTTGGCCGCATCGGTGGTGCGCTTGGCCCGTGCGAACGGCCGAACGCCCTGGCCCTCACCGCGCATGCAGGCATCGTGCGCGGAAATGCCGACCACATCCTGGCAACGCGCCTGCATGTCCACGCGCTGGCCCGGCATGGCGACTGTCAGACCGTTGCTTGACGGCGCCCGGCCGGTGCCATGCAGCGCTTCGAGACGACGGTTGTAGTTGTCGATCTGCGTGGTGGCGAAGCGGCGCGCGGCCTGGACTTGCGCGTTGATCAGGCCTGCTACATCCGGGTCGGCCGAAGGGTCCTTGCGCGGTGCAACGTTCACCTGCACGGTTGCCGGCGCCGAGGTGGCAAACGCGTTGGACAGCGTATAGGTGATGGCAGCCTGGCCGCTGTAGGTGCCCGACGGAGTGAAGTTCAGCACGTAGGTCGATGCCGCCGCAGCCGGACTCCTCACGCCTGCGGGGGTCTGCACGGCCTTCTGCACGATCGTCGCCGTACCGGCGTTGGCCGGCACCACCGATACCAGCGTCGCGCCTGTGAAGGGGCCACCCGTGGCGCCTTCGGTCAAGTCCACGCTCACCCCCTGACCCGACGACGTGATGGCCTGCTTCTGCGCCACGGCAATCGGCACCGCGTTCACGTTGACCGTCACCGGAATCGGCGCGGAAGTGCCGGCCGTATTGATCAGCGCATAGGTGAAGTTGACGGCGCCAGAGGTGGTCGGGGTTGGCGTGTAGACGATGTCCAGCCCGTTGACGACGGCAGTGCCGCTGGCGGGCGGACTGCCAATCGCGATGGACGTGAACGGACCGCCCGTTGCATTGGCCGTTGCATGCAGCGTGATCGGCACCGTCGACGTGGTGGTGGCCGTGATTGCCGGCGCGGTGCCGATCACCTGGCCGACCGTGATCGTGTAGCTGCGTGTACCGCTGTACGGGGCGCCGGTGCCGGTGCTGCTGTCGGTGGCCTTCACGGTGAAGGTGCTGCTGCCCAGCGTGGTGGGCGTGCCCGACAGAACGCCTGTGCTGGCGTTCAGGCTGAGGCCCGCGGGCAACGTCCCTGCAGACACGGCGTAGGTGTACGGCGCGGTGCCGCCGGTGGCGCTGAAGGTCTGGCTGTAGGCCGTGGTGACCTGGGCCGACGTTGCGGCCGCCGGATTCACCGTCACCGTGGGCGCACCGATGGTGACGCTGTAGGCGCGGCTAGCCGTGAAGCTGTTGGCGTCGGTGGCCGTAATGGTGAAGTTGAACGTGCCGCCTGCGGTGGGCGTGCCCGACAGCACGCCGGAGGTGTTCAGGCTCAAGCCTGTCGGCAATGCGCCCGCCGTCACGGCATAGGTGTACGGCGCGGTGCCATTGGCCGCCGTGATGGTTTGGCTATACGCCGTAGCAACGCCCGGGTTGGGCAGCGTGGCCGGCGATACCGTCACGCTGGGCGCAGCGATGGTGAGCGTATAGACACCGCTGACCGCAAACGGAGCGCCCGCCCCTGTCGAACTGTCGGTAGCGGTGACGGTAAAGCCGACCGTGCCGGCTGTGGTTGGGGTACCTGCCAGCGTGCCGGTGGCGCCGTTCCACGTCATGCTCGCGGGCATGGTGCCGCTGTTGACCACGAGGCCATAGGTGTACGGGTTCGTACCACCACTTGCCGTGAAGTTGCGGCTGTAAGCCGTGCCGGCCACACCGCTGAGAGAACCCGAGGCCGGCGTGATCACCAAGGTGGGCGACCCAATCGTCAGCGAGTAGGCGCGGCTACCCGTGTAGGGGCCGCTTCCGGTGCTGCTGTCAGTCGCGGTGACAGTGAAGTTGAACGTACCGCCGGCCGTGGGCGTACCCGACAGCGTGCCGTTGCTGGATAGCGTCAGCCCCGTCGGCAGCGAACCTGCCGTGACGGCGTACGTGTAGGGACCTGTGCCGCCGCTTGCCAAGAGGGTCTGGCTGTATGCCGTGGCGATGGTGCCGCCCGGCAACGTGCTCGGGCTGACCGAGATGGTGGCTGCGTTGACCGTCAGCGTGTACGCCCGCGCGCCGGTATAGCTGTTGGCGTCGGTGGCCGTGACCGTGAAGTTGAAGTTGCCGCCCGCCGTGGGCATACCCGTGATTGCGCCGGTGCTGCCGTTCAAGGTCAGGCCCGCTGGCAGCGCACCGGCCGTCAGCGCGTAGCTATAAGGCGCGGCACCCCCGCCAGCCGTGGCAGTCTGGCTGTAGGCGACGCCCACAGTCGCCGCAGTCAGCGTGGCGGGCGACACGGTAATGGTGGGCGCCGAGGTGGTCAGCGTGTAGGTACCAGACGTGCTGTACGGGCCCGTGCCCGTTGCGTGGTCGGTGGCAGTGATCGTGAAATTGACCACGCCCGTGGTGATGGGCGTACCGGACAACACGCCGGTACCGGTGTTGAACGAGAGGCCAGTCGGCATCGTCCCGCTATTGACCACCAGGCTATAGGTGTACGGCGCCTGGCCGCCACTGCCTGCGAAGGTCTGGCTGTACGCCACGCCGGCTGAAGCGCTGAGACTGCCCGATGCCGGTGTGATCGCCAACGTGGGCGCATTGACCACCAGCGAATAGGCGCGGCTACCCGTGTACGGGCCGCTACCGGTACTGCTATCGGTGGTGGTCACGGTGAAGTTGAACGTGCCGCCTGCCGTGGGCGTACCCGACAGCACGCCGCCAGAACTGAGCGTGAGGCCCGCCGGCAACGCTCCTGACGTGATGGCGTAGGTGTAGGCCGCCGTACCGCCGCTGGCCGTTATCGTCTGGGTATATGCCGTAGCAACCGTGGCATTGGGCAGTGCGGACGGCGAGAGCGTGATCGTCGGCGCAGCGATGGTCAGCGTGAGCGTGCCGCTGGTCGCTGTGAATGGACCGGTGCCTGTGCTGCTGTCGGTGGCCGTCACGGTGAAGTTGAACGTACCGCCCGCCGTGGGCGTGCCCGAAAGCGTGCCATCGCTGGCCAGCGAGATGCCCGCTGGCAACGCACCCGACGCGATGGCGTAGGTATAAGGCGCCGTGCCGCCGCTGGCCGAAGCCAGCGTTTGGCTATAAGCCGTACCCACCGTGCCGGCTGCAGGCGACGACGGCCCATACGTGACGGTCGGATTCGACACGGTGACCGTCACGGTGGCCGGCGCCGACGTGCCGCCCGTATTGGTAGCCGTGTAGGTGAATGAGTCCGAGCCAGAGTACGACGCGTTGGGCGTGTAGGTGATTGACGTGCCCGACGCGGTGGCTGTGCCGTGCGCTGCCTGCGTTCCGACAGCCACCCCGGTCGGCGCGCCGCCGGTGATGTTCAGCGTGACGGGGTTGCCTGTACTGCCGTGTGCAACGGTGGTGCTGACCGCGTTCGCAACGGGAGGCGCCACAAAGGTGTATTGGTCGGCGGCGCTGGTGGTGCTGGTGCCGCTATCGTTCGTCACGGTGATGTCAACGGTACCGGCCGCCCCTGCGGGCGCGGTGGCTGTGATCGACGTGGCGCTGTTGACGCTGAAGCTGCTTGCGTTGGTCGCGCCAAACTTGACCGCCATGGTGCCGGCGAAATTCGTGCCGGTGATGTTGACCAAGGTGCCGCCGGCGGTCGGGCCTGAGCTCGGCGAAACGCTCGTCACTGTGGGTGCAGTTGAGATGACAGTGATGCTGACGATACCGTTAGGCACCCACGTGACGCCGTCATTGCTCGTGTAGAACATGGCGGTATCGGTGCCGCTGAAGTTGTTCGGCGGGGTGTATACGAAACCACTGGTAAACGGATCGCCCGAGGGCGGTACCGAACCGCTGTAGATGGCGATTGTGCCGCCTTGGGCGGTCGCCTTGAGAACGGCCGGGCTGGTTGAATTGTTCGTACCGCCGACAGCATCGTAAGCAATGCCGGCCAGGAAGGGGTCGCAGTTGTTCGTGTCCGCGCCCGTAAAGACATAGGACTTCTGCACATTCATGTTGGTCGCGAATGTGACGGTGCAGGCGGCGGCGAGCGCTGCTTGCGACAACACCGCCAGCCAGATCGCCAGCACAGCCAGCAAGCCCCGGCGCAGCCATGCCCGACCGTGCGCCTGCAGACAACGAAACATTGACCATCCGGCGACCCCCCGCCGGTCAAACGGGCTGTTTTGTGTCAGCACGCGCATTTCTCCCTCGTTCCGGCCCGCTGTCTTGCGAGCTTTTTCTCTCGAGCGTTCTTGTGAAATTCAGAGCCTGGCTGCTGCCAGGCACTCCCCCTTCACAGGGGAATAGCGCGTGGGATTTGCACACCGGCACTCCATTGCATGCCGATAATCTGCGCAATGGCTGCGTGTTATCCCTTGGAAATCCCCCGTCAGATCAGCGCAGTCTTTCTTATTTATTTTGACTGACACATTGATCCGGACGGGATGCTAAGAAAAGCCTCCCCTTCCGTCAACACCGGCCGGCGGACAAACCGTTGCCAGACAAGGATTTTCTGGGATTTTTCCCCTTCATATCGCGGCCGCGTCTCCTTAAAAGAACGCATATTGAGACGGCATGACCGGGCAGTGAGACACAGAGACCATTCATCACCAAAAATATCGGACACCGATCATTTTTGAATTTTCGAATTAGAAAGCGCCAATGAGTCTTGGGCTAAATAAATCCGGCTCTTCGAATTTTCCACCAGGAGGATGGGGCGGCCCTGCAAGCGGAATGAGGACCGCGTATGGAAATCCCCCTCCACCCACCCCAGCGCGCGGTGGTCTACCATGGCCCACACACCAAAAGCACCACGCCAGGAGACTCCCAATGCCCACAGAGGCCACCCACCGCGTCTTCAACCAGGTCCCGGACCTGACCGGCTTCAACCCCTTCACGTCCGACACCACGCTGCAAGGCGCGCTCGAACGCCTGGGCGGTGGCTGGAACGCCAGCGCGCTGCAAGCCTTCGGCGACCAGCTCGGCGCACCCGAGACGCTGCAGTGGGCCGCCGAGGCCAACACCTATCACCCCGAACTCCACACCCACAGCCGCACCGGCGAGCGCATCGACGCCATCCGCTTCGACCCGGCCTGGCACGCGTTGCTCGGCTTGATGCGCAGTCAGGGGCTGCAGGCGCTGCCGTTTGCCGACCCGCGCCCGGGCGCCTGGGCCGCGCGCACCGCCGGTTATTTCATGCAGGCACAGATCGAATCCGGCACGCTGTGCCCGGCGACGATGACGTTCGCCAGCATTCCCGTACTGCAGAAAGAAACCGCGCTGTTTGCCGACCTGGGGCCGCGTCTCTATGCCCGCGAACACGATGCACGCGATCTGCCGTGGCGCCAGAAAACCGCCATCCTCGTCGGCATGGGCATGACCGAAAAGCAGGGCGGCTCCGATGTGCGCAGCAACACCACGGTGGCAATACCCTTGCGTGGCGAAGGCCGTGGCGCAACGTACGCCATCACCGGCCACAAGTGGTTTTTCTCTGCGCCGATGTGCGATGCGCACCTGGTGGTCGCGCGCATGGGCGCAGAAGACGGGCCGCTGTCGTGCTTCTTCGTGCCGCGCTTTCGCGATGACGGCAGCAAGAACCCGATCCAGATCCAGCGTCTGAAAGACAAACTCGGCAACCGTTCGAACGCGAGCAGCGAAGTCGAGTTTCGCGGCGCGGAGGGCATCCTCATCGGCGAGGAAGGGCGCGGCATTCCGACCATCATCGAGATGGCGACGCACACGCGGCTCGATTGCGTGATCGGCAGCGCGGCCATCCTGCGCCACGCGCTGATGCAGGCGCTGCACCACGCGCGCCATCGCATGGCATTCGGCCGCCTGCTGGCGGACCAGCCGCTGATGCGCAATGTGCTGGCCGATCTGGCCCTGGAATCGCAAGCCGCGACCTTGCTGATGATGGAACTGGGCAACGCGTTCGAGCGCGCCGATGTCGATCCGCTCGCGGCGGCGTGGAAGCGCATCGTCACGCCCGCCGCCAAGTTCTGGGTCTGCAAGCGCACCATCGAAGCGACCGGCGAGGCGATGGAGGTCTGGGGCGGCAACGGCTACGTGGAAGAAGGCCCGATGGCGCGCCTGTATCGCGAAGCGCCGGTCAATTCCATCTGGGAGGGCTCGGGCAACGTGATGTGCCTGGACGTGCTGCGTGCCATCGCCCGCACGCCCGACGATGCGCTGCGCCTGGTGCACGACATTGGCGAGCGCGCGCAGGGCCATCGTGCCGTGCGCGCCGAGCTGGCCGCGCTGCAGGCGATGCTGCATCAGCCGGGCGATATCCAGGAAACGTCAGCGCGCCGCATCGCGCAGGGGCTGGCGCTCACCGCGCAGGCGGCGCTGATGCTGGCCCACGCCCATCCGGACGACGCGGAGCGCTTCATCGCCAGCCGCTTCCATCATCAGCATGGCCGTGTGTTCGGCACGCTCGACGGGCACGCGCAGGAGCTTGGCGCGGTGCTGCAGCGCGCGTGGCCCGTGTAGCGCAAACCCGGGAGGCGGCCTTACGTGAGCGCACGCTTTCGTACAACACCAAAAACCACGGGCCGACGTCGGGCCGTTTATCCCCGCACCGAACAGGTGCTTGAGGGTATACCCGCAAGCAGCGCATAATGCGCGCCCATGGCGGCGCGTGACATTGCTTCACGTTTTGGCATTCCCCGGGGGGAGTGACGGCGCGCCCCAGCCAATGCTGCGCAGTCCGGCGGGTGTCGCCAGGCAATCGATTGCGCACACCGCCGCGTCGATAGGGCCCCGATGCGGTCGGCTGGCCATTAGAAGCCCGAACCTCTCCTAGGACTTTGACGATGCCGTTCGCTGCGCGCACGTGGCTGCTGGCCGCGCTTGCCGTTCCCGCTGCTGTTTCCGCCACATTTTTCTCTCCCGATGTTGCTGCCGCCACCCCGACGCTCGATCGCATCCGCGACTCCGGCACGGTGCATGTGGGGTATCGGGAAGACTCCATTCCCTTTTCGTATCTCGATGGCACGAAGCCGGTCGGCTACGCCATCGACATCTGCTCGCGGCTGATCGACTCGCTGCGCACGTCGCTCAAGCGCCCCGACCTGAAGGTGCAGTACGTGCCCGTCACGGCTGCCAACCGCCTGGACGTGATCGCCACGGGCAAGGCCGACCTGGAATGCGGCTCGACGAACAACTCGCCGGAGCGCCGGCAGAAGGTGGCCTTCACGATCCCGCACTACATCACCAAGGGCCGCATGCTGGTGAAGACCAGCTCGCCGATCCAGCAATGGGAAGACCTGAACGGCAAGACGGTGGTGGCCGCGCGCGGCTCGACCAATGCCGACCTCGCACGCAAGCTCAACGAAACGGGCATGACGATGCAGGTGGTGGATGCCAACGACCTGCGCAGCGCGTTTGCAATGCTGGCCGATGGCCGCGCCAATGCGTTTGCGGGCGACGACATCCTGCTCTCGGGCATGCGCGCCACGGCCAAGAACCCGGCGGACTACCGCCTGGCGGGCAAGACGCAGCTCGTGTCGTCGTACGCGATCATGCTCAGCAAGCAGGACCCGGAGTTCAAGAAGCTGATCGACCAGTCGATGACGCGGCTGATTGTCGACGGCGAGGTGCCGAAGCTCTACAAGAAGTGGTTCCAGCAGCCGATTCCGCCGAATGGGGTGAATCTGGAGGTGCCGATGAGTTATTTGTTGCGGGATTCGTTTAATACGCCTACGGATAGTGCGGGGAACTGAGGCGGGCACTGTTTCCCCTGGCGGGGTGGGCGTTTGTGGTGCATCCCTTGTTTCGTCCCCTGCCGGGGCTGACTCACTTTTCTTTGTCTTGCCAAAGAAAAGTAAGCAAAAGAAAGGCGCGCCCGAGATGGCGACTTCCCCTCGAATTTATGTCGCAGAGAGGGGAAGGGAAAAACTCGCTGCGCTCAGACAGTTTCCCTTCCTTTTTCCTCTCTGCAACAGAAATTCAAGGCGCCATCTAGGGCTCCAACGGCCACACCATCGGTGTGCGGAGGGCGGCGGTGCGGTTCGTCGCCCTGGTCGTTTTTAGTGCACTTCCGCGGGCGCGGCTTGCGCGGGGATGCTGCTCACCACATTCAGCGTGGGGCGTCCGCCTTGGCGCATCAGGTCTGCGGCGCGCTCGGCAATCATGATGATTGGGGCGTTGGTGTTGCCACCAATCAGCGTCGGCATGACTGAGCCGTCGATCACGCGCAGGCCTGTCAGGCCGCGCACGCGCAGTTCGGGGTCGACCACGGCCATGCCATCGTCGGCGCTACCCATCTTGCAGGTGCCGACGGGGTGGTAGATGGTGTCGGCGTGCTGGCGGATGAGGGCGCGCACGGCTTCGTCGTCGGAGCCGTCGCCGCGGATGTTTCCGGAATACAGCTCACGCCCGCCGAGGTCGGCCAGCGGACGCTGCGCGAAGATGCTCTTCACGGCGCGGAAGCCGGCGAGCATGCCGGCCATGTCCTCGGGGTCAGAAAGGAACTTTGGATCGATCAGTGGGGCGTCGCGCGTGTCGGCGGAGGCCAGGCGCACTTCGCCGCGGCTCTTCGGGCGCAGCACGCAGACGTGGCACGAATAGCCGTGGCCATAGTTGAACGTGCGGTTGTGGTTGTCAGCCATGGCGACCACGAAGTGCAGTTGCAGATCGGGATCGGCCAGATCGGGCCGGCTCTTGATGAAGCCGCCGGCTTCGGCAAAGTTGGTGGCCAGCATGCCGCGACGCTCGCGCCGGTAGCGCAGGATCTGGCCCAGCATATGCGCGCTGCCGCGTGCGGAATAGCCGATCAGATCCAGGTTGAAGACCTTCTTGTGCAGGATGATGTCGAGGTGATCCTGCAGGTTCTGGCCGACGCCGGGCAGGTCGTGCACGACGGGAATGCCGAGCGAGCGCAGATGCTCCGCCGGGCCCACGCCCGAAGCCATCAGCAATTGCGGCGAGCCGAACGCGCCCGATGAGACGATCACCTCGCGGCGCGCGCGCAGCGTTTCTGTGCGGCCCGCACGCTCCACCACCACGCCCGCCGCACGCTTGCCGTCGAACACGATCCGCAGGGCCTGCGTGTCGGGCATCACCGTCAGCTGGCGGCGGTTGCGGCTGAAGGTGACGTCGGCCTTGTCCCCGCCATGCAGGTAGGCGCGCGCGGCATTCCAGCGCTCGCCGTTGTATTGCGTGACCTGGTACGGGCCGACGCCTTCCTGCTCGGGGCCGTTGAAATCGTTGTTGCGCCGGTAGCCTGCGGCCACGCCGGCCTCCACAAAGCGTTGTGCGATGGGGTTGCCGGTGCGCAGGTCGCTCACGTGCAGCGGGCCGGTGCCGCCGTGCAGCGCGTCGTCGTCGCGGCCGGCAAAACGCTCGTTGCCTTCGGAGCGCTTGAAGTAAGGCAGCACGTCGTTCCAGCTCCAGCCGGTGCAGCCGAGTGCGGCCCAGTGGTTGTAGTCGCTCGGCGTGCCGCGGATGTAGATCATCGCGTTGAGCGAAGAACTGCCGCCCAGGCCGCGCCCGCGCGGCTGATAGCCCTGGCGGCCGCCCAGCCCGGCTTGCGGCACGGTCTGGAACCCATAGTTGCGCTTGTTCTTGAACGGCAGCGACGCCGCGCATCCGGCCGGCACCCAGACTGACAGGTGATGATCGTGCGGGCCGGCTTCGAGCAGCGCAACGGTCACGTCCGGGTCTTCGGTCAACCGGCTGGCGAGCGCGCAACCGGCCGAACCGGCGCCAACGATGACGTAGTCGAAGGTGAGGGCCGAGGTGGGCAAATCGGTGGCCATGGATGTCTCCGTATGGGTTTTTTATTGGGCGAGCGACGCCGCCGGCTGTCTGCCGGTCACGAACTCACATCCTAGGCGCCATGGGTTGTTTCAAACGGCCGGGCTTACCCGCATTAGAGGCATCGTTCGATGTCACGCAGCAAACCAGCGCGCCGCCGCCCACAAACCCTTGTCCGGGTAGCGATGGCGAGATGCCGCAATGCAGCAATTCCGCGCTGGCACACGGTTGCGTGGGCCTCGGCAAGCCTGGCATGCGGCACACGGCAGAGCCGTATCAGCCCGTCGCAGAAGCGCGTGGCGACCATACTGCTTTGCAATTGCACCGATCCGCCGACCTTGTCAGGAGCCCCCCATGCAACCTGCCGACCTGCCCGCCCCGCACATGCTGCGCATGCAGCAGACCTTCGAGGCCATGCGCGCCGCGCACCAGGCCGACATGCTGCCCGCCTGGCCCGTGCGCCGAGACCGCCTGATGCGTCTCAAGCGCCTTGTCATGGACAACCGCGAGGCCATCGCCCAGGCGGTCAGCGCAGACTTCGGCAATCGCTCGCGGCAGGAAACCGAGTTGCTGGAGATCTTCCCGAGCGTAGACGGCATCAAGCACGCGCTGTCGCACGGCAAGCGCTGGATGCGCGTGCAGCGACGCGGCGTGAGCCTATGGTTCCGGCCGGCCAGCACGCGACTGATTCCGCAGCCGCTGGGCGTGGCGGGCATCGTCGTGCCGTGGAACTACCCGATCTACCTGACCATCGGGCCGCTGGTCTCCGCACTGGCGGCGGGCAACCGGGCGATGGTCAAGCTCTCGGAATACACGCCGCGCTTTTCCGCCCTGTTTGCCGACCTGGTCGAGCGCAGTTTTGCCGCCGACGAAGTGCGCGTCATCAATGGCGATGCGGCGGTGGCCGAGGCCTTCTCGCGGCTGCCGTTCGACCACCTGCTGTTCACCGGCTCCACCAACATCGGCCATCACGTCATGCGCGCGGCCGCCGACAACCTCACGCCCGTCACGCTGGAGTTGGGCGGCAAATCGCCCACGCTGATCGGGCCGGATGCGGACTTTGACCGCGCGGTAGAGCGCACGCTGGTGGGCAAGCTGCTCAACGCCGGGCAGACCTGCGTGGCGCCCGACTACGTGCTGCTGCCGGCCGGCACCGAACAGCGCTTCATCGATGCCGCACGCAAGCTGGTCGGCAAGATGTACCCCGACATGGCGCGCAACCGCGATTACACAACGCTCATCAGCCCGCGCCACTTCCAGCGCATGGTCAGCCTGGCCGACGAGGCCCGCGAGCAGGGCGCGCAGGTGCTGCCGCTCGCCAACGTTGCGCCCAACGACGCCACGCGCCTGTTCCCGCCCGCGCTCATTACCGGCGGCACCGACGACATGCGCGTCATGCAGGAAGAGATCTTCGGCCCGCTGCTGCCGCTGGTGCCGTATCGCACGCTGGACGAGGCAATCGACTACATCAACGCGCGCCCGCGCCCGCTCGCGCTGTACGTGTTCGAGCGCAGCAACAGCACCATCGACCGCGTGATGAGCAGCACCATCGCCGGCGGCGTCTGCATCAACGAAACCTTGCTGCACGTGGCGCAAGACGACCTGCCCTTTGGCGGCGTGGGCGCCAGCGGCATGGGCGCGTACCACGGCATCCACGGGTTCGAGCGGTTCTCGAAGATGAAGCCGGTGTTCAAGCAGGCCCGGCTGAATGGGCTGGGCCTGTTCCGCGCGCCGTACGGCAAGACGTTCGAGACGATGATGAAGCTCTTGGTGCGCTGACAAGTCATTAGCAGCGATGAGGTTTTTGCGGCCAAGCATTAGCTTCTAGAATGCAGCGATGGCCAAGAACCTCGACATCACCCTTGTCCGCACCTTCATTGCCGTGGCGGAAAACGCCAGCATGACGGTGGCGGCCAACGCGCTGCACCTCACGCAGGGCGCCATCAGCCAGCAGATTAAGCGGCTCGAAGACGCCTTCGAATGCCGCCTGTTCGAACGCGACGGCCGGCGGCTCGAACTCACCCACGCGGGTGAACGGTTCCTCGGCCGCGCCAAACGCCTGCTCGCCCTCAACGACGAAATCTGGGCCGACATGGCCGCACGCCCGCTGCAGGGGCCGGTGCGCCTGGGCGTGCCTTACGACCTGGTCGGCACCGTTTTCCCGCCGATCTTCAAGGCGTTTACCGAAGCGTGGCCGTCGGTGGAATTGACCATCGTCTGCGGCACCTCACCCGAGCTGGCGGAGGGCATTGCGCGCGGCGAGCTGGACGTCGCCGTGGTCGAAGCGCCGGTGGATGAGGCCGCGGGCGAATGCCTGTGCGTGGAGCGGCTGGTGTGGGTCGGCCCGCGCGGCGGCAATGTGCATGCGAAGCGGCCGCTGCCACTGTCGATGGTGGATGAAAGCTGCGCCTTCCGCGCCCGCGTGCTCAAGGCCCTGGGCGAGCACGGCATCGAATGGCGCACGGTGTTCGAGAGCGGCAACATCGAAGCGACCACCGCCACGGTCCGCACCGGGCTGGCCGTCACGGCATGGCTGACGCCGACGGTGCCGGCGGACTTGGACATCCTCGGGCCCGAAGCCGGCCTGCCCGAACTGCCGATGTTTGCGATCAGCCTGCTGCTGCCGGCGCAAGGCGCGAGTGCGGCGGCGCTGGCGTTGGCGCAGTGCGTGCGCGACGGATTCTCAACGCGGCAACGTGTGGCGGAGCGGCGCGCCGCCTGACCCGTGAACGGCGGTTAGAGGCCGCCGCCTTCGATCTGCACGCGCCCATTTGGCGTATCAAGCACAAGCGTCAATCCGGGCCGCGCCGCATCGGCTAATTCGACAGATCGGTTCTCCGCGGCCACAGCCTCCCAGCCGAGCCGCTGAAGCTTCTCGCGGAGAGCGGGCATCTCCGGATGCGCGAGTTGGAATTGGATCAGGCGCAGCCCAACATCCTGCATCCTGCCGGCTGGGCTTTGGCCGCCCGCCCAGTCGATGAGTGCGGGCCAGCATCCGTCCAATTCCGCTTCACCGTCTCTGCGGTGAAAGAAGTGCCATCGCAAATCGCCACGCGTCACTTCAAGCAACTCGTGCTGCGGTAATTCGCTCGCGTTGCGCGCCAGATCAGGAACGCTCGCGACCCATCCGAACAACCGGGGCGCCTCTTCCAATGTGCCTTCCCGCATCAGGCGGTCCAGCGCAAACCAGCGCGTCCTGTTGGGCGTTGCGGCGTCCGGGTCGATGGCGATGAACTCCAGAAAGACGCCGGGCGCAATCCGCGTAACGAGGTTGTGCGTGCCCATCAAGGGATGCTTGCCGCCAGCAGGCAGCGACACGCCAAACCGCTGCAAGGCATACGCCTGCGCCTGCTCAAGCGATTGCGCCGCAAAGGCAATGTGATCGAGCTTCAAGATGGCTCCCGCTGTATCCGTCTCAAATGAGAGGGCCAGCATGCCACAGCGCCTTCCACGACGTTGCAGCGTGGTACCGGCATCCCCGCCCGTCTCGGGGATGCGTCTGCGTGTTGTTATGCGGCGGTGACCTGCCGTCGCTCGATGGCGGCCAATACCTCCCACGTGCGCGGGTCCACGTCGCTCCCCCCGAGCGACATCGACAGATACGCGTCGATGGCATCGATAAAGCCTTTCACGAAGGCCGGTGGATACGCGTGTTCCGAGAAGTACGTGAGCTGCTCGCGCAGCCTGCCGGGCCGGCAATGACCGGCGTCGTGCATGACGCTGCGCGTGCGGCACAGAAACGCGCGCGCCGAGACTGCGCCGTCAAGGTAGAGGCGGTTCTTGGTCAGCGACATGCGGCACCTCCCGGTTGCGGGGGAAGCCTGCAGCGCCAAGGCGGAGGGGAAGGGTAAGACGCGGGGCGATGCCCGCTGAGTGCGGTAGCCATGTGGCCTCCTGTGGTGATTGCAGGAGACCCGCCATTCGCTGCGAAACGAGGGTGGCGGGCCTGACGACAGGGTTCGCAGACCGGCCACCACAGGAAACCGGCAGACCCGAAGGTCTCCCTGCCCGGCCCGCCGCAAAAAAAAGCATAGGCGTGCGCAAGCACCGGACATGAAAACGCCGCGCGAAAGGCGGCTGTCCGTCTGTGGTGAGCGTGGACGGGCTGCGAAACCCGATCACCGTTGGTGCGGTGACGGTGGGGATTATAGGTGCCCATATGGCGGTAAGGACTCGCCTCGAACGCAGGGCACCAAAAAACAAAAACCCCGCCAACCGGCGGGGTCCCCCAAATCCTTTTGAGCCTGCGAGCAATCAAGCCTGCGGCGCAGCCCCATCTTCCGGAGCCGCCTCGGCGCCTTCGGCCTTGGCTTCGTCCTTCTTTTCCAGCATCTCTTCCAGCGCGCCAGCGCCCTTGAAACCGGCGACCGCGGCAACGGCCTTGGTCAGCAGGCCGGCATCCGGATCGACCTTCTCGGCGGCTTCAACGGCGGCGACGGCGCCGGCGATCTTGCCCACTTCATCCAACAGCCCCATGGTCACCTCCGCGTGATTGAACGGGAGAGCCATCTTGCTCCCGGCCAGGGGCGCAAGTGCAAGCAAAGTTAAAAAATTTTCGGAGGCGTTCGTTTGCGTACGCCGCGCATCACTCCGCTTCGGCGCCGGCAGGGGCAGCGGTGAGCGCAGCCAGGCGCTGGCGAGCGCTATCGGTAATCGGAGTCGATTGGCGAGTCGCCACGTCGATCTGCACGATCACCGATTGCGAGGTGGCGGCGCATTGGCCGTTCTGGAAGATGGCCTGCTCCAGCTTGACCGAGCTGCGCCCGACGCTCGCCACACGCGTGCCGATCTGCACCGAACCCGGCCAGAGAATTTCGTTGCGGAAGTCGAGCACGAGCTGCGCGATGACGAACTCGCAGCCGGGCGCGGCCAGCGGGTTGTCGGGCGTGAAGAGCATTTCCACGCGGCCGGTCTCCAGGTACGTGGCGAAGACGGCGTTGTTGATGTGGCCCTGGCGGTCGGTGTCGCCGTAGCGAAGCTTGTCGGTCGAATGCAGCGGGTAATCGGAAAGTGATGGAGTGGTCGTCATGAGGGGGCGCGAGCTTGCGGGTCAACTTGCGCATTCTGCCTGCCTTCCTGTGCAAGCGCTGACTGCGCGACCGCACCACAGCGCTTACGTTGACTCGTATCAACGCGTGGTTTTCAGCAGCGCTTACGTTGGAAGCAGATACCGGCCGCGCACAAGGTGCGGCCGCAGACATGGCAAGGAGGCCACATGAAAACCCTGGTACTGGCGACGGACGGATCGACCTATTCCGATGCGGCAGCGCGTTGCATTGCAAACAAGACCCTCTTCGGCAGCGATGTGACGGTGCACGTTGTGCACTGCATGCCGGACCTGTCTGGCGACATCAAATCGCTCGTGGGCAAGGCAGAGGTTGACGCGTGGTACGCGGAGGAAAGCACCGGCGCCATGGCTTCGGTCTGTTCGATCCTGGGTGCCGCCGGCGTGCCGTTCGAGCAGCACGCACTGGTGGGTTTTCCACCGGATCGCATCGTGCACCACGCGCAAAGTGCGGGGGCGGCGGCCATCGTCATGGGCTCGCACGGGCGCGGCGTATTCGTCGAGGCGTTGATGGGCTCGGTGGCAGGCCGGGTGCTTGCCCATGCCGAATGCCCCGTGGTGCTGGTGAAGGCGCCCAAGGCTTGATGGTGGCGGGGCGGCTGCAGCGACGCTCCGCTGCCCGCCGCTACCCCAGGGCCCGCACCGACGTGCTGATGGCCCGCGCGCATTGCAGCAGCGCGGGGCCCAGCTTCGCTTCCATCTCTTCCGCCGTCCATCGGCCGGTGGGCGCAACAAGGTGGATGGCGCCCAGCGGCCGCCCATTGCTGCTGACGACCGGCGCGGCAATCGTCATGTCGCCGAGGAACAGTTCTTCGCAGTTGGTGGCGTAGCCGCGCTGGCGCGCCTGGCGCAGCGTTTCCATGATGTCCGCCACGTCGGTGCGCGTGTGCATGGTGTGCGCCACGCGCTGCGAACTTTCGACGATGGCCTGCGCTTCGGGCATCGGCAACGCGCTCAGGTAAGCGCGGCCAGACGCGGTGCAATACATCGGGATGCGGGCGCCGATGGGCATGTGCACCGGCACGAAATGCGCGCTCACGAAGCGTGCGACATACACCATCTCGTCCTGATCGGGCTCCGTTAGGCACGAGGTTTCGGTGGTCATCTTGGTGAGTTCGGCCAGGAACGGATTGGCCACGTCGATCAGCGTGTCGGCGGCCAGGTAATTGAAGCCGATCTTCATCACTGCGGGGGTGAGCTGGTAGCGCCGCGTCTGGGGATGCTTGCGCAGGTAACCGAGCTGCTCCAGCGTGTAGACCATGCGCTGCGCCGAGCTTTTGTTGATGCCGGCGGCGGCGGCCACGTCAGCAATCGTCATCGTGCGGCGCTGCGCGTTGAAGGCGCCGAGCACGGCCAGCCCTTTCTCCAGCGACTGGTTGAACAGCAGGTCGGGGGCGTCGGCAGGTTCAGCGGCGTCGGTCATGACAAGTGGCGGTTCGGTGACAAATCAACGAACAAAGAATCGCATATCGATTCACATACGTCGATTAGTGGTTTTCCATAGTTATTTATCGATTCGTTACGTTCGAATATTGGCACAACCATTGCATTACGTTGAGCCAGTCCCCGTGCATGCGCGTTCGGGGTGCGTCTTTTTCCGTTGCCTGGAGGATTGCCATGTCTGTTGTCACCACCTTCCGTCGCGCTGCACTGGCGTTGTGCATGCTCGGCACCGCATCGTTTGCCTGGGCGCAGGGTGCGCCGGCCACCTACAACGTCGGTGCCACGGCCACGGGCGTGCCGTTCACGTTTCTGGACGTGAAGACGAATTCCATCCAGGGGATGATGGTCGACACCGTGACGGCCGTGGGCAAGGCCGGGGGCTTCAACGTGAACGTGCAGCAGACGGTGTTCTCGGCGCTGATTCCGTCGCTCACGTCCAACAAGATCGACATCATCTCGGCGGCGATGCTCAAGACGCCGGCGCGCGCGCAGGTGGTGGATTTCTCCGACCCGGTCTACTCGTACGGCGAAGGCCTGATCGTCAAGGCTGACGACGCCAAGAACTACGCCACGCTTGATGACCTGAAAGGCGAGGTCGTTGGCGCGCAGGTCGGCACGGTGTTCCTCGACATGCTCAACAAGAAGGGCATCTTCAAGGAAGTGCGCAGCTACGACTCGGTGGCCGACATGACGCGCGACCTGGCGCTGGGCCGTATCAAGGCCGGCCTGGGCGACCAGCCGATCATCGCGTACCAGATCCGCCAGAACGCCTTCCAGGGCGTGAAGCTGGCGGCCGGCTACAAACCCGCCAACGTAGGCGACGTGTGCCTGGTGGTGCGCAAGGGCGATACCGAAACGCTCAACCGCCTCAACAAGGCCATCGCCAAGATCAAGGCCGATGGCACGCTCGATGCCATCGTGAAGAAGTGGGGCATCTGATTTTCGGATCGGTGATGCGCCATGAGTGTTGCAACGTTTCTTGAGAACGCGCAGGACTTCCTGCCGATCCTGCTGAAGGGGGCGGTGGTCACGGTGGAGGTGACCGTGCTGTCGTTCCTGCTCAGCAGCGTGATCGGCCTGGGGCTTGCGCTGATGCGCCTGTCGCCCGTCAAGGCCGTGTCTGCGGCCGGGGCGACGATCGTCAACATCATTCGGGGGCTGCCGATCATCGTGCAGCTCTTCTACATCTATTTCGTGCTGCCGGACATCGGTATTCAGCTGACCGCGTTTCAGGCGGGCGTGATCGGGCTGGGCATTGCGTATTCGGCGTATCAGGCCGAGAACTTCCGCGCCGGCATCGAAGCGGTCGACCCCGGCCAGCGTGAAGCGGCGCAGGCCATGGGCATGCGCGGCGCGCTGATCATGCGGCGCGTGATCCTGCCGCAGGCGTTTCGCATTGCGCTGCCGCCGTACGGCAACACGCTGGTGATGATGCTCAAGGATTCGTCGCTGGTGTCCACCATCACGGTGGCGGAAATGACGCGTGCGGGGCAGCTCATTGCCTCGTCCACGTTCCAGAACATGACGGTCTACACGCTGGTCGCGCTGCTCTATCTGGTGATGAGCCTGCCGCTGGTGTTCGGCCTGCGCAAGCTGGAACACCGCATGGGCGCGGGGAGGGCCAAACGATGAGCATGATCGAGATCCGCGATCTGCAGAAACACTTTGGCGACCATCACGTGCTGCGCGGCGTGAGCCTGCACGTGAACAAGGGCGAGGTTGTCTGCCTGATCGGCCCGTCGGGCTCGGGCAAATCGACGGTCCTGCGCTGCATCAACGGGCTGGAGTCGTACGACGGCGGCGAGATCCGCGCCTTTGGCGAACGCGTCGACCAGCACAGCAAAACGATCCACACGCTGCGCAGCCGCATGGGCATGGTGTTCCAGCGCTTCAACCTGTTCCCGCATCGCAGCGTGCTGGAAAACGTGATGGAAGGCCCGGTCTACGTGAAGGGCGAGCGCCCCGAAGCCGCACGTGCCAAGGCGATGGCGCTGCTGGAAAAAGTGGGCCTGGCCGCCAAGGCAGAGGCCTATCCGGCGCAGCTTTCCGGCGGCCAGCAGCAGCGCGTGGCGATCGCCCGCGCGCTGGCGATGGAACCCGAGGCGATGCTGTTTGACGAGCCCACGTCTGCGCTCGACCCCGAACTCGTCGGCGACGTACTTGAGGTGATGCGCGCACTCGCCCGCGAAGGCATGACGATGATCGTCGTCACGCACGAGATGGGTTTTGCGCGCGAGGTGGCGGACCGCGTATGCTTCCTGCACAGCGGCACCATCGTCGAAGAAGGCCCAGCCGCGCAGGTCCTGGGCGCCCCGCGCCAACCGCGCACGCAGGATTTTCTGCGCCGCGTGCTGCACAAACCCGCCGATGCTCCCGCCGGAGACCTCGCGCCATGACGCAGCCGCAACTCGACATGGCTGCAAGCGGCGAGCCGCTGCCGCCCTCGCTATGGGCCGCCACGGCGCCTGCTGCACCGCCTACACCTGCGTTGATGGAATCGATCACCACCGATGTGCTCGTCATCGGCGGCGGTTACACCGGGCTGTCCACCGCGCTGCATCTGGCCGAACGCGGCACGCAGGTCACCGTGCTCGAAGCCAACGATCCGGGCTGGGGCGCTTCCGGGCGCAACGGCGGGCAGGTCAACCCGACGCTCAAGCACGACCCCGATGAACTGGTGAGCCTGCTGGGCGCCGCGCGCGCCGAACCGTTGATCGACACCGTCTCGCGCTCCGCCGATCTGGTGTTCGACCTGATCGACCGGCACCGCATCGACTGCCAGCCCGTGCGTGCCGGGTGGCTGCAGCTTTCCTATTCGGACAAGGCTGTGCCCGCGCTGCACGCCCGCGCACGGCAATGGGAAAAGCGCGGCGTGCCGGTGGAAATGCTGGACCGCGCCGCCGTCGCGCAACGTGTGGGCACCGAGGCGTTTGCCGGCGCGTGGCTCGACGGCCGCGCGGGCGCCATCCAGCCGATGGCGTATGCACGCGGCCTGGTGCGTGCCGCGCAGAATGCAGGTGCCGCCGTGCATGGCCGCACGGCCGTCACCGCGCTGGAGCGGCAAGGCACGCAGTGGAGCGCCACCACCAGCACGGGCGCAACGGTGCGTGCGCAGCGCGTGGTGATCGCCACCAACGGCTACACCGGTCCGCTCTGGCCGGGCCTGGCGCAGACGGTGCTTTCGGCCAACAGCTTCATCGTCGCCACCAAGCCGCTCAAGACGGCTGAAGCCGAGCGCATTCTGGCGCGCGGCGAAACGGCTTCCACATCGCAACGGCTGCTGCTGTATTTCCGCAAAGACGCAGCCGGGCGCCTGCTGATGGGTGGACGCGGCTTCTTTTCCGAGCCGCGCGACGCGCAGGATTTTGCACACCTCGAACGCTCACTGGAGCTGCTCTTTCCACAACTCGGCCCGCTGGAATACGAATACCGCTGGGCCGGCCGCATCGCCATCACGCGCGATTTCATGCCGCACATTCACGAGCCGGCACCGGGCATCACGATGGCGCTGGGTTGCAATGGGCGCGGCATCGCGTTGTGTACGAGCCTCGGCCAGCACATTGCCGCGCGGCTGGCGGGCAGTGGCGAGGCGTTTCCGTACCCCGTATCGCCCATCACGCCGATCCCGCTGCATGGCCTGCAGCGCTTCTACATTGCGGCGGGCGTGGCGTGGTACAGCCTGCTCGACAAGCTGGGCGGCTGAGCACAGCGACACCCCAGGCCGGTGCGGCATGGTCTAGGATGAAGGCTCCTTTTCGTCACATCCTGGGGGACCCATGTCGCATCGCCGCCGTCTTGCGCTCGCTTGTGCGGGCGCCGCGCTGTTTGCTGCCGCCACGCCGTCGTTCGCCTATTTCCGCAACGTGCTGGCCAGCACCATCATCGGCTCAATGAGCCCGACGGAGTTGAAGTCGTTCACCAAGGCCATCGGCGATGCGCTCAAGAGCACCGCCGACAACACGCCGGCGCAATGGACCTCGCCGGCCAGAGGCAAGCAGGCCGCCGTCGACGCGACCATCACACCGCTGGAATCGAAGACGGACGCCGGCCAGCCGTGCCGCCGTCTGCAGAGCGAACTGACGCGCGGCAGCAGCAAGGAGCAGTGGACGGCGTGGCTGTGCAAGCAGCCCAGCGGCGAATGGAAGTTGCGGCAGCTGGCGCAGTAAGGCAACGGCCACCGGGCGGTTTGTAGCGGGAGCGAGCCGCCCAGATCCAGCGGCTCGCCCGGCGGCGGCGCTCAGCGGATCGCCCGAAACGCCACCGCCAACCCCAGCAAAATCATCGCCATGCCCGCCATCGCAACAAGCGCCAAGCGATGCCCCAGCACAAGCTCATCCAACAGCGCCGTCACCACCGGCACGAGGTAGAACAGGCTCGTCACGTTCACAAGATTGCCGCGCTGCATGAGCCGGTAGAACAGCAGCTGCGCTCCCACCGATATCACCACGCCCATCCACAGCAAGGCGGTGATACCGGGCAGGCTTGGCGCGAGCGCCAGCGATTGCGCAGGCAGCGCGAAAGCAAACGCCGCACACATCACGAGGCTCACCGCGTTCTGCAGCGGCAGCGTATCGATGGGCGACTGGTTCAGCCGCTTCTGGCCGATGGCGCCGACCGTCATGCACAACAGCGCGGCCAGCGCATAGCCGAGACCGGCCATCGGCACCTGATGCGCATCGGCGCCGCCCACCACCAGCGAAAGGCCGCCCAGCGCGAGGACGAGGCCGGCCATCCGCGGTGCGGACCAGGTACGTTCAGTCACGAGCAGCGTCAGCAGCGGCTGCACGCCGAGCACCGTGGCCAGTAGCCCGGGCGTGAGGCCGCGGTCCAGCGCGAGCAGATAGCAGATCGAATAGCCGCCGGTCAGCAAGGCACCGGTGGCGGCGACCTTCAGCCGTGAGCCCGGCGCCGGCCACCACTGCCTGCGCCGGAGCCCGAGGCCCGCCAGCACCAAAGACGCGAGCGCAAAGCGCCCGACCAGAAACGCGAACGCCGGGACATGCTGCACCCCGATCTCCGCAAAGATTGCACCGCTGCTCCACAGCAGCACGAATAGAACCGTCGCGCCGGACCCTGCCAGCGCGGCTTGCATGGAACGCATTCCACTCACCTGTCGAAAAGAGATGTCGGGTTCCGGCGCGCAGGCAAGCGCCTGCCTCGGGCGTGTGCCCGAGGCAGGTTCAGGTCAACCGGAAACGAAGCGGCTGGAAATCAGCCGAGAGCGGGCGGCGGCGGCGGCGGCTGTGCAGCGACCGCGTCGTAGCCCCAGGAGACGACAGGAGGCGGGAAAGGCCCAGGCTGCACGCACACGTCATCCACGCGGGCGCGATGGCCGGCGGCGAGGAGGGTGGCGTGAAGTCGGGACATGAAGACGAAGATTCAGAGAATCAAAGAGGCGATAAATCGGAATTGGCCGATGGCGTCTGAGCAGACTATCGGGATCGCGCGCTGGGCGCAAGGGCGGCGCGTTACGGTTACTTCAGGTACGACTTGATCACCTGCATCACCGCATCGAGGTCTTCCTGACGTTGCGCCTCGGCAGGTTCCTTCACGACGTGATCGGTCAAGTGACCCTCGATGACCGCTGCCATCAGTCCGTTGACCGCACCGCGAATCGCCGCGATCTGCTGCAGGACGGCCGTGCAATCGCCCTCGTCGGCGAGTTGTTTTTCCAGCGCAGCGGCCTGCCCCTGGATGCGCCGCACGCGCGCCAGCAGCTTGGCTTTGTCGCGGATGGTATGAGCCATGGGTCGGGTATCGAGGTGAGGTGAACGACGCGCGAGAGTAGCATCACTATACTCGGGGGGAGTATATTTCGCGTACCCCGAATTCACTGCCTTCCCCATGACCGCGTTCACCACCCTGCTGCAGCAAGGCAACGCCTGGCTGTTCGTTCCCAGCGCGATCCTGCTCGGTGCGCTGCATGGCCTGGAGCCCGGGCATTCCAAGACGATGATGGCGGCGTTCATCGTTGCGATCCGCGGCACGCTCACGCAGGCGGTGTTGCTTGGGCTGTCGGCCACGGTGTCGCATACGGCGGTGGTGTGGGCGGTGGCCATGGCCGGCCTCTACTTCGGCCGCAACTGGAACGCAGAAACGACCGAGCCGTATTTTCAGATGGTGTCGGCCGTGCTGATCGTGGCCGTGGCAGCGTGGATGATGTGGCGCACCTGGCGCAGCACGCACGCGGCGCACGACCACGATCATCATCACCACGATCACGGCCATGACGAGATCCAGCGCATCGACACCGGCCACGGCGTCGTGCAACTCGCCATCTTCGAAGATGGCGTGCCGCCGCGCTTCCGGCTGACGCGCGAGGGCACGCGCGGCACCGCATGGTCGGCCGATCAGGTGCAAGTCGTGACCGAGCGGCCCGACGGCAGTCGGCAAACCTTCCGCTTCGTCCAGCGCGACGGCTTTCTGGAATCGGAGCACGTCATTCCCGAGCCGCATGCTTTCGTAGCGCGCCTGTCGCTCGGGCACGAACACCATCGGCATGACTATGACGTCACGTTCACCGAGCATGACCATGATCACGACCATCATCACCACCCCGGGCTCGATGTGTCGTCTGCCGAATACCAGGACGCCCACGAACGCGCGCACGCCAACGACATCCGCCGCCGCTTCACCAACCGTGAAGTCACCACCGGCCAGATCATCGTATTCGGGCTCACGGGCGGGCTGATTCCGTGCCCGGCGTCGATCACCGTGTTGTTGCTTTGCCTGCAGCTCAAGAAGATCACCCTGGGCGCGGCGCTCGTGCTGTGCTTCAGCATCGGGCTGGCCCTCACGCTGGTGGCCTCCGGCGCGCTCGCCGCGCTGAGCGTGAAGCACGTCTCCCGGCGCTGGGGCGGCTTTGGTGAATTTGCACGCAAGGCGCCGTACCTGTCAGGCGTGCTGATTGCCCTCGTGGGGTTGTACGTGGGGTGGCAGGGCGTGCACGGGTTGATGCAACTGCCGTAGCAACGTCTGCGTGTTTGGTGTGACAAGGCTGCATCCATTGCCGCGCGGCCTGCGTATCTGCAGGTACAGGCTGAGGCTGGTGCGGCATGTTTTTCGTCGATGCAGTGTCAGGTTTGCATGCGCACCGCGACCAACCTGTGGGATCCGGGCGGCCACGCGCCGCTAGCGATCCAATGGATGCCGCCTCCGGCGGCACGTTCACCGCACGAGGAGTTCATCATGCACACCCGCCGCCTTACCCTGGCCTTGCTTGCTACGCTTTCCGCTTCCGCCGCGCTGTTCATCGCCCAACCGGCTTCGGCCGCGCAGGCCAAGTACGACCCGTACACGCAAGGTGCCGTGGACAAGACGGCCCCGTTCACGCAGGGCGCTGACCGCCAGGCCGACACCTATGGCTATCTGTCGTGGAAGTACGATCGTTTCGACCCGTATGCGCAAGGTTCGGATCGTCAAGCCAGCGCACACGACGTGCTGGCGTGGCGCGGAGATACGAGCTACCCGGGCAGCACGGACGGCGCACGCGCGTGAAGGGCCGGCATGGCGTGAGAGGGACCGTGTAAGCGCGGCCCTCCACGCGAGCCTCACTTCACCGAGGTTGCCCCGTCGACGATCCGGTCATACAACGCACGCGCTGCAGGCGACAGCTGCGCTGCCTTGCGCGTGACGAGCACCAGCGTGCGCGACACTTCGGGCTCGACCAGCTCCACCGTACGAATCATCGGATACGCGTTCTTCTGCATCGCCAGCCGCGGCACCACCGCTGCGCCCAGGCCTTCGGCCACCAGCCCGAGCGCCGTTGAACTGCGCTGCACTTCATAGAACGAATGCAGCGTCACGCCGCTTGCCTTGAGTGCGCCGTCGAGCAGGCTGCGGTTGCCGCTCACCTCGCCGGCAAAGATGAGCGGGTGGGGCTGCAGGGCCTGCCACCGGATGCGGCGGCGCTTGGCGAGCGGATGATCGTCGCGGCAGACGAGGACGTACGGATCGCTGGTCAGCGGCACGCTCACGAGTTCCGGATGCTGGTCACCGGCAATGCTGATGCCGAACTCGGCCTCACGACGCAGCACCGCCTGCAGCACCGACGCCGAGGCGTGGTCGAGAATCTTCACCCGATCGTGCGGGCGGTGCTCGGAGAACGCGCGCAGGATGCGCGGGAGGTAGTGCACGCCCACCGTCGGCACGCAGGCGATCGTGATGTCGCCGCGCTGGCTCAGGCCGGTCTCGCGAATCTCCGTGAGCGCATCGGACAGCTCGTTGAGCAGCCGACGCGCCTGCGGCAGAAAGCGCTGACCGATTTCCGTTAGCTCGGTCCGGCGCGTGGTGCGCTCCACCAGCGCCACACCAAGAAACGCCTCCAGCTTGCGCAGGCGCTGCGTGATGGCGGTCTGCGTCACGTGCAGCGTATCGGCGGCTTGCGTAAAGCTGCCGCTCTCCGCAATCGCCACGAATGCCTGCACGCCGAGCGTATCGATTTTCATCAACGTTATGAATCAATTCGGAAATTGAATTCATTTTACTGATCGATTGGGAAACCTGACACTTTGCGCATCCCGCAAACAACGACAAGGAGCGCATCGTGACGACCCCACACGATTGGTACGCCAAGCAGTACGTGCAATTCGAGGATGAGCGGACGCGACCGGTCCGAGACCTGCTCGCCGCGGTGCCGCCCACGCCCATCCATATCGCCATCGATATCGGCTGCGGACCGGGCAATTCGACGGAAGCGCTGATGGCGCGTGCGCCCGCCGCAGCCGTTCGCGGCATCGACGCCTCGGCCGACATGATTCAAGCCGCCCGCAAGCGCCTGCCGGAGGTGCGCTTCGATGTCGCCGACATTGCTGCGTGGGATGAGCCGGGTGCGTATGACCTGATCCTCGCCAATGCGGTGCTGCAGTGGCTGCCGGCGCATGAAAAGCTGTTTCCGAAACTCGTCGGCAAACTTGCTGTGGGTGGCCATTTGGCCGTGCAGATGCCGGACAACCTCGACGAACCGGCGCACCGCCTGATGCGCGAAGTGGCCGCTGCGGGGCCGTGGGCCGGCAAGCTCAAGGGCGTGGAGCGCACGGAACGCTTCGATGCGCGCCGCTATTACGCGCTGCTCGCGCCGCTGTGTTCGCGCGTGGACGTGTGGCGCACCACGTACATGCATCCGCTGCAAGGCGGCGCAGATGCGGTCGTCGAATGGTTTAAGGGCAGCGCGCTGCGGCCCTTCCTCGCCGCGTTGAGCGAGGACGAGCGCCCCGCATTTCTCACCCGCTATCGCGACGCGATTGCCCAGGCCTATCCGGCACTCGACGACGGCACGGTGCTGCTGCCGTTTCCGCGCCTGTTCATCGTGGCGACGCGCAAGTAGGCGCAATCGCAGAAGCAGAAGCGCCGCCATGAAAAAAAGCCCGACGGCAAATACCGGCGGGCTTTTTTATCCGACCTCTGCGTCGCTTAACGCGACGGGTTCAGGGTCAGGTTCATGTGACGGTTCACATCCTTGTACAGCAGGTAACGGAAGCGGCCAGGGCCCCCCGAATAGCAGGCCTGCGGGCAGAACGCGCGCAGCCACATGAAGTCGCCGGCTTCCACTTCGACCCAGTCCTGATTGAGGCGATAGACGGCCTTGCCTTCGAGCACGTACAGGCCGTGTTCCATCACGTGGGTTTCGGCGAACGGAATCACGCCGCCTGGCTCGAACGTGACGATGTTGACGTGCATGTCGTGGCGCATGTCGCTCATGTCGACAAAGCGCGTCGTCACCCAGGCGCCGTTGGTGCCCGGCATCGGGATCGGCTCGACGTCCTGCTCGTTCGTCACGAAGGCTTCCGGCAGGGGAATGCCATCGACAACCTGGTAGTGCTTGCGGATCCAGTGGAAGCGCACCGCGGCGTCGCTCACGTTGTGCAGCGTCCAGTCGGCACCCGGCGGGATGAACGCGTAGCCGCCCGGCGTGAGCGTGTGCTTCTTGCCCTGCAGCGTCAGCTCGGCTTCGCCTTCGACGACGAACAGCACGGCTTCGGCGTTCTTGTCCTGCTCGGGCTTGTCGCTGCCGCCGCCCGGGTTCACTTCAACGATGTACTGCGAGAAGGTCTCGGCAAAACCCGACAGCGGGCGGGCGATCACCCACAGGCGCGTCTGGGTCCAGAACGGCAGCCAGCTCGTGACGATGTCGCGCATCACCCCCTTGGGGATCACCGCGTACGCCTCGGTGAACATCGCACGATCGGTCAGCAGATCCGTCTGCGGCGGATGGCCGCCATGCGGCGCGTAATACGTGGTCTTAGACATGTTGCATTCAGGCAATGGGTTGGTCCGGCCCCGAGCGCAAACAGCAACAGGCGGTTCGTACGCGGGCGGCGTTGACGATAGCGAAGTCGCCCGCAATCGACCAATTAAATGTTCCGATAACTTCCATTCGATTTCCCACTACCGCGCCAGCATCAGATCAAGGTTCTGGACCGCCGCGCCGGATGCGCCTTTGCCGAGGTTGTCGAATACCGCCGTGAGCAGGACCTGACCGTGGTCGTTGGCGAACACGCCCAGCCGCATGTCGTTGGTGCCGTTAAGCGCCTGCGGATCGAGATGCGGCAGGGCGGACGGCGCCTGCAGCGGCATCACGTCCACATGCTGCGCGCCGGCGTAGTGGTCGGCCAGACATGCGTGCAGCGCGGTCCCATCAACGCCGGCGTTGAGCAGACGCAGCTCCAGCGGCACCGTCAGCACAATGCCCTGGCGATACGCGCCGTAGGCCGGGACGAACATCGGCCGCTGCGTGAGCCCGGCGTGCAGTTGGATCTCCGGCGTGTGCTTGTGCGCCAGACCCAGCCCGTACACCTGGAACGGCAGGGCGTTTGCCGCCTCCGGCCCCTCGTAGGTTTCCACCGCGGCGCGGCCACCGCCCGAATAGCCGGACACGGCATGAATGCTGATCGGGTAATCCGCCGGCACAAGGCCCGCCTGCACGAGCGGGCGCAGCAGCCCGATCGCGCCGGTCGGGTAGCAGCCCGGATTGGTCACGCGCGACGCGCCCGCAACACGTTGAGCTTGCCCTTCGCTCATTTCCGGAAAGCCGTAGACCCAGCCCGGCGTGGTGCGATGCGCGGAGCTGGCGTCGATCACGCGCACACCCGGGTTGACGATGGCCGCGACCGCCTCGCGCGCGGCCGCGTCAGGCAGACACAGGATGGCGATATCGCAGGCGTTGATGGCTTCGGCACGGCGTTGCGCGTCTTTGCGGGCGTCGGCGGGAAGCGTCAGCAGTTTCAGGTCTTGCCGCTCGACACGGCCGCGCAGACGCTCGTGGATTTGCAGGCCGGTGGTGCCTTGGTCGCCGTCGATGAAGACGAGGGGCGTGGACATGGCGGGGCGCTCCCAGGGAAAGAAGTTGGTGATGAATGCGAGCCCCCATCTTCGAGCGCGACCTAGAATATGAAAAGTTGAATTTCACAACCGTCACCTTCAGCGTTTCTGAATCATGCGAGAGATCAGCCTGGACCGCCTGCGCACGCTCGTCGAAGTTGCCCAGCGCGGTTCGTTTGCCGACGCGGCGCGGGCGCTGCATCTGGCGGCGCCCACCGTCAGCCTGCACATTGCCGAACTCGAAGATCGCGTGGGCGCGCAGTTGCTCTCTCGCAAGCGCGGGCAGGTGCAGCCCACCGCCATCGGCGAGGTGATGGTGGAGCGCGCCCGCAAGCTGCTGGCCGATGCCGAGCAGGCGCTGGACGACATCCAACGCCAGGTGCAGGGACTGAGCGGGCGCGTACGGCTGGGCGCGTCCACCGGCGCCATCGCCCACTTGCTACCGCAGGCGCTGGAGGTGCTGCGGCAAGACCACCCCGGCATCGACGTGCAGGTGGCGGTGCTCACGTCGCAGGAAACGCTGGCGGGGCTCGCCGATGGCGCGCTCGACATTGGCCTTGTGGCGCTGCCGCAATCGCAGGTGGCGGGGCTCGCCATCAAGCCATGGCGGCGCGATCCGGTGATGGCGTTCCTGCCGGCGCACTGGACGAGCCCAGCGCGCATCACGCCGGCTTGGCTGAGCGCGCAGCCGTTGATCCTCAACGACGCCACCACGCGTCTGTCGCGCCAGACGACAGAGTGGTTCGCCACGGACGGTTATCACCCCGTGCCGCGCATCCAGCTCAACTACAACGATGCCATCAAAAGCCTCGTTGCCGCCGGTTATGGCGCTACGCTGCTCCCGCACGAGGCGTCCGCCGCACCGTCGGATGTGCGCATCACCATGCGGCCGCTGCGGCCTGCGTTGTGGCGCGAACTTGGCATCGCGCACCGGGCGGGCAACGTCGAGCGATCGACCCAGCATGTGCTCGACGTGCTTTGGATGCTGCGCGCGAAATAGCGCATTGCGCGCCTTGGCACCGTGACGAGGCGGAGAATCCGCTGAATAAGGTTTGACTTCTTGTGTCGCGACAACTATCTTAAGATATGTTTTTCGACACAACCCGGCGCGCTTGGCTGTCCCTTCCGAGCCGCGCGCGCCGCCCCCTCCCTTTCTTTCTTCGCCCTCATGCCTCTACTTGATCCCTCGCGCGAGCGCAGGTTGCTCTGGCTGCTCGCGCTCACGCAGTTCACCGTCATCATGGATTTCATGGTGATGATGCCGCTTGGTCCGCAGATCATGCATACGTTTGGCATCGGCCCGGCGGCGTTCGCCACGGCCGTGTCGGTGTATTCACTGTGCTCGGGTGCCTCCGGCCTGCTGGCCGCCACCTATATCGACCGCTTTGACCGGCGCCGGCTGCTGCTAGCCGTCTACGGCCTTTTCACGCTCGCCAACCTGGCCTGCGCGCTGTCGGGCAGCTACGGCATGCTGCTGTTTGCACGCGCGTTTGCGGGCGTTACGGGCGGCGTGCTGGGGTCGATCATCATGGCTGTCTTGTCGGACGTGGTTCCGCCCGCGCGGCGCGGCGCGGCCACCGGCGTGGTGATGTCGTCATTTGCGCTGGCTGCCATGGCGGGCGTGCCCGTGGGCATTGCGATTGGCGCGCACTTCGGCTGGTCGGCGCCGTTCTTCCTGCTGACGGCACTCACGGTGCTGATCTGGCTGGGCGCGCGGCAAACGGTTCCGCCGCTGGCCGAACATCTGGCCGGCAATCGCAGCCAGACGCTGGGCGAGGTGCTCTCCGGCCTGTGGCGGTTGCTCACCAACCCGCGCCATCTGCGCGCCTTCGTGCTGACCTTCGTGATGATGGGCTCGCACATGCTGGTGATTCCGTTCATCTCGCCGGTGCTGGTGGCCAACCACGGCGTGGCGCCTGAAAACCTCTCGTGGCTGTATGTGGCGGGCGGCGCGGCGTCGTTCTTCAGCTCGCGCGCCGTCGGCAAGCTGGCCGACCGCTACGGCCGCCGCCGCGTGTTCGTGGGCGCGGCACTGCTGGCGTTCATTCCGGTGCTGCTCATGACGCATCTGCCCGACTGGCCCTTCATCGGCATGCTGCTGTTCTTCCCGTTCTTCATGGTGATCCTCTCCAGCCGCATGGTCCCGATGCAGGCATTGATGACGACGGTGCCCGCCCCGCAGGTGCGCGGCGCGTTCCTGTCGGCCAACAGCGCGGTGATGTCGGTGGGGACTGGCGTGGGTGCGTGGGTGGGCGGGCTGCTGCTGTCCGCCGGTGCCGGCGGCCGTATCGAGGGCTATGGGCTCAACGGCTGGCTGGCCGTGGCGGCGGGGCTGTTCTGCGTGTTCTGGGTGAGCCAGGTGAAGGGCTCGGATGCGCAAGGCGATCCGTCTCTGGCGGCATCGCCTGCAGCACCGGCATCTGCTGCACCTGCCGGCGCGTCCGGTCCGCAAACGGTGCCGCAAGCACCGCAGGCGGAAAAGGCCTGAGCGGTTATTCGGCTTCCAGCACCGTCTTCAGCTTCACCAGGTCGCGCTGCACCCATTCGGCATCGGCGTCGAACTGCGCATCGTCCATGTTCGGCTGCTGAAACAGCGTGAGCGAGACGGTGGTGCCGGCGCCGTTGCGCACCACGCGCAGCGGCACGTACACGATCGATCCATCCGGCAGGCGCACCCAGTGATCGGCGATGCCAAATTCATTGGGCGGGCTGAAGCGGATAAACACGGTGCCTTCGTCGCTGTTGGGCGCGGCCTTGGCGATCCACTCGTCGGGTGCGGCGCCCGAACCCTGCGTACCGGGCGCGAGCCCTTCCGACAGGCCGGTCGCCCAGATCGGAAAGTTCAGCGGCTCGGCCAGGAACATGGCCACGTCATCGAAGTGACGCTCGATATTCACGCTTAGGGTGCGGACGTCGTGCAGCATGGGGCCTCCGTGTGCGGCATTCGCCGTGCGAGGCAGTATATGCGGCGCTCAGGCGGGCAGCTTGCGAAAGCTGATGGCCAGGCGGTTCCACGTGTTGATGGTGCTGACCAGCAGCGTCAGGTCGACCAGCTCGGCATCGGAGAACTGCGCGCGCACGGCCTGCCAGACCTCGTCGGGCACGTGCGTTTCTGCGACGAGGGTGACGGCTTCCGTCCAGGCCAGCGCGGCGCGTTCGCGGTCGGTGAAGAAGGGCGTTTCATGCCAGACCGAGACGGTGGCCAAGCGGCGGTCGTCTTCGCCGCCCTTGCGGGCATCGGCGGTGTGCAGGTCGACGCAATAGGCGCAGCCGTTGATTTGCGAGGCACGCAGGCGCACGAGTTCTGTCAACGGCTTTTCCAGCGTGCTTTTGCCCAGCGCTTTTTCGAGGCCCAGGACCGCCTGGATGGCGGCGGGATTGCTTTGATAGAAGTCGAGGCGGGGTTCCATGAGAGGCTCCTGTGCTTGAGAACTGGAGCCAGTCTAGGCGCGCAGGTGGCACCTTGAAATTGCCAATCCCCGCGAATATCAGGTAGCCACCGTGGCCAGCACTTCTGCCAGCTTGCCGAGCCCGGCGTCGATCTCGGCAACGTTCACGTGGCCGTAGCCGATCAGCAGCCCGGGCTGCGGCGGCCGCGCCACATACATCCGGGCGGTGCCGTACAGCCCGACGCCCACGCTTTCCGCCAGCTTCACCAGCTCGGCTTCGGGAAACGGCGCGTGCACCTGCGCTGCCATGTGAATGCCTGCCGCTGACGGCACGGGCACCAGCCACGGCGCCAGCGGCCCACGCAGATGCCGCAGCAGCGCATTGCGGCGCGCTGCGTATTCCTTGTGCATGCGGCGCAGGTACTTGCCGAAATCGCCGTCGAGCATGAACTTGGCCAGCGCCGCCTGCATGAGCGATTCACTGTGCCAGTCGGCCACCTGCTTGGCGTGCCGCAGCGGCGCCACGAGCGAGGCCGGCGGCACCACGTAGCCGATGCGCAGCTCCGGAAAGATCGTCTTGGAAAACGTACCCACATAAGCGACGCAACCCGCAGCGTCCAGGCTCTTGAGCGATTCCATCGGACGGCCGTCGAAGCGGAATTCGCTGTCGTAGTCGTCTTCGATGATGAGCGCGTCATGCCGTTGCGCCCAGTCGAGCAGTTGCGCGCGGCGCGCAAGGCTCATCGGCATGCCGAGCGGAAACTGGTGCGACGGTGTCACGTAGACGAGCTTGGCGTGCTCGGGCAGCGCATCGACGACGAGGCCTTCGGCATCGACCGGCACCGGCACGACATTCGCACCAAGGGCCTGCAGCGCAATGCGCGCGGGCGGGTATCCCGGATCTTCGATGGCGACGGTGTCGCCGGGGCGCACCAGCATGCGCGCGATCAGATCGATAGCCTGCTGCGCGCCATGCGTGACGACAATATCGGCCCAGGCACACACCACCGCGCGACTGAATGCGAGATAGCGCGAGATGGCCAGGCGCAGCGCCTGGTCGCCCGCCGGATCGTGATAGCCGCCGCGCCCGCGCGCCTGCTGGCGCAACGCGTGCGCAACACAGCGGCGCCACACGTCAAACGGGAACAAACGCTTCTCGGTCACGCCTCCCACAAAGTCGTAAACGATATTCGCGCGCGGCATGGGGAGCACCGCCGGCATGTTGTTCCAGGGTGTGTCGAAAGTGCGTGCGACCGGCGCAGGCGACGCCAATTGCGCCGCAGGCGAGGCCGTCGGCGTGCGTGCGCGCAATCCTTCGGTGGCCTCAGCGACGAAGGTGCCGGAGCCGGCGCGCGTGCGCAGATAGCCCTCGGCGATGAGGCGTTCGAATACGTCCAGCGTGGTCTTGCGCGACACCCCGATCTGCAGCGCCAGGTCCCGCGTGGAAGGCAGACGCTCGCCCGGCACGAGCCGGCCGTCGAGGATGGCGGTGCGGAGTTGTCGATAGAGCTGGCCGGCAAGGTCATGCCGGCCGTGGATCGTCAAATGGACATCCATCGTGGGCGCAGTGTGCAGAGGGGCTGCGCCATTCTACGGAAGCTGCCGGCCAGGACGAACGGCCGACGCTGAAGCTCAGCCCTCCCGGCCGTCAGCGCGCGGCGCCATCAGCCACGGCGTGTAGCGCCACAGGTACGCCACGAACGCCGCCACCCACAGCAGGCTCGCCCCGCCGATCCACACCTCGCGCGGCAGCAACGCGGGGCCTGCCACGCGCACGACTGCAGCCAGCGCGATGGCGGCGTAGGCGAAATTCTCTGCCCGCCCCGTGCGCAGCATCCGGCCGGTATGGCCGAGCGCGGTGCGCGTGATCATCGCGATGATGGCGCCGCCGATGGCTCCGGCCGTGAGCGCATGCAGCGCGGTGGAACGGTCGCCCCAGCCGAGTGCAGCCGCTGCCAACATGGCAAAGCCGACGGGCAGGAAGGCATACGCCGCATGCAGGATGGAGACGATGGGCGTGCGCAGCGTTCGGCGTGTGTCCCAGCCGGCCCAGCGGACGGCCTGCACGACTGCTGCCGCCGCAAACACGGTGGCAGGAACGATGCCTTGCAGCGGCGTCGCCAACATGACGACTGCGAGCGCCGTTGCAGGCACGATTGCGCGCTCGGCCCAAACCACGCGGCGGACATGCACGCCCGGAACCGCGTTGGACGTGAACATCGGGATGACGCGCCCGCCGATGACCGTGACGAACAGGCAGACCAGCCCGGCGGCCGCATCCAGGCAACGCAGTGCGGCCAGCGGCGCCTCCAGCGCCAACGCGGCATGGAACGCCGCGTTGATGGCACCGAGCACCAGGAGCGCGATCGCCAGCCCGTAGTTGCGTGCGCTCTTCGCGCGCCGCAAGACGCGCAGGAACGCCACGCCGCACGCCGGCAGGAACGCCACGTCCGCAGCCACAGCCAGCGGCACGGGCCCGGTCCACATCAGCACACGTGCCGCCAACCACAGCCCGGCGAGCGCGGCGAGTTGCGTGCCTTGCGGCGTCTGCAGGCCGGTCCAGTTCTTTCCCGCTGTGAAAAGGAAACCGACCACCACCGCCGCCGCAAAACCGAACACCATCTCGTGCGCGTGCCAGAACAGCGGCGCCATGGTGGCCGGACCTTGGGCCGAGGGCAGGACACCCAGCAGCAACGCCGCCCACAACGCCATGCCCAGCGCGGCAAATGCCGCAGCGAGCAGGTAGAACGGCCGGAAGCCGAGCGCGAAGACGGCCCGCCCCGAGTAAGGCACGCGGCTTGCCGGGTCGGGCTTGCCGATGGTGAGCAACGGGGCTTGGCGGGGCATGGTGATTTCCGTGGTTCAGGTCAGAGAGTCAGAGAATGTCGTCCAGCAGGTCGGGGCCGAACACTTCGCGGTGGATGCGCTCCGACGGCACGCCGCTGGCGAGCAGCGCAGCACGCTGTGCCTGCATGAACGGCAGCGGGCCGCAGAGATAGAAGTCCGCTTCCGTCGCGTTGTCGCGCACGAACGTGTCCACCGTCATGCGGCCGGGCCGTGCGGGGCGCGATGCGAATTCCGCGGCTTCGCCGGATTCCAGGAACACATGCGCCTCGAATGCCGGCAGCGCCTGGGCCGCACGCTCCAGATCGTCGACGTGAGCAACATGTGACGCGGCGCGCGCGGCGTGGCTGAACACGATCTTGCGTGCGCTGTTCTCCTGCGCGAGCGTGTTGAGCGCCGAGATCATGGGCGTGATGCCAACACCCGCCGACATCAGCACGATCGGGTTGTCGGTCGCCAGTTGCGGCACAAAGTCGCCGTAGGGCTGGCTGACCAGCAGGACGTCGCCTTCGCGCGCATTGGCATGCAGCCAGCTCGACACGGTGCCCGCCGGGCGGTCAACGTCACCGGCATCACGCTTGACCGAGATGCGCCACGTGCGGCCATTCGGCGCGTCCGACAGGCTGTACTGGCGCTGCTGCAGCGCGCCCGGCGCCAGCTCCACCTGCACCGAGATGTATTGACCCGGCAGGAAATCGGCCAGCGGCGCACCACCCACGGCTTCGAGCGTGAGCGACACCACGTCTTCGGCCTGCTGACGGCGGCTGACAATGCGCACCGGCTGGCGATGGTCGGGGCCGCTGCCGGTGTGCTGGTACAGGCGCGCTTCAGCGGCGATCAGCTCGGCGGCGAGCAGCCAGTAGGCTTCGTCCCAGGCGGCAAGCAGGTCGGGCGTGGCAGCATCGCCCAGCACTTCGGCAATGGCACCCAGCAGGTGGCGCGCAACGATCGGATAGTGGCTCGGCTTGATACCGACAGCGGCGTGCTTATGCACGATACGGTTGACCACAGGCACAAGCGCCGCGTTGTTGCCATGGTTGGCGGCATACGCAAACACCGCCGAAGCCAGCGACTGCTGCTGCGACCCGTTGGCCTGGTTGCCCATGTTGAACACGTTCGTCAGCTCGGGGTGGCTGGCGAACATGTTGCGATAGAAGGTCTGCGTGATGGTCAAGCCATGCTCGCGCAGCACGGGAACGCTGGCATCGATATAGGGCTTGGACTTGTCGGACAGCATGCTGGACTCCAAATATGCGTGAAATATGCAACAAATAAGACGGGGGGCGCCGTCACGCTTTGTTTTGGATGGCCTGGTGCTCAGGCAACCGCTTGCATTGGATTCTATTAAACGTATATTTGTGATGCAACAAATTGACCTGCGGCAAACCGGCGCATCTCGTGCGCAACTTCCCGATAAGATGTGCCTCTCATGAATGTTTCTACCTGCGGCAACGCCGCACGCCCGCCATGCGACTGACCGACTACACCGACTACGCCCTGCGCACGCTGATCTACGTGGCTGTGCACCCGGACGAGCTCGTCACGATCCAGCGCATTGCGGATGCCTTCGACATTCCCAAGAATCACCTCATCAAGATCGTCCAGCAGCTTGGTCAGGACGGCTTCCTGCATACCGTGCGAGGGCGCTCTGGCGGCATCACGCTGGGCCGCCCGGCCGCCGAAATCAACCTCGGCGACGTGGTGCGCGCCACCGAACCCGACTTCCGCATGGTCGAGTGCTTCCACGGCGACGACAACCATTGCGTCATCACGCGCGTGTGCGGCCTGCGCGGCGTGCTGCACGCGGCGTTGCGGGCGTACTTCGAGGTGCTCGATGGGTACACGCTGCAGGATCTGGTCGACAAACCCAACGCGGTCAGTCGCGCATTGGGAGAGGCACCACTGCCGATGCCGCGTGCGGCCCGGCGCAAAAGCGTAGCAGCGTAAGCGCTCGCCAGAGTTGCCGTAGCACGCACTGAAGCACGATGTCGGGCCTACGTAACTAAGCTGTCGCCCGCCCACTCCGCTCCCCCCGACCACCGCCCGCAGGCATGTTCGCTGCTGCAAAACGGTCGTGGGCCGCGCCATTTCCGGCAGCGGCCCGATCAACCCGACCAGCGGAGGTGTCATGAAACCCACTCGCGACAAGAGCAAGCACGCGTCGCATTCGAAATCGACGTCGCAGAGCAAACGCAGCAGCGCATCGGCCAAGGAGCGCGGCGGACACGCCAGCCAGGGCAGCGCAGGCAAGTCGTCCGAACGTGCGGGTGCCAAGTCGCACGAGCGCGGCGCGCATGGCGGGGGCAGCAGCGGCGAACACGCAACGCATTCGCCGATCGGCATCCAGAAGGCCCTGAAGGGCGCGTCGTACCCCGCCAAGAAGCAGGAGCTGCTGAAAACCGCGCAGGCAAACGGCGCGGATGACAGCACGCTGAAAACGCTGCGCGACATGCCCGACGACGAGTACGACACGCCGGCCGCGGTTTCGAAGGCCGTCAGCAACGAAAAGTGATGCGCACTCGCGCAGGAGGACAGCTCATGAACAGATCGACACAGCATATTGTTGGCATCCGGCGCGTTGCCGCGCTGCTGGTGGCGGGTGCGCTCGGCTTTGGTGGCGCGTTGAGTGTGGCGCGTGCCGCAGCGGACAAGTCCGACACGACGTTCGTTACCAAGGCCGCGGCCTCGGGCATGCTCGAAGTGCAGGCCAGCCAGGTTGCGATTACGCGCGCGAGCAACCCCGACGTGCGCGCCTTCGCACAACGGATGGTGAAGGACCACACCACCGTCGGCGACGAACTCAAGACCCTGGCCGGCAAGAAGGGCATTACGGTGCCCGATAGCCTGCCCGCAGACGAACGCGCCAAGGTCGACAAGCTCAGTGCGCTTGAAGGCGCGAAGTTCGACAAGGCCTACGCCGACGAGGTGGGGGTGAAGGCGCACAAGGAGGCAGTTTCCTTGTTCGACAAGGCCTCGAAGGATGCGAAGGACCCCGACATCAAGGCGTTCTTCTCACACAACCTGCCGGCGCTGCGCGAGCACTTGCAGATGGCGGAACAGCTGAAACCCGCGGTGAAATAACGCGGCCGCCGCAACATCACTGACAGAGGTGACCATGAATAACCGACACCAGAAGGGCGCCGGGCACGCCTCCGGCGACGATACGTTTCTGACCGATGTGTCGGAAACCGATGCCGAAGGCACGACGGTGCGCGAAGCGGAAGTCCGCGAGCGCGACATGTCAGAGGTCGGCGGGCGCAAATCGCACCACCAGCCCGCCGGCGAGGAAGAGCGCGATACGTCCGCCAAGGACGCCCCTTGACGCCAAACCCGCAGCCCGTTGAACGCGGCCCCTTTTTAGGGGCCGTTTTCTTTGCGCACTGTTTGCGTCCGGCGCCGGCTCGCTTAGGGCCGATCAGCTTCTGTTTTCACACCGGTTCGTCACTAAAACGTCATGGTTTGTCGCCAAGATTCGGCCGCGCAAACGTTTTAGTTCTGCATGAGCCGCCCACACGCATGGGTGGCCGGAGGCGTTTGCCCGACCTCATCGAATCGACAGGAAACCACAATGCTTTCGACCAAGAAGACGCTGCTCGCCATTGCAGTACCGGCATGCCTGACCCTCGGCCTGTACGCGTGCGGCGGCAGTGACGACCCCGCGCCCACGGGCACCGCAGGTACCTCGCCGGCACCGACAACCCCCACCACACCGACAGAGCCAGCCAAGCCGCAAGGCATGTGGACCACGGGCGACCTGCACGTGCACACGGCGGAGTCCGTCGATGCCGTCACGCCGCTGTCGACGGTGCTCGACCACGCGTTCGACCTCAACAGCCTCGACTGGATGGCCGTATCGAACCACCTGCGTCCCTCGCCGCGCGACGCCACCGGCGCCACGCTGGTCGGCGGCTCCATTGCGGCATCGGCCGGCATCGCCAAGTACGAGATGCCCGCCATTGCGCAGGCGCAGGCGGCAGGCAAGTACGCGGGCAAGCTGATCTTCTCCGCCGCCGAGTGGGACATGCCGACGCACGACCACCTGAACGTGGGCATCTTCGAAGGCACCGACAAGCTGCAGACGTCGGCCAAGGGCCTGAACAAGTTCGAGTACTTCTTCACGCAGCAGTCCGCATCGCTGTTCGACCCGAACGATGTGACCGCATGGCAGCAGGAAGGCCCGCGCGCCGGCACGACACACACCGACGTGGTCAATGCCTTCAAGTGGCTCAAGACGAATTACCCGAACACCAGCTACGGCCTGATCAACCACCCGTCGCGCAACCCGGGCAAGTACACGGTGGCGGATTTCCGCGAGTTCAACGACACGGCGCCCGACATCATGTTCGGCATCGAAGGCATGGTCGGCAACCAGATGGAACCCGATCGCGGCGGCTATACCAGCGCCTATATCGACGCCAACCTGAAGAACCGCACCTACGGCGGCGTCGACTACGTGGTCGCGCAAGTCGGCGGCGTCTGGGATGCGCTGCTCGGCGAGGGCCGCCGCATCTGGAACTTTGCCGATTCCGACCACCACTTTGAAGTGGACGCCACGCAGCAGTTCAGCAGCGGCTACTACCCCGGCGAATACGCCAAGACCTATATCTGGCTGCCGGGCACCAGCCCCGACCTGAAGACGCTGCTGGCCGCCATGCGCTCGGGCAAATCGTTCGCCGTGTTCGGCGACCTCATCAACGCGCTGGACTTCCGTGCTGGCACCGCGGCCACATCTGCCGACATGGGTGGCACGCTCACGGCCAAGGCCGGCGACAAGGTGACGATCACCATCCGCTTCAAGAGCCCCGATCACAACAACTATGAGTACCCGCTCGGCAGCGGCTTCAAGGTCAACATGCGGCCGGTGGTCGATCATGTCGACCTGATTGCCGGCGACGTGACCGGCAAGGCCGCGTCGGGCACACCGGCCTATGCAAAGGACACCAACGACTCCACCAAGGTCATCGCCACGTTCACCAAGGCCGACTGGAAGGTCGACGCCGACGGCTACAACACCGTCACGTACACCTACACGGCCGCCAAGAACCAGTACTTCCGCCTGCGCGGCACCAACCTCGGCATGAACGTGTCGGGCGAGACCAGCAACGGCAATCCGCTCCCCGACCAGAAGACCGTGGTGACGGAAAACGCCGCGCGCTTCAACGCCATCAACGATCGCAACTACAACGATCTGTGGTTCTACTCGAACCCGGTGTTCGTGTCGGTGCAATAAGCGCCGCAGCCGTCAGGCAGGCGCGGTGACTGACGCTGCGGCGGGTGCGCTGGTGCGCCGCAGCCACACCGTCACCGCCCGCCCGAAGCTGCCTGGGTCTGCGTGCCTTCCAGGCGCGTGAAGCGCTCCAACACGCGTGTGTACGCCTCGGGCGGAATGCCGGGGCCGTTGTCGATGCGTATCGAGAATCGCCAGCGGCGTGCGCATCTGGTGCGCGGCATGGGCAATGAAGCGCTTCTGCGTGAGCGCGTTGTCGGCAATGCGCCGCTGGTACTGGTTGAACGCGCCGGCAATCGGCTGCAGTTCGTGCTGCCGGCCGTCGCGGTCGAGCGGCGCAAGGTCGGTGGGCGCGCGCGCAAACACATTGCCGGCCAGCCGTAAGAGCGGCCGCAGTTCCACCGGCAGGGTCTACCCGCATTGGGACGTGTGCAGGGGCAGGGGTTGTTGCGCTGGGCAGTGCAACGCATTGCAGCCATGGCAATCGGCCTCGCGGTAGAGTGTCGAGTCGCCCCATCTCAACTCCACCGATCCCTCCCATGCATCCGTCCCAAATGACCGGCCTGCAATTGCTGCAGGCCATGTCGCACGGCGAGCTGCCGCGCGCGTCCATCAGCGAAACCATCCCGATGACGATGGATTCCATCGAAGCGGGCACCGTGCACTTCACTGCCCAGGCCGACAAGCGCCACCTCAATCCGCTTGGCGGTGTGCACGGCGGCTTTGCGGCGACGGTGCTCGATTCCGTAACAGGCTGCGCCGTGCATTCGATGCTGGAAGCGGGCGTCGGCTACGGCACGGTCGACCTGAACGTGAAGATGGTGAAGGCCGTGCCGGTGGATACACCGCTGGTGGCCCTTGGGCGCGTGCTGCATGTCTCGCGCACGATCGGCGTGTCGGAGGGCACGCTCAAGACACAGGACGGCACATTGCTGGCGCATGCCACGGCAACGTGCGTCATCCGCCGTCCGTAAATCGAATTGACTGGAGCACTGATGTCTGAACCGCTGCAAACCCTCTCTGCCCTGTCTGCGAAGACCACCGCGCTGGTGCTGATCGACCTGCAACGCGGCATCCTGCCGTTCGCGCAAGGGCCGCATACGGCCGAGCAGGTATTGGGCGCGTCCGCCAGGCTCGCCAGGCGCTTTCGCGAGCTGGGGGCGCCCGTGGTGCTGGTGCGCGTAGGTTGGGCGGCCGACTACGCCGACGCGCCGCGCCAGCCCGTCGACCGCCCCACGCCCACACAGCCCGGCGGCCTGCCGGCGCAATGGTGGGAACAGCCCGCCGAGCTGGAAGTCGCAGCCACCGATATCCAGATCACCAAGCGCCAGTGGGGCGCGTTCTACGGCACCGAACTGGATCTGCAGCTGCGCCGTCGCGGCATCACCACAATCGTGCTGGGCGGCATCTCGACGCATGTGGGCGTGGAATCGACCGCGCGCGCCGCGTGGGAGCACGGCTACGCGCTGGTGCTGGCCGAAGATGCGATGAGTTCGAACGATGCGGCGATGCATCGTTCGTCGGTGGAAAACGTGTTCCCGCGACTGGGCCGCGTGCGCGACACCGACACCATCCTGGCAGCGCTGACGGCCTGAACGTTCAAGCGCCGTCCTCGACCGGCACGTACAGCACCATGCGCAGGCGCGGGTCTTCCATCACCGGCAGGCCGATGTAGTCGTAGCGGACGACCTTGCCGCCGGGCGTGCGGATCAGCTTGTGCTCCGCGCGCTGGGCGCGCACTTCGTGCTGGCGCCACCAGGTATCGAACTCGCGGCTGCTGGTGCGCAGCCGGTCGACCAGCGCCACGAGCACCGGGTCGTCTGCGTGCGGGTCGTACACCGCGCGAAACTTTGCCAGCATGCGGCGCGCCTCGTTTTCCCACTCGACAAAACGCTCGCGCGCATTGGCGTACAGAAACATGTAGACCAGGGAGTTGCGGTCTTCCGCCGGCATCGTGCCGAAATCCATGAAGAGCTGCGAGGTCGCCTCGTTCCAGCACAGCAGCTCGGTGCGGTAGCTGCGCACGTGAGCGGGCAGGACCATGCCGGCAACGGCGCGGCGCAAGACGTCGGGCACCGCTTCGGCGGGTGGGCGCCCCGCCGGTCCAGCTGCGGCGCCCGTCAAGACCGATTCCGCGCGCGCCAGACCACGCATGTGCGCGCGTTCATCCGCAGACAGCTTCAGCGCCCGCCCGATCGCTTCGATGGTCGCCACCGAGGGCCGCACGTCGCGCCCCTGCTCGATGCGCACATACCAATCGATGCTGATGTTGGCGAGCTGCGCGACTTCTTCCCGGCGCAGCCCGGCGGTGCGGCGGCGCCCGCTGCCCTCGGGCAGCCCCACATCCTGCGGACGCAGATGGCTGCGGCGGCTGCGCAGGAATTCGCCCAGCTCGTTGCGCGGCGCGGCAGGGAAGGGGGCAAGGTCGGCGGTGAAATCGTCCATGGCGGTATTACACACGCTGGCATGTGCAAGTGGGAGGGACAAGCTAATCCTAGGTTAATCCTAGCTCTGCATCGAATCGGCTCGCGCACCTACGCTGCGTTCACCTCTCTTTCCGGAGCCGATCGTGACCCACGTTTCTTCTGCTTCTTCCGTATCCGAACCGCGCCGCTGGCTCGCCTTCGGTGTGATGGTGACGGCGCAATTCATGTTCATCGTCGATGCGTTCATTGCCAATGTGGCCATCCCGAGCATCCGCACGAGCCTGCATGCCACGCCCGCACAACTGGAGGCCGTGCTGGCGGTGTACCAGCTTGGCTACGCGATTCTGCTCATTACCGGCGGCCGTCTGGGCGATCTGTTCGGCCGCAGGCGCGTGTTCCTGCTGGGCCTCGTCGCCTTTACCGCCACTTCGGCCGGCTGCGGGCTGGCGGGCAGTGCTGCGGCGCTGATTGCATGGCGTTTTGCGCAAGGCCTGTCGGCCGCGATGATGGTGCCGCAAGTGCTGGCGAGCGTGCAGGCGCTCTTTGCCGGCGCCGAGCGTGACCGGGCGCTGTCGATCTTCGGCTTGGTGATGGGCACGGGCGGCGCGGCCGGGCTGCTGGTAGGCGGCGCACTCACCAGCGCAGACATCGCCGGGTTGGGCTGGCGTTCGGCCTTCCTGATCAACGTGCCTGTCGGTTTGACGGCCGCGCTGCTCGGCTGGCGCTGGATTCCACGCCCGAGCGCCGACGCGGCAAAGGTGCATCTCGATACCGCCGGCGTGGCGTGGATGGCCGTCAGCGTGGCGGCCGTGCTGGTACCGCTGCTGTTCGGCCGTGAACTGCACTGGCCGGTGTGGACGCTGGCACTGCTTGCCCTGGGCGTGCTGGGCATGGCGACATTCCAGCAGCTCGAGGCCCGGGTCGACCGCGCCGGCGGTACGCCGCTGCTGCCGCCCACCTTGCTGCAGCATCGCGCCTTCATGACGGGGATGACCGCATCAGCGCTGCACTACATCGGGATGATGGCGTTCTTCCTCGTGCTGACGCTGTATCTGCAGAACGGGCGGCAGCTGTCTGCGGTGCGCATGGGCGTTGCCATCCTGCCGCTGGCCATCACCTTTCTCATCACGTCGCGGGTGGCGAATGCGCTGGTGCGGCGCCATGGCGTCCGCGCGTTGTTGTCGGGCCTTGGGCTGATGGCGCTGGGGCTGGTGGCGCTGCTGTCGGGTTTCGGCACGGCGTGGGCGCACCCCGCCACGCCGAGCATGGCGCGCATCGGCATTGCGGTGGCGCTGTACGGCGCAGGGCAAGGCCTGGTCGTCGTCCCGCTCATCGGCCTGGTGCTGACCGGCGTGGCACGTACGCAGGCCGGCGCAGCGGCTGGGCTGCTGATTACGGCGCAGCAATTGGCGGGCGCCCTGGGCGTCGCCTGCATCGGCGGGCTGTATTTCACCTTTGCCGCTGGCGGCGGTGCCATCGGCATGGCGCACGGCACGATGGCGGGATGCATCGCCATGTTGGCGGCGCTCGGCGCGGCTGCGGTGGGTTTCGCGCGGCTCGGGGCGCAGCAACGGCAACTGGCGTCCGCCGGCGCGGCCAGCCCGGCCTGAGCTGCACCCTCACATCACTTCCACGATTCGATACCCGGGCGCGCGACACAAGCGCGCCCGGGTGCATTGATCGGCCCCGGCGGACATTCCACACTCCCGCGCGATGCGCTTGGCATCGCCCGCCTTCTTTCCGCATGGCCACTGTTTCCCACCTTCGCACCGCGGCCTCGGCCCCGTCCGCCGCTCCATCGCTGGCCCGCCGCATCGTCGCGGAGGCGCTCGGTACGGCCTTGCTGATTGCGGTGGTCATCGGCACGGGCATCCACGCAAGCCGGCTCTCCGGTGGCGATGCCACGTGGACGCTGCTGGCGCAGTCGCTCGCTGGCGGCGCCGGTCTGCTGGCGCTGCTGACGGTGTTCGCGCCAGTGTCGGGGGCGCACCTGAACCCGGCGGTCACGCTGTCGGCGTTGCTGCGGGGCGGTCTGCGGGGGCATGAGGCGCTGGCCTATCTGGCTGCACAGGCCATGGGCGCCGTGCTCGGTGTGGCCGCCGCGCACGCCATGTTCGGCATGCCGGCGTGGGCGCCGGGCACGCATGCCGCCACCGGGCCCGCATTGTGGTGGAGCGAAGCACTGGCAACGTTCGGGCTGATCGGCGCGGGCATCGCATGCGGGCGTCACGCGCCGAAGCAATTGCCGCTGGTGGTGGCTGCCTATATCGCGGCGGGGTACTGGTTCACGTCGTCGTCATCGGTGGCCAATCCGGCGCTGGCCCTTGCCTGCGCGCTGACCGACGGCCCCTACGGCATCCGCCCCGGCGATGTCCCTGGCTACATGCTGGCGCAGCTGGTCGGCGCGCTGCTGGCAACGCCGTTGTTCAACTGGCTGATGAGTGTGGACCCGGCACCCGCGCAGGCATCTGGCACCGCCATCGCAGCGGCGCAAGCCGTGCCGATGCATCGCCCGGCCAGCTGAGGCTGGCGCTCAGCCGCGCGCGATCAGCCCGCTGGCGCGGGCGTATTGAAAGAGGTCGATCTCGCGCGCCAAGCCCAGCTTGCGCAGCGCCATGGCCTTCTGCGTGCTGACAGTCTTCACGCTCGAACCGAGCATGAGCGCAATGTCGGACACGGCTGTGCCAGCCGCATACAGGCGAAGCACTTCGCGCTCGCGTGCGCTCAGCCGCTCGGACGCATCCCGTTCGTTGGACCCGAGACCCGTGTCTTCCAGGATGCGCGGGCTGTCATAGCGCACGCCGCGCGCGGCCGCCATGACGGCGTGCCCGGCATGCACGAAATCATCGTTCTTGCTGACGATGCCTGCCACGCCAATCTGCCGCATGGCGCGCAGCAGCGCCGGGTTGTGGACCATCGTGCAGACGACGATGCCGCACCTGGGATGCTGCTTGCGCAGGCGCGCCAGCAGTTGCATGCCGTCGAAGGCCGGTTCGCCACCGAGGTTGTAGTCCGTCACGATGACGTTGCAGTCGACGGACGTAAGCACCTGCATCAGCTCGCGCCCATCGTGTGCCTGTGCGACGACCTGCTGCTGTGGAAACTGCCCAATGGCCGCCGCCAGCCCCATGAGGATCACCGGATGATCGTCCGCCAGCACGATCGAGAGGACAGGGCACATGTGCACGCCGTCAGGCCAGGCGCGTCGCCGGGGAAGACTTGGCCGGCGTGACGAGCAACAGGATGGGAGAGATCGGAGCCGTCATGGAAGTCAGGAGCGCCGCGGAAAGGAGCCGGTACCTTACTCACCGGATATGCCCTTCGGGATCAGACTTTTCTTACTTTGGCGCCGCGTAACCTTTCGGGGCAGAAGCTGTTTCTATCTGGGTTGAGAGAAACTGAATGACCCTGCAGCGTTCGCGCTTACGCAGCCGCCTGCACGTGCGCAAGAAACGCGGTGACAGACAGCGGGGCCGCCCACAGATAGCCCTGCCCGGTGGCACAACCCAGCGCGCGCAGCGTCTGGCGCTGCGCTTCGGTTTCCACCCCTTCGGCAATGCACTCGAGATGCAGCGTGCGCGCCAGCTCGATCATCGTGCGGCAGATCACGCCGCGCTGGCTGGTCTGGTCTACCGCGGCCGTAAATGAGCGGTCGATTTTCAGAATGGTGAAGGGCAGATCGGCCAGCAGCTTGAGCGTGGCAATGCCCACGCCAAAATCGTCGATGGCCAGCGGATGGCCCAGCAGGCGCAAGCGGTTGAGCGCGATGGTGAGCTGCGCCGCGTCGTGCACGGGCGAGTCTTCCGTCAGCTCGATCGCGATGGCAGCGGGCGCAATGCGCGCCTCGCGCACGATGGCTTCGATGCGGTCGACGGTGCCGGCCCGGCTCAGCGTCTGCGCAGACGCATTCACGCCAATCGAAACGGGATATGCATGCGCGGCCAGCGCGTGCTGCACGCGCACGCAATGCTCCAACACATGGAAGAACAGGCCATCAGCCAGCCCCAGCGCCTCCAGGCGCGGCACGAACGCGGCAGGCGACACGCGCCCGTGCACCGGGTGCATCCAGCGGCAGAGCGCCTCGGCGCCCGCAATCTGGTTGCTGGCCAGATCGTGCTGCGGCTGGAAGACGACTTCGATCTGCTCGGGCGTTTCGTGGATGAGCGCGGCCAGCTCGTCGTCGGAAAACTGCGGCAAGCCAGCCGTTGCGGCAGGCGGCCGGTCTCGCTCCCGGGCGGCGGCTTCTTCGAGCAGCGGCAGCACGTGTGCCGGGCGCAGCGGCTTCTGCACGCCGTGGGTGCGCGTCAGCCCGATCGCATCGGCCAGGCTGACGTGCGACTCCACGATCGGCGCATCCAACCCGCTGACCCACGCCCACACGGGCGCCTGCCGCGGAAAGACGCGGCCGCCGCGCAGGTGCATCTGCTCCATCAGTTCGGGGCCGTTCATGCCGGGCATGTCGATGTCGCACAGCACGAGATCGACGTGGCAGAGCTGAAGGAGGTAGAGCGCCTCGCGGCCGTCGCAGGCCGTCAGGATCTGCTGCACGCCCAGCGTATGGAGCAGTTGCCGGGCCGCGGCCCGTTGCACCGGATGGTCGTCCACCACCAGCACGGCGAGTTGCGCGAAACCTTCCATCGGCCAATCCTTGTTGTTGTAGGGATGGGGGCGAGGCGCATCGCTTGCGCTGTGTGACGCCGCCGTCAGCCGCCATTGAAGCACCGGCCGGCGGCCTTGTCAGGCGAAGTCCGTGCGCGGCGTCGGAAAAAACAAAGCCCGCGCAGCTTTTCAACTGCGCGGGCCTTGAGCGATTCCCCCAACCTTTTGAGCTTCCGGCGCCGGTGTCGACGGCGTCGGGATGGAGGAAATCGTGCCCGAAAAAAATGAAGCCCGCAACAGGGGCGGGCTCAAAAGGGGGGGAGTGCTCTCTAAAGAGAGAGCAAGGTGAAGTTTAGTGAAGGGAGGGCAGTCAGACTGTCCGGGGTTGGCCGAAAGGCTTGTAGGACAAAAACTGACGATATTTCGCGATGTTAGCCACACAAAGCAGGCGGTTGCGCGCACATTCGCGGCGGCGGCGTGATTCAAACAGCGCTTCGGCTCTTTTCCGCCGACATGCGCGTCAGTCGTTGAAGTGAGACTCGAAGCGCACGATTGAAAATTCCTCGCTCGTTGCTAGCGGGCAACGCCGCCGAGCAAAACGCGCAGAAAAATTGAGAATTCAGGGTAGCCGGAACCGGCTGAGATGCAAGGCGACCAGAAGAACAGAAAAAGCCGCGCGCCAAAGAAAAAAGCCCGAGCACCAGGTGCTCGGGCCACAATCCACCAAGGAGGGTGGAGGAGACAGTTCCTACTATAGCGAATCGTTTGTTGCGTTGCAATAACGTAGAACTACTTAATGTAACGAGAGGCTACAAGCGTTGCCGCGGCGCCACGTGTGACGAAAACGATTGCATCTGTCACACGATGACGCATCGCAACAAAACGCTGTGGCACAGCGGAAACCCGCTCCGGCTTCCGAGAGGCCACATCTCAACATCGCCGCATCCGCGAAAGTAACCGCTGACTTAGCGTCCGCTGCTTAAAACGCCGGCAGGATGGCGCCCTTGAACTGCGTGTCGATGAACTTGCGCACGTCTTCCGATTGATAGGCGTGCACCAGCGTCTTCACCCACGGCTGGTTCTTGTCTTTTTCACGCACGGCGATCAGGTTGGCGTACGGACCCTGGCGATCTTCCAGTGCGATGGCGTCCTTGGCCGGCGTCAGGCCGTTCTTGACCGCGTAGTCGGTGTTGATCGACGCGGCGTCCAAATCATCCAGCGAGCGCGGCAGTTGCGCCGAATCCAGCTCGATCAGCTTGATCTTCTTCGGGTTCTCCACCACGTCACGCGGTGTCGCATTGTTGCCGTTCGTGCCGGCGCCCGCCTTGAGCTTGATCACGCCCGCCTTCTGCAGCAGAAGCAGCGCACGGTTGCCGTTGGACGGATCGTTCTGGATGCCAACCTTGGCGCCCTCCTTGAGCTGCGCGAGCGACTTGATCTTCTTCGAGTAAAAGCCCATCGGCGCCACGTAGGTCAGACCCACGTTGACGATCTTGTAGCCGCGCGCCTTGATCTGGCTGTCGAGGAAGGGCTGATGCTGGAAACCGTTGGCGTCCAGGTCACCCGAATCGAGCGCGGGGTTGGGCTGGGCGTAGTCGTTGAACTCGATGATCTTGACGTCCAGGCCGTCCTTCTTGGCGACCTTCTGAACGACTTCCCAGATTTGCGCATCGGGGCCGCTCATGGTGCCGAGCTTGATCTGCTTGGTGTCGGCGTTGGCGGCAGTGGCAACGGCAAAGGCGATGGCCGGTACGGCCACGCGCGCAAGGCGGGAGAACAGAGACATGGAGAAACCTCGTGGATCTTGTCGTGAATGAAATCGCCCGCGGGTAGCGGGCGTGTGACGTGATCCTGTCATAGCGGCGACCGTAACCGAACGACTTTTTCGGCATGTCCATATGCCCTGCAACGGTGCAATCAGGCTAGGCGATGGGCTCGGCGTCCTCCACAGGCGGCGGCTCGGCGGCGGACAGGGCGACGACGAAGCACGCGCCGCCATCGGCCGGCGCCTCCACCCAGATGCGGCCGTGATGCGCGCTGACGATCGCCTCGCACACCGCCAGGCCCAGGCCGACGCCGGTGGTGGCCGATTCCTTTTCGCCGCGGGTGAATTTCTCGAAGATGGTGCGCACCGATCCGGCGGGCACACCCGGCCCGTGGTCGCGCACACGCAGGCGCAGTTCGTCGCCGCGTGCTACGTCATGGACGAGTTCGCCCGAGACGCGGACCTCGGTACCGGCCGGCGCAAACTTGCCCGCGTTCTCCAGCAGGTTCGACAGCACGCGCTCCATCAACGGCCCATCGCAGCGAATGAGCGGCAGCGCCGCAAGGTTATCCACAACGACGCGATGATCGGGCAACGGAATCGTCTGCAGTGCCGCGCCGACAAGCTCCTCGATCGATTGCCACTCGAGCCGCAGCTTGACGTCCTGGTTCTGCAGGCGCGCCATGTCGAGCAGGTTGGTGACCATCGTGCGCATGCGCTGCGCCTGCTGGCCGATGGCGGCTGCAGCTTCGGCCTGCAGCGGGGGCAAGGGCGGCTGCGCGCGCAGCAGCGTCTCGGCCATCCCCACCAGGCCCGTGAGCGGCGTGCGCAAGTCGTGCGACACGGCGGCCAGCAGCGAATTGCGCAGCCGCTCCGATTCAATCCGCACCAGCGCATCGCGGGCCACTTCCACGTAATGCACACGCTCGATGGCGATGGCGATGAGCGTGGCGCAGGCGTCGATCTGGCGGCGGTTGTCGGGCTGGGCGAGCACCTGGAAGGTTTCGGGCTCCACGGCGAGCACACCGCGAATCGCCATCGGCGCCTTCAGGGGCAGATACAGCACCGAGCCCGACGGCAGCGTATGCGTGCCCGTACCGGCAGGCTGGCCATGCTGATACGTCCAATCGGCCAGCACGCGGTCGAGGTTCGGCATGCCGGACGGCGCATCGGTGCTGCCTTCCGGCTTGGCAATCTGCGGTGCGCCCAGCCGCCCATCGAGCCCGACGAAGAAGAACGCACAGCGCCCGCCAAACGTTGCGTTGACGAAGCGCCCGCCGATGCTGACGATCTGGTCCAGCGTGAGCGCGGCGGACAACTCCCGCGCGGCCTCATACAGCGCATGTGCCGACGCCTCGCGCTGCACCGCCACCTCGGCTTGTTCACGCAGGCCCGCCGTCAACTGGCCCACCAGCATGCCCACGGCCAGCATCACCGCAAAGGTCAGCAGGTACTGCACGTCGCTCACGGCAAAGGAAAAACGTGGCGGCACGAAAAAGAAATCGAACAGCGCCACCGACAGCACCGACGCCAGCGCCGCCGGCCCGCGCCCATGGCGCATCGCCACCGCCACCACGGCCGCCAGGAAGACCATGACGATGTTGGCCAGATCGAACACCGGCCGCACGAGGCTGGACAGCGCCGCCGCCACGCCCACATACACGCACGCGGCCACGTACGCCGGCTTGAGCCAGCCGGCCTGCGCATCGGCAGCACGCTGCGCCTCGCTGCGCACGTCAGCACGGCCGATATCTGCAGCACGCGGCGGGAGTTGGATATGCGCCGGGTCCGCCGCCGTGCGGATCACGTCGACCTCGGGGCAATGCCGCGCCAGCGCTTCGGCAAAGTCACCGCTCGGCAGCCGGCGCTCCAGCCCGATCGCCAATCGCAGGGCCACGACAATGGCCCGCGCCGATCGCCAGCGCTTCTCCGGGGGCCGCCCGATCACCGCCTTGGTGATGTTGTGGCGGCGGATATAACCGGTGATCGCCTCGACGGCGTTGGTGCCGGCCAGCGTCTCCACCTTGGCACCGGCGTCTTCAGCCAGCTTGAGCAGGGCATGCAAACGCTCGGTGCGCGCATCGGCGGCGCGCAGATGCGGCATCACCACGGCCACGGCATGCCAGTCGCACTCCAGCTGCGCGGCCAGGCGTGCAGCGCTGCGGATCACCTGTTCGCTATCGCCCTGCGGGTCCAGGCACGCGACGACGGTTTCGCGCGTGCGCCAGACGTTTTCAATGCGACGCGCGCGGCGATAGGCCTGCACGTCGTCGTCGACGCGATCGGCGGTGCGGCGCAGGGCGAGTTCGCGCAGCGCAATGAGGTTGCCCTTGCGGAAGAAATTGCGCGCGGCGTGCTGCGCCTGCTCGGGCATGTAGACCTTGCCCTCGGCCAGGCGGCGCAGCAGTTCATCGGCGGGCAGGTCGACGAGGATGACTTCGTTGGCCGCATCGAACACCGCATCCGGCACGGTTTCCCACACGCGGATGCCGGTGATGCTGCCGACGGCCTCGTTCAGGCTGTCGAGATGCTGGACGTTGACGGTGGTCCAGACGTCGATGCCGGCGGCGAGCAGGTCTTCAATGTCCTGCCAGCGCTTGGGGTGGCGCGAGCCTGCCACGTTGGAGTGGGCAAGCTCGTCGACGAGGATCAGCGCGGGCCGGCGCGCCAGTGCGGCATCCAGATCGAACTCGGGCAACGTGCGGCCTTTGTATTCGACTTGGCGGGTGGGGAGGTGCTCAAGGTCTGCGACCAGCGCGGCGGTTTCGGCGCGGCCGTGGGTTTCGACCAGGCCGATGATGGCGTCGATGCCGGCGGCGCGGGCGGCCTTTGCTGCGGCCAGCATCGCGTAGGTTTTGCCTACACCGGCCGAGGCGCCGAAATAAATGCGGAGTTTGCCGCGGGCGGACTGTTCTTGGCCGGATTGGAGTTCGGCTAAGAGTTGGTCGGGGTTGGGGCGCGCGGCTTCTGGCATGTTGTGTATTTTGGGTGCTTTTTGTTTTGTGGTGCATCCCTTGTTTCATCCCCTGCCGGGGCTGACTCACTTTCTTTGTCTTGCCAAAGAAAGTAAGCAAAGAAAGGCGCGCCCGAGATGGCGAAAGATTCCTTGAATTTCCGTAACCGGGCGGAGACGGGAAAAACTCGCTGCGCTCAGACAGTTTCCCGTCTTTTTTCCGCCCGCTTACGAAAATTCAAGGCGCCATCTAGGGCAGGGTACGGCCACACCATCGAAGCACCACCGCAGTAGGGCGTAAGCGACAAGACGCGAAGCAAAGCGAGCGAACCAGTGGAGTGCGAGCGAAGCGAAGCAGCACCCCGCAACAAACGGAACTCCGACAAGGCACGCATACCACCGTTTTGGCCGTGGACGTTCCTGCCCTAGATGGCGCCTTGGATTTTTGTTGCGGGGAGGATAAAGAGGGGAGGCCTGTCTGAGCGCAGCGAGTTTGCCTCCCCTCCCTCCCCGCGACATAAATCCAAGGGGAAGTCGCCATCTCGGGCGCGCCTTTCTTTTGCTTACTTTTCTTTGGCAAGACAAAGAAAAGTGAGTCGGTCCCGGCAGGGAACGAAAGGGAGGTGGACCACCAACACATAACCCAGTGGTCCACAAACCTCACCTCAAACCATCCAACGCCAAATTCAGTTCCAACACATTCACCCTAGCCTCCCCAAACACCCCAAGCACCGGCCCCTTGGTGTTCTCAGCCACAGCCTTCTTCACCAGGTCAGCGGAGAGATGCCGCGCCCGCGCAACACGCTCCACCTGATACGCCGCAGCAGCCGGACTGATCTCCGGGTCCAGCCCACTCGCAGAAGCCGTCACAAGATCAGCAGGAATCGGCGCGGCATTCCCAGGGTCCGCTTCCTTGAGCGCCGCAATGCGCGCCTTCGCCGCCTCCGTCAACGCCGGGTTGCTCGGCCCAAGGTTGGAGCCACCAGAAGCCTGCGCGTTATACGGATTCGGCGCAGTCGCCGAGATCCGCCCCCAGAAATACTCCGGCGACTCAAAGTTCTGCCCGATCAACGAAGACCCGACCGCCTTGCCGCCACGCTCGATGATCGAGCCCCCGGCCTGCGCCGGAAACAGCGCCTTGCCCACGCCCGTCACCACCACCGGATACAGCCCCCCCGTAATGAGCGACAGCCCGACGAACACCACCAGCGCCGCACGCACCAGCCCACCTTGTTGCGGCACATCGGCCTGAACAGGTTGACGCGTTTGAGTTGTGGTTGCCATGAATGCACTCCTTCCTTAAACCCAGCCCATTGCGGCCAGGAACATGTCGATGATCTTGATGCCCGGGAAGGGCAGAAGCAGGCCCCCCAGGCCGTAGATCAAGAGATTGCGGCGCAGCAGCGCGGCGGCTCCCAGCGCGCGGTACTTCACGCCTTTCAATGCCAGCGGAATCAGGAACACGATGATCAGCGCGTTGAAGATCACGGCGCTCATCACGGCGGATGCCGGCGTTGCCAGGTGCATCACGTTCAGTGCGGCGAGCTGCGGATACGTCGTCGCAAACGCGGCCGGGATGATGGCGAAATACTTCGCCACATCGTTGGCGATCGAGAACGTGGTGAGCGAGCCGCGCGTCATCAGCATCTGCTTGCCGATCTCGACAATCTGGATCAGCTTGGTCGGGCTGGAATCCAGGTCGACCATGTTGCCGGCCTCCTTGGCGGCCTGCGTGCCGCTGTTCATGGCGACAGCCACGTCGGCCTGTGCCAGCGCGGGGGCATCGTTGGTGCCGTCACCGGTCATGGCAACGAGGCGGCCTTGTGCCTGCTGCTCGCGGATGAGCGCGAGCTTGGTCTCGGGCGTGGCTTCGGCAATGAAGTCGTCGACGCCGGCTTCGGCTGCGATGGACGCGGCGGTCAGGCGGTTGTCGCCGGTGATCATCACCGTCTTGATGCCCATCTGGCGCAGCTCGGCAAAGCGCTCGCGAATGCCGGCTTTCACGATGTCCTTCAGTTCCACCACGCCGAGCACGCGGTCGTTGTCGGACACCACCAGCGGCGTACCGCCCGCGCGTGCCACGTCATCCACAGCCGTCGACACCGCATCGGGAAACTTGCCGGCCAGCAGCGTCACATGCGTGCGGATCGCATCGGCCGCGCCCTTGCGGATCTGGCGGGCGTCACCGGCATGCGAGACGTTGATACCGCTCATGCGCGTTTGCGCAGAGAAGGCGACGTACACCGGTTGCGTCTTCGCCAGCGCCGCTTCATCGATGGATGCCTCGCCCAGATTGCGCGCGAGCGTGACGATGCTGCGGCCTTCCGGCGTTTCATCGGCCAGCGACGACAGCCATGCGGCCTCGGCCAACTGCTTGGCCGTCACGCCCGGCGCGGGAATGAAGCGCGAAGCCTGGCGGTTGCCGTGCGTGATCGTGCCGGTCTTGTCGAGCAGCAGCACATCCACGTCACCGGCCGCCTCTACGGCGCGGCCCGAGGTGGCGATCACGTTGGCCTGCATCATGCGGCTCATGCCCGCCACGCCAATGGCGGAGAGCAGACCGCCGATGGTGGTCGGAATCAGACACACCAGCAGCGCGACGAGCACGGTGATCGTGATCGGCGAGCCCGCCTTCATCGCCTCCACCGAGAAGATCGAGTACGGCAGCAGCGTGACGGTCGCCAGCATCAGGATGATGGTCAGGCTCACCAGCAGGATCGTCAGCGCCAGCTCATTGGGCGTCTTCTGGCGCTTGGCGCCTTCCACCATCGAGATCATCCGATCAAGGAAGCTCTCGCCGGGGTTGGCGGTGATGCGCACGATGATCCAGTCCGACAGCACGCGCGTGCCGCCGGTCACGGACGAGAAATCCCCGCCCGATTCGCGGATGACCGGCGCCGATTCGCCGGTGATGGCACTTTCGTCCACCGAGGCCACGCCTTCGATGACTTCACCGTCGCCGGGCACCATGTCGCCGGCTTCGATGAGCACGATGTCGCCACGGCGCAGCGCGGTGGCGGCGCGCGCTTCCACGCGATCTCTGCGGTGCGGGTCTGCCAACACCTTGGCCTGCACCGTGGTCTTGATGCCGCGCAGCGATGCGGCCTGCTGCTTGCTGCGGCCTTCGGCCAGCGCTTCGGCAAAGTTGGCGAACAACACCGTGAACCACAGCCACACCGACACGGCGAGGATGAAGCCCGCCGGCGCTTCGGCCTGGCCGCGCAGCGCCATCACCCACAGGATCGTGGTGAGGATGCTGCCGACGTAGACGACAAACATCACCGGGTTCTTGGCCTGCGCGCGCGGCGACAGCTTGCGGAAGCTGTCGACAATGGCGGGCTTGACCAGCGCCGACGAGAACATCGACAGCTTGCGCACATCCTTGGCGGACAGCGTGGTATGCGTCGTATGCGTGCTGCGTGCCTGCGGCTCGGCGGCTGCAGCAGTACCAGTACCGGCGCTCGGCTCAAGCTTGTGCTTGACCGTACGCACAGCCGGTTCGGATTCGGGATAACGGATAGCCATAAGGCACCTGTTGATATGGGGTAGACGACTCGCCGTGCGCTTAGCGTGCGAGGTGTTCTGCAATGGGGCCGAGGGCCAACGCTGGGATGTACGTGAGCGCGCCCACCAGCAACACCGAGCCGATCAGCAGCACCACAAACAGCGGCCCATGGGTGGGCAGCGTGCCGGCGGTCACGGGCAGGCGCTTCTTGGCGGCAAACGTGCCTGCCATCGCCAGCACCGGCACGATGATCCAGAAGCGGCCCAGCCACATCGCAATGCCTAGGGCCACGTTGTAGAACGGCGTGTTGGCAGACAGGCCCGCAAACGCGCTGCCGTTGTTGTTGGCGGCGGACGAGAAGGCGTACAGCACTTCAGAGAAGCCGTGCGTGCCGGGGTTGAAGATGCCCGCCTTGCCCTGCGTGACCACCACGGCGATGGCCGTGCCCACCAGCACCAGCAGCGGCGTGACGAGGATGGCGATCGACGTCATCTTCATCTCGAACACCTCGATCTTCTTGCCGAGGTATTCCGGCGTGCGGCCGATCATCAGGCCCGCAATGAACACGGCCAGGATGGCGTACACCAGCATGCCGTACAGGCCCGAGCCGACACCGCCAAACACCACTTCGCCCAGCTGCATCAGGAACATCGGCACGAAGCCGCCCAGCGCGGTCAGCGAGTCATGCATGGCATTCACCGCCCCGCACGACGCTGCCGTGGTGATGGTGGCAAACAGCGACGAGGCCACGATGCCGAAGCGCGTTTCCTTGCCTTCCATGTTGCCCACGGCCTGGTCGATGCCAAGGTTGGAAAGCATCGGGTTGGCGTGCAGCTCCGCCCATGCCAGGAAGACGGCCAGCACGGCAAACAGCACCGTCATCGCCGCCAGCACGGCCCAGCCTTGCCGGCCATCACCCACCATGCCGCCAAACGTAAAGCACAGCGCCGCCGGGATGATGAAGATCGCCAGCATCTGCACGAAGTTCGTCAGCGCGTTGGGGTTCTCGTACGGGTGTGCGGAGTTGGCGTTGAAGAAGCCGCCACCGTTCGTGCCGAGCATCTTGATCGCCTCCTGCGACGCGACCGGGCCCATCGGCAGGGTCTGCGTTTGCGTGGTGGCTTTCTCGGTAACGGGGTTGCCTTGGGCATCCTTGAGCGGGTTGCCCTGCGCGTCCATCTTCGGGTTGTCGTACGTGGTGGCGGTGACGGTGGTCACCTCCTTGTAGCCATCGAAGTTCTGGATCACGCCCTGGCTCACGAAGAACACCGAGACCAGAATCGACAGCGGCAGCAGCACGTAGACCGTCGCGCGCGTGAAGTCGACCCAGAAGTTGCCGATGGTGTTGGCCGAGTGGCGTGCAAAGCCGCGGATGAGCGCAATCACCACCGCAATGCCGGTGGCCGCAGACAGGAAGTTCTGCACCGCCAGGCCCAGCATCTGCGTGAGATAGCTCATCGTGCTTTCGCCCGAATAGCCTTGCCAGTTGGTGTTGCTCACAAAGCTGATGGCCGTGTTGAAGGACGAATCCGGCGTAATGGCACCAAAGCCCTGCGGGTTGAGCGGCAGCCACTGCTGCGCGCGTTGCAACGCATACACCGCCAGCGCGCCCAGCACGTTGACGACGATGACGGCCAGCGCATAGCGCTTCCAGCCCATCTCGGCCTGCGGGTTGACGCCGGCCACGCGGTAGAACAATCGCTCGATGGGGCCGAGCCAGTGCGCGCGCGACGGTTTGTCGCCAAACACGCCGGTCATATACGCGCCCAGCGGTTTGGCCAGAACCAGCAGCACGACCAGATAGATCGCCAGCTGGAGGAGGAACGCATTCATGGTGTGCCTCGCAGTGTTGTTAGAAGCGTTCGGGCCACAGCAGGGCCACAAACAAGTAGACGAGCAGAACCACCGTGATGGCCCCGGACAGCACATAGAGCCAGGTCATTGCTGTTTCTCCATCGCGTGCGTGGTCGGTTGGTCTTTGGTGGCAAGCCGGCCGGAGAGGGCGAGCAAGCCGCCCACTGCCAGGGCCAGCACCGCAAGGCCGGCGAGATAAACGAGGTCCATATGCGCTCCCCTTTCCTTCAGGTCGTGTTGGTCAGAACGTCTTGGTCACCGCCAGCAGCGCGGTGGCCTTGCCCATGTAGTTGCCGCGCGTGTTGGTGTACGCGGCGCGCGCAGCGTTGGTGTCGATGTACGCAAGCGATGCCGTCCAACCGCTGCCGAAGTCTTTCGTCACGCCCACCTTCCAGTCGGCATACGAGGTGCGCACCGCCTGATGCGGCACCTGCTGGTAGCCCACGTGCAGGTTCAGCGTGAGGCCCCAGAAACCGGTGTCGAAGTTGCCCGACAGATCGAAGTACTGGCTGTGGTGGCTATCTGCAAAACCGAACAGGTTGGAGAACGCATGCGAGTACTTGAACGAGACCGGCCCGTAGCCGATCTGTGCATAACCTTCGGTGGTGTGCGGACGGGTGTAGCCGTCGGGGTAGCTGCCCGGGTAGTAGTACTGCAGCACGCCCACATCAATGGGCACGTCCTTCATCAGCTCGGTCTTGTAGCCGCCGTAGAAATCCATCTCGATGGGGGCGGAGACGTTGGGGTTGGAATCCCCCAGCCAACTGATCGACGAGTTCCAGTTGCCCACGTAGAAGCCGTTGGGCAGCGCGTAATCCACACCGCCCTGGATGGCGGGCTTGTTGTTGGTCTGCATGAGACCGCGATAGCGGTATTGGCTGGCCAGCGTGACATTGGCCGTCAACGGACTGGCGGGTGCTGCGGCCGGGGCCGGCGCAGCGTCAGTGGACTGCGCAAAAGCGGCCGCGCTCGACAGTGCTACGGCACAGAAGACAACGCCACCCATGACGGTGGCGTGCAAAGAAACCTTGGCTTGCATGGACCTTTCCCTTGTTGTTTTAGGTGCCGCCCGGCCCGGCGCAGGTGCGCGTCAACGGGGCCGGATGCGGCGTGCAAGCAGGCTCCCGTCACAGGGCCTGCGTGCAGTGCAACAGTAGGGAAAGGGGGGTAAAAACGGGGTAAAGGTTGGGGGGAGGGGTGTAAACGCCGTATAAAAACCGGCTTGCTACATGCGAGGCGCTTGACGGGGCAGCGAGGTGTTGTAGGTCCAACCCCGCGCCTGTGTCAGATGTTGGGAGAATGGAAGAAGTGCCGTGTTGTGACGTTGCCCGGTTCCACTCGCGCGCTCGCACTAATCAACAACACAACGACAAGCGCGCTGCTAAAACAGACGCCCTAAAAGTGACTGGGCTTTTGCTCTGAATGTTCACTCTTCTGACTTTGTAGCGAACACGCCTTTTTTGCCCGCCGAGCCCGGCGTATATGTGACGAACGAGTTGTCTTTTGCCGTTTCCATATGCAGCCGCCCGCAAGCAGTGCATTCATACGCCGTCCGTCTCAACGCTATGAACTGTCCATGGATGTGGTCATGGAGCAGATTGCCATGGTCCAGTCCGAGAGCTATGTACTCCTCGGAGTAGCCCCGATCGAGCAGCCAGCGGTGCACCTCCCCTTGTTCGACTGCCGTCACATAGCTCTGAATTTCGCCGACGAACCAGTCGGAGAACGGCTCGCAATCTACGTCCTTTAGGAAAGCGGCCTTGTACGGTAGAGACGACGTGTTATCCCGAATGGTGTTGCCACACGTGCATAGCAATTTGCTCATGACACCAACGTAATCTTGAGAATGGACACCAGATGATAGGGCCGGGCGACAGTCTTTCCAAACGACTATCCGCTCAAGTTAGCCAATCTAAGTTGGCTGGGAGGACTTTCTCGCCATTCGCCTCCATGTCGCCCACCGCTTCTGCAACAATCCTCCGGATACCGGCGAGTGCACCCTCCGGCGTGGCAGCGAGCCACGATAGCGACGGAAATTCTGCGCAGAGGCCAACGTGTTCCCCATCTTCGGGGTACCACGTCACCCGGTAAGTGAACTGGTCTTGCGTCATGACTTCGCTCCTGAATCAAAAGAGCCGCACGAGGCGGCTCCCTTTGTCAGTTACCCGGTGATGAATAGGGCAGCATGTCATCGACTTTGATGATCTTCCACCCATCATGTCGTTTGGTGAAAAACACGAGAACGGTGACCTCGCTACGCGAGCCAAAACTCACAGGCACGACAACAGCCTCGCTGAACGTGAGCGGCCGGCCTGGCTTGATATGAGCGAGCCAATCACGTTCGTCGTAGTCCTGCGCCTTCAGAAAGTAGTCCGCACCGCCAGGAAGTTGGTCTCGCCTGTAGTCTCTGCGCAGGCTCTCAACCGTAGACGCGTCAACGTAGCGACCAATCTCGCGATCTAGAAGCGGGAACACCTGGTTCACCTGCTTGTTGATGTACCAGACATAGAACTGTTTCGCTTGCAGACCAAGAGAAGTCAGCGCGTCAGCATAGGACGCGCACGAGAATGCCATTAGAAAACCGGCAAGCCAAAATGACAGTGTTTTTTTCATCCTTGCCTCAATGACGTCGATACAGTTTGTACGGCGGCTTTTGCGTTCGATACGCTTGGCCGGGATAAAACCCATTGTTCTGGACAAAGTCTGATACCCAGCTTGATCCGTCAAACATGGCCATATGGCCGTGGGGGTGCCCGGGGATGGGTTGGATCACGATCACATCTCCTCGACGAGGCGACGAAGCGTCGTCCAGTTCGATGAACCCGGCCTGACGCAAGGGAAACCCATAGTCCTTTGCCGAACGTGTTGGCGTCACACTGACTCCTCCTGCTTCAATCGCCTTTCGAACATACTTTGCACAGTTCCCAGTGCTTTGGCTTTGTGCATGCTGTCGAACGTGATTGGCCGCTGCATTACTGTCCCACATAGTTTCCTCGCATTCAGTTGATTGGAAATATCTTTCCCAAGATATATCCGAGAATGCTAGGTCTTAAAGCGTAGTTTAATGATTGAGATTTGTTTCTTATTTATTGGAAGATGTGTTATTCCAATTCAGCGGACTTTCTTCACATCGGACTCGTACCAAGCCCCTCCGCATCATCCAAGCACGTCTACGATAATTCCGCCTGCTGCTCCTCATCCGACGATCTTTCATCAGCTCTGCCAGCTTCGTCGTCCTTTCGCTTTGCTCCCCGACTAAACCGCACCGCCAGCGCCTTGCGCGCCGCGTCCAACCCTTCTCCCTGACCCGCCACCTTGAGGAACGCATACCCCTCCAACGTGGCGCTCATCACATCGCTGCCCAGCGCCAACTGCGAATCCGCCATGCGTTCGTGAATGCGCGCCACGCGCATGAGGCGGCTGCGTAGCTGATCGAAGCCCGCCAGATCGCGGCGCAGTTCGGCAAGGTCGAAATTGCCAGGTAGCAGGTTGGGATTGGTGTTCAGCACCTCCACGGCCTTGCGCGCGAAGGCTTCGGACTTGTCGCCCATCTTCACCAGCGTTCGGCGCTGCACCGGGGTGAGGTCGATCAGGCTGGCGAGCCGGTCTTCCAGCGTCTTCAGGGCGCCGTCCACGGCGGCCAAGTCAGCTGAAGTGAGCTGATACGAAATCAAGTTCTGCGGCATTTCACTCCTCGCAAGTCAATTGTCAGTGCCGTGCCATCTAGGGCACAAGGGCGGGAGATTGGCCGCTGCGGCGCGGCTCCGCAATGCCAGAAGGCAGTTTCGGGCGAAGAATCAGAATGATCTGATGCGGCCTTCACAACTCGACACATCGAGCGGCGTTCTCGACGGTCCGAGCTCGGAGCTCGGCGTGCGAGGCTTTGTGCTCGACTGTCCGAGCTCTGAGCTCGGCGTGTGAGGCTTTTTGCTCGGCGGCTCGAGCTCGGAGCTCGGCGCTTGAGGCTTTTTGCTCGGCGGCTCGAGCTCGGAGCTCGGCGTGTGAGGCTTTTTGCTCGGCCGTCCGAGCTCGGAGCTCGGCGTGTGAAGCTTTTTGCTCGGCCGTCCGAGCTCGGAACTCGGCATGTGAGGCTTTTTGCTCGGCTGACCGAGCTCGGAGTCGGCGTGTGAGGCTTTTTGCTCGGCTGACCGAGCTCGGAGTCGGCGTGTGAGGCTTTTTGCTCGACCGCCCGAGCTTGAAGCTCGACGTACGAAAATCAGAATCCGGTGCGTACCCCATCGCTATAATTCCCCCGCTGCCGCACCAACGGCAGCACGGGTTTAGCGATCCGTAACTCTCCGAAGAGGCCGCCGTCACACGCGGCAGGCCTCAGCACACTCGCGCGCTTTCTATGGCGGGCCGGGTGGGGAGACCTTCGGGTCTACCGGTTTTCTCGGAGAGCCGGATCGCTAACCCCATCGTCGGGCCCGCCTCCCTCGTTTAGCGACGAAAGTCAGGCCTTTCACCATCTCCGAGAGGTCCTTATGTCTAGCAGTGAACAGACGGCGCGGAGAATCGCGTCGTATCCCTCCCCGCCAACATCGCCACCCCTAACCGCATCCAACGCAGGCGGACTCACCAAAAACCGCGTCTACCTGAACGGCGCACTCGAGGCGCGGGCGTACCTCAAGCGCATCCGCACTGCCATGTGCACCCACGGCCAATGCCGGCCGGGCATGCTGCTCGAACAGCTGCAACTGTTCTCCGCGCAGTCGTTCCCGCCGCCGTTCGTGAAGGGCTTTGTCGATGCAATTGACGCCTACGTTTCGATGTCGCTTGGGGGCCGCGATGTCGATCCGCAAACGTGGGATGTGCTAGCCGCCATAGAGCGGCGTGGCTACAGCCAATAACAACTGATTGACGCATTCCCGTGACGGGCGGGAATGCCGATGCAGGCGGGGCGTAGTGAGGCGGCTGTCTTCAAAGGACAGAGCCGGGCCGTCCACCCTGCGAGCCTTAATTCAAGCGTTAATTCAAGCGTTAATTCAAGACAACGACGCTATGGCAACTCCGAGGCGGCTGAATCGAATACGGCAGTTATGGCCCGAGCAAGAAGAGCGCCGTTGATTGTCGTATCGCACAAGGGCAAGTCATTGGATCGTGTTGATCCGGGTCAACTCCTCTTTCTGTATCGCGCCAATACTGAAAACGTAGCTTGGTGAGCCCATTGCTCTGGCCGGAGGCGGATATGGAGAACCATGAACATGGGCAACAACGTGACGACGCTGCGCCAGCCATCACGCGTTCGAAGCTTGTACTGGTCGGTTTTCTATTGGTGGTTGCGTACTTCCTGTGGACCGAACATCAGGCGCACGTTATCCAGTTCCTGCCGTTTCTGCTGCTCGCGGCATGTCCGCTGATGCATGTATTCATGCACGGCGGTCACAGCCATCGACATCACGGGCACCCGTCGGCCAAGGCTGACCGCGCCGACGCCCAGGGAGAACAGTGATGCAACACGACAGCACATTTGGGTACGGCCTCTGGTCCTTGGTGTTCATCAACTCCGCCGTCTTCATCATCTTTGCCTTCAGCTTTACGAAGCCTCAAACCTCGCGGGACTGGCGTTCGTTCGGCGCGTTCTCGGCGTTCATCGTTGCGCTGTTCACCGAGATGTATGGGATACCGCTGACGATTTATCTGCTGTATCCATGGCTCACAGCAAAGTTTCCTGGCGTCGACTTTCTTTCGCATGACTCGGGGCATCTGCTGGAAGTCATGTTTGGCTGGCGGGCCAATCCGCATTTTGGCTTGTTCCACATCGTGAGCAACGTCCTCATCTTTGGTGGCTTCATCCTGCTCGCCACGGCATGGCGCGTGCTCTACGTCGCGCAAAGCGCTCACCGACTTGCAACCACGGGAATCTACGCGCGCTTGCGACATCCGCAGTACGTGGCGTTCATTCTCATCATGGCCGGTTTTCTCTTCCAGTGGCCGACCCTGCTGACAGTCGCCATGTTCCCGATTCTCGTGTGGATGTATGTGCGCCTGGCGAAGGCTGAGGAAGCCGAGGCACTGGCCGAGTTCGGGCCCGAATATGAAGCCTATCGGGATCAGACACCCGCATTTTTTCCCCGCCTTGGCGCTGGTGCCCACAACGACAAGGTGCATAGGAAGCTCTGACGTCCGGATATTGAATCAGGAGGCAGCGATGAAGCCGCTCAAAACAGGTGCCACGTTTGGCGTGACGGTCATGCTGTTCTACGCTTTGTGCGCGGTGGTCTGGTATGCGTTTCCAGAGCCGTTCATGCAGTTCATGACGGCGCTATTCCATGGCATCGATTTCCACCCGCTGCAGAGCGGGAAGGCAACGCTTGGGGGCACGGTCTATGCAGATGTCGTCCTTGGTCTCTGGGCCTTTTTTGCGGCGACGTTCTTTGCCTGGCTGAGTGCAAAGCTTCCCTCGGCACATTGAGTGGCTGGGCTCGCCGGGGCAGTGTGGAAACCGCCCCAGTGGCTAGATACTTAGCCGGCGCAGACGAAGCGCGTTGGATACCACCGACACCGAACTCAGGCTCATCGCGAGCGCTGCAATCATGGGGGACAGCAGCAAACCGGTTGTGCTGTAGAGCACCCCGGCGGCGAGCGGCACGCCAAGGGCGTTATAGACGAACGCGAAGCCCAGGTTTTGCTTCATGTTGGCGATGGTTGCCTCGGACAGGTTCCGTGCGCGTGCGATGCCGCGCAGGTCCCCTTTCACGAGCGTGACCTGCGCACTGTTCATGGCGACATCCGTGCCTGTGCCCATGGCAACACCGACATCGGCCTTTGCCAACGCGGGCGCATCGTTGATCCCGTCACCTGCCATGGCGACTGTCCGACCTTCGCTTTGCAGCTTCGTCACAAGCGCCAATTTATCCGCGGGCCTGACTTCTCCATGAAACTCGGCGATGCCCAGCGACTCAGCGACCGCTCTTGCCGTGACCGTGCCATCGCCGGTGGCCATCACCACACGAATGCCTGCGTCCTTCAACTGCGCCAACGCTTCCGCCGTTGTCGATTTAACGGGATCTGACACGGCAAGCAGACCAGCAAGCCTGCCATCTGCGGCCAGGTACATCACGCTCGCGCCTTGGGCGCGTAGCGCGTCTGCGGCGTGGGCCAGCGGAGCTGCATCGACGCGTTCTTGTTCCATCAACACCGTATTACCCAGCGCCAGCTTCTTGCCCGCGACAGCGCCGCGTACGCCGATGCCGCTGCTGGATTCGAAGTTATCCGCCTTGTACAAAGACAGCCCGCGCGCTCTGGCGGCCTCCACAATGGCCGCAGCCAATGGGTGTTCGCTGCCTTGATCCAGGCTGGCCGCCAAGCGCAGCACTTCCACGTCATCAAAACCGTTGGCCCCCACGCTGCGTTCAAAAGCAGGCTTGCCTTCGGTGAGCGTTCCGGTCTTGTCCACCACGAGGGTGTCAACCTTGCGCAGGTTCTCGATGGCGGCGGCATCGCGAAACAAGATGCCGTTCGATGCGCCCTTGCCGCTCGCCACCATGATCGACATTGGTGTGGCAAGCCCCAGCGCACATGGACAGGCGATGATCAGCACGGCGACCGCGTTGATCAGCCCGTACACCCAGCTTGGCTGCGGCCCAAAGAAGCCCCAGGCGAAGAAAGTCAGCACGGCAACGGCCACCACAGCGACAACGAAACCGCCCGCGACCTTGTCCGCCATGCGCTGCATGGGCGCCTTGGAGCGCTGAGCCTGGGCAACCATCTGGACGATCTGCGAGAGGACGGTTTGAGAACCGACTTTCTCAGATTCGATGATCAGGCTGCCTGCTGTGTTCATCGTCGCGCCAATCACGTGGTCACCCACCCGCTTGGTCACGGGGATCGGCTCACCGGTAATCATGGATTCGTCAAGCGAGCTGGTGCCTTCGACCACGATACCGTCGGTGGGCACCTTCTCGCCCGGCCGCACGCGCAGCCGGTCACCAACGTGTACATGGGTCAGCGGTATATCGGCTTCGGTGCCGTCCGCGTTGACGCGCCGGGCCGTCTTGGGGGCCAGACCCAGCAGTGATTTGATGGCGGCAGAAGTTTGCGATCGCGCCTTCAGCTCCAACAGTTGGCCCACCAGCGTGAGAGAGATGATGACCGCCGCCGCCTCGAAGTAGACGCCGATCCGGCCGTGCTCGGTGAACGTCTGGGGAAACAGTCCTGGCGCGACGGTGGCGATCACGCTGTACAGATACGCGGCGCCCGTGCCGAGGCCGATCAGCGTCCACATGTTCGGGCTACGGTGCACGAACGACTGTGCGCACCGCCGGAAGAAGGGATAACCCGCCCACAGCACCACGGGGGTCGACAGGACCAGCTCGACCCAGCTTTGTTGCGAAGCATCCATCCAGCCGTATCGGTGCCCGAACATCGCGAGGATGAACGCTGCAACGGTGAGCGGCAGCGTCCACCAAAAGCGGCGCTGGAAGTCGATAAGTTCCGGGTTCTCTTCTTCGTCCAACTCCGGAATGACGGGCTCCAGCGTCATGCCACAGATCGGGCAATTCCCTGGCCGGTCCTGGCGGATTTCCGGATGCATCGGGCACGTGTAGACGGTGCCTGCTTGGGATTCGGCGGGGGCTGTTGCGGCCCAGCCGTGTTCGTGCGCTGCACCGTGTCCGTCAAGGCGATGACCGGCGTGCGGATCATGCGAGTGAGTGCGATCGTGCTCGGCTGCGTGGATGTGGCGGTGCTCTTCCATGGACATCGGCTCCTATCAGTTCGCCTACTGCCGGACGCACTCACTTAGGCAAGCATCGTGCGTTTTCTCATGCTCAAGAAACGATGAACCCTCCCATTTGGGAGGGTCAACGGTGAGCGTTGCGCCAGCGCCGCACTGCGCGACTCGGCTATCCACCTACTTAGACATCATGCCGCCCATTCCGCCACCCATGCCCATGCCTTGGCCATCCATCATCATCTGCATCATTTCCTGCATCATGGCCGTGTGCCGTTCCATCATCCCCTGACACATCGCCATCTGGCTGGCCTGACTCTTTCCCTTCATTGGCTTCATGTCGCCCGTCTGCCGCATGCCAGCCATCATGTCTTGCATCACTTTCATGCGCTCGTCCATCAACGCTTGACGTTGTTCAGGCGTCTTGGCGGATGCCAAGCGTTCCCTGATGGCACGGAGATGAGCAATTTGGGCATCAAAGTCGGCATTGCTTTGCTGCACAGCCGTTGCAGCCGGTGCTGCGGCTTTCTTCTCTGCGTGAGTATGGTCATGCTCGGCGCTGCTCGAAGGGCCCGCAGCGAGCGCCAGAGAAGTCCACACGCACACGAGCGTGGTCGAGACGGTTGCGATAAGGGTGCGTCGAGTGTTTGCCATGATGACCATCCTTGAGTGTCATTTGCTCCAGATATCACTGCCAATGTAGAAGACGGGTGCGATGCGCCATTGATGCATGTCAAGCCGTCACTGCATACGCCTGCGTGGAGCGCGCGCGAGCGGTCGTTTGTTGCGCTAGCGCCCTGGAATGGGCCTGACGTCAACGCACAGAATCGGAAGTTGGAACGGGCCCCCATCGCTACAATTCGCCCGCTGCTGCAGCAATGGCAGCCGGGTGTAGCAGCCCGTCTCTTTCTCATAGGACGGATAGCCGCTGCCACGCGGCTTTTTTGTCCGGAGCTTGTGCGCGCCTATTGCTTTTACGGCGCGCCGGGCAGGGAGATCTTCGGGTCTACCGGTTTCCTGTGAGGCCGGTCTGCTACCCCTGTCGTCAGGCCCCGCCTCCCTCGCTTAGCGACAAAAGCCGGCCTTTCACCGGCTCTGAGGCGCCTTATGTCTAGCGGTGAACAGGCGGCGCAGTCTCCGGACGGTAGGGAAGCCGCCCCGCGCTATCACTCAACGCGCTCCTCAAACTCACTGAGCCGCCTCATGACAGCGGGGTTGTCTTTGTACCGCCGCTTCAACGCAGCAAGACGCTTGTCTGTGCCAGCACAGTAGATGTCGAAGCTGTCGAGCAGCCTTTCTCGACGCGCAACCTGCTCCGGACTGTCTTCCTCAATCACCTGCCGACGGATGTAGTCGCAGGTCTTCCGTTCCTCAATGAACGTTGTAACTTCCGATGGCGGGCGCGGCGGCGTAAGCGCGCTCGCGTGCAAACACGCGGCCAGGAGGACTAGGCAGCCAGCAAACCTCAATGTGGCGCTCATATACCTCAAACCTTCTCCACCGGCTTCAACTCCCACATCGGCAGGTAGTTCATGATCGGCCGCTCAAACGTGCCGCCCTTGTCGATAAAGGGCTTGCCCGAGTCCAGCATCGGCCGGAACGTATCGAGTTGCTTGGCCGCGTCCAGATCAGTCCACAGGCTCACGTTCGACAGCGACGATGTCGACTCGTCCTCGCCCACATAAAACGCGACCAGACCGCGCATGGCTTCGATACCGGGCCGGAGCACCGCTTCGAGGTCGTTCATCATCTGGCGCATCTCGGCGAACTTGTCTGGCGGACACCGAAGAATCGAGACTCGGACGACTGGTTGCATTGGGAACTCCTCGCATTGAGATGCGTTGAACAATTGACGTCTCTACTCTCAGCGATCCGTTGGTCTACATGTCATCGCCAATTCGTAGATTTCGCTTCGTAGCTTGCTAAAGCGCTCGTTGTCATTGAAGTCCATCGTTACTTCAACACCGTTACTTCGCTGCAGAACCACATCGTTCAGGCTGCCCATGCCGCCATACGCCGAGAGCAGATGCTCGATACCGTAGCCATCATGGGAACGAATACGCATCGCGTCCTTGGCCAGCCACTCAGCCCACCCCGTCTGTTCGTAGGCGCGCAATAGCGCCGCCGCTTCATCGAGCAATTTGGTGAGCGTTTCTACTCTCCAGGACATTCACAGATCCACTTCATGTTTGTTATGGGGCGCCTTGCTCAGAAACCACCACATCGCCGGCGCCGCGATTGCGAATGTGCATGCTGCCGAAACGGCATTCCACCCGGGAGCCAGTGCAAACAGACCAGGCACCTCTTGCATTGAACCGCTGAGGAGAGAAATCGCCAGGACGATGCCGAACGGAACTGGAACAAGCATGATGGTTGCAGGGGCCAGGACCGGGGTGAAAACCGTCATGAAAAGCGCTGTCCCTGCTAGTACCCGCACGCCGCGAGCAAACCGCGGTACGCATGTGACAGCCGTCGCGCCTACAGAGAGGGCGACGACCGAAACATCGAGAGCTAACTCAACGACGTCCATTTGCGTACACCGCTACTGCGCCAAAAACTGAACCACCGCACCCACCGTAGCCTGCGTCTGCTCCTCCATCAACCAATGCCCCGCATCGGGAATCACCAGTTCCTGCACGTTGGTGGCGGCGTTGCGCATGACGATGGCCTCGTTTTCGCCAAACGACTTGGCGCCCCCAATGGCGAGCACCGGCATGGGCAGCTTGGTGGCGATGGCTTTCTGGTTGTCCTCCGCGTCTTGCGGGATCGACAGGAACTGCGCAAACGCTGAATGCATGGCGCCCGGCTTGGCGTAGAGGCGGGCGTAGTGCGCGCGGGTAGCTTCGTCGATCTTGGAAGGGTCGCCGGCAAACTCATTCCAGAAGCGGTCGAGGTAGATGCGCTCGCGGCCTTTGACGAGCCGCTCGGCATCGGGGCCGCCGAACGAGAAGTGCCAGAGCTTGGGCGAGCGGACGATCTGCTCCCACGGCGGCACGCCCGGCACGGGGGCGTCCATCACGACCAGCCGCGTGGTCTTGTCCGGATAGCGCGCTGCATAGGCAAACGCGACCATGGTGCCGATGTCGTGGCCGACCACATCGGCCTGGTCGATGTTCAGCTTCGTCAGCACAGCGCGGATGTCACCGGCCTGCGTGCGCTTGTCGTAGCCGCCTTCGGGGTGCGACGACAAACCCATGCCGCGCAGATCCGGCACCACCACGGTATGCGTGCGGGCCAGCTCGGCGGCCAGCGGCGCCCACATGTCACCCGTATCGCCAAAGCCGTGCAGCAACACCACCGCCGGGCCGCTGCCGCCCACGCGCACAAACAGCGTCGCCCCGTCGGTCTGGATGTTCTGGTGCCGAAAGCCCGGCGGATACGGCTTCACCTGCGCCTGCACAAGGGGCGTCATGGCGAGCATGAGCGCGACGGCTGCAAACAGTTTTCGCATGGCTGTTCTCTTTGGGGGAGCGGGGGGGCTGGCCGGGCCTGGGGGGAAGCAGCCTGCAGATCGGGCCGTACACCGTCGGAAACGCGCGACGCAAGGCCTCGTCAAGAGTAGTACGCGCCACGCGGGGCGCAAGCGTGAAGGAGAGAGTAAGGCGCGCGGGCGCCTCAGGCGTTGCGGCTGCTTTGGGTACTCGCCCGACGATTCAGGCGCGCTTACTGCTGGATTGAAACGTGCACTGCTACGTCCGGCACTCGTACCAGCCCTGCGTCTGGTTGACGATGCGCACGACAAGCAGCATGACCGGCACTTCGATCAGCACACCAACGACGGTAGCCAGCGCTGCACCGGAATGGAAACCGAACAGGCTGATCGCAGCCGCGACGGCCAGCTCGAAGAAGTTCGATGCGCCGATCAGCGCAGACGGGCAGGCGATGTTGTGCTTTTCGCCCACCGCGCGGTTGAGCCAGTAGGCCAGCGCTGAATTGAAAAACACCTGGATCAGGATCGGCACCGCCAGCAGTGCAATAACGAGCGGCTGCTTCAGGATGGCTTCGCCCTGGAAAGCAAACAACAGCACCAGCGTTGCCAGCAGCGCCGCGATCGACCACGGGCCGATCTTCGCCATTGCCGCGTCGAATGCTGATTGGCCTTTGGCGAGCAGCACCTTGCGCCAGATCTGCGCGAGGATCACCGGAATGACGATGTAGAGGACGACCGAAGTCAGCAGCGTCGCCCAGGGCACCGTGATGGCGGACATGCCCAGGAGCAGACCGACCAGCGGTGCGAAAGCAATGACCATGATGCTGTCGTTCAACGCCACCTGTGACAGCGTGAAGAGCGGATCGCCGCCCGTGAGCCGGCTCCAGACGAACACCATTGCGGTGCACGGTGCCGCAGCCAGCAGGATCAGGCCTGCGATGTAGCTGTCGAGCTGGTCCGCAGGCAGCATCGGCGCGAACAGATGGCGGATGAAGAGCCAGCCGAGAAACGCCATCGAAAACGGTTTGACGAGCCAGTTCACGACAAGCGTGACGCCGATGCCTTTGACGTGCTGGCGCACCTCATGCAATGCGCCAAAGTCCACCTTGACCAGCATCGGGATGATCATCACCCAGATCAACAGCCCGACCGGGAGGTTGACCTGTGCGTATTCCATCCGACCGATCTGTTGGAACAGGCCGGGCAGCACCTGGCCGAGCACGATGCCGGCAATGATGCAGAGGGCCACCCAGACGGTCAGGTAGCGCTCGAAGAAGTTGATGGAAGGCTTGGCGACAGCCTGTGCCGGCGGCGCTACGTTGGATGCGGTCATTGGGCGGGCTTCAGATCAGTTTTGCGAAATGCGTTCCAACGCCGTTTGCAGCTCGGCATTGCTCATGCTGCCCAGCGGCAGTGCCAGCAACTGCAACATGCGATAGCCGATGGCCTGGCGTGTCAGTTCGAAAGCCTGGCGCTTGCCTTCGTCGCCGCCCGTCGCGTTTGACGGGTCGGCATAGCCCCAATGCACTTTCACGGGACTGCTCGGCCAATACGGGCAGGTCTCGGCTGCAGCGCTGTCGCATACGGTAATGACGATGCGCATCTGCGGGGCGCCGTCCGCAACAAACTCGTCCCAGCTCTTGCTGCGGTAGCCAGTGGTGTCGATGCCTGCGTTGGTGAGGGCTTCCAGTGCGAACGGGTTGAGGCGGCCACTGGGTGCGCTGCCGGCGCTGTAGGCGCGCACGTCTTTGCCGAGTTGCTTGGCCCAATGATTGAGCATCCCTTCACTCAGCACGCTGCGTGCGGAGTTGTGGGTGCAGAGGATCAGGACGTTGGTGGTCATGCGTGCGCCCTTAGCAGCAGGATGAGCCGGAGCCGGACTTCACGGCAATGCCGATCGGCTTGCCCTTTGGAGCACGCGGTGCGCAGCAGGCAGAAGCCTCCGGGGCGGCTTCTTCCTTCTTGTCTTCGCTGAAGACGGGGATGTTGCTGAGCGAATGGAAGTGCTCCCACGCGATGCCCTGCGGGTCGGTGATCCAGTGCTTGTCGCTGCGGGCATAGCAGCAGGTGGTTTCGCCTTCGTCGAGCAGTGCCATGTCTGCGGCTTCGGCGCGGGCCTTCAGGTCGGCCAGCTCGGCGGCGTCATCCACCTGGAAGCCAAGGTGGTCAACGCCCGGGGCATTGCCACGTGTGGAGATGGCGAAGTTGATGCGCGGGTCATCCAGCATCCACTTGGCGTAGTCGGTTTCCACGCGCGTCGGCTCGGCGGCAAAGAGCTTGGAGTAGAAGGCGATGCTCTTGCTCAGGTCGTCAACGTGGAGATGGACGTGAAATCGTTTCATGGGATGCTCCTTCAGCATTTGCAGTCGGTGGCGTTCGCTTCCAGGCAGGCTTCGCCCTGACAGCAGTTGGCGGTCAGGAAGCCCAGCAGGGCGTTCATGTGGTCATATGCCGCGCGATAGATCAGGTTGCGGCCGTCACGCTCTTGCGTCACAAGGCGCGCGGCGGTCAGTTCCTTGAGGTGGAACGACAACGTGGCGCCCGGCACGTCGAGCTGTTCGGCAATCGCGCCTGGCGTCATGCCCGCAGGCCCTGCGACCACCAGCATGCGGAACACTTGGAGGCGCAGGCCGTGGGCCAGCGCGGCGAGGGATCGGATAACGTCGGTTTCTTCCATATTTCCAATATATTCGAAATATAGAGCTGCAGCAAGGCGATCAGCCTGCGATATCGGGAACCACTTGGGGAGCACTTGACGCTGTTGCGCGAGAGATTGGGCGGTGGCGTTCGGTGGTTGCTCCACCCATCGCCAGCACCTGCATGCTGCTTTGCCCACAACCCAGCCACGGGCTCGATGCCCCACAGAGGGTTTATAGGTTTACTTCTTTATGTATACAGATAGTAGTAGTAGATAACGGTGGATAAGTCCTGTGGATAAGCACTAAAAGCACTTTGGCATCAACGACTTGCAGAACGGACAACCGGTCGGACAGCGTGTGCCGTTGCGTGGATGAGTGCCGGGGATCGCGTCGGGCGTTCCCGACACGGTGGGAAGTTGTTCCCGTGCTGTCTGCACGCTGACCCCGGAGAACCAACACGCTTGTCCCTGGAGTTATTCACAGGCGGATGGGGAGTTATCCACAATGGCTTTTCCCCGCCCGGTTAGTGCGGGTAGTACTCCAGCTCTGCAATCCGCGTCCGGATTGCCTCCACGTTCAGGCCTTCGATATCGGGGCTCGCCACCGAGCCGGCGTCCGCCCGCCACGGCGCGTTGTCGGCCGCCTTCTGGGCGTTCCGATAGGCCAGCCACGCACGTTGCGCATTGCGGATGGCTTCGCGCGATACGGGGTCGGATTTGGCCATCACGGCCTGATACAGCGTGTTCATCTGCCGGTCGTAGGCTTGGTAGGCGGTGTGCGTGCACTCGGTCATGCCGGCGGTGGTTTGGCCGTGGGGAGTTTTCAGGCACTGCTCGAGCGCGTCGTCGATGGGGTCGGCGGCCCAGGCGGCCAGCGGCAGCAGCAGCGCGGCGGCAATGGATAGGGTGCGCACGATGCCACGCAGATGCTGAGTGGCGGGATCCTGTGCGGGGTGGGTCTGGCGGTTGTGCATCGGAAAGGCCATGGCTTACCTCATCGTTTTATTGGGGCGGGGTGGTTGCCATGGTAGGAAAACTCTTCCCGTGCCGCTCTGGCCGGGCGGTGAAGGCGGCCAAGTGCGGAGAAAGCACACCAGACCGGCCCATTCCGCAGCACAATCGCGCACACGCACACATCCGCTTTCCCAGGGGTTCATCCAATGACGCCATTTCGCGGCATCTCCGCCATCGCCTTTGCCATCGCCTTTGCCATCGCCCTGTTGCCCGCGGCTGCGCATGCCGCCAGCTTTGACTGCGCCGCCGCGCGCACCCCAATCGAGCACGCCATCTGCAATGACGCGCAACTCTCTGCGCTGGATAGCGAACTGGCCGATGCGTACCGGGCCGCATTGAAGAAGTACGGCGCCGACACCGATGCGTTGAAAGCCGGGCAGCGCGATTGGCTGAAGCAACGCGCGCCCGCTGGCCATATTGACGTGGCCGCGTTGAAGGAGGCGTACCGCGCGCGCATTGACGAGTTGGAAGCGCAGCCCGCGTTTCCGGACCCGGGCGAGCCGGTCAATGGCCCGGTCTTCCGGCTGAACGCGATCGCCAAGCAGCACGACTTCGTGCTGCGCATGCTCGAAGCCTGCCCGGGGGACAACAGCAAGGAGGACACGACCTGCGAAGGGCCTGCCCAATTGCTTGTCCATGACAAGGGCCAGCGCGCCGTGCGCCAGGTCATCAACCTGCCGAACGTCTTTGTCACGCTGCCCAAGGGGAGCAAGGGGCCGCTGGTCAACTCAGCGCGCCTTTATGACTACCAGGGCGTGATCAACGTTGGGGATTTCAACTTCGATGGGCTGGAGGACTTCGGCATCCAGACCGGCAACGAAGGCAGCTACGGCGGCCCGAGCTACGACATCTATCTGTTCAATGCGCAGGCGCAGCGCTTTGTACCCAACAGTGAGATGACTTCGCTCATCCGGTCGACACTCGGTTTCTTTGAGGTCGATGTTAAAAGCAAGCGTCTGCGCACCTTTGCGAAGGGCGGGTGCTGTTATCACGAGACCACCACGTACCGCGTCGACCACGATGTGCCGGTCGCCGTCGCGCGCTACATGGAAGAGGTGATGAGTTCCGGCGACAAGATGAAGATCACAGAGGAAACGCTCGTCAACGGCAAATGGCGCAGCAAGGTGCATTACGAGCCGATGCCGAAGTGAGGCACGTCAACCGCTGGTCGCCCTTGGCGGTACGTCGCCGCCGACGTCCACGCGGTGCAGGCCCGTTTTCGCCGGCCCGTGCAGCACCGCGCCATCGCAGCCGAAGCGCGAGCCGTGGCACGGGCAATCGAACGATTTTTCAAGGCTGTTCCACTGCACCAGGCACTTCAGGTGCGGGCAAGCTGCGTCAAACGTATTCAGGTGGCCGCGCTCGTCCCGGAAGGCAGCCACGTGGCGGCCGTTGGCCTTGACCACGTCGCCCCCGCCGGAGGGAATGCTGTCCAGCGCCGTGGCCGCGCCGGAGCCCAGCCAGTCCGCATACTGGGCCGCGACATTGGCGTTCTCGCGTGCGTATTCAAGTGCCGCCGTCAGCGATTTGCGCGATGGGTCGTAAAGGTCGGCCCAGGCGTTGTCGCGCCGGGTGATGAGATCGCGAATCAGCACGCCGGCGATGGCGCCGTGGGTCATGCCGTTGCCTGAATCGCCGGTCACGACATAGACGTTGTGGTTGCCGGGGTTGCGTCCAATGAAGGCGACACCATCCACCGGCTCCATCACTTGGCCGGACCAGGCAAACATGGGTTCACCGACCACAGGAAAGCGCTCGCGCGTCCATGCGCGCAGGCGGTCCAGCCGCCGGTCGGCATCGTCTGCCTGACCGACCTTGTGGTCTTCGCCGCCAACGATCAGGAGCTGGGCGTCGGGGCCGAGGTCGCCCGCAATGCGCGCGTAGTGGTATGGGTCGAGCGTGTCCCAGAACTGGCAGACCGGCACGCTGTCGCGCGGTACCTTCATGCCCACCACGAAGGTGCGGTATGCCGCCTGCTTGGTATGCAGGGCAAACAAGTCGTTGAAGGGTGTATTGCTGGCCACGACAACGCTGTCGGCATGTATGCGTGCCCCGCCGGCCGTGCGCACGACCACAGGGCGGCCGTCCTCCACGTCCATTGCCTGCGTCTTGCCATGGATCTTGCCGCCGCGACGCTCGATGGCGTCGATGAGCCCGCGCAAGTACTTCAGCGGGTGCAATTGCCCCTGGCCCGGAAAGCGAAGTGCCGATGGCAGCGCAACGCGGCCGGTCTGAACGTCGCTCACCCGTGTGACGTCGGTCAGCCCCGCGCGGTGTGCGGCTTCCAGTTCGTCGGTCAACACCTCGTCCTCTTCCGCCGATTCGGCAAACAGGTAGCCATCCACACGGGCAAAGTCGCAGGCGATGGACTCCGCTGCGCAGATGGCCTCCATCCGTGCAACGGCTGCCGTGTGGCTTTGCGCGATCGTCCGTGCGGCGTCGCGCCCGAGATGGCGTTCGATGTTGTAGTACCGGTCATCGAACGCCGTCATCAGGTGGGCGGTCGTTCGGCCGGTTTCGCCGCCGCCCGGGGTATCGGCGTCAATCACGATGACTGCCGCGCCGCCCGCTGCGAGTTCGTATGCGACGGACAGCCCTGCGATGCCCGCTCCGATCACGCAGACATCGCATGAAGCATCAGCCGTCAATGGCGGTCGGGCCAGTTCGATCTCTTCCGCCCAGTAGGACGTTGTGGTGCCGCCGTGGCTTGCCATTGCGTCTCTCCATGGTGTTTTGCTGCACCGCAATTCAGCGAGAAACGTGCCGGCTGGATCGCCGATCTCAGTGGAGCACGCTGGCCGGTTCGGAAGGTGTGCCGAGGGTCACGGGGGCACTGCGGCGGCGCGGGATGCCGTTACGTTTGGTTGCACTGAAACGCACATTCTCATCCGTGCCTACCTACAATCGGTTGAACCAAAAACCAGAAGGAGGAAGCAGATGACCCGAGCACAATGGATGGTGGCGGCTGCGATGGCTGCGCTGTGCACCGTTTCGCTGTCAGCCCAGGCCAAGGGCAATGCCGGCGGCGGTTCTGCTGCGCATATGAGCAGCCAGGGCATGTCCAATACCAACGGCCCCGACAGCCTGGACCGCGACAAGGGCAAGGCGCGTGCGGCAGACCGTGCGCATCAACATGGCAAATCCACGCAGCACAAGCACGCGGGCAAGGGCAAGTAAGCACCGCAACGCAGCAAAGAAAAAGCCGGTCACGCAGACCGGCTTTTTTGTTGCGCGGGCGCTGAGGTCAACGGCTCAGCAATTGCCCTTCTTGGCCTGTCCCGGCGGGCAGAAGCCGTTACCTGGGCCGCCTTGCGGGCGCGCAACCGGGCCGTCGACCGGCACGTAGACGCAACCGCCCAGCAGCGACGCACCCAAAGACAGGATGAGGATGATGTTCTTCATTGTGTTGTGAGGGGGCGGCGTTGGCCCCCGTTCTCCCTGGTTAGAAACTGAAGTTGACCCCGGTCTGGCTGCCGGCCGAAACGTTGACCGGATTGCTCAGCGTGGCGCCCGATGCGCTGGTGGCCTGCACCGAATACTGGCCCGCCGATGCCGACACGGCCGACAGCGCAATCGGCAGCGTCGCACTGTACGTACCCACCAGCGGCGCGGCTGCGGGCAACGCCAGCGAGTAGGCGCCGGTATCCAGGTTGGCATTGGCCGAGGTGATCTCGTACGACACCGAGCTCACCGTCTGCAGCGCGCGCAAGGTGGCCTGCGCCGATGCCGTGGCCGTGCCCGATGCGGTATTGGTGGTGGAGGCCGGCAGCGCGATCGGCGCGCCCGTGGTGGACACCGTGGTCGTGGTGCTGGCCGTGACGGGCACGGTGCGGATGATGCCCGTGGCATGGCCGGTCGGCAGCGTGTTGTCGACGATCACCACGTCATAGGCGCCGTTGGTGCTGCTCTGCACCAGCGGCGACAGCACGAACTTGCCCGTGGCATCCGCCACCGTGCCGCGGATGACCTGGCCATTCTGCTCGGCATACACCGTGGCGCCGGCCTGTGCGGCGGGCACGTAGCCTGTGATCGAGCCGCTCACCACCGTTGGCGTTGCGGTGACGACCGGCTTGAGGCTGTAGCCGCCATTGCCCTGCTGCACGATCGATTTGCAGGCATTGAAATCCAGCACCAGATCGACCAGCGTGTTGGCCTGCACGGTGAAGGGCTGGATGATCTTGTAGCCGCTCTGCGCGGCGCTGGGGGTGGCCAGCGGCTGCTCGGTCGACGAGCCGGTCACCACCACGGAGTTGGCCGGCGTGTTGCCCTGGTTGGGAGACAACACCAGGCGCAACTGCTGATATTGCCCTGCAGGCAGCGGCGCCGTTCCGAGGTCGGTCAGCACGCCGTTGGTGAGCGAAAGCAGGTCGACCTTCTTGGGCGTGGCCAACGCGATGTCGGTCCAGCCGGCGTCGGAGTCGGCCGCCGACGCGCTGGCGTGCACGCGCACCTTGTTGACCGTGACATAGACGTGATCAAAGCCGCAGGACGGCGCGTCCGTCATCGAGACATGGAGCGTGCCCGTGCCGGCATCCGTACCGCCATCGCCACCGCCGCATGCAGCGACGAGGAACGGCAGGGGCAGTGCAATGAGGGCGTTCCGATAGATTGTTTTCATGGTTATCTCCTCGGGTGGGGGGTGCCCGAAGGATAGTCCCGGCCATGACACGCATTTTGGTCGAATTGAAACCAATCGTAACGCGGCCTGGGCCGGTTGGCACCGGCCAAAGCGAACAACGTTTGCGCTGGTTTTCCCTGACTGCATGGGCGCAACCGTTTGGCATCGGCGGCCTCTTCGGACAGCGTGGGCGAGTGTGCCTCGCCGCTGTTATGCAGGCATCTTGGGCGGCCAGTTGTGCGTTTCTGCCTGGCAGTGTTTGCACCACGCATAGAGCGCGTCGTACATCACCAGCCCGTGTTCGAGCATGGCAAGGTCATCGGCAAAGACATGCGACAGGCCCAGCGAAATTGCGTAGAGCCCGCTGGACTGCGGTGTCATGTCGAGCCTTGAGGTATCCGCGCCGCGCACGATGCGGGCAAGGTGCTGCAAGGCCGGATCGTCGCCAAGCCGGTACTTGCTGAGAAACGCATCGAAGCTGCACAGCTCGCCCACATGCGAGAGCTCGACGCCCGGAACGTCATACGGAATGGCGCCGGTGTCATGGGCGACGCGCAGCACGTCACCCGGTGGCACGTAAAGAAAATCGGGGGTCTCGTCGATGAAGCGGGCGATCAGCCACGGGCAGGCGATGCGGTCGATCTTGGGACGCTCGCGCGTGATCCATTGCATGGCACAACCTCCCGCATGAGTGAACGCGAATCAGTGATGGAGCAGCGGATACAGCGCCAGGCCAAGCAAGGCGGCGCCTGCCACGATCACCGGCTCGGGCAGCTTCTTGAACTTCACGAGCAGCAACACCGTCGCCACGGCCAGCAGCGCCGTCGGCACATCGACGATGGAGCGCTTGGCCAGCACGATCACCGCGCCGGTAATGGCGCCCACCGCCGCCGCTGTAACGCCATCGACAAAGGCCAGGATGGCGGGCAGCTTGCCGTATTTCTTGAAGTACGGCGCCGGCAGGATGGTGAACAGGTAGCACGGCAGGAACGTGCCCAGCGCAGCTACGCACGCGCCGGGCAGGCCTGCCACCAGATAGCCGATAAAGCCGACGGTGATGACCACGGGCCCGGGCGTGATCATCGCCACGGCCACCGCGTCGACGAACTGTTTTTCGTTGAGCCAGTGGTGCTCCGTGACCACGCCGCCGTAGAGGAATGGCACGATGGCCAGCCCAGAGCCAAATACGAACGCGCCGGCCTTGGCGAAGAACGCGCCAAGCTGCGAGAGCAGCGGCCAATCGAGCGTGCCGAGCATGCCGCTGGCCGCTGCAACCGGGGCCACGGTCACGGCGTTCACGCGGCCCTGGCGCAGCCACTTTGGCGGCGCGCGCCAGAACCACACCAGCACACCGGCGGCCAGAAAGAGCCACGCCACTTCGGATTCCGTCACGACCGTCACCGCCGCCAGCAGCAGGTAGACGGCCCACAGCAGCTTGTCTTTGCCGACGCTCTTGGTGGTGAGCTTGTGCGCGCTGATGGCGATGATGCCGATCACCGCCGCACCCACGCCGTAGAACACGGATTGCATCCACGTCAGCCCGCCGAAGCGCACATAGGCCCAGCCCAGCGCCACCACCATCAGAAACGACGGCAGTACGAACGCCATGCCGACCAGCGTGGCGCCGACGATGCGGAAGTGCGCGTAGCCGAGGTAGATGGCGAGTTGCGCGGCCAGCGGCCCCGGCGCGAGTTGGGCAAGTGCGAGGCCTTCCTTGTAGTCCGCGTCGGTGATCCACTGGCGCGCCTCCACGAGGTCGCGGCGCATGTAGCCTGCAAGTGCCACTGGGCCACCAAAGCCGAGTGCGCCAAGCCGCAGGAAATACAAGACGAGCTGCCGCAGCGTGTAGGTGGGGCGTTCGGGGGCGATGTTCATGAGTGACCTGCGGGGGTGGCTGCGATGGGTGACAGCGGTCAGGGTTTCCGGCTGCCGGAAAAATGCACATACAACGAATCGAGCACGGTGCCGATCTCTGCGAGTAGGGCATCGTCATCGGCCAGCCGCTTGCGGGCGCCCGCCAGGATGGCCTCGAACCCGCCGGCTTCCGGCGTGGCTGCGCCGCCCACATCCAGCGCATGCACCATGGCGCCCAGACGCGCGAGGCCGGCATCGTCGTCAAGCCCGAAGCTGGCGACGAGCACCTCGAACGAAACGCGCTCGCCCACATGCGTGAAGGCGGCACCGTCGAAGTCGAAGCCGAGCGCGTCGGCGGGGCAGTCGGCCGGGCTGGCGAGCCACGTGAACCGCGCGTGCGGATCGATGAAGCGCTGGATGAGCCAGGCGCTGGCAACGCGGTCTACCCATAGGTGCCGGCGTGTTGCCCACAAACGGCCCTGGTACTGCGTGCGATCACGGCGCGGGATGCTGCCCGCAGCGGCACTCGGTTCGCCCGGCGATTGCGTGGCTTCCACCGCTGCAGCAAAGTCGCGCCATTGCGCATCGGCACGCACGGTCGCTTCATTGGAGAAGAAGTCGATCTTGCGGATGGCCTCGTAGGCGCGGGCATGGCGGCGCAGCAGCCGGTTGCGCTCGGCGGCGGGCAGGTCGGGGAGCGTCTTGCGCGCTTCAGACAGCTCCGCCAGCCACTCGGCGTAGTCGGGCGTGCGGTCGAACAGGGCGCGGTAGGCCGCGTCTTCCGCTGCGTCGCTGGCCTGCACGCGCAGCACCCACGCCTGGCCGTCTTCCTGCAACGTCTCGTCTGCCAGTTCGTTGAGCTGCGCCGCGTGTTCGGCACGCGCCGGCAGCAGGTAGACGCCATCACGCAAGGCCGCACAGCCGATGGCCTTGATGGCGCGCCAGATACGCATGCGCGCGGTCGCTCGGGCAGTCGGAAGGCTGACGATCAGCAGCAGCCAGGAATCGGGGGCGGCGGTCATGACGGCAGCATAGGCGCGCGTCATAACCGCTGCAACGTTGTAGAGGTTCCTACATCAGCGCGGCGCCAGGCCCATGCTCTTCGTCAGGAACGCTTTGACGTCCGCCTCGGCGCGTTCAGCTTGCTGCAGGTTGGCGCCAGTGGAAACGCCCCGGACGGTACAGCGCTGGTAGTCGGCCTCCATGGCGTGGAGGCTGGCGTACTTCTCACCGGTCTGCAGGCGGTAGTACGCGTTGTGCTGCACGTCGATCATGGTCTGCGGGCAATCGCGTGCCGTGGTCGCACCGGGGAAGTACTTGAAGTACGCATGCGTGTTGTCGAAGTCGTGATACGCGCCGGGGTAGACGTGCACGTCGACGGTCTGGCCGTCACGCTGCATGACATCGGCCGCATTGCGGCAGAGCTGCGCGGGCGTGTAGTCGTCTTTCTCGCCCAGCGCGAGCATCAGCGGAGCGCCCGTCAGCGGGGGCGGCGGGATCTCCCACCAGAGCGCCGAGCACCCGGGGTAGAAGCCGATGAGCGCCGCAAAGCGCGTGTCGTCATCAATGACACCTTTGCGGAACGCGTCGAGCGTCATGTCCAGTGCCACACCGCCGCCGCGCGAAAAACCGATCTGCCCGATGCGCTTCGGGTCGATGCGCGGGTCGGTGCTCAGCAGCTTGAGCGCGAACAGCGCATCGGCGTCGTTGGCGGCGGGGTTGAGCTGCGCTTGGTTGTCCATCGTGTTGGCAATGCCGCGCGGGCCATACGAATCCACCACGAACGCGGCCATGCCCATCTGGTTGAAGAGCCGCACCCATCGGTCGACGTCTTTCTGTTGCGGCCCGGCCGAGCCATGCGAAATCACCATCGCTGGCACCCGGCCCTGCAGGTTCTCGGGCAGATACAGCGTGCCCCAGATGGGCGTGGGCGTCTTGTCGAACTTGCGATGCACCAGCTCCCATTTGCTCTTGGGCGTGGCGCTGTTGAAGTGAATGCGGCCGGCAGGTTGTGCGGAAAGATCGCTAACGACTTGCTGCGCCGATGCGGGTACGGAGATCCACGCCAACACAAGCATGCACAGCCTCAACACGCCGAGTGGATTCCAGCGCGACGCGTGCAAGCGCAGCACGTCTTTTTCGTTGTGCGAATCATTGCGACTTCTTAAGTGTTCTTTTAACAGCGGGGAAAGGGGCATCGCTGAAACCTCGGTTGGTCGTGGTTCTTCACTTCTTTTTTATTGAATGGAAACAAAAAACGCCGCTTTAACGATGTGGGGAAGAAACACATCCTCAAATCGCGTTGATTTTTACATTCTTTGTACATCGCTATGGATTGGCATTCCTAGAATCACGCCGTCCGCAACACTTCAAAAAACAAAGTAACGGGTCAAGTGGCGCGGACAGGGCTGATGCTCGCCGTCATGAGTTGGTCTGGCAAGTCCACCATCAAAGACGTGGCAAGGTCGGAGACAACCTTGGCGAGATGATCGGCCCACCGGGGAAGTAGGACTTCATCAAACCATCAAAGATAAGAAGGGGAAGTCTGCGCAAATCGCGCTACGTCTGTCCGGGGGGACAGACGTAGCGGCTTCTTTTCGCGTGCGCGCGGACGCAAACGTATGTCTACGCCATTGTTCCAACGCCGCCGCGGGCGGCTTCAGTTCGTCTCCATCGCGCTTGTTGCTTCGCCATTCGCCTTGTTTGGGGCGCTTGCGCATGCAGACTGCACAACCACCGGGCAGACCACCGTCTGCGATACGGCGGCACCCAATCCAACCACATCCACCATCGGCACCGGCAACGTGGCGGCGGAAGACAACCGCGTGGTGACGGTACAGACGGGCAGCACGGTGGCAGTGGGCGACACCAGCGCCATTGCCGTGCGCGACAACGCCAACATCACGGTGCAATCCGGCGCCACGGTCAGCGCGAACGCGGTGTCCAGCTCCGGCTTTTACGGTACGGGCGGCAACGCGATCGACTTCCGCAACAACAGCACGCTGACGGTGGAGCAGGGCGGCCAGGTGCTGGCCAACGGCACGCAGCTCAGCGGAGAAGCCGTCAACCCGGAAGGCACGGGCAACACCATCATCAACAACGGCCTGATCAAATCGGCACACGGCGCGGCGATCTGGTTCCAGAACACCACCGGCGGCAACACGGTCGTCAACAACGCCACGGGTGTTATCCAGACGGACGTGGCCAACGGCAACGTGATGGGCGCGTCGGGCAATGGGTCGGTGGATTTCACCAACCGCGGCAAGGTGATCGGCAACCTGATCTTTGCGGGCGGCAACGATGCGCTGCACCTGTACACCGGCTCGTCGGTGAGCGGCAGCATCAGTGGCGGCGGCGGCGCGAACGTCATCACGCTCAACGGCACCGATAGCGCGACGCTGGGCACGATCACAAACTTCCAGACCCTGCAGAAGCAGGACAGCGGTACGTGGACGCTGTCCAAAACGCTCGTCAGCATGGGCGTGACCAATGCGCAGGTGCAGCAGGGCACGCTGATCGTGCAAGGCGACAACAGTGCCTACACCGGCACGATGCAGGTGGACGCGGGCGGCACGCTGCAAGGCGACGCGCTGGGCGTGACGAAGGCCGTGACGAACAACGGCCTGGTGCGCTTTCAGCAGGATGTGGACGGCAGCTATACGGGCCAGATCGTCGGCACAGGTGCGCTGGAGAAAACCGGCACAGGCACGCTCACGCTGGGCGCCGGCAATACGTACAGCGGCGGCACGACCATCACGCAGGGCACGCTCGCCATCGGCGCGGACAGTGCCATGGGCGACGCAGCGGGCGCGCTCACATTCAATGGCGGCACGCTGCAACTGACGGGCAACGTGGATGTGGCTGCCACGCGCGCGGTCAGCATCACCAATGCCAACGGCACGATCGATACGCAAGGCTTTACGTCGACCCTGAGCCAGGGCGTGACGGGCGCCGGTGCACTGACCAAGGCCGGCAGCGGCACGCTGGTGCTGGCGGGCGACAACACGTATCAGGGCGGCACCACCATCGCCGCCGGCACGTTGCAGCTGGGCAATGGCGGCACGTCGGGCAGCGTCGTGGGCGATGTCGTGAATAACGGCACGCTCGCTTTCAACCGCTCCGACACGTACACGTATGGCGGTCAGATTTCCGGCACGGGTGCGGTTAACCAAAGCGGCAGCGGCACGACGGTCCTGACGAACGATCACACCTATTCGGGTGGCACGACCATCTCGGCCGGCACGCTGCAGCTCGGTAACGGCGGCACGTCAGGTTCGATCACGGGCAATGTCGTGGACAACGGCACGCTGGTGTTCAACCGCTCGGATGTGTTCACGTTCGGCGGCACCGTCGCTGGCACGGGCGGCATCACGCAGGCCGGCACCGGCACGACCGTGCTGACCGCCAACAACGCGATCCAGGGCAATACGCTGGTCGCCAGCGGGGCGCTGGCCATCGGCGATGCGGCGCATGCCGGCGCATCGCTCGGCGTGTCGGGCTCCAACGCGCCGCAGAGCCTGCGCACGATGGCGGCCGGCGGCAGCACGGTACAGATTGCCGCCAACGCCACGCTGGGCGGCTACGGCACCGTGAACGGCGCTGTCACCAACAACGGCACGGTGGCCGTGGCCGATGCGCTGGCCGCGTTTGCCAATTCGGGCAGCGGCAGCCTGACGATCAACGGCTCCCTCAACAACGCCGGTACGGTGCAGGTTGGTGGTGCAGGCGTCGGCAACAAGCTGGTGGTCAACGGCAACTACGTCGGCAATGGCGGTGTGCTGGCCATCAACACCAAGCTGGGCGCTGACAATTCACCGACCGACAAGCTTGTCATCTCGGGCGGCACGGCCAGCGGCAATACGGCTGTGCGCGTGACCAACGCCGGCGGCGCGGGTGCGAAGACGACGGGCGACGGCATCGAAGTCGTCAGCGCGATCAACGGCGCGACCACGCAGGCCAACGCCTTTGCACTGGCCAACCGTGTCGTAGCCGGCCCGTATGAGTACACGCTGCAACGCGGTGGCTCGGCCAGCGCCGACAGCTGGTATCTGCGCACCCTGCAGACCGCAACCCAAGGCACCGGCAGCGGCACGGACGGCACGGGCACCACGCAGCCTGCGCTGCGTCCGGAGGTGTCGCTCTACACGGCCATTCCGCAACTGACGCTGCTCTACGGCCGCGCGCTGCTCGATACGCTGCACGAACGTGTGGGGGAGGAGAGTAACCAGGCCGCCGCACCGGCAGGCACGTCGCCCGTGCTGCGCACCGGCTGGGCACGCGTGATCGCCCAGAAGGGCAGCCGCATGTCCGATGGCAACGGTGTCTACGGCAACCAGGGCCCCGCGTTCAGCTATGACTTTGGCGGCGTGCAGTTCGGCGCCGATGTCTACCAGCGCCAGCGCGAAGACGGCAGCCACGACCACGCCGGCGGCTACTTCGCCACCGGCCGCATCGCGGCAGATGTCACGCACGCAGATGGCGCAGATGCCGGCCGCGACTCCGTCAACGCCAACACCGTCGGCCTGTACTGGACGCACTTCGGCCCGTCGGGCTGGTATCTGGATGGCGTGGTGCAGGGCACGCGCTACGACGCCGATGCCTCGCCGCATGGCGTGAACGGTCTGAAGACGCACGCGCTCGGTTACGCCGCATCGCTGGAGGCGGGCTACCCGATCGCGCTGTCGCCGCAATGGCGTGTCGAGCCGCAGGCGCAGCTTGTGTACCAGCGTGCCGCGTTTGCCGATGCCAACGATGGCGCCGCCGATGTGCGCTTCAACTCGGTCAATTCGATGCTCGGCCGTCTGGGCGTGCGCGTGAGCAAGCGCTGGGGCGAGTCGCCGGAGCGTCAGCACACCGCGTGGGTGCGCGCCAACGTGTGGCACGAGTTCCGCGGCCAGACGGGCACGCAGATGTCGTCGCCGGACGGCGGCTTCGTGCCGTTCACCGCGCAACTGCCGAGCACTACGCTGGAACTGACGGGTGGCCTCACGGCCCAGGTGGCGAAGAACGGCGTGTTCTATGCCAGCGTCGGCTATCAGGTCAGCGCCGACCGTCGCCTGCATGGTGTGAATGGCAAGGCAGGGGTGCGTTGGGGGTGGTGATGGAGCACCGCTGTTCCTGCATGTGAAAGAAAAAGAGCCGCTTCATGCGGCTCTTTTTTCATGGTCGATCTCGCGCACTTACGCCGCGTGATCCCCACCTTCCTGCGCCTCACGCTCTTCGCGTTCCTCGCGCTCTTCACGGGGCAGGGTCAGCATGCCGGTGTTGTAGACGTACTCATACACCTCGCCGTAGCGGCCCCATTCGATGCCGATCTTGAGCACGCGCTCGGCTTCTTCGGGCTTGAGGTATGCCTCCAACTCGCGCAGCACGTGCTCTTCGCGGATCTCGCCGTCTTCGTTGGCTTCCAGCTCGGCGCGGATGTGCGCGGCCAGGGCCACGCGCTCCAGCAGCTTCTGGCCGAACAGCACCTTGCGCTCGGGCGGTTCGGTTTCCATGTAGGTCTTGCCGAACGGCGTGACGATGATGTCGCCGCGCTCGATGGTGGCCAGTTGCAGCAGGGACAGCGCTTCGCACGCGGGCAGCAGGTCGTCGTCGGTGACGCCGGCTTCTTCTGCCAGGTGCGGCAGGTCGGCGCGGCCGTTGAACGGCGCTTCGACCAGCAGGTCCAGAATGGCCTCCATCTGGCCGATCTCGGCATCGGGCAGGCGGTAGGCAAGCTGCTCGGCGGCGGGCTCCACGCCCACATGCACGCCCACGCGCTGCGGCGAGGTCATCAGCCCATAGACCTCGTCGATGAGGTTGCGCACGGCGGCGGAGTCACGGTTGCGCGGGCGCGGGAACGGCACGCGCACCTCGGCGCGGATGCGCCCCGGATCGCTCGACAGGATGACGATGCGGTCCGCCATCATCACCGCCTCTTCGATGTTGTGCGAAACGATGAGGATGCTTTTGATGTTGGTGCGGCGGTCTTCCCACAGGTCGAGCATTTCGTCGCGCAGGTTCTCGCCGGTCAGCACGTCGAGCGCGGAAAACGCTTCGTCCATCAGCAGCAGGTCGGGCTCGGTGACGAGCGCGCGCGCAATGCCCACGCGCTGGCGCATGCCACCCGACAGTTCGCGCGGCAGGGCGCTGTTGAAGCCCGACAGGCCGATCAGGTCGATGGCCTGTTCGGCGCGCTCTTCGCGCTCGGCCTTGGGCACGCCTTGCGCTTCCAGGCCCAGCTCCACGTTCTGCTGCACCGTCAGCCACGGAAACAGCGCAAACGACTGGAACACCATCGCAATGCCCTGCACGGGGCCGGTGTATTCGCGCCCGCGAAACAGCACCTGCCCGCGATCGGCGCGCACGAGGCCCGCCATGATGCGCAGCAACGTCGATTTGCCCGAGCCCGATTTGCCCAGCATGGCGACGATCTCGCCCTGGCGCAGGTTGAGGTCCACGCCTTCGAGCACGGCACGGTCGGTGTGGTCTGCGGTGCGGAAGATCTTCGAGACGCCGCGCAGCTCCATGACGCTTTCAGCGTGCTGGCTATGGGTGCTGGTGGTAACCATGTGTGTTCTCAGCTAAATAAGGTCGTCTTGGAACGTGCTCAAGATCGGGGGCGCGGCAGGATCATGAGTCTGTTTTTAGAGGCGAGTGCGCTCTTGCGCGATGTCATACAGGCGGTTCCACAGCAGCCGGTTGAAGCCGACCACGAACAGGCTCATCACGGCAATGCCCAGCGCAATACGCGGGAAGTCGCCCTTCGATGTCATCTCGGCGATGTAGCTGCCCAGGCCCGTGGCCACCAGCGTGCGGTCGCCCCAGGACACATATTCGGAGACGATGCTGGCGTTCCACGAGCCGCCGGCCGCCGTCACCAGGCCGGTCAGCAGATTGGGGAACACGGCGGGGATGAGGAAGCGCTTCCACAGCAGCCAGCCGCGCAGGCCGAAGTTGCGGGCCGCCAGTTTGAGTTCGGTCGGGATGGCCGACGCGCCGGCAATCACGTTGAACAGGATGTACCACTGCGTGCCGAAAATCATCAGCGGGCTCAACCAGATTTCCGGGTTGAGCGCGAAGCGCGCGATGAGCATCACCGCCAGCGGGAACATCAGGTTGGCCGGGAACGCCGCCAGGAACTGCGCCACCGGCTGGGCGATGCGTGCCACGTTCGGGTTCAGGCCGATGCGGATGCCGATCGGCACCCACACCAGCGCGGCCAGCGCAATCAGCAGGATCACGCGCACCATGGTCAGGAAGCCGAGCCAGAAGACGTGGCCGACCTCGGCCCAGCCCACCTCGGAGCGCACGAATTGCAGCACGTGCGCCACCGCCATCAGCGCGGCCAGGATGATGACGACATCGGCGATGCGGTGCGACCACGGGAAGCGCGGCAGGAATCCGTTGCCGGGGGCCGCAGTGGGCCGCGTGCGTTCGGCACCCCAGGACAGCGTGCGCTCGGCCAGTGCGGCGGTGCGCTCCAGCAGCGCCTTGACCCACTCGGAGCGGCGCAGCAGGTCGAGCAGCCACGATTGCGGCTCGCGCTCCGACGACATCGAGTCGAAGCGGAAGCGGTCTGCCCAGGCAATCAGCGGGCGGAACAGCACTTGGTCGTACAGGATGATGCCGATCAGCATGGCCAGGATGGCCCAGCCGATGGCCGGCAGGTTCTGCTGCTGGATCGCCAGAGAAATGTACGAGCCGATGCCCGGCAGCTTGATGTCGTGGCCCGAGACCGAGATGGCCTCCGACGCCACCACGAAGAACCAGCCGCCCGACATCGACATCATCATGTTCCACAGCAGGCCCGGCATGGCGAACGGCACTTCGAGGCGCCAGAAGCGCTGCCACTTCGACAGGCGGAACACCGTGGCCGCCTCTTCCAGGTCGGTCGGGATGGTGCGAAACGATTGGTGCAACGAGAACGCCATGTTCCACGCCTGCGACGTGAAGATGGCGAAGATGGCCGCGCATTCCACGCCGACGAGGTTGCCCGGGAACAGCGCGATGAAGCCCGTAACGGTGATGGACAGGAAACCCAGCACCGGAATCGATTGCAGGATGTCGAGCGCCGGCACCATCACCTTTTCGGCCGTGCGGTTCTTGGACGCAATGGCGGCAAACGCAAACGAGAACGCCAGCGACGCGCCCAGCGCCAGCAGCATGCGGATGCTGGTGCGCAACAGGTAATAGGGCAGTTCAATGACGTCGAGGCTGACGTCCAGATGTTCGCCCGGCGTGTAGGGCACGTTCATCTGCTTGGCGGCGTAGGCCACGAGCACGATGGCGGCCAGGATGATCGGCAGCAGGGCCAGGTCGAACCGGTTGGGCGGCGCCGTCAGCAGGTTGCCGAAATTGACGCCAAGGTTGGTACCGAAGGTGGTACCCAAGCGGCCCCGGATGGTGGTTTCGTTGTCGTTCTGCTGCATCTTGGATAACCGGGACGGAAACCGCGGACGAAATTCGGGCGCCTCAAGGCCTGAGCCGAGGCGCAATACATGGCATGGCGTACTACGGGGCTGGGCGCGGTGCTTTGCGCAAGCGTTGCTTGGCACCCGGCGGCAAGCCGCCTAGTTTACCTTGCGTAACGTCAGAGCCCGCCGCGCGGTTGTCAGTCTGACGACGTCACATTCCAGAAATGTGACAGAGATGCGACAGCGCCGGTTTGTCATGTTTTACCCAACACATCACCTGCCGTTTGCTTCGGAGGCCTGCCATGTCCGCCATTGCGCAAGTGATCGTTACCGTACAGGGCCGCGTGCAAGGGGTCGGTTACCGCGCTGCGTGTGCCAACCGGGCCAGGCTGCTCGGCCTGCGTGGCTGGGTACGCAACCGTCGCGACGGCGCCGTCGAAGCCTTTTTGGCCGGCCCCGAGGCCAATGTGCTCAGCATGCGGGAATGGATGTGGGAGGGCCCGGACAGCGCCCAGGTGACGCAGCTGGATGTGGCAACGGGTGAGCATGAAGCGCCGGTCCCCGGTTTCGAGATCCGGCCGACGGTGTAATTTCCGGCAATCAACGGACACGGATTCGACACGAAACCGTCACCTAGTGCACAAGCTCGGCTCCTAGAATCGGTCACCCAGCCCCCTTCCTGGTGACCCGTCATGTCGCATCCCCTCTCCGTCCAGCCCGGGGCCGTGCCCGGGCGCTTCCGCAACCTTGGTATTGCAGCCTTCCTGCTGATGCTGGCGGGGGGCGCCGCCTACGTGGTGAGCCATCTGGTGACCGATCTGGAGGGCGTGTCCACCCGCTCGGCGTTGCCGTTCGTACTGCTGGGCATTGCGCTGCTGATCGCGCTGGGCTTCGAGTTCGTCAACGGGTTTCATGACACGGCCAATGCGGTGGCCACGGTCATCTACACGCATTCGCTGTCGCCGCACCTGGCGGTGGTGTGGTCGGGTGTGTGGAATTTTGCGGGCGTGATGGTGTCCAGCGGGGCCGTGGCCTTCGGCATCCTGCAACTGCTGCCGGTGGAGCTGATCCTGCAAGTGGGCAGCCACTCGGGCTTTGCGATGGTGTTTGCGCTGCTGATCGCGGCCATCATCTGGAACCTGGCGACGTGGTATCTGGGGCTGCCGTCTTCCAGCTCGCACACGCTCATCGGTTCGATCATCGGCGTGGGCCTGATGAACCAGCTCCTGCACGGCGCGAACGGCACCAGTGGCGTGGACTGGAGCCAGGCGCTGGGCGTGGGCAAGTCGCTGCTGTTTTCGCCCATCATCGGGTTTCTGCTAGCAGGGCTGCTGCTGTGGGTGCTGAAGGCCGCGGTACGCGTGCCCGCCCTCTATGCCGAGCCCGAGGGCAACCAGCCGCCGCCGTTCTGGATCCGCGCGCTGCTCATCCTCACATGCACGGGCGTGTCGTTCGCGCACGGCTCCAACGACGGGCAGAAGGGCATGGGCCTGATCATGCTGATCCTGATCGGCACGGTGCCTACCGTCTACGCGCTCAATCGCGCCGTCACCCCGGCCGAGACGCAGACCTTCCTGGCGGTGTCACACCACGCTGCGGACACGTTTGGCAAGTACGCCAACGGGGTGGCGCCGTCAGCCAATCCGCGTGCCGATGTGGAGGCCTATGTGCAGAAGCGCGTGCTGACGCCGGCCACGCTGCCGGCCGTGCAGGCGTTGACGAACAGCATCGCCGCGCAGGTCGGTGAGACGGGCTCGATTGCCGCCGTGCCGCAGAACGAAGTGGATAACGTGCGTAACAACATGTACCTGGCGTCCGAGGCCATCCGCCTGCTCAAGAAGAGCGGCCAGCCCGCCATCGCCAAGGACGACCAGGCCGTCATCGACAACTACAAGCACCAGCTCGACCACGCCACGAAGTTCATCCCCACGTGGGTGAAGGTGGCCGTGGCGATTGCGCTTGGCCTGGGCACGATGGTGGGCTGGAAGCGCATCGTCATCACCGTGGGCGAGAAGATCGGCAAGCAGCACCTGACGTACGGGCAGGGCGCGTCGGCCGAACTGGTGGCCATGGTGACGATCGGCGCGGCCGATGCGTATGGCCTGCCGGTATCGACCACGCATGTGCTGTCGTCCGGCGTGGCGGGCACGATGGCGGCCAACGGCTCGGGGCTGCAGTGGAATACCGTGCGCAGCCTGCTGCTGGCCTGGGTGCTGACGCTGCCCGCATCGATCGTGCTGGCGGGCGGCTTGTACTGGCTGTTCCGCGCAATCTTCTGAATATCTGAACGCGCGCATTCAACGAAAAAGGGCGACCGCGCAGGCCGCCCTTTATTGTTTCTCCGATGGCGTTGCCGCCGGTTCAGTAGACGTTCGGCACGATCATGTCTTCGGGCACCGGATGGCGGATGTACTCCGCGTGGTGCACGCGCTCGGGCAACAGCACCGGCGGATGCGGCACCGGGTGGTAAGGCACCTGCCCCAGCAGATGGTGGATGCAGTTCAGGCGCGCGCGCTTCTTGTCGTCGGCCAGCACGACCCACCACGGCGATTCGGGAATGTGCGAGCGCTCGAGCATCGCCTCCTTGGCCTGCGTATAGGCTTCCCAGCGGCGGCGGCTCTCCAGGTCCATCGGGCTCAGCTTCCACTGCTTGAGCGGATCGTCGATGCGGCTCTGGAACCGCACTTCCTGCTCTTCATCCGTAACGGAGAACCAGTACTTGACGATCTGGATGCCGGAGCGCACGAGCATCTTTTCGAACTCGGGCACGGAGCGGAAGAACTCTTCGTATTCCTCGTCGGTGCAAAAGCCCATCACGCGCTCGACGCCGGCGCGGTTGTACCAGCTGCGATCGAACAGGACGATTTCACCGGCGGCGGGCAGATGCGCTACGTAGCGCTGGAAATACCACTGCGTGCGTTCGCGGTTGGTGGGCGCCGGCAGCGCGGCCACGCGGCACACGCGTGGGTTCAGCCGCTGCGTGATGCGCTTGATGGCGCCGCCCTTGCCGGCGGCATCGCGCCCTTCGAAGATCACCACCAGCCGGTGGCCGGTCTCGATCACCCAGTCCTGCAGCTTGACGAGTTCGCCTTGCAGGCGGAACAGCTCGCGGAAGTACATGCGCCGCGTTTCGCGCGCTTCCTCGCTGATGCCTTCGCCGCCGCCGAGCAGGTGGTCGTCGATTTCCATCTCCAGCTCCTCGTCCAGCGTGTCGAGGAGGTCTTCCTGCAGGCGCGCCTGCCGGGCTGCGTCGCGTTCGCTCATGGTGTGTTGCTCCTGCCGATCTTGCCGAGAGTGCCGAGAGGGGCGCTGCGCACGGACAGCGCAGTGCAAGTCTAAGCCCGACTAGGTAGCACGGGCATGTGGCAGGGGAGTGACATGGCGGCTTCGGCCATGGCGTCATGGCTTCGCACGGCAGCACAAGCGCGCACGGCAGCGCTCCTAAGCTACCTGCGCCGCCGCGTATCTTGCGGGCCACAGAAGCCGGAGCTGCCCATGCCGTCCCCATTGCGATCGATCCTAAGCTGCCTCCGTCCGACGTCGCCGGCCGAAGAGCGCGCTTCCACTTCAACCGGCCACCCGGCCGAGTCGGCCACCCACGCGCCGCGCCGTGCGCCGGTGACGTTGCAGGGCCTGGCCAGCTTTGACGCCCAACGCATGCGTGAGCGGCAGGTCGAGATCCGGGCCCTGGCGCCCGACACGCGCAGGGCGCTGTCCGACGGCGAGTGCCAACTCGGCGGCTACGTACAAGGCCGCCAGATCGACGGCCGCCCGGTGGAGGGCAGGGCGCTCGACCGGCTCAAGCTCGCTAACGAAACCGTCATGGAGACCCGCCAGGCCCTGGCGCATGGCCGCGGCAATGTCGTCGACGATATCCAAGACAGCAACGGCCAGAGCACGATCCGGGCGGTGGCTGGCCGTATCGTGAGGACACAGCTTCCATCCAACTACGGTCCTGAGGTCAGCATCGCGGCGAGCGCCATGGCAGCGCAGGCGGGCAATTGCGGCGAGCATGCCAACGTCGCGGCGTTTCTGCATGCCGCCAAGCTGGGCAGCGGCGAATACGCATATGCCGTGGGCAGCACGACAATCGACCACCGCTGGGCGCAGTGGCACGCCGCCAGGGCGCGCGACCCAGAGCACGACATCGTCATGGACCCGTGGGGCAAAGGCCCCGCCATTTTTGCGGTGGATGGTGAATTCGCGGGGGGCCAACACGACATCGGGATCGCGCGCGAGTACGACCAGAGCACGGGTGCCAAGGCCCATGCGGACATGAGCGAACTCCAGCGCGATCACCATCAGCAGATGCAGACCAATCTGCACGTGGTGATGGAGCATCTGGGGCCCGATTTCCGGATTGGGGACGGTGCGATCTTTGCCGTCACGCCAGTCATCTCCAGCGAGTTCGCAGCACGCGTCAGCCAGAAGATGTCTGCGGCACCGGACGCTGCCAAGCTGGCACCGAAAGACCGACGCCTCGTGCGGCAGGCGAAAGAACGGATACGCGCTGGCGAACCCCGGATGGCACCGTTGCGTCAGGAAATTCACGCCACGCAAACCGCGCGGGCCTTGGGCGCCAGCGGCGTACGGGAAGTCACGCAAGCAGCTGCACGCATCGCCCAGGTGGCGGCGGATCTGGAGAACTATCCGCTGGCATCGCACCCTGCGCAGACCGCGCCCGAGAATTCCTGATCCAAACGATCCCGAGGCCGAATGCATTCCGCACGCGCACCCGCCCTGAGTGGCATCCGTCCGGCGGAGCCTGCCGCAGACCCGGCGTCCTCCAGTCCGATCGAACACGCCGCCGCCCCGACGGCACGCACACCCCGCCGTGCATCCGGCGCATTGCAGGATCTGGCACAGCGGCCGGGCGCTTCTGGGCGGCAGGTCAGCATCACGGCGTCGCCGCAACATGAGGTGCTCACTGCGCGGACTGCGCTGTCGGACAGCGAATGCCAACTGGGTGGCTACCTGCTGGCCCGGCAGATCGACGGTCGTCCCGTCGAGGGCCGCGAGCTTGAACGGTTGAAGCAAGCCAATGCGACGGTCATGGAGACGCGCCAGGCGCTGGCGCATGGTCGCGGCAACGTGTCTGACGACATCCGCGACAGCAACGGCCAGAGCACGATCCGGACTGTGGCCGGCCGGCGCCTCGGGAGGAAGTACCTGCCCGGAACCTGCATCCCGAAGAAAAGTCCCCTGTTCAAGTACTCTGCCGAAGTCCGGGCCGCAGCAGGCGCCATGGCGGCACAGGCCGGCAATTGTGGCGACCACGCCAACGTGGCAGCGTTTCTTCACGCTGCCAAACTGGAAGACGGTGAGCGCGTCCAGGCCGTCAGCAGCAAAATCGTGGATCACGTCTGGGCAGAGTTACATGGCGAAACCTCAAGCCGCGCGCATGACATCGTGATGGACGCATGGGGCAAAGGCCCGGCCATCTTCGCCGAAGACGGCGCCTTTACTGCGAACGAACGCGACACCGCAATCGAGCACCATTACGACAAAACCACGGGCGCCGATGCCCACGCAGAAATGCACATGCTTCAGGCCAAGCACCAGCAGCGCATACAAAAAGACCTGGACCGCCAGATGAAACGGCTCGGGCCCGATTTCCGGTATCCGAACAACGCGATCTGGGAGCCGACAGCGGTCGTCTCCGCCGAATTCGCGCAGCGCGTGCCGAGAAAGATGTTCCAGCCCGTCAACCCAGCCAAGCTGGCGCCGCCGCCCGAAAGCGAAGCGCAGCAGTCAGCCGAGCCGGTGTATATGGACGAACTTTGGATGGCGCCACTGCGCCAGCAGATCCACGCGACCGAGACGGCGCGCGTGCTGGGTGCCAGCGGGGTACGAGAGGCAACGCAGGCGGCTGAGCGCATTGCGCATGTCGCGGCGGACTTGCGCCGCTATCCGCTGGAATCGCATCCGGCGCAAACCGCGCCCGACGATGTCTGACGGTATGGCCCGCGCGAGGCGATAGCCTCAAGCCTCAGCTCGATTCGCCTTCCAGCATGAACTTGGCGCCGTCGTCCTGGCCGAGCAGGCGCACCAGCGTCGGCATGGCTTCCTGCAGTTGCGCCTTCAGCGTCCACGGCGGGTTGACGATGAACATGCCGCTGCCGTGCAGGCCGAGGCCACCCTCGACCGGGTGCTTGACCGTGAGCGTGACGTGCAGCCAGTCCGCCGGTCGCAACTGCTTCAGACGCGAGGGAAACTGCGCGGCTTCGCGCCGCTGCACGAGCGGATACCAGACCGCATACATGCCGGTGGCGAAGCGCTGCAGGCTGTCTTGCAGGGCCTGCACGGTGCGGGCGTAGTCCTGCTTGTCTTCGAAGGACGGATCGATCAGCACCAGCGCACGGCGCGGCGGCGGCGGCAGGATCGCCTTGATGCCGGCAAAGCCGTCGCCGTCGTACAGCATGACCTTGCGGCCGGCACCGCGGAAGTTGTTGGACAGCACCTTGATTTCGGAGCTGTGCAGCTCGAACAGGCGCAGGCGATCGGCGTCGCGCAGCATCTGCCACGCCAGCCACGGCGAGCCGGGGTAGTGCCGGAGTTCACCGTTCGGGTTCAGCTCGCGCACCTGGTCGAGGTATGCATCGAGCAGGGGCGGTAGCGTTTCGCCCGCTTCGGCGGCGCGCCACAGCGGGCCAATGCCGGTATCGAATTCGGCCTTCTTCTGCGCCCATTCGTGATCCAGCGCGTAGAGGCCGGCGCCAGCATGCGTGTCGATGTACCAGAACGGCTTGTCCTTCTGCGTGAGGTAATCGAGCATCTGCACAAGCACGGCGTGCTTGAGGACATCGGCGTGATTGCCGGCGTGGAAGGCGTGACGGTAACTGAGCATCGGCGGGCCATGTGCGCCCGGAGTATCAGGCGCGGGCAGAGAAAACGGTAGGCGCGAATGCTACCACCGCGCGGGATGCGTCCCCAGCGGCACGCTGGGCAGCGTCCAGTGCGGCGGCGTGTCAGAGAGCTGCCCCGCGTGGCGCAGCGCGGTGAGCGCGCCAAAGCCAGACGGCGACGTTTCCAGATACGCACCGATCTCTTCATAGCGCGGGTCGGCCGCATCGAACCCGTTGGCCATGCGGCCGAAGCTGCGCAGCCAATGCGCCGTCTGCGCGAGCGACACACGCACGTGCCAGCTGCCGCCCTCCGTCATGCGGCGTGCGAGCGCCGTCATCGCGCCAGCCGCCATCAGGTAGCCAGCGCCGTGGTCGAGCGCCTGAGCGGGCAGCGGACGCGGCTTGGCCTCACCGGCGGCTTGCGCTTCGGCCCAGTTGAAACCGCTGGCGGTCTGCACGAGCGAATCGAAGCCTCGGCGATTGGCCCACGGGCCGTCATAGCCGTATGCGCACAGGCTGACGTAGACGATGCCTGGGCGCAGCGCGGCAATCTGCTCCGGACCAAACTGCAGCGCCGCCAGGCCACCCGGTCGATAGCCCTGCACGAAGATATCGGCGTCGCGCAGCAGCGTGCGGAGTTGCCCCGCACCGGCCGCGTCGCGCAAGTCGAGCTGCGCGGAGCGCTTGCCGCGCCCGGTGTCGATCACCAGGGGTGGGATCGCCGGCAGATGCGGCCCCGTGACGAGCAGCACGTCGGCCCCATGCGCTGCGAGCGTCCGGCCGCAGACGGGGCCTGCAATCACGCGCGTGAGATCGAGCACGCGCACGCCCGAGAGCGGTCGGCCGTCGGCATGCGCCGCCAGCGGCTGCGGTGGCGCATCGCCAATGCGTTCGATCGTCATCAGCGGCTGGCTGGCGACGGCCATGCCCTGCGGGTGCGCGTCCCACTCTTCAAACGTGCGCGCGGCGGTGACGACCATGCCGGCCTGCGCCGCCGCCTCTTCAAATGCCTCGGCGTTCCATTGATTCAGCGCGGCGGCCACGGCGGCCCGGTCATACGCGCAGCCGAGCAGCTTCAGCACACCGTCACGGTGATGCGCAAAGTTGGTGTGCAGGCGCACCCAGCGGCCATCGCCGCAGCGGTAGAGCCCGGCGATCTTGTCCCAAGGTTCCGGGGGCAACTGGCCTTCGACACGGAAGTAGCGCTCGGAGCGGAACTCCAGCGCGGCGTGGTGCATGTCGACCGATACGGTTTGCTGCCGCCCGCTGCGCAACGTGTCGACCTGCGCGGCAGCGAGGGCGGCAGCAGCAATGGTGCTCTGCGCCAGCGTGCCCACCGCAAACGACGACGGCAGCGCCGGCTCGGCGCCCGTGAGTGTGGCGCGCGACAGCACATCGGCCGGCTGCCCGAGCACGTTCCATAACTGGTTCAGTGCGCGGGCGGGGCTGACAGTCTGCATGGAAGGATCAACCACATCAGCAACGGGTGACGGCATGGCGGGGCTCCGCAAGCAAGGTGCGCCCATTACAGTCCCGCGCGGCCGATAGCGTCAACATTGACTAGACTGATCAACCTCGATTGCCGTCCACTTCATCCGGCCCGATGACTGCCTACCTCAATGCCGCCGAAGCCGCCGAGCGCCTGCGCATCTCGCGCCCCACGCTGTACGCCTATGTGAGCCGCGGGCTGCTTGCCGCGTACCCGTCGCCAGACGGACGCGGCAGCCGCTACCGCGAGGCCGATGTTGCACGGCTGGCCGATCAGCGTTCCGGCGGACGGCGCCCGCGCCAGGTGGTGCGTCATGCGCTGGACTGGGGCCTGCCCGTCATGGAATCGGCCATCACGCTCATCGATCATGGGCAGTTGTTCTACCGCGGCATGCCGGCGCTGGAACTGGCCGAACACGCCACGCTGGAAACCGTGGCGGCGCGGCTGTGGCAGTGCGAAGAAGCGGGCGCCTTCAACGCACCCGCGCCTGTGTTGCCGAAAAGTTGGTACGCGGCGCTCACGTCGCTGGCAGAGGCGGACATCCGCCAACGTTGCATGGCGCTGTGCGCGCTTGCCCTGCCGGCGCTGGACGAAGCCGCGTGGCGACAGGATGCTGCACGCACGGCGCGCGATGCCGGTGCGCTGCTGCGCGTCGTGTTTGCCGCCATGCTGGGCCGCAAGCCCGACACCGCGCCCGTGCACCTGCAATGCCAGCAGGCATGGAACGTTGATGCGCACGCCGCCGAGGCCATCCGCGTCGCATTGGTGCTATGCGCCGATCACGAACTCAATGCCTCGAGCTTTGCAGCGCGCGTGGTGGCGTCGACCGGCGCCAGCCTGGGCGCGGTGGTCAGTGCGGGGCTGGCTGCGCTTACGGGTGGCCGGCATGGCGGCACCACCGCGCGCGTCGAGGCCTTGCTGAGCGAGCTGGAAAGCGAGCGCTCCGTGGCAACGGCATTGCGCCGCCGGCTGGATCGCGGCGATGCGCTGCCGGGCTTTGGCCATCCGCTGTATCGCCAGGCCGACCCACGCGCGCAAGCCATCCTGGCGCACTTGCCGAAGACGGGCGCGGTGCGCAAGCGGCTGCAGACAGTGATGGACGCCGTGGCCGGATTGACCGGCGATGGGCCATCGGTGGATTTCGCGCTGGTGGCCATCCGCCGCGTGCTGAGGCTGCCGGAAGGTTCAGGCTTTGGCCTGTTTGCCGCGGCGCGAACGGCGGGTTGGATTGCGCACGCGCTGGAGCAGCGCGCGGCGGGGCAGTTGATCCGCCCGAGAGCCGCCTATGTGGGGCCGATGCCGGCCGCGCCGGAGGCACCGGCGGGCCGCATCATTCGCGTCAGGTAACGACGCAGGCCGAGGTCAGGCCTGCGGAATCTCGATCTTCACCTCAAGCACTTCCAGGTTGTCCTGGCGCTCGAGGTTGACCTTGATGTCGTCGTTGCCGATCTTCACGTATTTGGAAATCACCGCCACCAGCTCGCGTTGCAGCGCGGGCAGGTAGTCGGCCGGAGCACCGCCGCCGGTGCGTTCATGGGCGAGGATGATCTGCAGGCGTTCCTTGGCAACGCTTGCAGTCTTCTTCTTCTCGCCCAGCAGGAAAGACAGAATCGACATTGAGGCGTCTCCTTACTTGCCGCCGCCGAACAGGCGCTGCAGAAAACCGGGCTTGTTGTATTCGACGTAACGGAGTTCCTTTTCCTTGCCCAGGAATCGGTCGATCACGTCGTGGTACGCGTTGGCCACGTCCGAGCCTTCCAGATGGATGGCAGGCAGGCCTTGGTTGGACGCTTGCAGCACGGCTTCGGATTCCGGAATCACGCCGATCAGCTTGATGCGCAGGATTTCCTGGATGTCGGTCAGCGACAGCATCTCGCCTTCGGACACACGCTTCGGGTTGTAGCGCGTGAGCAGCAGGTGTTCCTTGATCGGCTCCTTGCCTTCCACCGCGCGGCGCGACTTGGACGACAGGATGCCCAGGATGCGATCGGAGTCACGCACGGAAGAGACTTCCGGGTTCGTCACCACGATGGCCTCGTCGGCAAAGTACATCGCCATCAGCGCGCCCGACTCGATACCGGCCGGCGAATCGCAGACGATGTATTCGAAGCCCATTTCCTTCAGGCCTTCGATCACCTTCTCGACGCCTTCACGCGTGAGCGCGTCCTTGTCGCGCGTTTGTGAGGCGGGAAGGATGAAGAGGTTCTCGCACTTCTTGTCCTTGATGAGGGCCTGGTTCAGGTTGGCCTCACCGTGGATCACGTTGATCAGGTCATACACGACGCGGCGCTCGCAGCCCATGATGAGGTCGAGGTTGCGCAGGCCGACGTCGAAATCGATGACGGCGGTCTTGTGGCCGCGCAGCGCAAGGCCGGCAGAGAACGCCGCACTGGTGGTCGTCTTGCCGACGCCGCCCTTGCCGGAGGTGACTACGATGATCTTGGTCATGGCTCGTATATCGAAAAGTTAAATCGCTCGGCGCACGGGGTGCGTCACTTCATCCGCAACGGTTCGAAAACCAGCGTGTTGTCCGCGAGCCGGACCTGCGCAGGCTTGCTGGCGTAGGCGTCGGGCCACGGGGTTTCGCCGGTGCGGTAGATGCCGGCGATGGAAATCAATTGAGGCTCCAGGCACGTGCAGAAGATGCGCGCGTCCAGGTTGCCCTTCACGCCTGCCAGCGCACGGCCGCGCAGCGAGGCATACACGTAGATGTTGCCCTCGGCGATCACCTCGGCGCCGTCGCTCACCAGGTCCAGCACGACGAGGTCGCCGCGCGCATAGATGCGCTGGCCGGATCGCAAGGGGCGATCGACGATCATCGTGCCGGGCTGCATGGCCACGGCATCGGCGGCGGGAACGGCGGGGGTAGGGGCAGGTGCTTCTGCGGCTTGGGCGTGTTCGGGCGCATCCTGTGCGTCCTTTCCGTCCTTCTCACCGCGCGGGCGACGGCCGTGGCTGTCGAGCAGCGGCAGGCCAAAAGCCTGGGCCCACTCGGCCTGCTCGGGGCTGGCCACCACGCCGATCGCGCGGGCACGCAGCGCGGTCAGGGTCTCCACCAAACGGTCGATGGGCAGGCGCTCGTCTTCGGCCAGGCGGCGCACATCGATGGCGATCACGTCGTTGGAGAAAAACTCCGGCGTGTCGGCAAAGCGTCGCGTGAGTTCGGCGGCCAGGGCGTCCATGTCGGCGGTGCGCGGCGACAGCAGCAGGGCATCGACGGTGCCGCTGCGGATCTCGAACAGCGGCGCTTTCTTCTGGGACATAGAACGGCTACGCGGAAAAATGGGCTCATTCTAACGTTGTTGACGAAACGTCTTGGATTTTTTGGCCCTGCCGATCCGCCATCTGGCTGAGACCCGCAACCGGCATCGTTCTCCACGCCGCCGAGGCCACGCATAAATGTCATGCGACGGTCACGGCATCGTCATGCACGCTTTCGATACTTCTCCGCTTCTGTGCTCCCCGGCCCAGTCAGTTGTTCTCTCGCGTTGCGCAAACGGTTCCCCCGATCCTGCGTGCGGGCCGGCGCGTCATTCGCTTCATCAGCAATTCGCAGTTCGCAATTCGCATTCAGCAGTTCGTAGTTCGCAGACCAAAAAATAGACATCAGGGAGAAGTTCATGCGAGTCCGACCGTTGTGTTCGGCGGCGCTGCCGCTTGCTGTTTTCATGTCGATGACGCTGGCTGCGTGCGGCGGCAGCGACGACACCCCGTCGAACGGCAGCACCACGCCTGCTGCCAGCGCCGCCCCGGCCGGCACCAAGGCCACGCTGGCCGTGCTGGAAACGACCGACCTGCACACGAACGTGCTGTCGTACGACTACTTCAAGCTGGCGGCCGACAACTCGCTCGGCTTTGAGCGCGTGGCGACGCTCATCAACCAGGCGCGTGCGCAATTCCCGAACACGCTGCTGCTGGATAACGGCGACACCATCCAGGGCACGGCGCTGTCGGACTACCAGGCCATGGTCAGCCCCGTCACGTGCGACCAGACGCTGGCGATCTACAAGGTAATGAACGCCGCCAAGTACGACGGCGGCGGCATCGGCAATCACGAGTTCAACTACGGCCTACCGTATCTGTCGCAGGTCACGGGCAATACGTTCAACGTCGATGGCCTGCCCGATCCGGCCACGCAGAAGAAATGCGCGGGCCCGGCCTTCCCGCAGGTGCTGGCCAACGTGATGAGCGCGAAGACCAACGCGCCGCTGTTCCAGCCGTACACGATCATCACCAAGACGGTGACGGCCACGGCGCCGGACGGCAGCACGATCAGCGCGCCGGTCAAGATCGGCATCATCAGCTTTACGCCGCCCACCATCACGAGCTGGGACAAGCGCTGGCTCGACGGCAAGGTCTACACCGTCGGCATCAAGGAAACGGCGGCCAAGTACATCCCGGAAATGCGCGCGAAGGGGGCCGACCTGGTGGTGGCGATTTCGCACGGCGGGCTGGATAACTCGACGTATTCGCCGACGATGGAAAACGGCAGCTGGTGGCTGTCGACGGTGCCGGGCATCGACGCCATGTTGATCGGCCATTCGCACCAGCTTTTCCCGGATGCGAAGAGCACGGTCAGCCAGTTCAACCTGCCGGGTGTGGATAAGGTGGCCGGCACCGTGAACGGCGTGCCGACCGTGATGGCGAACTACTGGGGCAAGCACCTCGGCGTGATCAAGCTTGGCTTGACGTTCAACGGCACGAACTGGGCCGTCGACAAGACGCAGACCACGGTGGAAGCGCGCTCGATCCAGAACGCCGACAAGACCTACGTGGCGGCGGACCCGACCGTCTCGGCCGCCATCGCCACCGAACACCAGGCGACGATCAACTACGTGAAGACGCCGGTGGGCAGCACCGACTTCAACATGAGCACGTACTTTGCCGACGTGGGCGACCCGGGCGCGATCGAGATCGTCAACCAAGCGCAAGCCGATTACGTGTCGGCGTACATCCAGGCGAACCTGCCGCAATACGCGTCGCTGCCGGTGCTGTCGGTGAGCGCACCGTTCAAGAGCGGCTTTGGTGGCGGCACCGATTTCACCGACGTGGCGGCCGGCCCGCTGGCAATCAACAACGCAGCCGACCTGTATCTGTATCCGAACACGGTCTACGCCGTGAAGGTGGCGGGCTCCGACATCAAGAACTGGCTGGAAACGGCGGCTAAGCGCTTCAACACCATCGACCCGACGCAAGCGACGGTGCAGAAGCTGGTGAGCACGTTCCCGGGCTACAACTTCGACATGTTCACCACGCCGGACCTGACGTATGAGATTGACGTCACGCAGCCGGTCGGCAGCCGTATCAAGAACCTGATGTACAAGGGCGTGGCGCTCGACCCGGCGGCGCAGTTCATCGTGGCGACCAACAACTACCGTGCAAGCGGCGGCGGCAACTTCCCCGGCCTGGACGGTAGCAAGACGATCTATGCATCGCCGGATGCCAACCGTGACGTGCTGATCAGCTACATCAAGAAGATCGGCAGCGTGAAGCGCGCCACCAACGGCTCGCAGCGCAGCTGGCGCTTCACGAAGCTGGCCAGCTCGGTGGCGCAGGTGCAGTTCACGTCGGCGCCCAACAAGTTGGCCAGCGCTACGGCCGCCGGCATCACCAACGTCACGCAGGTGGCTGCGGATGACGGCTCGGGCAAGGGCCTCGCGGTGTACCAGATCGACCTGACGCAGTAAGAGGACCACGCCATGCCTTCTCTTCGTTCTGCATGGGCGGGTGCACCGGCGATGGAATCTCCGCGCCAGTCGGTGCCGATGCTGACCGTGGCTGCCGCGCTCGCGATTGTCGTGATGGCCGGCGGTTGGCTGTCGCACGCACGCCAGGCGCCGGCCGTGGATGCCACTCAACTGGAGTCGTGGCGCGCGATGGTCGTGCAAGCGATGGAGCCGGAAGCGCTGCAGCGGTTGCGTCAGCTCGCGCGCAGCGGTTCAGTGCCGGCGCAATCCGCGTTGGGCGAGGCATTGCTCGGCGCGCACGACAGCGCCTTGCGTAACGAAGGGATGCGCTGGCTGGAAACCGCTGCACCGAGCGACGCGGGTGCGCAGCTGTCGCTGGGCAAGGCGCTGCTGCTTGGTACCGGTGGTGTGGAGCGCGACTATCCGCGTGCGCTGCGCCTGCTGCGCCAATCTGCTGATAAGGGCGATGCTGCCGCCGCATACTACTTGGGCGTGATGTATCGCAGCGGCTACGGAACAGCCATCGACACGACGCAGGCCGCGCACTGGTTTGATCGTGCCGCGCGCCATGAGATTCCGGCCGCGATGTTCATGCTGGCCAATGCGTATCGTGACGGTGATGGCGTGCCGCGCGATGAAGCCCGCGCGCTGGCGCTGTACCAGGACGCCGCTGAACACGAATTGCCAGAAGCCGTGCAGGCGTTGGCGATGGCGTATCAGAACGGCGAACTCGGCCTCAAGCGCGACGATGCGGCGTATCACCAGCAGTGGATCGAAACGGCGCATGCGCTGAAGCATCCCGCGCTTGCGCCGTAAGCATTAGCCTCACTTCTTTTCGGCTGTTCTGATCAACGTGATCCTCGCTGTCATGGCGATGGATCGCGTGGGTCCTTCTAACCAGCAGACCGCTTCACCTTGCCCTGCCGCCGTTGATATGCGCACGCCATGTCTGCAACAGCTGAGTTTGCAGAATGGGACAAATCCTATCCACAGACATTGGATCGCGTGTTTTTATGTTGCCCGACGATAACGAACCGGAGCAACACATGCGCGTATGGTGCGCAAGGCTGGCAGCGGGCCTCATGCTAACCGCTGCAAAGGGCGCTTTTGCCTTCACTTGCACCACAGTCTCGACCAGTACCACCATCAAGCCGACTACGATCTCGGTGCAGCGCGACCTTCCGGAGGGTGCACTCATTACGCAAGTGGTGTCGGATGTGGTGAACACCTTCAAGTGTTCCAATGAAGCGCCTGCGTTGACCTACCAGGAAGCCGGCATCAAGGCCTATGGCACCTACCTGAAAGACATCGATGGCAAGCGTGTCTACAAGACCAACATTGAGGGTATTGGCTATGCCATCGGCATTCGGATGGTGAACGGATGTGCTGCAGGCTTGGAACGCTGGGTCAACGGAACGAACAAAGAGAACCCCAACCACTACCTCTACTGTGCGATCAACGGCATGTTCACCGCGCAACCCATGCAACATAAGGCGTTGATCAATTTCTACAAGACAGCAGCTAGCACGGGAACGGGCACGGTGTCGGGCCAACTGGTTGGCGCCTTTATCTTGAAGAACAACCAGAGTTACTGGCAGACGGAAGCCCAGTTCAGCATTGGCTCCGTCGCAGTGGAAAAGCTGTCGTGCACGTTGGGCAGTGCGGCAATCAATGTTCCGATGGGAGGTGTTCCTGTCAGCGCGTTCAAGGGACCGGGCACGTCGCCGCCAGATGGCCGCACGAAGAGCTTCGGTATTCCGTTGACGTGCCCGAAAGGCGCCAGCATCAACCTGCAACTTGACGGCACGGCACATGACGCCACGCAAGGCATGCTGAAGTTGGACAACGACGCCTCAAGCGCCACGGGCGTGGCCATCCAGATGCTCTATGACGACAAGCCCGTGGAGCTGGCCAAGCGTTTCAAGTGGCAGACGACCGACGCCGAAGGTACGTATTCGATCCCGCTCAAAGCGCGCTACGTGCAAACGGACAAGAGCATCACGCCCGGCGCCGCCAACGGCAGCGCCACCTTTACGCTGACGTATCAGTAGGCGAGCGCAGCCGGTTCACTGAAGTTTCGGTCAGCGTGCCTGCGCCACGCACGCTGATTTCCATCTTGTGCCGGCTTCGAAACTACGCTGGCCTGCGCCCCGTTCACGCCAAAACGAGAAGATTCCTACATACACGCGATAGCTCATCTGCTTCCATTCACCGTTCTCAATCATGACGGGAGCAGGATGTGTGTATCGGATACCGAAGCTTCTTAACAGCATTGATGTGCCTCGCTGGAGGCAGTGCCCTTGCGTACACCTGCGAAACCGTTACGACCAGCACCACAATCCAGCCGAAGGACCTTGCGATCCAAAGAGACATTCCCGTGGGGAGCGTCATTGCAGAGGTGGCATCGGACATCGTGAGCACCTTCAAGTGTTCCAACACCGAGCCAAAGCTTCCTTGGCAAGAGGTGGGCATTAAGGCGTATGGGACATACGTTGCCGACTTCGACGGCAAACGCGTCTACAAAACGAATGTTGATGGAATTGGCTATGCGGTCGGCATAACAGCAGGCTCCGCGGATACATGGGAGGCATGCGCTAATCAGACGCGCTGGGTCACCGGGTCGAACACTGATAACCCAGATCACTACGTCTACTGCGCTGTGAACGGGATGTTCAGCGCGCTGCCAAGGCAAGGCAAAGCGTTGGTCCGCTTCTACAAGACGGCGCAAAGCATCAGCGCAGGGTCGGTGTCAGGAAAGCAGGTGGGCTCTTTCATCCTGCGAAACAACAAGACCTCTTGGCACACGCCGGAATCCACCATCAATATCGGCACGTTCAAGGTCGATGTCATGTCGTGCACGGTAAGCCGCAAGTTGATTCCAGTGAAACTTGGTGACGTGCCGATCAGTGCATTCAAAGGGCCAGGCACCTCGCCGCCTTCCAGAACGCAGGCCTTCAGCATTCCGTTGAACTGCGCAAAAGGTACAAGCATCAACGTGCAACTCGACGGGGAGGCACATGACGCCGCGCAGGGCATGCTGAAATTGGACACAGGCGCCACCAGCGCCACGGGCGTAGCGATCCAGCTTCTTTACGATGACAAGCCGTTGCAACTCGCCAAGCTATTCAAATGGCAAGTGGCAGATGCGGATGGGGACTACGCGATTCCCCTCAAGGCGCGCTACGTGCAAACGGAAAACAGCGTCGCACCGGGCATTGCCAACGGCAGCGCCACCTTTACGCTGACGTATCAGTAATCTGGCATTGCCGGGTCAATAAAGCCCGCGGGTCTGGGCGTGCAGTCGCACCAGACCCAGCAGCGCATCAATCTGCGGGGTCGGCACACCCACGTGTTGACCAATCTCTCGCACCGATGCCACGAGCGCATCGATTTCCAGTGGCCCGCGTCCGGCCTCCGCATCCTGCAGCATCGACGTCTTGAACGCACCAAGTTGCCGCGTGACGGCGCTGCGTTCTTCACCGCTCTGTTCGATCGGGCAGCCGATGCGCGCGCCGATCGCTTTCGCTTCTTCCATGATGGCCAGGCAAAACGCGCTGACCTGCGGGTCGTCAAGGATGCGGTCACATGTCGCGCCGGTCAGCACCGACACGGGATTCATCGTCATGTTGCCCCACAGCTTGAACCAGATGTCGCGCTGAATAGCGTCGCTGCGCTCGATCTGCAAACCGGCGCGTTCAAAGAGTGAGCTAACTGCATCAAGGCGCGCTGAGGTGCCGCCCGCGGGTTCGCCAAGAATCAGCCGTTTGCCGAACCCATGACGTACATGCCCCGGCGCCGTCGTCGAGCACGTCAAATGCACTACGCAGCCGAGCACGTTCTTGGTTGGAATGGTCTGGGCGATACGGCCGTGCGGATCGACTGATTGCAGGCGCAGACCTTCCAGCGGGCCATGTCGATCAAAGAACCACCACGGGACGCCATTCATCGCCACCACCACGCAGGTTTCAGGGCCGATGAGGGGGGCGATGGTTTGTGCCACGCTTTCCATGGCGGGCGCCTTGACGGCAACGACGACGACATCCTGCACACCGAGCGCATGCGCATCGTCACTCGCGTGTACCGGCACAGAGCGCGTATTGCCGTCTTCGGTCAGCCGCAGACCTTCTGCTTGCAGCGCTTGAAGCGTCGCGCCGCGCGCCAACACGTTGATAGGTTGATCGGCCAACGCCAGCTTCGCGCCAAGATAACCGCCGACCGCGCCGGCGCCCACGATGCAAATGCGTGTCATGTGATCAGGTTCGGTAAGAAGAGTCGATGCGGTCAATGCTGCGGGTCAGCGCGGCGAATACGTCTTCACCCGCGCCAAAGTTCGGATTGAACTGCAATGAATCGCGCGTGCAGTTGCGCGCAATCGCTTCGGGAATCTCAAGCACCGCGCCCATCGACGTGGAGGCAAGCTGGATCTCGCACGCGCGGTTGAGCAGCCACAACACCGCAAAGGCCCGCGCAATCGAATCGCCCCAGGCCAGCAACCCGTGGTTCCGCAGAATGACCGCAGGCTTGTCGCCGATGTTCTTCACCAGCCGCGGCCCTTCATCGGCATGCACGGTAATGCCTTCAAAGTCGTGATACGCAACCTTGCCGTGCAACTGCGCTGCGTAGAAGTTGCTGATCGACAGACCATCGCGCGCACACGCCACGGCCATGCCGGCGGTGGTGTGGGTGTGCATCACGCAATGCGCACCCGGAATGCCGGCGTGAATGGCGGCATGCACGGTAAAGCCGGCCGGGTTGACGGGCCAGTCCGGCTGACTCGCCGCGCGCTGCACATTGCCCTGCAGGTCGATCTTCACGAGGTTCGACGCGCAAACCTCGGCATAGGTCAGGCCAAACGGGTTGATGAGGAAATGCGGGCCGCCAGCGTCGGCGCTGCCATCTTCGGGTGGCAGGCGCAACGTGATGTGGTTGTAGATCAGTTCGGTCCAGCCGAGCTGCGCAAAGATGCGGTAGCACGCCGCCAGCTTCACGCGCGCGGCCCATTCATGTGGGCCGCACCAGTCCGGGCGATGGGCCTGGATGCTCGATCCGGCGTCGGGTGAAAGCGAAAGCACCGTCATGACCTGTCTCCTGATCGCAGGGGCCATGCGCCGGTCGGGCTGCCGGCGCTTAAATGATTCACATGTTAATGAATTTACGCCGGGCGTCAAACAACGTTACATCTGCCGTCTGCTAGGGCAACTGGTTGCGCAGGATCACCAACCACTGCATGACCGAGTTCGTGTACGGATCGAGCTGGTTCGCGTCATTCAACTCGGTGATGCTCATCGATGCCGATTGCTGCACGTTGCCGCCAATCGATTTCACTTCATGGCGCACCGGGTCCACCTCGACGACCAAGTCGCAGTGCATGGGCGTTCTGCCTGCCTGGATCTCGGCCGGATCCGTCATGAAGCGATCGGCGCCGCGTGCGGTGCAGATGAGGTCGCCAGGGCGCGGCACGGCCGGCGTGCGTTCGAGCACGAAGGCGGGATGCTTGAGCAGACGGTCGCGCGCATCGGTCACGTATTCCGCATGCGTGGCGCCCGTCAGGAATTGATCGTTCTGCAGGCCGGCCTTGCGCATGATCCACGAGATAAACACCGCAGACCACGCCCAGCCGCCTGTCGTGAGCTGCTGGCACGTCGGCGTCTTGCCGACGATGGCCCAGTAGCGCTTGGCCAGCACGCAGCCGCGCGCGGTGGCTTCACCGCCCGTGCCGTCGGGATAGCGCAGGCAAGGTGCGGGGGCTGGAGCAGCGGGCGTTGCAACCGCTTTGGGCAGCGGCATGTCGGTACCGCTTTCTTCATCGGACGGGGCGGGCGTCGGGTCGTCGGGTGTCAGCCAGCGGCCTTGCGGCTGGTCTGGAAAACCGCCGCCGGCCACGCAATACGTATCGTCACGCCCCACGCGCACGACCTGGCGGCCCCATCGGTCCCATTCGGTCAGGGCAATCTCGATCATCTTTTCACGCGGTGTCGCGCCTGGGCGCGTCTGCACGACTTCGTTGTCGGGCAGCGGTTCGGCTTGCGGGCGCGCAGGCGGCGTCGCGCAACCGGCAAACCAAAGGACCGGTGCGATCAGGACGATCGGCAGGGCAATACGCAGAACGAGCGAATTGCGCAGAAGAGGGCGGGACATGGAAGAGGAGGGAAGGGATGGCCTGACGGGGAGACAGGCCTTCCGACGTGGTACGCCAATGCTGCGGTCGATTCACGCATGCAATGGCATGCCACGTCGTTGGCGCTCACCAGACGGGCTGGCTGCGCCGAGGGCTGTCATTGCATCAGGCGTTGACAGCGTCCTTGAACTTCTGGCCGGCCTTGAACTTGACCGTCTTGGCTGCTTCAACCTTGATTTCTTCGCCGGTGCGCGGGTTGCGGGCCATACGCTCGGCACGCTCACCTTGGCTGAAGGTACCAAAGCCGATGAGGCTGACCGCATCGCCCTTGCCAACGGATTCCATGATGGCTTGCAGCGTCACGTTCAGTGCCTGCTCGGCCTTGGCCTTGGTCAGACCGTCTACGCCGCTGGCGATGGCGTCGATCAGTTCGGTTTTCGTCATTGCTTGACTCCCTTCAAGAGTAGATAAAACACACAACAGAGCGTCCGGGGGATGGCTCCAAGGGCGACATGATACCGGCATGCGAACAGCGTCGGCACGTGAGCTTTGTAACGGCGCGTGGCATGTGGGTTCCGTAAACCCGCATGGGGCCTACGTTGCGAGGCGATCCCATCACATCAATGTTGACGCGTGGTGTTCTGGTTTGCGGTTGGCTTGTTGGTTCGCTGATCGGTTCGACGCAAGTCGATTGACGGGTTTACCTTTTTTCTTATGTATACAGATAGTAGTAGTAGATAACGGTGGATAGTTTCTGTGGATAAGTACAAAAACCGCTTTATGTTCAAGCACTTGTCGCAAGCAAAACAGGGGGTACCGCGTGTGCCCTCAGGTGGATAGCTTGCTGTTTTTCCCGATCGTCCGACGGGCAGGTCCGTCACTTGTGCCCACACCGTCGACAGGGCAGCCACAGACAGCCAACAGCCTTTGCCGGTAGTTATCCACAGCGGCAGGCCGAGTTATCCACATTGGCCGGGCGGCATGGGGTTGCCGCACGTGTCGAGATGCCATGCTTTTGGTGTAGGCTCACGGCTTCGTTGATCGACGTTTTTGTTTCGCTTTACTGCGCCATTTCCCATGACACGCACGTCCCCTGATGCCACGCCGGCTCTGGCTGAGTCCTCGCCCGCGACGGAAGCGCCGGCCAAACTGCGCCGCCGCGATCGCATTGAGGTGCGCGAATCGGGCGTGCATGGACGCGGCGTGTATGCCGTGGTCGCCATCGCACGCGGCAAGAAGATCATCGAATACAAGGGCGAGCACATCACGTGGAAGGAGGCGCTGCGCCGCCATCCGCATGATCCGTCCGACCCGAATCACACGTTCTATTTCAGCCTGGAAGACGGCAGCGTGATCGACGCCAAGTACGGCGGCAACCGCGCGCGCTGGATCAACCACGCCTGCAAGCCGAACTGCGAGGCGCGCGAAGCGGATGGCCGCGTGTTCATTCACGCGCTGCGCGATATCGAACCTGGTGAAGAACTGTTCTACGACTACGGCCTCGTCATCGAAGGCCGTCAGACCAAGGCATTGAAGGAACAGTTTGCGTGCCGCTGCGGCGCGAAGAAGTGCCGCGGCACGATGCTGGCGCCGCCCGCGAAGAAAAAGAAGAAGTAAGCCGAACGTCCGTCGTTCAGACGGATTCGCTTGCCAGCGGCAGGCGCAGCACGAAGCGCATCACGCGGCTGCCATCACGTGCGGTCGCATCATCGATGGCGACGGTGCCGCCGTGCAGACGCACGATGTCGTGCACGATGGCCAGGCCCAGGCCGCTGCCTTGCGGTTGCCCCGGGCGGTGGTCCGCATCCCCACGGAAGAAGCGCTGGAAGACTTCACCGCGCCGCTCGGGCGGAATGCCCGGGCCGTTGTCTTCCACACTCACGACACCCCACCATCGGGATGCCGCGTCGGCCTCCATGCCGGCGCGCAAGGTCACGCGCCCGCCCGCCGGCACGTATTTGATGGCGTTGTCGAGCAGGTTGTTGATGGCCTCGCGCAGCAGCACCACGTTGGCCAGCACTGGCGCCTGCAACGAACCCGGCGATGCTGCGTCCTGCGGCCAGGCCTCGAAGCCGAGATCCAGCCCGCGTGCGAGTGCGCGCGGTACCCACTCAGCGCCGGTATCGAACGCCAGCGAAACGAGATCGACCCGCATCGGCGGGCCCAGCTGATCGAGCGTCATGCCGGGCTCCGCACGCGCCAGCGTCAGCAACTGGTTGGACAAGCGCACCGCGCGGTTGGCGCCCGATTGCAGCTCCAGCAGCGCTGGCCGGGCATCGTCCAATGTCTTGGCATCGACGGCGCGGTCGGCATGCAGCTTCAACGCGGTGAGCGGTGTGCGCAGCTGATGTGCAGCGTCTGCGATGAAGGTGCGCTGGGCTTCGAGTGCGTCGCGCAACCGGGCCAGCAGCGCGTTCATCGCGTTGATGAGCGGTTGCAATTCGGCCGGGACGCGTTCCGCAGATTCCGCCGGCAGCGGCCTCACCGAACGCGCGCTCTGCTTGTTGAGCGTGTCGGCCAGCGTCTGCAGCGGCTGCAGCTCTTCCTTGAGCACGAGCGAGAGGATCAGCCCCCCGATGGCCAGCAGCACGATCAACGGAATCGATACCGACAGCAGCACTTCCTTGGCGGCCGTATCGCGATGGTCCAGCAGCTCCGCCACTTCCACGACGATGCCGTCTTCGGCCTGCATGGCATCGGGCGGGTTGGATGGATTGAGCGCCGGTGCCGTCTGCGCCTGCGTAGGTGCGAGCGCTGGACGCGTGACGTCGTCTTCGGGTTCGGGCGGCACGGGTTGGCGCGGCGAGCGCGGCTTGGGCACCTCCGCGCTTACGCCCGGCACGAGCAGATGCACCGCGCGCACCTGTTTGCCGTCAATCCAGCTGTAGAACACGCGCGCATCGCCAATGCGGACCTGGCCGGAGCCGTAGCCCAGCGGTGTGTCGCGCCCGACGAGCGTGCCCGTGGGGCCCGAAATGCGCCAGTAGATGCGGTCTTCACCGCTGTTCTGAACGAGCGTCTGGGCAGTGAGGGCAATGTCGTAGAGCTTGGCGGCCGGCACATGCGGACCGGCGATGCGCAGTTGCTCCGCCAGCGTGTTGGCCACACCCACCAATGCGCGATCGAACACCTGTGCGGTGTAGTGCGCCGCCAGCCAGTACGACAGGGCGCCGGTTCCCACAATCAAACCAAACAGCGGTGTCGCCAGCGCACGCAACAGATGCAGGCGCAGGCTGATCGCACCGTTGCCGCCCTTGGCCGGTGCTGCTGAAGCCGACGACGAGGCGGGACGATGGCGCTTGAACATGGGCGAGAACTACGCCGCGGCGCTTGCCTGCAACAAATAGCCGAAGCCGCGTACCGTAACGATCTCCGCCTGGGAATGTTCGATCTTGCGGCGCACGCGGTGCACATAGACTTCGATGGCCGTGTCGCCCACCACGTCGTGGCTGGCTTCGCCGATGGCATGACCGAAGCTTGCAAGATGATCCTGCAATTGCGCCTTGCTGACTACACGGCCCTGGCGCAGCATCAGCAACTCCAGTACGGCAAACTCGCGCGGCGACAGTTCCAGCGGGGCGGCGTCGACAAAGATGCGCCGCTCCATGCCGCTCATGCGCAAGCGTCCGACAAGGATGTCGGGCCGCGCGGCGGGTTCGGTCGAATCATTGCGACGGCGCAGCAGGGCGCCCACGCGTGCCACGAGTTCGAGCATCTCGAACGGCTTGAGCAGGTAATCGTCGGCGCCGGCGTTCAGGCCGTTCACCTTGTCGAGCAGGCCGTCGCGCGCGGTAAGGATCAGCACGGGCGTCACGCGATCGCGCGCACGAAACTGCGATAGCAGCGTCATGCCGTCGATACCGGGCAGCCCGAGATCAAGGATCACCAGATCGTGGGTCTGCCGGGTGAGCTGTTCAGTGGCGAAGACACCGTCGTGCACGACATGCACGCGATGTCCGGCTTGCGTGAGTCCGGCATGGATGCCGCTGGCGATGGCACGGTCGTCTTCAATCAGCAGGATGCGCATTGACTCGATCCAGAGTGCGGGCGGAAAAGGGCAAAAAAGGGACAATCGGCGAGATTGGGCAGCGCTACAATGCGCGGATGACCGATGCCCTGCTCACCATCACCGATCTGGAGGCCGCCATCAATTTCTGGCGTGCCCGTTCTCCCGCCGAAGGCGAGGAACTGCGGCTGTGTGCCGAGGCGTCGGCGCTGGCCAAGCCGTATGCGCTGATGATTGTACAAGGCGCCACCCGCATCGCCCCTGAGCAATTGGGCGACAAGGCGCGGGCAGCGTATGAGGCGTGGCGCGCAGCCACACAGGGCTGAGCGCCAGCATTGCGGTGATTACTTCGCGCCAGTGGCGCCTGCGCTTTTCGCGGCCTGCTCGATAAAGCGCGCGAGATCGGCGTCACGGTGCGTGAGCCCATTCGCATCGTGTGTGGACAACGTAATGTCCACGCGATTCCACACGTTGAACCACTCGGGGTGGTGATTCATCTGCTCGGCTTTGATGGCCACGCGCGTCATGAAGCCGAACGCGGCGTTGAAGTCGGCAAAGGTGAAAGTCTTCTGGATGGCGTCGCGGTCGCTCTGGAGCGTCCAGCCTGGCACTTCGGCAAAGAGGGCTTTGCGTTGGTCTTCGTTCAGGGTCGGCATCATGATTGGGGCGAAGTTCTGTCTTGAATGCGCGCAGTATAGTCAGCGCTCAGATGTCTGCCGTGTCCGCCCAACCTTCGCGGTTGCCCACGTTCAGCACCACATCCCCCTCCACCACATCGCCGGCACCGATGGTCGGCAGCGCGGCGAGTTCTTGATACAGCGGCGTGAAATCCGGACGCGTGGCGTCGAACAACTGCTCGAAGCTGTCGATCGTAAAGTAGGTCTTCTGGAACGTGTCGATGCGGTAGCGCGTGCGCATGATGCGGCGCACGTCGAAGCCGATGCGGTTCGGGCTGGCCGAATCCAGCGCGTACACCGATTCACTCTTGCTCGACACGATGCCCGCGCCGTAGATGCGCAGGCCGGCCGGCGTGCGGATCAGGCCGAATTCCACCGTGTACCAGTACAGGCGCGCGAGCATGTCGAGCTGGCCGAGGCGCGCGGCTTTAAGGCCACCCTTGCCGTAGGCTTGCATGTAGTCGGCAAAGATCGGATTAATCAGCAGCGGCACGTGGCCGAAGATGTCGTGGAAGCAATCCGGCTCTTGCAGGTAATCGAGCTGATCGGGACGACGCATCCACCAGCTTGCAGGAAAGCGGCGGTTGGCGAGGTGATCGAAGAACACTTCGTCGGGCACCAAGCCCGGCACGGCGACGATCTGCCAGCCGGTGGCGCGCATCAGGGTTTCGTTGAGTTCGTCGAAAGACGGCACGGCGTCGCGGCTCATGTCCAGCGTCGACAGGCCTTGCAGGAATTCATCGCACACGCGGCCCGGCAGCAGCGCTTCCTGGCGGTCGTACAGCGTGCGCCACGTTGCATGATCGGCGGCGGTGTAGCGATGCACCGGCTGCTGCATGGTGAAATCAGGGCGCAGCGTCTGGCCGTCGAGGCCTTCGGCGAACTGCTCACGCAGCTTGTCGGTCAGGGTGCCGTTGAAGCCGGCCGGGGCGGCGTTTTGGGCTGCGTCGGGGGCGTTGGTTGCGATGGCCATTTGTAATGTCGATCTCGTGCAATCAGGGTCCGGCCAGTGTATTGGGGGCGCCACGCGGGTTGGCCGCAAAACAAAGATCCATTGCGCCTTGTCTGCGAAAATCGTGCAAAATGCTGCCTGAAAACGCAGGAGATGTGCATGATTTCGCTTGATACCTTCGATCTGGCCCTGCTGGCGGCCCTTCAGCGCGATGGGCGTGCGACGCATCAGCAGCTGTCGGAACAGGTTCACCTGTCGGCCAGCCAGGTCGGGCGGCGCCTGGCGCGGCTTGAATCGGAAGGCGTGATCGAGGGCTACCGGGTGGTGCTCTCGCCGACGGGGCTGGGGCTGGGCGTGACGGTGTTCGCGAGCGTCAAGCTGGCGCACCACGGCGACGCCATCGTCGAACGCTTTCGCGAAGAGATCAGCCTGCTCGACGCGGTGCAGGAGTGCTACTCCGTGGCGGGTGATGCCGATTACATGTTGCGCGTGGTGGTGCCCGATCTGCCGGCGTTGTCGGAATTCGTCATGCGCAAACTGATGCGCGTGCCGGGTGTGGACAATGTCCGTTCCAATATCGTATTGACGGCCTTGAAGCGGGATGGCGCCTTGCCGCTATCCCACCTCGGTGGGTAGATTCGCGCCTTGCGCCAGGGTGCGCGGCGTGTCACGCTGCAAACCGACCTTACTTTGCTGATATGAAACGCCTGTCTTGGGCGGGAGACCACGATGGTTGACGGACACACCACGCATCCGGCGCACGCGCCGGCGCATCTGTCAGGCGGCTACGGCATGCCGGCACGGGTTCGCGCGTGGTGGGTGGCTGCCGCAGTGGCGGGCGTCACCTACGGCGGCATGCTGACCATGGTGGCCGTGGAAGTCCCGCCGGGCACGCCGCTGGTTGGCCGCATCGTCGCGCAGCCGCTGTGGAAGATGCTGATGGCGTTGCTGCTGGCACGCGCAGCCTCGCTGCACGAGATTCCGCGTGAGCGGCGCTGGCTGATCGGCGCCATGGTGTTTTCCGCGTTCGGGGATCTGTGGCTCGCTCTGCCGGGGTTCGCGTTCTCGTTCATGGCTGGGCTGGGCTGTTTCCTGCTGGCGCATCTGTGCTATCTGCGGGTGCTGATTGGGCTGCGCGGGGCGTCGTCGGCCCTGCGCATGGTCGGTGTGGGTGTGATGATCGGCGTGGCCATCGGCATGCTGCTGTGGTACTGGCCGGGCCTGGGTGAGTTGAAGGGGCCGGTGATTGCCTACATGGTCGTGCTGTCGGCGATGGTGTGCGCGGCATTGCTGGCGCGCCTGCCAGGGCCGCTGACGGCCTGGGGCGCACTGGCCTTTGCGGCTTCCGACGCGATGATCGGCATCAGCGTGTTCGTCTTTCCGTTCACCGACCACGAGCTGGCGATCTGGTGGAGCTACGCCGCTGCGCAGCTGCTCATCAGCGCGGGATTGCTCACGCGCCGCACACCGCCGCCGCGCCGCGCCGCTGCATAAGTCCGTCCGACGTTTCTTCCGCTGCGGGAGCCCGATGCTGGAGACCCTCGACGCTGCCACCACGGCAGCCCGCCTGCCTTACGCTGCGTTGGCCGATGCCATCGCCCAGGTGTTGCGCGACGCACGCGCCGGCCGCGCCCAGGCACCGGCGCGTCTTGTGATGCCCGTGGCGGGCGGCGGCAGTCTGCTGCTGATGCCGGCGTCCAATGCCGACATCGCCATCACCAAGATGATCACCGTGCACCCGCACAACCCTGGCCAGGGCTTGCCAGCCATTCACGGCGAGGTCGTGGTGATGGACGCCCGCACCGGCGAGCGCCGGCTGATGCTCGATGGCCCGACCGTGACCGCGCACCGCACCGCCGCCGTGTCGTTGCTGGCGGCGCGCTTGCTGGCACCTGAGCCGGCGGGTGATTTGCTGCTGATTGGCGCCGGTGCACAGGCGCGCGCCCACCTGGAAGCCTTCCGCTTCGGCCTAGGCACACGACGCGTCACGATCATTGCGCGCACGGCTGCCAGCGCCGATGGCCTGGCGGCCCACGCACGCGCACTCGGGATGAACGCCACGGCGCTGGCCGGTGGCGATGCTGAAGGTGCGGCAGGAGCTGCCCGCGCGGCATTGCCGCAGACGTCGCTCGTAATTACTGCTACGCCGTCATCGCAACCGGTGCTCCCGGATTTGGGCGATCCGGGACACCCCGCCGGCTATGCGTGGGGCGAGCATCACTTCATCGCCGCCGTTGGCGCGTTCCGGCCGGATATGGCCGAGTTGCCGCCACGCCTGTGCGTGCATGCCGCCGCCGTCGATCGGCTGTACGCCGACACCCTCGTCGACCTCGAAGCGGAGGCTGGCGACCTGCTGCAGGCTGGCGTGCCGTGGTCGCGTGTGCGGCCGTTACAACAGTGCGTCGACGCGCTGCCGGACACACTTACGCAGCCCGCGCCGGTGTCGCCGGTGGTGTTCAAGAGCGTCGGCAGTGCCCTGTGGGATCTGGCCGCGTGCGTACTTGCGTTGTCCAAGTCCAAGCCTGTTTAAAAACTGAGCATGTGCTGAAAACGCTCGCTGCAGGCCGATCTAGCGCACAGCTTGTAACAGGAAACCTCTAGAAAAAGGGTTCTAGCCAGGGCAATCACACGGGATAATGGCCATCCCTTCCGCCTGGGAGGAGACATAGAACGCACCGCAAACGTATCCACACGTTTGTATCGGATGCGTCTGACACAGGAGCACATACAGAGATGGCCTATAAAAAAGCACTGGCGGCCGCCGCCGGGATGATCCTCGCCACCGCCGCACACGCACAGGCTGCCGGCAGCAACATCGTCAGCCTCGGCTGGTTCCGCGTGATGCCGAATAGCTCGAGCGACCCGCTGTTCGTCAACAGCGTTGGCGGCGCACCCGTCAATCAATCGGTGCCGAACACCGGCGCGAAGATCAAGGAAGCCGATACCGTTGGTCTCGCCTTTACACACTTCTTCACCGACAACGTCGCCGTCGAACTGGTGGGTGGTCTGCCGCCGCGCCACAAGATTGAAGGCACCGGCTCGTTCTCCGGCTATGGCGAAATCGGTTCGGCCAAGCAATGGAGCCCGGCCGTGCTGGCCAAGTGGTACTTCTTCAGTGCGGACAGCAAGTTCCGTCCGTATGTCGGCGCCGGCCTGAACTACACCTGGTTCTCCGACGAGAAGATCACCAGCAGCGCGTTCCAGAACCAGGTCCTGGGCCGCGGCACGCCGGGCAGCAAGAGCAATGTGACGACCGACAGCTCGCTGAACCCGGTGCTGAACGTGGGCGCGACCTACGCCATCACCAAGGATTGGTTCGTTGGCCTGTCGGTGTCCTATCTGCCGCTGAAGACCACGGCCAAGATCGACACCACGCTGATCAACGGCGTGCACATTCAGAGTGAAGCGAAGATCAAGATCAACCCGGTCGTGACCTTCCTGAACGTCGGCTACCGCTTCTAAGCGGCTTCCGCGCAAACAAAAAGGCGTGCCACAGCGGCACGCCTTTTTTGTTGCCACCGCCCGGCTCAGGCGGAAGCTTTGACCGGGTAGCCGGCTTGCTCGATGGCGGCCTTGACCGCATCGGCGCTGGCGCCGCTGGTGACGGCCACGGTCTGCTTGTCGAGGTCGACCTGCACATTGGCGCCGGCATCGACCTGCTGCACCGCCCGCGTGACGGCCGATACGCAGTGGCCGCAGCTCATGCCCGTCACGGAAAAGGTCGTGGAAGACGTCGTCATGGTTGGCTCCTGAAAGAGGGAAGGGTGAATCACGGCAGCAGTATGAACCTTCCCATCGTGGGAAGCGCAAGCGTAAAATGGCGCTTGACCTTACCAAGATGGGAAGGTCTAGGCTGATGCCATCTACCTTAGAACGGACGCTTCCATGACTGCCGCCAGCCTTGCCGACGTGGCCTCTACCGATCTGGATATCAGCGGGATGACCTGCGCTGCCTGCGCGGGGCGCGTCGAGCGTGCCCTGCGCGCCGTGCCGGGCGTGACCGAAGCGAGCGTGAATCTCGCGACCGAGCGCGCCCGCGTGCAGGGCGGTGCGGCCCGCGATGCGCTGGTCGCCGCCGTCACCGCAGCGGGCTATGAGGCGCGCGTCGCTTCCGACGAAACCGCCGCGCCTGCTGTTGCCGAACCCGACTTCTGGGACGGTGCCGGCCCCGTGTGGATTGCCGCCGCGCTGTCTGTGCCGCTGGTGTTGCCGATGATCGCCGGGTGGTTCGGCGGCGACTGGATGCTGCCGGCCTGGGCGCAATGGCTGCTGGCGACGCCGGTGCAGTTCGTCATTGGTGCGCGCTTCTACAAGGCGGGCTGGAAGGCGCTCCGTGCGGGCGCCGGCAATATGGATCTGCTGGTGGCACTTGGCACGTCGGCGGCGTATGGGCTGTCGCTGTGGCTCTGGTGGCGCGCCGGGGCGGACGGGATGCACCATGCGCCGCACCTGTACTTCGAAAGCGCCGCCGTGGTCATCACGCTGGTGCGGCTTGGCAAGTGGCTGGAAGTGCGTGCCAAGCGCCAGACTGCCCAGGCCATCCGCGCCCTGCAGGCGTTGCGCCCCGACACCGCTCGCGTGCGCGGTGCCGACGGCACGCTGCGCGATACCCCCGTCGCCCAGGTGCGTGTGGGTGATGTGGTGTCCGTGCGCGCCGGAGAACGGATCCCCGTGGATGCGGTGGTGCTGGAAGGCGCGAGCCACGTCGATGAATCCATGCTGACCGGCGAAAGCCTGCCCGTGCCCAAGCGCGAAGGCGACCGGGTGACCGCCGGTGCCGTCGCCACCGACGGCGTGCTGCTCGTGCGCTCCACGGCCATCGGCGCAGACACGATGCTCTCGCGCATCATCCGTCTTGTAGAAGACGCGCAGGCCGCCAAGCCGCCGATCCAGCAACTGGTCGACCGCGTGAGCGCCATCTTCGTGCCGGCGGTCCTGGTGGCGGCGTTGCTGACGCTGGCGGGTTGGTTCATCGCTGGCGCGGGTTGGGAGACGGCCATCGTGAACGCCGTGGCGGTGCTGGTGATCGCTTGCCCGTGCGCGCTCGGCCTTGCCACGCCGTCCGCCATCATGGCCGGCACGGGTGCGGGCGCGCGGCGGGGCATTCTCATTGCCGATGCGCAGGCGCTGGAGCGCGCGCAACAAGTCGATTTCGTTGTCTTCGACAAGACGGGCACGCTTACCGTCGGCCAGCCGCGTGTGACGGCGGTGGAAGCGGCATCCGGCATTGACGCCGACACGCTGCTCGACCAGCTTGCCGCGCTGCAGGCCGAGAACACGCACCCGCTGGCACAGGCCACGCGCGACTATGCCAAGAAGCGCGGTCGCGCTGTCACGCCCGCGCAATCGCCGGAAGTGCTGGCCGGACGCGGCACGCGCGGCATCGTGAATGGCGCGTCGCTGCAACTCGGCAACGCGCGGTGGATGGATGAACTGGGACTCGATCGCAGCGCATTGCAAGCGCGCGCCGATGCGCTGGAGGCGCAAGGCAACACCGTCTCGTGGCTTGCGCAGCGTGACGAAAGCGGCGTGCAGCTGCGCGGGCTGATTGCCTTTGGCGATGCGCTGAAGCCCGGCGCGAAGGAAGCCGTGTCCGCGCTGCAGGCGCGCGGCGTGCGCACCGCGCTTGTGACTGGCGACAACGCTGGTGCGGCGCGCAGCGTGGCGCAGGCACTTGGCATCGATGAAGTGGCCGCGCAAGTGCTGCCGCAAGACAAGGCCGCGCGCGTGACGGCATGGCAGAAGGGCGGCCATGTGGTGGCGATGGTCGGCGATGGCATCAACGACGCGCCGGCGCTGGCTGCGGCCGATGTCGGCATTGCCATGGCCACCGGCACCGATGTGGCGATGCAGGCCGCCGGCATCACGCTCATGCGCGGCGAGCCCCGCCTGGTGAGCGACGCGCTGGACCTGTCGCGCCGCACCGTCGCAAAGATCCGCCAGAACTTGTTTTGGGCCTTCATCTATAACGTGGTGGGCATTCCGCTGGCGGCATTCGGCTTGCTGAACCCGACATTTGCCGGCGCGGCCATGGCGTTCTCCAGCGTGAGCGTGGTCACCAATGCGCTGATGCTGCGCCGCTGGCGCGCCACCGGAGACAACGCATGACGCGCACTCATCTCGTCGACAAAGGACCGGTCAACATTGGCGAGGCCGCGAAGGCCAGCGGCGTGTCGGCCAAGATGATCCGTTACTACGAAAGCATCGGCCTGCTGCCGCCGAGCCCGCGCACCGAAGGCAACTACCGCATGTACGACGCGCGGGCGTTGCATGTGCTGCGCTTTATCCACAGGTCTCGCTCGCTGGGTTTCTCGCTGGAAGAGATTCGCACGCTGCTGTCGTTGTGGAACGACCGCGAACGCGCCAGCGCCGATGTGAAAGCCGTGACCCTGCGCCACGTGGCCGACCTCGATGCGCGCATCAGCGAGCTGCAGAGCATGCGCGACACGCTCATGACGCTTGCCAATGCCTGCCACGGTGATGACCGGCCTGATTGCCCGATCCTCCAGCGCGTGGCCGGCGAGGACGGGGAAGGCGGCCCCGACTCCGACCCCGACGCCTGCTGCCACTGACGGGCCGCTCTATTGACGCAGATTGCGGCAGGCGGCGTCTATGCCACAATCTGGCAACCCAAGGAGGAGACGCCGATGACGCAAGCCCCCGCTCAGGTCACCGCCCATCCAGCGCTGGAAAGCCGCCAGCGCATGAAGGACGGCACTGAACTGCTGGTCCGCACGTGGTTGCCCGTGCCCGACATGGGCGAACCTCGCGGTACCGTCATCCTCGTTCACGGCATGGCCGAACACAGCGGCCGCTATCCACATGTGGCCAAGGTGCTCACCGACCTTGGCCTGCGCGTACGGGCCTTCGACCTGCGCGGCCACGGCAAGAGCGGCGGCGCGCGCATGGCGCTCGACGCGCAAGACAACTACCTCACCGACCTCGCAGAAATCGTCGATGCCGTCGTCGCCGAATGGCACGAGATGCCGTTCGTCCTTGGCCACAGCATGGGCGGGTTGATCGTCGCGCGCTTCACCACCGCGCGTATCCGCCCCGTGCGTGGCGTGCTGCTGTCATCGCCCGCGTTGCGCGTGAAATTGCCGCCCGGAACGGGCATCGTGCGGGGGATTCTCTCCGCCATCGCGCCGCGGTTGCCGGTGCCCAATCCCGTTGATCCGGCCAAGCTTTCGCACGATCCCAGCGTCGCTGCCGCCTATCGTGCAGACCCGCTGGTGCAAAGCACGATCAGCGCATCATTGCTGGAGTTCATGCTCAATGCGATCACGCAGGCGCAGCAGGATGCGCCGCGCCTGGAAGCGCCGATGCTGCTGATGGCTGGAGGCGCGGATGCGATTGTCGATCCCTCCGGCAGCCGCGATTTCTATGCGAATGCGCCGGAAGATTTGCGGACCTTGGCATGGTTCGACAACGGCTATCACGAGATCTTTAACGAAGCCGAGCCGCTGCGTAGCGAGGTGTTTGCGAAGATGACGGAGTGGCTGGCTTCGCGGATTTGATTTGAAGTGAATTGGTTGCACCACAAAAACAAAAACCAATAACACCAAGGAAAGAAGCACGGAGACATGGACACCTACGACTACATCATCATCGGCGCAGGCTCCGCAGGCTGCGTCCTCGCCAACCGGCTGACCCGCGACCCCGACGTTTCGGTCCTGCTGCTCGAAGCGGGCGGCAAGGACGATTACCACTGGATTCACATCCCCGTCGGCTATCTGTATTGCATCGGCAATCCGCGCACCGATTGGCTGTATCGCACGCGCGAAGAGCCCGGGCTGAACGGCCGCTCGCTGGGCTATCCGCGCGGCCGGGTGCTCGGTGGCTGCTCGTCGATCAACGGCATGATCTACATGCGCGGTCAGCGCGAGGATTACGACGGCTGGGCGGCCATCACCGGTGATGATTCCTGGAAGTGGGATGCGGTGCTGCCGCTGTTCAAGGCCAGTGAAAACCATCACGGCGGCGCGAACGAATGGCACGGCGCGAGCGGCGAATGGCGCGTCGAGCCGCAACGCCTGCACTGGCAGGTGCTGGAGACCTTCATCGAAGCGGCTGTGCAGGCGGGCATCCCGCGCACGAGCGACTTCAACCGCGGCGACAACTTCGGCGTCGGTTACTTCGAGGTCAACCAGAAACGCGGCATCCGCTGGAACACGGCCAAGGGCTTTCTGCGCCCGGCGTCGCAGCGACCGAACCTGACCATCGTGACGGGCGCGCAGGTGCGGGCGCTGACGTTTGACGGCAAGCGCTGCACGGGCGTGACGTATCGCGGGGCAGGACAGGACTACACCGTGGCTGCGCGCGAAGAGGTGATCCTGTCGGCGGGTGCGATCAACTCGCCGCAATTGCTGGAGCTGGCCGGCATTGGGCAGCCGGAGCGTCTGCAGGCGCTCGGCATTCCGGTGCGCCAGGCGTTGCCGGGCGTCGGAGAAAACCTGCAGGACCACCTGCAGCTGCGCAGCGTGGTGAAGGTGAACGGTGTGCCCACGCTCAACACGCGCGCCTCCAACTGGTGGGGCAAGGCCCTCATCGGCATGCAGTACGCGTTCAATCAGAGCGGGCCGATGAGCATGGCGCCCTCGCAGCTCGGCGTGTTTGCGCGCTCGAATCCGCATGTGTCGCGGCCCGATGTGGAATACCACGTGCAGCCGCTGTCGCTCGATAAGTTCGGCGATCCGCTGCACGCGTTCAATGCGTTTACCGCGAGCGTGTGCAACCTGCGGCCTACGTCGCGCGGCACGGTGCATGTCACGTCCGCCGATCCGTTTGCGGCGCCGACCATCGCGCCGAACTACTTGTCCACAGAGGAAGACCGCAAGGTCGCGGCGGATTCGCTGCGGCTCACGCGCCGCATCGTCGCGCAGCCGGCCTTGGCGCAATACCGGCCCGAGGAGTATCTGCCCGGCGCCGCGTTCCAGACCGACGAAGAACTCGCCCGCGCGGCCGGAGAAATCGGCACGACCATCTTCCACCCGGTCGGCACCTGCCGCATGGGGCGCGCCGACGATGCAGACGCGGTGGTCGACGCGCAGCTGCGGGTGCGCGGCATCGACGGCCTGCGGGTGGTGGACGCGTCCGTCATGCCGACGATTACCTCGGGCAACACCAACTCGCCGACGATCATGATTGCGGAGAAGGCGAGCGAGATGATTCGTGCGGCGCGCAAGGCCCGTGCCCGCGGCGAGGCCGTGGCAGCCTGACGCCGGTCCGGCTGGCGAAGCCGATGACACGGGCGTGACACACCGCCCGTGTCCACTGGATGCGCAATCCGCATTGCCCCGATACGTAACTCTACGTAACCCTCCCGCGTGAGCCGGAAAGCCAATACCGGTGCGGGTTTCCGGGGCGTAAGCGGGGTGTAATCGTCTCGGTAAAAACCCCGATGTTTTGCAACGCAACAGCCGTTGACAATCATCCGCACCATAAAAAGGGCGGGAGACAAGAGGGAATCATGGCGCAGGACATCATTCTCGAAACGCGCGGACTGACCAAGGGCTTCAAGGGCTTCACCGCCGTGTCCGACGTCAACCTGCGCGTGCAGCGTGGGTCCATCCATGCGCTCATCGGCCCGAACGGTGCCGGCAAGACGACCTGTTTCAACCTGCTGACCAAATTCCTGGTGCCGACGCGCGGCACGATTCTGTTCAACGGCGTCGATATCACATCGGAAAAGCCGGCACAGATCGCACGCCGCGGCGTCATCCGATCGTTTCAGATCTCCGCCGTGTTTCCGCATCTGACGGTGATGGAAAACGTTCGCGTCGGGCTGCAGCGGCAGCTCGGTACGGCGTACGCGTTCTGGCGCAGCGAGCAGTCGCTCAACAAGTTGAATGCGCGCGCGATGGAGCTGCTCGAACAGGTGGGCCTGACGCAGTTCGCGCATACCGTGACGGTGGAGCTGCCGTACGGCCGCAAGCGCGCGCTGGAGATTGCGACCACGCTCGCGATGGAGCCCGAGCTGATGCTGCTCGACGAGCCCACGCAGGGCATGGGCCACGAAGACGTGGACCGCGTGACGGAGCTGATCAAGCGCGTCGCACAGGGCCGCACGATCCTGATGGTCGAACACAACATGAACGTGGTCTCGTCCATCGCCGACAAGATCACGGTGCTGCAGCGCGGCCAGATCCTGGCCGAAGGCCCGTACGAAGAGGTCTCGAAGAACCCGCAGGTGATGGAAGCCTATATGGGCACCGCCGATGCGGCGCTGGAAGGCCATTGAAGCTGTTGACGCTGTTGAGGCCACTGATCGACGCTGATCGATCACGCGACGCGGCTGCATGCCGCGTATCAAACGTAAGCGAACGCTAGACCCGAACACACGAGAACACTGCATGAGCACGCCCGCGCTCCAGATCAAGGACCTGCACGCCTGGTACGGCGAATCGCACATCCTGCATGGTGTCGACCTGACCGTGAACCGCGGCGAGGTGGTCACGCTGCTCGGCCGCAACGGCGCGGGCCGCACCACCACGCTGCGCGCCATCATGGGCCTGGTGGGCACGCGCAAGGGCTCCATCGTCGTGCACGACGCAAGCGGCCAGGGCGTGGAAACAATCGACCTGCCGACCCACAAGATCGCCCACTGCGGCATCGGTTATTGCCCCGAAGAGCGCGGCATCTTCTCGAGCCTCTCGTGCGAAGAGAACCTGATGCTGCCGCCGGTACTGAAGGGGCAAGTCGCCAAGACCGGCAATGCCGGCATGAGCATCGAAGAAATCTACGAGATGTTCCCGAACCTGGCCGAGCGCCGCCAGAGCCAGGGCACGCGCCTGTCGGGCGGCGAGCAGCAGATGCTGGCGGTCGGGCGCATCCTGCGCACGGGCGCGAACCTATTGCTGCTCGACGAGATTTCCGAGGGCCTTGCGCCGGTGATCGTGCAGGCGCTGGCCCGCATGATCCTGATGCTCAAGAAGCGCGGCTACACGGTGGTGATGGTGGAGCAGAACTTCCGCTTCGCCGCGCCGCTGGCAGATCGCTTTTATGTGATGGAACACGGCCGCATCGTCGAGCGTTTCGAGGCGGCGCAACTGCAGGACAAGATGCCGGTGCTGCACGAACTGCTCGGCGTGTAAGACGTTTTCCCGATCGACTTGCAAGACCCATGCGCCAGCGTGATCCGCGGCGCGCACGACACAGGAGACAAGACCATGACACTCAAGAAGCTGGCTGGTGCATTGATGGCGGTAGGGCTGGGCGCGGCTGCATTCGGCGCGCATGCGCAGGTGAGCGGCGACAAGGTGAAGATCGGCTACATCACCGATCTCTCGGGTCTGTATGCCGACATCGACGGGCAGGGCGGTGTCGAGGCGGTCAAGATGGCGATCGAGGATGCGGGCGGCAAGGTGCTGGGCAAGCCGATCGAACTCGTGACGGCCGATCACCAGAACAAGGCCGACATTGCCGCATCGAAGGCGCGTGAATGGATGGATCAGCAAGGCCTGGACATGCTGCTGGGCGGCACGAACTCCGCCACGGGCCTGGCGATGAACAAGGTGGCCTCTGAGAAGAAGCGCGTGTTCATCGACATCGGTGCGGGCACGGCGCGCCTGACCAACGAAGAGTGCACGCCGTACACGATCCACTATGCATACGACACGGTGGCGCTGGCCAAGGGCACAGGCAGCGCGGTGGTCAAGCAGGGCGGCAAGTCGTGGTTCTTCCTGACCGCTGATTACGCCTTCGGCCATTCGCTGGAGAACGACACCACGGCCGTGGTGAAGGCCAACGGCGGCACGGTGGTGGGTTCGGTCAAGCACCCGCTGTCGGCGTCGGATTTCTCGTCGTACCTGCTGCAGGCGCAGTCGTCTAAGGCGCAGATCCTGGGCCTGGCCAACGCCGGCGGCGACACGATCAACTCGATCAAGGCCGCCAAGGAATTCGGCATCACCAAGTCGATGAAGATCGCCGGCCTGCTGATGTTCATCAACGACGTGCATAGCCTGGGCCTGCAGACGGCTGAAGGCCTGTTGATGACCGACAGCTGGTACTGGGACATGAACGACGCCACGCGCAAGTTCGCCAACCGCTACTTCATGAAGATGAAGAAGATGCCGAGCAGCCTGCAGGCGGCGGACTACTCGGCGGTGTCGAACTACATCAAGGCCGTGGCCGCTGCCGGCACGGACGATCCGGACAAGGTCATCGCGCAGCTCAAGAAGACCAAGATCGACGACTTCTACACGAAGGGCACCATCCGCCAGGACGGCCGTGCCATCCACGACATGTACCTGCTGCAGGTGAAGTCGCCGGCCGAATCGAAGAAGCCGTGGGACTACCTGAAGGTCGTGGCGACGATCCCGGGCGAGCAGGCTTTCACCACGCCGGCCGAGTCGAAGTGCTCGCTGATGAAGAAGTAAAAGCGTAGGCAATCCGGCGCCGCCATCCGTGTGGATGGCGGCGCCATCAACGTTGTGTTGGCGTTCTTCTCCTGACCGCGATGGAAATTTTCGGCGTTCCGCTACCGGCCATGCTCAGCCAGCTGCTGCTGGGTCTGGTCAACGGTTCCTTCTATGCGATGTTGAGCCTGGGCCTTGCGGTCATCTTCGGGCTGCTCAACGTCATCAATTTTGCGCACGGTGCGCTGTTCATGCTGGGCGCGGTGCTCACGTGGATGGGCTTCTCGTACCTGGGCGTGCCGTACTGGGTGATGCTGGTGCTGTCGCCCCTGGTGATCGGCCTGCTGGGCGTGGTGATCGAACGCACGCTGCTGCGGTTCATCTACAAGCTCGATCACCTCTATGGCCTGCTGCTCACGCTGGGCGTGACGCTCGTTATCGAAGGCGTGTTCCGCGCCATCTACGGCGTCTCGGGCCTGCCGTACGACACGCCCCAACTGCTGCAGGGCGCCACCGACCTCGGCTTCATGATGCTGCCCAACTATCGCGCGTGGGTGGTGGTGGCGTCGCTGGCGGTGTGCTTCGCCACGTGGTTCATGATCGAGAAGACAAAGCTGGGCGCGTACCTGCGCGCCGGCACCGAGAATCCGAAGCTGGTCGAAGCCTTTGGCGTGAACGTGCCGCTGATGGTCACGCTCACCTACGGTTTTGGCGTGGCGCTGGCGGCGTTTGCGGGCGTGCTGGCGGCGCCGGTCATCCAGATCTCGCCGCTGATGGGGCAGAGCATGATCATCACCGTGTTTGCGGTGGTGGTGATCGGCGGCATGGGGTCGATTCTCGGTTCGATCGTCACCGGGCTGGGCCTGGGCGTGATCGAGGGGCTGACCAAGGTGTTTTATCCACAGGCGTCGTCCACCGTGGTGTTCGTGATCATGGTGCTGGTGCTGCTGGTGCGTCCGGCGGGCCTGTTCGGTAAAGAGAAATGAGCGGCGCGGCCAACATGACCAACTCTTCTTCCCTCAAATACGTCCTGTACGGCCTGCTGCTGGTGGCACTGATTGCCGCGCCGCTGGTGGGCGCCTATCCGGTGTTCGTCGCCAAGCTGCTGTGCTTCGTGCTGTTTGCGTCCGCGTTCAATCTGCTGCTGGGCTACACGGGGCTGCTGTCGTTCGGGCACGCGGCGTTCTTTGGCGGCGCGGGCTACGTGGCCGGCTACATGATGCGCGACTTGCACGTCACGCCCGAGCTCGGCTTGCTGGCCGGCACCGCGGCCGGCGCGTTCATCGGCCTGATCGTGGGCCTGCTCGCCATCCGCCGTCAGGGCATCTACTTCGCGATGATTACGCTGGCGCTGGCGCAGATGCTGTACTTCTTCTGCCTGCAGGTGCCGTTCACCGGCGGCGAAGACGGCCTGCAGGGCGTGCCGCGCGGCAAGCTGTTCGGCGTGCTCGACCTGTCGTCGGACCTGACGCTGTATTACGTGGTGCTCGTGATCGTGGTCGCGGCGTTCCTGCTGATCGTGCGCACTATCCACTCGCCGTTCGGGCAGATCCTCAAGGCGATCAAGGAGAACGAGCCGCGCGCCACGTCGCTCGGCTACGACACCGATCGCTTCAAGCTGCTGGCCTTCGTGCTGTCGGCGGCGCTCACGGGCCTGGCCGGCTCGCTCAAGACGCTGGTGCTCGGCTTCGAGACGTTGACGGACGTGCACTGGTCGATGTCCGGCTCGGTCATCCTCATGACGCTGGTGGGCGGCCTGGGTATCCTGTCGGGCCCGCTGCTGGGCGCCGCGCTGGTGATCGCGCTGGAAAACAAGCTTGGCGACATCGGCAGCTTCCTGGCCGGAGCCACCGGCATCGACGGGTTCAATATCCTCGGCGAATCGGTCACCACGGTCACGGGCGCGATCTTCGTGATCTGCGTGCTGACGTTCCGCCGCGGGATCATGGGCGAAATTGCGGCGCGCGTGCCTTGGTTGCGGCGTTGACGCCACAATGCGCGAAGATACCGGTAAATTTCACCCGAACGGCTGAACTTGGTGCCTCATGCACCGTAAGGGTTTGCTCTAGTTGCTGCATTGCGGTGCATCTTTTACAGTCGCGTTACGGTTTTCGCACGAGATAAATGAGGCGGGAGCGAGGAGACGACAGCACACACCGCATGTACGGTGGAGATGCAAAATAAATGAAGGCCCTGCCAGGCGATCCCCGGCAGGGCCTTTTAGTTTGTGCGCTCGCCTTTCGCGAGGGCGCCGGCCAGCAGCGCACGGCCCCGGGCGCTGACCGTCACCAACTGCAGCCCCGGCGCGGAATCGGGCACGCAGTCCACCAGCCCGTCGATGCAGGCATCTTCCCAGATCGACAGCCGCGGGCACGACGTCCGCCACGTTTCCAGCACTTCAGCATAGGGCCGCGGCCGCTCGGCCAGCGACTGCAGCAATTGCAGGGTGAGGGCGTGTGTCGGATCGGCCATGGCGGGCTCCGTGGGGTGACGCATCCATTCTGGTTCGCGCCAATTCACAAGAGAAATGCATTCGGTGTCGACGCCTATGCGCGCGCTGCATGACAATGGCGCCTTCGCCTGAGCCGCCCATGACGTTCTCCACTCGCCTTGCCACGCCCGAAGACCGGCCGCGCCTGCTGGCCGCCGTCGCGTCGACCGCCTCGCCGCTGCAGGCCGCGCATGCCGTCGATACGCTGCTCGCCCATCCGAGCGTGCATCCGTGCTTCCTCGTTGAAATGGGTGAAGCGCTGGCCGGCGTGGCGCCGATCACGCTCGTGCCCCATCTGGCGCTGGGCGGTCTGGTGGCGTGGTTGCCCGTCGGCGTGATGGTGCTTTCCGGTGACACGGCCACGCGCGATGCGGCCCTGGCGGCCGTCAATGAGTACGCCAGGGCACATGGCATACTCCACGTCCTGTTGCCGCCCGCGGCGCTTTCGGCGGAAGACGCCGCAGAACTCGGCTTTGCGCCCGACGCATCGGGCTGCTGGCGGCGCAGCGCACGTCCGTCGCCCAAGTCGCTGGGCTAATCCTTCCCGTTACGTTTCTCCTGATGGAATTCGCTTTGCTCGCCGTGGCCGGCTTTCTGGCTGGCCTGATCGATGCCGTGGCCGGTGGCGGCGGCCTGGTGCAGATCCCCGCACTGTTCTCGGCGTATCCGAACACCGCGCCCGCCACGCTCATCGGCACCAACAAAGTCGCGTCGATGTCGGGCACGGCGACGGCGGCGGTGCGCTACGGCCGCACGGTGCGCATCTATTGGGGCGCGACGGCGCCGGCGGTGGTCACGGCGTTTGTGTTTTCGCTGCTCGGCGCGTGGGCGCTGACGCATATTCCGGCCGAGCCGCTGCGCCGTGCGCTGCCGTTCGTGCTGGCGGTGCTGCTCGTCTACACGGTGGCCAAGAAGAACCTGGGCGCCGATCACGCCCCGAGCCTCAAGGGCTGGCGCGAGCGCGCCGCGGCATTGCTGGCCGGCGCGGCCATCGGTTTCTACGACGGCGTGTTTGGCCCGGGCACCGGCAGCTTTCTGATGATCGTGTTCGTGCGCGTGTTCGGGTACGACTTCCTGCATGCGTCGGCGTCTACCAAGATCGTCAACTTGGCGACCAACGTGGCAGCGCTGTTGCTGCTGGCCGCCAAGGGGCACGTCTGGTGGCAGCTGGGCCTGGTGATGGCGGTGGCCAACGTCGCCGGCAATCAGGTCGGCAGCCACCTCGCGCTGCAGCACGGCAGCCGCTTTGTGCGCAAGGTGTTCATCGTGGTGGTGCTGGCGTTGATTTTGAAGACGGCTTACGACGCCTTCATCCGTTGAGTTGCTTCTCGAGCGCCACGCTGCGCTCGGTAACGACATCGCCCGTGTGCTGCGTGGTTACGGTTTCGATCAGCATGATTCCGCATTCTTCGTCGGCCACCGGAAAGTGACGCACGCCGCGCGGCACGACGCAGAATTCGCCGGGGCCGAGATGCACATCGGCGCGGTCTTCGAAAGCGATTTTCAGGTGGCCGTAGACCACGAAGAACAGCTCGTCTTCATTCGGGTGGTCGTGCCAGACGAACTCGCCTTTGAGCTTGGCGACCTTGATGTATTGGTCGTTGACCTGGCCGACGACGCGCGGCGACCAATAGTCCGCGACCTGTTCCAGCGCCTGCGTGACCTGTACGGCGTGTCCTGCGAGCATGATGCGCTCCGATGTGTGGGAAGGCACTGAAGATAAGGCCGCGCGCCGTGCATTCCCAACCAAACTTTCTAATCGCGCCGATCACGCGGGCTAATGCGCGGTGCGTTGTCACCGTGTTGCCGCACGGGCGGACTACGCTGCAAGGTTCTGCATTTGCCCGCGCAGCATCATGGCCCTGAGTCTCGACGACATCCGCACGCTGTTCGACCGCCACGGCAACCTTGCCTACAGCGGCGAGCCCGTCACCCAACTCGAACATGCCTTGCAGACGGCGGCGTTGGCGGAGGCGGCCGGCGCCTCGGATGAGCTCATCACGGCCGCGTTGCTGCACGACCTCGGTCATCTGCTGAACCTGCAGGGCGAGACGCCAACCGCTCACGGCATCGACGATCAGCACCAGTACTTTGCGCTGCCGTTTCTGCGTGCGACGTTTCCCGATGCCGTGCTGGAGCCGATTCGCCTGCATGTGGATGCCAAGCGCTGCCTGTGCGCGATGGATGCGCATTACTACGCGCGCCTCTCAGCCGATTCCGTACGGAGCCTGGCATTGCAAGGCGGCGTGTTTTCGGCGCAGGAAGCCGAGGCCTTCATGCAGCGTCCATACGCTGCCGATGCGCTGCAGCTGCGCCAGTGGGACGACCTCGCCAAGGTGGCCGGGCAGCGCACGCCTGATCTTGCGCACTTCCTGGCGACGGCCGCGCGGGTTTCAGCGGCAGCCTAGGCTGCGCAGCGTCGCGCCCACGGCTTCGTCCCACGGCGTGTGCGGTTCGGCGCCGAGTGCCTGCACGAGCTTGGCGTTGTCCATGCGCACCGGGTGCTGCCACAGGTAGCGCATCTCGCGCATCTCGCGCAGCATCTCCGAGAACGGCGCCAGCGCCGGCATCAGCCACCACGGGAATGCGCGCGTTTTGACGGGGCGGCCCACCGCGCGGCCAATCGCAGCGGGCATCTGCGTGCCGTCGGCATCCCAGTGACCACGCATGTGATAGACGGCGAAGTCCGGCAGACGGTCGCCTTGCTCGACCAGGCGCAGCATCGTTTCCGCCACATCCGGCAAGTACGCCCATTGATGGCCGATGCCCGCGGCGCCGGGCTGCGTGACGGTGCGCACGGGCTTGCCCGGCCTGACCAGCGCGCCGGCAAACCACGTGTTGCCGGTTTGCGGCCCGAAGAAATCGCCCGCGCGCACGATCAGGCTGCGCACGCCGTCGGCGCTTGCCGCCTGCATGCGGCGCTCCAGCTCTGCGCGGATCTTGCCCTTGCGCGTGAGCGGTGCCTGCGCAGTCGTTTCGCGCAGCACGGGAAACGTGTCCGGCGCAAAGTTGTACACCGTGCCCGGCAGCAGGATGCGCGCACCTGAAGCGCGGGCGGCGGCGATGGTGTTGTCGATCATCGGCAGCACCAGGCCGGCCCAGTTCTTGTAGCCCGGCGGGTTGACGGCGTGGATGATCAGTTCCGCATCCTGCGCCGCGCCGACCACGTCTTCGCGCACCATCGCGTCGCCGCGAATCCATTCGAACGCGGCGTTTCGGTTCGTCAGCGCCTCCGGATTGCGCTGCAGCGCCCGCACATGCCAGCCGCGTGCCACCAGCCGACGGGCCACTTCACCGCCGATGCCGCCGGTGGCGCCCAGTACCAATGCGATGCGTTTTGCCTGTTGGTTTGCCTGTTCCATGACCGTGCTCCTGAGGTGTGGGAGAGCGTTGCGATGGACGCATTCTGGGCGCGACTGTGCTTCAATGGAATTGTTGATGATGAGCGTGCAGCTATACGAATTTGTATGAGCGGAACTGAGCCCGGCTGGGAGTTGTATCGGACGTTTCTTGCCGTCGTGCGAGAAGGATCGCTGTCGGGCGCCGCCCGCGCACTGGGGCTGACGCAGCCCACGGCAGGGCGGCATGTCGATGCGCTCGAACGGGCGCTGGACATGTCGCTCTTCATCCGAACGCAGCAGGGGCTGAGCCCAACGGAAGCGGCGCTATCCCTTCGGCCGTTTGCGGAGTCGCTCGAAGCCACGAGCGCCGCCTTGCTGCGCGCCGCGTCCAGCCACGGCGAGGGCGTGCGCGGCACCGTGCGCATCACCGCCAGCGAGGTGGTGGCGGTGGAGGTGCTGCCGCCCATCCTCGCCGATCTGCACGCCGCCTATCCGGAGCTGACGCTCGAACTGGTGCCGTCAAACCGGATGGAAGACCTGCTGCGCCGCGAGGCGGACATCGCCGTGCGCATGCAGCCACCGAGCCAAGGCGTGCTCGTCGCGCGGCACTTGGGGGAGATTGAATTGGGGATGTTTGCGCACCAGCGCTATCTGGCACAGCGCGGCACGCCAACCACGGTGGAAGAACTCGCTGGCCACACGTTGATCGGCTACGACAAGGAGAACGCATTCCTGCGCAGCGTGCGAGCGCAGTTCCCGTGGATCCAACGCAACCGCTTCGCACTGCGCACCGACAGTGACCTGGCTGCAATTGCTGCGCTGCGCGCCGGCTTTGGCATCGGCTTCTGCCAGGTGGGCCTGGTGCGGCACAACGCAGATCTGGTTCGGCTGTTCAGCGATCAGGTTTCCATCACGCTCGACACCTGGCTTGCCATGCACGAAGACCTGCGTGACAGCCCGCGCTGCCGCGTCGTGTTTGATGCGTTGGCGACGGGGCTGCTGCGTTACATCAACGGCGATTGATCGATCGCGTTGTCAGCGGCCCTGGCGCAATGGGTCGAGCAGACCCTTCAGGCCGTTGTGATCCAGCTCCTGCATCAGCGCCAGCAAGCGGCCGATCTGCCCCGGCGGAAAGCCCTCGCGCGCGAACCAGTTGAGGTAATGGCCCGGCAGGTCGGCAATCAGGCGGCCCTTGTACTTGCCGAAGGGCATTTGCGTGGTGACGAGGCGTTGGAGGTCTTCGGGGTTCATGGTGCTGGGAGAGTGCCGAGCTGTAGTTCGATGGATTCGCCAATGCCGAGCTTGTACCTGGCATGATCATTCGACGGGGCGCGCACCGCGAGCCCTTCCAGCGTGGAGCTATGGAGCGATACACGTGCCTTGCCATCCCGATGCAGTGCATGCCAAATGACAGACATTGCCAGCGACTCCTCCTCTGGCAGCGTTTGACCGTTAAGTTGTGTGCAGTCCGGCGCAAGGAACTTGAATGTGTATTCACTTCGCAGAAGAGGGCGTTTCTTTAGCTCTGCGACCATCTCCGAGACAGGAGGCATCTGCTCATAGTCGAAGGCTTCCGAATCGTCGTCAGACAACTCTTGGATGGTCTTACCCCGATGCGTGGTCACACCTTCGTCGAGCAGCGACACGGTGATCGTCTGGGTCGCCTGGATCGGCATCATGTCGATCCATGTGAGATACGTACTGTCACCTTCCTCAGGATAAAAGCCACCGCTGAGATTCAATGTCGCGAAGTTTTCGTCGATCCGGGAGCAGCTCACGTGAAGGCTCAGCATGTTGTATCCGTCCTCGCTCGAGACCGTCGCGAGAAGTTGGCCATCCACTGAAACCGAGAGTGCGGGCATAGCGATGTGAGGAGGATCAAACGGATGAGCCTAGCCGATAAGCGGACCTGGCGAGTAACCATGCCTTACGAATTCGTGCGCTAGGCCGGCACGCGTGCCGTGACCTGCTCCAGCAAATGCTCCACAAAACCGGAAAGCTTCGGCAGCGGCCGCCGATCCTGCCGATACACCACATGAATCGGCCGCGGTTCGGGCGCATACGCCTGCAGCACGCGCACGAGTCGGCCGCTGGCGAGGTCTTCGGCGACGAGCACTTCGGGCTGCAGCAGCAGGCCGGCTCCGGCAACCGCTGCCGCGCGCAGGCCATGGCCGTCGTTGCATGTGAAGGCCGGGTCGTCGCGCCAGGGCGTGGCGCCGCTCCAGCCGGCAAGCTGCCACGCATTGCGGTTGTTCCACACCATGTGCGACAGGCAGCGATGCTGCGGCAGGTCGGCCGGCGTTTCCGGTCGGCCGTACCGCGCCAGGTACTCCGGCGACGCACAGATGACCATGCGATACACGCACAGCGGCTTGGCCACCAGATCGGCATCGCCCAGCGGGCCGATGCGGATGGCGAGATCGAACCCCTCGTCGACGAGATCGACCATGCTGTTGCTGAGGTTCAACTCCACGCGCACCTGCGGATGTGCCTGCTGGAACGTCGCGGCCAGTGGCGCAATCACGCACGCGCCGAACGTGGTCGGCGCGCTCACGCGCAGCGTGCCCGAAGGCGACGCGCGCAACCGTTCGACGGAGGTTTCCGCCCAGCGCACCTGTTCCAGCACACGCTTGGCATCTTCGTAGAACACGCGTCCGGCGTCGGTCAGGCTTTGGCGGCGCGTGCTGCGCTGGAGCAGGCGTGCGCCCAGTTGCGTCTCCAGCGCGCTGACATATTTGCCGACCATCACCGCGGACATCTCGAGCCGCGCCGCGGCCTCGGTGAAGTTGCCGCCTTCGACCACGGCAACGAAGGTCTCCATGCTGCGCAGCTTGTCCATATTCCGAACCATTGATTTGGAATGCCCGAAGGTATCACGGCTTTATCGCATGAGGGGTTCGGCCAAGAATAGGCGCCATTCCAACCGGATTTGCGAAGGAGCAGAGCATGAAAATCGTCGTGATTGGCGCCAGCGGCACACTGGGCCGCGCCGTGGTGGCAGAACTGGAGCAGGGCGGGACGCACGAAATCATCCGCGTCGGCCGCACGCAGGGCGAGCATCAAGTCGACATCACCAACGCAGACAGCGTGGCGGCGCTGTTCGACAAGCTTGGCCGCGTCGACGCGATCGTCTCCACCGCGGGTAACCTGTTCTTCGGGCCGTTGACCAAGATGACGGCCGCGGATTTCAACGTTGGCCTGCAGGACAAGCTGCTTGGCCAGGTGCGCCTGGCGCTGGTCGGTCAGCATTATCTGAACGACGGCGGCTCGATCACGCTGACGACCGGCATCGTAGGGCAGGAGCCGATCGCACAAGGCGCCAACGCCACTGCGGTGAACGCGGGCGTGGAGGGCTTTGTGCGCGCCGCCGCGTGCGAGCTGCCGCGCGGCATCCGCATCAACGCTGTAAGCCCGACGGTGCTGACCGAATCCATGGAGGCATATGGCCCGTTCTTCCCGGGCTTCGAGCCGGTCTCGGCAGCGCGCGCGGCGTTGGCGTACCGGCGCAGCGTGGAAGGCGTGCAGAGCGGCCGGGTGTATCGCGTGGGCTGAATCCGCCCAGGTCGTGAACACGTTAAGGTTCGGGGTATCTCCCCCTTGCCCGCGTGGCGTGACTCCTTCTAGACTCGTTCATCCCCGACCCATCGGTCGGTCAATCGCAGATTCAGGGCGGGCGCAGACCCGCTCGACCTATCTCAGGAGACGGCATGAAGGTATCGCGCGCATCCCGCATTGCACTCGCCGCGACGGCGCTGTTGGCCGGTACGGCATTCGCCCAGGTGAAGGTCGGCATCACGGTGTCGGCCACCGGGCCGGCGGCGTCGCTGGGGATTCCCGAGAAGAACACCGTGGCGCTGCTGCCCAAGGAAATCGCCGGCAAGAAGGTCGAGTACATCGTGCTCGACGATGCGTCTGACACGACCACCGCCGTCAAGAACACGCGCAAGCTCATCACCGAAGACAAGGTCGACCTGGTGATCGGTTCGACCGTCACGCCCAACTCGCTGGCGATGGTCGACGTGGTGGCCGAGAACGAAACGCCGATGATCACGCTGGCCGCCTCCGCGCGGATCGTCGAGCCGATGGACGCCAAGCGCACGTGGGTCTTCAAGACGCCGCAGAACGATTCGCACATGGCGACGGCCATTGCCGAGCACATGGCAAACCATGGCGTGAAGACCGTCGCGCTGATCGGCTTTGCCGATGCCTATGGCGATTCGTGGGCGCAGGAGTTCGACAAGGTGGCGGGGCTGCGCAAGCTGAAGGTTGTCGCTAACGAGCGGTTTGCGCGCACCGATACGTCGGTGACAGGCCAGGTGCTGAAGATCATGGCGGCCAATCCGGATGCAGTGCTGATCGCAGGCTCGGGTACGCCGGCCGCGCTGCCGGAACGTGCGCTCAAGGAGCGGGGCTACAAGGGCAAGCTGTATCAGACGCACGGGGTGGCGAACGCCGACTTCCTGCGTGTGTGCGGCAAGGACTGCGAAGGCACCTACCTGCCGGCGGGCCCCATCCTCGTGGCCGAGCAGCTGCCAGACAGCAACCCGGTGAAGAAGCCGGCGCTGGCGTACAAGACGGCATATGAAAAGGCCTACGGCGGGCAGGTTTCCACCTTTGGCGGCCACATGTGGGATGCCGGTTTGTTGCTCACCAATGCGATGCCGGAAGCGCTGAAAAAGGGCCAACCCGGTACGCCGGCGTTCCGCAAGGGATTGCGCGACGCGATGGAGACGACGACCAATCTGGCGATCTCGCACGGCGTGATGAATATGAACGCGAAGGACCACCTTGGTCTCGACCAGCGCTCGCGCGTCATGGTCGAAATCAAGGACGGCAAGTGGAAGCTGCAGAACTGACGACGTAGCCAACGTCATCGGTCCACGCAAAACGCACGGTTCGCGCCGTGCGTTTTGCTTTGTTTAGCGGAGCAAGTTTCAAGCGTTGACGAGGCTTTGTGGCACTGGCGACGCCGTGGTTTCCGGCCGCGCGGCGTCGATTTCCGCGAGATCCGCATCCGTCAGTTTCAGGCTGGCCGCGCCGAGCAGGCCGTCAAGCTGATCCGGCCGTCGCACGCCGACGATGGCGCCCGTCACCACCGGGTTGCGCAGCGTCCACGCGATGGCGACTTCGGCGGGCGTGCGCCCATGCCGGGCGCCGACGCCACGCAGCACCTCCACCAGCGCCAGGTTGCGCGTCAGGTTCGGCTCCTGAAATTCAGGGCTGCGCTGCGCGCGCCAGTCATCGGCGGGCAGCGCGGCGATGCGCTCGCGCGTCATGCGCCCCGACAGCAGTCCCGATTGCAGCGGCGAATAGACGATGTTGCCGATGCCATGCGCCGCCGTGTACGGCAGGATGGACTCCTCGATGCCGCGCATCAGCAGCGAGTAGGGCGGTTGCAGCGAGGCGATCGGCGCGACGGAGCGGGCGCGTTCCATTTGCGCCGCATCGAAATTCGACACGCCGATATGGCGGATCTTGCCGGCACGCTGTGCATCTGCCAGCGCAGCGATGGCGGCTTCGATCGATTGCTCCGGCGCCCCGGGCGGGAAGGCCGGCCAGTGGATCTGGTACAGGTCGATCGCCTCGACGTTCAGGCGGCGCAGGCTCTCGTCGATTTCACGTGAAAGCGATGCTGGGTCGAGCGAATGCGAAATCCGCCCCTGCGCATCCCACACCAGCGAACCCTTGGTGAACACGTACGGGCGGCGGTCTGCGGGCAACGTGCGCAGCGCGCGGCCGACCACCGTTTCCGCGTGGCCCAGCCCATAGGCGGCAGCGGTGTCGATCCAGTTGATGCCGGCGTCCGCAGCGGCGGCGATGGCGGCAATGGAATCGCGGTCGTCCTGCGCGCCCCAGCCATATTCCCAGTTGCCGCCGCCCGTGGCCCACGTGCCGAAGCCGAGTGGAGAGATGTACAGGTCGGATTGACCGAGTTGTCGTGTCTGCATGGCGATGTCCTTGTCAGGTTAGGGAGAGGAGTCGCCAGTCTAGGCAGCGCGGTCACGCGGATTAAGTGGATAGAATCGGATGCACTATGAAGACAGAATTCACAATCGATCCGGACCTGCTGCCCGCGCTCGATGCGCTGCGCCGGGTGGCGGAGGCGGGGAGTTTCACGCAGGCGGCCGCAGCGCTGGATGTTTCGACGTCTGCGCTGTCGCAGACCATCCGGCGGTTGGAGTCCGCGCTCGGCGCGCAATTGTTGGCGCGTACCACGCGGCAGGTCAGTGCCACGGAAGCGGGCGAAGCGTTGCTCGCCGTCGCGCGGCCGAGCCTCGATGCGCTGTACGGGGCCATGGCCGAAGTCGGGGAGCGCGCGACCGAGCCGCGCGGCGCGTTGCGCGTAACGGCCTCGCGCGTCGCGTATCAGGCGGTGCTACGGCCGGTGCTGGGCGATTTTCTCGCGCGCTATCCGCGCATCGAACTGGAGGTCTCGGTGGACGACGGCCTGTCCGCCATCGTCGCCGACCGCTTCGATGTCGGCATCCGCTTCGGCGAGCGTGTCGAGCGCGACATGGTCGGCGTGCCGGTCGGGCCAGCGCGCCGCATCGCGGTGGTCGGCAGTCCAGCGTATCTGCTGGCACACGGCACGCCGGAATCGCCGGACGCCCTGCGTGGCCATCGCTGCATCCGATACCGCTTTCCCAGCAGCGGCGCCTTGTACGACTGGGAGTTTGCCGCACCCAGCGATGGCGCCAATCAGTCAGCGGAGGTGAACGGCGGCTTCATCGCCAATGACGTACTGGCGATGGTCGAGGCGGCGAAGCAGGGCGTGGGTTTGGCGCACGTGCTGGAAGACCTCGTCGCGGAGGATGTGGCGGCTGGCCGCTTGGTTCGGGTGCTCGAAGACTGGTGCCCGCCGATGTATCGCTTCCATCTCTATTTCCCCCGCATGCCGCAGATGCCGGGCAAGCTCCGCGTGTTCATCGATTTTCTGCAGGCACGCTTCGCCAGCCAAATCTGAGTGACCGTCGGCGAAGTGTGTTTCACGTGAAACACAACGCGGCCAACAAGCGCTGCATGTTTCACGTGAAACACGAAAACCAAGTGAATTTCGCCTCGATTGCCGCATGGCCGAACTGCGGTGTAGCCGCGCGACTTATAATTCCGCTTCTCCAAATTTTTGATGCCTCCATGCGAGGAGGAAGCCATGCTGTATCCAATTGAATTCGATGTGATCGTGGTGGGCGGCGGACACGCCGGCACCGAGGCCGCGCTGGCGGCAGCGCGCATGGGGTGTCAGACCCTGCTGCTGACGCACAACATCGAGACGCTGGGGCAGATGAGCTGCAATCCGTCCATCGGGGGCATCGGCAAAGGCCATCTGGTCAAGGAAGTGGACGCCTTGGGCGGGGCCATGGCCATCGCGACGGACGAGGGCGGCATCCAGTTCCGTATCCTCAATTCCAGCAAGGGTCCGGCGGTGCGGGCAACACGGGCCCAGGCAGACCGCGTGCTGTACAAGGCGGCGATCCGCCATCGCCTCGAAAACCAGCCGAACCTGATGTTGTTCCAGCAGGCCGTGGACGACCTGCTTGTTGAAGGGGATCGTGTCGTCGGGGCGGTGACGCAGGTCGGCGTGCAGTTCCGCGCACGCGCTGTCGTGCTGACGGCCGGGACGTTCCTGGATGGGAAGATCCACGTTGGGCTGAATAACTACACGGGCGGGCGGGCGGGCGACCCCGCAGCGGTATCGCTGTCTGCGCGCCTGAAGGAGTTGAAGCTGCCGCAAGGGCGTCTCAAGACCGGAACGCCGCCGCGCATCGATGGTCGCTCCATCGATTTTTCGGTGCTCGAAGAGCAGCCGGGCGATCTTGATCCGGTGCCGGTGTTCTCGTTCATGGGCCGCGCGGACATGCATCCGCGCCAAGTGCCATGCTGGGTGACGCACACTAACGAGCGCACGCACGACATTATTCGCGCCGGGCTGGACCGCTCGCCGATGTACACGGGCGTGATCGAAGGGGTGGGCCCGCGCTACTGCCCCAGCATCGAAGACAAGATCCACCGCTTCGCCAGCAAGGACAGCCACCAGATTTTCCTGGAGCCAGAAGGCCTGACGACGAACGAGTTTTACCCCAACGGCGTGTCGACCAGCCTGCCGTTTGATGTGCAGCTGGACCTGATCCACTCCATGCGGGGGCTGGAAAAGGCCCACATCCTGCGCCCCGGTTACGCCATCGAATACGACTATTTCGATCCGCGCGGCCTCAAGGCGTCGTTGGAATCCAAGGCGATTTCCGGCTTGTTTTTCGCTGGCCAAATCAACGGGACGACCGGTTACGAAGAGGCCGCCGCGCAAGGCCTGCTGGCGGGCATCAACGCCGGCCTGCAAGTGCAGGGCAAGGACGCCTGGACGCCGCGCCGCGACCAAGCCTATCTGGGCGTGCTCGTCGACGATCTCATCACCCGAGGCGTGACCGAGCCGTATCGCATGTTCACCAGCCGCGCTGAATTCCGCCTCAGCCTGCGTGAAGACAATGCCGACATGCGCCTGACCGAAGTGGGCCGCGCACTGGGCGTCGTCGACGATGCGCGCTGGGATGCATTCAACCGGAAGCGCGACGCTGTTTCACGTGAAACAGAACGGCTCAAGTCGACCTGGGTGAATCCGGCCTCGCTTCCGCTGGAAGACGCCGAGCCGGTGCTGGGCAAGGGCATTGAGCGCGAGTACGCCCTGGCCGACTTGCTGCGCCGCCCGAACGTGACGTACGAAACGCTCATGGGCATGCAGGGCGGCAAGTACGCGCTCGAAGCGCCGTTGGCTGAAGACCCGTTGCTGGCCGAGCAGATCCGCGAGCAGGTTGAGATCGGCATCAAGTACCACGGATACATCGCCCGGCAAGCCGATGAAGTCGAGCGCCTCGGCGCCAACGAAAACACGCGTCTGCCGGCCGATTTCGATTATTCGCAGGTGCGCGGCCTGTCGATCGAAGTCCAGCAGAAGCTCGCCAAGCACAAGCCGGAAACCATCGGCCAGGCTTCGCGTATCTCCGGCATCACGCCTGCCGCTGTGTCACTGCTGCTCGTGCACCTGAAGAAGGGCGTGCTGCGAGGCCAAGTCGGCCCGCGCGCCAGTGCAGAAGGCGAGGCCGCTTGATGGCGAATGCACTGACAGACGCCCGGGCAGAGCTGGAAGCGGGCGCCCGCGCGCTCGGCTTGTCGCTGGACGAAGCGCAAATCGATCGTCTGCTGGCGTACCAAGGGCTGCTGGCCAAATGGAACCGCGTCTATAACCTGACCGCCATTCGTGATGCCGGCGACATGCTGACGCATCACCTGCTGGATTCGCTGTCGGCCGTATCGCGCATCGCCGAGCTGGCCCGCTGTGCACAACGCGACGCACCGCGCGTGCTGGACGTCGGTTCGGGCGGAGGCCTGCCGGGCATTCCGCTCGCCATCGCCTTTCCGGATGTCAGCGTCACGATGGTTGACATCGTGCAGAAAAAGACCGCCTTCCTGACGCAGTGCCGCGCGGAGCTTGGCCTGACCAACGCTCAGTCGCATTGGGGCCATGTGGAAAAGCTGACCGATGCCACCGGCTACGGCGTCATCACCTCGCGCGCCTTTGCCGAACTGGTCGATTTCGTGAATCTGGCCGGGCATCTGCTGGCCCCGGGTGGCCGCATGGTCGCCATGAAGGGCGTGCGCCCGGATGCGGAAATCGAACGCCTGCCCGCCGGCTGGACCGTCGAAGCCATCGAGCGCCTGACCGTGCCGGGGTTGCCGGCCGAGCGTCACCTGGTCATCCTCGCGCCGTCGGCGTGAGCGAACGTTGTAGCGAGCCATTCACCGCAGAGGAGTCATGTCGAATATTTTCGTGATCGCCAACCAGAAGGGCGGGGTCGGCAAGACCACCACCACGGTGAATCTCGCGGCCGGGCTGGCCGCGCAAGGGCAGCGCGTGCTGCTGGTCGACCTCGACCCGCAGGGCAATGCCTCGATGGGCTCCGGCATCGATAAGCACACGCTGGAATTCAGCGTCTACCAAGTTCTTGTCGGGCTCGCGACGATTCCGCAGGCGCGTCAGCGCTCGGAGGCTGGGCGCTACGACGTCCTGCCCGCCAACCGCGACCTGGCTGGCGCCGAAGTCGAACTGGTCGATCTGGAACATCGTGAAAACCGCCTCAAGCTTGCGCTCGCCGAGGTGGAGGCCGACTACGACTTTGTCCTCATCGACTGCCCGCCGTCGCTGTCGCTGCTGACGCTCAACGGCCTGTGCGCCGCACATGGCGTGGTCGTGCCGATGCAGTGTGAGTACTTCGCGCTCGAAGGCCTCTCGGATCTGGTCAACACCATCAAGCAGGTGCACGCCAACCTGAACCGCGATCTCAAGGTGATCGGTTTGTTACGTGTGATGTTCGACCCGCGCGTGACGCTGCAGCAGCAGGTGTCGGCGCAGCTCGAATCGCACTTCGGCGACAAGGTGTTCAAGACAGTCATCCCGCGCAACGTGCGTCTGGCCGAGGCGCCGTCGTACGGCATGCCGGGCGTGGCGTTTGACGTGGCATCGAAGGGCGCCAAGGCCTACCTGGATTTCGGCGCAGAGATGATCGCGCGCGTGCGGCAGATGGCCGACATGCCGGCCTGAGCAGCAAGAGGAACAACATGAGCACGATGAAGAAAAAGGGACTGGGCCGCGGCCTCGAAGCGCTGCTCGGCAGCCCGGCCGAGATTGTCGAAGCCGCCAAGCAGGAGGGCGCGCCGACGGTCCTCAAGCTGGAGCAGATGCAGCCCGGCAAATATCAGCCGCGCACGCGCATGGACGAAGGCGCGCTACAGGAGCTTGCGGCGAGCATCCGCGCCCAAGGCCTGATGCAGCCGATTCTCGTGCGCAAGGTCGAATCCGACGGCGCGAAACCGAAGTACGAAATCATCGCCGGTGAGCGCCGCTTCCGCGCCTCGCGCCTCGCCGGCCTGACCGAAGTGCCCGTCCTGGTGAAGGACGTGCCGGATGAATCGGCCGCCGCCATGGCGCTGATCGAAAACATCCAGCGCGAAGATCTCAACCCGCTAGAAGAAGCGCAGGGCATCGCGCGCCTGGTGCGTGAATTCCAGTTCACGCACGAGCAGGCGGCGGAATCGGTCGGGCGTTCGCGCAGCGCGGTCTCGAACCTGCTGCGCCTGTTGAATCTCGCCCAGCCCGTGCAGACCATGCTGATGGCCGGCGACCTCGACATGGGCCACGCCCGCGCGCTGCTCGCCGTCGATGGTGCTACCCAGATCACATTGGCGAACCAGATCGTCAACAAGCGCCTGTCCGTGCGTGAGACGGAAAAGCTGGTGGCATCGACGCTCAAGCCGTTCGAGCTGAAATCGCTCAAGCAAAAGGGCGGTCACCAGGGCGGCCGCGACGTCGCGCGGCTGGAAGAGGAGTTGGCCGACCAATTGGGGCTGGGTGTGCAGATCAAGCTGGCGGCAAAAGGCCGTGGGCAGTTGACCGTGCAGTTCAGCAGTCTCGACGAATTCGACGGCCTGCTGGCTCGCCTGCGTCCTGACGGCGCTGAAGAGGCTGCCTGAGAATCGCTGCGACAGTTTGACGCACGCGCCGTAGGCGTCGTCATTGCGCCATTTGCGGGCGCCATCCCGGCACGGAATTGGTGCAATTACCTCGCGCGTCATCGACGCGGCATTCCGCCAACACCATCATGGAATCAACGGGGCGCCGCTCCTTCAGGCGGATTCGGCGCCCCGGCAGCAGCACAGCATTGCGCGCGCCGTACGGAACGCGGCCACGCGGAGTGCTGTCGAAGGCGCCCGCACGAGCATTCGCTTGCGCGTTGACTGGCGAACGCCATGTCCCGTAAAATCGTGCGGTTTTAAATCCGCCTGACCCAAAGCGGTGCGGCATGATGAAAGCGCATTCTTCCATGCAGCCAGCCGACCGGCAACGGCCCGATTCTTACGCTTCGTTGAAGGCCGCCCGACCCGAATCGGCGCAGGATCCGAAGCACGACAATTGGGACGATGAGGAGAAGGCGGAGCCGCCGGTGCATGTGCTCTCACATGACGAAGCGGTTGCTCTGTTCGGCGAGCAGGCTCTGCAGGCCTCGCGTATCACGCCCTTTTCCATCGTGCTCGGCCAGGTGGCCATCACACTAGTGTGTGCGCTCGGGTGGTATGTCGGCAGTTGGTTCGCGGGCACGGGCGCTGCGTCAGCCGGCAAGGCTGCGCTGTCTGCCCTGCTGGGCGGCGGCGTGTGCGTGGTGCCTTCGGCATGGTTCGCGATGCGGCTGTCGACGGCCAAGGGGTTCGAATCCATCGCCCGCCTGGTGGTGGGTGAAGCGATCAAGGTGCTCGGCACGGTCGCGTTGCTGGTGATCGTGGTGGTCGTCTTCAAGGGCCTGCATTGGCCGCCCTTGCTGATTACCCTGATCCTGGCGCTCAAGATGTATTGGGTCGGTCTCGCGCTGCGATAGTGCGTTGAATCGGCTCCCGCCCACCGCGACATGGCGGGCACACAGGGTGTGTTGGCAGGCGGCAGGAACCTGAGGCAGGAGAAGCCCCGGTTCATTGCGCTGACACTCCGCAAGAATAAGGTGGCGCGTTTCAGCAGCGTGCAGTCCGCGATCTCCGGGGGAAACCTGGTTGTATCGGGCGCGAGTCGGAACGGGTCACGAAGAATGTTTCGCAATATTGGACTGAATCATCATGGCAACTGAAGTCGCAGAAGCCGCCGGCCACGCCGCCGAGCACGCTCTCACGCCTTCCGCGTATATCGCGGAGCATTTGCAGAATTTCAATAGCATCGGCGGCAAGCAGGCCTCCGTGGTCGACTTCTCCGTCATCAACTGGGACACGATGTTCTGGTCCGTGTTGATGGGCGTGATCGGCATCATCGTCCTCGGCATTGCCGCACGCCGCGTTACCGCCGGCGTCCCGGGCCGCTTCCAGGCGTTCGTTGAACTCGTCGTCGAGATGGTCGACGACCAAGCCAAGGGCATCATCCACGGCGATCGTTCCTGGATCGCTCCGCTGGCGCTGATGGTCTTCGTGTGGGTCACGCTGATGAATGCGGTCGACCTGATCCCGGTGGACTGGGTGACCGGCGTCAACCACCTCCTCGGTACCTTCGGTGTGCACGTGCCGCACCACCGCGCAGTGGCCACGGCTGACCTGAACGGCACGTTCGGCATGTCGTTCGCCGTGCTGATCCTGATGCTCTATTACAGCTTCAAGATCAAGGGCGCGGGCGGCTTTGCGCACGAGTTGCTGTCGGCACCGTTCGGCGCCAAGTGGTACCTCGCGCCGTTCAACCTGATCCTCAACATCATCGAATTCCTCGCCAAGGCTGTGTCGCTGGGCATGCGGTTGTTCGGCAACATGTACGCGGGCGAACTGGTGTTCCTGCTGATCGCGCTGCTTGGCTCGGTCTGGACGTTCGGTGCCGACACGTCGGCGCTGGGTTTCGTGGGTCACGTGGTGGCTGGCGCAGTGTGGGCGATCTTCCACATCCTGATCGTGCTGCTGCAAGCCTTCATCTTCATGATGCTGACGCTGGTGTACATCGGCCAGGCACATGAGCACCACTAAGTAGTTGCGGTTCAGGTTCTCCGGTTCCGTTTGATTTTTCCAAGTTCTCAAGTTCTTAGTCTTTCACGTAAAAGGGAGTCATCATGCAAGCATTTCTCGCCAACATCCAAGGTCTGACCGCCATCGGTATCGGCATCATCATCGGCCTGGGTGCTATCGGCGCCTGCCTCGGCATCGCACTGATGGGCGGCAAGTACATCGAAGCCTGCGCACGTCAGCCTGAACTGATGAACCCGCTGCAAACGAAGATGTTCCTGCTGGCTGGCCTGATCGACGCGGCATTCCTGATCGGTGTTGGTGTGGCCATGCTGTTCGCGTTCGCCAACCCGCTGCTGTCGGTCATCAAGTAATTCTTTTCGGTCTGCATGATGCCGGAGGCGGCCTGGGTGAACGCTGCGCGTGACCCTCGCCGCTTCGTGCATTGATCCGTAGTCTCAATACCGAAAGGAACACACCATGAACCTGAACGCCACACTCGTCGCGCAGATGGTCGTGTTCTTCATCCTGTGGTGGGTTGTTGCCAAATTCATTTGGCCGCCCCTGGTGAAGGCGCTCGACGAACGCGCGAAGAAAATCGCCGATGGCCTGGCCGCTGCCGATAAGGGCAAGGCTGAGCTGGAGCTGGCCAACAAGCGGGTCGAGCAGGCACTGACCGAAGCGCGCAATGAAGGCGCGCAACGCATCGCGGACGCTGAAAAGCGCGCCCAGATGAGCGCCGAAGAGATCAAGCAAAACGCCCAAGCCGAAGCCGCGCGCATCATCGCGCAAGCCAAGGCCGAAGCCGAGCAGCAAACCGTGCGCGCGCGTGAATCGCTGCGCGACCAGGTTGCCACGCTGGCCGTCAAGGGTGCCGAGCAGATCCTCAAGCGTGAAGTCAATGCGCAGGTCCACGCCGATCTGCTCAATCAACTCAAGGCTGAGCTGTAATCATGGCAGAACTCGCAACCGTTGCCCGTCCGTACGCAGAGGCGCTGTTCCGCGTGGCGAAGGCCGGCAATCTGGGTGCATGGTCTGAGCTTGTGTCGGAAATGGGGCAAATTGCCGCCGTGCCTGACATGAAGGCAATCGCCGATGATCCGAAGCTCTCCAAAGCCGATGTGGCGGGGATCTTCCTGTCGGCGCTGAAATCTCCGGTTTCGCATGAGGCGAAGGAACTGGTTGGCCTGCTGGTGGCCAACAAGCGCCTGTCGCTGCTGCCGGAAATTGCCGCGCAATTCCATGTGCTGCGGAATGCCAGCGAAGGCGCCGCCGACGTCGAGATCACCAGTGCGTTCCCGCTTGAGGGCGCGCCCCTGACCGAACTGGTCGCCACGCTCGAACGTAAGTTCGGCAAGAAGCTGCAGGCTCACGTGAGCGTCGATCCTTCGTTGATCGGCGGCGTGCGTGTGCAGATTGGCGACGAAGTGCTCGACACCTCGGTGCGCGCGCGCCTGACGCAGATGCAGTCTGCGCTGACCGCCGCGTAATGCTGTTTCGCGAGGCGCCGATGCAATCGACGATATCGCGCCCGCAGACAGATTGAAGAATTAGGAGCATTCGATGCAACTGAACCCCTCCGAGATCAGCGACCTGATCAAGACCCGTATCGAGGGCTTGAAGGCTGGCGCTGACGCAAAGAACACCGGCACGGTCATCTCCGTGACGGACGGTATCTGCCGCATTCATGGCCTGTCGGGCGTGATGCAAGGCGAAATGCTGGAATTCCCGGGCAACACGTTCGGCCTCGCGCTGAACCTCGAGCGCGACTCCGTCGGCGCTGTGGTGCTGGGTGAGTACGAGCACATTTCCGAAGGCGACGAAGTCAAGTGCACGGGCCGCATTCTGGAAGTGCCGGTTGGCCCGGAACTGCTGGGCCGCGTGGTCAACGCACTGGGCCAGCCGATCGACGGCAAGGGCCCGATCAACGCCAAGAAGACGGACGTGATCGAAAAGGTCGCTCCGGGCGTGATCGCACGTCAGTCGGTGAGCCAGCCGGTGCAGACCGGCCTGAAGTCGATCGACGCAATGGTGCCGATCGGCCGTGGTCAGCGTGAGCTGATCATTGGCGACCGCCAGACCGGCAAGACCGCTGTTGCAGTCGACGCCATCATCAACCAGAAGGGCAAGGGCATCTTCTGCGTGTACGTGGCAATCGGCCAGAAGGCTTCGACGATCGCCAACGTGGTGCGCAAGCTCGAAGAGCACGGCGCGCTGGAATACACGATCGTGGTGGCTGCTGCCGCTTCGGACTCCGCTGCCATGCAGTACCTGTCGGCCTACGCCGGCTGCACGATGGGCGAATACTTCCGCGACCGCGGCGAAGACGCCCTGATCGTGTATGACGATCTGACCAAGCAAGCTTGGGCGTACCGTCAGGTTTCGCTGCTGCTGCGCCGCCCGCCTGGCCGTGAAGCTTACCCGGGTGACGTGTTCTACCTGCACTCGCGTCTGCTGGAGCGCGCTGCACGTGTGAACGCCGACCACATCGAAAAGATCACCAACGGTGAAGTCAAGGGCAAGACCGGTTCGCTGACCGCACTGCCAGTGATCGAAACGCAGGCCGGCGACGTGTCCGCGTTCGTGCCGACCAACGTGATCTCGATTACCGACGGCCAGATCTTCCTGGAAACCGACCTGTTCAACGCCGGTGTGCGTCCCGCAATCAACGCCGGTATTTCGGTGTCGCGTGTGGGTGGTGCTGCTCAGACCAAGGTCATCAAGAAGCTGTCGGGCGGTATCCGTACCGACTTGGCTCAGTATCGTGAACTGGCTGCGTTCGCGCAGTTTGCTTCCGACCTGGACGAAGCGACCCGCAAGCAGCTCGAGCGCGGCCGCCGCGTGACCGAACTGCTCAAGCAGCCGCAATACCAGCCGCTGCAAGTGTGGCAGCTGGCCGCGTCGCTGTACGCAGCCAACAACGGCTTCCTCGACAACGTGGACGTGAAGGACATCCTGGCTTTCGAAAAGGGCCTGCACGACACGCTGAAGACGAAGTACGCCGATCTCATCAACCGCATCGAAGATACGAAGGATCTGTCGAAGGAAGATGAGGCCGCCCTGCGTGCCGCGATCGAGGATTTCAAGAAGTCCGCCGCGTTCTAACCGCGTCATTCCCGAAACTGGTCACGCGTAGCCTGCGTGACCAGGTTTGAACGGAGAGGAAGAAATGGCCGGAACAAAAGAAATCCGCACCAAGATCAAGAGCGTGCAAAACACGCGCAAGATCACCAAGGCGATGGAAATGGTCGCCGCATCCAAGATGCGCAAGGCGCAGGAACGGATGCGTGCTGCCCGCCCGTACGCCGAGAAGATCCGCAACGTGGCTGCGCACATGGCACTGGCCAATCCGGAGTACAAGCACCCGTTCATGGTTGCGCGCGACATCAAGCGTGCCGGCCTGATCGTGGTGACGACGGACAAGGGCCTGTGCGGTGGCTTGAACACCAACGTGCTGCGTGCCGTCACCACCCAACTGCGCGATCTGCAGAACAAGGGCGTCGAGACGCAAACCACCGCCATCGGTACCAAGGGCATGCAGTTCCTGGGCCGCGTCGGTGCCAAGGTCGTCTCGAACGTCGTGCATCTGGGCGACACGCCGCATCTGGAAAAGCTGATCGGCGCGATCAAGGTGCAGCTGGACGCGTTCAACGCTGGTCAGATCGATGCCGTGTACCTGGCGTACACCCGCTTCATCAACACGATGAAGCAGGAGCCGGTGGTCGAGCAGCTGCTGCCGCTGACCGCCGACAAGCTCGCGCAGACCGACGCCGAGAAGCAGGCCTACTCGTGGGATTACATCTACGAGCCGGACGCGCAAACGGTGGTCGACGAGCTGCTGATCCGCTACGTCGAGGCGCTGGTGTACCAGGCGGTGGCCGAGAACATGGCGTCCGAGCAATCGGCCCGGATGGTGGCGATGAAGGCGGCTTCGGACAACGCGAAGAACGTGATCGGCGAACTGCAACTGGTCTACAACAAGACCCGTCAGGCAGCGATCACGAAGGAACTGTCCGAGATCGTCAGCGGCGCAGCTGCAGTCTGATAGCCACGGCAAAGAATCAAGTTATTGGAGATACAAATGAGTATCGCAAACGGAAATATCGTGCAGTGCATCGGCGCCGTGGTGGACATTCAGTTCCCGCGCGACGCGATGCCGAAGGTCTACGACGCGCTGGTGCTGGACGACAGCAACGACGCTTCGTTCGCCGAGAAGGGCCTGACCTTCGAAGTGCAACAACAGCTGGGCGACGGCGTGGTGCGTACCATTGCGCTGGGTTCGTCCGACGGTTTGCGTCGCGGCATGCGCGTGGCGACCACCGGTGCGCCGATCTCGGTGCCGGTCGGTCACGGCACGCTGGGCCGCATCATGGACGTGCTGGGTCGCCCGATCGACGAAGCTGGTCCGATCGCGTCCGACGAGAAGCGCGCCATTCACCAGAAGGCTCCGAAGTTCGACGAACTGTCGCCGTCGGTGGACCTGCTGGAAACCGGCATCAAGGTGATCGACCTGGTCTGCCCGTTCGCCAAGGGCGGTAAGGTGGGTCTGTTCGGTGGCGCCGGCGTCGGCAAGACCGTGAACATGATGGAGCTGATCAACAACATCGCGAAGCAGCACTCGGGCTTGTCGGTGTTTGCTGGCGTGGGCGAGCGTACCCGTGAGGGCAACGACTTCTACCACGAAATGAAGGACTCCAACGTGCTCGACAAGGTGGCCATGGTGTTCGGCCAGATGAACGAGCCGCCGGGCAACCGTCTGCGCGTGGCGCTGACCGGCCTGACGATGGCCGAGCGCTTCCGCGACGAAGGCCGTGACATCCTGTTCTTCGTCGACAACATCTACCGCTACACGCTGGCCGGTACCGAAGTGTCGGCACTGCTGGGCCGTATGCCTTCCGCCGTGGGCTATCAGCCGACGCTGGCTGAAGAAATGGGCAAGCTGCAGGAACGTATTACGTCGACCAAGACCGGCTCGATCACGTCGATCCAGGCCGTGTACGTGCCTGCCGATGACTTGACCGACCCGTCGCCGGCAACGACCTTCCTGCACCTGGACTCGACCGTTGTGCTGTCGCGTGACATCGCTGCACTGGGTATCTACCCCGCAGTGGATCCGCTCGACTCGACGTCGCGCCAGCTCGACCCGCAAGTGGTCGGCCAGGAGCACTACGAAGTCGCCGACCGCGTGAAGAAGACGCTGCAGCGCTACAAGGAACTGCGCGACATCATCGCGATTCTGGGCATGGACGAACTGTCGCCGGAAGACAAGCTGGCTGTGGGCCGCGCCCGTAAGATTCAGCGTTTCCTGTCGCAGCCGTTCCACGTTGCAGAAGTGTTCACGGGTTCGCCGGGCAAGTACGTGCCGCTGAAGGAAACCATCCGCGGCTTCAAGATGCTGGTGGACGGCGAGTGCGATCACCTGCCGGAACAGGCGTTCTACATGGTCGGCTCGATCGACGAAGCCTTCGAGAAGGCCAAGAAGCTCCAGTAAGAGCAACGTCTGGCACCGTGCGTAAGCCGGCGCCAGTACTGGCTTCCTGAAGCCCCTTCAGGGAGCCGCTTTTCTGAGCAAAGGAATCGAGATGGCAACCATTCATGTAGACGTCGTCAGCGCCGAGCACGAGATCTTCTCCGGCAATGCCAAGTTCGTGGCGCTGCCTGGTGAAGCCGGCGAGCTGGGCATTCTGCCCGGCCACACGCCGCTGATCACGCGCATCAAGCCGGGCGCCGTGCGCATCGAGAAGGAAGATGGCGGCGAAGAGTTCGTGTTCGTTGCCGGTGGCATTCTCGAAGTGCAGCCGAAGAAGGTGACCGTGCTGGCCGATACCGCAATCCGCGGTCACGACCTGGACGAAGCCAAGGCGAACGAAGCCAAGCGTGCGGCCGAAGAGGCGCTGCAGAACCAGAGCAGCGATCTGGATCTAGCCCGTGCGCAGAGTGAACTGGCCGTGGCCGCTGCGCAGCTTGCAGCGATCGCGCGCCTGCGTCGCAAGCGCTAAGGCAAGTGTGTACCGGCTGGTGTCATCGGCCGGCGCAGACAGAAAAGCAGCCCCGAAGGGCTGCTTTTTTTTTTTTCGACTGCGGATTCGCGCGCTGACTGCCTAACGGTGCTCACCTTCGCGCTTTTCTTCACCGCGATGGGCCTGTGGATGCGGTTGGGCCTCATGGTGTTCTTGCCGCGGCGGTTGGGCCTGTGGTTGAGGTTGTGGCGGACGCGCTTCAGGCGGACGTGGCTGAGGTTGCGGCGCGCGCATCTCGACGTGTGGTTGCGGTGCGGGACGCGGCGCTCCCATGTGCGGTTCCGGCCGGTGCTGTTCCGGCTCGGGGCGTGCGCGCATCTGCGGCGGTTCGTTGTGCGGGCGTTCCTGCATGGCCGGCGGCGGGTTGCCATTGAAGCGATTCGGCTCCTGCCCGCCGCGCTGCGGCTGGGGATGTGGTGTTTGCGTGCCGGCCTGCGGCAGCTGCGGGCGCGGCTCGAAGGCGCGATGCTCGTCTCGCGGTGTGCCCGGGGCGCCTTCACGCTGCGGCGGACGTGTCGTCATGCCGGCCGGGCCTTGCGGGGCTTGTACGGGCTGCGATTGTGCGGGGCGCTCCTGCGGTGCAGCGGCACCCGGCAGCGGACGTGGGCGATTGATCGCGCCCGGGGCCATGAGACCCTGCGGCGCGGGGCCCGGCTGGGCACCATGGGGCGCCGGCGTACTCTGCGGATTCGGGGAGCCCATCAATCCTTGCGGACCATTCGGGCCACGCTGTTCCGCCGGTCGGCCCGGCTCGTTTCCAGCATGTGCGGGCCCATTGGGCGCGGCGCGAGTCAAACGTAGACCCGCGGCCTGCGCAGCCGCTGGTGCGGTCGGCATTCCCGTGTTCGGTTGGCCGCGCACCGGCGCAACGTGCGCGCCTACGTTGCCGCCCGTCCATGCAGGGCCGGCGCCCGGCAGCGCACCGCCTTGCGAGCGGAACCGCTCAGCCAACGCATCGTGTCCGCCTGCTGGCGCGGCGGGTGCGCGTACGGCGATCGCCTGGCGTGCAAACGCCTGCGGCGGCGGCAATTGATGCGGCCCGCCGTTGGCGGCTGCACCGACAAGGCTGGCGCGCACCGGAGCCAACGCCGGCGTCGACACAAACTGCGCATGCGCCATCTGCGCGCGCAATTGCTCCGGCCGCAGATGCGTCATGGCCGGGCCGACCGGCTGGCCGTTGACGAATGTCTTGGCCGGCACGGCGGTCAGTGCGGCGGGGTTGTTGGCGTTGACGTACGTCACCCGATTCACATTCCGGATGTTCGTCACGTTGGTGTTGTTGTTGATGATGGTCTTGTTGACCGTGACGTTGTTCACCACCACCGTGCGGTTGATGTTCGTTACATAGGTCGGGCTGGCCGCATACACAGGGCGATACGCTTCGCCCGGAGCGAGCGGGAACCACGCCACGCCCGGAGAGCCGATCGAGATATTGATCCCCCAGCTCACACCGCCGCCGCCCCCGCCACCGACGAAACCGACGAGTGCCGGCGCATAGACCGGACGCGGCACCACCGGCCCGGGCACCCAGCACCACGTCGTGCCGACGTACGCCCAGCGGCCGTAGTGGAAGGGGGCGAAACCCCACGGCGCATCATCGACCCACGTCCAGCCCCACGGCGCCACCCACGCCCAATGGCCTGTGCGATACGGTGCCCAGCCGGCGGGCACGGCGCGCGGTACCCACACGGCCCCGTAGCCGTCTTCTTCTCGCCATGTGCCGTTGTCGTCGAGGGCTTCGTAGCCGGTCATTTCGCGGCCGACGTAGCGGGCGGACACGGAAGCATCTTCGCGGGCGTCGCGCGACTCCGCCCAGCGGTCGAAGGCGTCGCGGCCCGGGTTGTCGGTGCCGCCCACTTCGGCGAGGTCCGTGCCGCCAAAACGGATTTGCTGCCCCGCGCCCAGCGGAGTAGAGCGGTCATCGCCGTAGGCCGTGCCCTGACCGTGCCACACGGTGACGGTCGTGCTGGAGCCGTCGGGCGCAACGTCGAGACGGTATTCGCCCGGCGCCTGCGGCGTGAACGCCAGATTGGGCGTATCGATCTCGATGGTCTGGTCGGGCGGCAGCGAGCGTACGCGAACCGACAGCGCGCCTTGCGTGAGCTTCACCTGCGTATTGCGGTCGTCCAGGTCGACGAGGGTCGCGCCGGTGTTCTGCCCCAGGCGCAGCGCCGTGGAGCCGACGTGGAGTTCGCTGTGGCTGCCCTGATCGGACCACAGGCGGTCGCCCGTGGTGAGCGGCCGATTGAGCGAGGCACCGGCCCAGTCGTCGGAGCCGGCAGGCGCGAAGCTCACCGTGCCCGAAAAGTCCGACAGCCGCGCCACCCGCGAAGCCGGATCAGCGGCCATCGCGGCCTGCGTACCGCAGACGAGCAAGACGGCGGCAACGCCAATCGCGCGCAACACATGCGGCAGCCGGACACCGGAGAGAGGAGAACGACGGGAAGCACTGGACATGATGAGCCCTCGTTTTTGTGGCGGCCTGTGCCGCGTGGATGTCTCCATTTAACGCGGCAGGCGTCGAGGGGTCGACTTGCCTTTGTAAGAGCGTGTTTCTCGCGGCAGGCGGCCGAGAGCGGACGGGCAGGCGCGCGAATTGCGCAGGCAAAAAAAAAGCGCGCGGGCCGGGGAGCACCGCGCGGACGGGAAATCCCTTCGAGGGGTCAATTCGAAAGGAGGGGGTAACTTTGCACCGGGGACTGTGTCGTCGTGATCGAGCCGGAGGAAGGGTCGTCCGAGGCTCGATATGGCGCACAACAATTGGACACAAACGCTGGGGTGCGAAGGCATTGTGGGCGACGGGGTGGCCCCGAGGCGTAACAAAGTGTGTCGGATTGCAATCGAATGCAAGCGTGGTAAAGGTCGCTTGGTGTGAGTCTTAAATCGCTTGGGAGGCGTGCTCAGGGAACGCCTGCTGCACCTGCGCAGTCCCATCGGTTTGCCGCTTAGGCAGACGGGGCTTGGAAAACGGCGAACCAGCGGCGTGTGTCCTAGTCTGGGGTGTCAGGTTGAGAGGAGGGAGGCATGCACAGGCATGCGATGCACCATGTGTTGCAGAAGTCGGTGGTGGCGGGCGTTTTTGTTACCTTGATGGGGGCACTTGGCGGGGTCGGAACAGCACAGGCGGGCGCCGAAGCGGCCTCTGCTCCGCCTGCGGCGCCTGCGAGTGCGTCGTCCGCCTCGGCACCTGTTGCTTCCGCGCCAATTGCGCCTCTTGCAAAAACGAAAGAGCAGCACGAGCGTCCCGCTGGCAGCTTCTGGCAGGGCACGGTCGCCAAGGGCGCCGATAGCCCTGGCTGGAATGTCTGGCTGAACGTCTACGACGCCCCTTCCAAAGAGCAGGACAAAGACAAGGATCCGGTGGCCGATACGCTGACCGGCGAGGCCTACGATGATCGCCCTCAGGGCCGTGCCTTCTGGACCATCGAAGGCCGCAATGCGCCCGAGCGCCGGTTCGTGTGGCGCGAGCGTGCAGAAGCGTTCGATGCGGCCGGTCAGTCCGTCGTGCGCGAGGGCGGTACGCTTTCCGGTGCGCTCTCGGCCGATGGCGCCACGGCCGCCGGCACCTGGAGCGACGGCGGCCGTAGTCAACCCTTCACGCTCAAGCGCTTGGCGCGCTATCAGGAGTCCACGTCCGCCTCAGGCCAAGCCAAGCTGACGGAGCGCTACCCGGTGACGGGCGATGCTGCCATCGACGCGCTGGTCCAATCGCTGCGTGTCCGCAAGTGCGATCAATACGATACCGAATGCGTCATCCGCATCAGCGCCGTCGGGCTGGGCGAAACCGTGAGCCTCTTGCGCATGGTGTGGGCCTACAGCGGCGGCGCACACGGCAACTACAGCTTCACCGCCGGGAACTGGCGACGTGGCGCGCAGGGCTTCCAGCCGATCGCCTTGGCCGATGTGCTGAACCCTACGTTGGCCTGCCTGCAGAGTCTCAACACGCAACTCGTCGATGCGCTCAAGCGCGAAGGTGCGCCCGAGGCGCCGCGCGGTGCGCTCAAGGAGCGCGATCTGCGTAACGCTGCGTTTCCGTTTACGCTGCAAGGAGACCGCATCGTCGTGCACTACGGGCCGTATGAGGTGGGCCCGTATTCGTCGGGCGCGTTCCGGGCAGCCGTGCGCTTCGATGACCTGGGTGCCGCATGCAAGCGGCCCACAACCTGATTGCCACTGCATTGCCAACCATGTCCGCCAATCCTTCCTACGTCGACGAGCAAGACACCATGCGCCGGCTGCTGTCGGCCAAGACCATCGCTGTGGTCGGGCTGTCGCCACGCCCTACGCGGCCCAGCTATGACGTGGCGCGCTATCTGCAGCAGGCCGGCTATCGCATCGTGCCCGTCAACCCGCAGCACGCGGGCGAAGACGTGCTCGGCGAGCCCTGCTATGCCACGCTCACCGAAGCGGCCACGACCCTCGCCGCCGCCGGCCAGCGCATCGACCTGGTCGATATCTTCCGCCGCTCGGAACAGGTCCTGCCCGTCGTGCAGGAAGCCGTGACGCTGGGCGTGGGCGGCATCTGGGTGCAGCTCGGCATCGTGAATGACGAGGCGATGGCCGTCGCGCGCAACGCAGGCATTCCGGCCGTGCAAGACCGCTGCACAAAGATCGAGCACTGGCGACTCGGCATCGCCGAGCAAAAATAAATCTCGGCCCGCAAGGCCCTGTGACAACCGCGGTGGCGCGGCGTCCCGACGTATCGAAGGCTTCAAGCCAGCGCGGCGCGCTACACTCCGGCGGTCATCGCATCCCGCTTACATCATGGCCGTCGATCCGCAAATCCTGCAGTTCTACCAACGCCTTGCCGAACAGTTCGGCGCCTTGCCGCCGCCTGAAGAAGCGGCCGCGCAACGCGTGCGCTTCGAAGCCATTGCGGCTGTGTCCGATCGCCCCGATCCCGACGGCGTTGAAGTTGCAGACCTGAGCCTGCCGCTTGCCGGGCGCACGCTCGACGCCATCGTCTTTCGTCCGAAGGGTGTGGCAACGCCGCGTTTGCTCGTGTGGTTCCACGGTGGGGGATGGGTCGTCGGCGCGCCGCGCACAACACATCGCATGCTCGCCGCATTGGTGGCGCAAGACACGGGCTGCGCCGTGGTGAGTGTCGATTACCGCCTCGCGCCTGAGCATCCATTTCCCGTGCCGGCGGACGATGCACGCGACGCGCTCGCGTACCTGGCCGAGCAGCGCGTGCACCTCGGCTTCGATCCAGACTTCCTCGCAGTTGGCGGCGACAGCGCGGGCGGCCATCTCGCGGTGCAGGCCGCGCAGGGTATGCGTCCCGGCCTCGTCAATGCGCAATTCCTGCTGTACCCCGTCACCACGCCGGCTTTCGGCAGCGAGAGCTACAACGCGTTTGCACAAGGCCCTGGCCTCACGCGCGATGAAATGCGCTGGTACTGGGACAAGTACATCGGTGCCGAAGCCCTCGCCAAAGCGCTCGCCGAGCAGGACCCCCGCATCTTCCTGATGGCACGCGCGCCGGCCTATACGCCGCCCGATACCGTCGTCATCGTGGCAGCGCACGACGTGCTGCGCGACGACGGCCTGCAATACGCCGACTACCTCGTGCAGCACGGCGCGCAGGTCATCACCATCGAGGCGTCGGGCATGACGCACGCCTTTGCGCGTATGCAGTTCGAGGCCGAGCGCGCACGTGAATGGATGCGCCGCGCGGCGCATGCATTCGTCGGGATGATCAGCGAGGAATAAGCGGGGCAGGGCTAACGCGTCGGCGTGCGGCGCGGGCGGAACGCGGCAAGCACGCGGCGTGTGACAAACAGCGAGAGATAGTCGTGCACGCTGGCGTCGGCCGCCAATGTGCGCATTGTCTGCATGTACTGCTCGCGGACGAGATCGGCCGGTGCGCCGGTGTCCTGTGCGATCTGTTGGATCTGCTCGTCCTGGTCTGCGATGGCGGTACCCATGGTTGCTTCCCGTCGTGGCTCTGGCATTGACGCGCGGGGCTGCTTGCGCGGCGAGTGACCACTATAGGAAACGCGTCGGAACAATCCAGCCTTGTTGCAAAGCTTTCAGGGGGCCACCCGCGCGGCATCAAAACGGTGCTGTTGCCCGTGCAGACACTGCACCGGCAAAGATCATTTGCCCCAGTTCGCGGGCATGCTCTGCAGGCCGATGGCGGCGCCCGATGTATCCGTCACGCGCGCCAGTTCACGATACGCAATCGCCTGCACGCGCTCGGGCAGCGGCACGAACTTCGCGCGCGCGGCCAGCTCGTCACCGTGGAAATAACCCCACGTCAGAAACTTGAGCGCGGCCAGCGTGCGCGGGCCCGACGCGCTGACTGCCGGCACGACGATGAAGGTGCCCATGGTGATCGGCCACGTTTCCGCGCCCGGCAGGTTGATGAGCGGCGCCGTGAAATCGCCTTTGCGGTTCCACGCGCTTTGCATCACGGCCTCGCGGAAGCCGCTCACCTGTGCGCCGACGAAGCGGCCCGCCGCGTTGCGCAACTGCACGCCGCTCAGGTCGTTGTCGAGGATGTAGTTGTAATCGACATAGCCGATGGCGCCCGCCGTGGCCTGCACCGCTTTCACCACATCGCCGCTGCCCTTTGCGGCGGTGAAGCCTGCCGGCCAGTTGATCGTCGACTTGGTGCCGTACGTGCTTTTCCAGTCGGCGCTGACGGCGCTCAGGTAATCGGTGAAGTGGTACGTCGTGCCTGAGCCATCGGCGCGCACGACGGGATGGATCTTCAGCTTGGGCAGCGTTACGCCAGGGTTGAGCGCGCGCAGCTCCGGCGCACCCCAGCTCTCGACCTTGCCGAGGAAGATCTGCGCCAGCAGTTCGCCCGTCAATTTGAGCTGACCGCGCGGCACCCCCGGCACGTTCACGAACGGCACCGCACCCGTGACGACCGACGGCACGCAGACGAGGCCCGCCTTGGCAGCCTCCGCGCTGGAGAGCGGCACGTCGGACGCACCGAAATCCACGGCGCCTGCGCGAATGCGCTTCAGGCCTTCCCCCGAGCCCACCGCGTCATAGCTCAGCGTCACGCCAGACGATGCGGCGTATCCCGCGGCCCAGACGCGATAGACGGGCGCAGCGGCGGTCGACCCCGCGCCGTGCACTTCCGCGCGCGCGAGAACCGGCATGCCCGCAGCCGCAACGGCCAGGGCGAAAACAACGTGCTTGAACATGGGAGACCTGCGGACTGCAGAAGACGCAAAGCGTGGGATTGTAGCGACGCGCCTGTGACAGCACCGCGTGCAGGCCCGAGAGAGCCTATCTACAACATGGGGATGTGTTGTAAGACGTTCCGCAAACGTTGGGCGGAGTAGGGGGCGGGATCGGCGGTTTTGTCTAGGACCGGCCGATCCCCGGCTACCGATCAGGCGACGGCGCTGGCTGCGTCAGCCTTGATCAAGCCTTCGGCCGTCAACGCTTCAACCACGTGCGGCCGCGCAGCCACGCGGGCCATATACGCCTGCACATTCGGATACGCGCCCATCGGCAGCGACAGGAAGTTCGTCCAGTTCAGCACCGTAAAGGCATAGGCGTCGGCCACGCTGTAGGTTTCGGTCAGATATGGCTGTTTGGCGAGGCGTGCGTCGAGTTCGGCAAAGCGCTTGGCCAGCTTGTCCTTGGCGCCCTGGCGGGTGGCTTCCGGCGTTTCCTTGTACCAGAGCGGGCCGAAACCTTTGTGCAGCTCCGTGCTGACGAAAGTCAGCCATTCGATCACGACCAGGCGGCGCGCGCTGCCCGGCTTGCCGATCAACGCCTGCGTCGGGTCGAGGTCGGCCACGTACTGCAGCAGCGCGGCGCCTTCGGTGTGGCGCGAGCCGTCGGCCAGCTCCAGCAGCGGCACGTAACCGCGCGGCGAGATCGTATAGAAATCCGTGCCGTCAGCGGTGAGGTGCTTGGGCAGGTCGACAGCGGTCAGGTCAAACTGCGCACCGACTTCGCGCAGGGCGATATGGACGGCCAGCGAGCAGGCACCGGCGGAGTAATAGAGCTTCATGGTCATCGTCTCGTGAACAGGTTGGAAAGCCGCCAACGGCGGCGGTGACGACACTGTAGGATTGCGCCAGTGCCAATGAAATAGGCGGAGCAGCAAATCATGCTTGCACAAACGCAATACCGGTTGAGCGCGGCAGACCTGGAGATCGTGCTGGCGATGGTGCGCACCGGCACGCTGGCGGCGGCCGGCGAACGGCTTGGCGTGGATGCTTCCACGGTGTTCCGGTCGTTGCAGCGCATCGAGCGCGGGCTGGGCGCCACGCTGTTTGCGCGCTCGCGCACGGGCTACGTGGCGGGCGACCTGGCGCACGCGCTGGCGGAACAGGCCGAGCAGGTGGAGTCGGCACTGGAGGCCGCGCGATCGGCGGTACATGCGGTGCCGGATCAGGTGTCGGGCACCGTGCGCATCACCACCACGGACACCATCCTCGTCGGCCTGGTCGCGCCCGCGTTGAAGGGGCTGCAGGCACAGCATCCGAACCTGAACTACGACCTCCGCGTGAGCAACGAGCTGGCCAGCCTGACCCGGCGCGATGCCGACATTGCCGTGCGGGCCACGCGTCGTCCGCCGCAGCATCTGGTGGGCAAGCACGTCGGTTCGATTCGCGTGGGGCTATACGCCGCGTGCGCGAGCGGCATCACCTACGCCGATGTCGAAGCGGGCCGCACGCCGTGGGTGGCCGTTGACGACGCCATTCCGGATCACCCGTCAGTCGGTTGGCGCAAACGGCATTTCCCCAAAGTCATGCCCACGTATTTCGTCAACAGCCTGCAGATTGCGGCCGAGATGGTGGCGATGGGCGTGGGCGTCGGCATCCTGCCCCTGGTGATGGCGCAGGCGCGCAGCGATCTGGTGTCGCTACGGGATTTGCAGGACGCCAATCAGTCGGAACTGTGGCTGCTGACGCATCCGGAATCGCGCCACTTGCGGCGGATTGCCGTGGTGTATGGCCACTTGGCGCAGACGCTGCGCTTGCCGTAGTTCAGTTCGCAGCAACCGCCGGGGCGACGGGGGGCTCATCAGGAATGAGCGCGGCGCGGCGACGCAGGTCCTCCGTCGTTTCGCCATGGCCGTCGGGCCGCCAGCCTGGCGGGCGGAACAGATAGCCCACCACTTCGCCGGCCGAACGGGCCGTCTTCAGGTCTTGCCAGAGCGCGCGCCAGTGCGCGAACTCGATCACCAGCAGGTTGTACGTGCGCATCGGGTGCACGAGGCCGTAGCGGCAGGGCACGTCTTTGCGTTCGGGGATGTAGGTGCCGAACAGCCGGTCGAACACGATGAGCACGCCGCCGTAGTTGCCATCCAGGTATTCGAGGTTGGACGCGTGATGCACGCGGTGCGCCGAGGGCGTATTCAGCACCCATTCCAGGGGCCCCAGGCGGGGAATCCATGTGGCGTGGATCCAGAACTGGTATAGCAGATTGAGCGATAGCAGCATCAACACGATGCGCGGCGGCATGCCCAGCAGCGGCGCCAGCGCAAAGAAGGCGAGGGTACCGGTCAAGCGGCCCGTCCAGCCGAAGCGGTAGGCGGCCGAGAGGTTCAGGTCGTTCGGCGAGTGGTGGATGGCGTGCGTGCACCAGAACCAGCGCACGCGGTGCGCGGCGCGGTGGTACCAGTAGTAGCAGAACTCCTGGCCGAGAAAGCACGCGGCCCAGCCCGTCCAGTGGTCCATCGGCAGCGTCCAGAGGCGATGCTGGTAGACCCATTCCAGCCCCTGCGTCCAGAACGCCAGCGGCAGCAGCCAGCGTAGTGGGTACTCGCGTACGAGGAAATCGACGACCGACACGCCAGCGGCCTTCCAGTCGTAGTTGGCCCAGCCGTTTCGCAGCGACAACACGATCGCCTCGGCCAGTGACGACACCAGCACCAGCACGACGGCAATCTTCAGGATGGTGAACAGCACGGCCATGGCGCTGGGCTCCCGGCTCCGGTGGGAATGCCAGCGACGGTACTGCAAACGATGCCGGGGCCGCAATTCGGGCCGATGCGGGGGCGTCTTACAACCTATTCGACGTATTCAACGCGCCCAGGTGTTGTTGCGGTTGTGCAGAAAGATGTGCACCCCACCGCTTTTGTCCTGCGCCACGCCGGCGCTGCCCCACGGATAGTCCGTCAGGCCGCCCGGATCCTTGCCAAGCTTGCTGGCGATCCAGCGGCGGTGGCGTTGTTCCACCACGCCGATGTCGTCGTACGAAACCGGCTGCGCCAGCTCGACGAAGACGCTGACGAGCGCGTCGGCTTCAAACCGCAGGCTGACAGTGACGGGCGTGGTGTCGTCCAGCGCGGCCACCGTCGCGAACTGGCAGGGGACCTCTTTGCCTTCGACACTGACCGGCCGCACCGGCCCGACGGCAAACCGCGGGGGCAGGTCGTCGGCCCGTGTTTCCGGGGTGATGCGGATGTCAGCGAACCGGATGTCGCCGGTGGCCGGGTCGATGTGGAGCGCGTCGTGCATGGGGTTGGGTTTTCAAGGGGTGAATTGCCTGGGCAATGATGCGAAACGTTTTCCTTTATAGCAGCCATCCCTTCGTGGGGACGGGGTTTTGGCGCCTCAAGTTCGTCTGCGCACTGCCGTAGCAGCTTGGGTGGCCCCCGACAGCCAGCAGTCGGTTCTGGAGGGCGCTGCGGCAAATACCGTACGCAGTCAGATTCATGGAAAACGTTTGGCCTAGAAGAAACATGATCTCCTCTCTCCGCACCCGAATTCTCCTCATCTCATCGGCCACCGTGGTGGGCGCCCTCGCGCTGTCCGGGGCGGCTACCTATTCCATCGTGCGTTCGAACACGATGGAAACGATCGACCAGAACCTCGCCGCCATTGCCAGTGGCAACACGCTCGCCATCGACAAATGGGTCGCGGCGAAGGCGCAGGCCGTCAAGGCTACCGCGCGCGTGATCGAGCATGGTGACCCCCAAGGCTTCGGCAAGCATATGGGCGACGCCAACGGCTTCCCCATCATCACGATCGGCTGGACCGACAAGAGCTTCATCTCCACCAGCGCCACCACGCCCAAGGACTACGACCCGACCGGCCGCCCCTGGTACAAGCAGGCCATTGCGGCAGGCCAACTGCTCGTTACCAAGCCCTACGGCGACGTGTCGACCGGTGTGCCGTACGTTTCGTTTGCGGCGCCGCTCGTCAAGAACGGCGAAACCACCGGCGCGTTGTCCGGCGCCGTGCCGCTGGAGGGCGTGCGCGATGTGGTGGCGGCGGTCCACCCGACACCGTCGAGCCTCGCCTTCGTGGTTGCCAAGGATGGCCAGGTGATCGCGCACCCCGACGCAAAATTGATGCTCAAGCCGGCCACCGACGTGGCGGCATCGCTCACCGCCGATACGCTCGGCAACCTGGCCAAGGCGACGTCGCCGCTGGAGGTTGACCTGGCCGGTGCGCCGAAGCTGCTCAAGGCGCAAGCCGTGCAAGGCACCGACTGGTACCTCGTGATTGCGCTGGACAAGGCCGAAGCCACCGCCGGTCTGCGCAATGTCGTCAAGGCGCTGGCCGTGGCCATGGTGTTGCTGACGCTGGCCGCCGTGGGCATCGCCGCGTTCTTCACGTCGCAGTCGTTCCGGCGCCTGTCGCAGGTGCGCGATGCGATGGACACCATCGGCTCCGGCGGCGGCGACCTGACGCACCGTCTGCCCGTGGTGGGCAACGATGAAGTGGCGCAGATCAGCGCATCGTTCAACACGTTCATCGACAAGATCGGCGAAGCGCTGCTGGAAGTGCGCGCCAGCGTCGACAGCATGAAATCCGCCACCGGCGAGATCGAAGCGGGCAACCGTGATCTTTCCAACCGCACCGAGGTTTCGGCCAGCAACCTGCAGGAAACCTCTGCCGCGTTGACGGAGCTGACGACCAGCGTGAAGAACTCCGCCGATGCGGCCGTGCAGGCCACGCGCCTGGCGAGCGATGCAAGCGATGCCGCCATGCGCGGCGGCGAAGTGGTTTCCAGCGCCGTCAGCACCATGGACGAGATCGCCAAGTCGTCGGCGCGCATTACCGAGATCATCGGCGTGATCGACAGCATTGCGTTCCAGACCAACATCCTCGCGCTGAACGCCGCAGTGGAAGCCGCCCGCGCCGGCGAGAACGGCCGCGGCTTTGCCGTGGTGGCCGGCGAGGTGCGCACGCTGGCGCAACGCAGCGCCACGGCCGCCCGCGAAATCAAGGACCTGATCCAGGCATCGGAAGCCAGCGTGAAGACCGGCGCGCAACGCGTGCAGGCCGCAGGCGCCACGATGCAGGAAATCGTGCAGGGCATCGAGCGTGTCGCGCGCATCATCGGCGAGATCGACGGCGCAATGCATGAGCAGAGCACCGGGATCAGCCAGATCGATCGCAGCGTCGCCGAGATGGACCAGGCCACGCAGCAGAACGCCGCGCTGGTGGAGCAGTCGACCGCCGCATCGTCGATGCTCAACGAACAGGCGCACGGTTTGGCGCGCACGGTTGGGCTGTTCAAGCTGCGCAACGCCTGACGCGCCGCACCCCTCTTCAACGCGCCCGGGCCGGGTGCTCCTTTGCCTAGAATGGAGCCCCGGCAACATCCCCCGCGCTTCTCACCTTCGGCGGACGTTGCCTGACCTCAACGCTCCGCCCGTATGCCCAATGTGCTGATCCTCGGTGGCCGCGCGCCCGTGGCGCTCGACCATGCCCGCCGCTTTGCCCACCAGGGGTGGACGGTCTGCATTGCCGACAGCATTCCATGCCAGATCAGCGGTGCTTCCAGGGCGGTTTCGGCAACCTTTCGCATTGCATCGCCGCGCCATGCACCCGCGCAGTTTGCGGCCGACCTCGCGCGCATCGTGTGCGAGCGTTCCATCGATCTGCTGGTGCCGACGTGCGAGGAAGTCTTCTTCGTATCGCGCTATCGGCATCGCTTGCCGAGCCACGTGCGCGTGCTGGCCGAAGACTTCGACAAGCTGCGTGCGGTGCACAGCAAATGGACGGTCCTTGAACTGGCGCAGGATTGCGGGGCCGATGTGCCGGTCTCCGCGCGGGTGCGAACGTTGGACGAAGCGCGCGCCTGGGCGGCGGGGCGCGCGGTCGTGCTCAAGCCGGAGTTCTCGCGCTTTGGCGTGCATGTGCGCCTGTATCGCAACGGCATCCCCGACGATGCGCCGCCGCTGGCCGACCTCGGCGCCTGGGTGGTGCAAACGTTGGTGGCAGGCCAGGAGTTCTGCTCGTACAGCGTGGTCGATCGCGGCCGGCTCGTGGCCCATGCGCTGTATCGCCCCGACTGGCGCATGTCGACCAGCGCGAGCTTCTACTTCACGCCCGCGCGCATCGACGCGGTGCGCCACTTCGTTGCCAACTTCGCGCGCAAACTCGACTTCACGGGGCAGCTCTCGTTCGATTGGATCCGGCAGGCCGACGGCCGCGTGAGCCCGCTCGAATGCAACCCGCGCGCGACCAGCGGTTGCCACCTGTTCGGCCTTGGCGATGCGTTGCCCGCCGCGCTGGCCGGCACGCTCGACGGCTGCATTGAACCGTCGCCCGGTGTGCCGCGCATGGCGGCTGCGGTGATGGCATCGGCAGGGCTGTTCGATGCGTTGCGCCACGGCACGCTGCGCCAATGGCGCCACGACTGGCGCGCCGCCACCGACGTCATCGCCACGCCGGGCGATCGCGGCCCGCTGTGGGGCGGCGTGCGCGATCTTGGCGCCTATGCGCGCATGGCCATCGCCCAGCGTTGCAATATGCGCGAAGCCGCCACGCAAGACATCGAGTGGGACGGCCAGGCGCTGCCCGAGGTATGAACGCGCCCGCTGCGGTGCCGCATGCGTGCTTTGCCGACAAGGCCGGCGCGTTCCTGCACGTGCATCGCGGGCAGGCGTCGCAGCCGTTCGTCGCCAACTTGGTGACGCAGGTCGACGTGGTGGAGGCTGGCGGTCTGCCGCTGCCCGTGACCATCAACGGCAGTGAGGATCGCGCCGACCATGCCGAAAACGCCTGGGTCTGCTCGCCCATCACCACGTACGGCCGCTATGCGGCGGAAGAATCCGAGCGATTGATGCCGCGCATGCTGCGGCCGGTGCTGCGCGGCGCCATCGGCCTGGCCGATGCGTGGATGCGGCATGCGCAGCTCGACCGTGCGGTGGCCGTCAACAACTGGCTGGTCAGTACGAACCTGTATCCATCGGCGGCGGCCTTCGATCTGGAAGCGCTCGCGCGAACATGCCGCGAGCGCTGGCCGGACCGCGCGATCTGGCTGCGTTCGCTCAACACGATCCAGCACGCCGACTGGCTGCGCGCCGCCACGGCTGCCGGCTTCGATTTGATCCCCACGCGGCAGGTCTATCTGTTCCTGCAGTTGCAGCGTGCGTCGCGCGTGTCGGAACTGCGTCGCGATCTGCGGCGGGACCTCAAGCTGCTCGACGCGACGCCGCTGACCTTCGTGCCGCACGACGCCTTGACCGACACCGACTTCGCGCAGGCCGAGCGGCTCTATGCGCGGCTCTATCTCGACAAGTATTCCGCGCTGAACCCGCGTTACACCGCAGCGTTTCTTCGCGCGTGGCATGCGGCTGGGCTGCTCGAATGCGCGGGTTTTCGGGATGCGCAGGGCGTGCTGCGCGCGGTGGTCGGCGTGTTTGGGCAAGGGCCGTTGCTGACCGCGCCCATCGTCGGCTACGACACGACGTGGCCCCAGCAAGCAGGGCTGTATCGCCTGCTGATGGCGCACGTGCTGCGCCTGACCATCACGCGCGATGCCGAGTTGAACCTGAGCGCTGGCGCCGCGCACTTCAAGCGCCTGCGCGGAGGCGTGCCGGCCATCGAGATGAGCGCCGTCTACTGCAGGCATCTGCCACCCGCCACGCGCCGCGCCGTCGCCGTGCTGCGCACCCTCACCACCCGGATCGGCGTGCCGATCATGCAACGCTTTCAGTTATGACCGCCTGGAACGCCACGCTGCTGCGCGGCTGGTACCCCGTCGCCGAGGCGCACCGCCTGCGCGACAAACCGATGCGCGTGACCGTGTTTGGCCGCGCGGTGGTGCTCGCGCGCTTGCCCTCCGGCGGCTTGCTTGCGCTGGATGATCGCTGCCCGCATCGACATGTGCCGTTGTCCGACGGCCAGCTCGTTGGCGAGACGCTGCAGTGCAAATACCACGGTTGGACGTTCGGCGCCGACGGCCGCTGCACCACCATGCCGGGCATGTGCCCAGGCGCCGCAGTGCCCACCGTGCAAGTGAATGCGTGGCAGGTGTTCGAGCACGACGGGCTGATCTGGATGAGCGCACGGCCGCCGGGTGAAGCTTCCCCGGCCGCCCTGCCAGAATTTCTGCGTCGGTTGCCGGCCGGCAGCCGCCGCTTTCTGTGGAGCACGCTGTGGCAGGCGCGCCCGGCCGATGCGCTGGAGAATTTTCTCGACCCGCTGCACACGCATCTCGTGCATCCCGGCCTCGTGCGCAGCCACGGCGCGCGCCAGCCGATGACGGTGACCGTCGCCCAATCGGCAGATGGCCTGCAGGTCGACTACGCCGGCCAGCCGCAGCAAAGCGGTCTGCTGTACCGCCTGTTCGAATCGCCGCGCACGATGGAGCGCGCGCATTTCGGTATCGCCGCGCCTTCCACCGCCCAGCTCGAATACCGCTACGCCAACGGCAGTGCGCTGTATTTCACGCTGCACTTCACGCCCGAAGACGAGATGCGCACGCGCCTGTTCGCCACGCTGCATGTGGAAAACCGCTGGGCCCCGGCCTGGGCCGTGCGTTGGTTCGTCTGGCCGTTCCTGTATCGCGTGGCGGAGCAGGACCGCCGCGTGGTGGAAGCGCAGGCCGCCAACAGCGCACGCTTTGGCCGGCAGGACGGCATGTCGACCGAACTCGATCTCGTGCGGCCGATGCTGGATGCGGTGTGGATGCCGAACGGCAAGCCGGTGGAGGCCGGCGAGCGCGTGATGCAGATGTGGCTGTAGCGCGCCGCGCTGCTACATCGACCGCCCGTCGAAGTGGGTGACCGGCACGCTGGCCAAATCGATGTCTTCCAGACAGCGCACGTTGACGGCAATCATCGGCGTGCCGTCGGGCATGACGCCCTCGGCATACGGATGGATGCCGCAGGTGGGGCAGAAGCGGTGCTTGATGACGTGCTTGCGGAAGAGGTAGGTGCTTGCGTTGTCTTCCGGCGTCAGCAGCCGCACCTTGTCACGCGCCACGAACCACAGCAGCGAGCCCTTGCGCTGGCAGATCGAGCAGTTGCACGCCATCGCGTTTTCGGGGTGCCCATCAACTTCGAATGCGACGTTGCCGCAGTGGCAGCTTCCTTTATGCGTCATGCCGGTCTCCTCTGATGTCGTTTTGTGGTGGGCTTGGCGCCGTCCACTATAGGCGAGCCGGTTTGGGAGCGGCGCCCGGTTTCTCGGGAATCGCCCTAGGTCTACGCGGCCGCATGCCGATGCGACAATCGCCGCGAGCGCGCCAGACGAACGCGCCAACCAACGCGCCACGGACCGCCGCGCATTGACGGCGACCGCGTCATGAGGAGGAGCCATCATGCATCGCCAGCGTCCTGTTGCTGTGATTCGAGCGGTGTCCGCTGCCGCCCTCTTTGCCGGCGGTGTCGGCGCGTTTGCGCAAGTGCCAGAACCGGCGGCGGCATCGGCTCCGGCCTCGGCACCGCCGCTTGCGGCGCAGATCGTCAACATGGGCGGCATGACGCCTGACGAGATCGGCCCCGTCATCGCCGAGATGGGTACGCTGCGCACCAAGACGCTGGTCACGGCGGCCAACGGCACGGTGGGCGTCCAGGTCGGTACCGTCGTCAAGCACACGCATACGTACGCCGACGAAATCCAGTACGTGATGTCGGGCACGGCCACCGTCTGGCTCGACAACGCGCCGCGAGAGGTCCGGGCGGGCGATCTGGTCGTGATTCCGCGCGGCGTGGTGCACGGAACGCTGACGACCAGCCCGGATTTCAAGTCGATGGCGATCAAGCTGCCGCCGCAGCGCGCGGGCGATACGCACAAGGTGCCGTGATATTTGTGCCGTGATTGGCGACGGGTTGGCCTGGGTCAGGGAAGGATAAAAACACCATCCCTTACAATGGCGCCCTCCTCAAGAGTCCATCGCCATGTCCGCCCCGCTCGCCAACGACACCTTCCTGCGCGCCCTGCGCCGCCAGCCGACCGACTACACCCCGCTGTGGCTGATGCGCCAGGCGGGCCGCTATCTGCCGGAGTACAACGCCACGCGTGCGCGGGCCGGCAGCTTCCTCGGCCTGGCCAAGTCGCCTGCGTACGCGACGGAAGTGACGCTGCAGCCGCTGGACCGCTACCCGTTGGACGCGGCAATCCTGTTTTCCGACATCCTGACCGTGCCCGACGCCATGGGCCTGGGGCTGTCGTTCGCGCAAGGCGAGGGGCCGCGCTTTGCCAAGCCGGTGCGCACGGAAGCCGATGTGGCGGCGCTGTCGGTGCCGGACATGTCGTCGCTGCAATACGTGTTTGACGCCGTGGCGGAAATCCGCCGCGCGCTCGTCCAGGACGGCCGCCAGCGCGTGCCGCTCATCGGCTTCTCGGGCAGCCCATGGACGCTCGCCTGCTACATGGTCGAAGGCGGCGGTTCGGACGACTTCCGCACCGTCAAGTCGATGCTCTACGCGCGCCCGGACCTGATGCACCGCATCCTGGAGATCAACGCGCAGGCCGTGATCGACTATCTGAACGCGCAGATCGATGCAGGCGCACAGGCTGTGCAGGTGTTCGATACCTGGGGCGGAGCGCTGGCCGATGGCATCTACCAGGAGTTTTCGCTGGCCTACATGGCCCGCGTGGTGAAGGGTATTCGCGCCGGGGCTGACGGCCAGCGCGTGCCGGTCATCCTGTTCACCAAGGGCGGCGGCCTGTGGCTCGAAGGCATGGCCGAGACCGGTGCCGACGCGCTGGGTGTGGACTGGACCGTCAACCTGCAGCGCGCTCGCCAGCGAACGGCGGGCCGCGTCGCCTTGCAGGGCAACCTGGACCCGACGGTGTTGTTTGCAGAACCTGATGCAATCCGCGCCCAAGCGCGCCGCGTGCTTGAGGACTACGCAGCCGGCGGCGACAGCGATGGCCACATCTTCAACCTGGGCCACGGCATCTCGCAGTTCACGCCACCCGAAGCCGTGTCGGTGCTCGTGGATGAGGTGCACAGCTTCAGCCGCGCGCTGCGGTGGAAAGCGAAGTAACACGATCAAGATCAATGTTGCGGTGCGATAGCGTTTGAATTGGGCCGCAGCAGTGCGTGAAGTCGGGGGCACGGGTGGAATCTTCGCCGCTTTGGTGCAGTAGGGGTGAGTGACTACTCGCGTGCGGCTGGCCCCATCTGGCCCAAACGGGGTGTCAAGCGATTTATTTCGCGCTTTCTGGTGCGTAAGCCGCCTGTCAAGACTTGACTTATGCACAAAGCTGTCGCGGCTGGTTCTTTCCGCGGCGCAACAGGGAAGGCTGTGTGCACGGAACGCATAAGTGTTTGATTTTCCTGAAAGAAAGCCGCGTGCGCGTAAATCGTGCAAGCTAGAAAAACGGCGGATCCATTGGCCTTCGCAGGCGCGGCGGGCGACTTTTCAACAAAGTTATCCACAGGCTGTGTGGATAGCCCGGAAAACGGCCGCCGATCAGGGCGCCAAGGCATAAACCTCAAGTACTACTTGAACATTTCACCGACCGCGGCAATGGCTGTGAAGGCAAGGTGAGATGGGCAAGACGCATTTCGCAGGTGCAGGATGCGCCGCTGCATCGCAACAAACTCTTTGCAATTCAACCGTTTGCGCCAAGCATGACCACCGCCCTCGTCGACGCCGCGTTTTCTGATGCCAAGGTGTCGGCTGCCATTGCGCGTGTGGTGATCGATACACCGCTCGATGCCGTGTTCGATTACCGGTGCGGGCAACCCGTGCTGGCTGGGCAACTGGTGGTGGTGCCGTTCGGCAACCGGCGCGTGGTGGCGTTGGTGGTCGAAACTGCCGCAACCACCGAGGTCCCGCAGGAAAAGCTGCGCGATGTGGAGCGGGTGCTGGACTGGGTGCCCCCGCTCGACGCCGCATGGCGAGCGCTCGCCGAATTTGCTGCCGGTTACTACCACCGTGCGCTCGGTGAGGTGACATTGCCGGCGCTGCCGCCGTTGTGGCGCACGCCGGGCAGCTGGGACAACCTCGCCCGGCAGGCCAACGAAACCGTCTACGTGATGTTTGAGCCGGCGCGGGCCGCGTTGCTGGACAGCATTCCGAAACGTGCGTCCGGCGCCATGCGCCTGGCCGAAGCACTGATCGGCGACGGCGAGCTGTCCACCAGCGCCGCCGTCGAGCTGCACGGGCAGGCCGTCGCCAAGCTGCGGGACTGGACGACCGTCGGCTGGCTGCGTGCAGAACTGCGGCCGAAGGCGCTGCTGCCGCAACCGCTCGAACTGCCGGCGCCTTCCGTGGCGCCCGCCCTGAACGACGAACAGGCCGCCGCCGTGGCGGCCATTGCCCAGGCTGGGGCGGCCGGCACATTCAGCCCGTTCCTGCTGTATGGCGTGACCGGCAGCGGCAAGACCGAGGTCTACCTGCACGCCATCGCCGACGCGCTGGCGCGCGACCCCGCCGCGCAGGTCCTGATGCTGGTGCCCGAGATCAACCTGACGCCGCAGCTGGAGGCGCGCATTGCGGCGCGTTTTCCCGGTGTGCCCATGGCAGCGCTGCACAGCGGTCTGGCCGAACAACCGCGCGCGCTGAACTGGCTGGCCGCGCATCGCGGTGAAGCGCGCATCGTGCTCGGCACGCGGCTGGCGATGCTGGCGTCGCTGCCCAACCTCGCGCTCATCCTCGTCGACGAGGAGCACGACACGTCGTACAAACAGCAGGAGGGCCTGCGCTATTCGGCACGCGATCTGGCGCTATGGCGTGCCAAGCAGCGCAACATCCCCGTGGTGCTGGGCTCCGCCACACCGTCGCTGGAAACCTGGTGGCGCGCCGAGCAGACGGCCACCACGCGTCTGACGCTCTCGCAGCGCGCCCAGGCCGAAGCGGTGCTGCCGCGCGTGTCGCTCATCGACCTGAACCTGGAGCGCCGCGCCGGGCGTCAGATTCGTGATGGGCTGTCCAAACCGCTCGTCGATGCGATTGCCGATCGCCTGGCGCGCGGCGAACAAAGCCTGCTGTTCCTCAACCGCCGCGGCTACGCGCCTGTGCTGTCCTGCGACGCGTGCGGCTGGCTCTCAGGCTGTCCGCGCTGCTCGGCGTACCTGGTGCTGCACAAGCCCGAGCGGCGCCTACGCTGTCACCACTGCGGGTACGAATCGCGCATTCCGCATCACTGCCCAGACTGCGGCAACGTCGACATCGCCCCGCTCGGGCGCGGCACCCAGCGCATTGAAGAAACGCTCGGCGAGCTGTTTCCGCAGGCCCGCGTCGCCCGCATCGACGCCGATTCCACCCGCCGCAAGGGCAGCGCCGAAGCGCTGTTCGACACCGTGCACGAAGGCAGCGTCGACATCCTGATCGGCACGCAGATGGTCGCCAAGGGGCACGACTTCCAGCGCGTAACGCTGGTGGGCGTGGTCGCGCCCGATTCCTCGCTGTTCTCGCACGACTTCCGCGCGGGGGAGCATCTCTTTGCCTCGCTGATGCAGGTGGCGGGCCGCGCGGGCCGGGCGGGCTTGGCCGGCGAGGTGCTGATTCAGACGCGGTATCCCGACGCACCGGCGCTGCAGGCGCTGGTTCGGCACGACTACGACGGTTTTGCGCGCCAGCTGCTGCGAGAGCGCAAACAGGCCGGGCTGCCGCCGTTTGCCTATCAGGCGTTGTTGACCGCAGAGCACAAGGAAGTCGCACGCGCGCTGGAGTTTTTGGGCGCCGCGCGTTCGGCTGGTGAAGCCTTGGCCGCTGAATTGGGCGCGCCGGTGTTTTTGCATGATCCGGTGCCGATGACGATGGTGCGCCTGGCCAACCGCGAGCGGGCGCAGTTGCTGGTGGAATCGGGTTCTCGCGGGGCGTTGCAGAAGCTTTTGACGGCCTGGACTGAGGGGTTTGCGGGGATTGGCAAGACTGTGAAGGGGGTGCGGTGGCAGTTGGAGATTGATCCTTTGAGGATTTGAGGATTTGAGGGCTTGGACTTGGACTTGAGGACTTGAGGGCTGGTGGTCCATCCCCCTTTCGTTCCCTGCCGGGACCGACTTACTTTTCTTTGTCTTGCCAAAGAAAAGTAAGCAAAAGAAAGGCGCGCCCGAGATGGCGACCCATTCCTTGGATTTGTGTCGCGGGAAGGGAGGGGAGGCAAACTCGCTTCGCTCAAACAGGCCTCCCCTCTTTATCCTTCCCGCAACAAAAATCCAAGGCGCCATCAAGGGCTTAACGTCAAAAGAAAAAGGCCAACCCATCGCGCGGTTGGCCTTGTCGTTTGGGTCTGCGCTTAGATGGTTTGGCCTTTGACTTTCCTGCCCTAGATGGCGCCTTGAATTTCTGTAAGCGGGCGGAAAAAAGAAGGAGGCCTGTTTGAGCGCAGCGAGTTTGCCTCCTTCTCCGCACGGTTACAGAAATTCAAGGAGTCTTTCGCCATCTCGGGCGCGCATTTCTTTGCTTACTTTCTTTGGGCAAGACCAAAGAAAGTGAGTCAGCCCCGGCAGGGGATGAAACAAGGGATGCACCAAAAGCAAAAAACCCCACCCCCCAAAGCAATAAAGTCGCCCCAAAAGCCCCCAACCACCCCAGCGGTTGCACCCCAATCTACCCATTTCGAACCAAGGGGTTTCACTAGGTTGCACCTTCGGGATCGCCAGGCGTATGATCCGCCCAATTTGCCGGCCACAAGCCAGGCAATGGCAGCTCTGGATAGGAACCCACATGGCTACAACCACCCTCGGGGTCAAGCTGGACGATGCTTCGCGTGAACGCCTCAAGCGCGTTGCGCAGTCCATTGACCGCACGCCGCATTGGCTGATCAAGCAGGCGATCTTCACGTATCTGGACCAAGTGGAGCGGGGGCAGCTGCCAACTGATGCAAACGGCCCGGCGGCGGATGGCCTCCCGTCCGCCGCCGCTGCCGTCTCGGACGTGCACGAAGGTGACGAGCCCACGGTGCAACCGTTCCTCGAATTTGCGCAAAGCGTGCAACCGCAGTCGGTCCTGCGCGCCGCCGTCACCGCCGCCTACCGCCGGCCGGAAACCGAAGCCATTCCGATGCTGCTGGAGCAGGCTCGCCTGCCGGGTGCGCTCGCCTCGGAAGCCAAGCAGCTCGCACGGGACCTCGCGGGCAAGCTCCGCACGCAAAAGGTCGGCACCGGCCGCGAAGGCTTGGTGCAGGGCCTGATTCAAGAATTCTCGCTGTCGAGCCAGGAAGGCGTGGCGCTGATGTGCCTGGCCGAGGCGCTGCTGCGCATTCCCGACAAGGCCACGCGCGACGCGCTTATCCGCGACAAGATCAGCAACGGCAACTGGTATTCGCACGTCGGCCAGAGCCCGTCGCTGTTCGTGAACGCCGCCACCTGGGGCCTGCTGCTGACGGGCAAGCTGGTCGCCACGCATAACGAAGCCGGGCTGTCGAAGGCGCTCACGCGCATCATCGGCAAGAGCGGCGAACCGCTGATCCGCAAGGGCGTGGACATGGCGATGCGCCTGATGGGCGAGCAGTTCGTCACTGGCGAAACCATTTCCGAAGCGCTGGCCAACGCGCGCAAGTTCGAAGCCGAGGGCTTCCGCTATTCCTACGACATGCTCGGCGAGGCCGCGATGACGGAGGAAGACGCCCAGCGCTACCTCGCGTCGTACGAGCAGGCCATCCGCGCGATCGGGCAGGCTTCGGGCGGGCGCGGTATCTACGAAGGGCCGGGCATTTCGATCAAGCTGTCGGCGCTGCACCCGCGCTACAGCCGCGCGCAATACGACCGCACGATCAACGAGCTGTATCCGCGCGTGAAGGCGCTGGCGATGCTGGCGCGTGAATACGACATCGGCATCAACATCGATGCGGAAGAAGCCGACCGCCTGGAGCTGTCGCTCGATCTGCTGGAGCGCCTGTGCTTTGCGCCTGAGCTGGCCGGCTGGAACGGCATCGGCTTCGTGGTGCAGGGCTACCAGAAGCGCTGCCCGTTCGTGCTGGACTACATCATCGATCTGGCCCGCCGCAGCAAGCACCGCCTGATGATCCGCCTCGTGAAGGGCGCGTACTGGGACAGCGAGGTCAAGCGCGCCCAGGTTGACGGCCTGGAGGGCTATCCGGTCTACACGCGCAAGGTCTACACCGACGTGTCGTACCTGGCCTGCGCGCGCAAGCTGCTGGCCGCGCCGGAGGCGATCTTCCCGCAGTTCGCCACGCACAACGCGCACACGCTGGCGGCCATTTACCACATGGCCGGCCAGAACTATTACCCCGGCCAATACGAATTCCAGTGCCTGCACGGCATGGGCGAGCCGCTGTACGAGCAGGTCGTCGGCAACAAGCCGGGCAAGCTGAACCGCCCGTGCCGCATCTACGCGCCGGTCGGTACGCACGAAACGCTGCTGGCCTACCTCGTGCGCCGTTTGCTGGAAAACGGCGCCAACACCTCGTTCGTGAACCGCATTGCGGACGAGTCGATTCCTCTGGACGACCTCGTCGCCGATCCGGTGGCCGTGGTGGAAAAGATGCACGCCGATGAAGGGACGCTCGGCCTGCCGCATCCGAAGATTCCGCTGCCGCGCGACCTTTACGGTGACGTGCGCGCCAACTCGTCGGGCATCGACCTGGCGAACGAGCAGCGCCTGGCGTCGTTGTCGTCCGCCCTGCTTGCCGGCACCAGCACCGTCTGGACGGCCGAGCCGACCATCGGCGATGCGCCGTACGTGGGCGGTACGGCGCAGCCCGTGCGCAACCCGGCCGACCTGCGCGATGTGGTTGGCCACGTGACGGAAGCGACTGAAGCCGACGTCGATGCCGCACTGTCGGCCGCCGCTGCCGTCGCGCCGATCTGGCAAGCCACGCCGCCCGAGGCACGCGCCGCGCTGCTGGACCGCGCCGCCGACCTGATGGAAGGCGAGATGCAGCACCTGATGGGGCTGATCATCCGCGAGGCAGGCAAGACGCTGTCCAACGCCATCGCCGAAGTGCGCGAGGCTGTCGACTTCCTGCGCTATTACGCGGCGCAGGTGCGCGGCGGGTTCTCCAACGACACGCACCGCCCGCTGGGCCCCGTGGTCTGCATCAGCCCGTGGAACTTCCCGCTGGCGATCTTCACCGGCCAGGTCAGCGCCGCGCTGGCCGCCGGCAACCCGGTGCTGGCCAAGCCCGCCGAGCAGACCCCGCTGATCGCCGCCCAGGCCGTGCGCATCCTCCGCGAAGCCGGCGTGCCGGCCGGTGCCGTGCAACTGCTGCCGGGCCGCGGCGAGACCGTCGGCGCCGCGCTGGTGAAGGACACCCGCACCAAGGGCGTGATGTTCACCGGCTCGACCGAAGTTGCGCGCATCCTGCAGCGCACGCTGGCCGGTCGCCTGGATGCCAACGGTGCGCCCATCCCGCTGATTGCCGAGACCGGCGGCCAGAACGCGATGATTGTCGATTCGTCGGCGCTCGCCGAGCAGGTGGTGGCCGATGTGCTGTCGTCTGCGTTCGATTCGGCGGGGCAGCGTTGCTCGGCGCTGCGCGTGCTGTGCCTGCAGGACGACGTCGCCGACCGCGTGCTCACGATGCTCAAGGGCGGCATGGCCGAGCTGGCGATGGGCAATCCGGATCGCCTCGCCACCGATGTCGGCCCCGTGATCGACGCCGAAGCGCGCGACAACATCGTCGGCCACATCGAAGCGATGCGCGCCAAGGGCCGCCGCGTGCATCAGGCACCTGTGCCGGCCGCATGCGCGCACGGCACCTTCGTGCCGCCGACGGTGATCGAACTCGATAGCCTGTCGGACCTGACGCGTGAGATCTTCGGCCCCGTGCTGCACGTGGTGCGCTGGAAGCGCTCGGCCAAGGATTCGGATAGCACCGGCCTGACCAAGCTGATCGAACAGATCAACGGCACGGGCTACGGCCTGACGCTGGGCATCCACACGCGTATCGACGAAACCATCGCGCACGTGGTCGATCGCGCGCACGTCGGCAACCTGTATGTGAACCGCAATATCGTCGGTGCCGTGGTGGGCGTGCAGCCGTTCGGCGGCGAAGGCCTGTCGGGCACGGGCCCCAAGGCCGGCGGCCCGCTGTATCTGCTGCGTTTGCTGTCGACGTGCCCGCAGGACGCCATGCGCACCGCGCTGCAACTCACCGCAGGCGCCGGTACGGAAGTCGATACCGACGCGCGCCGTGCGCTGCTGGCACCGTTCGACGCGCTGACGGACTGGGCACGCAAGCAGTCGACGGCGCAGTCAGCCGATCTCGCGGCGCTGTGCGAGCGCCTGGCTGCGGCCTCGGCCACGGGCGCCACCGCCACGCTGCCCGGCCCGACCGGCGAGCGCAACACCTACACGCTGTTGCCGCGCGAAGCAGTGCTGTGCGTGGCGGCCGATCCGGCGGATTGGTTGCGCCAGCTGGCAGCCGTGCTGGCGGTCGGCAGCGTGGCCGTTGTGCAGGAAAACCCTGCCATCGAAGCGGTACTTCGGGGCTTGCCGGCGGCAGTACAATCGCGCGTCCGCGTGGTCGGGTCGACCGACGAAGCGGCGTTTGATGCGGTGCTGCATCACGGCGATTCGGATCATCTGCGCGCCATCTGCGAAGGACTGGCACGACGTGCCGGCCCGATCGTGGGGGTGCAAGGCCTGCCGCACGGCGGGGAAGGGCTGGCGCTGGAGCGCCTGCTGATCGAGCGTTCGTTGTCGGTCAATACGGCCGCCGCGGGTGGCAACGCCAGTCTGATGACCATCGGCTGACGGGGAGCACGAGCAGGATTCGCAGCACCATCCGCACGACGGGTACGGATGGCGCGCGAAGCGGGAGGAGGGCGACGGTGATCCCGTCGCGCTATTGATCCAAATTGCGTTTGAACTAGGAGACGCACAAATGAAATTGAAGCAACTGTGTCTGGCGGCAGCACTGTGCGCGCTTGGTAGCGCGGCATCGGCCCAGGAAGTCATCAAGCTGGGCTACGCCGGCCCGATGACCGGTCCTCAAGCCCAGTACGGCAAGGACATGCAGAACGGTCTGACGCTGGCTGTGGAAGAGTTCAACGCCACCAAGCCGAAGATCGCGGGCAAGGACGTCAAGTTCCAGCTGATCTCGGAAGACGACCAAGCTGACCCGAAGACCGGCACCACCGTCGCACAGAAGCTTGTGGACAGCGGCATCAAGGGCATGCTGGGCCATTTCAACTCCGGCACGACCATCCCGGCTTCGCGCATCTACAACAACGCCGGCATCGCAGAAATCGCGATGGCCACGGCACCGGAATACACCAAGCAAGGCTACAAGACGACGTTCCGCATGATGACCTCCGACACCCAGCAGGGCTCGGTGGTCGGCACGTACGCCGTCAAGAAGCTGGGCTACAAGAACATCGCCATCGTCGATGACCGCACGGCTTACGGCCAAGGTCTGGCAGACGAGTTCGAGAAGGCCGCCAAGGCTGCCGGCGCCACGATCGTGCGTCGTGAGTTCACCAACGACAAGGCCAGCGACTTCAAGTCGATCCTCACGCAGATCAAGGCCAAGAAGCCTGACGCCGTGTTCTACGGCGGCGCGGAAGGCCAGTCGGCTCCGCTGGTCAAGCAGATGCGCGAACTGGGCATGAAGTCCACGCTGATGTCGGGCGAAATGTCCAAGACCGACGACTTCATCAAGCTGGCCGGCGCGCAAGCCGCCGAAGGCGTGGTGTGCTCGCTGGCAGGTCTGCCGCTGGAGCAGATGCCGGGCGGCGCTGGCTACAAGGCCCGCTATGAGAAGCGCTTCGGCACGCCGGTGCAGACGTACTCGCCGTACGCCTACGACGGCGCGATGGCCCTGATGCAAGCCATGGTCAAGGCCGGTTCGTCGGACCCGAGCAAGTACCTGCCGATCCTGGCCGCGACCAACATGCAAGGCGTGACCGCCAAGCACTACGCCTACGACGACAAGGGCGACCTGAAGGACGGCGGCATCACCGTCTACAAGGTCACCGGCGGCAAGTGGACACCGCTGGAAAGCGTCGGCGGCAAGTAATCCGACCGGCTCTCAGCCATTCGCAGTATGGAAACCGCCCTCCGGGGCGGTTTTTCTTTGCCGGGAGCCGGCGACTCCAAACGCAGAGTTGTCGCCTTCTGCATCGAAAATCATCGATCTATTATTAAATATCGTGTAACGCGACTCTAACGCGTGTCAGTGCTTGGCTGACTTTCCCGGATGAGGGCTTCGGGTACCATGTCGGCCATGACAGGACTTCACGATCTCTTCCCTTCGTGGCCGCCCGCTCCTGGCGGCCTTTTCTGGATCGGGCTGGCGCTGGTCGGCGCTGCCCTCTGCGGCGAGTTCGCGCGGGCGGCGCTGAAGCTGCCGCGCATCGTCGGCTATGCGGCGGCGGGGTTGGTAGCCGGTGTGCTCGGCCGCCCGCTCATCGACGCCGACATGCTCGACCAGACCCACATCCTGATCGAGATGGCGCTGGCGTTGGCGCTGTTCGAACTGGGGCACCGGCTGTCGTTCGAATGGCTGCGTGCCAATCGTTGGCTGTTGCTCACCAGCGGCTTCGAAAGCCTGCTGACCTGGGGCCTGGTCACCTGGGTGCTGCAGCTGTTTGGCGTGGCGACGCCCGTGGCGGTGGCCGCAGGCGCCATCGCGGTGGCCACGTCTCCGACGGTGCTCCTGCAACTCAAGAACGAACTGCGTGCAGAAGGCCAGGTGACGGAGCGACTGCTCTCCCTGGGCGCACTCAACAGCATCTACGCCAGCGTGCTGGTGCCGCTGACCGCCGGCTGGCTGCATAGCGAATACGGCCATTGGGCGGCTGCGCTGATCCACCCGCTGTACCTGCTGGCAGGCTCCGTGCTTCTGGCCTGGGTGGTCGGCAAGGTGGGCCATGCGCTGTATCACCGCATGGCGGGTGACGATCACTACGCGTTCCTGGTGCTGGTGGGCCTGGTGCTGTTTGCGCTGGCGATGGCCAAGCTGCTGAAGCTGTCGGTGCCGCTGACGCTACTGCTGGCCGGCGTGGTGTTCAAGCATCAGGACGATCACCCGCGCGTGTGGCCGTCGCACTTCGGCAGCGCGGGCAGCATCCTGATTGTGGTGATGATCGTGTCGCTCGGTCTGCCGCTCAAGGCGTCGGACTGGGCGATTGGCGGCGTGGCGGCGGTGGCGCTGGTGCTGTCGCGCTTCATTGCCAAGCTGGCGGCCACCACGGCGCTCGGCTCGTTTTCGGGGCTGTCGATGCGGCAGAGCATTGCGCTCGGCCTGGCGCTCGGCCCCATGTCGGGATTGTCATGGTTGCTGATGCACGATACGGCGGCGCTGTATCCGCAGACCGGCGGGCCGCTGGCGGCCATCATCCTATGCACGCTGGCGATCCAGCAGATTGCTGCACCGATCCTGACCGCGCGTTCGCTGCGCTGGGCAGGTGAGGTGCGACAAGACGAAGGGAGGCACTGAGCCCCATGTCCCTCGAACCATTCTCGAAATCCGAAGCCCTCACGTTTGGCGTCGAGCTGGAACTGCAGCTCGTCAATCGCCATGACTATGATCTTGCCTCGGCGTCGCCAGACCTGCTGCGCATGCTCAAGGGCAAGGAATACCCCGGCGACATCAAGCCCGAGATCACCGATTCGATGATCGAGATCTCCACCGGCATCTGCCACAGCCACGATGAGGCGCTCTGGCAGCTGCGCGAAATGCGCGACCGCATGGCCGAGGCCGCCACGGCGCTGAACATCGGCATCTGCGGCGGCGGCACGCATCCGTTCCAGCAATGGAGCCAGCGCCAGATTTCGCAATCGCCGCGCTATCAGTACATCTCGGATCTGTACGGTTACCTCGCCAAGCAGTTCACGGTCTTCGGCCAGCACGTGCACCTGGGCTGCCCGAATCCTGACGATGCGCTGTACCTGCTGCACGCCATGTCGCGCTACGTGCCGCACTTCATTGCGCTGGCTGCGTCATCGCCGTTCGTGCAGGGCGTGGATACCGGGTTCGCTTCGGCGCGCATGAACTCCGTCAGCGCCTTCCCGCTGTCGGGCCGCGCGCCGTTCGTGCTGACGTGGGACGCCTTCATTGCGTACTTCGACAAGATGCACGCCACCGGCGTGATCGAAAGCATGAAGGACTTCTATTGGGACATCCGCCCCAAGCCCGAGTACGGCACGATCGAAGTCCGCGTGATGGACACCCCGCTGACCGTGGAGCGCGCCGCCGCCATCGCCGCCTATATCCAGGCGCTCGGCCGCTGGCTGCTGCTCGATCGCCCGTTCATGCCCGTTGAAGACGACTACCTCGTCTACACCTTCAACCGCTTCCAGGCCTGCCGCTTCGGGCTGGCCGGTGAATACGTCGACCCGGCCACGGGCAATCGCGGCGCGCTGGCCGATCACATCCTGGAGACGAGCAAGGTGCTGTCGGCACACGCCGAGGCGCTGTCGTCCGAAGGCGCGCTCGACATGGTCCGGGAGGTGGTGGAGGCGCGCGATGCGGATGCCGAGTGGATCCGCGCGGCGCAACGAGAAACCCGCAACCTGCACGAGACCGTGCGACGCGGTTGCGGGCGCTGGACGCAGGCGGCAACGCAGCCCGCCTGACGCATCGATCGAAGAACGGTCAGTCGTTGCGGACCGTTCCGGGCGCTTCCAGCCAGCGCTGCATGAACACAAGGTCGAGCCACTGGCCGTGCTTGATGGCGGCCTCGGGCATGCGGCCCACTTCCTTGAAGCCGAGCTTTTCGTGCAACCGGATCGAGCCTGCATTGGCGCCGTCGATGGCGCCCACCATGAGGTGTTTGCCCAGCGCAGCGGCACGCTCGCACAGCGCTTCAACCAGCAGGCTGCCCAGCCCCTTGCCGCGCCAGTCGCGGTGAATGTGCACCGAGTGCTCGACGGTGGTGCGAAAGCCAGGGTACGGCCGGAAATCCCCAAACGATGCAACGCCTGCGACTTGCCCGTCATCGTCGGCCACCAGCACCGGATACCCCTGCGTGGCACGCAAGGCCAGCCACGCGGTGCGGTCTTCCCGCGTAACCGGTGTTTCGGTGTAGATCGCATTGGAGTTGGCGATCACGTCGTTGTAGATGGCGAGGATGGCGGGCAGGTCAGCCTGCGTTGCGTCGCGGAGCAGCATGATGCGGGTTGGGGTCAGTGAGTCGGTCGCACCGCCAGAACGCGGCGCGCGAAGGCCCAGCATACCAAGGCGAACACGATCAGCCCAAGCCATTGCGCCGTGCCTTCAAATGACGCGCCCACGATCGCCAGCGGCGCGTCCTTGCCCGTGGCGCCAATCACCGCCGCCATCAATACGCCCACCAGGCTTTCGCCGACGATCAGGCCCGACGCCAGCAGCACGCCGTGGCGGTTCGGCACCTCGGCATAGCGCGCGTACGGCACGCCGGCCGCCTGTGCGCGCTTGGCAAGAATCTTCTCGATGACCCACGCCAGCACCGCGCCGGTGACGAGGACCGTGCTGATCGTCGGCGGCAGGTAGATGCCGATGCCGACCGCCAGCACTGGCAGCCGGGCAACACCGCCACGCTGCTTGAGCGCCCAGTCGACAGCGATCAGCAGCACGCCGATGACGACGCCCGCAATCACCATGTTCCATTCCAGCTGGTGCGTGAAGATGCCGGTGGCGATGGCCGTCATGAGCGTCGCCTGCGGGGCGGACAGCGCCTGCGCGGCGTCCATGCCGGCACGCGGCAGCGCACCCGGAAAGCCATACGCGTTGTACAGCAGCTCCAACACCGGCGAGATGACCGCCGCACCCGCCACGCAACCGATCAGCAGCGCCACCTGCTGGCGCCACGGCGTGGCCCCGACGAGCCAGCCGGTCTTCAGGTCTTGCAGGTTGTCATTCGAGATGGTCGCCACGGCCACCACGGCCGACGTTGTGAAGATCGCCAGCGCAATGCCCAGCTTGCTCGCTTCCGGTGAACCCACGATGCCGTTGTCCGCGCCGATGGCCAACAGCAGCAAAGACACCAACGTGATGGCGATGATGCCGATGCCCGAAATCGGGCTCGACGACGAGCCGATCAGCCCGGCCATGTAGCCGCACGCCGCCGCCACCAGAAAGCCGAACACCACCGCAAAGATCACAGCGCAGGTGATCAGCGTCCAGCGCGAGCCGGCCGACAGCATGGTCGGCGCCAGGAATGCGGCAAACGTGATCACCAGCACCACGACCATGGCCAGCGTCACCAGCAGAATCCAGCGCGGCGCCATGTCCTGCTCGGTGCGCAGCGCGCCATCGGCTTTCGGGCGCAGGCTGCCAAACGAGCGCTTCACGCCTTGCACCACCGGGCCGATCAGCGTGCCGAGCGTCCACACGGCCGCCACCGCAATCACGCCGGCGCCGATAAAGCGCACCTGCGTGCGCCAGATATCTGTGCCGAACGCAGAGAGCGCCTTGCCCGCCGGTATCGGCGTGATGGAGGTCAGATACGGCACGGCGATGCCCCAGGCGATCACCAGGCCCACCAGCATGGCCAGCCCGGCCACGATGCCAATCAGGTAGCCGGCGCCGAGCAGTGCCGTTGAAAAGCCCAGCGGCAAGCGCACCACTGCGGCACCGGCCGCAAACCACCAGCTCGCCCCTTCGCCCAACAGGCGCAGGCCGCTGGTAGCAAAGGCCACGATGGCCGCAACGATGCCGCCCGCTGCCAGATCGCGCATGCCGGTGGCGGCGGGCACCGCGTCGTCATCGGCCGCGTCTTCACCGTCCGCCGACTGGCCGCTGCCCACGCGCAGGATTTCTGCCGCCGCCACGCCTTCTGGATAAGGCAGGTCGCTCTGCACCACCATCGCGTGGCGCAGCGGGATCGTGAAGACCACGCCGAGCATGCCGCCCGCCATGCACACTCCAAACGTTTGCCAAAACGGGAAGCCTTGCCAGTGCCCGATCATCACCAGGCCGGGCAGGATAAAGATGATGGAAGACAGCGTCCCGGCCGCAGACGCCTGCGTCTGCACCATGTTGTTTTCGAGGATGTTCGTGCCGCCGAGCATGCGCAGCACCGCCATCGAAATGACCGCTGCCGGAATCGCCGAAGAGAAGGTCAGGCCGACCTTCAGGCCCAGATACACGTTTGAAGCGGTAAAGATCACGGTGATGATCGCGCCAAGGATCATGCCGCGTAGCGTCAGCTCCGGCAGGGTCGCCGCCGGAATGTGCTTGGGAGGATGGAGGGATTGCATCCTGCGGGTCTCCAAAGAGGGTTCTCGTGGCGCGGATTATAGGAGTGGATGGGGGCGGGGGCTTGTGCGTTTTTTTTTGATGTGTGCTCTAGATTTGTTGTTTGTGGTGCATCCCTTGTTTCATCCCCTGCCGGGGCTGACTCACTTTCTTTGGTCTTGCCCAAAGAAAGTAAGCAAAGAAATGCGCGCCC
>NZ_CATWHI010000004.1:0-588486 GCF_958350185.1 Ralstonia edaphi
TTCTTGGTTGCTGCTAGTCATAAACACAGTCGTATGCCTACCCGTTAGTTTAAGTGGGTGACTGTGTCCGGAGATTCAGGGGGCCGCTCCATACACCGACTGCCACGTCGACGCCGCGCGACTGACCAGCCTGCAGCAGACGCTGCGCGATCAGGGTGTGACGATCATTGGGGAGCCCGCCGCGCCATGATGAAGCCAAACAGCCTGCGCGAAGCCCTGACGGCCGCCGTGCCCTACCTGGCCGCGCACCCTGATGCGCTGCATGTCTTTGTCGATGAAGGAAACGTGGTCGGCACCAGCGCGCGGTCGCTCAGCTTCGAATACCGGTACACGCTCACGCTGATCGTGACGGACTACCCAGACAGCTCCGACACCGTCGTCGTACCCGTCCTGGCCTGGCTGCGCACCAACCAGCCCGACGCCTTCACCAACCCTGACAAGCGGGAAAACGCTTTCAAGTTTGAGGCCGAAATCCTGAACCACACTACCGCCGATATCTCCATCAAGCTGAAGCTGACCGAGCGGGTCACGGTAAAGGTGGACGGCAAGGGCTACCAGGTGGAGCACCACCCGGAGCCGGTCAACGAATACGACGACCCTGCTACGTGGAGGCCTGCGTGAGCAACCTGCACGAGCTGGACGCCTACTTGCTTGGCCTGCTGGGCAAATTGGAAGCGCCGCAGCGCCGCGCGCTGGCCCGCGCCATTGCGGTGGAGCTGCGGCGCCGGCAGTCCGCCCGGATCGCCGCACAGCGCAACCCGGATGGCAGCGCATACGAGCCGCGCAAGCCGCAGCTACGGCACAAGCGCGGCGGCATCCGGCGGGCCATGTTTCTACGGATGAGGATGGCCAAACACTTGAAGGCAAAAGCAACCTCCAGCGCAGCTACGGTCGAGTTCACCGACAAGACGCAGCGACTTGCCAAGGTTCACCACTTCGGCCTGCGCGATCGCGTCAACGCGAACGGACTGAAAGCCAAATATCCTGCACGGGAGCTGCTTGGTTTCAACGACGGCGACGTCGACCACATCACATCCCTGTTTCTTGCCCACGTCGTGGTGTGAGATAGGCCAGCCCGTCCGCTAGACTGATGGCAACTGCAACGCTCTTCGGAACAGTAGCCACTCAAACGGAGAAATCGGAATATGTCGAACAAGGACCTGGCACGACTTGCTGTGTTGATTGATGCGGATAACGCTTCAGCCGCCGTAGTGAAGGAGTTGCTTGAAGAGGTTGCGAAGTACGGCACGGCAACGGTGAAGCGCGCGTACGGAGACTGGACCACGCAGAACCTCGCCGGGTGGAAAGACCAGCTTCACCGGTACGCCATTCAGCCGATCCAGCAGTTCTCTTACACGCGCGGCAAGAACTCCACCGACTCCGCATTCATCATTGATGCCATGGACCTGCTGTACGCCGGAAAGCTCGATGGCTTCTGCCTCGTTTCCAGCGACAGCGACTTCACCCGCCTCGCAACACGTCTGCGAGAAGCCGGCAAGATCGTGTTCGGCCTGGGAGAGCGAAAGACGCCAGAACCGTTTATCGCGGCGTGCGACAAGTTTGTCTTTTTCGAGGTGCTCAAGAAGACAGACCAAGCGGTCGCGGGCGTTGCAGACGTTCCGGACCTAAAGGCGCTGCTCGTCCACGCAATCAACGAAACTTCGCGCGACGGCGGATGGGCACCACTCGCTGCGGTCGGATCGTTCATCGGCAAGAACAACGCGTCGTTCGACCCGCGCAACTATGGCTTCACGAAGCTGGGCGAATTGGTGCGCAAGCAGGCGTATCTCGAATGCAGGGAAACGCCCGACGCGTCGGGCGTAATACACCACCTTCACGTCAGGCTCAGGTAGCTAGCGTCCCCGCCAGCCGTCTAGGGATTCTGTTGGGGATACACCAGCAGTTGCCAGTGGATCTGGCCCATAGAAGGGTTGTGTTGCCTATGATTTTGAGGTGGCAGCGTGTGCCCGCCGGCAATCGCAATCTCATCGCCGCACGAGGTGCATCGATAGATGCCCGGATGCGGAGCCGGTGTGCCAGGTGCGTGCCTTGTGTCGAACGCTTGGTCATTGGACTGCGACAACCGCTGTCCATTTTTATAGAGTGCCATCTGATCCCCCATCGTGGTAACTGACCAGCAGGGTTATCGCGGTCTCAGCCAAAGCGCTTCCCCTGCACCAACGTGAATAGAGGCCCAAAATCAGGCCTCGTCCACGTCGTCAGGTGTAATTCCCGGAACGCCCTATTTCAAGGAAATCGTCGCATGGCGCCGGTCTGTATACCCTTAAGTAGCGGGGCTTAGGCATTCCGTTGTAACGCTGTGATTTACAACTACTACGGCGTGACCTCCACGCGCGCGTACGGCACTCTGCAGGCATGGACCTCGCAGAACTCGCCCGCCTCATCGAAAACTTGATCCGCATCGGCACCGTGGCCGATGTGCGCCACGGCAACCCGCCGGCCGTACGCGTGCGCACCGGTGGCATCACCACCACCTGGCGCCCGTGGTGCGAACGCCGCGCCGGCACCACCCGCACCTGGAGCCCGCCCACCAAGGGCGAGCAGGTCGTACTGCTCTGCCCCAGCGGCGACCCATCCAACGGCATCATCCTGTGCGCCATTCCATCGGACGCCAATGACGTGCCGAGCCATTCGCCCGACGAAACCGTCACGCTCTACCCGGACGGCGCGCTCACCAAGTACGACCACGCGGCCAGCCTGCTTACCGTGCAGGGCGTCAAAACCGTCTTCCTGGAAGCCGCCACCAGCGTGCTGGTGAAGTGCCCAGACACCACCTTCGACGGCTCCGTCACGGTCAAAGGCCTGCTGTCCTTCATGAACGGCATCGCCGGCCAGGGCGGCGACAACGGCAACGTCATCACCGGCGACCTGACGCACCAAGACGGCAAGCTCTCGTCCAACGGCATCGTGCTCGACACGCACCAGCACGGGGGCGTCCAGCGCGGCGGCAGCGATACGGACGGCCCGAAATGACCGGCATGAACAACACCACCGGCCGCGCCGTCGCCGACGTCGCCCATATCCGCCAGTCCGTACGCGACATTCTCACCACGCCGATTGGCTCCCGCGCGATGCGCCGAGACTACGGCTCGTTGATCCCCGAGCTGATCGACCAGCCCATGAATCCGGCCACCCGATTGCGCGTCATGTCGGCCTCGGTTTCTGCGTTGGTGAGGTGGGAGCCCCGCATCCGCGTTGCATCCGTTCGCTTGGCTGTGGACGCAAAGGGCAACGCTGTCGTTGATATCGAAGGCGACCGTATTGACGGGCCGCGTCCCGAATCGCTCGGCCCGGTCTCTGTGGCGCTCCGGGGCTGAACATGGGCGCAATCGACCTCTCACTGCTGCCAGCGCCCACCGTAGTGGAAGCGCTGGACTACGAAGCCATCCTGGCGGAACGCAAAGCGTATTTCGTCTCGCTGCATCCGGCCGACGAGCAGGATGCCGTCCGCGCCACGCTGGAGCTGGAATCTGAGCCCATCAACAAGCTCCTACAGGAGAACGCATATCGGGAGCTTGTTTGGCGGCGTCGGGTGAACGATGCCGCGCTGGCAGTCATGCTGCCCTTTGCAAAAAGCAAAGACCTCGACAACCTCGTCGCCAATTTCAACGTCAAGCGGCTCACCGTTCTGCCCGCTGATGACACGACCGTTCCGCCCACAGCGGCCGTCATGGAGTCCGACGAGGCGCTGCGTGAGCGTGCTCAAGAGGCATGGGAAGGCCTGTCCGTCGCAGGTCCGACCAAAGCGTACGAGTTCTATGCGCGCTCGGCCGACGGTCGCGTAGCAGACGCTCGCGCCACCAGCCCGGCCGGGGCAGAAGTCGTGGTATCGGTTCTTTCCCACATCGGCGACGGCAGCGCAGACGAAAACCTGCTGCGGATCGTGTACGCCGCACTCTCAGGGGAAGATACCCGGCCGTTGGCTGACCGCCTCAAAGTGCAGTCCGCAACAATTGTCCCGTATCGCATTCGCGCTACCGTGTACCTGGCGCCCGGTCCTGCAGCGGAACCCATCCTCGATGCAGCTCTGAAACAAGCAACCCGCTACACCACAGCACGACGCCGTATCGGCCGCGACATCAACCGTTCGGCCATTACGGCAGCGCTCCACGTCGAAGGCGTGGAAAAGCTCGTGCTGGACGAACCTGTCGCCGACATCCCGCTCGACCTCACGCAAGCAAGCTACTGCACGGGCGTGGAGATCATCAACGGGGGTACCAGTGAGTGACGCCCCGCTCCTGCCGCCCAACGCTACACCGCTGGAGCGCAGAGCCGCTTCAACCGGCCAGTGCATTGAGCGCGTACCGGTGCCGCTGCGCGATCTCTGGAATCCGGCCACGTGCCCCGCCGAGCTGCTTCCCTTCCTGGCCTGGTCTTTCTCCGTCGACAGATGGAACCCGGACTGGCCGACCGCCACCAAGCGCGCGGTCACATCCGCGTCGTACCTGGTGCATCGGCGCAAAGGAACCATCGGCGCCATCCGCCACGCGGTGGAACCGCTCGGGTTCGAGATCCGCGTCACCGAGTGGTGGCAGACGGAGCCGCCTGGGCCCCGTGGGTCTTTCAAGCTCGATGTGGAGGTCGGAGATTTCGGCATTGACGAAAGCACGCACGTCGAGCTGGAGCGCCTGGTCAACGATGCAAAGCCATGCTCGCGCCCACTGGTCGGCCTGCAAATCAGCCTCGTCACGCGCGGCGCAGACAGCACCAGTGCAGCCGCCTATCTGGGCGACACGTTGATCGTCTACCCCTACGCACCGCCAGACATCGTCGTCACCGGCACCACCCGGTTCTCAGGCGCGACGCATCACGTCGACACCCTTACCGTCATTCAGTAACCGCTATGTCCCTGACCTTCTTTGTCCTTCCAACCGTCGCAGGCGAGGCACGCGATGCCAACGCCAAGGCGCTCGGCCTGCCACGGCGCTACACCCACATGGCCGTGGGCGATGGCGGTGGCGCGCTTCCCACGCCTGACCGCAACCGCACAGCGCTCGTGGGTGAACACCACCGCGCTCCACTCAACGCCCTATGGCAAGACCCGGGCAACCCCAGCCAGTTTGTCGCCGAGCTGGTCATCCCTGAAACGGTGGGCGGCTGGTGGATTCGCGAGCTGGGTCTGTACGACGAAGACGGCACGCTTTGCTACTACGGCAACTGCCCCGAGACCTACAAGCCACAGATGGCAGAGGGCTCCGGCCGGACACAGGTCGTGCGTATGGCAGTGCTGTCCGGCTCTGGCGCCACTGTGGAATTGAAGATCGACCCAACGCTGGTTCTAGCCACACGGCAGTACGTCGATGAGGCCGCCGTCAAGCCGATTCAATTGCTGGCGGCCAACCAGTTGCTGCACATGGCCACCGTATTGCGATCCCTCTGCGACACAAACAGGCTCGTCCTGAAGAACCACTATCTATGAAAGGTGAAGCATGACTCTTGAACAACAACTGGCAGACGCCATCGCCGCACAAAATGCCCTGACACAGGTGGTCGCCGATAAGCAGGCGCAGATCGATGGAGCGACTGCAGCACAGCAAGCTGCGTTTGTGGCATGGATGAACAACGCGAAGCATCAGTTCGCATCGAACAATCTCCGCGCCCTATTTGTAGGCGGCTCGGAGAGCAAGTGGTACCCGGTCGTTTTTTCCCTACCCGCCCGCGTGCTTGGCCGCGTCAACATCGGCCGTGGCGTGCACAACGATGCGGAGAAGTACGGCCGCTTCAACGGCTCAATGAACTTCAGCCTCGATGTCGTCAGCGGTGAATGGGGCGGCGCGCCAGGGCGAGTCATCCCGATCAGCTACCAGTATTCCTTGGGCACAAACCTCGTGAATCCCTATGTCGCCGACTTTGGGGCAGATGTGTACGGCATGGCGCTCGTCGTCTATCTGTTGGGCCAGCGCACATACGACATCTCAACATCCTGGCAAGGGGACGTGACGGCCTACACGGCAGACAAAAACAATCTGATCTATTCCGCCGAAGGCGACGAATACGCGATCTTTCGAGACGCCAAGACGGCTGTCGCCGCGTCCATGCTTCCCAACAACTATCTCCGTGGAGGTTAATCATGCAGGCACCGAACGATTCCGTTGACTTCACAGATCTGAACGCAACACAGAAGGCCGAGCTTCTAAAACAATGGGAGTCTCAGCAGACCCAAATTGCCAAAGAGCGCTTGCGCATGCAAATCGAAGGCGTAGCTGACACGAAGACCCGTGAAGGCGTCATGTCAGATGTCGTCGGCATGATGTTTGTCGGACTGGCCGAGCTCGTGGTTGCGCTGTCGAAGGCGAAGAGCATTGCAGACGTCAATTCTGCGGTCCAGCCGCTCTTCAAGATCGGCAGTGCCGTCGATACGGCGGTGAAATCGGGGACATTGAAGTTGCCCTACATGGTCAAGGATGGCGGAGCACAGGGCGTGCTGGCTGACATGACGAAACTGTCGAATGGCATCGCTGCGGTCATCGCAGCGTCCGAGCCCCCCGCCAAATAGCGGTTCTGCGCGGGGCGTGCGCGCTCTTGTTGTAACACGCTCCCCCACAACACCCAGCGCGCGACACGCTCGCGCGCGCGCCGCATCCTACCGGGACGATTCAACGTCGGCCCATCCCGGAGGAATGCATGCCCACCGACTACCACCACGGCGTCCGTGTCATCGAGAAAAACGAAGGCACACGCCCCATCCGCACCATTGAAACTGCCGTCGTCGGCGTCGTGTGCACGGCCAACGATGCGGATGCGAACGCCTTCCCGCTCGACACGCCCGTGTTGCTCACCGACGTGCAAGGCAGCATCGGCAAGGCTGGCGACAAGGGCACGCTCGCGCGCACGCTGCAGGCCATTGCCGACCAGACCAGCCCGCTGACCGTCGTTGTGCGCGTGGCTGAAGCCAAGGCCGAGGGCGAAACCACCAGCAACCTGATCGGCACCACCAACGACCAAGGCCGCTACACCGGCATGAAAGCGTTGCTCGCCGCACGCAATCGCTTCGGCGTCACCCCGCGCATCCTGGCCGCTCCTGGGGTCGACTCGCTGCCCGTCGCCTCCGAGCTGGCCTCCATTGCGCAGAAGCTGCGCGCCTTCGCCTACGTCAACGCCGCCGGCTGCAACACCAAGGAAGACGTCGTCGCTTACCGCCAGAACTTCGGCGCGCGCGAACTCATGGTGCTCTGGCCCGACTTCGTCGGCTGGGACAGCGCCGCCAACGCCGAGCGCACGCTCTGGGCCACCGCCCGCGCTGTCGGCCTGCGCGCCAAAATCGACAACGAGACCGGCTGGCACAAGACGCTCTCCAACGTGCCCGTCAACGGCGTCACCGGCCTCTCGCGCGACGTGTACTGGGACCTGCAGAACCCCGCCACCGACGCCGGCTACCTCAACTCGCACGACGTCACCACGCTCGTCCACCAGAACGGCTTCCGCTTCTGGGGCTCGCGCACCTGCAGCGCCGACAAGCTCTTCGCGTTCGAGAACTACACCCGCACCGCACAGGTGCTGGCCGACACGATGGCCGAGGCGCACATGTGGGCCAATGACCTGCCCATGACGCCCTCCCTCGTGCGCGACATCCTGGCCGGCGTCAACGCCAAGCTGCGCAACCTGGTGCGCAACGGCTACCTGCTCGGCGGCGCAGCGTGGTTCGACCCCGCCGCCAACCAAAAAGACACGCTCAAGGTCGGGCAGCTCGCCATCGACTACGACTACACGCCCGTCCCACCGCTGGAAGACCTCACCTTCCGCCAGCGCATCACAGACCGCTACCTCATGCAGTTCGCCGACGCCGTCAACGCGGCTTAAGCGGCGCACCACACAGACAAGGAACCACGATGGCACTCCCACGCATCCTCAAACACTTCAACGTCTTCGCTGACGGCAACTCGCACGCCGGCGAGGTGGAAGAAATCACCCTCCCCAAGCTCACCCGCAAGCTGGAGGAATACCGCGCCGGCGGCATGAACGGCCCGATCGATGTCGACCTCGGCAGCGAAAAGCTGGAGCTGGAAACCACCTACGGCGGACTGATGCGCGACATCCTCAAGCAGTACGGCACCACCACCGTCGACGGCGCCCTGGTGCGCTTCGCTGGCGCCTATCAGTCCGAAGACACCGGCGCCGTTGATGCCGTGGAAATCACCGTGCGCGGCCGTCATACCGAACTTGAATTCGGCAATGCCAAGGCCGGCGGCAAAGAGCCCTTCAAGGTCAAGTCGTCGCTCTCGTACTACAAGCTCACCGTCAACGGCGAAGACTGGATCGAAATCGACCACGTCAACTTCATCGAGCGTGTGTTCGGCGTCGACCGCCTGGCCGAGCAGCGCAAGGCCATCGGCCTCTGATCCTTCACCTGCCGCACAACGCGGCACCCGCCACCTTCTGAGCCCTCACCACCATGGACCAACTCACCACCAACATCACCCTCGACACCCCCATCAAGCGTGGCGACCAGGTCATCAGCGTGCTGACGCTGCGCAAGCCCGGCAGCGGCGAGCTGCGCGGCGTCAGCCTCATGGACCTCATGCGCATGGATGTCTCCGCCCTGCATACCGTTCTGCCGCGCATCACCGCCCCCACACTCACCACCGCAGACGTGAGCAAGCTCGACCTGGCCGACCTGGTCAAGATCGCCACGGAAGTGACCGGTTTTTTGCTCTCGAAGCAGGACCGGGAAGACGCCTTCCTGACCGAGTCGAAGACGCCGCCGCAGACGTTGCAGTGATCTTTGGCTTCCGCCTGGAGGAGCTGTACGCGATGAGCATTACCGAGCTGATGGAGTGGCGCGAGCGGGCGCGTGAGCGCAGCGAGGCGCAGGAATGAGCGACGCCCGCCGCCTGCGCCTGGAGGTTGTGCTGCAGGCTGTCGACAAGGCCACGCGGCCTTTGCGCGGCCTGCTCAAGACCAATAACGATCTCGCCCGATCAATGAAGGCCACGCGTGACCAGCTCAAGCAGTTGGACACTCAAAACGCCAACATTGAAAGCTGGCGCAAGTTCAAAGGTCAGCTCAAGGCCAACAGCCAAGCTCTGGCGGACACCGCTTCAAAAGCGAACGACCTTCAGCGGAAGCTCAAAGAACTCAACGCCGTTCCCGCGCAGAAAAAAACTCTGGACGCACAGGTGCGTGCCAAAGAGAAAGAGCTGGACGGGGCAAGGAAGAATCTTGCTGACCAGATGAGCCTGCGGACGCACTACAACCCTGCGCTGGTGGACAAATACGCCAAGGAGGTCAGCCAGCTCACGGGCCATCTTAAACAGCTCAAGAAGGAAAGCACTGCGCTTTCCGACCTTGAGAAAACGTCTAAGCAGAAGCTGACCAAGGAGTTCGAGGCTGCCGTCAAGAAGACCAAGCAGCTCAAGGAGGAACAGGCACAACTGCGAACGAACCTGTCAGGCGTACGAAAGCGCATGGACGAGGCCGGCATCAGCACACACGGGCTCGCCAAACACCAGGCGGCGTTGCGCAAGAGCGTCAAGGATGCCAATCAAACGCTTGAGCAGCAGAAAGCCCAACTCAAGGCGGTGGCCGACCGCCAGCGCAGGCTGGCGGATGCCCAGAAGGCCGCCGACCGCATGCGCACGCACGCCGGCACCTTCGCCGCCGCCGGCGCCGGCGCGTCCGTTGCTGGCGCCGCCACCGCCGCTCCCATCTGGAAAGGCCTCGGCGAGTCCAAACACTACGAGCTGGAAAAGACCCGCATGGGCGCGCTCGGCCTGGGCGACGCCGCTACCAAAGAATCCATCGAGTTCGCCAAGCAGATGAAGGCCTACGGCGTCAGCCAGGTCGACAAGGCCGAGCTGATGCGCGACGCCCTGAGCACGTTTGCCGATGCGCACCATGCAGAAATGGTGCTGCCCACCCTCGCCAAAATGAAGTTCGCCAACAAGGCCGTCTTCGGCCAAGCGCAGGGGGCAGACAACGAACGCATGTTCATGGACCTGCTCAAGGTGATCGAGCTGCGCGGCGGGCTCGCCAGCGAGGCGGAATTCCGCAACCAGGCGGACATGGTTCAACGTGTCATCACCGCCACCGGCGGCCGTGTGCAGGCAGACGAATGGCTCAACGTCATCAAGCGCGGCGGCCTGGCCGCCAAGGGCATGGACAGCGAAGCCTTCTACTACACCCTGGAGCCGCTGGTGCAGGAAATGGGCGGCAACACCGTCGGCACCGCCATGATGAGCGCGTACCAAAACCTCTACCAGGGCAAAACCACCAAGCGCACGCTCGGCAACCTGGACCGCTTCGGCCTCATTGCAGACCGCAGCAAGGTCAAGGAAGACAAAGCCGGCCAGGTCTCTTTCATGGACCCCGGCGCGCTCAAGGGCGCCGATATCTTCCGCAAGGATCAATTCGCCTGGCTGGAGCAGGTGCTGCTCCCGACCCTCAAGGAAAAGGGCATCACCGAGAAAGACCAGGTGCTGGACGCCATCGGCAGCATCTTCTCCAACCGCACGGCCTCAAACCTGATGTCGCAGATGTACCTGCAGCGCGATCAGATCCACAAGAACATGCGGCTGAACAAGGGCGCTGCCGGCATCGACCAGCTCGACGCCGCAGCCAAAGGCCTGCCGCAGGGCAAAGAGTTGGAAATGCTCGCCAAGGTGCACGACCTGCAGAAGGAGATTGGCGACAAGGTCTTGCCTCTCTACGCGCGTGCCCTGGAATGGGTCGCCAATGCGGCCGACCGCGTGACGAAGTTCATGCAGGAGAACCCCGGCATGGCAAAGGCCATGGCGGTGGGCGTCGGTGTGCTGGCCGCAACCCTCCTCACCATTGGCCCGATCCTGCTCACCATTGCATCCGTGCTGTGGCCGCTTGCCAAGCTGCGCACCATCGTCGCGGCGCTGACCGGCGGCGCGCGCATGGGTGCAGGCGCCACGCAACTGCTCGCCGGCGGTTTCAATCTCCTCATGCGCTGCGCGGGTGGGCTCAGCAACAGGCTGGTGAAGCTCGGGACGATCTTGCGGCCGTTGATCGGCATCTTGCTGGACTGGGCATACAAGGGCGCAATGCTGTTTGGCAAAGGCATAGGCCTCATCACGCGCGTGGTGCTGTTCCTCGGTAACGCATTCGGCCTTGTCGTGCGTTGCGTTGGCGTTGTCGGCAAGGTGCTGATGTGGGTTGCCCGTCTCGCACTCGCCAACCCGCTGCTGGCCTTTATCGCCATCATCGCCGCCGGCGCCATCTACGTTTGGCAGAACTGGGAAACCCTCGGCCCCAATCTCGCCGCCCTGTGGCAGGCCATCAAAGACGCCTTCGGCCGCGCGTGGGACTGGATCAAAGAGAAGGCCAGCGGCATTGCCGACTGGTTCACCTCCACCAAAGACAAGCTGCTCGACGCCGGCCGCGCCATGGTCGACGGCTTGCTGTCCGGCATCTCGGAGCGCTGGGCCGCGCTCAAGCAGAAGGTCGGCGAGCTGGCGGACGGTGTTGCAACCTGGTTCAAGGAAAAGCTCGGCATTCACAGCCCAAGCCGCGTTTTCGCCACGCTGGGCGGCTTCACCATGGCGGGCCTCACCCAAGGCCTGGAAGACGGTCAGAACGGCCCGCTGCAGGCGGTGCACAGCTTGGCAACCAAGCTCACCGGCATCGGCGCGGGCATCGCCATTGGCAGCACAGCAGCGGTGGCCGCACCCATTTCTTTTGACACCCGCCCACCGCTGACCACCAGCGCGGTGGCCGCGGCGCCGGCTACTGCAGCCGCGCCTATCACCATCCACATCCACCCGCCCGCCGGCGCAGACCCGCAGGCCATCGCGCGCCTGGTGCGCGACGAGCTGCGCCAGATTGAAAACCAGCGAGCCGCCCGCCTGCGCTCGCGCCTTACAGACAGGGACTGACCATGATGATGGCGCTCGACCTGTTCGTGTTCAGCCTGGACACGGCGCCCTACTCCGAATTTCAACGCCAGGTCGGCTGGCGCCACCCGAGCAACAACCGCGTCGGCCGCCGGCCGTCGTACCAATTTCTCGGGCCAGACGAAGAAACCATCACCCTATCCGGCAAGCTGCTCCCCGAGCTGACGGGCGGCGAATGGACCCTCTCCGCCCTGGAGCTGATGGCCGACAGCGGCGATGCCTACACCCTTATCGAGGGCACCGGCCGCTACTACGGCCAGTTCGTCATCAACGGCCTGGACACCACCCGTACCTACTTCTTTCAGGATGGCGCCGCCCGCGCGTGCGACTTCACCCTCAAGCTGACCCGCGTGGATGATGGCCTGCTCTCCAAGGTCGCCAGCGTCGCAACTGGCCTGCTGCAATGACGGACAACACCGCAGCCGACCTGTCGCCCCGCCCCGCCTACCGCATCAAGGTCGGCGACAAAGACATCACCGGGCGCTTCCAGGGCCGGCTCATCACGCTCACGCTCACCGACAACAGCGGCTTCGAGGCAGACCAGCTCGACATCGAGCTGGACGACAGCGACGGCAAGCTCGACCTGCCCGAGAAAGGGGTACGCCTGTCGCTCTCGCTCGGCTGGGAAGGCGCCGGCCTGGTCGACAAAGGCACCTACAAGGTCGACGAGCTGGAACACACCGGCCCGCCGGATCGGCTCGTCATCCGCGCCCGCAGCGCCGACATGGACGGCGGCCTCACCACCCGCCGCGAAGACTCCTACGCCGGCAAGACCGTCGCTGAAGTTGTCCAGGCCATCGCCCTGCGCAACAAGTTCACCTGGCTGGTGGGCAAGAAGCTGGCCCGCCAGGTCATCACTCACGTCGACCAGACCGGCGAGTCAGACGCCAACTTCCTATCGCGCCTGGCGAAAGAGTTCGACGCCATTGCCACCGTCAAGAACGGCACGCTGCTGTTCATCCCCGCCGGCGAGCCGACCAGCGGGTCCGGCTTGCCGCTGCCCACCGTCAGCATCACGCGCGCATCCGGCGACACCCACACCTTCAGCGTTGCCGATCGGGAGAACTACAACGGTGTGAAGGCGCACTACCAGGACACGCGCGCCGGCGTGCGTGGCGAGGTGGTCATCGATGCTTCCAACGCCGTGGCGACGAAGGAGCAGCGGACCACCAAAGGGAAAAAGAAAAAGAAGAAGCCGGAGACGGTGCAGGCCAGCCCGAACCCGGACAACGTGAAGGTGCTGCGGCACACGTACGCATCACGGTCCAACGCCGAGCGGGCTGCGCGGGCCGAGTGGCAGAAGATTAAGCGGGGCGTGGCGACGTTCAACATCACGCTGGCGCGTGGGCGGGCGGAACTGTTTCCGTCGCTGCATGCGCAGGTCACCGGGTGGAAGCCGCAGATTGATGGGACAGGCTGGTCGGTCGGCCGTGTTGTACACACTCTGAACGACAATGGCTTTACTACTGCGCTGGAGCTGGAGATATCTGCCGAAGGCATGAAATAGCAACGTACCGAATCGAACGGTCAGCTACATTACACACCGTCGAAGTGTTTCGAGTTGGAATCATGCGATCAGGGGAGACACATGCTCGATTTTCGAACTACGGCTGCCGGAGTGGAACTTCACTATCACGCGGAGTTCGGTCCAAATCGGTGGGTTTGGGATGAGCTGAAGACGAATGGTGAAGCGTGGGTATCCCGAGTGTTCCTATTCCAACGCTCGGACCTCCTGAACCCGCCCACTCTATCGCAAGATTTTGATGCCTACGTTTATCGATTTCGATTTTGCACGATAGCGGATGGCTACATGCACATTCCTGGCAGGGTTCTGGACATTGACAACGACGTGCTCATTGACCGAGATGTCACTCTAAAACGAGCGATCTTTGCTGCCGAGCGCAACATCTCGATTTTCGGTCGACTGTCAGATCTACTCGAACACTCGGATCCCATCGTTATCGGTGGGAGTCGTCCGGGAACCATCCCACGAGAAGCTTTCGAGGAACTACTGAGACAGTTCCCCGGCAGCCACGAGCTCGATCTGTATGCCGGTGTCCGCGTTCAAGCCATCCTTTCTGAACACCTCGACGGCATGAAGGACGCACGAGGCCGCTACGAGCAGTATTTGAACAGGAAAGCGTCGCTGCTGAACGGCGCGAATCTGGATCTGAGCAACGTGACGGCGCTCGAGGGCCAGAAGTACGCTCTGATCCGCGACTTGATCGCTGACGCACTGCAGACGAAGACGAATCTGTCTGAGCGTCAATGGCAACAACTGATGTTGCCGTTCCTCGTCTTACTCTTCCCGAAATACATCAAGGTACTCCAGAACATCACTATCCATGACTACTACAGTGATCCAGGGAAGAAGAAGAATCGTTACGTCGACATCGGCCTCGTCGATGCAAACGGCAATCTCGACATCGTCGAACTCAAAAGGCCTTTTGACGAAAAAATCTTTTGCAGAGGCCAATACCGCGGCAATAGCGTCCCCACGTCAGAGCTGAGTGGCACCATCATGCAAGCTGAAAAGTACCTTTTTCACTTGTCGAAATGGGGCGTAAGGGGAGAAGAGATTCTTTCCCGAAAGTACTCTTCGCAGCTGCCGGAGGGTATGAAGATTCGTATTTCTAACCCAAAGGCGATCATCATCGTTGGACGAGATCAGATTGGAGGTACAGCCATGAACGGCAGCCAACTTCTCGACTTCGAATTGATCCGTCGCAAGTACGCAAACATGATCGACATCATTACGTACGATGACCTGCTGCGACGGTTAAACAACACCATTGCGGCCCTCACCGCTTAATTTAGTTCGGCCTTCAGGGCTCTGGGAGGGGGGTCAACTAACAGCAGCCAGCCACTGCGACGGTCGTCGTGACGACAGTCCTTCAGAGTGCCGAAGTATCATTCGTTGACCGTATCAATCACAGACTGCGCGCAGGAACGGAGGGGATGATGGCAATCCAGGTTGTTGATTTTGCTCGTTTGTCGAAAGTGTTCTATCCGGTTGCGTATCGCAAGATTCAAGGGGCTCGGGCCAAAGCAAAATCGTTCGTCTACTACACAACCGCTGAAGTTGCGGAGAGCGTTATCAAGTACCGACAGGTCTGGATGCGAAACGCTCTGTCAATGAACGACTATATGGAGATCGATCACGGTAGGGATTGCTTGCGCGATGCGCTTGAGAGCCGTGTAGGAGTTCGGATGAAGGCGGCACTTGATGCTGCGCACGCAGGAATTTGGGCGCAAAGTTATGACAAGTTCCGCACGATGCTGCCTGGTATCAAGCGAGATACCTACATCACCTGCGTTTCCGAGCATTTGACCAAGGAGAGAACCCTTGGGCGCCTCTCAATGTGGCGCGCCTATGGAGCAAAATCCGGAGTTGCGCTCGTTCTGAACAGCGAGGCAATTCTCTCCGAAGAAAGTGTAGTGGGAGCAGTGTCGAGCCCGGTCGAGTACCTGGACTCAGCAGGTTTCCGAAGGGCAATGGCGAACGTCGCCAGCGGGCTGCATGCCGAGCGCGACTTTCTAGCAACGATTCCTCGCCCGCTACTTGAACGGTACATTTTTGAGATGCTCCGGTACGCCGTCCTGTGCGTAAAGCATCCCGGTTTTGCAGAGGAGCGCGAGTGGCGCATCTTCGTGACGAATTTCCTGCAGCATAGTGATGTGTTGGAGCGGACCGTGCATACCGTAAGAGGGACGCCTCAACATGTTCTGAAGATACCGATGTGCAAATCGGTGAACTCGAAGCTGAAGCGCTCGTTCGCGGATGTTGTCCAAGGAGTCATAATTGGACCCTGTGCGTTCCCTGACATTGCTGCGCGCGCCTTCCAAGATCTGCTGGTTGGCGCCGGCATGGACCCTGAAGATGCATCCCGCCGGGTTTCCATTTCTGGCATCCCACTGCGACATTTATAACGCGCTCTCGTGCTGCGGTGGCGCGCGAGACGCAGCCTGTGGTGTGATGTTTCTCGCCAGCGATGTGCCAACCGCGCTCATTGGCTAGCGGCCAAAGCCGACCACTAATCGCAAATCATCGTTACACCCCCACCCCAGCCCCTTCAAGTTCGTCGACCCCCGCACTAAGCTCAACGTCTAACGCGTTGCCACACTCGTTGACCCACAGCCCCGCGACTGCGCCGTAGCCTCACCACGCGGCCCGCGCGCCGCTGTGGGAGATACGTAAGTGAGCAACAAGACGAACATCAAGCAAAGCATTTCCGCCGGCAATGGCAACGTGCAAATCGGCCAGGTCATCCTTTGCGGGTCGGCCACCCGCGCGCGTTGCCCGACTCCGCCGGCACCAGCCAAAGAACGCATGACCATCGAGCAGCGGGCAGAACTCACTCACATCGCATTGCAAATCGAATTGGCAGAGGAAGGCGCCGTAGACGCAGGCACCGTTTGGAAGGCCCTGTGCAATCACCTCAACGGGCGCGGCCTGGAGGATGTGCGAGACAACACCGAGTTGTCGCACGAGCAGTATTGGGCGGCTCGGTCTTACCTGGACGGCTGGTTATCCTGCGCCCGTGGTGAAAGCCTGCCGCGTACGGGCATGATTCGGGAGATTATGCGCATGTGGGGCATTCGCGGAGGTTTGCGATATTCAACGTTGGCGCTGTGCGAGCATCGCTTCGGGAAACGAACCCTGGCCGGCCTCACGGAATGGCAGCTTCGGGCCGCGCTGTGGGTTACCGTCGCCGACTGGCGAGCATCATTTCTCCCAACGTCCGAATAAGGCGACAGGGACAAATTAATACAAACGTGGGGTTCCCCAAAATCGATACATGTGCCAAGAATATGTGAATCTTGCACAGAAAATGGTGCGGGACCCCGAAAGGGTGGGTGAGTAACGCGAAGGCTAAGGTCGCTGGCAACGTGGACGTTCCTGTCACGCGCCGGCGTACAAATGCCATCGCATTCAAAAAATACTATTTTATGGCAACCAATCGACCCGTGAGTTTCGCAAACTTCATTTGTAAGTTTGGCGAAGAAACGAACCTCTTAGATGTAGCCGAGCAAATAATTCTGCCTGCATTCCTGAAGAGCAACGAGTTCAGGCCTCGTTCATTCAGTGACACGAGATACTTCTTCCACGAACCCTCACTGGTCAATTTGGGCACGGAGAGCGCACCTCAACTGGTTATCGCGGGACGATTAATTAAGGACACGACCCTGCGAAGAGAGCAGATTTTTTCTGAGGAAAAAGGGCTCATCAGAACATTGGGGTCTCTTGAGTCCTCCCCATCGGCAATCTTCGTTCTCATTCTCAATAACCATAAATTGGTATATTGCCCGGAGACTGCCCATGCACCGTCGCTAGCAAGCTTCCGAAGCACCGCTTACAGCTACATTCGCCAAGCGCAGAACAAGTTTATCAAGGATACTTATGAAGATTTGAATGCTCGACGAGAGGCTGAAATTGAGCAGGGGTTAAACCCCTCTCCCAAAGTCACCAAGAAGGATTTGTGGGACACGTACCCAATCCCCACACTTGATGTAGTTCCGATTCCTAGCGATCTTAGTCTCGCGGAATTTGTACGGCGCTACAGTCGACTAACATCGATCTCATTGCGCGTTCTACAAACAAACAGTGAGTTAGACAACAGCAAACTGATCGATGCGGCACGCACCACGGGTACAAAACTTGGCGCTACGAACACGCAGGTTACACATTCAGCCGGCAACAAGCAGGAGGGCCTCAATAGAACTGAAGCCGTTTCGCAGTTGCGAGCCGTTGCAACTACAGGCAATGTTGAGGTCAAGCTGAGTGGAATAGATCAATCCGGAAATAAGCTTGTTGGAAACAACGAGGAATTCAAGCTGCGTGTCTACGTAGAAAGCGTTTCCCGCAACATCAAGACGGCGGCGGCCGAACTGGTTGGCGCCTTGGATCGAGAGATCAAATCGAATAATATTAGACTAGCGGTTGATGCGGATGCGAGTGGAACGATGAGAAGAATCAAAAATATTTTCAAGGCGTGGAATGGCTGAATCAGGCTTTTCATTTAGCAGAGGGGACCTCGTAAAAGAGCGTTCCCTTCTTGACGTCTACAAAATTGCGCGACTGTCGCCGGCGAATGGCTCAAACGTCTTCGTCGCAACTGTTGCCTTCTTCATCAGCGCCACGTATAGCATCATATCTTTCTCTCACCCCGTCGATGTTTTATCGTTACTGCGTCAGATCACAGGGGATGCCATTGCCTTTGCTGCCAGCATTCTTGGTTTCTTGATCGCGGGATTCACCATTTTTGTAACAAGCAGGCCAAGCATATTCTACATAATGGCCAAGAATGAGTACGAGAGCACCGGAGTAAGCTATTTAAAATACAACCTTTCGGTGTTCTTGCTGGTATTCATTCATTACCTGCTTTTTTCTATATCGTGCCTCGCGATACGGGTTTTCTTCTCAACCAATGGACCAGCATCCGTCATACTCTCCTCCATACCAGTATCGCCAGATGCATTAACAATCATAAAATCATCTGGGATATGCATTACATTCCCAATCTTTACGGCGTGGCTGTTCTATATTTTGATGCTCCTGAAGTCGTTCATTTTTAATATTTACCACATCGTTCTAACAGGAATCGCACTTACGATCGACGATGATGGGAACGAAATCAAATAGATCTAGGCGCCTGTAGGCATCACTCGCCGCCGCAGGAGGAATTGAGGTCACGCTCTCAGAAGTTCGCCAAGAATTGCTCAATGATGGATAAACGGGGCATAGCAGAACGCTCCCCTTTGGTAACTTGGTGCAGTATTAATGGGGCACCATCCGATTGTTTGATCAAGGCAACACTGTTCGATAGTGGCTCGTATATCATATATGTGCCGCCAACAAATCCCACATAGCCCAAATGGGATGACTCAGTTGCGGTTAGCGTCGCTGCTGCACCACCTCGCTCGACCCAGACATCGCCCTCGCCCGCTTTAATTCTCATCGCGTCCACCTTCCCGACGGAGACGAGCCAAAATGGCATTAAAGCAGCCCACAGCACGACCGTCTGTCTAACCATTCTCCCCGGAAAATATCGAACGCAAAATTCAGTTCGAGATAACACCAAAAGAAACGGGATAAACAAAAGAGACCCAAAACTCCATGAGTTTGGACCACCTTTTATTTGTATTAGCGCAATAGCAACCAAAGCCGGGAGCACAGAAGCCCTATCGAGGAACGTAGAGTGCGGTGGCTTTCGGCCGGTTTCTCGGGCACCTCCCCGCAGGAGGGTAGAGTTAATTGCTTGCAAGAAGGTGCCGCCGAATATCCCGACCGTCGCCAAGGCCACGGGATAGATTGCAAGCTTTGCGAAATCCGTTAAGCCTGCAAACTGAAATACATTTATCCCAAAGCTACCCCAGAACGCCATTAGATAGCAGGCTGATACAAAGAATGAATAGGAGACAGCCAAGGTCGCCAACGGCAGCTTATTGGGTAAGCCTGAACCGCTGTACATCGAACCGTTACCAGTGCGGCGCCACTTCGGTCGCACAGTGACGCCATAGGCGTTTGTCATTTTGGATTCGCCTTTTTCTCTTTAACGTAGCTTCGCACCTGCACGTTGTTAGAGCCGCCAACAATCACCTGAGAGCGCTTGCCCGCCTTAATAGGCTGCGCGTCCGTCGTATCGCCCGAAAGCCCACCGATCAACGCGAGCACACCGGCCCGGCCGCGCGCATCCAGCTCTCGATAGCCAGCCACGACGACGCCTTCCTCTGCGGAGAGCAGCGACGGCACATGCTGCCCCGTGACCACGTAGAGCACGTCCACGCCAACGTCCGCCCAAGCACGGAGCGCACGCACATCAGGAGCGCTGGCGCAGCGGATGTAGTTGCTATAGGCGCCTAGCGAGACTCCGGCCGCTTCAGCCATCTGTGCTTGCTTCAGCTTCAGGCGCTTTCGCTCCACTTCGAGCCGCGCGCCGAAATCTTCGTAAATATTCATTTGTGACAATCCAAAATACAGATTTCTGTATATTTGGGCCATGCAAGATTTTCTTTCACGAGTATATCGACCATGCCCCGTGGAAATGTCGCAAAACGTCGCGCGCCAATTGGCGTCGTGACTGACAAGCCCGTCTATATCCGCCTGCGGCCGGAGGAGCTTGAAAAGTTCAAAGCCCGCGCCGTCACTGAAGGCCGCTCACTCGGCAACATGGGCCGCGTTCTCATCCTCAGCGCGCTAGCCCAGCCGAGCCCCAACAAGCTTAAGCAAGACGTGCCCCAACGGCACGCAACATCCGTTGTGGAGGATTGACCATGCACACCCAACACCGAATCGAACACGCCTTGCGTCGCAAGCTCTCCGGCCCGTCGCGGCAAGACGTGCAGCAGACCATGGGCTGGGACAAAGGCGCCATGAGCCGCTTCCTGAGCGGCGAGCAAGGCGTGCTGATCGACAAGCTGGATACGCTCGTTGGCGTGTGCGGCTACGTGCTTGTTACGCGCAAGTACATGGATGCCGTCGCCACGCTGGGCGAGGTCGGCATGTTCTGCGAATGCGCGCGCCAAGGGCTTGGTGAGTGCAGCCGACCGCAAGGGAGTGGGAAATGAAGCGCCTGCAAAGCCGCCTCGCCCGCTTGCGTGTACGCAGCGACCGTGCACACGCCAAGTTCGACCGCGCCTTCAAGTCGTGGGTGCGATTAGACGGTGGGCCCGAAAAACTCAATAAAGCCCTGGCTCTCCTCTATGCCAGGTATCCGAGCCTGACACTCAGGGCAATGAAGCAACGTCTTGCCTTGTTCGAATTCCAGCTTCGACTTACGACCTACGTAAGCGCACGCTGCACAAACGTACACACGCCTGTCGCGCTGGCCGGGTGGAAGTGGCTCGGTAAGGCAAAGGCCGCCCAGGGGCGTCTTAAACGGTTTGTATTGGGCGAGTTCGCCCTCGCGCTCAAGCAACTCGATCAACTGCTGTCTGAGCTCCACGTTTTCCTGCTCTGCAGTGGTTACTCGCTGCAAGAGCGCCGCATTCGCCTCTTGAGGAGCACGTGCCAACTTCAAGAGCTGCATACGCTGACGCTCAAACACGTCTTCAGCCTTTGCAAGTCCGGCACTATCTTTGGCCGCAAGAGCGGTTTTGGCAGCGGCGAACGTGCTGCCGATGTGACCGAGCAAGGTATCGATTTCCATGAGGGCTCCTCTGTTGATGATTCAAACGGTGTGAGAGCCAATGAGTCTATGGCCGGGGATGTCCCTCACCCACCCTCTGTAAAACAAAGCCACAAACAGGACCGCCCATGCTGATGACCTGCCCCCATTGCAAAGGCCGTCTGAAAATCCGCACCAGCCGCGAGGTGACGCTGCTCACGCGCGAGGCGTATCTGCAGTGTGAAGACGTGCACTGCGCCTACACGTGCGTGGCGATCATTTCGCAGGTGCGCACCATCGCGCCCAGCATGAAGCCGAACCCCCTGGCTTATCTGCCTGTGAGCACCAAACGGCCAGCGGCGGAAGACACGCGCCAACTGGATCTGCTCGGCGGCAAGTAGCCGCCCCTCTCTTTCCTCCCTTTTCCCCCTGTCCGACGGCGTGTCTCCCCCACGCCGGAGGGCGGCTTTTTGCCCATTTTTTGCGAGGCCCTTATGCAAACCAACGCTGTCCTGACCTTTGAGAACGTCGACTTCCAGGTAGTCGACATCCACAACACGCCATGGCTAAGGGGCCTGCAAGTTGCAGGTGCCTTGGGGTACAAGAATCCGAGCAAAGACCTTTCAAACCTGTACGAGCGCAACGTCGACGAGTTCACCGAAGACATGACGCAGGTGGTCGAGCTCGACACCGCCGGCGGCCGTCAGCCTGTTCGCATCTTCAGCCCGCGCGGCTGTTACCTGCTCGGCATGCTGGCCCGCACTGAGCGCGCCAAGGCGTTCCGCCGCTGGGTGCTCGACGTGCTGGAAGGCCGCCTGGTGCCGCAAGAGACCGGCCGCATGACCGTGCCGCAGCGGCTGGCAGCGCTGCGCTATCGCGGCACCCTCGCCAAAGAGCTTGCCAACGCGCGCACCGCTTCGCTCGCGGTGGAGCTGTACGCCAACCTGCAGCACGTCTCCCGGCTGCTGGGCATGCAAACGCAGCCCATCGGCGTACTCGCGCCGATCGCGCGTCAGAACAGCCTGCAGGGCATTGCGTAAGGGCGCCAGCATGAAAACCTACCTCGTCCGCGTCGCCGCCGGCGGCCGTCGCCTGTCGTTCCACACCATCGCCGCATCCAGCACCGACGCACTCATGACCGTGTTGCGCACGGCTGAAGCGCTCGGCCTGGCCGCACGCGCCGGCTCGGCCCGCCTGGTCGGGAGGCTCGCATGAACGTCCTGCAGCTCGTTGCCATGTTCGCCACGCTCGCCGTGCAGGCCGCTGCCGTGGGCTTCCTCTTCGCCTGGCGCAGCAAGAACGACCCGACCGTCAACGGCTACACCGCGCCGCCGAAGCCCTTCAACGGGCTTGCGCGTGTGCTGCTGTGGCTTGCTGTGGTGTGCATCGGCGGTGCGTTTGTCACCACGGGCCTGATGGCCTACGGCGTCTTTGCGGAGGCCGAGTAATGCTCGCCCTGGTCAATCTATGGATGCTGCTCACGGCTTTCGTTTCCGTGGCGCTGCTCAACTACAGCCCGCGCACGCAGCGTTGGGGCGCTGTCGTCGGGCTGCTGGGCCAGCCTGCGTGGCTGTACCTCACCCACGTCACGGGCGAGGCCGGCATGTTCACCGCATCGGTGTTCTTTGCCGTCTGCTACGGGCGCGGCGTGTGGCTTGGCTTCTTCTCTCGGAGCGCCCGCCATGCCTGAGCCGGTCGTCACCGATGTGGATGTGCGCCGGATGCACCGCTTCCTGCGCCTGACCACCCCTTACGACGCCATGCCGCCGCCGCTGCGCGCCGCTGTCACCGCCGCCGCAAAGGCGATGGCAACGGTGCGCGAGCGCCGCCGCGCCAACCGATCCACCGTCGACCTCAAGCGCCGCGCCGCCGGCGATGTCGACGACTGACCCATCCCCCTGATCGCAATGAACCTCGACCTCTCCTCCGCCCTTGCGTCGCGCCTGGTGCGCGACTACGGTTTCAAGGAACGATCGAACAAGCTGGAGAACGGCACATGCCCCTCCTGCGGCAAGCGCTCGCTGTGGGCGTTTGCAGATGCGCCCTGGGTCGTGCGCTGCAACCGGCTGAACAACTGCGCGGCTGAATTCCACGCCAAAGAGCTGTACCCCGATCTCTTCGCCTCCTGGAGCGACCGTTACGTCAAAACGCCCGAAGCGCCCCACGCCGCAGCCGATGCCTACATGCGCGACGCACGCGGCTTTGACCTGGCGCGCGTGGCGGGCTGGTACACGCAAGAGAGCTACTACAGCCACGAGCTGAAGATCGGCAGTGCCACCGTTCGCTTCCCCTTGAGCGAAGGCCGTTACTGGGAACGCATCATCGACGAGCCCGAGCGCTTTGGCGACCGCAAGGCCACGTTCAGCGGGTCATACGCCGGCACCTGGTGGCAGCCGCCTACCCTGCCGGCAAACCCCAAAGAGCTGTGGCTGGTGGAAGGCATCTTTGATGCCATCGCGCTGATGCATCACGACGTAGCCGCCGTCGCCACGTTCTCCTGCTCGCACTACCCGACCGCCGCATTGGCCGCGCTGGCCGAGCAATGCGCCGCCGGCGGCCACCGTCGCCCGCACCTGGTGTTCGCGCTCGACAACGACCCCGCCGGCCGGCGCTACGCGCTCAAGCACATCGAGCGCGCCCAAAACGATGGCTGGTCAGCATCGGCGGCGCTGCCCAAGCAGACCGGCCGCGCCAAGCTCGACTGGAACGAGCTGCACATGCGCGACCGCCTTTCGGCCGAAGACCTGAAGGAATACCGCTACCTGGGCGACCTGTTCACCGCGCCCACGCCGTCCGACAAGGCGCGGCTGATGTACAACCGCACCGGCGACGCGCAGTTTCCGTTCGAGCACCGCAGCCGCCTCTACTGGTTCAAGCTGGAGCTGGACGCTTTCCAGCGCGAGACAACGGCCGTGCGCGAGGCCAACATCTGCGAGAACGACGAGCAGATACGCGAGCAGGCGCTGCTGCGCGCCGGCGTCGTGCAGCCCATCGCCAACTGCCTGCCCACGGCGCTCTACTACCAGGCCAGCCCGCAGACGGATGAGTCCTGGTACTACTTCCGCGTCGCCTTCCCGCACGATGGCCAGCCCATCAAGGCCACCTTCACTAGCGCGCAAATCGCCAGCAGCAGCGAATTCAAGAAGCGCCTGCTGGGCGTTGCGCCCGGCGCCATGTACACCGGCAGCGGTCACCAGCTCGACGGCTATCTCGCGCGCCAGCTCGCCCGCATCCCGACCGTGCAGACCATCGACTTTGTCGGCTACACCAAGGAACACGGCTGCTACGTCTACGGCGACGTGGCGGTCAAAGGCGGCAAGCTCTTCCGCCTGAATGACGAAGACTTTTTCGACATCGGCAAGCTCTCCATCAAGACCATCAGCCAGGCTGCAACGCTGTCGCTCTCCACCGACGTGCAGGGCATGCAGACGACCTGGCTGCCGCTGCTGTGGCAGGCCTTCGGCGCCAAGGGCCTGGCCGCGCTGGCGTTCTGGTTCGGCAGCCTGTTCGCAGAACAGATCCGCCAGGAGCACAAGAGCTACCCGTTCCTGGAGCTGGTGGGCGAGCCCGGCGCCGGCAAGACGACGCTCATTGAGTTCCTCTGGAAGCTCTGCGGCCGGCGCGACTACGAAGGCTTCGACCCGAGCAAGTCATCGCTCGCGGCCCGGGCCCGGAACTTCGCCCAGGTGGCCAACCTGCCCGTCGTGCTCATCGAGGGCGACCGCGGCGACGAAGGCGCGAAGCAGCGCGGCTTTGATTGGGACGAGCTGAAGACCGCCTACAACGGCCGCAGCACCCGCGCGCGCGGCATGAAGAACGGCGGCAATGAAACGTACGAACCGCCCTTCCGTGGCGCCATCGTTATCAGCCAGAACGCCGAAGTCAGCGCCAGCGACGCCGTCCTGCAGCGGATCGTCCATATCTACTGCGACCGCTCGGCACAGACCTCATCCACGCGCGCCGCAGCCGAAGCGCTGGAGCGCATCCCCGTCGAGGATGTGTCCGCCTTCCTGCTCGCCACCGTCATGGCCGAGGCCAAGGTGCTGGAAACCTTCGCCGCCCGCGTGTCGGTCCACGAACAGGCACTGATGGCCCGCCCCGACATCAAGACCGTGCGTATCGCCAAGAACCACGCCCAAATCATGGCCATGGTCGACAGCATGTGCCAAGTGCTGCCGCTCACCGACGAGCAGCACACCGCCGCCCTGGACGAGCTGGGCCGCATGGCCGCTGCGCGCCAACAGGCCATCAGCGCGGATCACACATTGGTACAGCAGTTCTGGGAAGTCTTTGACTACATCGAGTCCGACGATGATGACCGGCCAATCCTCAACCACGCGCGTACCAGGGATGTCATCGCAATCAACCTGCAGCACCTGGAACACATCGCGGCAGAGCGCCGCGTGCACCTTCCGCCGTTGGCTGACCTCAAGCGCGTGCTTAAGACCTCACGCCACCGGAAGTTCATCGACATCCGATCCGTCAACAGCGCCATCAACGCGCAGTTCAACCGCGACAACTTGCACGCCCCCAAGCGGCCGGAAACGGTCAAATGTTGGGTGTTCACGCAAGATCGCCCCAAAGCTAAAGGAGCCACTGCATGACCCGGCAAGTTAGATTGCTCGACCTGCCCGCCGACGGCTATCTGCGCCTCAAGCAGATCATCGGAGACCGAAAAGCCAACCCACCGGTGCCACCAATCATCCCGGTATGCTCTTCCACCTGGTGGAACGGTGTGAAAGAAGGCCGCTTCCCCCAGCCCACCAAGTTAGGCCCGCGCACCACTGTGTGGCGCGTATCTGACATTTACGAGCTTATTTACGGCCGTGGGGGCAACACTGGGGGCAACTCCAAACGGCGCGCCTAAGAGAATGGCTTAACGGTGGGGCTTTGCGGGAGTTATGTGACTGCTGTACGTCCCACCATCTGATGATGTTGAGGAGCAACCAACGTTGTTGTGCCGTTAAGCATAAAGTGGCCATTTGGACAGGTTATGGTTCTTTACCTGATCGGCCACGCTATGCTTTATCGACACGGCGCACGTTGACGGGCGGGTCCTCAGACGGTCGCAAAGCGACGGGCAAAAAAAGCCGGCCAATGGCCGGCTTTTGTCTTGAACTCTTACGCTTCGGTGACCTTCAGTCCGCCTCCATACGATCCCGCGCTTCCTGCAGCAAGGTGATCACGCCTTTAACGCTGCCAAGCACGGCACTCCGCAATGGATAAGGGAGATTCCAAAGCTGCCTATTCATCTTTCTACAAGGCTATGGCGCTGGACAAGCAAATTGCGGGCTCGTTCAGAAGAAAGTTCTTGCGCACTTCGGACGACTACGTCTGCACGGTTTCACACGATGCGCGGTACCGCAGTAACTCAGTGCAGCGAAGCCAATAGCGCATATGATCGGCAATCAGCAAGCGATCAGAATGCCGCCTTACCTATCGATGCGCCACCGTCAACAAACAAGGTTTGCCCAGTGATAAAGCCCGCATCCTCGGACAAGAGAAACGCCACGGCCGCTGCCAATTCCTCGGGCCTGCCGAATCGCTTCATCGGCACCAAAGACAGAAAGCGTTCCTCTGCCTCGCTACCCACGGGCGTGTTCTGGCGGAACAGTTCGGTTTCGGTGGGCCCAGGCGCGACCGAATTCACGGTGATGCCAGTTTGCGCGAGCTCCAGCGCCCACGTGCGTGTAAAGCTCATCATTGCCGCTTTTGATGCGGCGTAGGCCGTCCGGTTGGCAACCCCGAGAACCACCAAACTGGAAAGGTTCACAATCCGGCCCCACCCTCGCTCACGCATGCCTGGCACTAAGGCCTGCACTGTTTGCACGGCCGAGATGAGGTTGTGTCGGAAGGACGTTTCGAGGTCGTCCAGATCGACAGCCTCCAAGGCGGCCAGCCGGACGAATCCCACATTGTTGACGACGCCATCAAAGGCGTAGCGGTCTACCAGCTTGTCGAGCGTTTGCGCCGTCGCATCGCGATCGGTCAAGTCCACCGAAATCAATGTGCCTGGGAAGCTCGGATCGTCAGCCTTGCGCGCAAGACCAACGACCTGATGACCATCGGCAGCGAGCCGGTGGGAAAGTGCCCGACCGATGCCTTTGCTCGCTCCGGTGACCAAGAATGTACGTTTTTGCATTACGAAAATCCTGCAGAACTAGGGGTTAGCTTGTGAGACCCACCGAAGAGGTCAGCCCCACTTGGAATTCAGGATGACCGTGCACAGGTTCGTGCGCTGGAAGCTCGGGTCTTTGTGAGCCAGAAAATCGTCGTTGAACGTGCCGAATGTGGTGGCTGGTCGATGCTTCATGCCTTCGTAGAAGGCGTCGATCATGTTGGCGGCGAAATCGCCCCCACGCGGATAGGCCGTGACCACGAGTGCCCGCTGCTCTGCCGTGAGCGCCTCGAAGTCTCGTCCCGCCACATCCAATCCCGCTCCGGCCTGCACCAATGCGATTTCACCGCCCATGTGTTCGGGAATGCCCGGTGTGGTATGCAGAGCTACTGCAGCCCATACCTTGGCTACGTCAGCCTCGGAAACCTGATGGCTGCGCAAAAAATCGCGGGCCGCATTGGCACCGTCCACTTCGAACCTGAGTTCACTTTTCTGATAGGCCTGTGTCAGGCCAATGTCGTGGAACATGGCGGCGACGTAGAGCAGCTCGGGGTCGAAGTCGACGCGTTTTTGTTTCCCCAACATTGCCCCCCATAGGAAGACGCGCGTGGAATGGTTGAACAGCAGCTCGCTTTCGGTATCACGAATAAGCTGGGCTGCTTCACGCGCCAGTCGGCTGTCAGGGATCACCACGCCGATGATCTGCCCGGTGCGCATTGCTTTATCGTGCTTCATGGGGTCACTCCGTCTGTGAAGAACACGTGCCGCCGAGGGTCGACTGTCCCGGTCCGGCCAACCTGGAGGGTGGATGGGACGAAAGAGACGATCCGCTTCTGTACAACACGAAATTACGCTTCCCATGGAGCATCGGACAGGCCCAAGATTGCGAAATCTCGATGTACTATCCGGACCATGGCAACGCCTATTTCTATTGGCCTTGATCGCAGGACGCGTGTCTCACTGTCGATGCAAATCTACGGTTCGATTCGAGATGCGATCGAGTCAGGCCAGCTCACTGCAGGAGCCCGGCTCCCCTCTTGGTCGGACTTGGCCACTCAACTGGGCGTGTCACGTGGCACCGTACGGGCTGCTTATGAGCGTCTGATTGACGAACAATTTGCGGTCGGGCTAGGCGCAGCGGGAACTCGCGTAGCGGCGCGCCCCGTGCAGGCGCCGAGCAAATGGTCGCCCGAGGCGCCACCCCTTCCGAACCTGTTCAACGACTTCAACACAGCGCCTTTGGTGTTTCAGATGGGCGTTCCAGCGCAAGACGCGTTTCCCTTCAAGCTCTGGTCGCGCATTCAGGCGCGGGCAGCACGACGTGCGGCCGCTGCTCCGGTCGCATATCCGGATCCGCGTGGTGATCCCGATCTGAGACAGGAGATTGCGGCGTATCTGGCGGTCTCGCGCGGAATCCGGTGCAGCCCATCCCAAGTTTTCGTCACAAATGGATTCTCGGGTGCCCTAAATCTCGCAATTCGCGGCCTGCAGGTTGAGGGCAAGCACGCATGGATGGAGGAACCCGGCTTCCCGCTCACCCGCACGGCGCTGAGGTTGGCGGGCATGACGGTGGCAGGTGTCCCGGTGGACGCTGATGGCTTGGATATCGACGTTGGGAAACGGATCGCGCCTAAAGCCGCCCTCGCAGTCGTTACACCAGGCCAACATGCACCGTTTGGGATGACTATGTCGCTGGCCCGACGGTTGGCACTGCTTGACTGGGCAGAACAACAGCGCGCCTGGATCATCGAAGACGATTATCTTGGTGAGCTGCAGTTGAAAGGACGCGCTGCACCTGCGCTCGCCTCGCTCGATCAGCATGGACGCGTGCTCCACATTGGCACTTTCAGCAAGACGATCTCGCCCGCACTGCGACTGGGGTTTCTCGTCGTTCCGCCCGTAATGGCTTCCGCCTTCGGCGACATCGCAGCCTGCCTCGCTCCCGCCCCCGCTGCGGCGGTTCAGCACGCCGTGACCGAGTTCATGCACGACGGCCACCATCTTCGCCATCTGCGGCGGATGAAACGTCTGTATGCGGCTCGACAGGACGCTCTAGTCCGTTGCTTGGGTAGTCTCGGCTCGGAATTCATCAATGTGCACGCCGCTGCAGGCATGACTGTCGTGGCCGCCCTGCCCCCCTCCGTATCGGATATCGATGTCGCCGCTCGGGCGCGCACTTTCGGGCTGGCCCCGGTACCTCTCTCGCCGTGGTACACGCGCAAACCGGCAGTGCAAGGGCTCCTGCTCGGCGTAACCAATGTGAATGAAAGAACGCTGACGGCCAACTGTTCTCGCCTGCTGGAAATCGTTCGCGGGCGCCACTAGCGGGCCAAAAATTCCTGCCAAGTCCTCCGACTTGGTACATCAAGAATGTTCATTCCTGGTGCTTTTTACATGCCCTCCTGCGGCACGACAATGCATGGGCACACAGGAGTCAGCCCCCATGAACATTCCATCAGCCCTCGGAGTTGCCTGCGCAGCAATGGCGTTCGGCATCGCAACGCCTGCAGCAGCACATGACACGGCGGAGACCGTCACGCCAAACTTTCGGCACGTCATTCCGAACATCCCGGGAAAGTCGTTGATAGCGGTCGTTGTCGACTACGCACCTGGCGCAGCGTCTGTTGCTCACAAGCATGCGGCGTCGGCTTTCATCTACGCATACGTTGTGTCAGGCGACATCGAGTCACAGGTGGATGACGGCCCAAAGCGCGTCTACCACGTGGGCGAGAGCTTCTTTGAGGAGCCCGGCGCCGTACATCGCATAAGCCGCAATGCAAGCGACTCACGCCCTGCAAAGTTGCTCGCTGTGTTTGTCACGGACAGCGACGACAAAGCCCTGACCACACCCCTCAAATAATGCGCCGTCATAAGGAGTCATGCCATGAGCAAACGTCTTGACTATATCCAGGTCGCGCCTGCGGGCATCAAAGCCCTTGGCGGAGTCTATGGCTACGTCATGCAGAGTGACCTATCGCCCGTTCTGGTCGACCTGGTCTACCTTCGTGTCTCTCAAATCAACAACTGCGCCTATTGCCTCGACATGCATACTCGGGACCTGTTGGGAAAAGGCGTGAAGGTCGAAAAGCTGGCCCTCGTGCAGGCCTGGCGGGAAGCGGGCAACCTGTTCGACGAGCGCGAGCGCGCAGCGCTGGCGTGGGCGGAATCGGTCACGCTGGTGGCTCAAACGGGCGTGCCGGACTCAGCCTTTGAAGCGGCGCGCGCCGTGTTCAGTGAGCGCGAATTGGTAGATCTGACGATCGCCGTCGGCATCATGAACACCTACAACCGCATGGCAATCAGCTTCCGAAACACGCCTCAGGCCGTTGTGGAGCAGTAATAGGCTCGGGTCAACCCGCAAGTCTGTACGCTGAGGAGAGGGCCAATATCAGCAGGACTTACAGCGTCATCCAATCAAAATCGAGCTCGCTCGCCTTCACGATGGCGTACCAATGTTCCCTGCTGCCGGCGCCCTCTCCCCCCTTAAAAAATTTGCTTGTTTGTCCGCCCCACGCTCTACCGCAACGAAAAGTTAGCGTTTGTACTTATCGAACCCACGGGACAACGGTTGCGGGTGCTCGACAACGTCTGGCAAACGCACGCGCCTAGTTGGCTTTTCTACCGAAATATTTTTGACTCATCGTTCCAGAATTCCTATACTCGGCCGCATGGCCAGACCAAAAGAATTCGACGTTGATCGCGCGCTCGATGCCGCGCTGGAAGTTTTCAGAGAGCATGGTTTCGACGGTGCCTCTTCGGGCATGCTCGCCGATGCAATGAAGATCGGGCGCCAGAGTATCTACGACACATTCGGGGACAAGTGGCAGTTGTACCTGTCTGCGTTACGGCGCTATGTCGATACCGAGATCACCGCCCACGCAAAGGCTCTGAGAAGCGAAACGCGTGCGCTCGATGGAATAAAGGCAGCGCTGCGGCGGGTCGTTCAAGAGGCTCATCAAGGCTGCCTGGGAATCAACTCCGTCTGCGAGTTCGGCAGCCGACAACCCGAGGTCAACGACATCAATGCCGCCGCCGACCATTCGTTGCGCCAAGTTTTCGTGGCATGCGTTCGCGAGGCGCAGCTTGCCGGAGACCTGCTGTCCGAACTTGACCCAAACTCCGTCGTCGACTTTCTGGTTGCATGCATTACCGGAATACGCGTTGCGGCGCGGGGCGGCGCGCAGCGGGCCCAACTTGAAGTCATGGAACGGCTCGCAATCCGTGCTTTGCGCTGATTTTTTTTACCAATTCTTGAACGATTGTTCCAAAAAAGGAAAGACATGAAAGCTATCAGGATGACCGGCGTCGGCGACGTCCATGTTCTCAAGTACAGCGATGAGCCAGATCCCCGTCCCGGTGAAAACGAGGTGTTGATCGATGTCCGCGCTGCCGGGGTCAACTTTATGGACATCGGCATCCGGCGCGGCATGAAAGGAGGCGCCTACAAGCCCACCATTCTCGGCGTTGAGGGTGCAGGCCGAGTCATCGAAATTGGACCGGGCGTGGTCGACTTTCGTCCCGGCGACCGCGTCTCTTGGGTTTACGTTGCTTCTAGCTACGCCGAGCGTGTCGTTGCAAACGTCAATTCGCTGGTGAAGATTCCTGACCACATTGACGATCTGACAGCGGCAGCGGTGATGATGCAAGGCCTCACGGCGAGCCACTTCGCCACTGACTTCTATCCCGTGCGGCAAGACGATCTCGCCCTCGTTCATGCAGGGGCAGGAGGTCTGGGACTCATCCTGACCCAACTCATTAAGCTTCGAGGGGGCAATGTGATCAGTCGCGTGTCCAGTTCCGACAAAATCGGTGCTGCGGTGGCCGCCGGCGCAGATCACGTCATCGTCGATACTGAAGGCTCCTTCGCGGAGGAAGCGATCCGCCTCTCTGGAGGTGTAGGCGTCGACGTCGTTTTTGATGGGTCAGGACCGAAGACGTTTCAAGGTTCTCTTGCCGCGCTTCGTCCTTCGGGCACCCTCTGTTGGTTTGGGCCCGTTCTTGGTGGACCAGGCCCTATCGAGATCATGAGCCTGCCCAAGAGCGTCAAGATCGGCTATGCGGTCTTCTCCGACCACATCCCCACGCCAACCCTACTTCGTCGCCACACCAATCAACTCTTCGAATGGATCGGCGAAGGCCGCCTCAACGTGACGATTGGTGGCCAATATCCGCTTTCGGAAGCAGCACGCGCTCACGCCGACATGGAAAACCGGGCGACCATCGGAAAGCTATTGCTCATTCCGTAAGGCGATTAACGGTTGCGGCAATTGCCGCGTGCCACGCCTTTAACGCTGCCAAACACCTGTTGCGGGACACGCCGCGCACCGGCCCTTGTCAACGGCATATAGCGACGGCTGGGCCGATTGGCACATGGTTTCATGCGGCACGCACACCTACCTTCTCTTCACGGCAACGGATGACGACACACGTGCGATCGCTATCTCGCATTTTGCGCGCATGGCTTCGTTCAGATTGACGTTGTCGACCGACTCCCAAACCAACGTCAGGAAGAGATCGATCATGGACATCGCACAAGCGACTGTTATTGGTGGCAACCTGGTTGCCATCATCAAGCGGGACTTCTACAACGGCGGCGCATTCACCGCCATCGGCGGGCTGCCCGTCACCGGGGCAGTCAGGCTGGACAACGGCATCGGCAACGCTGTGCCCAACTCCACGCTGGGCACCCACGAACACAACAGCGTGACCGACGTCGTCATCGACGTGAACAGCCGCTTGCTCCAGCTTGGCGACAACGCCATCAAATTCGCCCTTGCCCACGAACTGGGCCACGCCTTCAGCGAAAAGCTGGCGGCAGACCTGGGCTACGACCACAAGCGACCGCTGGACGGCCCGCGTACGGAGATCATTGCGGACCTGGGCGCCGCATACCTGCTGAAGCAAGCCGGGGTGAGCTGGGACGATATCTGCAACGTTGCCAACAACGGCGTTGCGACCGGCATCTTCAACGCCGGCTGGTCTGGTGACCACCCGCCCGGTGCCAAGCGCGCCGAGTGTGTGAAGAGCCTGGCGGAACTAATGAAGGCCGGCCATAGCTTCAAGGACGCGTTGAAGGGATTGCTGTTGAGCCTTGAGGGGTATGGGCAGGGGCACTAGGCTGTGAGCGTAGTGCCGAGGAATTGAACCGAGGGTAAAGGCCGGCGCCTAGGGTGCCGGCTCTTTGTGGTTGAGGTTGGTCGATCGGCGCGCCATCCCGCAAGATAGGCAACCCTCTTTTGTCTGCAGGGCCACCAATTTCAGCAGTGGTATCGCGGGCAACGACCTACTGCAGGGTTTTAGTCCGACCGGTCTCTTCAACGAAGAAGGCCGAAGGCGCCACCGCCTCGATATCAAACCCCTTGTCCCAGAGAATGTCCCCTGCCTGCACTTCCAGCCGAATACTCAACCAGTCGGCCACTCGGCGGCATGCCTCTTCACGCTTGGCGGCACTGAAACTGGCGTAGCTGGATATCTCCGCGCCCGTGAAATGGAGCGCAAGCGTGCAATTTGCCTGCAGCCCGTAAGGGCTACGGGTCGTCCATTCCGCTTCGACGTCGTAGCCGCCGGCTTTTGTGTGGAATGTTCTGACAAATGCACTTCGCGGTAGCGTTGCTGCGACCACGGCGCCCAATTCCCGTTCGGCAGCGGCGCCGGTCTCTTCGACTTGTGCGTTCAGCATTGCGTTTCCCCCGGGGTTCGAAGCTGGACCAGTATCGAAATTCCCCGAGCGTACCCGCCGCGTTGGCCAAAATACTGACGTGGATCAATTATTGGGCGTATCGGCGGTGGGCTCGTGTACTACTGTGGCTTCTGCAAACGATCCGTCACACGCGAAGAGCTACGTGCCGCGAAGATACCTGCGTATCGGGTATCTGACCCGGCAACATGAAGTTCCGGGAGCGGCTGCCGATAACACTATTGTTTCCCCTCCCGCCCCCCCCCGCACGCCTCATGTCCAACAACACCCCCAACCTCGGCTGCACCACGTGCCGGAACGGTCACCTTTGCCTTTCGCGTGGCTTGAACACCCGCGAGGCGGCCTTGGTGGAGGACATCGCACATCGAAAGATCAGGGTAAAGAGAGGCGAGTCGATTTTCCGTTCCGGCGATGCGCTGGACGATATCTATGCGGTCAAGTACGGGACGTTCAAGCTGACGCTGGGCACCGCCGAAGGCCGGGAAATGATCGCAGCGTTCTACCTGAGCGGCGACATATTCGGCACGGACGGCTTCGAGTCGGATACCCGAACCTCAACGGCAATCGCGTTGGAAGACTCCGAGGTATGCGCCATATCGTGGAACAGCCTTGCCGAATTGGCACAACGGGAAGGCGCGATTCAACAACTGGTTACGCAGATCTTCAGCGCGCGCATCGGCCGCAAACAACGGCTGATGCTCTGCATCGGTTCGATGCGCTCGGAAGAGCGTATCGCCATGTTTTTGCTCGACCTTTCTGAACGCCTGCGGGAACGGGGCTTTTCCAATCGACACATCATCCTTCGCATGAGCCGCGAAGAGATTGCCGAGCACCTCGCCATGACACTCGAAACCGTGAGCCGGATCTTCAGTTTGCTCGCGCGCGAAGGCATCTTGCGAGTGGACCATCGCGAGATTCAGATCCTCGACGTGCAAGGGCTGGAGACGGTTGCACAGGCGGGCGTTCAAAAGCGCCCGGTTCTCTAGCCTCCGCTGAACGAAGCAGGCGGCGAAAGCGCTTTCGCTCGTCGATCATTCGCGAGCATCTTCCATGCGCCCAAAGGCAAATGGGCGAGGCACGCTGCCTTGGCAGAAATAGTCGCATTGCAATTCAGCACATCCTGAAAACGCGCGGCCATTCAGCGCCTCGCGCGATGTACTGGCGGAATCGCTAGACATTGAACTCAAACATTCATACCGTGATGCTATTGGGATGCGCCGCGCAGAACGGCGCGCCGCCTGCGGGAGAAGGGGGAACACAATAACGAGGGGTCCCATGGAATTGATCGTCAAAGCACAGAGAGGCCACGTCGAAATACGCACACAACGACGAACCGACGGCAGATGGGCGAGCGAGTTTCGCTATGCGCCCACCGGCAGAGCACCATTGGAGTGGCAGTCTGCGTGTTCGCCTGAAGGCTTCATCACCGAAGGCATGGCATTGAGCGCGGCGATTCTGCTCGGCAAGCAGACCGCTGAAGAAACCTCCGCCTCCCTGCCTGCCGCTGCATAGGCAGCCGCCCACACGGAAGCGGCATGGCACCCAACGACACCGCCGCTTCCCGCTACCCGCTCTGCGCCGCGCCATCGGCTGCGCAAGCTCCGCCGTCGACCCGGCCTGGGAAAGCGACTGCACCATTGCCCTGGCGATCGAAGCGCCCCCTCAAAAAAAAAAAGGCCAAGCTGGGACGCGCTTGGCCTCGGACAGACGAGAAGGTCAGCTCTCGCCCTGGGTGCCGCAACACGAGCGTGGACGGCACGGGCGACATCCTGCGGCCAATCCGGGCGGCCTGGAATCCGCCGGAAGAGCTAAGGCAAATTCGCGCTATCGCAGCAGGAAAAAATGCCACGACGAGCCACGTCGATGGCCACGGCAGGCCGGGGCCATCAAAGGTCGAAATAGCGTTGGCCGTCAATGATCGAGAACCGCTTCGCCGTTCTGCCGCCGCTGCATCGCTGCCCGGGTCGTCAGAACTTCATCGAAAAACGCATCGCTGTATGCGGGCATCGATCCGAACTCGGCCGCCAGCGGGATCGCCTCTTCCAGGCTTGCGTTGAAGGCGTCGAGGGCCGCCCGGGCGGCGGCAGGCGGAAGATACGGCAATACCGCCTCCCGAAACTTCATCAGCACCACCATGCGCGCCGCAATGGCGCCCATGGACTCCAGGTTCTTTCGCAGAACGGCTTTGACCTGAATAAGCTCGCCTGTGTCTTCCGGTTCGGGCGTCATGGCTGTCTCCTCCCTGTCGCAAGGCTGCTCGCCGTTAAAGGCGCTCACCAACTCAACCGCTTACCTCAAGTTAAGTGCGACTCCTGCTTTCACACACGGGATGGAGGCGAGCGGAGTTGATCCTGCTCAAGCTCAACTCAGCTGCTGCGCGCACACCGTAGTGGAGGTGGAGAGCAAAGCCGATGCGGTGGCGACGTTCTACGCGCCCAAAACAGACTCCCCACCACCATGGAATTGCCTCAAGCAGGTGCCACGGCAACGCGGCACCGAAAGGATGGGGAGGCGATTGGGCGACCGACGCTCGTCCAGGGAAACGCTGCCCTATACGGGCTTGTTCCCCAAGGCTTCGAGGGCTGTCAACAAGACGTTTGCCTGTTCCAGCAACGCATCGTGATACTCCGCCGGGACGGCCATGTCGTCCGTCAATGACATCGACTCTTCGATGCCACGCCGGAAGGCAGGCGTAATGGCCTTGAGTTGCTTGCCGTCGCACTGCAGGAAGACCGCGCCCACAAACTGGTAGAGCACCGCCAGGCGCCCACTGAACCGCAGTACGGTTTCAGCGGTTGTCCGCGTAAAGTCCTCCGTTGCCGCGCCGCATGTTCCTGGGCCGTACATCATCGCTGCTGCGTCCATCAGAAGGCCTCCCATTGGTCGGCTGAGCCCGCTGCCATTGCAGGTTGCACCGCGGACGCCAAGCGTTCAGAACCTCGCCTGGTGCTGACACTCGACTTGCGCGCCACGGAGCCCTTAGGCGCCGGCATGCCATGCAGCGCCCCGCTGCTCATGGCCAGCCCGCCATCGTCGGCAAGCCTGAAAACGGACACAGCCTGCTTGAGCTTGATCGCCTGCTCCTCTAGCGAATGCGCGGCCGCAGACGCCTCTTCCACGAGCGCGGCGTTTTGCTGGGTGGCCTCATCCATCTGGCTCACCGCCTGATTGACCTGTTCGATGCCCTGGCTTTGCTCCTCCGAAGCTGCGGCAATCTCGCTGACGATATCGGCGACCTGCTTGATGGCCTGTTTTACTTCTCCGATGGTGGCGCCGACATCGGTCGCTTGCCTGGCGCCATCCTGGATCATGGCCACAGACGACCCGATCAGATCCTTGATCTCCTTTGCGGCTGCAGCCGAGCGTTGCGCCAGGCTGCGCACCTCACTGGCAACCACCGCAAAGCCACGGCCTTGTTCGCCGGCGCGCGCGGCCTCCACCGCCGCGTTCAGCGCGAGGATGTTCGTCTGGAATGCGATGCCTTCGATCACACCGGTGATCTCGGAGATTCTTGTAGAGCTGCCGCTGATCTGCTCGATCGTGCCGACCATGCCTTGCATGGCATCGTTGCCCGCGTCGGCTACGTCGGTAGCGCGCGTGGCGAGAGCGTTCGCCTGCTTGGCGGCATCGGCGTTCTGCCGGACCGTCTCGGTAAGTTGAGCCATCGTCGAAGCGGTCTGCTCCAAGGACGCGGCTTGCTCTTCGGTGCGCTTCGAGAGGTCGGTATTGCCTTGCGCAATCTCGGTGGACGCAGCAGCAACGTTGTCGGCGTTCTGCCGGACCGTACCGACCACGCTGGCCAGCGAATCCTGCATGGCCTTCAGGGCCGACAGCAGCGGACTGAATTCGTCGCGTGCCATGTCGGCATGTGTTGCGATCAGGTCGCCGTCGCGCACCCGTTCTGCAACACGCTGCGAGACTTCTACACGCTGACGCAAGGAACGTCCCGTGAACCACGAGAAAGCGACAAGTCCCACTGCAATCGCCAGCACCAGGCCATTGAGCTGACCCCGCGTCTGCGATGCTGCGGCAGTAATGCCCGCCACTTCATCGGTGAGGATGCCCTCTTGCCGCTTCTTCTCGGCGTCGAGCCATGCCTGCATGCGATCCAGCGCAGGAATGGTTTCAGTCATGAGCATGTGGAACGCGTCGTCTCGTTGCCCCGCTTGGATGAGCTTCAGGTTGCGCTCAACAAAGGGCCACGTGACCTTCTGAAGGTTCAACCAGTTCGCTTCAAAAGCGTCACGGTCTGCGGCCTTGGTCAGTTCCTTCAGGAACGCGGCATCGTTCTCGGTAATCTGCTTGCGTCGCGCGTTGATTTGCTCAACCGATTGGCCCACGTCTTCGGGCGTCTTCACCAACATGGCATGGCGGATCTGCAGCAACACCCGCGTCACGCACTGCTCGGTACTGGCGATGCGCTGCAATTGGAGCACGCGGACACGTCCAGCGGTGTCGGCAAGCGCCGCCACGTTGGACAGCTGAACCCAAGACGCCATGGCCAGTGCGGCCAATGCGCCAATCAAGATGAAGGAGAAAAAATAGAGTCTCTTGGTGAGACTGAATCTCGACAGAAGTTGCATAGCGCTCCCCAGCAAAACAGCGTTTTTGTGTAAGGGCGCAACGCATGACGGTTGGCCCGCAGGTCCGTTGGCCTGCGATGCCATCTCTGCAAGACCCAGGCCAGAAGCAGCCAAGCGCAAGCTGACAAAGGACGTCCACGTAGTGGCCCGCCGCCGTGAGTCGAACACAGCGACCAACACGGCAGCCGTCTGCTCGAGCAACGTTCCACCCTGGAGCAGCTGTGGAAAAACGCAACATTGAGCACCGGTCCTGTCGCCGGCAATCAAGCGTCAAACCCTTGACGTAGATCAAGAAACGTTCGTACGCGGTTCTAAGGTTTCCGCAGCAGGCGTCGATTGGAGCAGCGGTACACCGCGATCACGCGTTACGAGACGCACGCCACCCTATTGAGATGCGCGTCGATCCAGCACCGTGACTCCGTCGAATCCCAATCCCGCTCACAACGGCCGGCGCGTGTGGACGGCGCCCCGCCGGGCCGTCGGTCCCGCAGTCGGACAAAACGCATAACAGAAAAATCCGCATGAGCCGGCCCACCCTGAAATTCCAAGCTGCTTTGCTGGCCAGCCTCATCGTGGCCACCCTGATCTGCATCGCTTTCCTGGCCGAACGAACGAAGTTCCGGTCAGACATTCAGGTATTGATTCAGAAGCACCAACAGGCGCTGGTAAAGGATGCCGCGACCGACCTCCGTCAGCGCATGGACGCGTACCTCGACATTGTCCAGCGCACCGCAGGCCAGACCCGCAGGGTCCACTTCGCGTCTATGCAAGACGCTCGCAAGTACTTTGCTTCCATCGCGCCCACTGCCGGGATGTTTGATGGCGTGTTCCTTGTCGGCATGGACGGCAAGGTGACAGCCGTGTCCCCTTACGTAGAGCAGGTGGTCGGTCTGGACGTTCATGACCGCGACTACTTCAAGCAAGTCGTTGTCGTCGGTCAGGCCACCATCTCCGCACCGCTGCGCAACCGAATCGGAGGCGCGCCAAACATCGTCTTCGCCGCACCCGTCTTGAATGAAGCGGGTCACATGGTTGGCGTGTTCTGCGCATCGCTGGGGTTGCTTCGCCCGAACTTTCTGGGCGACATGCGGAGTACCCGCATTGGCGAGCACGGCTATCTATTCGTTGTTCAGCGGGGCAATGCCCCGGTATTCGTCATCCATCCAGACGACGAAAAGCTCCTCGCCAACACCACAGCGGAGCCGGACATCGCAAAGGCGCTTGCCGGCCAACCTCTGGATGAGGCAGCGCCGATGATCACGCTGGAGAACGTCATTGCCACAGGATGGACGTTGGGGTCGGTCATCCCCAGGGCCGAAGTTGATGCCCCCTTTGCCGTCATGCGACACCGCCTGGGGTGGGTTTCCCTTTGCCTGATTGGTCTGGTCGCGTTGTCTGTGTGGAGCGGCATGCAGTGGCTTCTCAGGCCTTTGCACCGTCTGCACGTCGCTTTGCGTCGGCCCGACCACTGCGAATGGGATGGGCTCACTACGCTCGATATCGGACGCGCTTCTCCCGAAATCGACTCCATCGTGCGGAGCCTGCGCGCCCTCATGGGTCAGGTCGTACAGCAGAGGGCCGAACTCGAAGCGGTCAACGACGCATCACCGCTCGGATTCTTCCGGACACGCAATGACGGCCGCACGACCTATGTCAACGACGCGTACTGCCGCATTCTCGGCCTGTCGAAGGAAGATGCGCTTGCAGATTCCTGGCGTGAAAGGCTCTCACCGGAAGACAAGGAGCGCGCAGAGAACGCGTGGGATGCCTCGAGAGAAGCGGGCCTGCTCTTTCGCGACATGCAGCGCTTCTCCATACCGGGCGAACCGGACCGCCAGATATCCGTGACGGCTGCCCCTGTTGTGGTGGACGGGAAAGCCGAAGGATATGTCGGCGTCATTGAAGACATCACACAACGCGTTCGCGCCGAAGAGGCGATTGGCGCGCTGATGTCCATTCTGGAAGCCACGCCGGACTTCATTGCCCAAACAGACCGGTACGGGCAACTGACCTACATCAACCCGGCGGGTCGAGTCTTCGCGGGCATTCCGCCCGACAAAGCCGTCAGCGAAACGACCATTGCCGACTACCACCCGCCCCAGACGTTACAGCTGCTGAAAGAGGTCGCCGTGCCCACCGCGCTGAGATCGGGCATGTGGATGGGCGAAACGCTCGCATACAACGCCGAGCGAGAAGTCGTTCCTGTGGCCCACACCGTCATCGTTCACCGCGATGCCACCGGCAAGCTTGACCATTACTCCGCGCTCATGCGGGACATCCGTGCCGAAAAGGCAGCGAAAGAAGCCATCCAGCGCAACGCAGAGACCTTGCAGACCATCACGGACGCAATGCCGGGGCACGTGCTGTTCGTGGGCGCAGACGGCCGATACGAATTTGTAAACGCCGCCTATGCAAGCGAGATGGGCATGCCACGTTCGAGTCTTGTCGGCAAGACCGTTGCCGAAGTCGTGGGCCTGGCCGCGTATGAGCGCCTGCGCGAGCCATTGGAGAAGGCGCTGGCGGGAAGCCCGCAGAAGTTCGAGCGCGAGGAGCGCATCGGGTCCTCGCTCACATACCGGGAAGTTCAGTATGTTCCGCAGTTCCGGGCCGACGGCACCGTCATCGGTGTGCACATCCTTGTCACGGACATCACCGCCCGCAGGGAGAAGGAGATCCGTCTGAAAACCCTGTCGATGACAGACCATCTCACGGGTCTGATGAACCGCGCTGGCTTTGACAACCAGATGGAGAAAGCGCTTTCTTCCGGCAACCGCCGCGAGCTGGGCGCCCTGCTGCTCATCGACCTCGACGGGTTCAAACGCGTCAACGACACTTACGGCCACTCAACCGGCGACGAGGTGCTGCGCGCATTTGCCGACCGGCTGCGCACAGTCACACGTCCGTCCGATTTTGTCGCCCGCTTCGGTGGCGACGAATTTGCCGTCATCGTCGGGCCGGTGAACGACGAAGCGTTGCACAGGCTGGCTGGCCGAATCGTTTCGATCGGCGCGCGGCCCTACAAGTTTGGTGAAGTCGTCATTGAACTGGGGTGTAGCGTTGGCGTGGCACGACTGAGCCACAACGTGGAGCGGGCCGTCGTGTTTGCCGCCGCAGACGAGGCGCTCTATCGCGCCAAGGGCCACGGCAAAGCGCGCTACGAATTCTCCGACGACGTTCCGATCACAGAAGCCGTACCGGAGTGCGGCGGCCCTCGTTGAGCACCGACAAAAACTGAATCGGCCGCGGTGGCAACCGGCGTCGCGCGCACATGCCGGCGCGGCATCTGCGCAATTGGAAGATAAGGCTGGTGTCCGCTTCGCTATTTAGTTGATCAGGCGGGCAGTGCGCCTTATACGCTGAAGATACTCAACGTCGATGCTCGAGCAGCTCGGCAATATCAACCGCCTCAGAATTCGGACACGTCCATCCGTGAAAGCTTTACAACTCTCCTACATGGCGAGCGCTGTACTCGCGCTTACCCTCGCGGGCTGCGGCTCGTCCGCCCCGGTCGTTTCCGGCAGCGTCTTACTGGGCGCCGTGGCGAACGCGAAAGTCGCGATCTACGCACTGAACCCTGACGGCAGTGCGGCGCCAGAGCCGCTCGCCACCACCATGACCGCGAGCGACGGCACGTTTTCGCTGTGGCAAGCGCTGCGCTATCCCGTGCTCGTCCGGGTAACGGGAGGCACATACGAAGAAGAGGCGACCGGCGCAAGCGGGAACCTTTCGGGTGAAGTCGATGCGGTCTACTTGTCTGAGCCGACGCGGATGGTTGTCTCTCCGTGGTCGAATGCCGTGGTCGAAGATGCCCGCAGCGCGGGTGGCCTGACTCCCGACAACGTCGCCGCCGCTTTGTCGCGCGTGAACGCCCTGGCAGGCAACATCGACGTGCAGCAGACCCTGCCCACGTTCGTGGAAACGGGCGGCACGTCGGACGTGACGCCTGGCGCGCTCATGGCGCTGGCCCTGGGGGCCGAATCACAAAGCCGCACGTCTGCCGGGATATCAGTTGCCGAGAGCACTGCAAACATCGTCGCGCAGGCGGCCAACGGCGACACACTAAGCGACTGCCACGCCGGCGCGGGCGACGTAGCCGCTGACGGCACGGTGAGTGCGCCGGCCGCTGCGAACTGCGCCATCACGGTAGGGGCTGCCGACTATATCGGCGGGACGCGTAACCGCTCTGGCATCACGTCTGTTTCGAAGCTGCGCGCCATCATCCCGGGCCAGCCCTCGGCCATCACCGTGAGCAGCGCGGCCTGCCACGACCGCAACGCGCTCCTGGGCGAAGCGTCCCCCCTGTTCGAAAGTCGAAAGAACGACGTGCAGGCGCAGCTTGGCAACGGCGTGACCGTCGCCAATTGGGCGAACTACGCAAATGGGGGGACGTGGGGACCGCATGCCGCCGTATACGGCGCGATTTCCGCGGCGTCGTGCAATGCCGACGTTGCGACGTTCCAGCGTGAACTCGTGATGGCCGTGGAAAACTACTGGGTGGACCAGGGCCTGAACTATTGCCACCACCACATCCCCGGCTGGCTCCCGCCCGCAAGCCCGGCGAAGTTCCGCAATTCGTCATCCGGAAGTACATCTGGTGGTGATAGCTCCGGCATGACCTGTACTGCAAATCGCAGGAGCGACGGCGCGCAGAGTCTCGCTGCCCTGACACATGCCGAGGTCAAGTGGCTAGGGGTCGATTGCTCGGACTTCACATCATGGGCATACAACTTTGCGGGCGTCACGCAAAAGGACGGCAATCTCGAAACCGGTATCGGCACGCAGGCATGTTCGACCGGCGATGACCCGCTGGTGGGCAAGGAGCAGGCGGGCGTCCTGCTCGACATCAACCAAGGCAACATCGCGAGCCTCGTTGGTCACCTGCGGCCGGGCGACCTTCTGTACATCACGCAGACCGCGCCGCAGCCCGGGAACGCCACGCCTTCGAACATCGCGAACGGCTACATCGTCTCCCACGTCATCACCTGGACGGGCAAACGATTCAGCGAACTCAGAAATGGCCCGGACGGCAACCTGTTCGACCCGGCCACCGCTGGAGAACGCGGCTCGCGCCTGGGTGCCGACATTGGTTCTTACTTGAAGAGCGCAACGGCCGGTCAGAAGGTACTTCCGTCTGAACTGGGAAGTGTCGACAAGGACCCATGGATGATCATCGACAGCCATTTTGCGGGCCCGGCATATCGTCCGTTCGTGATTCCCACCGCAGCGATGAAGGCGGACTGGTACGTCGAAAATCTCTCGCACGTGCGCCGCATCATCGACGCGGACTCCGCGCGTACAGATCCGATCCTCTCGCCGCTGATCATCGGTAAAGAAGCCACTGCGAACGGCGATTACGGGAAGGTCCTGACATTCAGTTCACCGCAGTCGCGTGCCTCGACCGGCGCCTACAAACTGATCTATCAACGCCCCAAGAAGAACGCGATTCCGACCTGCTATCGAGTGGGCACCGCTGCGATTACGCAGTAAGCAGGTGCGATGGGGTTGCCGGTTCGCTACCGGCTGCAGCGGCCCTGACGCGGGCTCCGGGATGGACGCCCACAACGTCCATTACCGGCCCGCACGCGATGGCACCGAGCCCTTCCCGCCGTCGCCTGCGATGGACCGTCAGGCCCGTTGCAAATCAGCGCCTGGATGGAAGATGCCCCCAGGTACGGCAACGCAGATATCGAAGCCCATCTCGCTGTCGCCAGTCTCCTCTGCACCTTCGAGCGCCCAGTTCGCCCAATCCTTCAATCGTCTGCACGTACTTGCACGCGCCTCCATGGGCTGGTGGAAGTAAGCCTGCAACATCGACTCCGTCAGGTGGAACGAAAACGAATTCACCTGCTTGGCGCCTTGCGGGCCTTCCACTATCCACCACGCATGAACATCTATTCCGTCTAGCTCGTCGCCTTCCAGTCGCAAGACGGCCCGACGGGGCAGCGTCTCGGTTAGCGCATCTTGGAGTTCACGTAGACAGGTCTTCTCGGCTTCGCTGATCGTCTCGCGCATAAGGCCTCCGCATTTCCGCGCACCCACATTGACGGGCCGCCATTCGAAGGTAGCTCCTGCGTAGCCGCGTGCGTTGACGGCGCACAACGAACCGATGTTTAGCGGAGGAGCGTCAAATGGCGGACCGAACTTCCGCTCACGTCAGCGGCGGCAGGGATGCCCCTCGATAGAGCGAAAAATCGTGCTCCCGGTCCTGGCGGCCAACCTGAATGGTGTCTTGCTCATCCACAAAGAAGGCGTTTGGCACGGCCAGCACCAGGTCGTAGCCGGTGTCTGCGCGCTCTCGGCCCTGGATTTCCAACTGCCCCACCAGCCATTCGCTCATGCGCCGGCAGATTTCCTCCCGTCTTGGATGGTTCAACCGGCAGTACGCCCTGGCCTCCACCAAGCTGAAATGCAGTTTCAAGGTGCATTCCTGCCGATTGCCGCGGGCTGTCGGCATCGTCCACTTCGCAGCCACGTCATAGCCGCCGCAGGCGGCCCTTGCGGAACTGACAAGCGCGCCTCCGGGCAGCGCACGGGACACCGAGGATTCCAGTTCCCAAAGCGTGGCGGCGACCACCTCATCTGGTTGTTGCTCAAGCATGACGTTCCCCGTTCTTAGCCTATTGGATGGCTTCTCTGATAGGACCCACGGTACGTCGATGCTGGCCTTCGCTGGCTGACACAGATCAACTTCCGACCGGATCGGCAGGCACCGCGGATGGGGGCGTTCACCAGCGTTCAGCCGTCCAGGATCTTTGCAACCGGCGCTTATGCCCCGCGAACCGATCGGGCGCCAAACGTCGTTTTTTCCCACCATTGAAGAAACGGCCAGGTACGCCCCAGCCACGGGGCCCTGGGCGCCGCAACCAGTCGGCCAGCCGGCCTGGCATGCCGGCTGCTTACGGCACGGGGGCGCAACCGGAGGCCACGCATGCATCACGCATTACGAGTAACACGACAAGCAGCCGCGGGTTGGCTGCTCTTCCTGATATCGACGACGGGCAGCGGGCTTTCGCTCGCGCAGCCCACGGAGCCCCGGTCGGCATCGCCCGACGCCGCTCAAGCCGCTCAAGCCCCTCAACCCGGCGAAGCGAAGACGGCAAAGCACTCCTTGTCGCGATATCCGGACACCATGCCGGCCTCCGCACCGCAATCGCCTTCCCCGCAGACCACGAACCCGCCCGCAGGACTACGCGAGCCCGGTGGCAGCAATGATGCGTCGGGCGCCAGTGCCGCGGCGGGCCCCGGAGGGCCTGCGGACATGCGCGGCGAGCCTGTGCGCAAGCAGCCATTGCGTTAATGTTGTCGCGGGAGCCAGATCGGGGCATCCAATGAGAGCGAGCGATGACCAGTGCAGCGGACTTGATCGTGACAACGCCCAGCGGCCTGTACTGTCCTGCAGGCGACTTCTACGTTGACCCATGGCGGCCGGTCGATCGCGCCGTCATCACGCACGCCCACAGTGACCACGCTCGCGTCGGGCACCGGCATTACCTGGCTGCCGCTCCGGGGGAGGGCGTGCTGCGCGCGCGGCTGGGTGACGACATCCCCCTGCAGACGCTGCCGTACGGGGAATCCATCGTCCACCACGGCGTCCGGCTGAGCTTTCATCCGGCGGGGCACGTGCTGGGCTCTGCGCAGGTGCGGCTCGAATATGGCGGCGACGTGTGGGTCGTGTCCGGCGACTACAAGGTGGAGGCTGACAGCACCTGCACGCCGTTCGAGCCGGTGCGATGCAATACCTTCATCACCGAATCCACCTTCGGGCTGCCGATCTACCACTGGCGGCCGCAAACCGAGATCTTTGCGCAGCTCAACGCATGGTGGCGCGGCAATGCCGACGCGGGCCGGGCAAGCGTCGTGTTCTGCTACGCCTTCGGCAAGGCGCAGCGCATTCTTTCAGGGCTCGATACCGGCATTGGGCCCATCGTTTCGCACGGCGCCATGCTGCAACTGGATGCCGCCTATCGGCGCGCGGGCGTGGCACTGCCACCCACGCAACTCGCTACTGACGTGCCGCGCGCGGACTTGCGACGCGCGCTCGTGCTGGCACCGCCCTCCGCACAACGCACGGCGTGGATGCGCCGTTTTGGCGACTACGCCGATGCCTTTGCCAGCGGCTGGATGCAGCTGCGCGGTGCACGTCGGCGGCGCGGCGTCGATCGCGGCATCGTGCTGTCCGATCATGCCGACTGGCCCGGCCTGCTGCAGGCCATCGACGCCACGGGCGCCACGCGTGTCTATGTCACGCACGGCCAGGTCGCGCCAATGGTGCGTTGGCTGTGCGAACGCGGCCTGGATGCGCGCGCCTTCGCCACCGAGTATGGCGACGAGGGCGAAGAAGGCAATGCCGCCGAAACAGGAGACACGCCCCCGTCCGGCGAGCCCCACGACACGCCCGCGTCATGAAAGCCTTCGCCGACCTGTACGCGCAGCTCGACGCCACCACATCGAGCAACGGCAAGCTGGCCGCACTGGTGGCCTACCTGCGCACGGCGCCCGATGCCGACGCCGCGTGGGCGGTCTACTTCCTGGCCGGTGGCAAGCCGCGCCAGCTGGTGCCGGTGCGCGTGCTCGCCAGCTTTGCGCAGACCACCTCCGGCCTGCCCGAATGGCTGTTTGACGAGTGCTACCAGGCCGTGGGGGACCTGGCCGAGACCATCGCCCTCGTCCTGCCCGATGCAGATCACGCCGACGACGCCAGCCTGACCGAATGGATGGAGGCCCGCCTGCTGCCGTTGCGCGGGCAGCCGCCCGAAGTGGTGCTGCCGCGCCTGGCGGAGCTGTGCCGCGGGCTCCCGCTGCATGCGCGGCTGGTGTTGATGAAGCTGATCACGGGGGCGTTTCGCGTGGGGGTGTCAAAGCTGCTGGTCACGCGCGCGCTGGCGGAGGTGGGCGGCACCGACCCCAAGCACGTGGCGCAACGGCTGATGGGCTATACCGACATCGGCCAGGCGCCCACCGCCGAGCGCTATCGCGCGTTGCTGGCCGATGCCAGCGTCGATGGCCACGCGCTCGATACCGGACACCCCTATCCGTTCTTTCTCGCGCACCCGCTGCAGGCTGACCTGGAGGCCTTCGACACCCTGCTCGGCACGCCTGCTGAATGGCAAATCGAATGGAAGTGGGATGGCATCCGCGCGCAGCTCGTGCGTCGCGCCGACAGCGCATGGCTGTGGTCGCGCGGCGAGGAACTCATTACCGATCGCTTTCCAGAACTGTCCGCCATGGCGGAGGTGCTGCCGCCAGGGACCGTGCTCGACGGCGAGATCGTGGTCTGGCAGGCGGGCCGCGTGCAGCCGTTTGCCCTGCTTCAGCAGCGTATCGGCCGCAAGACGCTGAATGCACGCGTGCTGCGCGATGCGCCGGCCGTGCTGCTGGCGTATGACCTGCTGGAATGGCAGGGGCAGGATCTGCGTGAGCGCCCGCAGAGCGAACGGCGCGCGCAACTCGAACGCGTGATTGCGGAATGCATCCATCCGGCGCTGGAGCTGTCACCTTTGCTGCAAGGCGACGACTGGCAGCATCTTGCCCAGCAGCGCGAAGCGTCGCGCGAGCTTGGCGTGGAGGGGCTGATGCTCAAGCGGCGCGACGCGCGCTACGGCGTGGGCCGCACCAAGGATGTGGGCGTGTGGTGGAAGTGGAAGATCGATCCGTTCTCGGTCGACGCCGTCCTGATCTATGCACAACGCGGCCACGGCCGGCGCGCGAGCCTGTACACCGACTACACCTTCGCCGTGTGGGATGCGCCGCCCGATGTGCCCGAGCGCAAGCTGGTGCCGTTTGCCAAGGCGTACTCCGGCCTGAGCGACGCAGAGATCCGTCAGGTCGACGCGCTCATCCGCAAGACGACGGTGGAGAGCTTTGGCCCCGTGCGCAGCGTGGCGCCGACGCTGGTGTTCGAACTGGGCTTCGAGGGCATTGCGCGCAGCCCTCGGCACAAGAGCGGCATCGCGGTGCGGTTTCCGCGTATGCTGCGCTGGCGACACGACAAGCCCGTCGCAGAAGCCGATACGCTGCAGACGCTGGAAAGCCTGCTACCGCCGTCATGAACGCACCCGCATCGCCCGATCTTGATACGTGGTTTGCTGCGCGTGGCTGGACGCCCATGCCGTTCCAGCGCACCGTGTGGTCGGCCATGGCGCGCGGCGAATCGGGCCTGCTGCATGCCACCACCGGCGCGGGGAAAACCTATGCAGTGTGGCTGGGGGCGTTGCAGCGGCTGGCGCAGGCGCGCGGACGTGGCGGCGCACCGCCGTTGTCGGTGCTGTGGCTCACGCCCATGCGCGCGCTGGCGGCCGACACCACCCGCGCATTGACCGAAGCGGCACAGGCACTGGCGCCGCACTGGACGCTCGGCTTGCGCACCGGCGACACCGGCAGCGCCGAACGCGCCGCGCAATCACGCCGCTTGCCCACGGCTCTGGTGACCACACCCGAAAGCCTGTCGTTGCTGCTTGCACGCGCCGATGCTCGCGAGGCCCTGGGCTCGGTGCGCGTGGTCGTCGTGGATGAATGGCACGAACTCGTTGGCAACAAGCGCGGCGTGCAGGTCCAATTGGCGCTGGCCCGGCTGCGCGCGTGGTCGCCGGACCTGATCGTGTGGGGGCTTTCTGCCACGCTGGGCAACCTAACGGAAGCCATGGACGCGCTGGGCGATGCAGGAACGCCCACCCCCGGCACGCTGGTGCAGGGCCACCTGCCCAAGCGCATGGAGATCGATACGCTGCTCCCCGACGGCGTAGGCCGGTTTCCATGGGCCGGGCATCTGGGCATGGCGATGCTGCCGCATGTCTTGGAAGAGCTGGAAAGCGCCCGCACCGCGCTGGTGTTTCTGAACACGCGGTCGCAAGCGGAGCTGTGGTATCAGGCCGTCATCAACGCGCGGCCGGAATGGGCTGGGCTGATTGCGTTGCATCACGGCTCGCTGGACCGCGCAACGCGCGACTGGGTCGAGACCGGCCTCAAGCAGGGCCTGCTGAAGGCCGTGTTCTGCACGTCCAGCCTCGATCTCGGAGTCGACTTTCTGCCCGTGGAACGCGTACTGCAGATCGGTTCGCCCAAGGGCGTGGCGAGGCTGTTGCAGCGCGCGGGGCGATCTGGCCACGCGCCCGGCCGCCCTTCTCGCGTGACGGTGGTGCCGACGCACAGCCTTGAACTCGTGGAAGGCGCGGCCGCGCGCACAGCAGCCATGTCGGGCCAGGTGGAAGCCCGCACCTCGCCGCATAAGCCGCTGGACGTGTTAGTGCAGCATCTGGTGACGGTGGCGCTGGGCGGTGGCTTCGTGCCCAACGCGCTGTTGGAGGAAGTGCGCCGCGCCTGGGCCTACCGCGACTTGCGCGACGACGAATGGCAATGGGCGCTCGACTTCGTACGACAGGGCGGCCACTCGCTCACGGCGTATCCCGACTACCACCGCGTCGTGCCCGATGAACACGGCGTCTGGCGCGTGCCCGACGCACGCCTTGCGCGGCGACACCGCATGAGCATCGGAACCATCGTCAGCGATGCAACGATGACCGTGCGCTGGTGGCACGCCTCCGGCGGCGGCGCGCTGGGGTCGATTGAAGAAGGTTTCATTGCGCGGCTGCGCCCCGGGGACAACTTCCTGTTTGCAGGCCGCCTGCTGGAGCTGGTGCGCGTGCAGGACATGACGGCCTATGTGCGGCGCGCCACCGGCAAACGCGCTGCCGTGCCGCGCTGGAACGGCGGTCGCATGCCGCTTTCCACCGAGCTGGCGCACGCGGTGGTGGCGCAGCTTGATGCGGCAGCACATGCCCGCTTCGACAGCCCCGAAATGCAGGCCGCGCGCCCGCTGCTGGAGTTGCAGGCGCGCTGGTCTGCGCTGCCCACCACGGCAACGCTGGTGGCCGAGACGCTGCACTCACGCGAAGGCTGGCATCTGTTTCTCTACCCGTTTGCCGGGCGGCATGCGCACCTGGGCCTCGCGAGCCTCCTCGGCTGGCGCGCGGCCAATCGCACGCCGGCGACCTTCTCACTGGCATTCAACGACTACGGCCTCGAACTGCTGTCGGCCACGCCCATCGACTGGCCGGCGCTGCTGGCCAGCGGCGAACTCTTTGCCACGCACACGCTCATGCACGATGTGCTGGCCAGCCTCAACGCCGGAGAACTGGCGCAACGCCGCTTTCGCGAGATCGCACGTGTATCGGGCCTGGTGTTTCAGGGCTACCCCGGCGCGCACAAGAGCGCGCGCCAGTTGCAGGCATCTTCCGGCCTGTTCTATGAAGTCTTCCGGCGCCACGACCCGGGCAACCTGCTGCTGTCGCAGGCAGAAACCGAAGTGCTGCGCCAGGAGCTGGACCTCGACCGCATCGAAGCGGCCCTCATCCGCATGCGCGGCTTGCGTCTCCAGCTTTGCGCACTGAAGCGGCCTTCGCCGTTCGGCTTTCCGCTGATGGTGGAACGGTTTCGTGAGCAGCTTTCCACCGAGAAGCTCGCCGATCGGATCGCACGCATGCTGGCCGAAGCGGAGCGCGCCGCCGGCCCCGAGCCCACTGATCCGGATGCGGCCACACGGCCGGAAATCGAGACAGATGTACAAGCTGCGCTGCGCCTGACAGAATCGCCCGACACAGCCGGCAAATCCAGCCGCCGCCCGCGCCGGCCACGCAAGACATCGAAGCCGCTGCCACTGTTATGACCTCTTCTTCGGACCTCGCCATCCAATGCGCGGGCGAGACCGTATGGCTCCTGCCCGAACGCGCGCTGTGGTGGCCCGTGCAGCGCATGCTGATGGTGGCCGACGCGCACTTCGGCAAGGCGGCGACCTTCCGCGCGCGCGGCGTGCCGGTGCCGGCCGGAAGCACCAGCCAGGCGGTCGCCCGCCTGGACGCCATGCTGGCCCGATTGCCGGTCGCGCATATCGCGTGGCTGGGCGACCTCCTGCACGCGCGCGAGGCGCACGCCGCCATCGATGCACTCGCCGCCTGGCGCGCACGCCACGCCGATGTCGCGTGCACGCTGGTCCGCGGCAACCACGACCGCCACGCGGGCGACCCACCTGCGGACTTGCGCTTCAACGTGGTCGAAGAGCCTTGGGGGATTGGCCCCTTCGCGCTATGCCATGAGCCGCAGGTGGTGCCCGGTCGCTACGTCATTGCCGGTCACGTGCACCCGGGCGTCGTCATCAGCGGACCGGCTCGGGACCGCCTCCGGCTGCCGTGTTTCCGGTTTGGAACAAGCGGCGCCCTCCTCCCCGCATTCGGCGAGTTCACCGGCTTGTGGACCGCGCCGGCTGCGCCGGGAGAAGCGCTCTTTGCTGTCGCCGATAACTGCGTCTGGCCGCTGCGCAGCTAGGGCGCATCCTTCCTGCAAATGTAAATGTGCCCGCCCCGCCTTCGTCAGGGTTTCAGCACCACCTTCACACACCCGTCCTGCTTGTCACGGAAGGTCTTGTACAGGTCGGGGCCATCCGCAAGCGTGCCGCGATGCGTCACCACGAACGACGGGTCGATCTCCCCGCGCTCGATCCGCTCGAGCAGCATCGGCAGATACCGCTGAACCGGTGTTTGCGCCATCCGGAACGTCAGCCCGCGATTGATGGCTGACCCAAACGGCACCTTGTCCAGCAACCCGCCATACACGCCGACGATCGAGACCGTTCCGAAGTTGCGGCAGCACTGAATGGCCTGCCGCAACACGTGCGGCCGATCCGTACCGAGCGCGGTGGCGACTTTGATGCGGTCGAGCACGGAGTCGAAGCTGGCGGTCGTCTCGGGCTCCGTGCCCACTGCATCGATGCAGGCATCGGGGCCGCGGCCCTGCGTCATTTCGTTGAGCGCCTCGTGCACATCGCTGGCTTTGAAATCGAGCGTCTGCGCGCCGGCCGCGCGGGCCATGGCCAAGCGCTCGGGCACCGTATCGATGGCAATCACGCGTTCCGCCCCGAGGAGGAAGGCGCTTCGGATCGCGAATTGCCCGACGGGCCCGCAGCCCCACACGGCGATGGTGTCGCCGGGCTGGATATTGCAGTTCTCGGCGGCCATGTAGCCGGTCGGAAAGATGTCGGACAGGAACAACAGGGTCTCATCGTCCACACCCTCCGGCACGCGAATGGGCCCGACGTCTGCATACGGCACGCGCAGATATTCCGCCTGGCCGCCGGCATATCCGCCCAGCAGGTGCGAGTAGCCGAACAAACCCGCCGGCGAATGACCCCACAACTTGGCGGCCTTGGCGTGGTCAGGGTTGGTTCGCTCGCATCCGGAATAGAACCCGCGCTTGCAGAAAAAGCACTCGCCGCAGGAAATGGTGAACGGCACGACAACGCGGTCGCCCACCTTCAGCTTGGTGTTTTCGGGCCCCACTTCCACGACTTCGCCCATGGTTTCGTGGCCGACCACATCGCCGCTTTCCATGCCGGGCATGACACCGTCGAAGAGGTGCAAGTCCGAACCGCAGATGGCGCACGCCGTGACCTTGATGATGGCGTCACGGCCGTGTTGGATCGTCGGGTCCGGAACGGTATCGCAGCGGATGTCGTGTTTGCCGTGCCAGCAGAGCGCCTTCATCGCAATCTCCTTGTGGATTCAGTAGTGGCCCGACGCGCCGCCGAAGCCATGCCGAGCGCCGTCGCGCCGGTCTTCAGAATCAGGGCCGCTCACGCGTGAGCAGCAAGCGCGCCTGTTCCATCCCATCTCGAATGGCCTCGCCTTCGGTATGCCAGCCGCGCCACGTCTGGGATATTTCGCGAATTTCGAAGTGCCGCTCGCCGTTGGCCACAGAGATGCGCGGCACCCAGACGCCCTGCGCATCCTGTTCTGCGATCACCGTAACGGTATGGCCCGCGCACTCGAACCGCGCCGGGCCTTCGTGCGTTGTGTCGTCTGCCATCACCGCCTTCCGTTCAGGAAAGGATGCGGCGGTGTGACCCCTGAATACATCGGCGCAACTTGTTGTGCGCCCGCCCCGAACACGCCGGCAGGTACGCCGCGGGCGAGCGAATACATGGCAATCACGGCAAGGGTGAGCGCCGCGATTGCAAGCAGTTCTTGCATATGCATGAGCGTCTCCATCTTTGTTCGAGCTTGAAACGGCCGGTGCCTGGCGCAGACGCAATGTCCAGGCCCGAGCAGCGCAGCACCCGGGCCTGGAGGCGGTGGTCACGCCTTCGTTTCACCAAGCTCCGCGCCCGTGGTCGGATCGACAGCCGGATCCGAAGCCAGACGCGCCTTCATGGCCTCGAGCGTTTCCAGTTCGGCGTCGGTCAGGTTGACCGACGCGTTGCCGTCACCGCCGTCAACGGGCATCGGCGGGTCCGAGACAAGCTCAAGGCCGGTGCCGCTATTCCAGGGTGCCTGCACGATCGGACCACCGCGCGACATCTTGAAATACGCATCGCTGAACTCAGGCACCGGCGGCAGTTTGCCCGGGGGGAAGTTGCCGTTAATGGCATAAAGCGCCTTCTCGAACGACTTCTGGTGCGCGACTTCGCGCGTCATGAGAAATCCCAGCGCATCGCGCACACCGGGGTCGTCGCTCACGTTGATCAATCGTTCGTAGATGATCTTGGCGCGTGCTTCGGCCGCGATGTTCGAGCGCAGGTCCGCCGTCGGCTCGCCGATCGAATCGATGTAGGCCGCGGTCCACGGCACGCCCCCCGAGTTCGTCAATGACGGCCCACCGCCATAGAGCACCTGCGTCACATGGCTGTCGTTGCCGGCGCCATTGAGCTTGCGATACAGCTCCGCCTGCTCATCCACCGCTTCCGCCAACTCCCCCTTGGCACCGCGATTGAGCATGGCGACGATGGTGCCGATGATCTCCAGGTGGCTCAGCTCTTCGGTCGCGATGTCGTAGAGCATGTCCTTGCGGCCAGGATCCTCTTCTGCAACAGCTTGCGTGAAGTAGCGCATGGCGGCAGCAAGCTCGCCCTGCGGGCCACCGAACTGCTCCAGCAGCAGGTTGGCCAGGCCAGGATCGGTTTCGCTGACCCGAACGGTGTACTGCAATCGCTTGTTGTGCATGAACATGGGTGTTCTCCGGGAATGAGTGTGTGCCGTCATGGCGCATCCCTCTCCGCAACACCCATTCCATCGCGCCCCGCACGCTTGTCCCGCAAGCCATCAGGTACGAGGGTTGCGGAGGGCCCCACCGCCACCTCTCCCGGAGATTTCATGGACGACAGTCTCGCGCTTGACCGCGACAGCTCCTCTGCTTCGAACGGCGTCGTTGCCCACGCGCGTGAAGCGCTGGAAGGCCGGCGACGTGGCTGGCGCACGTTCCTCCCGTTTGTCGGGCCGGCCGTGGTGGTTTCGGTGGCGTATACCGACCCGGGGAACATCGCCACCGGCATTGAAGCCGGCGCGCGGTACGGATATCAGCTGCTCTGGGTCGTGCTTGCATCGAGCCTGGTGGCGATGTTGTTCCAGATGCTCTCCGCACGGGTGGGCATTGTGACGGGCCAGAATCTCGCGCAACTCTGTCGCACGCAGTTGCCCGCACCGGCCGGCCTTGGCATGTGGCTGATCAGCGAGCTTGCCGCCATGGCCACCGACCTTGCGGAGTTCGTCGGTGCCGCCGTCGGCATCGCACTGCTGACCGGCATGCCCTTGCTGTACGCCATGGTCGTCGCGGGTGTACTGACCTATCTGCTGCTGATGCTGCAGGCGCGCGGGTTCCGCCATATCGAACTGATGATTGGCGCGCTGGTCGCCGTTATCGGTATCTCTTACATCATCCAAGTGTGGATCTTGCCCGTCTCGTGGGGGGCCGCGCTGCGGCAAACCTTCGTTCCCACGGCGCTGCCGCCCGATGCGTTCATGCTGGCGGCCGGTATTGTCGGGGCCACGGTGATGCCTCATGCGCTCTTTCTGCATTCGGGGCTGGTCAATGGGCGTGTGCGCCCGCGCACTGCGTCGGAGACGTCGCAACTGCTCCGGTATTCCAACCGCGAGGTGGTGGCTGCGCTGGCCGCCGCAGGCTGCATCAACCTCGCCATGGTGGTGGTATCTGCGGGCGCGTTTCACGGCACACATGCGGAGGTGGCCGGCATTGAGGATGCCTATGTCACGTTGGCGCCGTTGTTCGGCGCATCTGCCGGGCTGGTGTTTCTGGTTGGGTTGATCGCGTCGGGGTTGTCCAGCTCCGTGGTCGGCACACTGGCGGGGCAGATGGTGCTCCAGGGCTTCCTGCGCGTGCGCTTGCCGGTGTGGGTGCGCCGGCTGATCACCATGGTGCCGGCGTTCGTCGTCATCGGGGCGGGCATGGATGTCACGCGCGCACTCGTGCTCAGCCAGGTGATTCTGAGCATGGTGGTGCCGTTTCCCATGGCGGCATTGATCTGGTTGGCACGCCGGCCCGACCTGATGGGACAGCATGCCGCCGGTCACCGCCTGGTTCTACTGGCGACGGTGAGCGCCGTGCTCGTGGCAGGATTGAACGGCGCGCTGCTCGTCCATCTCATTGCATAGCGCGGCGCGCCGGGCGCGCATGCCGGCGCGTCAATCACGCGTAGGCCGCCTGTACCGCCGCCGCTGCAATGAAATCTGCCAGAGAGACATGGCCGCGCACAACGTCGCCCGGCTTGTCGAAATCCTCGTCCAGGGTCACGGCCGTCATCCGCACATAGGCGCGGGCCGCTTCGTCGGAGAAGCCGAGACCTTTGTAGACCGCCTCCCAGCGGTCTCGCGGCACAACGTCCACCGTCACGCCACGGCCGAGCGTGCGCGACATGGCCTGCGCAACATCCTGCGGCGTGTAGCGCTGCGGGCCCTCCACGTAGCGCACGCCCACATCGTCGAGCGGCGCGAGAAGCCGTGCGGCGGCCGCCTCGCCGAGGTCTGCGGGGGCCACCATCGGCATCGGCATGTCGGCGGGAAACATGCTCGGCAGCTTGCCTGTCTGCGCAACTGTTTCCAGCAGGCCTGCCCAGTTGGTCATGTAGTAGGCACCCCGGTTGATGGCTGCCGGGATGGGCTGGCGCCGCAACCCCTCCTCAAGCTCCCACAGCGTGGAAAGGTCGCCGATGCCCTGTCCCGGGCGCGCCCCATAGGTGGATGCGGCCACCACTTTCTCCAGGCCGGAGTCCTCCAGCGCAGCCAGAATGTTGGCGATCGTCCGGCGCTCCGTCGCGTCGGTGTCACCGGCAGTATCGGCAGGCGGGTTGAGGAGGAATGCACGTCGGCCGCGTCGGAATGCCGCCCTGAGCGAGTCGACGTCCTCCGCATCGGCCATCGCCACCGATGCGCCTTTGTCCCGCCAGCGACCTGCGCGCTCGGGCCGCCGCGTCAGGATCGTTACGTCCTCACCGGTCGCCAGCAGCGTCTGCGCAACCGCAGCCCCCACATGTCCGGTTGCACCCATCACCACGTACATCGCGCCTCCTGTTGATGTCTGGACCGCGGCTGGACTGCGCCCCTGGGCCGGCGGGCGCCGTCCGCCATCGTCGCCTCACGACGGCCTGGAAGCCTCGCCAGCAGCGTTTGTGCCCGTCGATGCAAGCGACGCGGCGGATCAGCCGGCCCACGCGCGGCAGTGTTCGAGATACTGCCGCTCGTGCAGCCCAAGCAGATCGACGATCGAGGACCAGAGCCAGAATGGCGCATCGATGGAACGTCCATGACGCGCCCTCAGCTCACGGTGCCATGCCCTGGCGACATCCCGCGGCATCTGGCTGCCATGGGCCAGGCCGACGATATTGCCGAGGTAGGCAGCCAGGACCGTGGCATCTTTCTGCTCCAGCTTGTCGACCGACAGCTTCAGGTCTTGCGGTTGCAGCTCACGCATGAAAAAGCTGCTGCCCAGCATGCGCCCCCACGCCATTCGGTCTCCAAGGTCGGGAGACAGACGGCGCGCGCCAGTGACCACGCGCTCGGCGTTGATCCTCGGCATCTGGCCGGCAGACGCACTGGGCGCTGCGGCCTTTCCTGCCTCCTTGATGTCAATCAGCCGATACCGCGGCCCGCGATCCTGCTCGACTGCCAGCAAGACGGCATAGCGCCGCTGCCCGAGCGAGCTGCAGCCTTTGACCCAGTACGCCGCATCCACGATGCTGACAGACGCTTCGCCGGGCATCTCGTAAAGGCGTGCGATCAGGTCCAGCACCTCATGCTCGCTCACCAGCAGTTTCAGTTCGCGCCGTTCCTCTCTTGAGAGCGGCCAGAAATGGCGCCCCAGCGGAATGGTGGGAGACGTGTCGTCAAGCCGCTCCCTGGCCAGTTGTTTCCACGTACGCGCGGTCGCCGCCTTCATGGCGGTGCGCACCGATGCGGGGCGCGGAGGCAAATGCACGGCGGCATCCGGGTCGATGCCGTGGAGGTAGCCCGCCATCAGCGCTTCCACCATTCTTGCCGTCACGATGCCCGGCAGGTCGGATCCCCGCGCGGCCGTGGCCAGCGACACACCAAGCCGAATCAGGTCGAGCGCCGGATTGCCCAGCACCGTCTGGTCCAGATCCCGGATTTGTATGCGCGTGGCGCCAGAAGCATCGCCGATCGGGCCGAGGTTGCCGACATGGCAATCGCCGCAAATCCAGATGGTGGGCCCCTCGGGAAACGTGTGCGACTGCACCTCGCCCAGCCACTCGTAGAACTTCACGGTACTGCCGCGAACGTACGCATGGGTGGAGCGCGTCATCTTGGATTGGCGCAGCCGGGCGAGCACGGGCGCGCGGTTTTTGGGGCGCACCGCGCTCTGCGACGATTTTTGTTGGGGCATGTCTGTGCTGAACCTGGGATGCTCAGCGGGGGAATACACGCCCCAAACCGCATGCAATAAGCGTTCCGCGGCCTCAAAACAGCGTAGATAACGCTTCCACGGCGCTCAACCTTTGCTATGCTTGCTCGAAGCGCGCTGCACAGGCGTCGCTTCCATTGAATGGTCAACTTTACCCAACCATCTATTTTCACTATGGCCACCAAAACCAAGACCGCTGCCAAGACCGCTGCAAAGAAGGCCTCGCCGGCAAAGAAGGCCGCGCCAGCAAAGAAGCCTGCTGCAACGACGCCGACTCTCAAGCCCTTGAAGGACACGTTCACCAAGGCGAGCCTGGTGAGCCATCTGGCTGAACAGGCTGCCGTCGACGCCAAAGCGGTGAAGGCGGTGCTGCTCCATCTGGAGAACACCATCGTGGCTTCGCTGCACAAGAAGGGCGCTGGCGAATTCACGCTGCCGGGCCTGTTCAAGGTGACGTCGGTCAAGGTGCCGGCAACCAAGCGTCGCTTCGGCAAGAACCCCTTTACCGGCGTGGACCAGTGGTTCGAAGCCAAACCGGCAACCGTGCGCGTCAAGGTCCGCGCCTTGAAAAAGGTCAAGGACGCAGCCATCAACGGCTGATCGCCAGCGCAAAGAAAAAGGGAGCCTTGGCTCCCTTTTTTGCGTGCTTGCCGGTCGGAAGACGCTACAGGCGCAGACCAATCGGCGTGGCCGAATGGCGCTGTGCTGTGATGCTTAGCGCGCCTTCCGCGCCGTCTTTCCGCCGCTGCGTGCCGCATCCTGGCCACCGGCGGCGCCGTCTCCGCTCATGCGTTCCAACCACGAAAGCGCGTCCACATACGACAGAAACTGCCGCAGATAATCGGGCGACACCTCGCGCATCAACAGCAATGACCGATGCACGAGACTGCTCGAATTCAGCGGACCGGCATTCACCGGCACTTTGTCCAGGGCGTCCCGCAACTGTTTCTCGGCGCTGACGCGGGACCACGTGTCGCGCACGTCTTCAAGAATCTTCAGCTCCGGCAATGCACGCGGATGAGGCCCAGACCCGCCATCCGCAGCCTTGCCGACATCCGTGCGTTGCCGGCCGGCAATATCACGCAGCAGTTCGGCCAATGCGCTATCGGCACGCGCTTTTGCGTCGCTCGCGCCGGACGTTGCCGTCGTGCGATCGACGTCTTCCGCGTAGGCCGCGATCAGCTCGTCGAGCCGCGCGTCGAGAAGGCGCCGCGCCTCGCCGGTTTGTCCGGCCGTACGCCGATGCAATGCCTCGATGAAGCAGAAGCGCACGCGGTCAAGCTGGTCCGCGCCGCTTGCGCGCCAGCTGTCGAGCGTGGCCCGCGTGGACGCCTCAATGCGGCTCACGACGTCCACCGTTGGAAGCAGCCTGCCTCGGCACAGGTGCGATTTCCACACGCCGGTTCTTGGCGCGCCCGACGTCGTCTGCATTGGAACTCACCGGCTGCTGCGATCCAAACGCTGCCGCGAACACGCTCGACGCCGGAATGCCCTCGTCGATCAACGCACGCGTCACCGTCAAGGCGCGCTTGGCGGACAGCTCCCAGTTATCGGCAAACAGCCGGTTACCGGCACGCACCTGCTGGTCGTCGGAAAAGCCGCTCACCATGAGGATTTCTTCACGCGAGGTGAGATACGCCGCCAGGGGCCCCGCCAGGCTCTTCATCAAGGCGCGGCCTTCCGGCTGCAACTGATCGGAGTTGATCGCGAACAGCACATTGCCGTTGATGCCGATGCGCCCGTTGACGAGCGTCACGCGCCCGGCGGCCAGCGGGCCGGCCAGCGCCTGCTCCAGCGTCTTGCGGCGCTGGGCTTCGGCCTCGCGCTGCTTGACCTCGTTCTCCAGCTTGGACGACAGCTCCAGCTGCACGCCGATCACACCGACCAGAATCAGCACAAACGCGCCCAGCAGCACCGACATCAGGTCGCCAAACGCGGCCCAGACCGGCGCCGTGGCCTCGATGCCACCGTCGATCTCGTCGTTCATGCCGCTTCGGCCCCGGCCAGCGCGCGCTGGTCACCCAGGCGCTGCAGGTCTTCGAGGATCTGCTTTTGGGACAGCATGCTCAGGTCGATCACCTCACGCGCCTGGGCCACGTAGTAGGCAAGCTGTTCGTCGCTGCGGGTGAGCGACTTGTCGAGCGCGGCTTCGATGCGCTGCAACTGGGCTGCAAGCTTGTCGTTCGACTCGCCAAACAGCTGCACGGCCGCGCTAAACGCCTCGCCCAGGCTCGCCACCTCCACCGCACTGCCGGTCACCTGCGCAGCCACCGCGCCAAGCTTGCCGGTCTCCGCTTCCACCCGATCGGTGAACCGCACGCCAACGCGCTCCAGCAGATCTGCAGACGTCGCCACGAGCGCATCCACCGCCGTGCGCTGCTCGGTCGACGCATGGTTGACGGCGTCGAGCAGCGTTTCCAGCGTACCCAGCAGGCGCGCACGCTCGTCCAGCATCGCGGTATCGCGCACCATGCTGTCGGACAGCTTCTGGCGCAGTTCGGCCACCACTTCGGCCGCGGCCTTTGGCGCTTCCGACGCGGCTTGGACCAGGCGCGAAATCTCGCCGATCGTGTCATTGGCGTGCGCCTGCGTTTGCGCGGAAATGTCGCGCGCGGTCTGCGCCAGTGCGTCGCAAATCTGCTGCTGGCGGCTCGCTGTATCGGCGCCTGCCTTCTCCCATGCCTGGGTCAGTTTCTCGCCCATGGCGCCGAGGGCCTCGGTCCAGGCGGCCAGACGTTGTGCGTCTCGTGCTTCCAGTGCAGATTGCAACGCGGCTTGCGACTGACGCGATGCGTCCTGCTGCGCGGCGATATCGCGCGCGGTCTGCGCCAACGCATCGCAGATGTCTTGTTGACGGTTCGCCGTATCGGCGCCGGCCTTCTCCCACGCCTGGCTCAGCTTTTCGCCCGTTGCGCTGAGCGCCCCGGTCCAGGCCGCCAGACGTTGCGCGTCTCGTGCTTCCAGTGCGGCTTGCAGCGCCGTATGCGACTGGCGCGACGCGTCTTGCAACGACACGGCGTGCTGCTCGAACGTGGCGGCAGCCGCTTCCAGCGCGCGCTGGTTCTGGGTGGCCAGCTCGGCGTGGGCGTGTTCCTGGCGGGCCAGCGCATCCCGCCAAGCGGTGGACAGGCCGCCTGCGGTGGCATCCAGGCGCTCGGCAACGCCATCGATCAACCGTGCCGAGCGTTGCTCGAATGTCACGGCAAACCGGTCCAGCGACGTGCCGACCTGCCCCACCAGCGCCTCACTCGAGCGTTGATGCGCCGACAAGGCGTTGTTCCAGATGCCGGAGACCGCCTCCGCCGTCGCCTCAAAGCGTGACGACAAGCCATCCAATTGACGCTGCACGGCATGCGTGACCGTCTCCTGCAGCGCGGCCGATTCACGCGCGAGGCCCGCCATCGTCGTTTCCACCACAGGCTGCAGCGCCGCGCTGGCAACGCGCGCGCTTTCCGCTGCGCTGTCCTTCAACGACTGGCCGACCGAAGACGCAAGCTGGCTGTAGGCCACTTCCGTCTTGTCGAGAAACGCTTGCTGGGCGGCGATCTGCCGCTCGCTGCTGGCTGCGCCCTGCTGCTCCAGCGACACCATCATCGCCTGCAGGCGGTCAACCAATGCGGGCATCACATCGGCTTGCCGCTGCAGAAGCTTGAACGTCTCTTCACGCTGATGCGCGTGCGAATAGATGCGCAGCGTGGTGGCGATCTTCGCGTCGAGCGCCTGGACTGCCTGCAAGCGCTCGCGCCGGCACAGCGCCGACAGCAGCCCGAGCATGGCCGACGTTGCCACACCGGCAATCGAGGTCCCGAACGAGAATCCCAAACCCTTGATCGGGGCGGCCAGCGAAGCGCGGATCGCCTGCAGATCCGTCGCGCTTTCCAGCGCCGCGCCCGTGCCTTTGAGCGTCACCACCATGCCGAGCAGCGTGCCGAGCATGCCAAGCAGCACCAGCAGGCCCACCAGATACGGTGTCAGTGCGGGCGCCGGCAGCGCAACGCGCTCGCCTTCCACGCGCAGGCGCACGGCATTGCGCACGCTGGGGTGCAGTGGCTCCAGCCACGCCGCCAGATTGGGCGGTGGCTCCGTCAGCCCCGCCACGGCCTGCGTGACGGTGCCCGTCGCCTGACGATAGCGGCGCAGCTCCAGCGCGCCTGCCACATAGGCGGCACCGATCACGAGCGTGACGGCCAGCGCGAGCAGGTTTCCACCGACGACGTAGCCGACGGCAATCCATCCCAAGGCCGCCAGCCCGACAGAAAAAACGATGAGATTCAGGTGATGTCTGGACATGAATGGTGTCTGTCCCGCTTAGCAGGGGCGAAGGGCTGCGAGCAACCCGTCGATCGGTTGAAAACGAACATCAAGCTCGGCCAGGAGCACGCTCTGCATATCCTTGCGGAACGCGTCCAGCCAGGCGCGGGATGTGAATGGGGTGGCCTGGCCCTCTGCGGATACCTCGGCCTGCCGCTGCTGCTCGGCCGCGCGCAGGCGCTCGAAGTACGGCCCCAGCATCGACGGAATGGCCCCCAGCAACGAACGTTCGCGGTCGGCGAGCGCCTGCTCCATGCTGGCATCCAGCACCGCAAGCCGCGCGAGGTCGGGCGTCCTGGCAGCCAGCAGGCGTCGCAGGCGGCCACGCAGGTCGCTAATCTCCAGCTCCATCGTCTGCTGCATCAGCACGTAGCGCTGCCGGAAATCGGCATAGTCAACCACCACCGGCACCGCCGGGTTCTGGATCGGTGCGCGTGGCCCGGGCCTGGCGTCCGGCGCGCAGCTTGACGCGATGGATTTCGTCAACGCCGCGCGGACACGGCTACCAATCGTCTCGGCGTCCGGCCCGACGGGCCGCGTGCTGGAGGCACCGGCGGGCGGTGCCGCGCTCAATGCCGACGAAAGCGTGATGGCATCCGTCCAGCTGAGCCATTGGCTCAACCGGTCAGAAAGGGGCTGCGCAGATGCGGAAACGTCGACGTCCGTCAGGCGAGCAAGAATGCGGATCAGCGCGGGGCCGCTGAGCGCCCTGCGTTGCTGGGCGTGCGCCATGCTACGAGTGCCGAAAAAAGGCTGGAGTTTACACTGCCTGCCGGGTCGGACTGGCGTCTTTGGGTGGCAAAGAAATCACTTGCCCAGAAGAATCGCAGCGGTCAATCGGCTCGCGGGCGATACGGGGCGACGTCCGTCAGCGCATAGCGTGGCATCGGGCCTTTTCTGACCGAAACGGCATCAGTGCAGCGCCGCGTCGGTTGCCCGCCCACATTTGTGCGATCAGGCCGACAGCGGTATCGTGTCGCCCACTACCGCACCCTCCCCGCCTTCCGCCCATTTCCCCGTGACCGACCACCCTACCCTGACCTGGACCGACGACCGCCCTGAAGCCAGCAGCGACGCCGTCCATACCGCCCTCTGGCGCTCCGAAGCCGGCAACCCGCCGCCCAAGCGCGTGGTCATCGCAGATGATCGGACCCCCGCCGATACCGCCTACCGCCTCGCCTGCGAAGGCACCGCGTTGCTCTGGCAAGGCGATTTCCAGAACGCGCGCCAACTCCTGCAGGCCATGTCCCGCCGCATCGATCGCAAACCCGGCAAGGCGCGCAAGGAACCCGCCTCGCCCATCGACGCGTTCAACCTGCATCGACAGGCGCAATCGCAGCGCGCCCGCACGCTGGGCATGCTGCTGATTCCGCTGGATGCGGATTACACGATCCCGCTGCGCCGCGCACCCGACATGCGCGAGGCCTGCACGGAAGCCTATGGCACGAGCAACGCCGCTTCAGTCGTCTCGCTGCGTGAACTGCTTGGTTTGATCGGCGCGCATGAGTGGCGCAAGAAGGGGGTCGAGATTCCCGCGCTCGGTGGTGAGCGCATTCACCCGCACTACGGCGTGTTCTCGCCGGTGCGCGGCGAGTACATCGATCTCGTGGCGAATGCACCGTTGCCTTCGAAAACCCTGGCGTTCGATATCGGCACGGGCACGGGCGTGCTCGCAGCGGTGCTCGCCAAACGCGGCGTGAAGCACGTCATCGGCACCGATCAGGACCCGCGCGCGCTGGCCTGTGCGCGCGATAACGTTGCACGCCTCGGTTTGCAGACTCAGGTCGACGTTGTCGAAGCGGATCTGTTTCCCGAAGGCCGTGCGCCGCTGATCGTGTGCAACCCGCCGTGGCTGCCGGCGCGGCCCAGCTCGCCTATCGAGCGCGCCGTCTACGATCCGGATAGCCGCATGCTGCGCGGCTTCCTGGATGGCCTGGCCGCCCATCTGGAGCCGAATGGCGAAGGCTGGTTGATCCTGTCGGACTTTGCCGAGCATCTTGGCCTGCGCACGCGCGATGCCCTGCTGGCGATGATCGACGCTGCCGGCCTGCAGGTGGTGGGCCGGGAAGACATCAAGCCGAAGCACCCGAAGGCGTCCGATGAAAACGACCCGCTCTATCGCGCGCGGGTTGCCGAGGTCACGTCGCTGTGGCGCCTGAAGGCGCGCCAGTAAAGCAGTGAATCAGCGCGCCATCGTCGCCAGGTAGTCGAGGACGCCCTGCCCCGCAGCGGCGCCGCTCGCAAAACACGCCGTCAGCAGATAGCCGCCCGTGGGCGCTTCCCAGTCGAGCATCTCGCCGGCGCAGAACACGCCCGGCAGACGCTCGATCATCAGCTTTGCATCCAGCGCTTCAAATGCCACGCCGCCTGCGGTGCTGATCGCCTCGTCGATGGGCCGCGTGCGTGTAAGTCGCAACGGCAACGCCTTGATGGCCTTCGCGAGTTGGGCCAGATCGGCAAACGCTTCCTTGCTCAGGCACTCGCGCAGCAAGCCGAGCTTCACGCCCGTGATATTCAGCTTGCTTTGCAGATGGCTCGACATCGAACGCGCGCCGCGCGGGCGCATCAGTTCATCCGTCACACGTTGCGCGCTCCAGCCTGGCGCAAGGTCGAGCCAAATCGTGGTGCCGCCCTCTGCGGCCAGCGCATCACGAATCGGGGCTGACAACGCATAGACGAGGCTGCCTTCAATGCCGGTCTGCGTGACGACGAACTCGCCCTGGCGGAATTGCAGCGCACCGCCATCGCCCGACGGCAAACCGATGGCGACCGACTTGACGGGCTGCCCCGCAAATCGCTCCTGGAAAAACGCGCTCCAATCGGCGTCGAACCCGCAATTGGCAGGCTGCAAGGGCTGCACCTGCACGCCGCGCGCCTCCAGCAGCGGCACCCAGGCGCCGTCGGAGCCTAGGCGCGGCCAACTGCCGCCGCCCATGGCCAGCACCACCGCATCGGCTTGCACCAGCCGCTCAACATCGGCGGTTTCAAAGCGCAGCACCTGCGCGTGGTCTGACGGTTCCGCCCACCCCACCCAGCGATGCCGCATGTGCAGCTGCACGCCCGCCTCGCGCAGCCGGTGCAACCATGCGCGCAGCAAGGGCGCGGCCTTCATCTCGGTCGGAAAGACACGTCCCGAACTGCCGACAAACGTATCGATGCCCAACCCATGGATCCACGCACGCAGGTCGTCGGGGCTGAAGCGGCCAATGAACGGCGCCAGCGCCTCGCGCCGCGTGCGATAGCGACCGAGAAACGCGTCGATCGGCTCCGAATGCGTGATGTTCATCCCGCCAATGCCCGCCAGCAGAAATTTGCGGCCGGCCGAAGGCATGGCGTCGAACACTTCCACACGCACGCCGTTGCGCGACAGGACTTCAGCAGCCATGAGCCCGGCGGGGCCGGCGCCGATGACGGCAACGAGAGGGGCGTTGGATGTTTCGGACATGCGGGGAGGAACGGATCGAATCATGCGGGGCAGGCAAGCGGGGCGCTATTGTCACATCCTCATCGGGCCCGGGCAAACGAGGGCACGCATGACGTGGCTTGGGGTGCGCTTGCCGTCGCCCACCCCGCTTTTCGGTAAACTGGCGCCCTCTTTCCGTTTTTCTCCGCGCCGCCGCACCGATCCCATTCCGTGCGACATGTCGCCCAGGCTGTCCTGACGATGTCCAACAAGACCCACGAAATCCGCCCCAACCAGTCGATCGAACTGCTCAAGGAACTGCACATCCTGACGCGCGACGGCAAAATGAACCAGGACAGCCGCCGTAAGCTCAAGCAGGTCTATCACCTGTTCCAGTTCATCGAACCGCTGATGGCCGACGTGCAGCAAGCCAAGGGGCATGTCACGCTGGTCGACCACGGCGCGGGCAAGTCGTACCTCGGATTCATCCTGTACGACCTGTTCTGCAAGGAGCAACCGGGGGATGGAACCTCGCACATTTACGGCATCGAAACGCGCGAAGAACTGGTCACCAAGTCGACCGAACTTGCCGCCCGGCTCGGCTTCAAGGGGATGTCGTTCCTGAACCTGTCGGTTGCGGAGTCGATTACCTCTGACCGACTGCCCGCCACGATCGACATCGTGACCGCACTGCATGCCTGTAATACCGCCACGGACGATGCGATCCGCTTCGCGCTGGAGAAAAAGGCGCAGTACATCGTGCTCGTTCCGTGCTGCCAAGCGGAGGTGGCCGGCGTGCTGCGCAAGAACAAGGGCAAGTCGCTCGGCAATGCGCTGACGGAAATCTGGCGCCACCCGCTGCACACGCGCGAATTCGGCAGTCAGGTCACCAACGTGCTGCGCTGCCTGCAGCTTGAAGCGCACGGCTATCAGGTCAGCGTGACGGAACTCGTCGGGTGGGAACACTCGATGAAGAACGAGCTGATCATCGCGCAGTACAAAGACCTGCCGCGCCGCCGCCCGACCGAGCGGTTGAACGAGGTGATCAGCACGCTCGGGCTGGAAGAACTGCACGAACGGTTCTTTGCACCGGCGGGCGCCTGAAGCGAGAAGAGGCAGCCGCGCACCGGATGCGCAGATGGCCGCCGTTATGCCGGGCGCCGGCCTTCGTGCTGCACCCGCTTGTCTTCGTACATCGCGACATCGGCTTCGCGCAACGCTTCTTCCAGACGCCCGCCTTCGTGGCAGGTAGCGCAGCCCATGGAAAACCCAAGCTCCGCGCCCGGATAGAACTGGTTGTTGAGTTCGACCAGCTTGCGCAGACTCTCCACCAGCGCCGCACCGGCCTGCGCGTCGGCGCCGGGCAGCAGCACCGCAAACTCGTCACCGCCAATGCGCGCAGCGTGTGCAGGTTTGTCGATGGCCTTGCCGAGCACCTCGCCGGCGCGCCGCAGTAGCGCATCGCCTGCGGCGTGGCCGAGCTGGTCATTCACGCTCTTCAGGTCGTTCAGGTCGATCATGATGACCGTCACGGGGAACGGGCCCTTGCGCTCCAGCCGGTTGATCTCGTCCACGTAGAACGAGCGGTTCTTGAGCTTGGTCAGCACGTCGTGCTTGCCGAGATATTCCAGATACGACTCGGCCTTCTTGCGCGCGGTGATGTCGGTCAGCGCCAGCAGCACCATGTCCCAATCCTGCTCGCGCCCCGGGAAGACAGAGAACTGCAGGTGGATGTTCAGCGGGTTGCCATCGAGCCCATAGTTGACCACCTCGCGCTGCTGGAAGAGCCGGCCGTCCCACAGGTCGATCAGCTGCTCGCGAAAGTGCGAGCGCATGTCGTCGCGAAAGACTTCCGGCAAGCGGCCCAGCAAGTCGTTGCGGTTGCGCGCCTTGAACATCTCCAGCGTGAAGCCGTTGACATCGAGCACCTGGATCTCCTGCATGCAGCGCTCGACAAACTCGGGGTGCACGTCGGTAAAGGTGCGGAAGTCGGTGATGCCCTGCATGCGCACTTCGTCCAGCAGCATCTTGATGGTGCTGAAGTTCTCGACCCACAGCGACACCGGCGCATGTTCGAACACGCCGCGCGCGTAGAGCTGGCTGGCCGCGGCACGGCGGCGGGCGTCTTCGAGTTCGGTGATGTCGTCCACGGCCACCAGCACGCGGTCCCACGGCTGCTCGTGGTCGGGCAGAACAACGCCCTTGAGCAGAATGTCCAGACGGCGGCCGTTGAGCGTGTAATTGACGCTGCGGCTCTCGAACGACGGCTCGCCAGACCACAGCTGCACGAGTTCGCCCACGTGGGCTTCGAGCATGTCGTCGCGCAGTACGTCAGCCAGGCGCGCGGTGAGCGTTTCGGCATTCGGTGCCGCGTACATCGACAACGTACGCCGGTTCACGCGCAGCACCTTGATGCAGGCCGAACACGCCGCCACGCGTGAGACGTCTTCTTCCAGAAAGCGCTGCAGGTCGGTCACGCCGGCGGCGCGCCATTGCGCAAAGAGACGGTGCAGATCGCTGTAGTCCTCCAACCACAATGACGTGGGGGTGACATCAAAAAAGTCGATCAGGTTGACACCCACAGCCGCTGGGCTGCTGACGCTATCGGACGCGGATTGCATGAATCGCTCTACGGAAGACAGAAAACACTTTGCAACCTTGCGAGCGTACCGGTTTTGTGTAAAACCGCGCACAGCGCAGGCCTCATCCGGAAGGATTACCCCCAGGCAGGCGATACCGGCTCTGCTGCTGCGGCGCAATACCCAGCCGAATACCCGGAAAGTTCCCGAACGCGATTTTTGAACTCCGCGCCGTATTCAGTTTTGTTTTATCGGACGTTGTAAAAATATCCGCCGCGATTTTTAAGAGAGTTTCATGAAGCGCCAAACGCATTTCATTTTTTCAACGCGCTTTGCAGAAGTCACCCAGCATCCGCGGAGGCGCCCGCAGACTAGCCGCTGCGCATACCAAAAACTGCAAATTCGGCGGCCGATTCTCTCGCACGTGATTTAAAAAACTTCGTCTCGATTCGCGGGCCGTTTCCTCCAGAATCCGTGCATCCCGTGCGCGGGCTGTGATTTGCACCGCGCAAGAAGCGGGTAATTCCTTGTCCCGATTCTGCGGCCTGCCCCCCACTTTTCTTTTGAGCCCTGGGCCGCCGATTCGTTTCCACCTCAGGAGAAATGCAATGCGGGATTCGACAACCTTCCGTCGTACGGCCACGACACGCACCGGACGCGCGCACAGCGCCCGGACACGTCGCTCGTTCAAGCTGGCACTCGTGGCGCAGGCCGCGGCAGCGCTGATTCTGGCCGCGTGCGGCGGCGGCGGAGATGACGCGCTCACCCCGTCCGGCGGCAAGCTGGACGCCAACGGCTCGCAGCAGCAGGGCAATACCAATACCGGCAACACCAATGCGCCGGCACCGGCGGTCGACGCATCCGTGCCCCCGGTGGAACTGCCGGACTACATCAAGCCCGTCAATTACAAGCTGTGGTTCCGCCCGAGCGCAGACCTGAACAGCTTCTCGGGCCGCGCCGACGTGGAGATCAAGGTCACCAAGCAGACCGGCGCCGTGACGCTGGCCGTGCGCGACCTGAAGCTCGACGCCTCGCGCCTGACGCTCACGCCCACCTCGGGCGGCGGTGCATCGCGCGTGCTCGTGCCGATTCCGCAATCGCAAGGCGCCTTCTATGACCTGCGCGACCCGACCGGAGACATCAAGCCCGGCAACTACGTGCTCCACATGGAATGGACGGGCACGATCAACTTCACGAAGGCCGAGGGCATCTTCAAGCTGGGCCTGCAGGCCGCAACGGGTCAGAGCTCCGACGCCATCGTCACGCAGGGCGAATCGAACTTCGCACGCGAGTGGTTCCCGAGCTGGGATGAGCCGGCCTTCCGCAACACCTTCGAAGTGACGGCGGAAATTCCGGGCGACTGGAAGGCCGTGGCCAACGGCAGGCAGACGAGCGCCACCAAGCTGCCGGACGGCTATCAGCAGGTGTCGTTTGCCAAGACGCCGTCAATGCCGGCGTACCTGCTGTTCTTCGGCGGCGGCAAGTTCGACATTCTGGAAGACCAGTTCACCAATCCGCTCGATGGCAGCAGCATGCGCCTGCGCTGGTGGGTGCCGCCCGGCGAGGCGCACTCTGCGGTGGCCGGCATGCAGTTCACGAAGGAAGCGCTGAACCACTACTACAACTACTTCCAGATCCCGCTGCCGTTCGACAAGATGGACACCATCGTCGCCAACGACAGCTACGACAACAAGAATGCCGGCTTTGGCGGCATGGAGAACTGGGGCGCCATCTTCGAATTTGCCGACCAGGTGCTGGTGCCGCCCGATGGCGCACCGACCACCGTCCACTCGATGGGCAAGGCGCGCTCGTTCGTCGTGGTGTCGCATGAACTGGCACACCAGTGGTTTGGCGATCTCGTCACGCTGGATTGGTGGGACGACATCTGGCTGAACGAATCCTTCGCCAACTGGTTCGAGAACGTCACCAAGATCGCGCTGCACCCCGAGTTCCAGGGCAACACGTGGGCCGACTATGCGGCCGTCAAGCAGCGCGTCTACACCTTGGACCTGCAGCCGACCGCTGTACCGGTGCAGCACAACCTGAGCGATGCCGGCTCGATGGACTTCCTCGACCGCTTTGCCTACAACAAGGGCGGCCATGTCCTGCAGATGCTCGAGAACTACGTCGGCAAGGACGCCATGCGCAAGGGGCTGCAGAGCTACCTGAACAAGTACAAGTTCGGCAATGGCACGCCACCGCGCCTGTGGGCAGAGCTGGAAGCCGCCAGCGGCAAGCCCGTCGGCAAGGTCGGCGACAGCTTTGTGCGCCAGACCGGCGTGCCGCTCGTCAGCATCGACGCGCAGTGCAACCCGGCCACCAACCAGAACGTGCTGACGATCACGCAGAAGGCGTTCCCGAACAAGAACGTCTATTCCGGCTATCAATGGAATATTCCGCTCACGATCGCCTACGGCGATGGGCTGGCGCAGACGCAGACGGTGGTGCTGGACCAGCAGACCGCGCAGGTCACGCTGCCGACGTGCTCGGCCGTGCTGGCGAACCCGACCGGCCTGGACTACTACGTGACCAACTACAGCCCGACGCTGTGGAGCGCACTGCTGGCGCAGGCCGGTTCCATCAGCAATAAGGCGACGACGACCAACATCGCCGGCGATGCGACGCAGCTGTACAACGCACAGATCATCGACAAGGCGCTGTATGACCAGATTGTCGGCATCCAGAACATGCAGCCGGCCGTCGCAACGCTGCGTGCCCAGGCTGTGACGCCGACGGGCTCGTTGCGTCCGCAAGCGGTGCAGCTGCAGCAGATGCAGAACATGGATCGCCCGATCCACAAGTTCCGCTACGAAGGTCTCATGAAGCATCTGACCGACATCAAGCGGTAAGCACCAAAGCAAGCGGGCCGCGTCTCACGATGCGGCCCGCTGCAAGGGTGGCTCCTGATTTCCGGCGGACATAGTCCGCCGTTTTTCATGTGCGCATCACACGATGCTCAACCGGTGCGATGCAGGAACGTCGCCTGAACCACCTCGGTCATCCAGATGGCGCTGTCGCCGGTCTGGCCATGCTCCAGCACCTTGACGGCGCTTTCGAACAGCACGCCGGCCAGCGCATCGGAAGCGACGATCTCGATGCGCACGCGCGGCACGAACTCCGTCAGGTCTTCCTTGATGGAATGCGCGCCACTCTGTGAGGCCGTTGGCGGATAGGCATTCACCTCGCCCACCGTCATGCCGGGAAAACCTGGGCAACTGCGCAGCGCTTCATGCATGCGTTCCAGCAGTTGCGGGCGCACTACGATGCGGATTTCCTTCATGCCTTCGACTCCTCATCAAACCATTTGTACAGCGTGGGCAGCATCACCAGCGTCAGCAGCGTGCAGGTCAGCAGACCGCCGATCACCACGATGGCCAGCGGCCGTTGCACTTCCGAGCCTGGCCCCGTGGCGAACAGGAACGGGATCAGGCCCAGCATGGCCACCGTGGCCGTCATCATCACGGGGCGGAAGCGCATGCGCGCGCCCAGCCGCACCGACTCGGCTACCGACATGCCCTGCTCGCGCAGACTGCGGATCGTGCTGACCAGCACCACGCCGTTGAGCACCGCGATGCCCCATAGCGCCACGAACCCGACCGATGCCGGCACGGAGAGGTATTCACCCGTGACGAACAGGCCGATGATCCCGCCCACCGAGGCAAACGGCAGCACCAGGATGATCAGCGTGGCGTAGCGCACGGAGTTGAACAGCAGGAAGAGCAGGAAGAAGATGGCCGCCACCGTGATCGGCACGATCACCTTCAGGTGACCCATGGCGCGTTCCATGTTCTGGAACTGGCCGCCCCACTCCAGGTAATAGCCCTCGGGCAGCTTGACCTTCTGCGCGACAGCCGCCTGCAGCTCGGCCACGAAGCCGCCCAAGTCGCGGTCGCGCACGTTCACGCCCACCACTACGCGTCGCTTGCCCAGCTCGCGGCTGATCTGCGCGGGGCCGTCGGTCACATCGATGCGGGCGATGCTTTCCATCGGCACCTGTGCACCATTGGGCGCGGCCACGATCAGGTTCCGGATGGCCTCCACGCTGCCGCGATATGCGTCCGGCAGGCGCACCACCGCGCTGAAGCGGCGCTCGCCCTCGAAGATCTCCGTGGCTTCCTTGCCGCCGATGGCGGTCTCGATCACGTTGTGTACGTCGGCTGCATTCAGGCCGTGGCGTGCAATGGCCTGGCGGTCGATCGCGATCTGCAGATACTGCTGGCCAGTGATCCGCTCCACGCGCATGTCCTGCGCACCCTGGATGCCCTGCGCCACCTTGGCAATCGCCTCGGCCTTCTCGCGCAGCGTATTCAGGTCGTCGCCGAACACCTTGATGGCCACGTCGGAACGCACGCCGGTCACCATCTCGTCCACGCGATCGGAAATCGGCTGTGCCATGACGATCTGCACGCCGGGCAGCACCTGCAGCGCCTTGCGCATCGCCTCGGCAATGTCGTCCTGGTTCCAGCCCTTGGGCCACTCATCGCGCGGCTTGAGTGAGACGATCGGCGTCGATTCGTTCTGGCCCTGCGGGTCGGCCGGAGACTCGCCGCGGCCCACGCCGGAGACCGCCGACTTCACGCCCGGCACCTGCATCACCAGGCGCATGGCTTCCATCTCCATGCGGATCGACTCTTCGAGCGAGATGTTCGGCGCGCGGTTGATGCCGGGCACCACCGAGCCTTCCTTCATCTCCGGAATGAACGCCGTGCCGAGGAACGGCATCAGCGCGCCGGTGGCCAGAAACACGGCCACGGCCACGATGACGGTCTTGCGGCCGTTGTTCAGGCTCAGCTCCAGCAAGCGCAGATACGGCTTCTTCATCTTGCGGATCAGCCACGTGTCATGCGCGTCGTGCTCGGCGTGGGGGTCGTCGCTGTGCTCACCTTCCACGTGCTTGTGCACCTTGGGCTTGAGCAGATACGACGACAACACCGGCGTCAACGTGAGCGACAGCACCAGCGAGAAGAACAGCGCAATCGCAATCGTGAAGGCCAGCGGCGCAAACATCTTGCCTTCCATGCCCTCCAGCGTCATCAGCGGCAGGAACACCAGGATGATGATGCCCACGCCGAAGATCACGGGCGTCGCCACTTCCGTCACGGCGTGGAGGATCACGCGCGCGCGGCTCTCGTTCGGATCGCGCGGCTTGGCGAGGTGCGCAAAGGCGTTTTCCACCACGACCACCGAGCCATCGACCATCAAGCCGATGGCGATCGCCAACCCGCCCAACGACATCAGATTGGCCGAGATGCCAAGCTTGTTCATCGCCATGAACGTCAACAGCGGCGTGAGGATCAGCGTGCCGACCACGATGAGCGATGAACGGATATCGCCGAGGAACAGCAGCAGCACGATCACCACCAGCACCACGCCTTCGGCCAGCACCTTGATGACAGTCTGCAAGGCCGAATCCACCAGCTCCGAACGCTCGTAGTACGGCACGATCTTCAGGCCGTCGGGCAGCATGCCGTCGTTGTTGATGGCCTTGACGCGATCCTGGATGCGGGCGACGACTTCCTTCGCGTTCCCGCCGCGCATCATCATCACGACGCCGCCGACGGATTCCGTCACGCCGTTCTTGACCACCGCCCCCGCGCGCACCGCCGTGCCGATCTTCACATCGGCCACATCGCGAATCGTGAGCGGCGTACCGTTGACCTCCTTGAGCACGATGGCGCCAATGTCGTTGGTGTCGCGCACCAAACCCACGCCGCGGATCAGGTACTGCTCCGCAAAGTGCGGCAGCACGCCGCCGCCGGAGTTGGCGTTGTTGGCGGCCAGCGCCTCGAACACCTGCTTGACCGTCACGTTGTGATGGCGCAGGCGTTCCGGGTTGACGAGCACCTGGTACTGCTTCTCGTAACCGCCCTGCGAGTTGATCTCGGCCACGCCCGGAATGGAGCGCAACAGCGGCCGCACCACCCAGTCCTGCGCAATGCGGCGCTGGGTGAGTTCCTCCACCGAAAGCTCCTTGTCGCCGTCATCCGGTTTGTCGAGCGTGTACTGATACACCTCGCCCAGGCCCGTCGATACGGGGCCGAGCACCGGCGTCACGCCCGTCGGCATGCGCGACTGCACCTCGATCAGCCGCTCCATCACGAGCTGGCGCGCGAAGTACACATCGGTCTCGTCGGTAAAGACGAGCGTGATGAGCGACAGGCCCGGCTTGTTGAGCGAGCGCATCTCGGTCAGCGCCGGCAGGCCGGTCATCGCCATTTCCACCGGCACGGTCACAAAGCGCTCCACCTCTTCCGGCGAGCGGCCCGGCGCCTCTGTGGCGATCTGCACCTGCACGTTGGTCACGTCCGGAAACGCGTCAAGCGACAACTTGCGTGCGGCATCCAACCCGAAGAACAGCAGCACGGCGGCAATCACTGCCACCACGAGCCGTTGCTTGAGCGCGCCGCGAATCAATGCGTCGATCATGCGCCCTCCATCTCGGCGCGCTTGCGCTCGTTGTTCAGATGGAAACCGCCCTCGACGACGATGGGCTGCCCGGCCTGCACGCCGGAAACCACGGGGCGCACACCGTTCGATTCATCGCCGAGCTTGACTGGCGTGAGCCGGTAGTTCGTCTCGCTGGCACGCACGAACACGTAGTCGCGGTTGTCTTCACGTACCACGGCCGAAGTCGGCACTACCACGCGTTCTTCCGGCCGCGACTGGATGAGCAGCGTGGCCAGCATCGACGGCTTGAGCGTGCGCTCTGCGTTGTCCACTTCGGTGCGCACCGTGACCGTCCGCGTTTGCGGGTCGACAATGTCCGACACCCAGATCAGCTTGCCGACAATGCGGTCGCCCGCGCCGGTGTCGATCTCCACGGCCTGGCCCGCGCGCACGCCGGCAGCGGCGTTTTCCGGCACTTCACCCACCACCCACACGCGCGACAGATCGGCCACGGTAAAGAGCTCGTCGGCCGGCTGCACGACCTGGCCGCGTGTCACCTTGCGCTCCACCACCGTGCCGCTGATGCTCGCCACCACGGGCGAGATCGACGACATGCCGCCCGTGCGCATCTTCGCCAACGTGCCGGGCGACACGCCCATCACGCGCAATTGGTCGACGGCCGCGCGCACTTCGGCATCGGCCATCGCCAGTTCGCTCTGACGCTTCTGGAGTTCGGCTGAGCCGATCACGTCGGCAGCCAGCAGCAGCTTGGCGCGTTCCAGCGCGCGCGCCTGCAGGTCGCGCTGCGCGGCGGCCTTCTGGTAGGCGAGCTGCGCGGCGCCAAGCTCGGTGCTGTGCAGCTGCGCGAGGATGTCGCCTGCCTTGACGCTCTGCCCCGGCGTGGCGACCAGCTCCGTCACGCGCCCCGTAACGGTGGCGCCGATGCGCGCCACGCGCTGCTCGTCAAACGCAATCTGCCCCGGCACGCGCAGGCGCTCGGCAATCGGCTGCTTGCCCACCGGCGCCACTTTCAGACGCTGCACCAGCGTGGGCTGTGCAACGACGAGGTTCGGGTCAACGGCCTGTTGCGCGGCCTTGGCATCGTTGGCGGCATCTTTGCCGCAGGCGCCCAGCAACAACATCGCCGCCAGGGCGACGCCGGCCAGCCGGATCGAAGAAGAGAAAGAAGAACGTGCGGTCATGGTCTGGCTGGATTCGTAAGTTCGGGAGGCAACGCGATGGCTGGGGCGTTTCATGGGGCCTCCGGGCGCAGGCGGTCGAGTTCAACCGCGGCGGTGCGCAGGTCCGCGCGTGCGGCAATCAGGTCATTGCGTGCCTGGCGGAAGACGCGCTGGGCATCGAGGTAGTCGAGAATCCCGCGCTCGCCGTGGCGGTATGCGGCTTCGGCCACGCGCAGCGCCGATTCGGCCTGCTTGATGACACCGGATTCGAGCGCACTGACTTGCGACTCCGCAATCTCGTATTGCCGATAGGCCGATTCCACTGCCTGGCGCGTGCGCAACTCGCGGTCGCGCAACAGAGCGCGGGCGCGTTCGCGGGCGGCCACGGCTTCACCGACGGGACCATCGCGGCGGTCGAACAGCGGAATCGACATCACCAGGCCCACGCGGCTGTCCTGCAGATCGGGCTGGCGGTCGACCGACCCGCGCAACGCCAGCGACGGCCAACGCTGGCTGCGCTCGTGCGCGAGACGCGCTTCGGCCTCGCGCACGGCGGCGCGATCGGCTTCCAGCTCCGGATGCGTGGCGAGCACCGTATTGACCAGATCCGCCAGCGGCGGCAGATGCGCGACGGACGGCGTCTCCGCACCGGCATCGACGTCGAACGTGAGCGGCAGATCGGCGCCCACGGCACGGCGCAGTTCAGCCAGCGCCTGCTGCACACGCAGTGCGGCGGCCTGCTCGTTGCGCTGCGCGTTGAGCAGTTCCGCGTCGCCACGAATGAGTTCGTAGCGCGGGGCCTCGCCGGTTTCCACGCGCACGGCCACGCCACGGCGGATCTGCTCGACCAGCGTCACGTCTTCGCGCGCGTTGCGCTGCTCGGCCTCGCGGCGCACCACGTCGTAAAAGCGCAGCTTGAGATCGGCTTCCACATCGCGTGCCTGCGATCGGGCGGTCGCCTGCGACGCTTCGTACGCGGCATCGGCTGCCTGCGTACGCGCGGCGCGCTGCCACGGCAAATCGAGCTTTTGCGTGATCGACACGCTATTGGTGCGGCCTTCCGCCGCACCCGGCATGCGGGCACGTTGGCGGCCGGCCATGGCTTCCACCTCGGGGTTGGGCCACGCGCGCGCGGTGGTGATGCCCGCCTGCGCCGCCTGCACCTGCGCCTGTGAAGCGGCGAGCGCCGGGTGGTTGGCGCGGGCCAGTTCCAGCAACTGCTGCAAGGTGTAGCGCGGCTGCGGGAGCGCCTCGTCGGCGCGGGCGGTGGCGGTCTGGGCACCACGCGGTGAGGGCACCGGCGGCGCTGCATTGGCATGGACGGCCATCGCGGTCAGCACAGCGGAAAGAACAGCACGCCGCGACGCGCGCGCGCCTGCTGTGGGGCGCGGGTTGGCCGCATCCTGATTGGACAACATCCGAAATCATCCTGAAAAAGAAGAACAGGCAAGCGCGAACGCCCAGCCGGTCAACGGGCCGGTTGGCGCAGCACTAGCAACTCAAGGGGATGGTTTCCGGCGAATGCCGGAGATCAGGCGCGTGCGGGCGGGCGCAGCATGGGGGCCGGCGTGGGGCCGGCCTGGAACGGAGGAAGGGAAACACGGACGCGCGCGACACGCAGGCCGGGCGTCAACACCATGGGAGGCGGCGGCAGCCAGAGTTCCGGCGCGTCGCTGGGGTGATCGGGGGCGGCGGCACTGGTCGTGGGCGCGTCGGGCACATCGGGAGCGTGCGCAACCCAATGTTCGACGCTGAAACACTGGCCGGGCTGCTTGACCGCCTTGCCGAGCGCGACCTTGATGGCGCGCTCGAAACCCTTGCTGGGCTCGGCAACCGGCGGAGCATCGCCGGGCATGTCGTCGACCACGGCTTCGATGGCTTCCAGCGCGTCGTCCGCAGCCTGGCCATCGGGAAAATGCGTGGCCGAGAACACCGACACCGTAAACAACAGGCACCAGATCGTGACGATCCACCGCACGCCGCGCACGCGCGACAGCACGCCCCGCGCGGTGGCGCGAGACAACGTCGGCAAGGCGGAGGAAAGATTCGTCACAAACATGGGCCCCGAATACTATCGGAAAAATGCTGCATCTGCACAAAGCGTCCGGCAGATCGCGCGAATGTCAATCGGAATCGACCTGATTTTTCCGAATCCGTTCCATTTCGGGCCAATGCGCGCGCACCCAGTCGTCCAGGCCGACGAGCGTGCGGTTGAGCGATTCACCGAGCGGGCTGAGACGGTATTCGACGTGCGGCGGCACGCTGTCGTAAATGGTGCGCAGGATGAGGCCGTTGGCTTCCAGCTCGCGCAGCGTCTGCGTGAGCATTTTTTGCGAGATGCCGTCGCCCACGCGGCGCAGGAGTTCGTTGTTGCGCACGGGGCCGTTTTCCAGCGCAGGGAAGATGCGCAGCGCCCATTTGCCGGCGACCAGTTCGAGCGCGCGCGTGGACGGGCAGGCTTCCACGGTGCCTTCAGCCGGACTTTCCGGCGTAGACGAAGAGGACGGAGCCAGGTTGTCGGCCATGGGGCCTCCGGAACACGATTGGGATACGCGTGACCGTACCGCCAATCGTGCCGCCCTGCAACGCGCCCCGTCAGTCGAGCTGGCCCTGGCAGACGTACTTGGTGTGGAGATAGTCGTCCAGCCCGTGAACAGAGCCTTCCCGGCCGTAGCCGGATTCCTTCACGCCGCCAAACGGCGCAGCCTCGGCGGCCAGCGCGCCCTCATTGATGCCGACAATGCCGGTCTCCAGCGCTTCGGCCACGCGCCAGATGCGACGCACGTTCTGGCTGTAGAAGTAGGCAGCCAGCCCAAACGGCGTGTCGTTTGCAGCGGCAATCACCTCCTCTTCGGTGGTGAAACGCGTGAGCGGCGCGACGGGGCCGAAGGTTTCTTCGCAGGCGCAGGCCATGGTGGCATCAGCATTGATCAGCACCGTGGGCGCGTAGTAGTTGGCGCCGAGCTGGGTCAGGCGCGCACCGCCGGTCAACACCTTGGCGCCCTTGGCGATGGCGTCCTGCACGTGCCGGTCGATCTTCTCAACCGCACGCGCGTTGATCATCGGGCCGATCTGCGAAGCCAGGTCGGTGGCCGGCCCGACCTTGAGTGCAGCCACGCGTGCGGCCAACTTGGCGGCAAACGCATCGTGCACCGCGTCGTGCACGAACACGCGGTTCGGGCTCACGCAGGTCTGCCCGCCGTTGCGGAACTTCGCTGCCATGAAGCCATCGACGGCGGCGTCGATGTCCGCATCGTCGAACACGACAAACGGGGCATTGCCGCCGAGTTCGAGCGACAGCTTCTTCAGCGTGTCGGCGCTGCGGCGCGCCAGATGCTTACCGACCGGCGTCGAGCCCGTGAACGTGATCTTGCGCACGCGGCCATCGTCCAGCCAAACGTCCACCACCTCCGGCGTCCGCTCGCGCGAGGCGGTGACGATATTGAGCACGCCTGGCGGCACGCCGGCTTCCTGTGCCAGGCGCACGAGGGCGAGCGATGTCAGCGGCGTGTCTTCGGCGGGCTTGCAGACAACGGTGCAGCCCACCGCGAGCGCCGGGGCGATCTTGCGCGCGATCATCGCCGCCGGGAAGTTCCACGGCGTGATGGCCGCCACCACGCCCACCGGCTCCTTGAGTGCAAACATGCGCCGGCCCGGCACGGGCGCAGGAATGACCTCGCCGTTCATGCGCGTGGCTTGTTCGCCAAACCATTCGATGTAGCTCGCGGCGTAGGCCACCTCGCCCTTGCCTTCGGCCAGCGGCTTGCCCTGCTCCAGCGAGATCAGCTTGCCAAGGTCGTCCTGATGCGCCAGCACGAGATCGTTCCAGCGTTTGATGATCTGCGCGCGCTGTTTGGCGGGCACCTTGCGCCACGTCGGGAAGGCGGCATGCGCGGCGTCCAGCGCGGCGCGTGCCTCGTCCGCGCCGGAATCGGGCACGCGCGTGATGAGGTTGCCGGTGGCCGGGTCTGTAACGTCAAGCAGCGGGCCGGCTGCGCTCAGCCATTCGCCGGAAATGTAGTTTGCGCTGCGGATCAGGTCCGCACGATTGAGTGAGAGAGACATGGTGTTCTGTTCCACAGCAAATGAAATTCAGGCACCCGCAACGTGCGCGGCAATCGCCTCGCCCACCTGCGTGGTGTTGGCAGTGCCGCCCAGGTCCGGCGTGCGCGGGCCATCTTTGAGCACGGCTTCGATGGCCGCGACGATGGCGTCGTGCGCCGCACGCCCCGCGCCCTGCCCTTGCGTCAGGAAATCCAGCATCAACGCGCCCGACCAGATCATCGCAATCGGGTTAGCGATGTTCTTGCCGTAGATGTCCGGCGCCGAGCCGTGCACCGGCTCGAACAGCGAAGGGAACGTACGATCGGGGTTCAGGTTGGCGGAAGGCGCCAGGCCAATCGTGCCCGTCGTCGCGGGCCCAAGATCGGACAGGATGTCGCCGAACAGGTTGGTGGCGGCCACCACATCGAAGCGACCCGGCTGCAGCACGAAGCGCGCGGTCAGAATGTCGATGTGCTGTTTGTCGAGCGTGACATCGGGATATTGCTGCGCGACTTCATCCGCGCGCTTGTCCCACCACGGCATGCTGATGGCGATGCCGTTGCTCTTGGTAGCGAGCGTCACGTGCTTGCGCTCGCGGCTCTGCGCAAGGTCGAAGGCGAACTTGAGCAGCCGCTCTGCACCCTTGCGCGAGTAGACCGATTCCTGGATGACGATTTCGCGATCGGTGCCTTCATACATGATGCCGCCGAGCGATGTGTATTCGCCCTCGGTGTTCTCGCGCACGACGTAGTAATCGATGTCGCCGGGCTTGCGGTTGGCGAGCGGGCACGGCACGCCCTCAAACAAACGCACGGGGCGAAGGTTGATGTATTGATCGAACTCGCGGCGGAATTTGAGCAGCGAGCCCCACAGCGAGACGTGATCGGGCACCGTGGCTGGCCAGCCGACCGCGCCAAAGAAAATCGCGTCCATGCCCTTGAGCTGCGCCTTCCAGTCGTCGGGCATCATCTGGCCATGCTGCTGGTAGTAGTCGCAGCTGGCCCAATCGATGGTGTGGCACTCAAGCTCGAAGCCAAAGCGCTCGGCCGCCGCCTGGATGACGCGCAGGCCTTCGGGCATGACCTCCTTGCCGATGCCGTCTCCTGGAATGATCGCGATGCGAAATGCGGGAATCATGTCGTTCCTTTTTTTTCTCTGTTAGATGGAGACCGCCGCGGCATGGGTCACCGTGCGGTCCCGCTCGTCAAGCCAGCCCTGACGCAATTCAGGCACCGAGTTGGCAAGTTGTTCGTAGTACGGATGGTGGGGGCCGCGATCGAAATCGGCACGCGCCACCTGCGTGAGCTTGCGGCCGTGCTGCATGACGACAATCTCGTCGCACACCGCCCGCACCGTATGCAGATCGTGGCTGATGAAGAGGTACGACACGCCCAGATCGCGCCGCAGGTCGGCCATGAGGTTGAGCACCGCTGCGCCTACCACCGTGTCGAGCGCGGAAGTCACTTCGTCGCACAGGATCAGATCCGGCTCGGCGGCCAGGGCACGCGCCAGGTTCACGCGCTGCTTCTGTCCGCCCGAGAGACCGCCCGGCAGCCGTTGGGCCACGCTGTGCGGCAGGCGGACAAGATCCAGCAGCTCGCGAATCCGCCGCTGCAACGCTTCGCCCTTCAGCCCCTTATAGAACTGCAGCGGCCGCGCCAGAATGCGCTCGATGGTGTGCGACGGGTTGAGCGCCGTGTCGGCCATCTGGAAGACGATCTGGATGCGGCGCAACGCGTCGTGTGACCGTTTTGCCAGCAAGGGTTCGAGCGCCTTCCCGCGGAACGTCATGCTGCCCTCGCACGGCGCAATCAACCCCGCAATGGCACGCGCCAGCGTGGTCTTGCCCGAGCCCGATTCACCGATCACGCCAATGGCCTGCCCGCGATAGAGCTTGAAGCTGATGTCGTCGAGGATGCGCGTGGCGGGCTGGCCCTTGGCGTCCACCGCCCCGTAGCCGGCACCCAACCCCTGCACATCGAGCAGCAATTCGCCCTCGCCCAGGCAGTGCTCTGCCGGGCGCGCCTTTGGCCGTGCCGCGGCCAGCAGGCTCTTGGTGTAGTCGTGATCCGGCGTGGCGAGAATGTGCGCGGTGGGGTTGATCTCCTGCATCTGGCCGCCGCGCAGCACCAGGATGTGATCGGCCATCTGCGCCACCACGGCCAGGTCGTGGCTCACGTAGACGGCGGTGGCGCGGCGCTCGCGCACCACGCGGCGGAACGCACGCAGCACTTCGATCTGCGTGGTCACGTCCAGCGCGGTGGTGGGCTCGTCCAGGATCACCAGATCCGGGTCGATGATGAGCGCCATAGCGGCCATGAGCCGCTGCAGCTGCCCGCCCGACACCTGGTGCGGATACCGCTCGCCAATGGTTTCGGGATTGGGCAGCGCCAGTTCGCGGAACAGTTCGACGGCCTTGGCCTCTGCTTGCGCGCGCGACATCGTGCCGTGAATGCGCGCAGGCTCCACCACCTGGTCCAGGATCGTGCGCGACGGGTTGAACGACGCGGCTGCACTCTGCGCGATGTACGCCACGGTGCGTCCGCGCAACGCGCGTTGCTCTGCGGGCGGCAGGTGCAGCACATCGATTTCGCCAATGCGGACGCTGCCCGATGCGATCTCGCAGCCGCGCCGCGCATAGCCCATCAGTGCGAGCGCGGTGGTGGTCTTGCCGGAACCCGACTCGCCGATCAGCGCCAGCACTTCGCCGGGTTGGATGGCAAAGCTGAGGTTGTCTACGAGGGTCTGTTCGCCTGCGGTAATGCGCAGGCCTTCTACGACGACGGACGCACCCATGTTCAACGCCCTCCGCGTTCGCGGGCCCCGGAACGACCCCGGCCCGGCAGGTTATCGATGACGATGTTGACGGCGATCGTCAGGCTTGCAATGGCCAGCGCCGGCACGATGACGGAGGCGCCCGCATCCGGCAGCGCGCCGATGTTCTCGCGCACCAGCGAGCCCCAGTCGGCCGACGGTGGCTGAATGCCGAGGCCCAGGAAGCTCAGGCTTGCCAACAGCAGCACGACGTACACAAAGCGCAGCCCCAGATCGGCCAGCATGGGCCCGAGGATGTTCGGCAGAATCTCGCGCAGCATGATGTACAGCGTGCCCTCGCCGCGCGTGCGCGCCACGGTCACGTAGTCGAGCGCGTTGATGTTGACCGCCAGCGAGCGTGCGATGCGATACGCCCCCGGCACGTAGATGATCGCTGCAGTCAGCACGAGCATCGTCACCGAAGAACCGAAGCCCGCCACCATCAGCAGCGCGAACATCTTGCTCGGGATGGCGGTGAGCGTATCGAGCACGCGGCTCAACGTGGCGTCGACGAGCCCGCCCATCGCAGCGGCAAACAGCGCAAGCACCGTGCCTGTACCGCTCGCCAGCACGGTGGCAACCAGCGCCACGCCCACGGTGTAGCGCGCGCCCTCCACCACGCGGACGAATATGTCGCGGCCGAGGTAATCGGTGCCGAACCAGTGGGCGGCGCTCATGGGTCCGAACACATCGCCGTTGCCGTCGCCGCTGATGATCAGATGCGCGGGCAGCAGCGCGGGGCCGACCAGCGCCGCCAGCACCCAGAACACCAGCACGGCCAGGCCGATGAGGCCCGTGACACCGAAGCTGCTCAGCAGACGCCGTACGGGGTGGCGCGGTGCAGGCGGCGCGGGTGGCGTGCCGGCCGGTAACGTAGGGGAAGTTGGCGTGGTTTCCATCGTCAGGCTCTTGTTCATAGGATCAGCATCAACGGTGGCGCAGACGCGGGTTGGCGACAATGCCCAGCACATCGGCTGTGGTCACGAGCAGCAGGTAACCCGCGCAGAAAATCATGGCGCAGGCCTGCACGAGCGGCATGTCACGCTGCGATACGCCATCCACCATCAACTTGGCGATCCCTGGATAGTTGAAGATCGTCTCGATGATGATCACGCCGCCCAGCAGGTACGACAGCGACAGCGCCACCGCATTGGCGATCGGCCCCACGGCATTGGGCAAGGCATGCGCAAGCACGACGCGCATCGGCGAGGCGCCTTTCAGACGCACCATTTCGATGTACGGCGCTTCGAGCTGGTCGATGACGGCAGCGCGGCTCATTCGCATCATCTGCGCCACGATCACGCAGCACAGGCTCAGCACCGGCATGGCAAAAGCCTGCAGCATCTGGCCGAGCGATTCGATGTCGTTGACGTACGACAGCGCGGGCAGCCAGCGCAGCTTGACGGCAAACACCAGCACCGCCAGCGTTGCCACCAGAAACTCCGGCACCGACACCACGGCCACGGAGGCGGTCGATACCACCCGGTCGAACCAGGAGCCACGCCAGACGGCGGAGGCAACACCGAGGCTGAGCGCAATCGGCACCGAGAACAGCGCCGTCACCGCCGCCAGCAGGAGCGAGTTCGGCAAGCGGCTTGCCACGAGTTCGGCCACCGGCATCTGCGTGGTGGTCGACTGCCCGAGGTCACCGCGCGCAATGCCGGCGAGCCAATGCGCATAGCGTTGCGGCGCCGGCACGTTCAGGCCCATCTGCGCACGCAGCGCGGCCAGGGCTTCGGGCGTGGCGTCCTGCCCCAACTGTTCTTGCGCGGCGTCACCCGGCAGCACAGCAGTGATGGAGAACACGATGACCGACACCGCCAGCAACGACAGCAACGCCAGCGCCACGCGCCGCATCAGCAGCTTAAGGATGACTCGATTCATGACAGCCCCTTCATCACCTTCGGCAAGAACGCCACCACCGCGCCGTCAGGCATCAAGCCAGACATTTTCGGCAAACGAATAGCCCATCAGGCCGCCCAGCGGGATCGGCGCCAGGCCCTTGAGCTTGGTCGTATGCCCGTCGATGCTGGCGAGGAACAGCGGAATGCCGATGCCCGCCTCCCCATGGATCATCGTCTGCATGTCGGCATACATCTGCTTGCGCTTGGCGACGTCGGTTTCGGCGCGCGCAGCGACGAGCAACTGGTCGAACTTCGGGCTCTTCCAGCGCGACTCGTTCCACGCCGCATCGGACTTGAAGAACTGCGTGAGGATCGTATCGGCGCTCGGGCGTGGGTTGACGTTGCCGAAACCAACCGGGCTGCTCAGCCAGTGGTTGGACCAGTAACCGTCGGCCGGCATGCGTTTGACATCGAGGTCCAGGCCGATGCGCTGTGCGGTCTGCTGCAGCACCAGCGCAATTTCGACCGAATACTGCGCGGCCGGCGAGGCCACCACCGGAATCTTGCCCGTCACGCCCGACTTCTGCAGGTGGAATTTCGCCTTGTCGATGTCGAACGCGCGTTGCGGCAGTTCCTTGAAATAGAAGCGGTTGGTCGGGTCGATCGGCTGGTCGTTGCCCAGCACCGCGTAGTCCAGCGCGATGGTCTTCTTCATTTGTTCGCGGTCGAACAGGTACTTCATCGCCATCACGAAATCGGGATTCGCACCCGGGCCCGTATCCTTGCGCATGATCAGGTCGGAGTACTGGCCCGATTGCGTCGCGAAGATGGCATAGCCGGGCGTGCTCTTCACGCGCGCCACGGCACGCGGGTTGACGGACGCCACCAGGTCCATCCCGCCTGAGAGCAGCGCGTTGACGCGCGCGCTTTCGTCGCCGATGCCGACGAATTCGATCTCGTCCAGATACGGCTTGCCTGGTTTCCAGTAGCCGTCGTTGCGCACGACGACCGTACGCACGCCCGGCTTGAACTCCTTGATCTTGTACGGGCCGGTACCGATGCCGGCGCTGAAATCGGTCGTGCCCTCCTTGACGATATGGAAGTGGAAGGTGCCAAGGATCACGGGCAAGTCCGCGTTCGGAGCGGTCAGCACCACCGTCACCTCGTTCGGCCCGGTCGCCTTGACGCTCTCGATCTGGTCGGCCAGCACCTTGGCCTTTGACGCAGTGGCCGGATCCTTGTGGCGCATGATCGAATACACCACATCCGCCGGGGACAGGGCCTTGCCATCGTGGAACGTCACGCCCTTGCGCAACGTCAGCACCCAGGTCTTGGCATCGGCCGTGTGGTACGACTCGGCCAGCGCGGGGCGCGGCGTCAGGCTGCCGTCCAGCACAAACAGTCCGTTGTAGACCATGTTGCAGCGCACGTAGTCGTTCTGGTTCGACTGCTTGGCCGGGTCGAGCGTATCGGTCGCTGCTGCGGTGGCCGCCGCCACGCGGATGCGCCCACCACGGCGCGGCGTCTGTGCATACGCGCTGACGGCCGTACCGGCCAGGCTGCCGGCGAGCGTGGCCTGCATGCCGCCCGCCATCAGCATCTTCAACACATCGCGTCGCGAGGCACCCCGCTTGAGCGACGCCATCACGCGCTGGCTTTCGGCGGGACCGACAAGGTTCTCGAACTCGTTATGGCTGTCGCTCATGGTGGGGCTCCTGATGGATCTGGTCTGAATGAAATGCGTTGTGATCGTGCGGAACTGCGGAAGACGGCGCTTGCGGCACAGCTTAGGCAAATCGGTCCTTGAGCCGGTAGTACATGCCCACCGCCGGCAAGAACCACGGTGGGCCAAAGTGACCGGGGATGGCGCTCCACGCGCGATCGCGCCACGGGTTGGCCGCAGCGTCGCCGGCCATGACTTCGGCCATGCGCTCGCCCATGTGCACGGACATCTGCGTGCCATGCCCGCTGTAGCCCATGGAATAGAACAGGCCGTCACGCTCCCCCGCATGCGGCAGGCGGTCTTGCGTCATGTCGACGAGCCCGCCCCAGCAGTAATCGAGGCGCACATCGCGCAACTGCGGGAAGGTTTCCGTCAGGCCGGCGCGCAGGATTTCGCCGCTCACCGCGTCCTGCTGTGGGCTGGACACCGCAAAGCGAGCGCGGCCGCCAAACACCAGCCGGTGGTCTGGCGTGAGGCGGAAGTAGTGGTGAATATTCGCCACCGTCACATACGTGCGGCGCGCTGCCAGCAACGCGTGCGCACGCTCCGCACCGAGCGGTTCGGTGGTAACGATGAAGCTGCCGATTGGCACGATGCGCCGACGCAGCCAGCCGAACGTGCCATATCCGCCATGACGCGACGCGCCGGTCGCCAGCAGCACCTGCTTGGCCAGCACCATGCCGCGCGTGGTGTAGATGCGATGAACCTGCCCCTGCACTCGCTCGACGCGTTGCACGCAAGTGCGCGTATGAATCTGGGCGCCCTGGCGTTGCGCCGCCATGGCCAAGCCTTGCGCGAAACGGCCCATGTGCATCTGGCCGCTGCGCTTGTAGAGCAAGCCGCCTTGGAAGCGCTCGCTCTGCACCTCCGCGCGCACGCGGGCAGCATCGAGTATCTCGACATCCCGATCCACACCATCCGCAATCAGCCGGTCCGCGCTGCGTTGCAGGGCGTCCATCTGATACAGCCTGGTGGCGAGCTTCAATTTGCCGTTGCGCTGGAAGTCGCAGGCGATGCCTTCGTCGCGCACAATGCGCTCGACCGTATCCACGGCGGCGTCGTAAGCGTGATACCAGGCGCGGGCGCGGTCCACGCCAACCTTGGCGGCCAGGTCGGCGTAGTCAACGGCCAAGCCGTTGTTCACATGACCGCCATTGCGCCCCGACGCCTCGGGCGCCACCCTTTCGCCCGCTTCCAGCACGACCACGCTGGCGCCGCGCCGGGCCAGCGCCAGCGCCGCCGACAACCCCGTGAAACCGCCACCGACGATCACCACGTCTGCCTGCGCCGGCAGATCGTGCGCGTCCAGCGCCAGCGCGGGCACCGAGTCGTTCCAGTAGGAGTCGAGTTTCATGGAGGTCATGTGGGGCGACGATGGAGACGCGGCTTAGAGACCGACAACACCGGGCAGGCCGCCGATGTCCTGGATCTCGGTGTAACGGTACGCCGGATTGCCGGGGCCGTGGCCGCGGTTGACGAACACCTTGTTGACGATGCCAAGGTCATCGGCCGACATCAGGTCGTAGCGCAGGCTGGACGACACGTGCAGCACGTCTTCCGGGTTGCAGCCGAGCGAATCGAGCATGTATTCGAAGGCCTTCAGGCGCGGCTTGTAGGCCTGGGCCTGCTGCGCGGTGTACACGCGGTAGAACGGCGCACCGAGCATCGCCACGTTCTTCTGGATCTGCGAGTCGTCGGCGTTGGACAGGATCACCAGCGGGATTTCCTTGGCCACCTTGGCCAGACCTGCCGGCACGTCGGCATGCGGGTCCCACGTCGGCACGGCGTCGTAGTAGGCCTGGCCGTCGGTGTCGAAGTACTGGATCTTCCATTTCTTGCACAGGCGGCGCACGGCGTTCTTCAGGACCACCTCGTACGGTTTCCAGTCGCCCAGCACCTCGTCGAAGCGGTAGGCAGTGAAGTCGGCAATGAACTGCTCCATCTGCTCGGCCGGAATGCGATCGGCAAACAGCTCGCGCGTCATCTCGCCCATGCGAAAGCGCGTGAGCGTGCCATAGCAGTCAAAGGTGATGTACTTGGGGCGGAAGGTCATGGTTTGAGGTCCTCAGGTCCTGAAGGCGGCTGCTGTTATGCAGTCTTTGCAGCACGGTTATGACGAAATCATTGAAGCACGCAGCGTCGTAACGGTTGTAGGGAAATGCGCGGTCTCACATGAGAAAGCTGCTGTTTCGGATGGCACTCGCGGCATGCCATGCGGTCTGCACCGCTGGCGTGCCCCGCGCACCGCCAAGGCACGCTAGTGCGTCGCAGCAAAATCGATCAGCACACTTTTGAAGCGCAGGTTGGCCTCCACCGCTTGCCGGCCCAGATCCTTGCCGATGCCCGATTGGTGATAGCCGCCGGTGGGGATGACGAAATCCGCGCTGCGCCCATAGCGGTTGATCCAGACCGTGCCCGCCGCAATGCCGCGCATGGCGCGCAGCGCGCGTCCGATGTCTGCGGTGTGCACGCCGGCGGCCAGACCGTAATGTTCGTGCGCGGCGAGCGCCAGGCCTTCCTCTTCGTCATCGAAGGTCTGCACCGTCAGCACCGGGCCGAAGATTTCTTCCTGCACCGCAGGGTTGTCTGCGCGTACGCCTTCGAGCACCGTGGGTTGGAAATACGCCCCGCCGGGGCCATCGCCAAACAGGCCGCCGCCGCAGCGGACTTGCGCACCGGCGTCGCGCGACCGCTCCACGATGTCGAGAATGCGCCCCGCCTGCGCCTCCGAAATGATCGGCGGCAGCGTGGCGGTGTCGTCCCAGGTGGCGCCGGGCCGCAGCGCGGCAAAGCGTGCGGTGATGCGTTCGATCAATGCCTGGGCAATCTGCCGTTGCACGATCAGACGCGAGCCGGCCACGCACACCTGCCCCGCGTTGCCGGCGATGGCGCCCGCGACTATGCCCGCCAGCCGGTCAATGTCCGGCGCGTCGGCAAAGACGAGCTGCGGACTCTTGCCGCCCAGCTCCAGCGTGACGGGCTTTGGACCATGCGAGGCGCAGGTCGCCATGATGGCGGCGCCGGTGCGTGTCGAGCCGGTGAAGGTCATCTTGGAGATCAGCGGATGCCGCGTGAGCGCGTCGCCCGTGGTGCGGCCGTCGCCTTGCACCACGTTGAACAGGCCCGGCGGCACGCCGGCTTCGATGGCAAGTTCAGCCAGGCGGATGGCGGAATAAGGCGTCAATTCGGAAGGCTTGAGCACGACCGCGTTGCCGGCAGCCAGCGCCGCACCAACTTTCCACGAGACCATCACCAGCGGGAAGTTCCACGGCGTGATCGCGCCCACCACGCCATACGGCTCGGCCACCACCATGCCGAGGTTGTCGTGCCGCGTGGCCGCCACGTCGCCGCCAAGCTTGTCGGCATATTCGGCAAAGAAGCGCAGGCCTTCGGCGGTGAATGGCACGTCCCAGGCAGCAGCGTCGCGCAGCGGGCGCGTGGAACACACGGCTTCGAGCGGCGCCATGTTGGCCACGTCGGCGTCGATCAGGTCGGCCCAGCGGCGCAGCACGCGCGCCCGGTCACGCGGGGCGCGGCGCGCCCAGTCCGTCGTGCGCCAGGCCTGCCAGGCGTCCTGCACGGCGGCGTCGACGATGGAAGCGTCCGCCAGCGGCAATTCCGCATGCACGGCGTTGTCGGACGGTCGCCGCACCGTGATGCGGCCCGTATCGGGTACAAGCCTGCCGCCGATGAAATGGCCGGCGGATACGCGGATGGTCTGGGGGTCGAATTTGGCCACGAAATTTGGGGGGCGCCGAAGCCCGGCACCCATATCGAAATGAGGTCATTGATGCTAGGCAGGAAGGCTCGGCATTTGGTTTCGTAACCGGGGCCGCGACCGCATCGAATTGCGAAACCCACACCCTGCGCAGACGATGCTTGCAAATTGCGGGCAAACCCGAATTCGATCTGGCTCCCGGCGGCGATGTCGTCCAAGATGAGTGCCGGTGCCACCTTCATCCTTCGCCGGAAGGAACCTCCCATGTCTTCCTCGTCCGTACCTGCCCAGACCTTGCCCGCCGACGACGGCGTGGTGCTGCGTCCGATGACCGCCGACGATCTGGCCCAGACGCACGCCCTGTCAGAAGAGCAGCGCTGGCCGCACCGCCCGGCCGACTGGGCGCAGAGTTTTGCGCACGCCGAGGGCATCGTCGCCGAGCGCGACGGCCAGATCATCGCCACCGCGCAACGTTGGCGCTGGGGCCCGCGCCACGCCACCATCGGGCTGGTGATCGTGACGCCCGCCTGCCAGGGCAGGCGCATCGGCCATCGCCTGATGAGCGCGCTGCTCGATGGCCTGGACAACCACACCGTGCTGCTGCATGCCACCGCAGAAGGACGCGGCCTCTATGAGCGACTGGGCTTCGTGCGCACCGGCGAGATCCGCCAGCACCAGGGCATTGCGCAACCCACGCCGCTGATCGCCCTGCCCACAGGCTGGCGATTGCGCCCCGCCGGGCTCAATGAGGCTGAGGACTTGCGCCGGCTCGACGCCCAGGCACGCGGCATGCCGCGCGATGCACTGATCGACGATCTGCTCGCCAGCGCAGACGCCTGCGTCGTGCTGGATGACGACGGCGAGGCACGCGGCTTCGCGATGCTGCGCCGATTCGGGCGCGGCCACGTCATCGGCCCCGTGGTCGCCCCGGACGCCGAGAGCGCCAAGGCGCTGATCGCGCATCTGGCGGGCATCAACGCCGGCCACTTCACCCGCATCGACATCGATTTCGACAGCGGCCTGGCCGAGTGGCTGGAGAGCATCGGCCTGCTGCGCGTGGACGCCCCCACCACCATGGTGCGCGGCGCGCCGCTGACCACGCCGCCCGGCGGGCCTACGCTGTTTGCCATCGTGACGCAGGCGATGGGCTGAACCTCGAACACCGCGCCAACACCGTATCGTGACGACCACTTTCCTCTACAAGTCCGACCCCGTCCGCGGCCGGCAATGGGCCGAGGTGTTCCGCCAGCACGCGCCCGACATCGACTTCCGCATCTGGCCCGACATCGGCGATCCGCTGCGGGTGCGCTTTCTTGCAGCCTGGGAGCCGCCTGCCGATATCGCGACACAGTTTCCGCACCTGGAGGTGCTGTTCTCTTCAGGCGCCGGGGTCGATCAATTCAACTTTGCAGCGCTGCCGCCCACGCTGCCCGTGGTGCGCATGGTCGAGCCCGGCATCGTGCGCGGCATGGTGGAGTACGTCACGCATGCCGTGCTGAGCCTGCACCGCGATATTCCTGCCTACCGCCGCCAGCAGCAGGCCGAGCAATGGCGGCCGCTGCCGGTGCGGCCGGCCAATGAACGCCGCATTGGCGTGTTGGGACTCGGCTCGCTCGGGCAGGCCGTGCTGGCGCAGTTACAGGATTTCGGTTTCGACTGCGCGGGCTGGAGCCGATCGCGCCATGCCATCGACGGCGTGCAGTGCTTTGCCGGGCAAGACGAACAGGCAGCCTTCCTGGCGCGCACCGACATCCTGATCTGCCTGATGCCGTTGACCGATGCCACGCGCGGCGTGCTCAACGCAGCATTGTTTGCGCAGTTGCCGCAAGGCGCCGCGCTGGTGCACGTGGGCCGCGGCCCGCAGCTGGTGAACGACGATCTGCTTGCAGCGCTCGACAGTGGGCAGCTCAGCGAAGCCATGCTCGACGTGACCGACCCGGAGCCGCTGCCTGCGGGCCATGCGTTGTGGCGCCATCCGCGCGTCCACATCACACCGCACATTGCCAGCATGACGCAGCCGCTTTCCGCAGCAGCGGTGGTCATCGACAACCTGCGCCGCTTCACCGCCGGTGAACCCATGGTCGGGCTGGTGGACCGCTCGCGCGGCTACTGAAACCATGCATCAAACGGCGCGCCGCACGATCTGCTGCTGCGCGCCGAACAACAGCAGCACGCTGCGTTCTTCCCGCGCAAAGCAGCACCAAGCCTCAGGCCGCACAGCCTACTCTTGAGTCCATTGATTGCCTTCACTGCACGAACGGACTCTGCCATGACCCAGCTCACCGATCTGCCCCAACTTGCCTCGCTTGACGCCATCGACCGCGCGCACCTGATTCACCCGGTCGCGGCCTGGCGCACCCACGAGCAACGCGGGCCGACCGTGCTGACATCCGGACGCGGTGCGTGGCTGACTGACGCGCATGGCAACGAACTGCTCGACGCCTTTGCGGGCCTCTGGTGCGTCAACGTCGGCTACGGCCAGGAGAGCGTGGTGCAGGCCGCCGCCGAGCAGATGCGCCGCCTGCCCTACGCCACCGGCTACTTTCACTTCAGCAGCGAGCCCGCCATCCGCTTGGCCGACAAGCTCGTGCAGATCACGCCGCGCTCGCTCAATCACGTCTATCTCACGCTGGGTGGGTCCGAGGCGGTGGATGCAGCGGTGCGTTTCATCGTCCAGTACTTCAATGCCATCGGCAAGCCGGCGAAGAAACATTTCATTTCGCTGGAGCGCGGGTATCACGGCTCGTCGTCCACGGGTGCGGGGCTGACGGCGCTGCCGGCGTTCCATCGCGGCTTCGATCTGCCGCTGCCGACGCAGCATTACATCCCCTCGCCCAACCCATACCGCGCGGCCAACCCGGCGGATGCGCAAGGCATCATCGACACTTCGGTGGCGGCATTGCGCGCCAAGGTGGCCGAGTTGGGCGCAGACAACGTCGCCGCGTTCTTCTGCGAGCCCATCCAGGGCTCCGGCGGCGTGATCGTCCCGCCCAAGGGCTGGCTCAAAGCCATGCGCGACGCCACGCGCGAACTCGGCATCCTGTTCGTCGTGGATGAAGTCATCACCGGTTTTGGCCGCACCGGCCCGATGTTTGCCTGCGATGCCGAAGGCGTCGACCCCGACATCATGACGATGGCCAAGGGCCTCACGGCAGGCTACGTGCCGATGGGTGCGACGCTGATTTCCGATCAGATCTACGCCGGCATTGCCGACGGCGCGCCCGCCGGTGTACCGATCGGCCACGGCGCCACATACTCGGCGCACCCCGTGAGCGCGGCGGTGGCGCTCGAAGTGCTGCGTCTGTACGAAGAAGGCGGCATCCTCGCCAACGGCCAGCGCGGCGCGGCCAGTTTTGCGGCCGGGCTCGATGGGCTGCTTGCGCACCCGCTGGTGGGCGACTCGCGCCACCGCGGCCTGCTGGGCGCACTCGAACTTGTGAGCGACAAGGCCACCAAGCGCGGCTTCGATGCCGCACTTGGCCTGCCGAATTTGATTGCCTCGGCTGCCTATGGCAACGGTCTCGTGTTCCGGGCGTTTGGCGACAACATCCTCGGCTTCGCCCCCGCGCTGACCTACACCGAAGACGAGTTCGCACAACTCTTCGCGCGACTGAAAAAGACGCTCGACGACGTGCTGGCCATGCCGGCCGTGCGTGCGGCGCTTGCCTGATGCAACCGGTAGCAACAGGCCCCAACAAGCTGACACAAAAGACACCGGCTGCCGCAGAATCGGATCTATCTCCACGCCTTCGCCCCTGCCATGACCGAAGCTCTCAAGATCGATCGTCTGGACCTGCGCATCCTCGCCCAACTGCAGAAGAACGGGCGCATGACGAACGTGGACCTGGCCGATGCCGTGGGCCTGTCGCCCAGCCCGTGCCTGATCCGCGTCAAGCGCCTGGAGCAAGCCGGCTACATCTCCGGCTACGGCGCGCACATCCGCCTGGAAAAGCTGGGCGACACGCTGACCGTCTTCACCGAAGTCACGCTGTCGGACCACCACCGCGAAACCTTCGTGCGCTTTGAAGCGGCCATCCGCGAGGTGGACGAGGTGCTCGAATGCCACCTGCTCTCCGGCGGCTACGACTACCTGCTGCGCTTCATCACGCGCGGCGTCAATCACTACCAGGAGGTGATTGAAGAGCTGCTGGAGCGCAACATCGGCATTGCCAAATATTTCAGCTACATCGTCATCAAATCGCCGTTCATCAAAACGCACTGTCCGATCGAACGGCTCTTTCCCAACCAACGCTGACGCCCTCGAAACCGAGTCCACTGCTGGATGCGGTGAGGACCAACCCTGCATGACAACCGCCCTGATGCTGCATCGCGCCGACGGCGCCCCAATCTCAACCGCGTTCCGGCCTGCCGCCCTGAACCCCGACGACCCCTTCGCGCAAGAACGGGAGATTGCCTGGGAAGGGCCCAACGCGATGCGCGCCGGCCGGGCGAGCTTTGTCGGCGAACGGGATGTCGCGAGCTTTCCCCATACCGAGACGCTCGCCGTCGTGGAGGGCGAGTTGACGCTCACGGCGCCGGGCTCGGCACCGCACGTGATCGGCCCGGGCGCGGGCGCGGTCATCGCATCCGGCACGGCCGTGCGCATCGAGGCTGCCACGGGCGTTCGATTCGTGTTCTGCGCTGCTGTCATCAACACACCGACCACGCCGGCGCTCATCCCGCTGCACGCCGATGCGGATTTCAAACCCTCGGGCGGCCCGGCGCCGGAAGTGCTGATCGGGCCGGTTCCGCAGTGCCGCAGCGACAACGTCTTCACCGACGAGCCAACGCAATACCGCGCCGGCACCTGGGACTCGACGCCGTATCACCGCATCGTGCGCCCGCATCCGGTCAACGAGTTCATGTACGTGCTTGACGGCGGTGTGCAGTTCGCTGGCCCGGATGGCAGCGTGCTGTCCGTGGGTGCCGGCGATGCCATCTTCGTGCCGCAAGGCGCCGCCATCGGATGGCAGAGCACAAAGCGCGTCGCCAAGTTCTACGTGGTGCAAAACGCCCAGGCCTGAACGAACGAGGAAAGCGAGTCATGTCTCAACCGTTGCGCCACATCGAGAGCGCCTCTTCCCTTCCAGCGCAGGCCGACGTCGTCGTGATCGGCGGCGGCATCATCGGCGTCTTTGCTGCTTACTACCTGGCCAGGCGCGGCGTGTCGGTGGCCGTGGTCGAAAAAGGCCGCATCGGGGCCGAGCAGTCGAGCCGCAATTGGGGCTGGTGCCGACAGCAAAACCGCGATGCGCGCGAGCTGCCGATGGCCACAAAGAGCCTCGAACTGTGGGAGCAGTTTGCCGCCGACACGGGCGAAGATACGGGTTTCCGCCGCTGCGGCCTGCTCTATCTCAGCAACGACGAAGAAGAACTTGCCCGCTGGACGAAGTGGCGCGATTTCGCGAAGACGGCTGGCGTGACCACGCACATGCTGAGCAGCCAAGAAGCGTCCGAGCGGGGGCGGCTCACTGGTCGCGCGTGGAAGGGTGGCGTGTTCTCACCGAGCGACGGCACGGCCGACCCTGCCAAGGCGGCGCCAGCAGTGGCCGCTGCGCTCATGAAGCGCGGCGGCACCGTGCACCAGAACTGCGCTGCACGCGGCATTGAGATCGAGGGCGGCCGCGTGAGCGGCGTCGTCACGGAAGCCGGAACCATCAAGACCCGCACTGTGGTGTTTGCAGGCGGCGCGTGGGCATCGTCGTTCTGTCGCCAATTGGGCATTCGTTTTCCGCAGGCGACCGTTCGCCAGTCCATCGTGCGTGTGACGGGGGTGACCGAACCGGTGCCTGACGCTCTGCACACTGCACGCGTATCCATCACCCGCCGTAGCGATGGCAGTTACAACCTGGCCATCAGCGGACGCGGACGCGTGGACCCGACGGCACAGCTGCTGCGCTTCGCGCCGCAGTTTCTGCCGATGTTCGCCAAGCGCTGGCGCAATGTGTTCCCGGGCGGCCTGGAAGGCATTCGCGCAGGCCACGAAACACTCGCGCGGTGGCGGCTCGATGCCCCTACGCCCATGGAGCGCATGCGCATTCTCGACCCACGGCCCGATGCGGCAGCGGTCAAGCAAACCTACAACCGCGCCGTCGAACTGCTGCCGGTGCTGGGCCGAGCGGGCATCGCCAACGCCTGGGCCGGTTTCGTCGACAACACGCCGGACGGGGTGCCCGGTATCGGCGAGGTGCCGGAGATTCCTGGGTTCATTTTGGCCGCGGGCTTCTCGGGCCACGGCTTCGGTATCGGCCCCGGCGCCGGCCACCTGATTGCCGATCTGGTGACCGGCGAAAAGCCGATCTTCGACCCGGCCCCGTACGACCCGGCGCGCTTCAAGCACTCGGCCTGGGGCAAGGTCGCGGATTTCTAAGGCCGCAATATCGGAAGGGCGACGCGCATGGCCGCAGTTCAAGAAGCAGATGGAACGGCGACCAATGCGCGACGGGCCACCTCGCAGAACCAGCGCACGCCCAGCGGCAACGCGTCGTCGTTGAAGTCGTAACACGGGTGGTGCAGCGGGTATTCGCCATCGGGGCCGGCATCGGCACGTCCCTGCCCGAGCCAGAGATAGGCGCCGGGCTTGCGCTGCAGCATGAAGGCAAAGTCTTCAGAGGTGAAGGCAGCGCGTGGCGCCTCTGCAGCCTCCAGGCCGATCGCCTGCGCCGCATCCAACGCGAGCAGCGCTTCGGCCCGCGTGTTGATGGTCGCCGGGTAATAGCGGCGGTAATCCACCTCTACCTGCGTGCCGCTGCCCAGCGCGATGCCGTTGGCTGTGTCCCGCAGCGCCGCCTCGATGCGATCCTGCGATACCGCATCGAAGCTGCGTACGGTGCCGGTGATGCGCACCTCGGCCGGCAGCACGTTGTGGCTGTGCCCACCTTCGATGCGTGTGACGGACAACACCGCCGATTCGTTTGGATCGATCCGGCGCGACACGATGGTGTGCAGTTGCGCCACCAGCTGGCTGGCGGCGAGGATGGCATCCGGCGTGTGGTGAGGCTGGGCCGCATGTCCGCCACGTCCGCGCACGGTGATGTCGAACCGGTCTGCCGCCGCCATGATCGGGCCGGGCCGTGTCTGCGCATGACCGAGCGGCAGATCCGGCCAGTTGTGCAGCGCATAGACGCTGTCGCACGGAAAACGCTCGAACAGGCCGTCTTCGATCATCCGGCGCGCGCCGGCCTGGCCCTCTTCGGCCGGCTGGAAGATGAAGTGGACCGTGCCGTCCACGCCCGTTCGCGCAAGCTCGCGGGCAGCGCCGATCAGCATGCTGGTGTGCCCGTCATGCCCGCAGCCGTGGTGCTTGCCCTGCATGCGGCTCGCGTGCGCTGTGCGGCCCAGCTCCACCATCGGCAACGCGTCCATGTCGGCGCGCAGCGCAACGCTGCGCGTGCCCCGGCCGCCACGCAGCGTGCCCACCACGCCGGTGCCGCCGATGCCTTCTTCCACCGCCAGACCTAGCACACGCAGCGACTGCGCGACGATGCCCGCCGTGCGGTGTTCTTCGTAGGCGAGTTCCGGATTCGCATGCAGATCGCGGCGCAGGGCCACGAGGTCCGGCAGCAGATCGGCGACCGGCCCGGCAATGTCGTCGCGCTTCATTCTCCAGCCTCGACCGCATCGGCCAACTGGGCGAGCGTATGGAAGTGGTAATCCGGCACGGTGTGCTCGGATTCGATGGTGCCGCCGGAATCTTTCATGCCGTGCCGGCGCTCGATCCAGCAGGTGGTGATGCCGAGGCGTTTCGAGATGCCGATGTCGTGGTACTGGCTCTGCGCCACGTGCAGGTTGTCGGCCTGCTTGAAGCCCCACGCGCCTTCATAGCGGCCGCGTGCATAGGCAAAATACTGCGCATCGGGCTTTTCGCACAGGGCATCGTCGCAGCTGAGCAGCAGGTCGAACGGGGCGCCCAGCGTCCGCTGGAAATGATCGAGCGCCCATGATTGCGCGTTGGTCATGGTGACGAGCTTGAAACGCTTGCCCAACCGCTGCAGCGCCTCCACCGAATCGGGAAACGCCGGCCATTCGGCTACCGAATCGCGAAAGCCGCGCGCCAGCGCATCGGTATCGGGCAAGCCAAGCTGCTGCGCGACGATGTGCCAGCACGGCACCAGGTCGTCGGGGTACCACTCGGTCTGGCCGCGTTTGCGCGCGGCCCGGTAGGCGCCAAGAAAATCCTCGTCGGCGACCTTGCTGTCGGGCACCGCACGGCGCAGGTAGGCGAGCATGCCGCCCTCGAAATCGATCAACGTTCCGACGACGTCGAAAGTCAGCACTTTGAAATCCCGAAGGGCCATGACAACGCTCCTGAATGGTTGAACGCCAGAATGAATCCAAGGGTGGCGGCAAGCCGCCTTGCATGGCGTCTAGCTTAGGAGCAGCGGTGCCGACGATGGTGCCGATCGGGCGCCGCGACACGGCAGCGAATTGCGTTTTTGCCGACGCGGCGCACAGATCGTTTGGTGGGCGCCCGGACGCCCGGATGCCCTGACACCCATACCCGCGCCGCCCATGGTGGTTACCTCCAGGTGCGTACTTGTTGCCGCACCGCACCGTCCTTACTCTGGGTGCATCGCAACGCATCCGCTTGCCGGCCCGGCAGCGGACATCTCGGAGGTCCCATGCTTCAAACCGCCTGGCTCTGGCTGCTGGCAGCCGGGGCTGTGGAGATCGCCATGGCGGTCTCGCTCAAATTTGCGCAAGGGTGGACGCGCCCCATCCCCAGCGTGCTCGGCATCGTGACGGCGCTTGCGAGCGTCTTCCTGCTCACGCATGCCATGCGCGGCCTGCCCGCCGGCACGGCCTACGCCATCTGGACGGGCATCGGCTCGGTGGGCGTGACGGTGCTGGGCATCGTGCTCTTTGGCGAGAGCATGCAGCCCGCGCGCCTGGCCTGCATCGGGCTGGTGATTGCCGGCACGGTGGGCCTCAACTTCTTCAACGCTGCGTAAAACGTATCAGGAGCCCATCATGACCCGCCTGCTTTATATCGAAGCTTCACCCATGAAAACGCTGTCCCACTCCATCGACGTGGCCAAGCATTTTCTCGACGCGTACCGCACCGGGCATCCCGGCCACGAGATGGACACGATCGACTTGTGGAGCCGGGACATCGACCTGCCCGAGTTCGACGCCGACATGATCGGCGCCAAGTTTGCCGTCTTGCGCACCCAGAGCGCGACGCCGGAGCAGCGTGCGCAATGGCAGCGCGCCGTGGCGCTAGCGCAGCGGTTCAACGCGGCCGACCATTACCTCTTTTCCGTACCGATGTGGAATTTCGGTGTGCCGTATCGGCTCAAGCACTTCATTGATGTGGTGACGCTGCCGGGGCAGAACTGGAACTGGTCGCCCGCCACGGGCTATCAGGCGCTGCTCTCGGGCAAGAAGGCGGCGCTCATCTACGCCAGCGCTGGGGCGTACGCCGCACACACGGAGGGTGCCAGCGAATCGCCGGACGATTTCCAGAAGCCCTATCTGCGCCGCTGGCTCCGTTTTCTCGGCATTGAAGACGTGACCGAAATCAGCGCCGCCCCCACGCTCACGGCGCCCGATCTGCTGGCGGCGACCAAGGCCGATGCCAAAGCGCGGGCGGCGGCATTGGGCGCAGCCTTCTGAAATGCACGTCTGATTGCCGGGTTGACTGCGCGCCAAAGTGTATCTAAAATGGTTACACTTTGGCGCCTAACTCCATGTCTACCAGCAGCCGCTTTGCCGTCGCCGTGCATATCCTCACCCTGCTTGCCAGCGCGGAGGGGCCGGTGCCGTCTTCGCTCATTGCTGGCAGCGTGGGCACGAACCCGGCGCTGATCCGGCGTCTGGTGGCGCAGTTGGCGGACGCTGGCTTTGTGACCTCGCAGATGGGCGCAACAGGCGGCGCCACGCTGGCGCGGCCGGCAGATCGCATCACGCTGCTCGACGTCTTTCGTGTGGTGGAATCTCCGGTGCTGATTGCGCTGCCGCCCAACACGCCCAACCCGGCGTGCGAGGTCGGCCGCGAGATCACCGGCGTGCTGGAGCGCGTGACGGAGCGCGCGCAGGCCGCGCTGGAAGCCGAGCTGGCTGCGCAGACCATCGCCAGCATTCTCAGCGAGGTAGGGCACGCGCAGCGCCGCCGCCGTCGGGCCTAGCCGGGCCGCATGTCGGCCTATTTTTTTATCCCTATATGTAACTGAATTAATTACATATAACGTTTCAACCACCCAGACCAACCACAAGGAATTGACCATGAAGATCGCAATCATCGGCGCCACGGGGCGCGTGGGCACCCGCCTGATCGACGAAGCGCTGCGCCGCGGCCACCAGGTGACGGCCATTGCGCGCACCGCCTCGAAGCTGCCGGCGCGTGCCGGCCTGACGACCAAGGATGTCGACGTGGCTGACCAGGCGGCGCTCGTGGCCGCGCTTGCCGGCAACGATGTGGCCTACAGCACCGTGCGTTTCCTGCAGGCCAATGCCGACCAGATCGTGGGGGCGGTGAAGAAGGCCGCCGTGCCGCGCCTGCTGGTCGTGGGTGGCGCCGGCAGCCTCGAAGTGGCACCGGGCGTCGCGCTGATCGACACGCCGCAGTTTCCCAAAGAGTACTTTGAAGAAGCCTCGGCCGGCCGCGATTTCCTCAATGCGCTGCGCAAGGAAACCGAGCTGAACTGGACGTTCGTTTCGCCGTCGGCCATTTTCGAGCCGGGCGAGCGCACGGGGCGCTTCCGCGTCGGCAAGGATTCGCTGCTGGTAGATGCGAACGGCAAGCCGTGGATCTCGATGGAGGACTACGCCATCGCCTTCCTCGACGAAACGGAAAAGCCGGCGCACCCGCGCCAGCGTTTCACGGTCGGTTACTGAGCCGAGGCAGGAGCGAAGGCACGGCCGGTACGCCAATCAATGGCTGGGCGTGTCGGCCATGCCGGGAGGCGCATCATCGGGCTCGATCGGCTCGGGCGCGGAATCCAGCGCAGGCAGGCGGATCACGATCGCGCAGCCCCTGCCTTCTGCGTGCACCAGGCCGTCTTCGATGGCCACCGAGCCATTCCCCAATTCAACGATGCGGCGCACGATCGCCAGGCCCAGGCCACTGCCCTGCGACTGGCTGGTACGCGGGCGGTAGAAACGCTCGAACACGCGATCGCGCTCGTCGGGCGGGATACCGGGGCCGGAATCTTCAATGCGCAGTTCGACCATCGGCGCGCCGGCTTGCTCGATGCGCTTGACGGCCACGCGCACCTCGCCACCGTTGGGTGTTTCGCGTACGGCGTTGTCGAGCACGTTCTCCACCAGCGTCGCGGCGTCTTCATGCGACACCGAAACCCACGCCTGGTTGGCGCCGTCGTACGACAGCGTGATGTTGCGACGTTCGGCGCGCGACGCCTGCTGGATCACGCCGCTGCGCGCGCAGCCGGCCAGGTCGGACAACGCGCCCTGCGCAAGTTGCGCCTCCACGCGGCGGGCGTCCAGACGCGCAATGGCGAGCAGCTTTGCCAGAGACTGCGTTGCGCGCGAGATGCCGCGATCAAATTCGCGCAGCGCGGTCGAACGATCGTCTTCGCTGTCGGAATGCGACACGACGTACGCTTGCGCCTGAATGGCGGCGAGCGGCGTGCGCAGTTCGTGCGCGGCATCGGCAAAGAAACGGCGGTCCGCCTCGATGCCGCGACGCACGCGCGCGAACAAGCCGTTCAAGGCTTCGACCAGCGGTTTCAGCTCCGCATGTTCCACGCTCTGCACGGGGTCGAGGTCGGCGGAGTCGCGCGCCTCGACCTGACGCGTCAGCGTGCGCAGGGGCTTGAGGCCCTGGTGCGCGGCCCAGCCGACCATCACCATCAGCGCGCTCGCCAGGATGGCCAGCGCTACCGCCACTTCCTGGAACAGATCGCGGATGGCGCGCTCGTAGGCCGTCAGCGGCTGCGCCACCGTGGCGGAAATCTTGCCGTCGACGCTGTCGACCGTGTAGCTGCGCCACGGCTTGCCTTCCAGCATGATCTCGACGACGGTGCCGTGCGCCTTGCCGCATGGCATGGTGGGCGCACCGGGCAACGCGGTGATGACGTTGCCGGCGCGATCGCACAGCACGTAGCGGAATTCGCCCGGCAGGATGTTGGGCAGCGACAAGCCCAGTTTGATGTCGGTGAGGCGGCGCAGGAATTCTTCGCGGCGCGGCACGTCATCCATGTTGAGCGTGGTGAGATCCGCATAGGCCTGCGCCGACATGCGCAGATCGCTCACCACCTGGCGGCTGTTGGTGCGCGAGATTTCCAGATGCGCGATGACGAGCTGCACCAGCAGCATCAACACCAGCGCCAGCAGGATCAGCACATACAGGCGAAACGACAGCGAGCGAACCCGCAGGATGGCTGGAACCGCCAGCTTCATTGGGCGGCCCCGCGGTTGCCGCCGATCATGTAGCCGACACCGCGAATGGTCTGGATGGTTTCGTTGCCGAGCTTGCGGCGCAGGTGGTGGATGACGACTTCGAGCGCGTTGGCGCTGACGCTGTCGCCCTCACGATAGAGCGCATCCATCAGCGTTTCGCGCGGCACCCAGCGGTGGGCGCGACGCACAAGTTCAAGCAGCAGCTGATATTCGCGCGGCGTGAGTTCGATGACCTGGCCCTCTTGCGTCACGCGCTTCTGCGAGGGCTCCACCACCAGGTTGCCGACGTTCCACTGATTGGTGCTCTGCCCGGCATGGCGACGCAGCACGGCGCGCAGGCGGGCGATGAGTTCGTCCACGGGAAACGGCTTGACCAGAAAATCGTCCGCGCCGGAATCGAGTCCCTTCAGGCGTTCCGACAGCGCATCGCGCGCGCTCGCAATGATGACGGGCACGTCGCTGTGCGCCGCGCGCAGTTCTTCCAGGAACGTATGGCCCTCACCATCGGGCAAACCCAGGTCGAGCACGATGGCTTCGAAGGTGTTCGTGGTGATCCATTTCTGCGCGTCGACCAGGCGGCGCACCCAGGTCGCGTTGTAGCCGGCCTGACGCAGCGCGCGGGCCAGCGCAGTGCCCAGCGGCAAATCGTCTTCGATAAGGAGGATGGCGTTCATGCGCGGGAATCTCGGCGGCGGTAATGACGGTAAACGGACAACCGGCACCTGGAAAACAGGCGCCGGCGAAGGTCGAAATCTACCGCAACGGACTGAGCTTTGCCTTAAATGTGTGGAGACACGTGACGAGGAAGTCGCCCCACGAACACATACCGGACGCGGCGTCGGGCGTGCAACGCGGTATTTAGCTATCATTCCGAAATTCCGATTGCATTTTCCTTAAAGCCACCGCGCATGTTCCGCCTGCCCACCACCGCCACCGCGCCCTTCTGTCCTTCAGAGGTGCGCGGCACCGTTGCCGTCCCGCCCGGCCTACCGCTGTGGAAGAAGCTGCTGCGCTTTGCGGGGCCCGGGCTGCTGGTGTCGGTCGGCTATATGGACCCGGGCAACTGGGCCACCGACATCGAAGCCGGTTCGCGCTACGGTTATGCGCTGCTATTCGTGGTGGTGCTCTCCAGCCTGGCGGCGATGGTGCTGCAGTGCCTGTCAGCGCGGCTGGGCATCGTCACCGGCATGGACCTGGCGCGCGCGTCGCGCAACCGCTATCAGCCCGGCGCGTTGCGCGTGCAGTGGCTGCTGGCGGAGCTGTCCATCATTGCCTGCGACCTGGCCGAGGTGCTCGGTTGCGCGCTGGCCTTCCACCTCCTGCTGGGTGTGCCGATCCTCTGGGGCGTGGCGCTCACCGCGCTCGACACGCTGATCGTGCTGGGCCTGAAGGGCAAGAACTTCCGCCAGCTGGAAGCCATCGTGCTGGGGCTCATTCTGACGATCGGGCTGTGCTACTTCGTTGAACTGGTGCTCATCAAGCCGCATTGGCCTTCGGTGGCGGCCGGGCTGATGCCGTCGTGGCAGGCCGTGAGCCAGCGCGAGCCGCTGTACCTGGCGATCGGCATCCTGGGCGCGACGGTGATGCCGCACAACCTGTACCTGCATTCATCCATCGTGCAGACCCGCATGACGGCCAGCACGGAAGCCGCCAAGCGCGAGGCCATCGGCCTGTCGCGGCTGGACACCATCGTGTCGCTGGGGCTGGCGCTGCTCGTGAACGGCGCGATCCTGATCCTGGCCGCAGCGGCATTCAACGCGCATGGCCATCAGAACGTGGCGGACATCCAGGATGCCTATCACCTGCTGGAGCCCATCGTGGGGACGGCGCTGGCGGGGTTGCTGTTCGGTATCGCGTTGCTGGCGGCGGGGCAAAGCTCGACCTTTACCGGCACCATCGCGGGGCAAATCCTCATGGAGGGCTTCCTCGATTTGCGCATTCCCTGCTGGCAGCGGCGGTTGATCACGCGGGCCCTGGCGTTGATTCCCGCGTTCATCGGCGTGGCGATGCTGGGCGACCACGCCATCGGCAAGCTGCTGGTCATCAGTCAGGTGGTGCTCGGCCTGCAGTTGCCGTTTGCGATGTTTCCGCTGATCCGCATGACGGGCGACCGCACGCTGATGGGCGTGTTTGTGAGCAGCCGATTCACGTCGTGGCTGGCGTGGACGTTATTCATCGGCATCAGCGTCGCCAATGTGTGGCTGGTGTGGCAGGTGCTGGCAGGCTGATACGCACCTTGCGGGATTCCCGCACTAAAAATCCGCGCACGGGGTGGGCCGCCGCCATTAGAATGCGCGCTTTGTTGCGTAATCCGGCCACGCCCGCGCCCGCATCATCCCGTCGCGTCAGAAGGCCTTTCTTGTCCTGCCTTGAGCGCGAACCTGCCCACCGCCTCCGACCTGCCCGACGCCCGCACGCCCTCGCGTGACTATCAGGCGCGCCATTTCGTGCCGATGATCCTCGCGCTGAGCAAATGCGGCGTGCTCGGTTACGCCTTCGCGATCATGCTCGGCTGGTCGGTCGGGCTGTTGCCTCGGCCCGAGCCGCTGCTTGCGCTGCTCGGGCTGCTGTTGGCGATCGTGGTGATCGCACAGCGGTATCGGCATACCGGCATGTGGGGGCCGCTGGCGCTGACGCACCTGCTGGCAGAGGAAATCGCCATCATCGCGTTCGGTCATCAGGCGGGGCTTCAATGGGTCCTGCCGGCGTTCTACCTGATGCCGCTTGCCACCAGCCCCGCGTGGCTCACCCGACGCGATTTCTGCATTGCCATGGCGCTGTGCACGGCCGGGCCCATCGTCGCGCTACTGATCGCGCCAGAACCCGCCGCGGCAATCCGCCACGGCTGGCTCGGTCTGGTGCTTTATCTGCCGATCTGCATTGCTGCAGCCGCGGTCATTCACCATTACCTGTTGCGCGCGATGGCCCGGCACTTCGCGGCCGAACGCAGCCTGGCCGAGCGCGCCAACACCGACCACCTGACCGGCATGCTCGCGCGGCAGCGCTTCTTTGAACTCGGCAGCTTCGCGGTCGAGCGCGCGCAGCATCATGGCGAGCCGCTGTGCGCGCTGTACCTCGACGTCGATCACTTCAAATCCATCAACGACACGTGGGGACACGCCGCCGGTGACGAAGCGCTCGTCGCACTCTCTGATGCGCTGGCGGGCGTGCTGCGTCCGGGCGATCTGTTCGGCCGTCTGGGTGGCGACGAATTCGCCGTGCTGCTACCCGGCTGCGGACTGACTGGCGCGCTTGCCGTGGTGGACCGGCTCAAGACTGCGGTGGCTGTCACGCAAACGCCCGTGGGGCCGCTGACTGTAAGCGCAGGGGCCGCACCGCTGCGCCCCGGGCAAGACCTTGCGCGCCTGCTGGCCGAAGCCGATCTCGGCCTGATGGAAGCCAAGCGTCAGGGTCGCAACCGCGTGTGTGTATCGACTGACGCCGACCCGGCGGCAGCGCTGCGGCCGTAGCGCAGGCACGCTATGTGCGGCGCAGCATCCGTGTTGTCTGCACGGAGAAACCCATGGAGTGGCTCAACGCCCACACCTTCCTGCGCGTGCCGGCCCGCGATTGGGCCGCCGCCACGTTGACTGTCATCGCCGCGTATGCAGTGCTCTCAAGCGTGTTGCGCCTCATCTGCAACCGCCTTGATGCGCGCGCCCGCCGTACCGGTCATCGCTTTGACATTCTCGTCACCGCAGTGCTGCGCGATACGCATCCGCTCTTCATTGCACTGGCCGCGTTGCTTGCCGGTTCGTACTTCATCGATCTGCCCACGCGCATTGCCAATAAGCTCGACCACATCTGGTTCGTCATCATCGGCTTTCAGATTGCACTGTGGCTCAACCGCGGCGTGAAGCTGTGGGCACGCGACCGGCTGTCGACACAGACCCACGCCACCCGCAACCCGGTGATCACGTCAATGACGGCGTGGGTGCTGCGGTTTGCGTTGTGGTCGATGCTGCTGCTGGCCATCCTCGCCAATGTCGGCGTCAACATCACGGCCTTCGTCGCCAGCCTGGGGGTGGGCGGCGTGGCGGTGGCGCTGGCGGTGCAGAGCATTTTGAGCGACCTGTTTGCGTCGCTGGCGATCGGGCTGGACAAGCCGTTCGAGATCGGCGACTTCATCGTCTTCGAATCGATCGCCGGCACGGTCCAGAACGTGGGGCTCAAGACCACCCGCATCCGCAGCCTGTCGGGCGAAGAGATCATCGCTTCCAACACGGCGCTGCTCAAGAGCACGATTCACAATTACAAACGGATGTCGGAACGACGCATCGTCTTCACCTTTGGGGTGACCTACGATGCGCGCGCCGCGCAGCTGCAGAAGATTCCGGACATCGTGCGCCGTGCCGTGGAAGCCGCGGGCAACACGCGCTTCGATCGCGCGCACTTCAAGGAGTTTGGCGAGAACGCGCTGAACTTCGAAGTCGTGTATTTCGTGACCGATCCGGACTTCAACCTGTACATGGATATCCAGCAGCGCATCAACCTGACGATCCTGGAAGGGCTGGAGAATCTGGGCACCTCGTTCGCCCTGCCCACGCGCACGATCCAGCTGGTGCGCCGTGACGGTGAGCCGGTCGGACCGGAAGAGCTTGCCGACCGCAAATCAACAGGCAGCAGCCAGCGCGTCAATGCGCGGGCTAGCGGCTGACCGCTGCAGGCATGCCGAGAAACGCCGCGTCGAGGCTGCGCCACAGGGGCCTGGAGCGCGGCACCATGTCCTGCCGGAAGTACCACCAGAAATACCCGCCCACAAACCGCGGATGCGTGATCGCAAGCCCGTAGTAATGCGCGACAAGCGCCGCCTTGCGTGCGGCATGCCGCGTACCGACTTCACCAAACCCGAGCGCGGCGTGCGGAAACAGTTCTCCCAGGCGGGCGAACACGGCGTTCCAATCGGGCGGCGCGATCTTGCAGTCGTCTTCATAGAAGCTGATGAACACGTAGTCCAGCCCATCGCGCAGGCGTGGCGGCAGGTTCCGCTGCACCCAATCGAACATCGCCCGTGACGGCTGTTCGGCGCATCCCTCGTTGTAGTAGAGCGTGAGCGCCGTGCGGCTACCGCCCGCTTTGATGACCTCGTAAGCGGCCATCGTCTTGTCGACGACGTCGCGCGTGGTGCCGGTCCAGTCGCCGTTGATTTCGTTGCCGATCTCCCAGACGTCGACGTTGCTGCCGAGCGCGTGCAGGTAAGCGGCGGCGCGCTCGCGCAGTTGCGGCGTGGTGTATTGCTTGAGCGTGGAGGAATCCACGAGCTCACCCATCACATATGCCACGTCGCGGATGGCGGCCACCGGCCCGACGTAATGCGGCGCATCCATGCCCTCATCGAAGACGACGCGCACCGTGGGCGTGCGCGACAGGTGCAACAGTGCATCAACCACAGCAGGCATGTTGTCCACCGCATCCACCGTCACGCCATACAAAGGCACAGGGCCGGGAGGCATGGCGCCCACCGGCCCTGCGGCTTCGGTGGATGCGCTCATGACCAGCATGGCTGCCGCCAGCAACAAGCGCATCCGGCACATCGTCACTTCACCGTGCTCGCATCCGCCCAGGTGTACCCCATGCTGGTGATACCCGTGATGATGGTCTGGAAGTCGGTATAGCCCGGTGTGCCCAGCTCCGGCTCCAGCCAGAACGGATGGAAGAAGAACGAGGCAAAGCCGTCGCGCACCACCTGTGCATACGTCGCATTGGTGAGGATGTCCTGCGCGGTGTACGTCAGGCAGGACGACGGATCGATATTGCAGATGTTGTATTCCACGTTGCCGAGGTTTTCCGGAATGATGCGTTGGTTGTAGTAGTCCTTCTGGATGATGTAGGGGAAGAACTGGCCGACCGAGAAATCATGCCCCGCGGTGCTCGAGTTCAAGGTCTGCGGATTATCGGATGTGTAATACACGACGCGCTGGTAAGTGTTCTTGAAGTACTGCGGCACGGCCTTGATGGACAGCGGAGACGATTGGTAATGCGGCGCCTCCCAGGCAAAGGGCGCATAGCCATTGAGCTGGAACTCCAGCAAGCCCGAAGACAATCGCCCAGCTGCCCATTGCGTCGAGTCCTCGTTCACCGGGCGGTTCTGCGTGGCGAGCCAGAATTCAAAGTCGTTTGCGCTGACCGCGTTGATGAGGTTCGGGATGTTGCTGTACTGGTGCGTGTAGCCGTGCATCAGGATCTTCCCGCCGCGCGGCAGTGCATGATTCAGCGCCGACTTGAGCCCCGTTGCATTGACCAGGTGGATCGTCTGCGACACGCCGCCGTTGTAGACGCCGTTCGGGTCCTTGTACAGCGGGATGGTGGCAATCGAGAACGGGATCTTCTTGCTGTAGAGGTAGTCCGTCAGCGTATTGATGGAGCTGACCGTGTTGGTGGCGTTGACGTCTTCCAGGCGCACCAGCGCGCGGTGCAGCGTAGGCGCGTTGGTACCGAGGATGTCATGCAGCATGTCGCACATCGCAAGGTAGCGGTCACGCGGCCCGATATACGAGAACGGCATGTCGGCCACGTACCAGAAGTTGCCTGAGCGGATGACGTACGGCGCTGTTTCCTGCGTCACGGAATTCTTGATCGTCACCACGCTGCTGGCCTTGGTGGGATCGGCCACCGACGTGACGCCAATGTCCGGATCCGCGCTGACCACGCCCGTCGTGGCATTGAAGGCGTAGTACTTCGTCATGGTCTGGTTCTTGTACGACACCGTATCGAAGAAGCCGGGATTCGGCGCGCTTGCCGACGGTGCGGCGTTCATGCCGCGCAGCCCGACAAAGTTGATGCCGTAACGCGACGTGAACGGATACGCCGTATTCCAGGCGAGCTCCCACAGGTTGTACTTGAACCACACCACGGTCTTCTGCGTGGTGGTCACATCCGAGAGGAACGCCGCCGGTATGGGGTTGTTGTAGTAACTCCCCATGTAGAAGATCGCGGTGTACTGCTCGGTCATGCCGGCCGTGTAGTTCTGCACGGGCAGCAGCGTGATGGTGGTGTTGAAGTGCGCGAGCAGGTTGTACAGCATGATCGCGTACGACTTGCCCAGGTTGGTGTACTGATCGTTTGGCGGCGCGTCGTACAACACCAGCATCGGCGCCGGCGTGCTCGTGGTTGTCGTGCCGCCCACCGTCACACAGATGGTTCCGAGCCCGATCGTGCAGGTGGCCGCCTGCGCTGGCCCTGTCAGCGATAGGCCGAGCAGGCCGCCCGCAAAGACGAGCGCGCACAGGAACTTACGAAGCAATGTCTTCATGATGACTCTCCGACTCATGGCAATCATGGGCGATAGAACGAGCCGTCCGCTTGGCGGTAGAGCCCGAGGTTGAAGTTGGGGCCACGATCGTGGCCGCGGTCTGTACCTGTCGTCTCGTTTTCCGGTATGCCGGGACGGACTTCAGTCATGACCACCGTGCGTGGCGGTGGGACGACCTGTCCGTTCTCATCCATGACGCCATAGCCGTAGGCGCGTCCGCCTCCGGTCACGGGCCGGGGTGTTGCTGTTGCAACAAAGGTGCGCTGCTCGGGTAACGCAGCCGTGGCCGTCGCCTTGGAAGACGCGGGGGGCGGAGCTTTCTTGTCCGTCTCGGCGCCCGGGCTGCGCTGGTCTGTCGCGCCGGTCACGATGGCGGGTATGCCGCCATCCCCGGCTCCCGGCGGCGCGACGATCAGCCAACCGGCGACAAGTGCGGAGGCAACCAACACGCCGCCCCCGATTTGCTTCGCTTTCATCAAAGCCTCCTAGCCGTTCAGGCGGTGCTGTGTTGACGACCCTTGCGCGGTGGCACGCGCCGCTTCCAGATCGATGATTTCGGCCTCGGTGGCCGGTTTGCGAATGAGTTGCGGGCCGCGGGGCAACTTCTGCGGCTGCGTGGTGAAGGCGCGCTTCAGCGCATCGACAATGCGCCGGCAGGCGTGGCCGTCGCCATACGGGTTGTGGGCCTGCGCCATGCGTTCGTATTCAGCGGCGTTGCACAGCAGCGCTTCTGCTTCGTCGACGATGCGTTGCGTATCGGTGCCCACCAGCCGCGCGGTACCGGACGCCACCGCCTCGGGGCGCTCGGTGGTATCGCGCGTCACCAGCACCGGCTTGCCCAGCGCGGGCGCCTCTTCCTGGATGCCGCCGGAATCGGTGACGATCAGGTAGGCGCGGTCCATCAGGTAGACGAACGGCAGGTAGTCCTGCGGCGCAATGAGGTGAACGTTGTCGTGGCCGGAAAGGATGGCGTTGACCGGCTGCTGCACGTTCGGGTTCAGGTGCACCGGATACACGACCTGCACATCCGGATGACGCGCCGCCAGCACGCGCAGCGCCACGCAGAAGTTCTCGAACGGCTCGCCGAAGTTCTCGCGGCGGTGGCCCGTCACCAGGATCATCCGGCGCCCTGCCTCCAGGAACGGATAGCGCGCGGCCATCTGCGCCGACAGGTCGGCATCGTCGTCGAGCCGTTGCTTCACTGCGAGCAGCGCGTCGATGACGGTGTTGCCGGTCAGCGTGACCTGCTCCGGGTCGATGCCCTCGTCCAGCAGGTTCTGGCGCGATTCGGCCGTCGGTGCGAAGTGCCAGGTGGTCACGGAATCGGTGACGCGCCGGTTCAGTTCTTCGGGCCATGGCGACCAGATGTTGCCGGTACGCAGACCCGCCTCCACATGCCCGACCGGAATGCGCCGGTAGAACGCCGCGAGGCTTGCCGCCAGCGTGGTCGTCGTGTCGCCGTGGACGAGCACGGCATCGGGCTTGTAGGCATCAAGCACGCCGTCGATACCGCCCAGCACGTTGGACGTGATGTCGGACAGCGTCTGCCCGGGCCGCATCAGATTCAGGTCAAACTCCGGCACGATGCCGAAGAGTTCCAGCACCTGATCCAGCATCTGCCGGTGCTGCGCGCTCACGCATACCGCCGACGTAAAGCCTGCCTCGGCCTGCAATGCCTGCACCAGCGGGGCCATCTTGATGGCCTCCGGGCGCGTGCCGAATACGGTCAGAATTTTCCCTGTCATGATTCCCCCCAGTCATCTGCATCGGCGCACGCAAAGCGCGACGACGAACGTGTCGCTTCTGACGCCGGCGCAGACTTCGCCATTGAGCGAAGGCCGTGCCAAGCGTCCCGCTTTGACGCGCCATGGCGCAGTGACGCCATCCTGCGGACGTCGCTGCTGTTTCTCTTCGTTACCCGTTTCCCTCGGCGGTCAAAAACGTTTCATCTGCGACACCTCTGACTGGGGTCTGCTTGAATCCGGCGTTGCCTTAGAACCAAAGAATGGCGCGCGCGACCACCCCCTTGGCTCGATCCGCGTGCGTCAATGGCAAGCGGTACTGCACGGTCAAATCCAGCCAACTGGCCGGCGCCGCATACTGCGACTCGCGAAACCAGTAACGGAAGTTGATGCCTGGGCCAACACCCAGGGCCAACCGCTGCCCGATCGCCTTGTTGTCGTGATCGCCTGCCAGCACGACGTGCGGATAGACCGTCAGGCGATCGCTGATCGAGTTGAGCAGCCACGTGTGTCCGTAGCGCATCTCGGTGCTGATGATCATGCGGCCCTGGTTGAGGAAGTACGCGCCCTCCCCGAACACCTGCCAGGTCTGCCAGCGCGGCTTGGTCACTTGCAGGTCGAGGCCCTGGTCGGTCGAAAAACCAATGCGCAGCAGCGTGTCGTTGGTGGTCAGCTGCCCGATGCGGAAGAGACGCTCGGCGGTAAAGACAAGGTTGATGTCCTTGATCGGCTTGTAGCGCGCCCCCACCGAGCCCTGCGCGGTCGGCAGGCCGGTGTTGCCGTTGCGGTCGTACACGCTGTCATAGCCGCGCACGAAGAGTTGGAAGATGCTGCCATCGCGGTAGCCGATGCCGGGCGGCTGCCAGTACACCTCTGCGCCAGCCTGGCCTGCGCTCACGGTGTTGGGCAAACCGAATGCCGATGTTTGATACGCACCAGAGAGCACCACGCCGAAGGTCCGCTGCATCTGCTCGACTTCGCGCCGGTAGCCGAAGCGGCGGTCGGGCGGAAGGCGGTCGTCGCCGTTGCCACCGGTGTCGCTCTTCGCATCGGCATCGGCGTGGTCGAGGCTTTCCCGGAAGAGCTTGATGGCGGTCGGGTTGTCGCCCAGGCGCTTGGCTGCGTAGGCGGCATCGGCGTAGTGCGTCCAGTTGCCCTGCCCCGTAGCAAATCCGCGCTGGAACGCAGCCAGCGCTGCGCGGTCGTCACGCGCGCGCAAGTGGCTGTAGGCTTCGTTCAACTCGCGCTGGCCGACCACGCGCGGGTCATTGGCGGACGCCGCGTCGCCCTGCCCTTCGGGCGCCATCGCCTGGGCAAGCAGCGCCTTGGCGTAGCGCTGTTGCGCCGGATCGGTCGCATGTTCGGCAGCCAGCGTGGCAGCCTGTGTCGCGCCGTCGCGGTCGCCCAGTTGCAGGCGCGATTGCGCAAGGCGCAGTTGCACGTCGGCATCGGGTTGGTCTTTCATGCCGCTGAGCGCATCGATGGCAGCCTGCGGATGCTTGGCGGAGTACGCACTGTCCGACCAGGCCAGATGCAGGTTGCGCTGCTCCTGCGCGGTCCAGTCGGTGCCTTGCACGGCGTGTGCAAAGTCCTGTTCGGCCACGGCGGGGTCGTTGGCCTTCTGCGCGAGGAACCCGTGCTGCGCATACACGCGTGGCTCGTCGGGATATTTCTGCAGCAACGCATCGGCCTGCGCGCGTGCCGCATCCAACTGGCCCTTGCGCGTGAGCACATCCAGCAGCAGCAGGTTCAACTGCAGGCTGTCGGGCTGCACAGCCAAAGCCGCGCGCGTGGCGGCCTCGGCATCGTCGAGCGTGTTGGCCTCGATGGCGCGATAGGCGCGGTCGGCGCGGAAGTAGGCATCGGGCTGCAACGGCGCAGGCTGCTCTGCCAGCGATACGCCATGACACAGCGCCCACACTGCCGCGGCAATCGGCCAGCGCAAACGGCGCACGGTTAAACGGTTGGCTCTCTCGTGTGTCATGCCACACCTCCCGCAACAGATGGGTTCGGCCGCGGGTCTGGCCCAGGGGGCAAGTCCGGCGGCACAGGAATCGGGGGGATGGTGGAAGCCTCGGGTGCGGGTGCCGTGCCGGCTGCAACGCCTGGGCCGGCGCCCGTCATGGATTCGACGGCCAGCATGGCCGAATGCGCCGCCGGGCCGAATACGACCGTGGTGCGGCGGTTGGGGTCGGCCATCTGCGCCAGCTCGGCCGACATCTCGTGATCGCATGCCATGAAGCACGCGACCTTGCGACCGGCCGCACGGGCCAGCTCTTCCAGCACTTCGCCGTTGGGCAACTCCGACACGGCGATGTTGAGCGAGCCGTCTTCGCCGATCGAGAACGGCACCACGTGATGCCGCACAGCCAGGTCACGCGGCAGGCAATCGGCCAGCGCACCGAGCACGACGTTGGTCAGGCTCACGCGCGGCAGGTCGACCTGCTCGGCCAGCGCATCGGCCAGCGTGTCTGGCGTGACCAAACCCTGCTCGACCAGCACTTGCCCGAGCCGGCGCCCGGTCTGGCGCTGGATGGCGAGCGCGGCATCCAGCTGCGCCTGCGTAAGCACTTCCCACTTGACCAGCGTTTCGCCCAGCTTGCAGCGCGTGCGGCCCAGCGCGTCGTTCGACAGATACGTGTGCTGCGTCTTGTCCCAGGCGATGGGCTTGCCGGTCAGGCAGTAGATCAGGAAGATCTTCCACGCCCGGCATACCGAGAAGAAATTGATGAAGTTGTTCACCACCAGCCGGGGCAAACACAGCACGCCTTGCAGCGGGCCGTTCAGCCGACCAACAAAGTACATGCGCTGTGCCAGGCGGTTGACGAGCAACGCAGCGTTGACGGCCAGCAGATCCTGCATCCAGATGCTGCCGACCACGAACGTGCCATCCGGAATGGTCAACACACCCTTGGCCGAGAGCGCGCCGAGCGCCAGGTAGTTCAGCGACAGCACGTAGGCCAGGATCGAGAACAGCGCGGTCAGCACGCCCTTGCGGTCCCGGAAGAACATGTAGCGCGTGATGAGGTTGCCGTTCCAGCCCATCTGCAGCCAACCCTGGAAGGCAATGCCAAGCACCCAGCGGGCGCGCTGCCGATAGGCCGTGCGGAACGTGCTCGGAAAGTACTCGCGCGTGGCCAGCAGTTGCGGGCGCGTGCCCTTGCGCCGCCCCAGGTGCCAGCGGGTACGCGTCTTGCCCTCGGCGTTCTGCGCGGGCTCTGCGTTCTCGCAGATCGGGAAATGCACGAACGCTTCGCGCATGCCGAGTTCGCGCAGGCGGAAGCTGAAATCGTAGTCTTCCGTCAGCGTGCTGGTGTTGAAGGGTGAATCGCCGCGCACCTTCATCACCGCTTCGATGGCACGGCGGCTGTAGCACAGCGCCACGCCCGCCCCGGGCACCGTGCCGGTCAGTGCCTGGCGCGCCACCAGGTCTTTCTGGTGCGTTTCGGAGAAATCGTCCATGTACGTGCCGGCCACCCACTCGTACCACTTGCGTTCAAGCGAGAGCACCGGCAGCTGCACCAGGTCCTGATCGACGATGAAGTAGTTGAAATACTTCAGTTCCAGCGGGTGGATGACGTCTTCGCAGTCGTGCATTATCACGCCCGCAAAGCGGATGCCGTGGCCCGCCTCGTGCCGGATGATGGTCTGGATGATGGTGTTCAGGCAGTCGGCCTTGCACGTCGGGCCATCGTGCGTGACGGCAGCACGCACCACGCGGCCCGGGTAGCGGCGCACCATGCGCTCGACTTCTGTGGTGGTCTCCGCATCGTTGCGGTACGCGCCGGCAAAGATGATGAAGCGCGTGTACTCCATCGTCGCCAGGGTGTTTTCGACCATCTTGGCGATGACGTCGTACTCCTTCCACGCCGGCACCATGATGGCGAGCCATTGCTCTTCGCGCTCGCGCAGCGACTGCGCCGAGATCGTGACCGGCGTGCGCCCACGCTGCGGCCACAGCCACAGCTCTCGCACCCAGTAGAAGGCATCGAGGAAAAAATCGTCGGCAGTGCTGATGAAGATGACGAGCGTGGTCGCCACCGTCAGGGTGTTGAGCAACGCCAGGTAAAGCTCCCATGACAGTTCGCTCATGGCTGCTCCCCTGCCGCGGCCCTACGGGCGCGTTGCCAGTGTCCGGCGTACCCCCCGCCTTGCGCTGTGGCGCTCATGCTTCCCCCAAGGTCTTTTTCGACGTGCGACGCAACCGCTTTGCGCCGTGGCATCCGACCCGATCGCCTGCTGCCGATCCGGTTGATGTGTCGCCCTCTAGCCTGCTTCCCGCGAGGGGGAACGCGAGGACCATACCAACGCCCGCCAAGGCGCACGGTTATGCGGTGCAGCACGCCACCTACGTCTTCAGACGCGTGCCTGACACGCCGGGTTGTTGCATGCGTGAACGCAAGATGCGGGCGGCGAGGGTGGCAAGTTCAACGCCACGGCATGCAACGCCATCGGATAAGGTGAGTCGTTCGTCCGGGCAGAGGACAAGGCCTCCCTACGAATGACGGAGGCGCGGGGGGATCACGTGCAGGGTGTTTGGGTTAGGCGAGCAGGAAGCGCATCCCGCCGGCACGGGGCGCATGTTGGCGGATGGACTGCAGCACGCAACGGCACACGTGCTGCAAAGCCTTATGCGTAAAGGATCTGCCGGAGGAATGGCGCGCCTGAGCGCGCAGACCGCTCGGTCTTCCCGAATGCCGGCGACGTGATCGCGCGAATCGCCGGCGGGGGGTGGCAACATCGGCCCAAGCAATTGCGCAAATCGGTTGCAGCGCTGAAACACAAAGCCGCGCTCAGGGCGCGGCTTGTCGGATCGGCGTGTCGGCTTGTGCGTCAGAACTGTTCCCAGTCGTCGGCATCGTGGGAGACCGCAGCCAAGGCAAGCTTGCCCGGCTTGGGCTCGGCCGCCGCGGCAGGCGCTGCCTTCGCGTCCTGAACCGGCACAGCGGCAGGCTTTGCCGCCACAGCCGGGCGCTTGCGTGCCACCCGCGCCGTCGCAACGGCAGGTTTGCGCGCCGCCGGTTTAGCGATGTGGCTCGGCACGGCGGATGCAGTCGATGCAACAGGCGCCGCCTTCGCGGCCACGGGCGCCAGCACAGGTTCAGCGTGGGCGCCCGCCGCAGGCAAACGGAACGACGCCACCGCCTCGCGCAGCACGCCGGCCTGTTCTTCCAGCGATTGCGCAGCCGCCGCTGCCTCTTCCACCAGCGCGGCATTCTGCTGGGTCACTTCGTCCATCTGCGTGACGGCCTGATTGACTTGTTCGATACCAGCGCTTTGTTCGTCCGATGCGGAACTGATCTCGCCCATGATGTCGGTCACACGCTTGACGGCCACGACCACTTCGTCGATCACCGCGCCGGCCTCGGTCACCAACGTCGAGCCGTTCTCAACGCGGCCAACCGAATCGCTGATGAGCTCCTTGATTTCCTTCGCTGCCGTGGCCGAACGCTGCGCCAGGCTGCGCACCTCGCCGGCCACCACCGCAAACCCACGGCCCTGCTCGCCTGCGCGCGCAGCTTCCACTGCGGCATTCAGCGCGAGGATGTTGGTCTGAAAGGCAATCCCTTCGATCACGCCGATGATGTCGGCAATCTTCTTGCTGCTGTCGTTGATGCCCGACATCGTCTCGATCACGCGGCCCACCACTTCACCGCCCTTGACGGCGATGTCCGATGCGTTGCCCGCGAGCTGGCTGGCCTGACGCGCGTTGTCGGCGTTCTGGCGCACGATGCTCGTCAGCTCTTCCATGCTCGACGCGGTTTCTTCCAGCGACGACGCCTGTTCTTCGGTGCGTTGCGACAGGTCCATGTTGCCGGCCGCAATCTGCTTGGTGGCGCTGGCGATGGATTCGCTGCCGCCGCGCATCGTCACGATGGTGCGGATCAGGCCGTTCTGCATGTCGATGAGACCTTGCGTGAGTGCACCCATTTCGTCCTTGCTGCTGACGGTGATGCGCTCGGTCAGGTTGCCGTTCGAGATCGCGCTGAAGTGGCCCAGCATCTTAGACAGCGGCACCGAGATCGCACGGTGCAGGCCGAATGCGCAGCCCAGCGCCGCCGCAATGCCCACCACGATGGCGCCGACGATCAGCATCAGAAAGGCATGCGAGCGCGCGGCCGCGCTTTCGTAGGCTGCCTTGGCCTGTTGGACTTGGCTGCGGTCCAGCGCGTCGGCAGCGGCAGACAGCGCCACGGACAGCGGCGGGATGACGGTCATCACCACCTTGTCGGCGGTCGCGGCATCGCGGGCACGCAACGCGTTCATCAACGGCTCGATGCCGTCATGGAAAAGCGCGTTGCGCTTGACTTCCATGTCGGCGGCCAGGCGCGTTTCATCCGCGCTCATGGGCAGCGCCTTGTATTGCTTCCACGCGTCGTCAGACTTGGCGCGGTAGCCGTTCGCCTTGTCCAGGATGGCCGGTACATCGGCCGCATCCGGATGGAAGACAGCGCGATCCAGTGTTGTACGGACGATCGCCGCATTCAGCTGCGACTTGCCGACCAGCGAGGTCGAAGCGAGCTGATTGGAATAGATCTCGTTGATGTTCGCGTCAGATGCGCGCATTCCGACCACGCCGATGGTGCCGGTGGCCACCAGTAGCGCGGCCAAGAGCGCCAGCGCTGCGTTGAGTCGGAAACGGATGGAAAGTCGATTGAGCATGGGAATCACCGCGGGGTTATCGCCTCCGCTATATCGGTCGGCCCGCGCCGTTTCTGAAGCCGGTGCGGGCACCTCCCATGCGCGATGTGGCTAGTACGGCACTGCCATGTTGTTTTCGATGCGGGCGCGATCGCCCACGCGCAGGCCGTTGGGGTTGTTCTGCGTGAGCGTGATACGCGAGTTGTCGTTCAGCCGCATCGTCACGCGGTACGTCTGGCCGACCACCGTGTTGCCTTCCACGGCGTTGCCCGCCATGGCACCCGCCACCGCGCCGCCGATGGTGGCCACGGTGTTGCCGCGTCCGCCGCCCACCTGGTGGCCGAGCAAGCCACCCACCACGCCGCCGAGCACGGCACCCACGCCGCTCGCCTGACCCCGCACCGGCACCGCTTCGACGTATTCAACAACGCCGTAGCGGTTGTCCGCCGGCGCTTGATAAGACGGGTCGCCGTTGTTCGGATACGGCGAATAGTTCGGCTGCGAGTATGTCGGCTGCGGCTGCGGATAGGGCTGGGGAGCATTCTGGCCGTAGCTGCCGTAGCCGTTGCCGTACGTGTTGTCGTACCCGCTCGTATAGCCGCTGCTGTAGGTGGTCGGGCCGGTGCTGTTGCCGTACGCATTGCTGCCCGCGGCATAGCCTGCCCCGTAGCCCGCGCCGTATCCGGGGTAGGCCGGCGCTGTCACGCAGCCTGTCAGCCCGGCTGCCACGGCCGCCAATGCGGTCGCTGCCACCCAACGCGCTGCCCGCCCTGCACGGTCCGACTTGTTCGTTGCTTGCATGATGAATCCCGTCTTGTGAGCGAGGCGTCTGGGCCCGACCGGCAGTCTCGTCTGCGGCCTGCGGCCATGCGCCTCTTGCCGCAAAGTCTATGCCGCCGCCTTGCAAACCCGTGCAACCAAAACCGCTCATCGGTAACGGGGTGTAACCGCATGGCCGGCGTGGCTTTGAGCAAGGCCCAGGAGCGCGCGTTATCATCGCCAAGCGCCGTGCGACGCACCTCCCTGCGGGGTCCCGCCCGTTCATGCCGCCCGCCCTCTCTCCTGATCCCATGTCACCCACCCTGCTGCTCCTCATCGCGATGACGCCCGACAACGTGGCGCAGATCGCTGAACATTTCCACGTCATCCATGCGCCCACCCGGGCCGAACGCGACGCCGCCATCGCCCGCCACGGGCAGGATGTCCGTATCGTGCTCACCAATGGCTCGACGGGCCTGACGGGCGCGGAGATGGCTGCAATGCCCAAGCTGGAACTTGCCTGCGCGCTGGGCGCCGGCTACGAGAACATCGACGTGGAGGCCGCCCGGGCGCGCGGGGTGGTGGTAGCCAACTGCGCCGGCACCAACGACGCCTGCGTGGCCGACCACGCCTTTGGCTTGCTGCTGGCCACCGTGCGCGGCATTGCCAAACTCGATCGATCCACACGCAACGGCGTCTGGCGCGACGACATTCCACTGCAACCCGGCGTATGCGGCAAGCGTCTGGGCATCGTCGGCCTGGGCACCATCGGCATGCAGATCGCGCGCCGCGCAGCAGGGTTCGACATGCAGATCGGCTATCACAATCGCAAGCCGCGCGAAGGCGTGACGTACCGCTACTTCGATGCGCTCAAGGACATGGCGGAGTGGGCGGACTTCCTGATCGTTGCCACGCCCGGCGGCGCGCAGACCAAACACCTCGTCAACCAGACGATCCTGGAAGCGCTGGGCCCGAACGGCTACGTGGTCAACATTGCGCGCGGCAGCGTGGTCGATACGGCGGCGCTGGAAGCCGCCATCCGCTCAGGCAAGCTGGGGGGCGCGGGGCTGGATGTGTATGAGAGCGAGCCCAAGCCGCCGGCCGGGCTGCTGGACCTGGAGCAGGTCGTGCTGACGCCGCACATTGCCGGCTGGTCGCCGGAATCGGTGCAGGCGACGGTGGATCGATTTCTGGAGAACGCCCGCGGACACCTGGCGGGCACAGGCGTGGTGTCCCCGGTCTGAGGAATTGACCCCGGGACACCTCCATCACGCGGTTACGACGCCGGACGCTTCATCTGGCACGACGTCGGCTGGGCCGCGAGGTGCGGTTCCAGCGTGACGTCGGTGCGCCAGCCGTAGCCGGTGTTTTCCTGGTCGTACTTGATCTTCTTGCCGTCGGCCTTGACCCAGGTGGTCACGTACAGCGTCTGCTGGGCCTGGTGGTCGGTCTTGCGCATCTCGATCGGGCCGTTGAGCCCATCGACCGTCATGCCTTCCATCACCTTGGCCACCTTGGCCGGCTCCGCCGAACCGCTGGTCTTGATGGCCTTGGCCAGGAAGGCGATGCCGGTGTAGACATCGGCGTTGAAGAAGTCGTCGTTGTACTTCTTCTTGAAGCCGTCGAGCACGGCGCTCGTCTTCGCGTTGCCGTCGTTCGGGGCGAAGTAGCTGATGACCTTCACGCGGTCGGCGCCGGAGGCCCCCATCGCCGTGGGCACACCCGTGGTGCCTGCGTAGTACGTATAGAAGTTGGTGGCGAGGCCCGCATCCTTCGACGCACGGATCAGCAGCGCCAGGTCGCTCCCCCAATTGCCGGTGATGACCGTATCGGCGCCCGATGCCCGGATCTTCGCGACATACGGCGAGAAGTCCTTCACCTGTGCCAGCGGGTGCAGGTCTTCACCCACCACCTGGATGTCCGGGCGTTTGCGCTTGAGGTATTCCTTGGCCGCACGCGCCACCTGGTGCCCGAACGAGTAGTTCTGGTTCAGCAGATAGACCTTCTTGATGTTCGGGTCCTTGGCCAGGTAGCTGGTCAGGGCCTCCATCTTCATGTCGGAGTTGGCGTCCAGACGGAAGTGCCAGTAGTTGCACTTGCTGTTGGTCATGTCCGGATCGACCGCGGCGTAGTTGAGATAGATGATCTCCTTGCCCGGGTTGCGGTCGTTGTACTTGGCGATCGCGTCCTGCAGCGCCATGCCCACGCTGGAGCCGTCGCCCTGCGCGACGTAGCGGATGCCCTGGTCGGTGATCTGCTTGAGGATCGTCAGGCTTTCTTGCGGTGACACCTTGTTGTCAAAGCCGACGACTTCAAACTTGGTGCCGTTGCCGCTCCAGTTCTGCTGGTTGGCCAGATCGGCGGCGTATTGCCAGCTGCGCAGCTGGTTCTGGCCCAGCGCGCCCATCAGCCCGGACAGCGGATCGATCCACGCGATCTTGACGGTCTCGGCGTGGACGGTGCTCGGGCAGAATGCGCCCGCAAATGTGCCAACTGCTGCCGCCGCGCACAGCGCGAGTCGGAATGCCTTCATGCAAATGTCTCCTGATGTCTTATCGTTAGACGCCGTGCAGAAGGCATCGTCGAGCATGGTTCTTGTACTAAACCGCAAACCGAGGCTTACGGTAGCTCGATCCTTCCATACACAAACGTATGTGCATGGTAGGAGGGCGTTTGTTGCCGTGTCAACCCGCGCAAACCTGGGGGCCTCAGCATGATTTAAGCGCTGGACAGCCGTGTCAGCGGGACTAGAATCCGCCTTCATGCCCAAGCCTTCCTTGCTGATCGACGAACACGACGCTGCCGTCGACGTCGATGCCGAAACCTCCGCCCCTGCCGCGCCGCGTGCCCAGCTCACGCCCGACGACTGGGTGCGCGCCGCCACCGATCTGCTCGTCACCAAGAGCATCGATGCGGTGCGCGTGGATGTGCTCGCCAAGCAGCTGGACGTCACGCGCGGCAGCTTCTACTGGCACTTCAAGAACCGCGACGACCTGCTGCACCAGGTGCTGCAAGACTGGAGCGAGCGCACGCGCATCGGCCCCAAGCTGGAGCGGCAGAACGCATCGGTGCAGGGCCTGGTGCGCGATCTGCTCGCGCTGCCGTTTCGCGGACGCAGCGCGCGCCGCACCGCCATGATCGAATTCGCCATCCGCGCCTGGGCGCGGCGCGACCCGATGGCACAAGAGGCAGTCGAAGCCGTCGACGAACACCGCATGGACTACTACGTCCAGCATTTCCAGGCGATCGGCTTTACGCGCAAGGACGCCAAGACGCGCGCCTTCATGCTGTACGCCTACCAGCTGTCGGAGGCCACGCTCTGGCACCAGGGCAGCAAGCCCGACAAGGACGCGCGCCGCCGCTTCTTTGAAGACACGCTGCTCGCCGGCGCACCGCAAGAAGATTCGGGCACACCTGCGCGGGAATAATTCGTGCTGCTTGGGGCGCATTCCCCTCCGAGTGCGCCGCGATGCCCGAATCGCCAGCCTTCCACACATCCGACCTGCCCAGCCGGCTCGATCGCCTGCCCTGGAGCCGCTTTCACACGCGCGTGGTCATTGCGCTGGGCATTACGTGGCTGCTCGACGGCCTGGAGGTGACGCTGGCCGGTGCCGTGGCGGGCACCCTCAAGCAAAGCCCCGCCTTGCATCTCACCAATGCGCAGGTCGGCATTGCCAGCAGTGCCTACCTGATCGGGGCGGTATTCGGCGCGCTGCTGTTCGGCTGGATGACGGATCGGCTCGGCCGCCGCAAGCTGTTCTTCATCACGCTGGGCGTGTACATCCTCGCCACGTTCGCCACGGCGTTTTCGTGGAGCTTTGCCAGCCTCGTCGTGTTTCGTGTGCTCACGGGCGCAGGGATCGGCGGCGAATACGCAGCCATCAATTCGACCATTCAGGAACTGACGCCGGCACGCGTGCGCGGCTGGACGGACCTCGCCATCAACGGCACGTTCTGGGTCGGGGCGGCGTTGGGCGCGGGCGCCTCGTTGTGGTTGCTGGACCCCGCACACCTGAGCGTGGATACGGGCTGGCGGCTGTGCTTCTTCATCGGCGCAGTGCTGGGGCTCATCATTCTGGTCATGCGTTTCTGGATTCCAGAAAGCCCACGCTGGCTCATCACGCGCGGCCGGCATGAAGAAGCGCAGGCCATCGTGCGCGACATCGAAAGCGAGATTGCATCGCGCGGCCATCGCTTCGATACCGCGCCACTGCCCGCATTGCGCATGCGCAGCCGCGGCCATCCTCGCTTGGCCGAAGTGGCCCGCGTGCTGTTCGTGCAGCACCGGCAACGTGCGCTGGTGGGCCTCGCGCTGATGGCAGCGCAGGCGTTCTTCTACAACGCGATCTTCTTCACGTACGCGCTGGTGCTGACCGATTTCTATGACGTGCCCGCAACGAAGGTGGGCACATACCTGCTGCCGTTTGCGCTCGGCAATTTTCTGGGGCCGCTGCTGCTCGGGCGATTGTTCGACGTAGTGGGCCGGCGAACGATGATTGCCGCCACGTATGCGATCAGCGGCCTGCTGTTGCTGGTGAGTGGCGCGCTCTTCAAGGCCGGTGTGCTCGATGGAACCACGCAGACGATCGCGTGGACGGTGGTGTTCTTCTTCGCATCGGCCGCCGCCAGCTCGGCGTATCTGACGGTGAGCGAGACCTTTCCGCTGGAAGTGCGCGCGTTGGCCATCGCGCTGTTCTATGCCGTCGGCACGGGGCTGGGCGGCGTGGCGGGGCCTGCGCTGTTCGGCTGGTTGATCGACACGCACTCGCGCGGTGCCGTGTTTGGCGGCTACGCATTCGGCGCGGTGCTGATGCTGCTTGCAGCTGCGGTGCAGGCCCGCTGGGGAACGGCGGCCGAGCGCAAGCCGCTGGAACATGTGGCTGCGCCGCTATCAGTCGACGACAGGCCGGCTTGATCTGTGCCAAACCTGCGCAACGCGCGTCGCCGCCGGTCGCCTATATACTTTCGCGCAGCGCTTTCCCGTGCATTTCCCGCCTACTGGAGACACCCATGCCTGACGCGACTTACGACAACCAGAACATCTTCGCCAAGATCCTGCGTGGCGAGCTGCCGTGCATCAAGGTGTACGAAGACGATCACACCATCGCTTTCATGGACATCATGCCGCAGGCCGACGGCCACGTGCTGGTGCTGCCCAAGGAAGGCGCAGCGGAATTGTTCGACCTGTCCGACGATGCCGCATCGGCCGCCATCCGCACCACGCGCAAGCTGGCGCGCGCCGTGCGCGCCGCATTCACGCCGCCGGGCATTGCCATCTTCCAGCTCAACGGCAGCGCTGCCGGGCAGACGGTGCCGCACGTGCACTTTCACGTGCTGCCGCGCTACAGCGACACCCCGCTGCAACCGCACGCCCGCGTGCAGGCCGACACCGACAAGCTGAAGGCCCACGCTGAGAAGATCATCGCCGCACTGCAGGCCGAATAAGCACCACCGTTACGGCGCGGCGGATGGCACCGCCGGCTCTGCCCGCGCCGTAACACCTTCCCGCCCAGCGTCCCGTCGATAGGCCAGCCGATACAACACCGGCAGCACCAGCAGCGTCAGCGCCGTCGACGACAGAATCCCCCCGATCACCACCGTGGCCAGCGGACGCTGCACTTCCGCGCCCGTGCCGGTTGCCAGTGCCATGGGTACGAAGCCCAGCGACGCCACCAGCGCGGTCATCAGCACCGGGCGCAAGCGCGTTAGCGCGCCCTCGCGCACGGCCTCGTCGACGGGCTTGCCGCTCTCGCGCAGGCTGCGGATGAAGCTCAGCATCACCAGCCCGTTGAGCACCGCCACGCCCGACAGCGCGATGAAGCCCACCGCCGCGGAAATCGACAACGGAATACCGCGCAACGCCAGCGCCAGGATCCCGCCCGACAGCGCAAACGGAATGCCGGAAAACACCAGCAAGCCGTCCTTCAGGTTGCCGAACATCATGAACAGCAGCGTGAACACCATGGCCAGCGCCAGCGGCACCACGATCTGCAGGCGCCCGGTGGCCGACTGCAATTGCTCGAACTGCCCGCCCCACGCCATCCAGTAACCGGCCGGCAGGCGCACCTGCGCATCGAGCACCGCCTGCGCTTCTTCGACGAACGAGGCGATATCGCGCCCGCGCACATTGGCGCTGACGACGATGCGGCGCTTGCCGTCTTCGCGGCTGACCTGGTTGGGGCCGGTCACCTCGTTGAGCGTGGCCACATCGGAAAGCGGCACGTAACCCTGCCCGTTGGGCAGCGCCAGCGGCAGGCGGCCCAGCGCGGCCGGGTCGCTGCGCGCGGCTTCCGGCAGCCGCACGACGATGCCGAAACGACGGTCCCCCTGGAACACCGTGCCCGCATCCTTCCCGCCGATGGCAGCGGACACCGTGTCCTGAATCGCGCCGATGGAGAGGCCATAACGCGCGGCCTTGTCGCGATCGATGTCGACGTTGAGGAAAGGCAGGCCGCCGGTCTGTTCGATCTTCACCTCGGCAGCGCCGGCCAGCTTGCCGAGCTGCGCCGCAATACGCGTGGCCTGGGCTTCCAGCACACTCATGTCGTCGCCGAAGAGCTTGACGGCCACGTCGCTGCGTACGCCCGAAATCAGCTCGTTGAAGCGCAACTGAATCGGCTGTGAGAACTCGTACGCGTTGCCGGGCAGCGCTTCGACTGTGGAGCGAATGTCCGCGAGCAACTGCTCCCGGTTGCGTCGTTTGCCATCGGGGCCGGCCGGCCAGTCGCGCTCGGGCTTGAGCATGATGTAGCCGTCGGAGATGCTGGGCGGCATCACGTCGGTCGCCACTTCTGCGGTGCCGGTGCGCGCAAACACACGCTCGATCTCGGGAAACTTCGTCTTGAGCGTGCGCTCGATCTGCATCTGCATGTCCAGCGATTGCGCCAGGCCGGTGCCGGGCACGCGCATAGCCTGGATGGAAAGATCGCCTTCGTTCAGATTGGGCACAAACTCCGCGCCCAGGCGCGTGGCGGCCACCACCGAGACCGACACCGCCACCGCGGCAAACGTCAACACCACGGCAGGCGCAGCCAGCACCCGTTCGAGCAGCGGGGCATACATGCGGCGCGCCCAACCCATCAGGCGGTTCTCTTTCTCGGCCACGCGTTCGCCAATGAACAACGCCACGGCGGCCGGTACAAACGTGATGGAGAGAATCATGGCCGCAGCCAGCGCCAGCACCACCGTGATCGCCATCGGGTGGAACATCTTCCCTTCGACACCCGAGAGCGCAAAGATCGGCAGGTACACCACCATGATGATGAGCTGGCCATACAGCAACGGGCGGCGCGCTTCGCGGGCGGCTTCAAATACCTCGTCGAAACGCTCGGCGCGCGTGAGCGGGCGTCCGCGCAATTCCTGCGCATGCGCAAGGCGCCGCACACAGTTCTCGACGATCACCACCGCGCCGTCGACGATGATGCCGAAGTCCAGCGCACCCAGACTCATCAGGTTGGCGCTTACCTTGGCCGACACCATGCCGCTGAACGTCATCAGCATCGACAAGGGAATCACCAGCGCCGTCAGCACGGCTGCACGCAGGTTGCCCAGGAAGAGAAACAGCACCGCCATGACGAGAATGGCGCCTTCCAGCAGATTCTTCTTGACCGTGGCGATGGCCTTGTCGACGAGCACCGTGCGGTCGTACACCGACTCCACGCGAATGCCCGCCGGCAGCGTCTTGCGAATCTCCTGCATGCGCTTGTCCACGGCCTGCGAGACGGTGCGGCTGTTCTCGCCCATCAACAGGAACGCCGTGCCGAGTACGACTTCGCGCCCATTGCTGGTCGCCGCGCCCGTGCGCAGTTCGCTGCCGCTTTCGATGCTGGCGACGTCACGCAAGCGCACCGGCGTGCCGTTCGGGCTGGCGAGCACGACGTTGCCGATGTCCGCTGCATCGCGCAACTGGCCGGGCGCACGCACGAGGTACTGCTCGCCCTTGCGCTCGATATAGCCAGCGCCGACGTTGGCGTTGTTGCGGTCCAGCGCGGTCACCACATCGGCCAGCGTGAGCTTGTACGACGCCAGGCGTTCGGGGCTCGTCGCCACCAGGAATTCCTTGGCAAAACCGCCGATGGTGTTCACCTCCGTCACGCCGGGCACATTGCGGATCTGCGGGCGGATCACCCAGTCCTGCAGCTCGCGCAAGTCGGCGGGGGTGTAAGCGGTGCCGTCCGGCTTGCGCGCGTTGGCATCGGCCTCCACGGTCCACAGGTAGATCTCGCCCAGGCCGGTGGAGACCGGCCCCATGCTAGGCGAAATGCCGTCGGGCAACTGTTCCTTTGCGGCCTGCAGGCGTTCGCTCACCAGCTGGCGCGCGAAATAGATGTCGGTGCCCTCCTTGAAGATCACCGTCACCTGCGACAGGCCGTAGCGAGACAGCGAGCGCGTCTGCTCCAGCTTCGGCAAGCCGGCCATGGCGGTTTCGAGCGCGTAGGTGATGCGCTGCTCGGTTTCCAACGGCGAATAGCCCGGTGCCGGCGTGTTGATCTGCACCTGCACGTTGGTGATGTCGGGCACCGCGTCGATCGACAGACGCGTATAGCTGTACGCGCCGAACGCGGCGGCGGCCAACACGGCCAGCAGCACCAGCCAGCGCTGGGCGATGACGGTGCGCAAGAGGCGTTCAAACATGGCGCCTCCTTTCAATGACCGTGGTCGGCTGACTTGCCGGCTTCGGCCTTCAGCACGTAGCTGTTGGTCGCGGCGTAGCGCGTGCCGGCGGGAAGCCCTTCGAGAATCTCCGTCCAGGTGCCGTCGGTGCGGCCCGTTTTGACGGGGCGCACTTCAAAGCCTGCGGGCACGGGCACAAACACCGAGGGTCTCTCATCGACGGTCTGCACGGCATCGGCGCGCACGGCCACGGGCACCTGCACGCGCCCCGATTCGACCGATACGTTGACGAACATGCCGGGCCGCCAAGCGAGCTTCGGGTTGTCAAGCGTGACGCGGGCGGGCGCGGTGCGGGTCTGCTCGCCCAGCAATGCGCCAACGTATGAGACCTTGCCTTGCACGGCGGTGCCCGTGGCCGTGGCGCGCACGGTGGCGGCAGCGTTGGTGGTGACCGCCTCCAGGTCCTTGGCGGTGACGGAAAAGTCCGCCCACACGGTGCGCAGGTCCGCCACGGTAAAAACGGCTGTCTCCGCTTGCACGGCTTCACCCTGCGACAGGTGTTTGGCGACCACCACGCCATCAAACGGCGCACGCAACTCGAAGCGATTCAGCGCCGAACCCGCCGGTGCTGCGCCAATGGCCGTCAGCTTCTGGCGGGCGTTGTCCGCAGCAATGCGCGCTTCCTGCAGCGATGTGCGCGCCTGCTGGTAATCCTGTTCGGCGGCGATGCCCTGCTCCCAGAGGCGCTTTTCGCGTGCGTGCGTTTCCTGCGCGAGCGCAAGGCGTTGCTGAGCGGCCTGCAGTTCGCTGCGCTGATCCGACAGCGCGGGGCTGGACAGCACAGCCAGCAGTTGGCCGCGCGTCACGGGCTGGCCCAGTTCCACCGCCACCTTCTCCGCCACACCGGCCACGCGCGGCACCACGTGGGCGGTGCGGTCTTCGTTCAGGCGGATCTCGCCGGGAAGGACAACCTCTGTTCGCAACTCGGCAGCCCCTGCGGTATCCACGCCGATCTTTGCATTGGCGATGGCTTCGGCCGTCATGGCAAGCGTCTCGGCGTGAGGTGCCTCGGCCTGCTCGGTGGCGGCTGCAGGCGCCGCTTCAGCTTCGGACGTGCCAGTCTGGCGCGCGCCCATGCCAAGCCATAGCCCGGCAGCGGCCAGCGCGCCTAACACGACGATGAGCGCGATGGCGCGCCGTTGTTGCGGTGGAAGTGTCATGTCTGCAGAAAGAGAAAGGCCGCACTACCGGCCGAGGATGCGATCGATGCCGGCAGCCGCCTGATGCGCGCGCGACAGCGCAGCCAGGTATTGCGCGCGCGCCTGGAACAGCGTGCGCTGGGCGTCCAGCACATCGAGAAAATTGAACTTGCCGGCATCAAAGCCGATGCGTGCCGCGTCATACGCGCGCTGCGCGCCGGGCAGCACGTCTTGCCGCAGCGACTGCACGGCGGCGCGCGCCGCGTCGAGCCGCGCGACGTCTTGCGCAAGCGCGGCGTTCTGTTCAAGCTGCAGGGCGCGGTAGTCTTCAAACGCCTTGTCGGCCAGACGCTGCGCTTCAAGCTGGCTGCCCCGGTTGCGATCAAACAACGGCAGCGGCACGGCAATGCCGAGCACCGCCATGTTGTTGTTCGCGGCGCTGTCGCGCTTGGCGCCCACCGTGAGCGTTACATCCGGCACGCGTTTGCTGCGCTCCACGTTGGCGAGTGCCTGGCGGCGGTCGATTTCCAGACGGGCGCGGATGGCGCGGGGCGTGTTTTCCAGCGTGCCGGTGGCCTGACGTGCTTCGAGCGGCACGACTGGCAGCGTCTCTGCGCTCCCGTCGGCTTCGGGCGCGGCAGAAGGCGCGCCCCAGAAGGCCGCCAGGGCGCGTTGGGCGACCCGCAACTCGGCATTCGCGTCGCGCAGTTCGATGGCGGCGCTGGCGCGTGCCACGCCCGCCTTGGTCTGCTCCACCGGCGACACCTTGCCTGCCTGCACGCGGCGCGCGGCGGCGGATTCAGCCTGGGCGGCCAACGCATCCGACGCCTGCGCAAGCGCGACGCGCTCCTGCGCAATCACGAGATCAAAAAACGCACGCGTGACATCTGCACGAAGCTCGGCCTGCAGCACGGCAGCATCCTGCGCGGTGGCGTCGCGTGCCACTTCTGCGGCGCGTGTGCGGGCGCCGCGTTTGCCGCCCAGTTCCAACGGGATATTCAGTTGCGCCGTCATCGTGGCGCGGTCGCGGCGGACGTCTTCCGTCGTAAAGGCCGCTTCGGGATTGCGCAACCGACGGGCCTGGTCGAGCGCGCCTTCGCTGGCGGCCACCTCATAGCCCGCAGCGGCCAGCGCCGGATGTGTCTGCACCGCGCGCTCAACGGCTTGCTGCAGCGTCACCCGCTCCGTTGCCGCAACCGCTGATGCACCGGGCATAGAAAGGGCCACCGGAGCAACGGGGTCAATCGCCGCAGCGGTGGCCAACGGGGCAGCCAAAAGACACATGAGGGCTGCCCCGACGGACTGGACACGGCGCATTACGCAATCGCACCGTCGGTGTACGGATCCGGGCTGCGCGGGCTGCTCAGGCCGCCATCGGTGTAAGGGTCACGCGCACCGACGCGGGCATCGAGCACCGTTTGCGCTGCACCGTCCGTGTACGGATCACGTGCGCCGGCCTTTGCGCCATCGGTATAGGGGTCGCGCGTTCCGGTCCGGGCGCCATCGGTGTACGGGTCACGGGCGCTGGTCTTGGCCAGCGGTGCGGCCATCGACTTGGCCTGCGGCGCGCAGCAGGCATCGTGATCGCCTTGCGCGGCCACGGCCGTGCCGGTTGCCAGCATAGCGGCCAGTGCAGCCAGGGGAAGCACACGTTGGAATCGAATCGCCATGAGGATCTCCTTGAAAAGGCCTGACATCAGCAAACAAGGGGGATGGGGGGGGCGATGTCAGTGGGGCCAGTCTAGGGAGCGGTGCACCACGCGGGCATGACTCGAAGATGACAAACTTGTCATCTTTGTGCCTGGGCCCAAGGTTTTGGCATATCGTGGCGGCATTGGCGCAGACACCCAGCGCGCCACTTTTCACCATGCGACTGCTCATTGTTGAAGACGAGCCCAAAGCGGGCGATTACCTGCTCAAGGGCCTGACGGAATCCGGCTTTGTGGCCGACCTCGCCCGCACCGGCCCCGATGGCCTTTTCCAGGCCATGGAGCATGACTACGACCTGATCGTGCTCGACGTCATGCTGCCCGGCATGGACGGCTGGCAGGTGCTGCAGGAACTGCGCCGCCGCAAGAGCACGCCGGTGCTGTGCCTGACCGCGCGCGACGAACTGGCCGACCGCCTGAAGGGCCTGGAACTGGGCGCAGACGATTACCTCGTCAAACCCTTCGCCTTTGCCGAACTGGTGGCGCGTGTGCGCACCATCCTGCGGCGCGGCCCGCTGCGCGAAAGCGAAATCCTCGAAATTGCCGACCTGACGATTGACACGATCAAGCGCCGCGTGACGCGGGCAGGACAACGCATCGACCTGACCGCCAAGGAATACGCGCTGCTGCATCTGCTGGCGCGGCGCGCGGGCGAGGTGCTCTCGCGCTCGCTGATCGCCTCGCAGGTGTGGGATGTGAACTTCGACAGCAACACCAACGTGGTGGACGTATCGATCCGGCGCTTGCGCGCCAAGGTGGACGATCCGTTCGAGCACAAGCTGATCCACACCTTGCGCGGCATGGGCTACGTGCTGGACGCGGTGGGCCGTTGATGGCGTCGCTCGATGGTTCGCTCATGCGCTGGCCCGCATCGCTTGCGGGCAGGCTCGTGCTGGCGTTTGTGGTGGTGGCATCGGTCACGCTCACCGCAGCTGGCACGTATCTGTACTTCGCGCTCAACGCACAGTTGCGCGCGACCGACGATGCCATGCTGATCGGCAAGATCGCCCAGCTACGCCACCTCGCCAGCGAGGCATCCAGCGCCGACGATCTGGTGCGCACCGCACACCGCTATACCGATGTGGTGTCGGGCCACGATGGATTGATCCTGCGCATTGCCACGCCCGAAGGCCGCACGCTGGTCGAAGTGAACCCCGAGGGCGAACAGGTGACGATGCCGCCCGTGGTTGCGGCCGCGGTGCCGCCGTCGGAGTCGTCCGTACAGACATGGACGTCGATGACCGGCATGGCCTCGCGCGCTGCAGCGGCGGAGGCCCGGCTGGGCCAGAACAACGCAAAAGTGATCGTGCTGGTCGCGCAGGATGGCGACAGCCGCGCCGCATTGCTGACCCGGTACCAGCGCCACATCGTCTTTGCCGTCATGGGCGGCGTGGCGGCGGTGGCGCTGCTGAGCCTGCTGCTCGTGCGTGGCACGCTGCGCGGGTTGGCGCGCATCGGCAGTCAGGCTGCGGCCGTGGTGCCGAGCCAGCTCGACACCCGTCTCACGCTGCAAGGCGCGCCACGCGAATTGGCCGACTTGCTGGCATCGCTCAACGCCATGCTGACGCGCCTGCAGGACGGCTTTGCGCGGTTGTCGCAGTTCTCTGCGGACCTGGCGCACGACTTCCGCACGCCGCTGGCGAACCTGGTGGGCCAGACCGAAGTCACGCTCGCGCACCCGCGCACGGGCGAGGAATACCGCAGCGTGCTCGAATCCAACCTGGAGGAATACGCGCGCCTGTCGCACATGATCGAAGACATGCTCTTTCTGGCACGCGCCGACCATGCACGCGTGGCGCTGTCCATCGAGGCGCTGGATGCGCGCCACGAGGTGCAGGTGCTGGTCGACTATTTCGAGGCAGTGGCCGCCGATCGCGACATCACCATCGACGTGCGCGGCGATGCGCAGCTGCACGCAGACGCCACGTTGCTGCGCCGGGCGATCAACAACCTGCTCGACAACGCGCTGCGTCACACGCCCACCGGCGAGCGCATCGACGTGACGATCGAGACAGCGCCGCAGGGCACCGCAATTGCCGTGCACAACCCAGGGCCGGGCATTCCGCCCACCGCGCTGCCGCTGCTGTTCGAGCGGTTCTACCGGGGCGACCCCTCGCGGGCGCAGTCTGGGACGCAATCAAGCCAATCGACCGGTTTGGGACTCGCCATCGTCAAAACCATCATGGACCTGCACGGTGGTAGCGTGCAGGCCAACAGCCCGCCGGGTGGGCGGACCGAGTTCCGGCTTGTGTTTCCGGCTTGACGCAAGGCTTAGGTGCCGATCCGCAGTGCCGATGGCGTACGCGCGGCATCCTGCCCGTCGTCGCGCAGAATCTGCCGATATGCCGCCACGACCATCGCACCGATAAAACGCAGCAGGCGGCGCGGCGCGTTGATGTCTTCGGTCACCGAAAAGCGCGCCGGCATGCCGCCGACCGGCTCACCTGACAGCCAGAAACGCACGCCGGCCGGCACGTCGATCGACTGGCCGGGCTTGAGCCAGATGTCCTGGCGCTGATGCTCTTGCGTGACCCACAACAGCCCGGCTTGCGCGGCGATGGTTTGGGCCCGTGCCGACCGCCAGCTCACCGGCACACCCGGCCGGTCCAGTTCGAAGATTCTGATTTCGCGCATGATTGAGACTCCTGTGCCGGGGTTCGTGGTGGATTTTTTATGGGGACTGCGGATCGGCACGGTTCCATCTTGCGCGGCCATTCAAGCCGTTGACATGAACAGTTGCGAACAGTTTGGCTGAACTGTTCAGCATCTTTCGCGAACAGTTCATCGGCATGACCGACAGAACTGCATTTGGATATGTCAAACCGTTCGTTCTCGGCCGGGCGCGGGCTAATTAGCATGGTCCATCGCCATCTTTTGCCGGAGCCGCCATGCCAGACGATCACAACGCCGCCATCGACACCACGTTCGGCACCCTGCGCGTACGCCGCGTGGCCGGACATATCGGCGGAGAGGTGCTCGACCTCAAGCTCGACGCCGACCTGGCGGAAGACACGTTCGCGAGCCTGTATGCGGCGCTGCTCAAGTACAAGGTGTTGTTCTTTCGCGACCAGCAGCAGTTGGACGATGACCGGCACCAGGCCTTCGGCAGGCGCTTCGGCCGCATCGTCGCCCACCCGACCGTGCCGGCGCCCACCGGCACGCAGCTGTTTGAACTGGACGCGTCGAAGGGCGGCGGCCGCGCCGACTCCTGGCATACCGACGTGACGTTTCTCGATGCGTTTCCGAAGGTCTCGATCCTCCGCGCGGTGACGATTCCGGCTTACGGCGGCGACACGGTCTGGGCCAACACCGCCCGCGCCTATGAGCAGTTGCCCGACCCGCTGAAGCAGCTTGCCGAGCAGCTCTGGGCCGTGCACACCAACGATTACGACTACGGTGCCGAACGCACGCAGATCGACAGCGCACGCCTGCGGCACCACCGCGATGTCTTTACCGCCTCGGTGTATGAAGCCTCGCACCCCGTGGTGCACGTGCACCCGGAGACCAGCGAACGCGCCCTGCTGCTCGGGCATTTCGTCAAACGCTTCACGGGCTTGACGGGCAGCGAATCGACGCGGCTGTTCGAACTGCTGCAGAACCGCGTGACGCGGCTGGACAACACCGTGCGCTGGCAATGGCGCCAGCACGACGTCGCCATCTGGGACAACCGCGCCACGCAGCACTACGCCATCAACGATTACGGCAACCAGCCGCGCCTGGTACGCCGCGTGACCGTGCACGGCGACACTGCCATCTCAGTGGACGGCAGCCGCAGCACGCAACTGCGCAGACCCGAAGCCACCAACGACGCGCACATCGACACGCTCGTGGCCAACGCCCACTGACCCACCGATATCAAGCCCCGGCCGCCTGCTGCACCAGCCGGTGGTAGAACCGGATCAGCTCCACCAGATTGGCCTCGGTGATCCGCTCGTTGGTGCCGTGAAAGCGCGGCAGGTCTTCCGGCTTGGCGCGCACCGGCGAGAACCGATACACATGGTCGGCAATTTCGATCATGTGGCGCGAATCCGTCGCCCCAATCATCAGCCCGGGCGCCACGACCGTGCCCGGGAACAGCTCGCGCACCGTCTTGTTGATCAACTGATACGACGCTGATTGCGTGGGCGACACCGGCGACGCTTCGCTGGAACCCGGCAGCCGGGTCAGCTCGAACTTGCCTTTGGGCGCGGCCGCCTTGGCGGCGTCTTCCACGTGCGCGGTGACGGAGGCGATGGTGTCGCCGGGCAGCAGGCGGAAGTTCACCGTGGCCTCGGCGCGGCCGGGCAGCACGTTGTCTTTGTTGCCGGCCTGCACGATGGTCAGCGCGGTGGTGGTACGCAGCATGGCGTTGGAGCTGCCCGATGCTTCCAGTTGCTTCTGCACCAGCGGCCCGAACAGCCACAGGTTGGACAGCGCCACGCGGCTGAAACCCTGCATCTCGGGCGCCAGCGTTGCAAACATCTCCTGCGCAACGCCGCGAATGCCGGCGGGCAATTGATCGTCATCCAGGCGCTTGAGCGTGGCGCTCATCATGGCGATGGCGCTCTGCCCGTGCGGCGGCGGCATCGACGAATGCCCCGGCGTGGCCCCGACCTTGAGTTGCACGGAGAGAAAACCCTTCTCTGCTACGCCGATCAGCGCCGCCGGTTTGGTGAGCCCCGGCAGCACGCCCTCGGTAATCAGCAGCCCTTCGTCGATCACGAAGTCGAGACGCTCGCCGCGCGATTTGAGCAGCGCGGCGATCTGCTTGGCACCACGCTCGCCGCCCACTTCCTCGTCGGCGCCAAAGGCCAGGTGGATGGTGCGGCGCGGCTTGAAGCCGCTAGCCGCCAGCAGCTCGATGGCTTCCATCTGCGAGATCAGGTTGCCCTTGTCGTCCCATGCGCCGCGGCCCCAGACCATGCCGTCCTTCACCACGCCGTCAAAAGGTGGCTGGGCCCAGTCGCCTTCCGTACCGGGGGCGATGGGCACGACGTCCTGGTGCGCCATCAGCATGATGGGCTTGAGCGATGGGTCGGAGCCCTTCCAGGTGTAGAGCAACGCGAAGTCGCCCACCTGCTCACGCTGCAGAACGGCGTGCGCCTTTGGATAACGCGCCTCGAGCATGGCGTGCAACTGGCGGAACTGGTCGGCGTTCAGCTGCGCGTCGGTGGCGCTCGATACGGTGCGTGCGCGTACGGCTTCGGCCAGGTGCGCGGCGGCCGCCGGGCCATCCACCGCAACCGGCGTAACGGCGGGCACATCAAGTTGGCGCGAGCTGTGCCGCCACGTGTTGACGGCGACGGCTGCCGCCAGTGCCAGCAGGACGACTGCAACCGCCAACAACAAGCGGCCGACAACGCGGCCTGCCATCCCATGACGTCGCTTGAACGAAGCCTTCATTCGTCTCCCCTCTCTTTCGGTATGCGCAGTTGTTGAACCAGGAACGCAAGTATCACTGCAACTCGGTGCATTCGCCACTTGCCCGGGGGCTGGGTTTCCCAGGATTACAATGCGCTGAACAGTTGTGAACAGTCTTTGCCAACTGTCTCGTAGCTTTCACGCTCTACAGCCGTTCGCGCCATGAAACTCCAGATCGACCCCGCCACCCGCGTCCCCATCTCCGACCAGATCGTGGCCGGCGTGCAGGCATGGATCGGCGGCAATGACGTGCGCCCCGGCGCCAAGCTGCCGTCGATCCGGCAACTGGCGGCCGACTACGGCATCAGCCGCTTCCCCGTGATCGAGGCGTATGACCGGCTGGTGTCGCTGGGGCTGCTGGACTCGCGGCACGGCTCCGGCTTCTACGTGGCCGAGAGCAACCTCACCGGGCGCGACGGGCGTGGCTGGTCGGACCCGCGCCGGGCGGAGGCCGAGTCCAAGCACATCTTCGAGCAGTTCAGTTACCCCGACGGCATGCTCAAGCTCGGCGGCGGGTTCGTGCCGGCCGACTGGCGCGATGTGGAAGGCCTGACGCAGGCCATCCGCCAGGTCTCCCGCACCGACACGCACGCCGTCATCGACTACTCGTCACCGCTTGGCAACACCGCGCTGCGCCATCAGGTCATGATGCGTGCGCGGCAGCTCGGCATCCAGGCCGACCAGCCCAATGTGCTGATCACCGCCGGCACGAGCCAGGCGATCGACTTGGTGATGCGCCACCTGCTCAAGCCCGGCGACACGGTGTTTGTGGAAGACCCGGGCTACTACACCGTGTTCGGCCTGCTGCGGTTGCACGGGGTGAAGCTGGTCGGCATTCCGCGCCGCAGCGACGGGCCCGACGTGGAAGTCACCGAAGCGATGCTGCGCGAGCACCGGCCCAAGCTGTTCTTCATCAACAGCGTGCTGCAGAATCCCACCGGCTCGGTCGTGTCGCCGCCGGTCGCGTTTCGGCTGCTGGAGCTGGCGCGTCGCCACGGCTTCACCTTTCTGGAAGACGACATCTTTGCCGACCTGCAGGCCGATCCGACCGCGCGGCTGGCGACGCTGGACCAGCTCGATCATGTGATCTACGTGGGCGGGTTTTCCAAGACGGTGTCGGCATCGCTGCCGGTGGGTTACCTGATTGCCAAGCGCGAGCTGGTGCATGACCTGACCAACGTGAAGATGCTCACCAGCGTGGGCGGCTCGCGCTTTGCCGAGGCCGTGGTGAGCACGCTGCTGGAACGCGGCGCCTATCGCAAATATGTGGAGCGGCTTCGCCAGCGCGCGGGTGACTCCGTCATCGCGTCGCTCGATGTGTTGGCGGATGCGGGCTGGGAGGTGTTTCACCACCCGTCTGGCGGCAACTTCCTGTGGGCGCGGGTGCCGCATGTGGAGGACTCGCGCGATCTGGCGGCTACTGCCGAAAAGCACGGTGTGACGCTGGCGCCAGGGCACTACTTTCGCCCGAATCTGGAGGTATCGCCATGGGTGCGCATCAACAGCGCCTATGCGACGGAGCCGCGTGCGGTGGCGTTCCTGCAAGAAGCGGGGCGCCAGCCTGGCCGCAAGCGCGCCTGACGCAAGGCCGGGCACGCACGTTGCGGCGCTGTGGAGGTTCATGCCGCATGCAGCGGCGCAGGAGCCCGATCATGCACAACGCCGAATACAACGAAGCGCAGCCCCAGCCCGAAGAACCCGTGACGCGCCGGCCCGAAGGCGCCAAGCTGACGCAACCGCCACCCGATTCGCCGCGCAACGACCCGCTTGCGCGCGCCTCCCGCCGCATCCTTTCCGTCGACGCCGCAGGCGCCGAAGCGACTGACAACACCGTCGATACAGACGGCAAGGGGCTGGAGGCGGCGAAGAGCGCGTCACAGTGGCAAGACAACGTCATCTACTCCAACGCGTCGCTCGACAACAGCCGCCCCGAACCCGACCCCGCAGCGCCCATCGCCGGGATCGACAGCCGGCCCAGCCAGGGCCAACCGACCATTGCGACGCAGCCCGGCCAGCACGTGGTCATGCGGGGCGTGGTCGATGAAACCGCCCGCAACGGCACGCGCGCGGCACAGCGGTTTTCATTGGAAGACGACGAGCAGCCTTAGCATGGGGCGTTGACACGTCCGTGCAAACTTTCCCACACCGAGGCGCCATCTTTCTGCCCTAAAGTCGGTCCGGCTTTGCTGATGAACCCGCAAGCGCTCGTTCAAGCTCATGCCGACCTTCCGTTACGAGGCCGTTACGCCGGCCGGACAACTTCGCCGTGGCGTCATCGACGCGGACGGCAGCCGCGGGGCGCGCACGCTGCTGCGCTCGCGGGGCATGACTCCGATCGACGTATCGGCGGTGGCGGAGCGCGCTGCGGGCGGCCGCCTCGGGCTGTTGGGCCAGCGGCTCGGCACGACAGAACAGGCGCTGTTCACGCGGCAGCTCGCCAGTCTGCTGACGGCGGGCCTGCCGCTGGACGAAGCGCTCTCCGCGCTCGCCGCTGAAGCCGAACGCGACTATGTGCGCGACTTGGTCAGCACGCTGCGTTCGGAGGTGGTCGGCGGCCAGTCGCTTTCCGGCGCATTGGCCCGGCACCCGCGCGACTTTCCCGACATCTACCGCGCCCTCGTCTCCGCAGGCGAACACACGGGGAAGCTGCACGTGGTGCTCGCTCGTCTGGCCGACTACATCGAAGGCCGCAACGCCCTCACGCAAAAGATCAAGCTGGCCTTCACCTACCCTGCCGTCGTGACCGTCGTGGCATTCGGCATCGTGGTCTTCCTGCTGACTTATGTCGTGCCGCAGGTGGTGGGCGTGTTTACGACCACCAAGCAGAATTTGCCGACGCTGACCGTCGTCATGCTCGCGTGCAGCGACTTTGCGCGGGACTGGGGCTGGCTTGCGGCGCTCTTTGTCACCGGCGTGGTGGTGAGCATCAAGCGGCTGCTGAAGCGACCCGGCCCTCAGCGGGCATGGCACGGCTGGCTGCTGGGCGCGCCGCTGGTCGGGCGGCTCGTGCGGGGCTACAACACCGCGCGCTTTGCCAGCACGCTCGCCATCCTCATCAGCGCGGGGGTGCCGATCCTGCGCGCGCTGCAGGCGGCGGGAGAAACGCTGAACAACGTCGTCCTGCGCCATAACGTAGAAGACGCCATCAGCCGTGTCCGTGAAGGCACCTCGCTCTCGCGTGCGCTGGCGCAGGCCAACCGGTTTCCGCCGGTGCTGGTGCATCTCATCCGCTCGGGCGAATCCACCGGCAACCTCGCGCCCATGCTCGACCGTGCCGCCGAAGGCGAAACGCGCGAGCTTGAGCGCCGCACCCTGTTCATCACGAGCCTGCTGGAGCCGGCGCTCATCCTGAGCATGGGCGTGATGGTGCTGCTGATCGTGCTGGCGGTGCTGATGCCGATTCTCGACATCAACCAGATGGTGCACTGAAACATGACCCTGTGGCCCCGTATCCGCGGTCGTGACCGCTCTCGTGCCTTCACGCTGCTGGAGATGCTGGTGGTGGTCGTCATCATCGGCATCGTGATGGGTGCAGTGGTCGTCAACGCGCAGCCGAGCAAGCGCAATGTCCTGGAGCAGCAGGCCCAGCAGCTCGTCTTCCTTCTGTACGCCGCCCGCGACGAGGCACGCCTGCGCGCGCAGCCCATCGTCTGGGAGGCGACACCGCAGGGCTACCGCTTCCTCGTGCGCGAACGTGATACCTGGCAGCCGTTGCAGGACGATGTACTGCGCGGCGGCGCGTGGCGCGAGCCGCTGTCGGCGCTGTCGTTCATGCAGGCGGGGCGCGCGCCGCAGTCCGGCACCGTGCGGGTGCTGTTCGGTCGTGAAGCCATCGAGCCCGCCATCACGATTCGCCTCGCGCGCGACGATGCGCAGGTCGATATCGTCACCACGGGGCCCGGGCGCTATGTCGTGCAGTAGCGCACGCGGCGGCAATGGGTTCACGCTGCTTGAGGTGCTGGTGGCGCTTGTGATCGTCGCCGTCGCATTGGGCGCCTGCCTGCGGGCGACCGGCATGCTGGCCGATTCGAGCGCCGGCATGCGTGAGCGCACGCTGGCGCAGTGGAGTGCCACGAATCATCTTGCGCGCATGCGACTGATGGGCGTGTTGCCGCCGCCCGGCCTGCAGCGCACGCAATGCAGTCAGGGGCGCATCGCGCTCGTCTGTGAAGACACCGTGATCACGCTGGAGAACCCCGCGTTCCACCTCGTCGTCGTGTCGGTCTATCGCGCTGATGAGGGCATCGACACACGCGTGCGCCTGGCGCAGGTGGCCACCGTGCTCACCGCCCCCGCCAGTCCGGCCCTGTGATGCGGCGCGCGCGTTCGCCCGGTGGCTTCACGCTCGTCGAAATGGTGATCGCCATCACCATCCTCGCGATCATTGCCTTGATCTCGTGGCGCGCGCTGGACGGCATCATCCGCGGCCAGCACGCACTGGCAGACAACCTGCAGGAGACGCGCGCCATCGATCAGCTCTTCGAGCAGCTCGACACGGATTTTGGCGAGACCGTACGAGACGATGACCTTGGCGAACCCGCAGTCGCGTTTGGCGGGGGCGACCTGCGTATCGTGCGATGGCTGCGCGAGGCCACACAGCCTACGCGCTGGCAGGTTGTCCGGTATCGCCTTGAAGGGGATGCGCTGGTGCGCGAAACTTCCGCGCCGCTCAATGCCCGTGGCGCTGCGCGCGACGCCATCAAGGAGGTGCTGCCGGAACGGCTGGTGCTGGTCGAGCACACTTCGGCGCTGCAGGTGCGTGGCTGGTCCAGGCAGGGTTGGCTCGCCTCCCCGCCGGATGCATCGCAACCGGCGTCTCTGGCCGCCGTACCGGGCATGCTGCGGCGCATGTCACCGAACACCGTGACCGGGCTCGAAGTGACCATCACGGTGAGCAATGCGTCCTATACCAAGGTGATGCTGCCAGACCTTTGACGCAGAGCCTTAGCCGTCGATGCCGGGCATGGCAGGCTCCCGCACCCACAGCACCGTTGTGCGATACCGCTCACCGATGCCTTCGCGCAGGATCAACGCGTCGAGCAAGCGCGTCGCGCGCCCGTTGCGCAATCGGCTGTGTGCGATGAAGTAGCGGCTGCGCGTCTCTAGCAAGACGTCTTGCTGCTCGGGCAATGCCGGCGCAATGGCTTTCAGCCGATTGGTCAGATCGGCCGCATCACGAAACCACGCACGCTCGCGGCTCGACACCAGCGCCGCTGCCTGCCCCGGCGACAAACCCTGGATGGCCGCCTGCAGCACCTCGGGCGCCGCCGTGTTTGGATTGATCGACGTGGGCTCAGGCAACACGACCACGTACGGCGCCAGCTTGCGAACACCGTCGACGGAATAGCCGGGAATGCGCAGCAGGTCTTCCGGCTGTTCCAACGGCAACGCCGACGATGTCCTCGCATCCAAACCGCGCAGGATGGCCGTCGCCGTCAGCATTGCCAGGGACGGATCGAGATCGGCCCTGGTGAGCAACTGCTGATACACGCGCACACCCTCGGGCCGGATGCCCGGCGGCTTGCCGCCTTCGGCCGCCGTCACCAGCGTGTTGAGGTTGAAGCGTGCCTGCGCATCTTCGATGGTGCCGTCGACGCGCATGTCGTTCGCAGCGTTGAAAGTCTGCACTGCCGTCTTTCCCAGCACGGTCGCCACAGGCAGGTCATGCACGGGCAACGCCCAGCGCTGGCCAAGATGATCGGCCGGCGTGGTGCGGGCGTTCTCGCGCAACAGCAGGCGCGCCCATTCAACTGACGCACGCTGCATCCAGACGCTATCGGTGCGCAGACGCTGCGCTTCCACCGTGCGAATGGCGGCGCGCTGGCCGGCAAACATCGTCGCCACGAGCGTGACCGCCATGGCGACCACCAGCAGCGCGGTGACCACCGCTGCGCCGCGCTGCTGCGATGCGCGCGTCATGCCTCGCTCCGCCGCAGGTAGGCCCAGAATGCACCCACGTCATCCGCGCTTACGGCGGGCTGCGTGTCCTCCAGATAAGACTGCGACAAGCTCACCTCCTCCATATGGAACAGATGCTGTTGTGATGGCAGCAGCGTTGCGCGCGGGTGTGCGTAGTGCGCGCGAAAGAAGCGCGGCGGCGATGCGCGCGGCACATGCAGGTCATGCACGTCGCGCACCGAAGAATCGAACCAGAAATGCAGCCAGCGCCCACCGCGCTGCCGCCCCGCCAGAATGAAACCGGCATACGACAACAAGATGTACGGCACGCTCGCGGGCTGCAGTGCTTCGTACGCCCAGAGGTTGCGCAGCGTCGCGTAGTCCAGTAACGCAATGAAGCGCGCAATGGACAGCGAAGGCGCATGCTGCGGCCGCTTCATGAACGCGAAGTGCCACTGCCATTGCGAAAGGAAGCGCTCGCGGTTGCGCTGCGCGAGCGCGATATCGGCCTGCTGCGCGACGGTGATGTCGGACGGCGCCTCACCATTGCGCACCAGCGGGCAGCGCAGCCGCTCGCCGTTGATATGGCTGAAGCGCGGCTTGAGCTTGTCGCTCTTCGAGCCAATCACATACAGCGCCCCGTGGCAGATGGGACAACGCGCGCGGGGCACGTGTTCTGCCCTTGCCAGATGACCAAACTCCTCGAGATACATCGCTACCGTCAACATGCGTTCTTCGGTCGGATGCAAAGCCAGATTCATGAATGGACCTCATGGTTGAATGACTCCGCAGCGCTCCCCTTCCTGTAAGGCTTTGCATGATGCAAAATGCCCCGCTCTGCTTTGGAACAGGATCGAAAAGCAACACGCATCCCTGGCTAACCACGCCATGCTTGTATTCAATTGAATTTCAATCAGAATGCAGTCATGCAATTCAATTGTTTGGATTGCATTCCGCATGCATGGCGCAATGCCATGCGTCCGTCACGTCTGAAACTCAAACGTACCGTTCGCCTCTAATTGACGAACGCCGCCCCGCAAACCCGCATAACGCATCTAGTTTTCGGCTTTTCTTTTTCGCCCGATCTCATGACCAAGGCGCATGAGCCGGCTCCATCGTTTCTTCATCTGCTTATCCCGCCTGATTCATGCGCGGCATCAATACTTTGCATGCCGATGTGAATCAACGCATGGATGCACCGCATGAATGCACATCGGCAAACAACAACACTTGTATTTGCTGATACCCATTCCTCTGGAGCACTCCATGAAGCTGAAGCAAGTCATGATTCAAGCCGCCTGCGCCGCACTGGCCATGGGCTCGGCCGCCGTGGCATTTGCCGGTACGCAACCGAACCCGAGCCCGGCATCGCCGGTGGTCGTGGGTGGTGGCGCGTCGCTGCCCGAGTTCCTGTACAGCTCGGAAATCGCCGTGTTCGGCCCGAACCACATCTACGCCGTGACGGGTAGCGGCGGTGGCAAGACCGCGCTGACCACCAACAACCCGGCTGCGTTCAACGCTGCCTACGTCACGCCGCGCACCGACACGACCGTGCACTACGCCGGCAGCGACTCGGTCCTGAGCGCTTCGGACATCAGCGCCTTCTCGCCGCGCGCCGGCACGGACGGCGCCCTGGTGCAGATCCCGTCGGTGGGTACGGCGGTTGGCATTCCGTTCAAGAAGACGGGCCTGTCGACGCTGACGCTGAACGACAACCAGCTGTGCGGCGTGTTCTCCGGCAAGATCACCGACTGGAGCGCGATCACCGGCGGTGCTGTTTCGGGCCCGATCACCGTTGTGTACCGTTCGGATGGCAGCGGCACGTCGGAAATCTTCACGCGTCACCTGAATGCCGTTTGCACGACGGGTGCCTCGGGCAATTCCAACGTGGCCTTCGTGACGAGCACGAAGTTCACCGACAGCTTCCCGGGTGGCGTGGTGCCGTCGAACTTCGTCGGCGGCAACCTGAGCGCCGGCGTGCGTGACGGTGTTGGCGCAGGCAACGCCATCGGCTACCTGAGCCCGGACTACATCAACAAGACCCTGGCTCCGCTGTCGACCGTTGCTACGCAAAACCTGACGGCTGCCAGCCTGGTGAACAGCAACAACGGCGTGACGTACACCCCCAGCTCTGCCAATGCCACCACGGCCCTGAGCAACCTCACGCTGCCGACGCTGTCGTCCAACCTGGCTGATCCGAACACCTGGGCATTGACCGTTGCCAACCCGGCAACCGGCTACCCGATCGCCGGCCTGACCTACCTGGACCACGTTCAGTGCTACTCCGACGCCACAGTGCTGAGCAAGATCCAGACGTTCCTGGATCGTCACACCACGTACTCGGGCACGAACAGCAACGCCGGCCGCATCCTTGGCAACGGTTTTGCCCAACTGCCGAGCGCTCTGGTCAGCCTGATTCGTGACAACCTGCTCAACAACGTGAACGGCAAGAACGTCAACATCGGCAACACCACGGCTTGCGCAGGCAAGGCTGGTCGTTAATCGATAGCGACACGGGCAGCGGTTCGCCGCTGTCATGAGGTTTGGGCCCGGCAATGCCGGGCCTTTTTCATGGTGATGCCAATGCAGCATCCAAGCAGAACGACTAGCCGCGTTACTGCACAACGGCTTCCGAAGGCTGTGCGGCGACGGCATCCAATGCAGTGGTCTGCCTTGTCGGCTCATCGCGGTAGTTGCGCAGGTACACGAAGAACTCGCCCATCATCTGCATCCACAGTCGGATCTGCGTGACGAGGTGCTCGGTGGAGATGCCACCGGCAGCGATTACGTCCATCTCCAGCACCACGAAATCGCCATGCTGCGCCAAACGCGCAAAGCGGCGCGAGCGGTGCCAATCGGCAATCAAACCTTCGGGCAACGTACCGCCCTGCACGCGCAGCGGGCAGCTCAGCGTGAGGTCCGCATAGTGGCCCGGTTCGATGGCGTTGCCCCACAGAATCTGGAAGCTGATGCCATGGCTGGCGCTGGTGAGATACGTGATGCCGCCCTGCTCGATGGCGTTGACGGCGCCGCCGGCGGCCTTGATGGCGTCGGAGACATCGTTGGGGGAAAGCGTGGTCAGCATGGACATGGTCGTCATGTGCGTAAGTCCAACAGGAGGGAGAGGAACACTCAGGGCGCCTTGGGCGCTTCTGCGTGTGGGGCGGACGCGTCAGACACGGGCGCCGGCGTCGTAACAGCGCGCGGGTCGAAACGCCCGTCGTACAGCTTGTCGCCATACTCCTGCGCGATTTGCTCGTACTTGACGCGCGACCTGGTGGCGAACGGTTGGCGGGCGGCGATGACGGTGGTCACGTCCATCGATTCGTAGGCGTTCAGGACTTCCTGGCCGACGGCGTAGAGCTTGGCGTTCTTGGCCTCGCATTGCTGCAAAGCCGTTTGCTGTGTGACGGATGCGGTGACCAGCTTCTGCCGCTCGGCTTCGCTGGCGCGGGCGCGGCGCAGAAGTTCTTCGTACGCAGCGCGCAGTTGCGTGATCTGCGTGTTGGCCTTGTCGGCCACGGTCTGCGCTTCGCGATGCGCTGCGGCACTGCCTTCGCTCAGTTGGCGGGTGCGGGCACGTTCTGCATCGAGCTGGGCGCGCAGGTCGGCCAGTTCTTTCTTGGAGGCATCAGACGCCGGTGCGTTGCCGCCACCGGCTGCCTGCAATTGCGCGAGCTGCGCTTGTGTTTGCTGTAGCTGCGTGGTGGTCGCGCGCAACTGCGCACGCAGGCGCTCCTCCATGCTCGGCTGTTGCGCCAGCGCGATGCAGGGCGCCAGCGAAGCCATTGCCAGCAATGCCAGCAGCAAGCGCGAAGCGATTCGGGTCTCATCCACGGCAAATCCCCTTAGAACTTGGCGTTGAAGTCGAGCTGCAGCGTGTCGATCGACAGGCGCGGGCCGGTGACTTCACGCGTGGAGATCCAGCGGCCGGTAAACCATGCGTTCTTGTCCACCGCATACGAGCCGCCGAAGTAGTAACCGCGCGCATTGGTGCCGCCACCGTGGAAGGTCGAATCGTTGTAGCCGTCGGGCATGGAGTCGGCCTCGATGCGCTTGTAGCCGGCGAGGATGTTCCAATCGCCGCGAGCGGTCGGCGCGGGCTTGCCAAAGGTCGCCTGGAACATGTACGCGTTGCCGCCGCTGCGGAAGTCGGAGCGGCTGGTCCCGCCCGTGCCGCCGAAGTTGTTGACGATGCCGTTCGGCCCCGCGCGATTCCACATCTTGTCCGGGTCGTAAGCCAGGTTGCGGATGTAGTTGCCGTCCAGCCGCAAGCCGTAGTTGCCCATGACCTTCGTGTCCCAGCGGGCGTTCAGGTCCAGCAGGTGGAACTCGGAAGCCAGGCCGACGTACTGCGGCATCGGCGTGTTGGCCGGGTCGAGCGGATTGAGCGCGATGCTGCGCAGGAGCATCAGCGTGTTGCCCTTCTGCATAAACGCGGGGCGGGACCAATCCGTGCTGCAACTGTCCTGGCCGGCATACAGCGCGCACGGCTGCGATACCTGGCCGCTCACGTTGTTGAAGTTGTAATACGCGACCGCACCGCGCAGCGTATTGCGGCTGTCGAGCTTCCATTCCGCGCCGGCCTGGGCCGCGAACAGCCACTTGTTCTCGCTGGCGCTCTTGTCCTGGCTGCGGCTCGGGAAGCCGTCGGCGGAATACTCGAGCGGGATCACGCCCACCGTGCCGAACAGCGTGAGCGATTCGCCGCGCAGCGTCTTGCTGAAGTTGGCGGCAATGCCGTCAAAGTTCAGGTCTTGCGAGAACAGCGTGTCGGTCGACCAGAACGGATTGCCGAAGCGCCCGCCCGTGATCGTCACCCAGTCTGCCGGCTTGTGCGAAATCCAGGCCTGATCGAGCCACACGTTCTTCTTGCTCAGGCCGCCGCCCAATGTCTGCGTGGTCGACACCGGGTTGTTGTCGCTGCCCGATGCCAGCCGCACACCGGCCTGCGTGCTCTCGGAGATGTCCGCGAAGATGCCCAGCCGCGCACGCACCTTCCATTGGTTGCGCCGGTTCTGCGAGGTGTTGAGCAGCGGCGGCAGCTTGGTGTTCGTGTTGGTGTTGACGTCGAAACCGCTGCCGGCGTTGATGGCTGCCCAGTCGATTTCGATGTTGCTGTTCTGGCTGGAGAGGAATCGGGACTCATTGCGCACGCGCACATCGCCTTCGACCCGAATGCCCTGCGTCCAGGCGGGAATCGAATCCGGCGCGGCCCAGCGTTCGGACTTGGCCTGCGCGAGCACTTCGGTCTTGACCTCGTCACGAATCTGATCGCGCACGGTCTGCGGTACATACGGCACGCGCACATCGCCGGGCTCAGGCTTGACGCCGGCCGCGGTTTGCGTGGGTTGCGCCGTGGCTTGTGCGGCGACCTGGCGCTGCAGCTGCTGCGTGGCTTGGGCCTCTGCGCGGGCCTGTGCGAGCAGTGCTTCGCCCACGTCTTTCTTGAGCGCACCGCTCTGGATCAGGCCGCGGATCAGCTTGACCATTGTGCTGTCGCCCGTGGTGGCTTGCGCGTGTACGGTGCCCGATGCAATCAGCAGACCGACCGCCGAGGCCAGCGCCGCAGCGCGGAAGGAATGAGTGATTGGGTTGAGTGCCATGTTGTTGGAAGAGGTGCGTTGCATGCTGGAGTGCCGGTGCGACTGCCAAGCCGGCATGTCGTTGTTAACCGGCGGGCCGCTTGCCTTGCAGCGTCACGCGCTGCGGAAACTGCAGCGATGCCGGCGGGCGTTCGTCCACCTTCTCGATGCTGCGCAGGGCGGTGAGCACGGCCTGATCGGTGTCGGCATTGCCGCTGCCGTGTACGAGTTCGACGCGTGTGAGGCGGCCGTTCGGGTCGAGCCACACGTTCACCTGCATCAGGAAGACGAGGCGGCGCGCACGCTCATCGCGTGACAGAGCCTGCTGCAGCACGTAACCGAAATAGCGGCCGTACGTGGCATTACCTCCACCAGCGCCGGTGCCGCTCATGCCGCCGCCCTTGCCTGCGCCAATGCCGAAAGCGTCCGTGCCGGCCTGGCCCTCGGCGTTCATCGTCACGGGGTCGGACAGGTCCTTCGCGGGGTTGGGCGTGTCCTCAGCCGGCTTGGGTTCTGCCGGTGTGGGCTCGGGCTTGGGCTCCACCACTTCGGGCTTCACCTTTTCGGGTTCGGGCAATTTCTCCGGCTGCGGAGGCGGCGGCGGTGGAGGCGGCGGCTGCAACACCAGCATGGGCGTGGAAGGCGCCTCGCGCTTCGTGCTGGCCGTGCCCGCCAGCAGATACCACACCACCGCCACCGCGATCAGCGCCACCACGGCGCCGATTGCATAGCCGCCCCAGCGCCGCCAGAAGGCGGGCGGCGCCTCGGCCGTGGATGTGGACGGATTCAGGTCGAGCTGCATGATCGCGCCGCCCTCATGCCGCCGGCTTGCCGGTCACCAGACCGATCTGGTTCAGCTCGATCCTGCGCAGCAGGTCGAGCACCTCCACCACCTTGGCGTATTGCACGGAGGCATCGCCGCGCACGATCACGGGAAAGTCCGGCGTGACGGCTTTCTCGGTGCGCAGGCGGTCTTCCAGCTCGGGCAGCGTCACCGGATACGCATCCAGGAACACCTGCCCGTTGTTGTCGATGGTGATGGCCTTGGTCTTGGGCTTTTCCAGCGCAACGCTGGCGCTGGCCTTGGGCAGGTTGACCTTGATACCGGGAATGCTCGCATTGCTGGTGAGGATGAAGATCACCAGCACCACCAGCAGCACATCGACAAACGGCGTGATGTTGATGCCGCTGGAGCGCTTCTTGGGGCCAAAGCGGGATGCAGTGGACATGGCGCCCTCACTCGCGGTGCGGCGCGGCCGGGCTGGCCACGAAGCCGCCGCCCGGCGCATCGGTGCGGTGACCGGATGGCGCGCTGTGCGCAGCGGTATCGCCCATCACGATGGTGGCGCGGCCGTCGCCGTGCTCTTCAGCCAGGCGCGTGGCGAACTCGTCGACAAACACCGCCATGTCCGCCGCAATGGCTTCCGAGCGCGAGGCGAGCCAGTTGTAGCCGAACAGCGCCGGTATGGCCACGCCCAGGCCCGCTGCGGTACACAGCAGTGCCGCTGCCATGCCGGGCGCCACCGAGTTGATGTCCACCGCGCCGGCCATGGCCGCCACCACGAACACCAGCATGATCCCGATCACCGTGCCGAACAGGCCCACATACGGCGCGCCTTCAATGGTGGTGGACAGCCAATTCATGCGGCGTGCCATGCGCTCGTTCTCGCGCACCATCACACCTTCCATGGCGGCGCGAATGGCCGCAATGGTGGCGGCCGACACCGCGTTGATGTCGAAGCCGCGCTCGTGGCGCAACTGCATCTCGCGGATGGCGATTTCGTACAGGCGCCACAGCGACGAATCCTGCCGTACATCCGCGCCGACCTTGCCGCCGCGCACGAGCGAATCGAGCGATGCACCAGCCGTCTCGCGAAACACCGCCATGAACCGCGCATTGGCACGCGACACGGCGCTGTAGTAACGGCTCTTGGTGATCATGATGGCCCACGAGCCGGCCATCATCAGGCCCAGCAAGCACACCACAACCCACGCATCGACCGGCATGGCCGCAAGGATGAAGCCGAAGTGGCTCTTGCCGGCCTGCTGCTCATCCGGGCCCATCACCACGAGGCGCGACTCGGCGCCCTGCGCGATCGCATCGGCCTGGATCAGCCCGGCGGGGCGTGCGGTCTTGGACAGGTGAAGCTCATCGATCGCCCCGCTGAACGGGTTCAGGCCCGAGCCACCGGGGGCGTCGGCACCGACGGCTGCGGCACTGTTGAGCGCCGGCATATGCGCTGCCAGCGTGGCTGCCCCTGCACCGTTCACATACAGATGCACACCCTGCTCATCGGCAGTGGCCGCGACGTGCGACCACTGTCCATCGCGCACGGGTTGGCCCGGTGCGCTGCGGCGGCCGTTCACCTGCACGAAGGGCACACCGTTGTCCACGCCGAGCACGAATTCGTTGGCGCCATCGCGGCGTGCGTAGATGACCTGCCCGGCCGCCAGCTTCTCGGGCCGTACCCAGGCCGAAACGGTAAAGGTGCCGTTGGCCTGCGTCGTCAGCGACGGCGATGCCGGCAGCATCAGCGGTGTGCCGTTGAACTGCGCGCCTTTGCCGATCACCGCGCCGTCCAGCGTCGTCACCGGCGTTTGCGCGTGATTGCCATAGGCGGTGGTATCGCGCGGCGGTGCGCCGGTCTCACCAAAGTGATAGACGAGCGTGTAGTCCGGATCAAACGTCAGCTGGCCATTGCCCGCGGCCGGTGCCTTGCGGTTGCCGTAGTACATCCAGATGTGCTGCGGCGTGCCGGTCGTCACCGTCGGCACATCCACCCACACCAGCGCGATGCCCAGCAGCGGGTCGAACTGTTCGATCTGGTGGTTCAGCACGGTCTTGTCGTCGCCGGCGATGAAGCGCAAGTCGGCCCCGTTCTCGCTCGTGCCGTCAAAGCTGAAGTTGCCGGTATGCAGGCGCACCAGCACGGGCGTGCGGCCGGCATCGCCCTTGAGCGCGCCGCCTTGCGGGCCGGCGTCGATGGTGATCGGCTTGCGATACGCCCAATCGGGCTGCCACCACGCCAGCGCGGTGCCGGGCAGGAAGACGCTCAGCAGCGTGAGCAGGAACAGAATGCGTCGCATGGCAGAAACTCTCCGGAACAAAAAAGGACGTGGCTCAGTGATGGGCTCAAGGCGGCTCAGTAACTTGCGTTGACGCTGAAGTTGACGCGCGGTGAATGCGCCCGCGTGCTGGGGCCGTCGCGCAGCGGATAGCCGAACTCCAGGCGGCCGCGCACGTAGTCGGTCAACTTGAAGCTGGTGCCGAAGCCCAGCGAGGCGAGCGTGAAGCTGCTGGCCTGCTCCACCTGCGGTTGGCGCAGGCGCAGGTAGACCGCATCGGTAAAGAGGTAGAAGCGCAGTTCATCCAGTGCAGGCGCGAATTTGTTGAACGGTGCGGTGCGCCATTCGAGCGAGGCAAGCGCGCCATAGTCGCCCGTGGTCTCCGCCGACAGATAACCGCGCACGCTGCTCATGCCGCCAGCGGCAAACTGCTCGCTGGAAACGAGCGGCGAATCCGACAACTGCCCTGCCACGCGCACCACCGCTTGCGAGCCGCCCTGGAAGGTGTGCGTCTCGGTGGCGTCGGCCTTGAAGACGAGGAAGCTCGAACGCGCGTTCACGCGTTTGTAGTCGTAGGCCTCTTCACGGCTGCCGTAACCGAACAGGCTGCGCGTGCCGGCGGTGGCGGTCAGGTTCAGGCTGAGCGTGTCGCGCTCGGTCTGCCGATAGCCGGTGTAGTAGAGCGAGATGGGCGCGTACTTGAGCGGCACGTGGTCGCTCGCGTTGCCGAAGCGCAGGCTCTCGGCGTTGTCCTTGAAGTCGATACCGACGCCGAGCTGCTGCCACCACGCGCCCGCCATCGGCAGCACGTAGTTGGCCTTGACACCTACTGCATGGCCCTTGCCGAGCACACTGGTGCCGCCCACCGTCGCGACATTGCTGTCGGATTTGTAGCCGGAGAACTCCAGGCTCCAGTTGGTATCGGGGATCGGCGCCGTGTAAGCACCCGACCACACCCGCGCCTGGCTGAAGTCTTGCGGCGCACCGAAGAACGACAGCGATGCGCGATGGCCAAGCTGCCACAGGTTGTCGTGGCTCACCGAGGCCGTCATGCGCAGCGGGCGCGTATCAGCGCTGTGGTCGTTGTTCAAACCAATGCTGGCATGCACCGGCGATTTGTCATCGACCTTGAGGTCAACATCCATCGTGCCGGGCAGCGCGCCCTGGCGCACCACCGGAATCACCTGGCGGTCTGCGCGGTTGAGCGTTGCCAGCTCGTTCTGCGCCTGCGCAAAGTCGGGCACCTTGCCTTCCTGCAGCGCCGGCACCGCTTCACGCACGATGCGGGGCGAGGTGTACTCCGCGCCCGTTACACGCACGCGGCCCACGCGTGTTTCGTTCACCTGCAGGATCACCACGCCGCCGGTCACCTGCTGCTCGGGCAGATCGACATAGACGGATTGATAGCCCTTGGCCTGATACACCGCCAGCAGCGCAGCGCGTGCGTCTTCAATGTCCTTGAGCGTGCGATCGGGCCCGAGAAACGGCGTGACGGTCTTCTCGATGGTGCGCACGTCGAGCATCGTGTTGCCGCGCACGACGTACTCGTTGATGTTGACCTTGCGTTGCGGTGCGGGCTCGGCGGAGGGTGCAGCAACCGGTGCGGCAGCGGGCGGGGTCGGCTCCTGCGCCAGAGCCACGCCCGGGGTGAGCAGCATCAGAACTGCCAGCCGGACACTCCCCACAGACCTGCGTTGGTGGCTGCGTTGTTTGAATTCGGACATGCGTTGGCTCGGTGCCGGTTCGGCATCATTCGTGTGTTGTTCGCCGGCTGGCTGCGTCGTTCGTCAGCCGTCGGTCTTCACAGGAATGACGTTTGCTGAAACGCAAATCCGCAAACATTTTGTGATGTCACGCAAAGTTCATGGAGCGCCGCGTGCGTTGTCATGACGACATTGCACGCGGGCCTTGAAGGCGCATGGAGATGGACGCTGCGGCGCATCCACATAACGCGGTGCGCTGTAGCTTCACGAAGCGTCGCGCGGTGTATGACCACACGATGACGCGTCGATGAAGAACGCTTGCCTGTCGCTTATGGCATCACAGGTTTTTACGCTCGGCAGCGGTGAGCCGCATCTTCTGGCGCTCGTTCAAATCGCCATTGCCGATCATCTGGAAAGCGCTGCCGGGGTCGTAGCTGGAGCGGTCCTGGTGCTGGGGTTCCGGCGTCTTCTGTGCGCCATTGCCGCCCTCGCCACCCGCCCCGCCCGCGCCACCGTAGCCGAGCACCTGCACGGTGATGATGGAGGGCAAGCCGTTACGCGCAGCGGCCTGCTGCTGGCGCATCACGTCTTGCGCCGCCTGCGTGGCCGAGTTGGCTGCAGCGCTGGCCGAGTTGAGCGCACTCACGTTGACCAACGCCACCGTCGGAATGCCGCGCGACTCACCTTGCGCCTGGATGTTGGCCGCATTCACCACGCGCAGCGCCGCCACGTTGATATCGCCTGACACGCGGATGCCCGCTTCGCCGGGGTCCACCGTGCCGAGCGGCGCGATCAGGTCCACGTCACCGCGCGGCACTTCCGGAATCGGGTTCAGCGTGGCAATGCCCGCGCCTGAACTCGGCACCTGCGGCGACAGCGTGACGTTGCCCATGCTGTCATACACACGCAGCGGCGGGGTGTAGAGCAGCGACGTTTTCGACCCGCGACCCGCGTTGATATCGCCCTCGGCCGACCACACGAGAATGCCGCCGCCAAACGTGGTCATGATGCGCGACAGACCCAGCAATACGCTGTCTTTGGAATAGACCTGGATGTCGCCCGCGCCCTGCGTGAGCAGGCCCGACGTGGCCGGCGGTACCTGCCCCTCCACACCCACGATCAGCTTGCCGCCCGGCGTGAGCGTCTGGATGGCGCCACCGAAATCCGTGCGAATGCCCGAGGGCCCGAACATCGTGATCGTGCCCTCGCGCTGGATCGGCCGGCCTTCGGCATCCTTGTCGGGGAACAGCGATGCGATGGCCTGGCGCCCGCGCAGGTAACTGCCGAAGCGGCGGCTGCCTGGGTCGTTGTATTCGCGGCCGCCTGCGCGCAGTTCACTGAAGTACACCGAGCGCGCGAACACGCGTTGCTGCTCCGCCGGCAAGCCCAGGTAGAACGCGAGTGCGCCGTCTTGCGGGCCGGTGTAGCCGAAGCGCGTTTGCAGCCAGTCGAGCAGTTCCTTGTCGTACGTCTTGACGACCTTGCCCGCCTGGTCAGCCAGCGGCGCATTGGGGTTGGCCAGATTGGCCGCGTCGAGGTAGCGGCGCGCGAACGTCGTGAAGTCCGCGCCTGCTGCGCCCGCGCCGGCCATCACGCTGATGCCCGCGCCACTGCTGCGGTCGCCCGCGTTGACGGAGATTCCCATGCCGATGCGACCGATGCTTTCCAGCAAACCCTTGTCCGCCTGATACAGGTTGCGGCCCGCGGTGACCTCCAGCGTGCCGGGGCCCGCCACACGGAAATTGCCGAAGAGGATGTCGCGGCCTGCAGAGACGACGGAGATGTCGTTGGGGTTGTTGTTGAGGAGGAGGTTGCCGGTGGAAGTCGTGGCGGAGAAGCCGGTCGGCGTGGATGTGCCTGGCGGGGTGCCAGCACCCACGATGTCTCTGCCGGCCAAAATCCAGGTCGGCTTGGCTGCGACATACCAATTCTTCAGAGATTTCGGCGAAGCATTTTGGCCGCCATTGGTGAAATCGAGAATCTCGCCGGTGCGCAGTCCGACAATGTCACCATTCACCGCATAGAAACGTGCTGGCTCGCTATCGTTCGCGTGCAACGTGCCGGAAGCCGTATCGGGGCCAAATGCGAACAACGCTCCACCGCTTCCCCGCGAGACAGTCGTGCCGTCGGCGCTGGTGTTGTCTACCAACAGCACAGTGCCGGCGCCGATGCCATAGCCAATGAAACCTGGGTTGAACGGCGTTACGAGCGCATTTTGCGATGCACCAGACTGGGTGATCCCGTAGCCGTTTGCATACAGCGAGCCGTTGGCCAGAATTTCCAACTGGCCGAACGGAGAGGGAGCGAGTACGAGCGATGTGTTGGCAGCGCTAGCACTTCCGCCGCCGTAGTACACGTTGCCTCGCGCCGCACTTGCCCGCAGCGTACCCGGATAGACGAAGCGGCCGTCTGTTGCGGCGCCGACACCCGCTGCCACGGAGGAATCAAGGCTCTGCGTGGTGGGTGTGAGGTTACCGCCAGCGGAGAACAGGTTCAGCGCCGTCTTGTCGGTCCACAGCGAGAACCAGCTGTAGCCACCACCCGTTTGTGGCGTAAGCGTGCCGCCCAACGTCGGCAGATACGGTGTGGCATTCATCTGCGTGAGGCGGCCCGCATCTCCAACTGCAGCGAGCACCAGATCCCCACGGCTCGACATATTGACCGTCGCATCGCCCGGCACGATCGTCAGCCCGCCCAGCGGCGTTGCTTTGGTGGCGGCAAAGACATCCTGCCCGCGCGGGTCGTTTGGAATGGCCGATCCGTATGTCAGCTCCAGGCGACCAATGGCACCCGCTTCCACGCTCAGGTTGCCGCGCAGGTTCGTCAGCACACCATCGATATTCGGGCTATTGCTGTATGTATTGCGGAAAGCTGAGTCCAGCGGATTGATCGCGCCCTGCGTATCGAGCCGCAGATCGCCACCGCCCGTCAGCACCGGCTTTCCGTCCGTGCCAATTCGCCCCGTGCTGGCCACGGCTACATTCAGTGCTTCGCTTGCCGACTGCGATCGGACACCCGGGTCCGATTGCACACCAACATCACCACCGGCTATCACCTGGACATTGCCGCCACCCAGTGCGCCAATTCCCGTGAAGCCGACGAGCCTTGGGGAAGCCGCCGCGCTGCTACTCGGCGCCGAGAACACGTACGTGCCAAAATTCACCCACCACGCCGTTGGCAAGCCGGACCCAGTGCCCCCCTGGCGCCATAGCCAATCGCCAGGGTTGTTGCTGAAGGTCGGACCAATGCCCAACGTATGTCCGGTGATGGCACCTTGCGCCGACAGCACAACATTGCCGCCGCGCTCTGGATACCACGCTTGGTACAGGCTGGTTGCCGGATCGCCGTTGACGAACGGTTCATATGCAGCACCGTCAGCGCCGAGAACTGTATTGCCGGTTGTACGCTCCGTGCCGCGTCGCTGGTTGTAGGGGTTGTTGCCGCTGCTGTCGAGCAACGATGCGGATTGCGTGCCGGCCGTGTAGACGCCGTAGGTGGAACGCATGTCGATGCTGCCGCCGCTGACGAGGTCCAGGTCGCCCGTGCCAGTGCGCAGGACACTGAAAAGCGGGAAGCGTGGGATCAACGTCGTCTGCGCCGGTTCACTCGAGCAGTAGTCGCCAATGTCACAGAAGAACAGCAGGTCGTCTGGTACAGGATCACCGGCCTGCCCAAAGGGGGAGCCATCCTTCCACACCACGCGCGCCGGTATTGACTGCGCCACCGCAGACAGATGCGCATCTCCCAACACGAGATGACCGGATTGCCCCGCATCAGGTCGCACCGCGCGGCTGTCTGCTGCGCTGATATCCGCCCCGCTCACCAACCGCATCGACCACGACTCAGTGCCCGACTTCAACATGGGCGCAATCGCCCAGTTGCTGCCCTGCGAGCCGTTCACCGTATCGCGCAGCTCGACAAACTTGACGTCGCCGGGCAGCTTCACATCGGCAGAGCCGGGGATCAGCGCCCCCACTGGCAGGGCCAATGCACCGTCCAGCGCAATGCCGGGTGTGCCCAACGGCGCTGCCATCGACACACCCTTCGGCCAGACAATCGAAGCCACCGACACGGGCGTAGCGACCACGCTGCCTGCATCCAGCACCATGCCGGCCGCGAGCGCGGTGTCCTGCCGCAAAACCGTGCCGGCGGGGTACACCACATTGCCAGTCGCATCGCGCACGGCGGCACGCAGCACCGTGCCGGCAGGCAGGTTCAGCACCTGGCCCAAGGTCAGGCTGGCAGGCACCGTCGTGTTGGCCGGCAGCGTGAACGAGCGCAGCGGCACGTCGTAGTTGAGCATCGTGCCGGGGGCAAACAGCGTGCCGTCGGCCAGCGTGATGCCGCTGCGGGGCACGATGATGTCGTTGCCGTAGGGCTGCTTGCCGGAGGTCAGCAGCCAGCCTGCGTCGTCCTGCGTCGCCGGCGGCGGCGCGAACCCATCGTTGATGCTGCCGAGCACCTGCAGCTTGCCGCCCGCCCGAATCACCAGCGCGCCGGGTTCGCCCGAACCACGCACGCCCGGATCGACATTCGGGCCATAGCGGTAGCCCGAGAAATCCAGATCGCCGCGCACGAGCAGATTGCCGTCCGGCGTGGCGCTGACGATCTCAACGCCGGGCCGCAGATGGTAGGTGCCGCCATAGGTTTTCAGGCCGGCGAGGCGCGCCTGCAGATCGGCGTTGTTCCATGCGGCATTGATGAAGTTGCGGCTGTCAGCATCGACGCCGTCCATCCAGCCCTGCGTGATGACCTGAGTGGGCTTGCCGTCCACCGTGGGCGCCGTTTCGAGCGGCGCGTTGTCGTAGCGGCGGAACCCCTGCACGGCGATGCTCCTTGCGCCGCGGATGTCGACCGCGCCAGACGCGTCGATCGCCATGTCGCCCTGGGCGTCTGCACCGATGCGCGGCGCGCTGAGCGTGACCGTGCCGCGCGCCACGTTGTCAGCGGCGCGCACATCGATGACCGCACCGGGCGCCAGTGCCAGGCGCCCTTCTGTGGCGCGCAGCTCAACGATGCCGCGGTTGGGCGCGTCAATGGGCAAACCGTAGCTGTCGACACGCAAACGCGTACCGTGAGCATCCAGCACGGAACCCGCGCCGAGCGTCAGCCCATTGCGCGCCGCCAGTCGAATCGTGCCCGGCTGCTCGCCACTGGCATCGACACGGCCGTTGACGGTCAGGCTGCCGCCGTCGAGCGAGATGTTGATCGCATTGGCCTTCAGTTCGTCACCAATGGAGAGATCGCCCTGCTTGATCTGGAAGCTGCGTGAGCCGGTGACGCCGTTCGTCGTCAAGCGCTGGTTCAAGCCTGCGAAGTCATTCAGCACTTGTGCGCGCACATCGACGCTGCCGGCTTGCCATGGCACATCGGTACCGCCCGCGTCGTAGCGGCCGCTTGCCGTGCCCCGAATGGTGCCGGCCAGATCGACGCGCCCCGCCGCTGGATCCAATGCAGTGACCGACACGCTGCCCGCATGGTTGTTCTGTGCGGAGACATCGATGACCGCCCCCGCCGCCTGGCTCACGTTGCCGTGTGCGCTGTCGATCAGCACATCGCCGCCAGCGCTGTACTTGGTGACGTCGTTCATCGGCACGGCGCGCCCCGCTACGTCGATGCGCGACGCGTCGGCCAGCGTGACGCCGTTGTCGCCGGAAATCGTGAGCTTGCCGCTCGGCAGCACGATGGCGCTGGCCACGTTGACGGTGTTGCCCTTGAGGCCGATCTCAGCACCGAATGCATCCGTGCTGACAGTACCCGCCCCCGTTGGCGCGGCCACGTTGAGCGCCCCGCCTGCCGTGAAGCGGCTGATGGAGCCCGACTCGCCCGTCAACAGCGGTGCGATGAGATTGAGATTGCCCCCGCTGTACTGGTAGCCGGTACCCGCTTGATATGCGCCCTGCGATTGATACACCGACAACGTATTGCGGTTGTTTGCCGTGATCTTGTCGCTGGCCTGCACATTCATGTTGGCAAAGCCGAGCACAAGGCGGTCCAGCGTGAGTTGCGTGTCGGGCTGGCTGAACGGGCCGTAGCCGAACACCACGTCGCGGGCGACGATGTTCAGCGTGCCGCTGCCGGTGCCGGCACCATCTGCGATGACGCCGCCCGGTTTTGCACTCGACGGCGCCTGATTGGACGCCCGAATGACGCCATCGCTCACGCCATTCCACACCAGCTTGTCGGTCGTGATGGTGGCAACGTCGCCGGCATTGCCCAAGCCGTAGATGGCTGGCGTATTGAGCACGAACGACGCCAGCGACGATTTGCCCGTCACCGGGTCAATCGTATTGAGCGCCGTGGTGCCGTAGAAGTTGACCGACTGCGAGGCCGTCAGCACGAGGTTTTCCAGCTTGGGCACGCCAATGCCCGTATTGCCTGCAAGCAGGCGGCTGAGCAAATCCTGATTCAGGCGCAAGCCGTTCGGAAGCACGTTGGCGGCAGCATCCAGTGCTGCCTGCTCGCCGATGTTGATGCTGGGCATCGAGAGCGTGAGGTACTTTGCGCCGTAGCGGGCGCCGTCGCTCAGCGTCAGTTGACCGTTGCCGCGGGTAGAGAACAGCAGCGAGCCCTCTCCATACAACTCGGACTTTCCGATCGAAACGCCATTCGAACTCCCCAGGGGTTGTCCTTGGACCACGTTGAGCAACCCATTGGAAACCGCCACGAGATTGGCAGAGGTCGAGTAGACGTAGCCGTCCGTGGACGGCCGCGGAGTGTCCGCGCCCTGCCCCAAGGTGCTGATGCGAGCGCCATCCTCGATAGTGATGCCGCCTGCCTGCGCCAGTAGGAGCACCTCGCGCGCGCTCAGGCTGGCGCCGGAACGGACGAACACTCCGTCGGTATTGCCGGCCAGATCGCCCTGCACAGCGCCCTGTGCTTGCACACCGCCGCCGATGACCATCCGGGCGGGAGCCATCGCATTGAGCGCGTTGGCATCCACGGAAACGAAGCCAGGCGTGGCCCCGGTTGCCCCTGAAGTCATCTCGATCGACCTTGCCGTACCCGTGGTATCGACGGACAACGTACCGCCATACCCGCCCGGCGCGGCGTCAAAACGCGCCGTGCCGGCAAATCGGAGCGCTGGAGTATCGGTCGTTGTATTGCTGTACAGCAATTCCAGTGTCCTGCCGTCAGAGGGCAGCAACGGCCTAGCTGCGCTGAACAGCTTCGCGTTCGCCCGGACGAAGTCGGCATAGCTGGTCTCGTTGTACTGAGACAGCTGACGCACCGCGCTGCCAGGCGTGACGATAATCTGCGAGGGCAATGCCGATTGAACACCGGTATTGGCCGTGCTAAGGGTTCCGCCTGCCAACCATGAGCCTCCGCCCAATGTGGCGGCGCCAGTCGCAAGCGGGTTGGTGTGCCCCAGCTCGATGCGGTATGCCCCCGGCATCAGCGCATAGGCCGCGGGCAGCAAGGTATAGACGCCCGGTGCCAGCCCGGGGACACCGTCGCCAATCGTGATCTGGCGACCAACATCCGCCATCCCGCCCGCACTGCTGAATGGTGCGTAGCTGCTGCGATAACCGGGAACGATGGCATATACGCCGTTATTGCTGGCGCTGTAGGTCAGCGCCGGGTTGGCGTTGATCAATGGCGTCGCCAATACGTTGACCGATCCACCACGGCCGCTGACAAACCCCGCACCGGCAATCGTGCCGCCGCCGGAGAGGTCCAGCACTGCGTCCGGAGCCACGTCGAACGATTGGCCCGTCAGGCGCAGGATGTTCGAATGGAAGATGTCAATGGCTGCAGCGCCCGTAATCGGCGCGCCGTTGTAGGTGTAAGCGACCCCGTCAGTCGTACCACCGTAAGGCAGTACCAGACCCGCGCCGCTTACTGAAGTCAGACTGCCCGGGAGCAGATTGATGCGGATCGTGGGCGTGGGCAAATCGATCTGGTTGTTTGTACCGAGCAGCAGATTCCCCAGCGGCGCGCGCAATACGCCACCTTGATCAATGGTGGGCGCGTTCAACAAGAGCGTGCCGAAAACGCTGTCCGGCATATCGGGCGTGCCCTGTGCGGTGCGGCCGAGCGTGAGATGTTCCGTGGCCACCAGCCTGCCCAGGCTTGCGCTGACTGGATAGACCTGAGCAGCATTCAGCGTGACCTGACGGGAAGCCCCACCGCCGAGGTTGACTCGAATATCCCCCGCGCTGTTGAGCGTAAGCGTGTCGAACCCCGCACGCGTCACCTGCAACGGTGACTGCTGGTACTGGGCAACCGTTCCGTTTACGCCCGCGGTGTAGAGGAACCCCAGGTCGATCATATTGGCATCGACCGTTAGTGCAGCGCTTGTCGGCACCGGCTGTATTGAGCCGATCCGCAGTCGCTGCGCGGGGTCGATCGCACCGCCCACGAGCGGGTAGATCGCGCTATTTTCGCCAACCAGGGTGTTGCCAAATCTGATGTAAGGCGCCGCAAGATGGACGGCAGATGCACCGTCGCGAGCAGACAGCGCGTTGCTCTGTACCTGCAGGCTGCGACCCATTGAGACGTTGACCGACCCATCGAACGTAATCATGTCGGCATAGACCGAGAGTGCGTCAAAGCCGCCGGCTCCGATCTGGTCCATGCCGATGCGGGCCTTGCCGAACGCAAGCGCGGCGTTCGACTCTCCCGGACGCAGATCTGCCGGCAACGCCGACCGATGTGTCGAGCCGATCTCCAACTCGCGCGGCACAACGACTGCACTGGGAAATGGCACCCCCTCGGCAGCCAGGTAATGCGGCGTCTCCAACGTGAGCGACAGCGTGCCGCCTGCAGCCGCCGCGCTGCCAGCGAAAGCGCGCAAGGTTCCATCAATCTGCAGCCCTGCAAACGATGCCAACGAGATCGTTCCACCGTCCCCCGCCAATTCGACAGGTCGAGACGCCTGCCCGAAAGCGGGCAATGCGCCTGCGCCTTCCAACACATCTACGGTGGTGTGCGTACCGGACGCATCCAGCAACGCGCCTGGCCGAATCACGATGAACGCATTGGCGGCGGGGGCAGTGCCGTTGGCCGTTGCCGGGCCTTTCGGGCCGATTGCAATGGTGCCGCCGTTACCCGCCTCACCATAGCGACGGCCAAAGGTGTCCACCGCATGGACGGCACGTGCACTCACATCCAGAACGGCGTGATCGCCGATCCAGACCGAACGGGCAAGGTCGGCGTAATCCGCGCGCCCGTTGGCCGCGTCCGCACCATTCATCTGCAGCACCTTGATCGTGCCGCCCGGCGCCGTAATCGAACCATCAACGGTGATCTGCCCCGGCGTCTGCAACGTCACCGTCTGGCCCGGGTCCACCACAATCCGCGCACCTTCGCCGACCTGCAGGTGCGATCCCACCGTCTGGTTCAGGCTGCTGTTCGACTCCAGCGTCAGGCTCGCCCCGCCGCGCTGGATCAGCTTGGCGTTGACTGCGTCCTCCTGATACACCGGCGGCGTCCACAGCGTGAGCACCTCGGCCGGGCGTGCACCGGTGGCGACCTTGCGCGCGGCGTCGGGCACGAAGTAGACCGGCATTTCCACATTCAATGCCGTGCCCGGCGCGACGTTCAGGCCGCGATACCCGTTCACGTCATAGGCGGAGAAACCCTGGCGGAAGAAATCGGGCGTGAGCAGCAATTGCCCCGCCTGTGCACCCGTGCCGTCGGAAATGAGCGCCTTGTCGGCCGCCACCGTCAGCGTGCCGCCGCCGCTCACGCCGTAGCCCTTGAGCGTGCTGCCCAGCTGCAGCGTGCTGCCATCCGCCGTTGCGGGCGCAAACGGGGGCGTGTTGGCGGTCAGCGTCACGTTGCCGCCCTTGCCGCCGCGCACGGTGCCGCTGGCGAGAATGCCCGCGCCCGATGACACATCGATCGTGCTGCCGTTCGCCAGCGCAATGCCTTGCACGCCCTCCATGCTGACGTTGCCGCCGTTGAGCCATGCCATGCCGGCCACCGCGGTCGGATCCAGCGCGCCGTTCACCCACAGGCCGCTCACATCCACCGTCGCACCCTGGCCGAGCGTGATGCGCGACTTGCCATCCTTGGTAAGCGCCCCCGCTTGCGTGGCCGGGTTCGCGGCACGCAGCACATTGCTGAATGCAACGTTGCCGCCATGCGCCACCACGTCTGCATTCACGTCGATGGACGACGCAGACACCGACACCGTGCCGCCATCGGCCAACGCCAAGCGCTTGTCGATCGACACATTGCCCTGCGTGGCGATGGTGAGCCCACCCAGCCCCATGTCGTTCAGGCGCTGAGCATCGAGTTGGATGGTGTTGACGCGGTCTGCCGGCAGCGCGTCCTTGAGCGAGATCGGCTCCGCCACGGCCACGTCGCCGATGCGCACCTGCGTGTCGTAGGCACCAGCGAGTCCGTAAGCGTCGTAACGGCCGATGCGCAGCGTGGCCGGAATGGCCACGGCGGTCTGCGACTGGCCGTAGCCATCGGCCGCGCCGGGCACGTGCGCCTGGTTCTGGCGCGGCCCGTTGTAGACGGCGCTGACGATGTCGCCATCCACCACCGCCGTCGGCGTGGAGAGAATCAGCTGCCCTGCATCGCGCCCGGCCGTATAGCCGTTCTCCAGCTTCTGGCGCGGTGCGATCAAGGGGCTGTAGTAGTACTCGGTGGTCTTGTTGCCCCAACGCGGGTGCGCTGCTTCAAAACCCTGATAGACGCCGCTGTACAGCACGTCCATCGGCGCGGACGACGCATCGTAAAGCTGCCCGTCGCGCCCCTTGAGGAAGGTCTGGCGCAGGTAGCCGCTCTGCACATCCAACGAACCGCCCGACAGGTTGATCGACGACCCACGCTGCGTGACGACTTCCTTGCCGCCCAGCGTGACGGTGCCGCCTTGTGCCGCCCACTCGCCGATGCTGTGGCCGGCGTTGTCGAGGTAGCCGCCCACTTCCAGCAGGCCGCCGGCGGTGTAGTAGCGATCCTTGTCATAGACGCCGGGCTTGGCCGGCACGTAGATGAGGCGGCGGCGGTCGATCCAGACCGTCGCGTTGTTCAGCGCGCCGCTGTCACGGTTGCCGGGGGCATCGCGCTGCTCGTTGCCCTGCACATTCACGGCAACGTTGTTGGATTCCATCGAGACCTGCACGCCCACGGCGCCGCCCACGTCCAGCCGCGCGCGGTCATTCACCAGCGTGCGGCGTGCAGCGCTCACCTGGATCTGCCCGCCCGTGGCGAGGGAGAGCGAGCTGTCGCCAAAGAACACGTCACCGCCCGAGACGATCTCGATGCGCGATTGGTCGCGCCGGTCCGACAAGCGCGAGAGGTTGTCGAACACACCTTGCGCGGTATCCGCACGCACCTTGTCTTGCGCGGCAGATTCCTGCAGCAGCGCGTTGCGCTGGCTATCGAGCGCGGTGCTGCCGTCCTGCTCGATCAGAATGGCCGAGGTTGCGCCCTGCCCCATCGACACTCGCCCCTGCGTATCGGTGGCCGAGTTCAGCAGATGGATCGTGCCGCGCGTATTGACGGTGCTGGTGGAGACCGCCACGCCGTTCTGCACGACATCACGCCCCGCCAGCGTGATGTCGCCCTGGTTGGCGACGATCAGGCCGTTGTTGACGACATGGCCCGCCGTGCTGTTGGCGACGAACTGCGGCGCAATCTCGTTGCCGCGCGTGGTGGACGACGTATTGCCGTCCGTGCCCACGCCCTTGCGGATGATGAAGTTGTCGCCCGCGGCCAGTTGCGTCTGGCCCTTGGGCGTGGTGATCGTGCCTGCGTTCTCGACTTCAGTGCCCACCAGCAGCACGTAGCCGCCGCTCTGCGTCACGGACTGCGGTGTCTGCGTGGTGATCTGCGCACCGGCTTCCACCTTGACCTTGCCGCCCGCGTTCGTGAACGTGGGCGTGGCATTGTCACCGTACAGGCCCTTGCGAAACTGCTCGTCGGTGATGTTGGCAGCGGCAGCCACGAGGTTGCGCGTATTGACCTGGCTGCTGCCCGTGAAGACCACACCGTTGCGGTTGACGATAAGCACCGTGCCGTCGGCCTTGATCTGGCCGCGAATCTCGCTCGGCCGCCCATTCGGATCGTTCACCCGGTTCAGTGCCGACCAGTTGGACTGCTGCTGGAATTCCACCGTCGTGTTGCGGCCGACGTTGAAGGTCTCCCAGTTCAGCACCGCCTTGTCGTCGGTCTGCCGGATGGCCACGTTCACGCGGCCGTCCTTGTTGGACTGCACCGGCGCATTGGCGTTGACCCAGCCACGCGTGAGCGAATTCGTGTCGACTTTCAGGCCGCCGTCTGCCAGACCGTCCGGCACGTCGGAGGGGCCGGTGAGCGCGGCTTGCCGCGCCGCATTCTGTGCCGCCTGTTGTGCGGCGATGGCTGCGGCCACACCGTTGAGGTTGGCAAGCGACTGCTGCAACTGCTGGCGCGCCTGTTGCGATTGCTGCTGCGGATCGTTCAGCAGCGCGACCGGCGTGCCGTTGGGCAAACGCCCCGTAGCGGCCGCCGTGTTCTGCGCCGCACCGCGCTCGGCAAACCATGCGCCGCTGAAGGCGCGCGGCGCTGCGTGCGCATTGGCCGCCAGCAGCGTCAATGCGGCGGCATGCACGAGCGGCTTGAGGCGCCACGCATGACGCTTGCGCTGGCGGTGCAACGCAGTATTGGCAAAAGAAGACTTGGCGGACGGGCTCGGCTGCATGTCGGGTGGCGAACGGACGATCGAACGGCGGCCACACTCACCTTGCGGCCTCTCCTGCTATGACGAAGGTCACAGCGCCAACCCGCAATGACAGAAACATGTCAGCGGCGCATGCTCGCCGCCCGGCTTATCCCAGCAGCACGATGCCGCCGGGCAGCTCCGTCACCTTGGCGCCCAGCATTTCGCGCATCTGCGCAAACACCGTGTCCAGCTTGTCGATGCGAAAACGCCCATTCAAGCGGCTGCGCTCGAGCTTGCTGTCCACCACCAGCACGTGGCCGGGGCGATACCGATTGATCTCATCCACCACGTCGGACAACGGCGTCTGACGGAACACCAGCACCCCACTGCGCCACGCCGATGTGGTCGCCGCATCGGCAGCCATCACGGCACTCATGGCGTGCTTTCCGTAAGTCACTTGCTGATTGGCCGTCAGCATCACACTGCGGCCATTCGCATCGACCCGCACGTCGCCTGAAAGACATGTCACACACACGCGCGTATCGAGATTGCGCACTTCGAAGTTGGCCTGCGTGGCCTCCGCACGGCCCGGTCCCGCCGCAACGATGAACGGTTGCGCCGCGGCGCGCGTGGTGTTGACTGCGATCTCGCCGTCGAGCAGCTCGACGCCTTGGAGCGCATTCGCTGTTGCATCACGGCGCAGCGCAACGCTCGTGTGCGTGTTGAGGTCGACCGTCACGTCGGCTGCGAGCGCCAGCTGGCGCTGCTCGCCCGTCTTGGTGCGGAAATCTGCGGCCAAGGCGGGGAACGCGCCCCAGAGCCCAGCCGGCGCCACCACAGCCACGGCAGCACCCGCTGCGGTTGCAAAGGCACCACCGAGAAATGCGCGTCGGCCGAATGTCGTCGCGCGCTGCATGTTGGTGGCCTGTGCGGCTTGCCTGCGCCGCACGGCTTCACCGGCAGGCCCGAAGTCTTTCCACAACCGGCGCGCCTCCACAAACGCCGCCGCATGCGCGTCGCTCGTTTCGCACCAGCGTTTGAGCGCCTGCGCGTCGGCCACGGTGGCATCGCCCGAAGTCAGACGACGCACCCAGGCATGCGCTTCGCGGCGCAGCGTGTGCGGAATCTTCAGTGTCGTCGTGTTGGGTTCGGGTGCTGCCTTCATGCGTTCAACCATCTGTCATACGGCCGTCTTTGTGGGCGCGGCTTGCCTCTGCCGCCACTTCGACGGTCTTATGGGTAAGACGACGCCCGGCGCACAAACCCGCAAGCATTTTTTTGAGAGTTTTTTTTGAATCGATTGCCAGGGCAGATTGTGGCTTGCGAAGGCGCGCGGCTAGCGACCCAGCTTGGCGGCGCAGTGCTCCTGGGCGCGTTGCAGTTCCAGCTCGACGAGCCGCAGCGAGATGCCAAAGCGTTCGGCCACCTCGCGCTGCGGCGTGCCCTCCAGCCGCACGGCCAGCAGGATGTCGCGGCGCCGCGTGGGCATCTGCTCCATTGCCCGGATCAGCGCATCGAGTTCGGAGTTGGCCTCCGCAACTTCAGCGGGCCCCGGCGCGGGGCTCACCAGATCGAGCATGGTTTCGACCTCGCCCACGCTCAGGCGGCGGTCTTCGGCGCGCTGCTGGTCGATGGCCGCGTTGAACGCCATGCGATAGAGATAGGCACCGGGGTTTTGCACCGGCTCGATCGCCTCGCCGCTGCCGTGGTTCTCCAGGCGCAGCCAGATGTCTTGCAGCGCATCGCCGGCAAGGTCGGGGTTGCCCAGCCGCCGCGACAGCAGGAACTTGAGGTGGCTGTACCGCTCCAGGAGGAAATCGCGCAGCATCGCGCGGCCGCTATCCGCCATGCCGCCTCCCCATGGAAAGCACGGAGACCGACGTGGCCGGCGCGGGGCATCCCCAGCTCTGGCCCGATGCCCGCGGCATCACCACCAGCGTAAAAGGCTGCGGCACGAATGCGGGCACCGGCTCACCCACCGGCGCGCCTTGCAGAGCGCTCACCACCAACCTGTCGAGCACGGCATCGCCGGTGGAATCGAGCAGGCGCACCGTGGCGATGCTGCCCGACGCATCGAGCCACAGGCGCAGCGCGATGCGGTGGCGGCCTTGCGCCAGGATCGCATTTGCACAGAACACATCGCGGATGCGACGCTGGATCAAGCCGTAGTAACGTCGCTGCGCCGGCAGGTCGGTTGCCCCGGTATCGTTTGCATCGGGGCCCGCTTGCGGCCGCACCGGCAAGAGCACCAGCGCATCGTTGCCGGTGTAGCGCGGCGCAAGGCCACTGCCTTCCAGCAAACGCAGCAGTGCCATATGGGGCGTCATCGTGCCGCGCACGGCAGGGGCCGCACGGCCCGCCGTCAACGCGCTGTCATACAGCAGCGCCATTCCGGTGACGGCGCCATAGTGCTCCAGCGCGCGTTGCAGCGGCTGCGCCTCGATGTCGAACCAGCGGTCGACATCGGCAGGCGGCGCGCCGGCAATGGCAGCCGGCTCCGCTTCAAGCGGACCGGCCAGCACGGCAGGTTGGAAAGCGCAGATGCCGATCATCGCGATGCACCAAGGCAGTATCCGCCGCGCACCACCCGATGCGACGTTTCCAGCCATACCCGGTCAGTGAAAGACGCGTGCGTCAGCGCCCGGTCTGCAGGCGTGTTTCACAGCGCGCAAGTGTGAAATAAGCGCGTAGGGTAGTAATGCAACGTGACTGTTCTGTTACAGCACCCGTTGGAGGGGTGCTGCGCCAAGCCGGTGCTCAGGCGTTTGAATCACCACCGCGCGGGCTGAACGTGCGCGGGAAAACAACCGGCTGGCTCCGATCAATCAGTCGGTAGCCCTTGGCAGGACGGTACGAATCCCCTTCCGCCACGCCGGCTTCTTCCAGAAAGTTGGCGGCCAGCATGCGGGTGCGAAAACCGCTTTTGTCGACCGGGCGGCCGAGCACGATTTCGTACATGCGTTGCAACTGCGGCAGCGAAAACGGCTCGGCCAGCAGAAAGGCTGGCAACGAGGTGTATTCGACCTTGCTGCGCAAACGCTCGACGGCGGCGCGCAGGATTTCCGCGTGGTCGAAGGCGAGTTCAGGCGCGCGAAGCACGTCGTCCACCGCAAACCACGCCACGTCGGCCGCATTGGCGCCCTTGGCGAGTGCCACACCCTGCGCAGGCATCAACGCAAAGTAGACATGCGTGGCAGACCAGCCGCGCGGGTCACGCGTCACGCCGCCCCAACTGCCCAACTGCTCCAGATACGGGCTGCCCACACCGGTTTTCTCCAGCAGCTTGCGGCGCGCGCAGTCTTCCAGCGTGGCATCGACGGCCGTATCGACAAAGCCTCCCGGCAACGCCCATGCGCCGGGAAAAGGCTCCCCTTCCGTATTGGGACGCTGCACGAGCAGCACGCGCAACACGTCATCCAGCACCGTAAAGATGACGACATCGACGGTGGTAAACGGCAGCGGGAAGGTCTTCGCGGAGGTTCGGGTGGCCATGGCGCATCACAAATTTCTTGACGGCCCCCATAGTAAGTTGTATTGTCCAACCCATACAAGTTGTACTGTACAACTTATAAAACAAGGAGGTCATCATGTTCGGCATCCGCTTCATCAAGTCACAGCCCACCGTTCATCTCATGCAGTTCCGCGCCGGCAAGGTGGTGCGCGAAGGCTCGGGCCTGTCGTTCTTCTATTACGGCCCGACGACCACGCTGGTGGCCGTGCCCGTGGCCAGCCAGGACCGCCCTTTCATCCTTGAACTGGTAACAGCCGACTTTCAGAGCGTGACCGTGCAGGGCCAGGTGACGTACCGCATCAGCGACCCGCGCCGCACCGCCGCGATGATGGATTTCTCGCTCGCCAAGAACGGCCAGACCTACGTGTCGGAAGACCCGAAGCGTTTGGGCGATCGCGTCGCTCAGCAAGTGGAAGTGATCGTGCAGCAAGCCGTTCAGGCGATGGAGCTGAAGGCCGCGCTGCGCGCATCGGCCGCCATCGCGCGCACCGCGCAAGCCGAATTGGCTGCGCAGCCTGAAATTGCCGCGTTGGGGCTGGAGATCCTGGGCGTGTCGGTCATGGCGGTCAAGCCGACCCCGGACATCGCACGCGCGCTGGAAGCCGAAGCACGCGAATCCAACCTCAAGGCCGCGGATGACGCCGTCTACTTGCGTCGCATGTCGGCCGTGGAAAACGAACGCGCCATTCGCCAGAACGAGCTGGACACTGACATTGCAGTCGAGCAGAAGAAGCGCCAGATCCGCGAGACGCAGATGGAAGCCAAGGCCACGCTGATGCGCAAGGAAAATGCCCTGCGCAACGAACAGATGGCCGCCGATGTGGAACTCGAAGGTCAGCGCAAGGCCTTCGTGGCCGGGCAGGCCGAGAACAGCCGCACGCTGGCCGAAGCCGAGGCCTACCGCGTGGCCGCTGTCATGCAGGCGCTGGAAAAGGCCGACCCGCGCATCGTCAACGCGCTGGCTGCGGCCGGCATGCAACCCGGCCAGCTCATCGCCCAGGCCTTTGGCGGCATTGCCGAACGTGCAGAACGCATCGGCCAGTTGAACGTGTCGCCGGACCTGCTGCAAGGGCTGATGAACGCCACGTCCCCCAACGCCACCGCACGGGTCGCATCATGAGCACCGAAGGCCGCAAGGTCGTGCTGGTGACGCGCCGCACCCGGCTTGAAGAGCTGGTGGCGCGGCACCACACGCTGGCGCAGGCGAAGTTCTACCTCGAACACCTGGGCGCCGATTTTTCCGACTACCTGGCCGAGAACGCTGCCTACGCGCGCAGCCTAGAAATTACCGTGCGCGCGCTGGAAGCCTGGGGCCGCTATCAGGTGGTGGATCGCGGCTACTTGCCCAACTTCATCTTTGCGCCGGACGATATCGTCGTGGCGCTCGGGCAAGACGGGCTGGTCGCCAACTCGATGAAGTATCTCGATGGCCAGCCGCTGATCGGCCTCAACCCGGAGCCCGGCCGCTGGGACGGCGTGCTGCTGCCCTTCGAGCCGAAAGATCTCGGCACCGTGCTGGCCGACGTGGCGCGCGACAAGCGCCCCACCAAAGCGGTGACGATGGCCGAAGCACGGCTGTCCGACGGGCAGGTGCTGCGCGCCGTCAACGACCTCTTCATCGGGCCGCGCACGCATGCATCTGCGCTGTATGAAATCGAGCTGGGTGAGCGGCGTGAAGCGCAATCGTCGTCGGGCATCATCGTCGCCACGGGGCTCGGTTCGACGGCATGGCTGAAGAGCATCGTGACGGGCTCGATGGGCGTCGCACGCGCCATGCATGCCGGCGGCGATGGCTTTCGCTACGAACCCGAACCGTGGGACACCCCGCAACTGACGTTCGCCGTGCGCGAGCCGTTTCCGAGCCGTGCATCGCAGGCCACGCTCGTGTTTGGCCATGTGGATGCAGACCAACCGCTCAGGCTGCGCTCGCGCATGCCGGAGAACGGCGTGATCTTTTCCGACGGCATGGAGGCCGATTACCTGCGTTTTACCGCCGGCATGGAAGCGACGATTTCGGTGGCAGCCACGCAAGGGCGCTTGGCGGTCTGAATGAAAAAAGGCGGCCGGACCAGGGCCGCCGAAGGAGACACCGCCGCGCTCAGTGCGCCACGGCGTTGAAATTGGGCGGTCGTCGATCGACAAACGCCCGGAAGGCTTCATGCGCCTCCGGAGATTGCAGACGCTGCGCAAAGCAAGCGCTCTCCGCATCCATCTGTTGCTTGAGCAGTTCGGCATCGCGCATCAGGCGCTTGGTTTCGGTCAGGGCGCCCAACGGCTGGCGCGCCAATCGCGCCGCAATGGCCTGCGCCTCCGTGCCGAGCTGGTACAGCGGCACCACCCGGTTCGCCAAACCCCACGCGAGCGCCGATTCCGCGTTCACCGCATCGCCCAGCGCGAACATCTCGAACGCGCGCACGTGGCCGAGGCGCGCAGGCATCAGCAGGCTCGATGCGGCTTCCGGCACCAGCGCCAGATTGACGAACGGCGTGGACAGCTGCGCGTTGTCCGCCAGCAGCACGAAGTCGCAATGCAAGAGCATGGTCGTGCCGATGCCGACCGCGCGGCCTTGCACTGCCGCCACCAGCGGGCGCGTGGCACGGGCCAGCGCATGCAGGAAACGGATGACGTTGCGCTCAGCACCGCCCTTGCCGCCGGTCATGGCAATTGATGCAAATTCGCCGATGTCGTTGCCGGCGGAGAACATGTCGCCCTCGGCGCGCAGCAACACCACGCGCACGGTGTTGTCGCGTTCGGCGGCGCCCAACGCGTCGGCCAGCGCGCCGTACATCGCATCGGTGATGGCGTTTTTCTTGTCGGCGCGGGCCAGGGTGAGCGTCAGCACGCCGTCGGCGTTGTGGCTCCGGATGTGTTCACTCATTGCTCGTCTCCGTTGGGGAACTTGGTTTGCAGGCTGGCCAGCCAGCGTGCGACGACGTCGATCTCGGCGTCGGTAAAACCTTCGGTCAGCCGCGCGTTCAGTTCGGCCAGGCCGGTGCGCGTTTCGGCCAAGGCTTCGCGGCCGGCAGGCGTGATCCAGAGCTGCCAGGCGCGGCCATCCTTGGCATCGGCGCGGCGCTCGATGAGGCCGGCGTCGACAGAGCGATCGACCAGGCCGCTCATGGCGGAGGGGCCGAGGTCCAGCGCGGCGCCGGCTTCGCGCATCAACGCGCCGTCGTTCTTTTCCAGGAAGAACAGCAGGCCGGATTGCGCGGCGGTCACGCCCTCGCCGGTGCGCGATTGAATCCAGCGCTGCAAGCGGCGCTGCCCGACGCTGATCAGATACACAAGGCGGCGGTCGGGTGCCGTCATGCAGCCTCCGCTTCGTTGCGTGTGGCGGCGGCACGCTCGCGCAGCCAATCCACCAGACCCGGCCACAGCGTGGTGGCGAACTGCGCGCGGAAGAAGCCCATGTGCCCCACCGCGCCGCCGGCCTGTGCAGGCGTGATCTGCCGCCGTTCGACCCACGTGTTCGTGAAGTGCATCGTCAACGCGTTGATGGCGGCGGGCGTGGCCCACGGGTCATCGTCAAAGCCGTAGACGAGCACCGGATGCGTGACACGGTTGAAGCGCTCGACGGCGCCGAGCGTCGGATCATCGAAAAAGTAGCGCTGCATGCCGGCCCATGCGCCCCATTCGATGGCGACACCGCCCGGCAGGTCTTCGCCCAGGCCCATGCGCTTGCCCGGCACGTAGCCAATCAACCGCGCCATCAAGGGGCCAATGCCGCGCAGGATCAACTCCACGCGCCAGCGTTCGCCGCGTTGGCGGATGAAGCGCGAGTTGCCCGTGTGGCAGGCCACCTGCACCACGCCCGCGACATCCCAGTCGGCGCAGCACAGACCGATGGCGTGGCCGCCCACCGAGTGCCCGACCGCCAGTTGCGGCAAGTCCGGATAACGCGCCCTTGCCCATCGCATCACGCCTTCGGCGTCGAGCAGCGCCCAGTCGCGCATGCGGGCAGCAAAGCGGCGCAGGCTCTTGGGCCGCGATGCGCCGATACCGCGGTAGTCGTACGTGATCGTGTGGAAGCCGTGCTCGGCCAGGAACTTGGCAAAGGCTTGGTAGATGCGCTGCGGCACGCCCGTGGCCGGGTGCATGACCACCACGCCCTGCGGCGCGCCGGCAGCCGTCCAGAGCATGGCGCCGAGGGGATAGCCGTCCGTGGCGGGAATGGTGAGCGGTGTGCTGTTCATGACGTCGGTTTAGTTCGCGTGCGAAGTGTTTTACTTTGTATGCGAAGTAAATCGGTGTGTCAACGACAGAAAGATAAAGTACTTGCTTAACTATTCAGAGTCGCTATAGTTAACCACATGCTTAACCATGACACTTCCCTCGATCTCGCCTTCCAGGCCCTGGCCGACGGCAACCGGCGCGCGATGCTGGTGCAGCTCGTGCGCGGGCCGGCGTCGGTGAGCGAACTTGCGCAACCCCTCGACATCTCGCTGCCCGCGGTGATGCAGCACCTGTCGGTGCTGGAGAACTCCGGTCTCGTGCGATCGGAAAAGGTGGGCCGCGTACGGACTTGCCGTATCGAACCCGAGGCGCTGAGCCTCGCCGAGCAGTGGATCAACCAACGACGCCTGGAGTGGGAACAGCACTTCGACCGCCTGGGCGCCTATCTGGAAACGCTCAAAACCCAAGGAGACTTGCATGACGACGACCATTGACAGCCCCGCCGGCACGACCCTGCGCCCCCTCGTGATCTCACGCACCTTCCCCGTTTCGCGTGACTGGGTCTTCAAGGCCTGGAGCACCGCCGACCACATCAAGCGCTGGTTCTGCCCGACGCACTTCACGGTGCCGGACGCAACAGTCGAGTTTCGCGTGGGCGGCAAGTTTGACGTCTGCATGCGCTCGCCCGAGGGGCAAGACCACTGGTCGCGCGGCCACTTTCTCGAGATCGTGCCCAACGCGCGCCTCGTCATCGACATGAACGTCGTGGATGGCGACAACCGCCCGCTGATGAACGCCCACACCGTCGTCACCTTTGCCGAAGAATGCGGAGGCACGCGCATGGAAGTCACGCAGACCCACACGCCGCTCGCGCCGATTGCCGAGATGATGATCAAGGGGGCATCCGAGGGCTGGAAGCAGACGCTCGACAAGCTGGAACGCGAAGCCGCAAGCGTGCCGGTGGCCGATGGCATCCAGCGCTCCGTGGTGCATGCCACCTTTACGGTGGAACGCACCTACGACGCACCGCGCTCGCGCGTGTTCAAGGCACTGACTGACCCGGCCGCCAAGGCCAAGTGGTTTGCCGGCGGCAACGGCTACACGCTGCTCGTGCGTGAAATGGATGCCACGCCCGGCGGCCGCGAAGTCGTCAAGGGCCGATGGGACAGCGGTGTCGTCTCCAGCTTCGAAGCGCTGTATCACGACGTCATCCCGAACGAACGCGTCGTCTATTCGTATGTGATGCACCTGGACGATCGCAAGATCTCCGCCTCGCTCGCCACGCTGGAATTGCGCCAGCCCAAGGACGGCTCAGGCGGCACGCACCTCGTCATGACCGAGCAAGGCGCCTTCCTGGATGGCTACGACGATTCCGGATCGCGCGAGCGCGGCACGCAGTTCCTGCTCGACATGCTCGGCAATTCGCTCAAGGACTGAGCCTCGGCAACACGTCGCGCGCGACGGCCGCCAACGTGACCGCCGTGCCGACGATCAACACCGCCCCCCACAGCACGCCGCCCAGGTGCGCGAGAAGCGCCTGGCGCGGCGTCATTTCGCATACTGCGCGATCCCGTGGCCGAACGACCAGTTCTCGGGCAGCACCTCTACGAGGTTGATGAATACGTCTTCGGGCCGCACGCCCGGCTTGTCGCCCAGCAGCTCGACGATGCGGCGATAGAGCGCCTGCTTCTGCTCGAGGTTGCGCGTGTTGTTGGCGGTGATCTGGATGATCACCACGTCGTCGCTGCGCGCGATGCCGAAGTACGTCGGGCTGACGCTGAAGGTGCTCGCGTCGTGCTCGGTCAGCGTCATGAAGCGATCGTCTTCCGGCACGTTGAATGTTTCGCGCATGGCGCGATAGACGCCGTCGAAAATGGCCTGGTGATAAGCGGCAGGCTTGCCGCGCCGCAACGACACTTGAACGAGAGGCATGGTGCACTCCTTGGTTTGCAGTGACCACAGGATGCCTCACATTGCCCATTGCAAAAAGGCATCCTAAGATATTTCAATCATTCGATTTTAAAATGATTGAACCATGAGGATGCTCGACCTGGAGGCTGTTCAAGCCTTCGTGCTGACCGCCGATCTGAAGAGCTTCACGCGCGCGGCGGAGGCCATGGATTCGACGCAATCCGCCGTGAGCCTGAAGATCAAGCGGCTGGAAGATGCGCTGGGCCGCCGGCTTCTGGAGCGCACGCCGCGCCTGGTGCGGCTGTCGCAGGATGGCGCGGCGTTTCTCCCGGCAGCGCGTGACCTGGTGGCTGCGCACGAAGGCGCGCTGGGCTCGTTTGGCGTGGAGCGGCGGCGCTTGTCGGTCGGGATGAGCCACCACATCGTCGGCGCAGAACTGCCGCGCCTCTTGCGACAGATGGGCCGGGCGGAACCGACGCTCACACTGGAAATCCGCATCGCCAGTTCCTGGGAAATCGTGGAGATGCTCGAAGGCGGCGTGCTGGATGCCGCCATCGTGCTGCGCCACGACAACCGCCGCACCGACGGCGAAGTCCTCATGGAAGAGCCTTTCGGCTGGATGGCCGCACCCGACTTTGAGCACCGCGCGGGCGAACCGGTCCGTCTGGCCAACCAGACCGAAACGTGCCGCATCCGGCAGATGGCAACGACGGCGTTGGACACCGCGGGCATCGCCTGGCAAGAGGTCTTCATCGGGGGCGGCGTAGCCACCATCGGCGCGGCGGTGGCGGCCGGCTTGGCGGTGGCGGCACTCAGCCGACGCGTGGCACCGGCCGGCACCATCGATGTGGGCGATGCGCTTGGCCTCCCGCCGCTTCCGTCGCGCAGCGTGGTGCTGCATTCGCGGGTCGCCGATCCGGCCGCAAAGAAGGCGCTGCGGACCTTCGCCTCCACCTTGCGGGCCACGGGCGGACGATAGCGGGACGCCCCTGGCCCGCGCATTTTGCGCAATCGCTGCACCGCGCGACGCCTGCGGGGCGACTATGCTTTGCCGCATGAAGCCCCGCACTGAACACGACTACCACCGCCGCATCGCCCGCGTCATCGAGGCGATCCTGGCCGACCCCGCCGCGCCGCATACCGTGCAGAGCCTGGCGGCGGTGGCGCACCTGTCGCCATTTCACTTTCATCGCATCTACCGCGCGCTCACGGGCGAAGGCGTGTTCGAGACCGTCCAGCGCGTGCGGCTGGCGCAGGCTGCGCACCGGTTGAGCGGCGCAGAAGATTCCGTCACCGATGTCGCGCTCAACGTTGGGTATGGCAGCCCGCAGGCCTTCGCCCGCGCTTTCCGCGAGTTCACCGGCGTAAGCCCGCGCGCGTTCCAGACCCGGCAGCAGGCGCTGAATGTGCGCAGCACCGAGACCGCAGACCTGCCGCCCATCGAGCTGATCGAGCAGCCGCCGCGGCACGCGCTCTGCCTGCGCCACGACGGCCCCGTTGCGACGATCCGTCAGACGTTTGTCATGCTGCGGCAGTTGCTCGGCATCGATATGGAATCGGCGGATGCGCCTGACCGCATTGGTGTCTGCTATGGCGATCCGGAAACGCCTGGCTCGTTCGAATACTTCGCGGGCGTGATCCTCGATACGCCGCGCGCCATTACCGGCCGCCTGCAGCCGATGCGCATCGAAGGCGGCCTCTACGCTTGCCACCGGCTGATCGGCCCTTATGCGCTCATCGCACCCACCATGCAGGCGCTCTACGGCGGCTGCCTCCCCAGCTACGGCTTCGAACCGGACGACCGGCCGGCGCTCGAGTTGTATCGCAGCCCCGGGCGGCACCACCCGCCGCGCGCCTGCGTAACCGATCTGATGATCCCCATCCGCAAGGAGTAAAGATGTTGCGTCGTTGCCTTGCCGCCGCGCTGGCGGCCTTTGCCATGGGCGCGGCCTATGGCGGCTCCGCTGATGAGCCTGCTGCGCCATACCACGTGGGGGAAACCACCCGCGCATTTCATCCGCAGGCCGAGCGCCATTGGCGCGGAGCACGCACGCAGGCGCTCATCACCAACGTCTGGTATCCGGCGGATATTTCCGTGCCCGAGATTTCACACAACGTCGATGCGCCGGGCCGGTCGCCGTTCCGCATGCAGCCATCTGCCGGCGAAGCGCCCGTCGCGTCAACGCAGGCGCAATATCCGCTGCTGCTGCTTTCGCACGGCACGGGCGGCACGGCAGGAAGCCTCGATTGGATGGCGGCTGCGCTGGCGGCGCACGGCTACATCGTCGCGGGCGTGAACCACCCGGGCAACACGGCGCTGGAACCGCTCACGCGCGAAGGCTTCATGCTGTGGTGGGAGCGCGCCACCGATGTCAGCGAAGTGTTGGATGGCGTGCTCGCCGATCCCGTGTTGGGCGCGCATGTCGATCGCACGCGCATCGGCGCCGTGGGCTTTTCGTTGGGCGGCTATACCGTGCTGGAGCTGGCCGGCGCACGCACGGATGTCGCGGCCTTCATGGCGTTCTGCGGCTCGCCACAGGCGGACGCCATCTGCCACCCGCCTGAGATGGCCCGAGCGCAGATCAACCCGACTGCCGACACAGCCAGGTCACCGCAGACGGAAGCGTCCCTCGCCCGCTCCGGCGCGTCCTACCGCGACGCACGCATCAAAAGCGTTTTTGCGATGGCGCCCGCCCTGGGCATGGCGATGGACGCCACGTCGCTTGGCAACATCAGCATCCCCGTCTCGCTGATGGCCGGAGACGCGGATGTCACCGTGCCCGTCGACACCAACGTACGCCGCGTCGCCAAGATGCTGCCCAAGGCCGATCTGCTGCTGGTGCCGGCGGCGTCGCACTACACGTTCGTGGACACGTGCCTGCCCGGTGCCGCACCCCATGTGCCGCTGCTGTGCAAGGACAACCCCGGCGTGGATCGCGATGCGGTGCATGCCCAGGCCGTGCGCCGGGCGCTGGACTTTTTCGCGGCGACGCTGCCCGGTCAGACCTGAGCGCCGCCCGCGATTCGGTGCAGATCGATTACTGCTTCTGCACCGCCACACTGCCGATCGAATAGCCTGCGCCAAACGAGCAGATCATGCCGAGGTCGCCCGACTTCAGGTCGGCACGGTGGCGGTGGAACGCAATGATGGAACCTGCCGATGCCGTGTTGGCGAACTCGTCGAGAATGACCGGCGCCTCGTCGGCCGATGCATCGTGCCCGAGCAGGCGTTTGCCGATCAGCTGGTTCATCGCCAGGTTGGCCTGATGCAGCCAGAAGCGGCGCACGTCGGCCGGGGCGTGGCCCAGTTGCTGCAGATGGCCGGCAATGTGCTCCGCCGCCATCGGGCAGACTTCCTTGAAGACCTTGCGGCCTTCCTGGCGGAAGAGCTGATCGCGATCGTCCGGGTTGCGGTCTTCGCTGCGCGAGAGGTAGCCGGCGTTGTTGCGGATGTTGTTGGAAAAGCTCGTCGCGCATTTGGTGCCGAGCACGCGCCAGGCGTCGGTGGAGCGCGTGTCTTCGGCGCGCTCGACCAGCACGGCCGTGCACACGTCGCCAAAGATGAAGTGGCAATCGCGGTCTTTCCAATCGAGGTGGCCGGAGGTGATTTCCGGGCTCACCACCAGCGCGGCGCGCGCTGTGCCACTGCGCACGGCGTTGATGGCCTGCTCCAGCCCGAACGTGGCCGACGAGCATGCGACGTTCATGTCGAACGCGTAACCGCCCGCGCCAATGCCGTTCTGAATTTCCACGCCCAACGCCGGATACGGACGTTGGAAATTGGACGTCGCGCAAAGCAGCATGTCGACGTCGGCGGCATCGCGGCCGGCGGCGGCCAATGCGTCGCGCGCGGCGGCCACACCAATCTCTGCCTGCAGCGACAGCGCATCGTCGGGGCGCGGCGTCAGACGCGGGCGCATGCGCGTCGGGTCCAGCACGCCGGCCTTGTCGACCACGTAGCGCTGGCGGATGCCTGACGCCTTCTCGATGAACTCCGCCGACGATTCCGCCAGCGCCGTCAGTTCGCCCGCCGCAATCGCGGCAGCGTGCTGCGCGTTGTAGAGCTGCGCGTAGGCGTTATAGGAGGCGACCAGCTCCTCGTTGGTGATGACCTCGGGCGCGACCCACAGGCCCGTGCCGCTGATGACGACGTCGTGCATACCCGGAATTTGTGAATTTTTCGTGGCGGGGACGATAGCACATCGGCCCGATAAAACGGGGCGCCGGATGTGGTCGTTTACATCTAGTCTGGCCTTGCGCTGCGGCACGCACAAGGGCAGGGGCGCCCGCGCGGAAAATGATGCGTTACGCTAGTCGCCATCCCCCAATTCACAGGAAGCCCGCATGCCGATGCTCAGCCCCTCCCGAATTGCCCAAGCGTGTGTTGCCATTGGTGCCGCCCTCGCCACCTCGCTTGCCATGGCCCATCCGAAGCTGCTTTCGGCCAATCCCGCCGACAAATCGGTGGGGCCGCCCCCGGCCCAGATTGCGCTCCATTTCTCGGAAAAACTGGTTGCCCAGTTCAGTGATGCCACGCTCGTCATGACCGCGGCATCCGGCTCGACGACGAATGTGGCCGCCAAGGTCGCCACGGGCACCGACGGACGCACGCTGACCGTCTCCCCCACGCAGCCGCTGGCGCCCGGGGCGTACCGCGTCGACTGGCATGTCGTAGCCGCAGACACGCACCGCGTAGCCGGCAACCTGACGTTCCAGGTGAAGTAACGCGATGCCGGAGGACTGGCTGGCCGTCACCCTGCGCTTTGCGCTGTATCTGGATTTGATGGTGCTTTTCGGCGTATCGCTTTTCAGCCTCTACGCGCTTGGCCCAACCGATCCATCGTCGGGCGTCTCTCGGCTGTACGGCAGGGTGCTGGATGCATCGGTATTGGCCGGTATCGTGCTGTCGATCTGGGACGTGGTGGCGATGGCCGAGTCGATGACCGGCGCCACACGCTATAGCGAGCTGACCGGCCATGTCTTCGACATGATCCTGACCGGCACGGCAGTCGGCGCGGCATGGCTGGTGCGCATTGCGGTGCTTGCGACGGGTCTCGTCATGGCAATCGCGTGGCGCCGAAATGCGCGCCGCCGACAGATCGGACTCGCGGCGTCCGGCGCCATCGCGCTGGCCACGCTTGCATGGGCCGGGCACGGCGCCATGGACGAGGGCTTGCGCGGCGCGTTCCATCTGGCAATCGACATGACGCATCTGCTGGCGGCTGGCATGTGGGTGGGTGCGTTGGTCGCGTTCGTGCTGCTGTCGTCGGCCCGCCGGACCGGCACGCCGCATACGGTGCAAACGCTCAGCCGTGCCGCCAGCGGCTTCGCGACCATCGGCACGTGCATCGTCGCGATGTTGATTGCCACGGGCGTCGTCAACTATGTGCTGGTTGCCGGCCCGACGTTCGACGCGCTCTTCACGGCGCCGTATGGGTGGTTGCTGCTCGGCAAGCTCGCACTGTTTGCGTTGATGCTCCTGCTGGCAGCGGGCAATCGCTATCGATTGAGCCCCCGGCTCGCGGCTGCAATCAACGCTGGCGATACCGCTGGCGCAGTCAAGGCGCTGCACAACAGCCTGCGGGCAGAAGCCTGTCTTGCCATGCTGATCCTGGCGCTGGTGGCGTGGCTTGGCACGCTTTCACCACTGCCTGCGTAGCGTCCGGCGGAGCCGACAAAACAAAACGGGTGACAGCACCGCGCCGTCACCCGTTCGTTGTTGCATGCCGCCGCGCGGCACTTACTTGTTCGCCGCAAGCTCCATGATCATGCGCGACAGCAGGTAGAGACGCGGCACGACGCTCTCCACTTCCGCGTATTCCTCCGGCGTGTGGATGCCGCCCCCGACGATCCCGAAGCCATCGAGCGTGGGCGTGCCGACACCGGCTGACAGACTGGAATCGGCGGCGCCGCCGCTGCCCTCGAGCGTGAGCTTGCGGCCGATCTCGCCGTAGATGGCTTGCGCCTTGGCGGCCAGCTTGTCCGACGCGTCATTGCGCGGCATCGGCGGGAAGCTGCGCACCAGCGAGGTCTTGACTTCCGTGTCCGGAATCAACTTGTTGGCCGATACGCGCGTCAGGTCACGCTCCACGCGGTCGAATTCCTCCGGCACGGCCACGCGCACGTCTGCGTACGCCGTTGCATGGTCGGGGATGACGTTGGTCGCATCGCCCGCCTTGAGCACCGTCACGTTGAAGGTCGTCTGCTTGGCGCTGTCGCCCAGCTTGCCGAGCTGCAGCACCTGGTGCGCCAGTTCGTTGGCGGCGTTGCGACCGGATTCGGGCGCCACGCCGGCGTGCGCGGCCTTGCCTTTGATGTCGATCTCTGCGGTGCCGCTGCCCTTGCGCCACACGACAAGCCCATCGGCGGGCCGGCCCGGCTCCAGGTTGAGCGTCACGTCATGTTGCTTGGCCTCGCGCTCGATCAACGCCCGCGTGCCCTTGGAGCCGGTTTCCTCGTTCGTGTTGAGCAGCAGCGTGACTTGCCCGTATTGCTTGAAGTCGAGCTGCTGCAGGATCTTCATCGCATACAAACCCGCCACCACACCGCCCTTGTCGTCCATCACGCCTGGGCCGTAGGCGCGCTTGTCCTTGATGGTGAACGGCTTGGCGCGGGCAGTGCCGTCCTTGAAGACGGTGTCCATGTGGGCCATCAGCAGAATGCGCGTTTTGCCGGTGCCCTTCCAGGTGGCGAGGATGTTGTTGCCCACGGCCGGCGCCGCAGACACCGTTTCCACCTGGGCGCCGGCCTTGCGCAGTTCGTCGGTGACGATGGTGCCGATCTGGCTGAGCCCCGCTTCATTGCCCGTGCCCGAGTCGATGTTCACCAGGCGCTCCAGCAATTGCAGCGCGTCACCACGGTAGCCCTCGGCGGCGGACAGCACCTTGGGATTGGCATCGACGGCACAAGACAGGCCTGAGGCACACAGCAGCAGCGCAGCAACGGCAAAGCGAGACGGTTTCATACAGGACCTTTGTAGCGAGTGGCGAAACGGCCATTACACACAAGATCGGCGCGCGCGGGCAGCCATGTTGCGTGCGGCGCACGGTCGTCACCCGGAGCTTGCTCTCGCGCCGCAACTCATGCGGTGGCACAACTATTCATTGCATGCATTACCGGTCATTCAAAGAATAAATTTCACAAATAATGGTCGCGCCGCTAATCTGGGTCCCCGTTGATTTTGGCGAGCAGACGATGGCGGAGCTTTATCTCGTACGGCACGGACAGGCCTCGTTTGGCGCGGCAGATTACGACCGGCTCTCCGAGCGCGGCGAGCAGCAGAGCGTCTGGCTCGGCGAATATTTCGCGCGGCAGGACATCGTTTTTGATCGCGTCATCTGCGGCACCTTGCGCCGTCATGAACAGACCGTCGACGGCATCCTGCGCGGCATGGGCATTTCAGGCACGGCGGTTGAGCAGCATGCCGGGCTGAACGAATACGACTTCCAAGGGCTGTTTGCCGCCCTCGGCGAAGATTTTCCGGAGCTGACACAACTGGCTTCGGGCTCGATGCGCGATCACTACCGGGCGCTCAAGCAGGTGCTGCACCTGTGGTCGGACGACAAGATCCGCGGGCCGCTGCACGAGACGTGGGCCGCCTTCCAGCAACGCGTGGCCGATGCGCGCGCGGCCATCCAGGCCGGCGGTGGGCAGCGTGTGCTCGCCATCAGCTCCGGCGGCCCCATCGCCGTGACCGCACAGCAGGTGCTGGCCGCACCGCCCGCCAGCGCCATCGCGCTGAACCTGCAGATCCGCAACAGCAGCGTCTCTCAGTATTTCTTCAACGCCGAATCGTTCCAGCTCGCCACCTTCAATGGCATCCCGCATCTGGACGACCCGGCACGGCGCGCGTTCCAGACCTACGGCTGAACGCCCCGGCGAAGCTCACAACACACAACCATTGGAGGAGCACACCATGAGCACGAACCTGTTCGACCTGACCGGAAAGATTGCCCTTGTGACCGGCGCCAGCCGCGGCATTGGCGAAGAGATTGCCAAGCTGCTGGCAGAACAAGGCGCGCACGTAATCGTGTCCAGCCGCAAGCTGGCCGACTGCGAAATCGTGGCCGAACGCATCCGCGCTGCGGGCGGCAAGGCTGAAGCCCTCGCCTGCCACGTCGGCCGCATGGAAGACATTGCCGCGGCGTTCGACACCATCCGCCGCACGCACGGCCGGCTCGACATTCTCATCAACAACGCCGCGGCCAACCCGCACTTCGGCCACATCCTCGACACGGATCTGGCAGCCTACGAGAAGACGGTGGAAGTGAACATCCGCGGCTACTTCTTCATGTCGGTCGAAGCCGGCAAGATGATGAAGGCCCAGGGCGGCGGTGCGATCGTCAACACCGCATCGGTCAACGCGCTGCACCCGGGCGACAAGCAGGGCATCTATTCCATCACCAAGGCCGCCGTGGCCCACATGACGCGCGCGTTCGCCAAGGAATGCGGGCCCTTCGGCATTCGCGTGAACGCGCTGCTGCCGGGCCTGACCAAGACCAAATTCGCAGGCGCCCTCTTTGAAGACAAGGCGACATACGACCGCTGGATCAGCGAAATCCCGCTGCGCCGCCACGCCGAACCGCGCGAGATGGCCGGCACGGTGCTTTATCTCGTGTCGGATGCGGCGAGCTACACCAACGGCGAATGCATCGTCGTCGATGGCGGCATGACGGTCTGACACTGGGCGTTTACGGCATCGACTGAGCCGCCCGTCACGCTCGTGCGGCGCGGCTGCAACATCGTCCTTGAAATCCGTGGATACCTGTATATATTTACAGTAACTGTAAATTTATACAGCACTGCCATGGACGACCTGATCCGCATCGAAAACGAGTACGACCGCCAGACGGTGCTCTGGCTGCGCGAGCGTCTGGGTGAACAGGCGCTGAACGAAGTCGTGTTGCGCATGGAGGTGCGCGGGCGGCCCTATGCGTCGGAAGTCTGCCGCACGCTGGGCCTGACACCGCCGCCGCGCAAGCGGGCGACAGCGCGTGCGCGACCGCTCAACCGAGCCGTGGGTGAGGCCTATCTGGCTACGATTCGGAGCATCCTGGGCGGCGGGCACGCGGCGGCGTAACGCCGGTTTGCATTAATCCGCCAGCGTGGCGGCCGTCTCTTCGCGCAGCCAGGCAAGCCAGGCGCCGGCCGGGCTGTCGGGAGCGATCGGCGCATCGGCCAGCAAGTAGTAGCCCGAGCCGTCACGCCTAAACCCTTCGGGCGCAATCAGCCGCCCATCTTTCAGATCGTCACCGGCCATCAGCTTTGATGCGATGGCCGTGCCCTGCCCGGCCAGGGCCGCCTGCAAACTCAGATAGAAATGTTCATAGCGCGCCTCGGGCAACCGGCCGCGCGGTCGGGTCGTGCTGCTGGCACGCCACCACGCCTGCCATGCATCGGGGCGCGTGGCGGTATGCAGCAGCCGTCGGCGCGCGGCGGGATCCGCTTGGGGGGCGTGCACCGGGCCGATCCACTCGTCGCAAATGGGTGCTGCATGCACGTGCGCGGGCCATGCAAAGTCATCACGGCGCAAGGCGACGTCCACACCGGTGCGTGCGAAATCGATGGGGCCGCCCGCCGCAAACAGATGCACCTGGATGGCCGGATGCCGGGCCTGAAAGCGCGACAGCCTCGGGATCAACCATCGCATCGCCAGCGTCGGTTCGCATGACACCACCAGCGCTGAAGACGTTGCCCGGCGCGCAATCCGGTCGATGCTATCGGTGAGAATTCCGAACGCATCGGTGGCAGCGGCATGCAGTTGTTCGCCCGCCGATGTCAGGAAGACCGCCCGATTGCGACGCTCGAACAAGTCCACGCCTAACGACGCTTCCAACTGCCGTATCTGGCGGCTGATCGCGCCATGTGTCACGTGCAGCTCCTGCGCCGCGCGCACGAAGCTGCCGTGCCGTGCCGCAGCCTCAAACACACGCAGCGTATTCAGTGGAGGCAGTGCCATCTGTCAGTTTTTCTCACCTAAAAAGAGCATCATAAATCGATTTTCAGCGATGACGGATGCCTCGAGAATCGGCGCACCTCCACTTTGCGATTGCGCCCGACATGACCGAACTCCTTGCTGTTGCCATCATCACGATCCTGGCTGTCATCAGCCCGGGCGCGGACTTTGCCATGGTCACGCGCAACAGCCTGCTGCATGGGCGGCGCGCCGGCGTGCTGTGCGCACTGGGCATTGCGCTTGGCGTGCAGGTGCACGTGTTCTACACGATGTTCGGCGTGGGCCTGCTGATCGCGCATGCGCCAACGCTTCTGCAAGGCATCAAGCTGGTGGGCGCGGCGTACCTGGTGTGGATTGGCTGGAAGACGCTGTCGGCCAAGCCGTTGCCCCGCGGCGAAACTGCCGGTAACAGCGTCGACGCTCCAACGCTATCGACGTCCGCAGCCCTGCGCATGGGCTTTCTCACCAATGCGCTCAATCCAAAAACAACGCTGTTCGTGGTCAGCACGTACACGCAGGTTGTTCACGCGAGCACGCCGCTGCTCGCGCAGTTCGGCTACGGCCTGTTCATGTCGGCTGCGCACGCGGTGTGGTTTGCGTTGGTGGCCGCATTGTTTGCGTCAGGCGCGTTGCGACGTTCGCTGCTGGCGCGGCAACGCATCGTGGACGGCGTGATCGGCGCGATCCTGATCGGATTGGGATTGGCGCTGGGGCTCGCGCGGCTTGCGTGATGGCACGCACGGCGGCCTTCCCATGCCTGCGCCCATGCCTTCCATCCCAGGTCTTCTGCTGCATTAACAGGCGCCAGCCTGTTTGAGACAGTGCCCTCGCGCCCTGCCCATCGCTACGTGGCGATGGAGACCACCGCGCAAACCCGCTGACCCGCAGCACAACCTCAAGCCTGGAGTGCAACCATGCAATGGAATCGCGCCTTCACCGACCTCATCCGCAACGGCCGCGCAGCTTACTGGGGCAACTGGACGCTCGCCCCCACCATCAAACCCGGCGCCGTCGGCTTTGTGTCGCCCGACACCGGCGACTTCACGCCCGTCAAGCCGGAAACGCCGGGCGTGGCGATCAACACGCGCACCGTACCGAATCAATGGAAGCTGTCGACCAACAACGTCCACCGCACCGAAACCAACGTCAAGCTCGACGGCTCGGCCACCGATCCTGAAAGCGGCACGAAGATCAACGCAGGGGTGGAAGTGAAATGGGAGTTCTCGGCGGTCGGGTCGATCGCCTCGGAATTCGGCATTGCTTCGGAGTCGTACATCAGCGATCTCACGCAGCTCACCCGGCCCGAGACGATCAGGTGGCTCGCCGAGCAGGCGCAGTCCGTCAGCATGGGTTCGGGCGGGAACATCGCGCAGGGCTTCGGCGTGGTGACCAGCGTGATCCTGGCCAACAGCGGACTGAACGTGGGCTCGCAAGACAACAACTCGTCGTTCTCGATCACGGGCTCGGCGGGCGCTGTGCATGACATGCTCGGCAGCGCGACGGGCAAGGGCTCGTTCGTGTCGGTCAACCAGACCAAGAGCGTCGACCAGCATCTGTGGCCGTTCGAGCCCGGCAAGCAGGCGCCCGCGCCCATTCCGGTGGCCTACACCTTTGCGTCGTTCGACGGCAACCTGCTGATCCCGAACTGGATCACGCGCCTGGGCGGCTTCGAGATCTATTTCAACAACAAGCCGGGCTGCACCTACGTCACGCACATCAAGCTGCGTTTCAACACGCCGCAAGGCCCGCGCAGCGATGAGTTTTCGCTCAGCGGCGGCATCTCGAAAACGGTCGCGAACATCCCGCTCAACGCGAGCGACATCCAGGTCGACGTGAAATTCCAGGGCATTGTGAACAGCGACAACTATTCGTTCCGCTGGCCCAGCCCGCTCGGCCAATGGCTGACCGGCCGGCGCGAAATCGAGATGACCGGCGTGTGGCCGGGCCCGACCCACGCCGTCGAGAAGTAACGCCCAACAGCAGAAAGCAAAGCGGCGGATCGTCCGGGAGGGGACGTCCGCCGCGCTGCATCCGTGTGCGACGTGTGTCGCGTTACGCCGCCTGCTGGCGCTTGCGTTCGATATCCGGCAGGAACACCGTCAGCAAGCCGATGAGCGGCAGGAACGAGCACAGGTGATAGACGTTGTAGATGTCGGTTGCATCGGCCAGCTTGCCGAGCACCGCAGCGCCAATGCCGCCCAGCCCGAACGCAAACCCGAAGAACAGGCCCGACACCATCCCGACCTTGCCGGGAATCAGCTCCTGCGCATACACGAGAATGGCCGAGAACGCCGAGGCCAGCACCAGCCCGATGATCACCGTCAGCACAGCCGTCCAGAACAGGTTGGCGTACGGCAACAGCAACGTGAACGGCGCCACCCCGAGGATCGACACCCAGATCACGACCTTGCGGCCCACGCGATCCCCAATCGGACCACCCACGATCGTGCCCACCGCCACCGAGAACAGGAAGAGGAACAGGAACAGCTGCGACGTCTGCGCCGACAGGTGGAACTTGGTGATCAGAAAAAACGTGTAATAGCTGTTCAGGCTCGCCAGGTAAAAGTACTTCGAGAACAGCAGCACGACCAGCAGCGTCATCGCAAACGCGACCTGCCCGCCCGACAGCTTGACCGCTGCATGTGCGCGGCCACCTGCCTTGCGGCCATGGCCTGCAGCGCGTTCACGCTTGTACCAGCCGCCCACGTGATACAGCACGAAGATGGCGATCAGCGCAGCGATCGAGAACCACGCCAGGCTGTGCTGCCCATACGGCATGATGATGATTGCCGCGAGCAGCGGACCCATCGCGCTGCCCACATTGCCGCCCACCTGGAACAGCGACTGCGCCAGCCCATGACGACCGCCCGACGCCATACGCGCCACGCGCGACGATTCCGGATGGAAGATCGACGAGCCGGTGCCGACCAGCGCCGCCGCCAGCAGCACCGTGCCGAAGTTGGGCGCCACCGACAGCAGCAACAGCCCCACCAGCGTAAAGCCCATGCCCACCGCCAGCGAATACGGCTTCGGGTGTTTGTCGGTATAGAGCCCGACCATCGGCTGCAGCAGCGACGCGGTGATCTGATACGTGAGCGTGATCAGCCCGATCTGCGAAAAATCGAGATGGAAATTGCCCTTGAGCAGCGGATAGATCGCCAGGATCAACGACTGCATCATGTCGTTGAGGAAGTGCGCGAAGCTGATGGCGCCGATCACGCCAAAGCCGGTCTTGTCGGCCTGCGCGGCGGGCGTCGCCGATGCAGCGGCCGTGCCGTTTGCGGTGGTTTGCATGATGTTTGAGGTCACGAGGTTGAGGCGAGGAAGCGCTCAATCTTGCGCCTAAACGGTGCAGGCGTGTTACCGCAAATTCGACAACGATTAGCGCAAACCGGACAATTTATTGTCGGGGCAGAAGCGTCACCCCACGCCGCGCCGGTTTCGCCAAAACGTGGGGCATCTTCCCGCAAACCCTTACCCAGCTTGCCCTGGCAGGCAGCTAACGTGTTAGCCGTTTTCTCGCGCGGGGCTACTCCGTTCGGAGCATGGCCGCTCAGGAGACGCTTTCTATACTCGCCAGCATGGACTGCAGCACGACGCCAAAAACATCAATCAGGCGCCAGTGCCGACGGCCTGACGGAACCCGATGCGTGAGCCGCTTCACACGCCCGACGATCCGCAACCCGGACCGATGACCAGCATCGAGGATGCCGCACATCGGCCAACATGGGAGGGGAGCCATGATGATCCTGCTAACGGGAACGCTATGCCGCGCGATGGGAGACCTTTTCTATCAGGCCCTGCTCGACGACCGGGTCGTCTGCTGCTTCGTCACGTCCGAAGCCGTGGATGTCACCGGCAACGCCACGCGCCCGCCGCCCGCTTCGTCCCCGTGTACCGACCCTCGGCTCGCTGACGTCTCTCGGTCAGCGAGTTATTGCGCGCCCCTCGTCCCGTAGGGCGCGCTCTTTTCTGCCGATGCCGTCAGCGCGGGGGCGCTGGCGGGTCACCCCGCACATCAACGCGTAACGCGTCAGCCGATCAATTCGGCGTCCGTCAGCTCGCGCTTCATATAGGCGTACAGCACAGGCGCGGCAATCACGCCGCCCACGCCGAACAGCGCCTCCATCACGATCAGCGCGAGGATCAGCTCCCACGCGCGCGCATCGATGCGGCTGCCGATGATGCGCGCGTTCACGAAGTACTCCAGCTTGTGCACCACCACCAGGAAGATGAGCGACGCCACCGCCAGCTCCAATGAAGCGGTCACGCTCATCACCACGATGGCCGTGTTGGAGATGAGGTTGCCCGCCACAGGAATCAGCCCGGCCACAAAGGTCAGCAGGATCAGCGATTTGGAATACGGCACGTGCTGCCCGAACAGCGGCAGCGCGCCCAGCAGGTAGAGGGCGGCGAGCGCGGTGTTGAGCGCGGAGATCTTCACCTGCGCAAACACCACCGCCTCGAACGCATCCGTCAACCGGCTCAGCCTGCTCACCAATGCTGCAGCCAGCGGCTTGTGGTGCTCGGGGTCCAGCGTATCCGACCAGGCCACCATTGCACCAAGGATGAGCCCAACCAGCATCAACGCGCTGGCACGCAACCCGTCGATCCCGAGCGTCGATACCTGATGGCCGTGCTCCTTGATCATCTGCACCAGTTGCACACGCAGCTCGGTCACCGACTGCGGCACGTAATTGACCACCGCTGCCGGCAGCGATTCGCGCAGGTTGTCGAGCACGTCGGCAATGCGCGTGAGCATGCCTTCGAGCCCATGTCCGTGCTCGACCAAGCGGCCAATCCCGATGCCAAGTCCGGCAAGAATGAGCGCGGCGATCACAAACACGCAGATCACCGCAATCGCCTTTGCGCGCAGAGACAGCGTGCGGCGCTCACGCAGGCGTGCCTCGAGCTTGCGTGCCAACGCATACACAAGAAAGCCGGCAATGGCGGCCGGCAGCAAATGCAGCCACAACACGGCCGCGATCATGGCCGCCACCAGCACGTAGCTGACAGCATTGATGGTGCGGGTGTGTGCGTTGGGGGGAAGCTCGGGAGGCAGCATCGTCATGAAAACAGGCCGGCAGCAATGTTGATGGAGAGCGCGAGGATGCTCGTATTGAAGAAGAACGACAGCAGCGATTGCCCCAGCACCGCCCGCCGCATGGCGCCCGAACGGATGCTGACGTCAGCCGTCTGGCTGGCGACCGCGATCGTAAAGGAGAAGTACAGGAAATCCCAGTAATCAGGCTCGAGCTGCTCGTCGGGAAACCGCAGCGGCGGCTCGTGCGGCGCACGGTAATACAGATGCGCGTAGTGCACCGTGAACATCATCGGCACCATGAGCCACGCTCCGAGCACCGTGATGCCCGTAAACACATAGTGCGACGTCTGCGCATGGCCCGCCGACTTGGCTGTAGCCAGTTCAAACGCAATGGCTACCATGCTGGCCACCACGCCAAGGCAGACCACCGCCAGCACGGCAGAAGCGCGCTCGTCTTCACGGCGGGCAACGGCACGGATGCGGTGCGGATCGGCGCGCAACATCATCACCGTGATCAGCATCAGGTACGCCCACACGGCGATGTCCCAGCCGAGCAGCAGGCGCGCGAGCCAACCATGCGCCGGCACAATGGCGACCGCAACGGCGCCCAGCGCGAACGCAGACAGCAGACGCGGTCGCGTCGCGGCGAAGCGGGAAAGCTGGGAAATCTCGGAGGACTTGTCTTGCGGGTTCACATGCGCCTCAGGTGCGTGCCTCGGGAGTGTTCACACAAGGCCGGCAACGCCAGCCGAGAGGCGACATGGTAGCCGCTTCAGCGCCGCATCAGGACGGCGACAGCATGGAAGCAAACGAGCGCTTGCAGCGCTCCTGCAGACGCTCGTGCGTTGAGAGCTGCTCCGCGATGACGGTGGCGTCCGGATACACGCGGCACATGCCGATCATGGCGGTCTCGAGCGACCCCTGCGAGCCGGCCTGGAACTGGAATTGCTCCAGCACCGTGTCGTCGGCATCACGCACGGTGATCTGGAACGGGCCGGGGGTGACGGTCGCGCAGCCGGCCAGCATGGCGGCCGCGGCCAGCGTAAGGCATTGGAGGGAGCGGGTTGGACGACGGAAACGAATCATCATGGCTTCCTGGTTGCGATGAGAGTGAGACGCGGCGACGGCGGCTCGGTTCGCAATCATTGCGCTTTCCGGTGACGCAAATAAAAACGCCCGCTGTGTGCGGGCGTTCTTGCGGAAGAAACCGGGCTCAGGCCACGGCGCCTTCGGTGTACGGATCAAACTTGCTACCGGCCTTGGCGCCTTCGGTATAGGTGTCGAACTTGCCTGCGCGGGCCAGTGCACCTTCGGTGTACGGGTCGAACTTGCTGCCAGCCTTGGCGCCTTCGGTATAGGTATCGAACTTGCCGACGCGAGCCACGGCGCCTTCGGTGTACGGGTCAAACTTGCTGCCGGCCTTGGCACCTTGGGTGTACGGATCGAACTTGTCGCCGACCTTGGCGCCTTGCGTGTACGGGTCGAACTTGTCGCCAACCTTGGCGCCATCCGAATACACGTCGAAGCGTTGGCCGACTTGCGCGGCGCCTTGCGTGTACACGTCAAACTTGGCTGCTGCCAGGGCCGGCACACTTGCCAGGGCGATCAGGGCAGCGATCAGGGTGCGTTGGGCTTTCATGATGTCTTCTCCAGATGGGCGCAGCGCGTCGGGCAGGTGATCCGGGCGTTTCCTGGATCTTCTTTTTTCGCTGCGGCGCCGCATTCGATGAACCCATCGTAGGCGAGCCTGTTCAGACAATAAATGTCGCGACAGACAATTTATTGTTGCGATATGTGAAATTACGGGAAAACCCGCATCAACAGTGGCTTTGCGGCCTGCAGCAAGGGCTAGTGGGTTCGTTTGCGCAAATAAAGAATGTGACTTTTTCACCCAAAGTCAGCATTGTGCGGTCTTCGAACGTGTCGCATTGTTGCGTTCTGACGCATCGCATCATGGTTTTGGAACGCGCACAGATTGTCATTTCCCGATACAAACGCGCACAGGTTGGCGAAGGACTCTGTGTCACACTGCGCGGCATTCGCTTTCGAACTCACGCACGATGAAACGTCTTCTGCTCGCTGTGTCCCTGCTTGGTGCTGCCTGCATTTCCGGCTGCGGTGTGGTGGCCGCGCCGTGCCGTGTGGCATCGGCGGGCCTGAAGATGGTGCCGCTGGTCGGGCATGTGGCGGCCGCGCCGACCGACGCCTGCGCGGACATCATCGATTGATTGAGCCTGACCGGGCGCAGCAAGCTCGGTCTCTTCTCCATTCTCTATTGAGGCTTCGCGGCCTCCTCCTGCTGAGTCACCCAATCCTGCAAGTCTTTCAGTTGCCGGGCGTTGCTGTGGAAAGCTTCGGCCTCGCGCTCGTGCTGGGCTTCAACGTCAGAGAGGACAACGCCACTGGCGGCTTCATCAAGGAGGCCGGCGGCGGTGGGAAGCTCGGCGCGGTTGGCGGAGTTCCACATGCCGACAAAACGGCCTGGGATGCGGCAAGCAGCGTCGTCGTGCACAACGATTTCATGGGGTACCTCACGGTCTCGGTAAAGGATGCGGTCTCGGAAGACGGTCTGGATGCGCGTCTGAGCTTGAGCGGCCTGATCAATCACCTGGGCGCTGACGTTGGCCTGGCGCGTTTCGGTTTGCGCTGCGGCCACCTTGGCTTGCAACGCGTGGGATCGCTCGGCCCGAAGCCGATGCAGATCGCCAGCCCCATAGCCGAGGCCAAAGGTGAGCACCAGCGCCAGGAAGGCGCCGGCCCAGAAGCGCGGGTCGAGCAGGCTCATCACGTAGTCCCTCCAGTCAGCACAGCGCGAGCGCGCAACCACAGCGCGCGCCGATCATCCAGGCCATTCGTGCCGCCATTGATACGGCGCGTCAGCTGCACAAATGCGGCGTCGGTGTCCTGATCTGCAAAGCGGTTGAGCCCGTTGGTCAGCCAGAACCACGCGGCCGATGCCGTGGCGTGCGCGGGCGTCTCGAGCAGCTCGGGCTGCGCTTCCAGGTCGAGGCCCAACGCGATGCCGCAGGCACGGTAGTTGGCGCGTCCGGTGATCTGAATGAGGCCGCGCCCGAGATAGCGCTTGCCGTCGCCGGGTTGCGTGTTGCCGAGATCGGAGCGCCCTTCATAGCCGCGCTGCGCAGGTGTCGGCCCCCACAGTTCGCGCACGTAACGCAGTTGTCCCGATTCGTGCCCGACCTGGGCGAGGAACGCGGCGATGCGTGCGGGCGTGTTGATCTGTCGGAAGAGCAACACGTCTGCCAGGATGGGGGCGAACACATCGGCGCGCCCGCCGGCGTTGGGCATGACGACGCGCAGTTGCGCCGCGGTCAGAAGCGGTTCAGCCATGGTTTGCCTTATGCAGGGATTCGCGCACGTCGTCGACGACCTCGGCGAGGTCGGCATCGCGCCGCTTGTTGATGAAGTTGAAGACCCAGCGCACAAACGCCCAGCCGGGCAGACCGCAGACGAAATAGACGCCGCCGAGCGCCATGGCGCCGTTGGCCGAGCCGATCCAATGCGCCACTCCGAAGTACTGGATGACGGTGGCGCCGCCGCCGAGGCTGGCGATGACGGTCGAGATCAGCGCAACCGCCCACTCGCCGCGAGCGCGCGGCAACGTCATGACCATGACGACGATGGTGGCGAGCACAGTCGCAGCACCGGCCACGGCTGCGAACCCGCCAAGCGCCTTGAAGGCCGCCGCACCGGCAACCCCCGCTGCGGCGGTGCTGGTAATGGGTTCTGACATGGTGTCTCCCGGAAATGAAAAAGCCCGCGCAAAGGCGGGCTGTGTTGCTGAGATGGATGTGCTTACCAGTCGATGGCCTGCACCTCTGCAATGCTGGTTGCAGCGTTGATCCTTGCGATCAGGTCGGCGTACTTCTGCTGCGCAGCGACGCGGTGAGCCAGCCAGTCCGCGTTGACCTGCTGGACTTGTGCGGCGGTGTGATCAGTCAACGACCAACCTTCTTCATCGCTGGACCACAGCGGTGTAGACCAACTCGGGGACTGACCTTCGGCACCGAGCGCCGCATTGAGGAAATTGCGCTGATCAGCATCCTGTGACGGGTACGTGCGAGCACTACCCAATGCCGAAGAAATGAAACCAGCTACCAACGCGGTTTCACAAGCGATGCGCATCTTCTCGATTTGCGCAGACTTAAGCGTTGCAAATCGTTCCGCCTTTCTTGCCCGATTTTCGACCCATCGACCATCCGTCCATTCCATAGTTGGATCAAAAGGCAGTGGCTCGCCGCCGCGCTTCAGGAATTCAAGATACTCCCGCCAGACCGGGTTATCACGGTCGTTGGGCACGGCATCCCCACGTGCGTAGACTCCATTTACCAAGAGCCCAAGCAAGGGCATTTCCATGTAAATGCTTTCCATGATTATGCAATCCTATATGAAGTGAACGCCATTCCGTTGCTACCGGGAGTAATCGTGACAGTTCCTTGCCCGGCGGGAGTACTACCGTTGTTCTTAAGCCCAAACCGCACGGTTGCTGTTCCGCTTGTAATCCGCAAGACCAACGGAGACTGGTCGTAGGACATCGCACCCGACTGTTGAATGTTGATGGATGTGCAGGTACCGCTCCCAGACACGAATTCTCCGAACGCCGTCATGAAGTAAGAGCCTGCAGCGTTTGAGAGCGTCCAACCAGTGTTGTAGGGGAAGATCAAATACACGCCCTTAGATTTGGAGATGTTTGGGGTGTATAGGGCGTTTGCTGTTCCTCCCTGAACAGCGGTAGCGAAATCGAAACCATTGCCCAAATCGAAGCTTGGCGCTTTGCTGGCACTCACCCAACCACCCACACCATCCGACACAAACTGCACCGCCTCGCCCGGATTGAGCGTGAGGCTGTTTGCGCTGCTGCCTTGGCCGAACGCCAGCGTATCGGTGCCATTGCGCGTGACGGTCGTCGAACCGCTCGCCTGCATGTACGTCACGCAGATGCTCGTGCCGTTGGGGCAGTTCGATGCGGGGGGCAGCGTGACGGTCTGGCCAGTGGCCGTGACGTTCACCAGTGCGCCGAGCGCCGCCGTGCTGAGCGTGCTCGATATGGCGACGTTCTGAATGCTGGAATATCGCTCACCAATGGCCGCAAGAAAGCCGCCCGTCGGTGCCGTTGGCGCGTTCGGATACGGGACGATGCTGGCGTTGGTGATCGTGCTCTGGCCGTTGGCCACCGTGACAACCGCCAGGCCAACATAGCCGGCCGTCACCGCAGGCGTCGTCTGCGTGCCGGTGGCTGCGGCGGTGCCGGCCACGAGCTGCAACGACACTTGCCCCGCCCGCGTGGTCGGTTGCGCATTGCCACTGCCGCCCGGCCCGTTGAACGCTTGCGACGGATTCGCGCTGTTGTAGTACGGCAGCACGACGTTGTTGACGTCGCTCTCAAGATAGGCCGCCTGGATGAGGTAGTTCTGGCTATAGCCCGACGTGGCCGGCGCCGAGAGGACGAAGGACTGCGCGTCCATCAGGATGCCCTGCTTCAGGAGGCTGTGCGCAGCATCTTGCGGCAGCGCGCTGTACGGCGTGCCGTCCACATTGGCAAGCTGATAGATTTGCCCGGGGTTGACGGTCACGCTCATCGATGTGGGCGTGGTGGGCACGCAGCCCAGACCCGAGATGACGGTGGATGTGCCGAACAGATCGGCGCAGAGCTTTGCCAGCGCGATCATGGTCTGCCGGTTCGTGTTCAGCAGGTCCGTGGTTTGCGGCACCTGGCCGCTGTAGACAATCTGACGATCCAAGACTGTTCTCCAAAAGAAAAAACCCGGCGTAGTGCCGGGCTGTCGGTGGTTGGGAAAGCGTATGTGCGCACCTAGGAGCTGATGCGCGTCCAGATGATCGAGGCCGCGGGCCGCACCGATTCGATGGCGGCGTAGATGTCAGCGTCGGACACGGTGTTGCTGCTCATCGACGCGTCAACGTATTCGCCCTGCGACGGCGCGCTGTAGCCGGTGGTGACGATGCTGTAGCCGGCCACGTTGGGGATGCCGCTGCCTAGCGGCCGATACGCCTGCACAAAGGCCTGATACGTGAGCGAGACCTGCCCGTACGCACCCGCCATGCCGTAGCCGCTGTTCGGCGCATCGTAAGCGCCGCAGTCTGCGGGTCGGCTCGGTTCGATGATGGTCGGCGCGCGCCCGGTCAGATCGGTCAGCACGCGGATGATCGCGTTGCGCGTGCCGCGTTCACGAAACAGGTTGGCGACGATGTTGGCGCGAAACGATGCGTCGGACTGCCCGGCCCTGCGCTTGGTCGACAGGCCGAAGAAATCCGCCGCAATCATGTCGAGCCAGCCATCAGAGGCGCTCAGGATGCGCGTCTGCCGCTTCGCATAGGCATACAGGGTGTAGACGTAGGCACCGCTGTAAGCCAGGCCCTGCAGCAGCCCGTTGATGATCGGCGACTGCGCGGCGTCGCCAAACCAGCGCGGCAGATACCCGCGGATGCGCGCGAAGATGTCTTGTTGGTCACCGGTTGCCATTACGTCACCATGATCGAGTTGGCCGTGGTTTTGATGACCTGCAGGCTCGTGGCCGGCAGGTCTGCCGTGCTGCCGTTGAGCAGCGTATTCGTGACGTTGGTGACGGCCGGCGACGCGTCATACGCCACCTGCGCCAGTCGTGAATACGTCAACGCCGCACCCAACGGCAGGCTGTTGATGTAGTTCAGCAGCGCCGCCTGCACCTGCGCCGTGATCGCCTGGTGCGTGTAGCCTGCGGCGGTTGTAATGCTCATGGAGACCGTCGCGTTCACGACGACGGGCCCATACACATAGAACGTGCTGGTCACCGGCCGCACGGCATCCACGGCGTTGCTCACGCTGGCGAGCAACGTAGACGTGGGCGCCCCCGTGCCGTCATCCACGATCACGATGAAAGTCCCGTTCTGCGGCAACCCGGCATAGGTCTGGTTTTCCAGGATCACGTACGTCAACCCCTGCTTGACGCTGGCGATGGCCGAGCCGATGGCCGTTTTCGTGGCTTTTGACAGGCTCGCTACGTAAGCAATGAAGCGCGAACGGAACGCGGTGTCAGGCTCAGCATCCGCCCCATTCACGAACGTCGCTGCATTGCTGACGGTGTCCACTCCGGAGATCGCGCCGACGATCGTCGACACCGCCCCCGCCACCGCATTGCCCGCCGCACCGGGCGTCACAGCTTGCACCGGCACATTTACACTCGCCGTACCGGCTGCAATCACATAGCCGCCCAGCGTGGCGCTGTAGGCAGGGTTGGTCGTATCGACCACCACGTTGAACTGCTGCGTGCCGTCGCCCGTCTGTACCACAGCCGTGAGCGGCACCACCACTTGCTGCGTGACCGTGAAGCGCGAGAACGTGACACTTCCCGTGGCCGGCACCGCGGCCAGGCGTGTCAAACCGAAATCGGCCATCCACGTATCGAGATCGGAACCGCTTGAGGTTGCCGCCCGGGTGATTGCCAGCACCTGCAGGATCAACCCTTGCAGCCATACCGTGACCGCTGCGTTGGCCTCAACGACGGCGCGCAGCACCGATCCGACGGTCAGGTCGACCAGCACCTTGGCGTAGCCCTGGATGGCGGCCACTTGGTTGCGCACGAGCGTCACCCAGTCTTGCGTCTGAATGGACATATCACTTGCTCACATTGAATTGAAGAGACACCGGCTCACGCGTGACTGCGCTGCTGTACAGAATGCGCACACTCACACCGCCAGCGATGGCCGTGACGTCAACCCGCGGCTCTGGGTCCTGCGCCACCCCGGCTTCCTGCAGAATTTGCGAGCGGATCAAGCCGCGCAGCGCCGGCACGTCGAGCGTCTCGCCGATCTTCTGCGGCAGGCCTGCGCCGTAGTCGGTGTGGAAGATGTAGTCACCCGGATTGGTGACTAGGCGCCGCACGATGCGCTGCTGCGTCCGCAGGTCTGCACTGGCGAGACCAAGGTCGCCGGTGGGCGACACAGCGATGTCATCGCCCACCCAGTGGTTCACATCGCTCAGAAGTTGTTGCGTCATGCCACGCTCCCTGTATTGCCGGACCCGGGCTGCACCCCGGTATGGCGATGCGTGTCGTCGATGCGATGGCCATTCGCCGACACCTGGCCGCTGAACTGCGTATTGCCGCTGATGCTCATCGAGTTGCCCGTGCCGTTGTTGCCCGAGACGGCCATGCCCGCCTGACCCGTGATGGTTTGCGTGACCAACAGCGCACCGTCGATCTGCACAGGCCCCGTGTGGTTCCACTGCGGCGCCTGGCTGACGAGCGTGCCCGAACTGATGAGCGTGACCGTGCCGTCGTTGTGGAACTGCAGCCTGGAACCCGATGCATGTGTCAGGAAGAACTCGCCAGACTGCGCACCTGTAGGCCGCGCCAGGTCGCTGAACAGGCGTGCACAGATGACGCCGTTCTCGATGTCGCCGCCCACGAACTGCACCTCCACCTGATCGCCCGGGCTGACCGGCGCATCGATGCCCCAGCCATTGCCGACCCAGGCAGTGGCAACGGGCATCCAGCCGGTCAGCGAGCGCGCTGGGTCGGCGGGGTCTTCAGGTTGGAGGCGTACGCGCGCAGAGGCCGTCCCCGGGTCGTAGCTAGTGACGATGCCCATGCGGTTCTCTGCGCGATTCGACTGCGCCATCATCGCGGCGAGCACCATCTGGTTGCGAAGCTGTTGGATCATTGGCTCGTGTCCTTGTTGATGTTCTTGGCCGACACCTCCATCACATAGCCATCGGTCAGGCTCATGGTGCGTGTGACGCTGTCGATGAGGTAGTCCTGATCGAAGTTCGTGCCGGTGCCGGTCAGGCGGAGCATGTCATTGGTCGTCAGAAGATGGTCTGCGGGTAGGCGGGCGCGCAGCTTCATTTCGTGCTGTGCGACTTCGTCGTACTTCTGCCTGGCCAGGCGCTTGACTCCGGCTTGGTCGAGCCCGTTGCGCTCGACCGTGTGGGTCGGCTTTTGACCTTTGCCACCGCCAGGCGCGTTGCTGTAGCGGGCCGTGAACTTCTTGCCTTGCTTCGCATTCCAGGAACGCGCCTCCACCGTCACGCCCTTGGCAACCGTCAGATCACGCAACAATTGCAAGCTCGACACGTTGGCGGCCGGGTTACCTTTCTCCCCGATCGTCCATCGCAACTCGTAGGGCAGCGCGGGCCCTTGCAAGCGAGGCCCGAAGTAGAGCGTCTTGCCACTCACCGCGCAGAGGAAGTCCTCCTCACGCGCCAACGCGGCCAGAAGGTCCCACTCCGTGCGTTGCGCCGTCAGGCTGACGTTGTCGTGCGCGTAAGACTTGCCGATCGGCCGCTTCGTCTCCGGGCCGATGGCCTGCAAGCCGTGTGCGGCCGCCAGTTTTTCAGCCACTTTCGATGCCGTCATGTTCTGAAACTGCAACGTCACCTTTTCATCGATAAACAGCGCAGTCAGATCGCGGCCGCTCAGCGTGAGTTGAGCCGAAACCGGATCCAGTTCGACGGTGTCGACACGGCCATAGATGAGGCTTTCAAGGTTGGCCTCGTCGTACTGCACGGGGTTCAACGGAAAGCCGGCGAAGATCTCGACCAGCAATTCAGGCTGACCGGAAAACCAGTTCGCATCGCGATCTGGCGGCAAGGCAGCTGTTGCGAACGTGACCTGGAACGTATCCGCCTGCTCGTACGAATTGCTCAGGACCGACCAGCTCACACACGCGGCGACACGTTCGCCGCCCACTTTGACGATGGTGCGGGGCTGCCGCACATCGGGTATCACGGGTAGCTTGTTCAGGCTCATAAGAAAAAAGCCCCGCGTTGCGGGGCTGTCTGTTGATGAAAGCGGCTCGCTAGGGTTTTGGCAAGCCGCCGGCACGGTCCTTGTTGGGTGGCACGATCAGGTTTTTCACACCTTGCACAAGCGGGTCCCACATGAGATCCGGGTTCGCCTTTGCCAGGCTCGTCCACGCCATCGCGTCGTTGTATTCCTTGGCCGCCATCTTCATGAGATCGCCACCAACCGTCACCACATGCTTGGCGCTCTTGTAAACGGACTCGATGTTCTTCTGCATGCGGCCGGCAACACGGTCAAGCTGAACCAGCACCGGCAGGTTCAATGCCGACGTCATCTGGCCAGCCAGCTTTTCCACCTGTTGCGATACCGGGTTATTCGGCAGGATGCCGCCCAGCGTCGTCACCTTTGTCAGCGTGGTATTGGCTGACGCGATCAGCGCTTGAGCACGATCACGCACCGCTGTCACTTGCTGCAGAACGTTGCTGAGTGTTGACTGCGCTGCGTTGGCAAAACTCGCAACGGTATCGATCGCCGCGTTGGCCGAATCAATCAGGCCAGACAACGTGCCGTCGCCAATCGCGCTACCCATGTCCGTCACGGCCGCGGCATCGCTCTTGATCTGGCCATCGATGCTCTGGTCTGCATCACTGCCTGCAAGTTTCGACAGATCGCTCGCCACTTCGCAGGTGATCTTGTATGGGATCTTGTAGGCGCGCTGAAAATCCGCACGAAAGTCACGGATGACAACGGCGTAGTAGATTTCGGACCACTGCAGCAACAACGATGCGCCGCGTTCGCGCAGATCGTCCAACTGCCGCGCGCGCGCCAACGCATCCTTGCCGAGCAGCCACCCGGACCATTCGACGGGGCCGCAGAACGCTCCCATCGAATCGATCACGCGCGTGCCGCCCACCAGGTCGTGCATGGCGAGTTTCTGCGTCCCGCCGAAGGGGATGCTTTCAGGGACTTCCAGATCCTTGAACTGGAAGTCTCCGAGTTTAAGAGCGAAGTCGGGCATGGTCGATCAGAGTCCGGATGGCATGAGGTTCATGCCGGTATTGAAGTTGCTGGAGCCAGTCTGCGGCCGCGCCAGTTGGCCTTCGATCTGCTTCCAGACCACCTGGGCGACCGTACGGCCATCCATGGTCACATCGCCTTTGAGGTAGACGAGCTTGGGCTCGGCGACCTTCACGGCGGTGCTGGGCGCGCTCGCGCCATGGCTGGAGTCCGGCTTGGTGGCTGGCAATTTCTTGCCAGCGTCTCCGTGAAGTACGTCATACAGAAACGTGCCCAGCGTCGCACCCTTGACCCCGCTGACGCGTTCCATCAATGGGCTGATGACGTTGTCGTTGACGTAGCCACCGAGCTTGTAGCCGCCGTATGCCGCACTGATAAGGCCGCTACCCCGCCCCAGCACTCCCAGCGCCTTCGACGCAAGCGGCGATTCCATCAGCGTTCCTGCAGCGCTCAGCAGACCGCGGCCCAGTCCACCCCCAGCGCGAAGCACAGACAGGCCAGCCCGCCCCACGCCAGCTCCCAGGCGAACCGCGCTGCTGGCTACCGATTTCGCAATACGCGCCACGCCGCGTGCGAAACCACCGCTGCCCTTCACACCGCCGCCCGGCACAGGCACCGACAGCGTGGAGATGACCTTGTGCAGAAAAGCGAGTCCCGTGGCGAACGCCATGATCGCCTTCGTTGTGCCCGGAAACTCCTGTGCAAGGTGTGTGATGCGCTCAATCAGGCCATTGAACTTCTCCAACCCTGAAATCGCCAACGGCAAAACATGTTCGCCAAGCGCGATATTGAGGTTCGTCTTCTTGGCCTCGTAGTCCTTCAGCTTGCCTTCCAGCCCTTCGTTGTTTTTCTCGTAGAGCTTTGCTGCGCCAGGTCCTTTTCCGGCATTCGCGAGGTACAACCCGGCCCACTCCTTGTCACGCTGAAGCTGCTCCAGGATGTTCTTCTCGTCCTTCATGCCGAGCAGGTTGCCCAACTTCGTGTTGAGCGCATCTCCGCTGTATCCGCTCTTCTGCAGCGCCGGCACGATCACACTCGTCACGTACTGAAGCGGATTCTCGGTGAAGGCCCGCGCGTCCGCTATGCCGGTTACATCCACACCGGTGATGTGCCCTGCCGTGTCGCGATGCACGGCCTTCGGGTCCAGCAGCTTGACGCGTTCAAGCTCATGCGCGACCGTGGCAGGCATATTCCCTGCCACCCAGCCTTGGAGCGCCGACATGGCGTCAACGCCAGCCTTGGAGCCGCCATTGGCTTGCATGAACTGCTTCAGCCCAAACACCGCGGCCTCTGACGGCTTCAGCGCGCCGGAGAGCTTGCCGCCTTGCATGGCCTCCAGGTAGTCCTTGGGCAGCACGCCACCGCCGCTCGCCAGCGCCGTATTGACGAGCATATTGAAGGTCTCTTCCACCTTCTTCGTATCGATCTTGCCGTCTCTGCCGATCACGCCGTCGCGCATCTGCGCGACCTTCAGCGCAGTCAGCGCCATGCTGTCGAGTTGCGCGCCGTCCTTGACGCCGGTTGCCGAGCCAAAGGCTGTCCGCGCCTGGGCCAGCAGTTTCGTCACGTCCTGCGCCTGGGTCGAACTCTGCAGAATGGTCTGTGCTCCACCAAACAGCTGTCCGACATCCGTGAGCGACATGCCCTTGATGTCGAGCCCTTTGAGGAACTTCTCGTTCGCCGCCGCAGCGCCGGCGTCAAAACGGCTGATCCGTTCAAGTACTGCGTGGTACTTCGAAGCAGCATCCGCTTGCTTGTCCCACATGTGGGCGGCTTCGTTGCCGGCCTTGAACAGGCCGCTGCCGAACTCGGTCAGCTTCTTGACCCTCTCCAGACGGGTCTCCAACTTCTCCGCACTCTTGTTGACGGATTCGAACTGCGCGGCGATCGCCAACAACCCGCGCGACACGTTGTCCACCAACGCAATCTGTATCCCGATCTTGTAAGCATCGAGGCTCATAGGAATCCTTGTTCGTCTGTTGAGGCCACCGATCTCACGTGTGCGCGCTTGCGGTGGAAGCCAATGGGCGGCCCTCCAGCACCGCCGTCACCGCATCGCCCACACTCCTTAGCAACGCGTCGGCCTGCGCGTCTGCCACCGCACCGAGGAAAGGGTGCGGTGGCGTCTGCGCACTGCCTAGCTCCAGGACGACAGCCTGGTTGGCGTTGGAGCCAATGGCCGCCTCCAACCCCTTGACCTCTCGGCCGATGGAATCGCGCAGTGCATTCACCAGCGCCGCATCCGTGAGGCCGGCGGCCACCGCGCTTTCCGCCGCCTTGGCACTGGCTGCCAACTCCAGTGCCGCAGCGGCCGCGTCCAGCCCCTGCGACAACGCTTGCGGCACGCGCGCCTCCAACTCGGTCAGGCGACGCGCCATCTCTGCTAACGAAAGGTTCATTCGCGCTCCTTGAAAGACATCGTCTTCAGGTCGAACTGCGCGCCATGGAATTCGCTGCATTTGATCGCCATCGCCTGCCGCATGGTGTCGTCCAGCGAAAACGCCACGTCGAACGGAACACCGTTATGCACGAGCCACATCGCCTCGTGAAACGGGCCGTTCGTCAGGAGTTTTTTAGCTCGGACTCCGACGTGGCAACGTTGATGAAGCTGGCCGCCACACCGCGCTGCGCGGCTTCGTTGCCCTCTTCGCCCAGGCGTTGATACAGCGCACGCAACTGGGCTTCCGAGGCTGGCGTCGGCATCGGTTCACCGTCGATGGCGCAGACAAACTTCAGATGCGCGACCTCGGCCAGGTACAGCATGTTCAGCTCGCTGCCGCCCGCGGCCTTGGCAAAGTCGAGGTTCGCCAGCGGGCTCGGTTTGCGCAGCGTGATCTTGCGGCCGAGTGCATCGTCAACCACCAGCTCTTTCGCGGCGGCCTTGATGATCTGTTCGGAGGGAGTGATGGTCACGTTGGTCATCAGGACACCTTGATGCGGCGCGAAGCCACGAAGTTGACGGACTGCTTGATGGTGGCGTCACCGGCGCGGTTGCCCGCATCCGCCAGCGTCATCAGCACACCGTCATAGCGGAACTGCGACACCGAGCCGTTGGCCTCCTGGATCGTTTCGTAGATCTGCGCGGGCGCTTCGTTCAGGCCCGCGTAGTAGCCCGCTTCGAGCTGCGCAAAATAGTTGTCGAGCGTCGCGTCCTGGCGCTCCACGTCGAACGAACCCGACCAGCCGTCGAAGAAGCGCACATGGTCGGTGATGCCGTCCAGACGTTTGACGCGCACGTCGGTTACGTCCTGCTTGCTCTTGAATGCGGTGATCTTGTTCGGTTGCAGCGTGCCGCTTGCAGTCTGGATCACCAGCGTGTAGTCGCGACCGACGGAGTAGCCTTGAATCGGCATAACGTTCTCCAAAAGAAACGCCCCACGTCGTGCGGGGCGGGAAGATTGATTGATATGCGAGGAGGGGACGCGCTTGACGCGCGTATTACTGATTTGCCGTCGACGTGCGGATCACCGTGGCCTGCGAGCCTTCCACGTTCACCAGGAACTTCTCGATGACCGACAGGTAGACCACCTTCACGTCAGCCTGCATGTAGCCCAGCGCAACGCGGTTCATCGGATTGTTGTTGGCATCGATCTGCACCGAGAACGCCGGGCCGCCATTGACCGCGCCGATCATCCCCTGCTGCTCCATCGAGCTGAGGAAGTTCGACAGCGTGGCCGCGGCCTGCGCGCGCACCGTGGCGGACTGCAGCTGGCCGACGTACTTGCCCATGCCCGCGTTGATCGTGCTGGCGATGTAGTTGGTCATGCGCGTGTAGTTGTCGCCCTGCGTGAGCGCGTTCGAGCTGGTGTTGTGCCCCGCACGGCAACCGAAGTACGCACCGCCCGGCACCGGATTCGTCACGACATCGATGCCGGCCTGGATCAGTGCCTGCAATTCGGCCGAGCTGTAGTTCTGGTTGGCGAACGTCTTCTGCGTGCCCACCACGCCGTAGATCTGCTTGTTGAGGCTGCTGTTCTGCGGCGACAGGTTGGCAAGCAAGCCCGCAACAAAGCCTTGCGGCGACACCAGGCGCGTCACACCGTTGACGGTATCGAGCCAATACACCCAGTCGCCAAACAACAGCTTGAAGGCGTACGAATCGATGCCGGCGGTGCTCTTGGCCGTGACAGCGTTGGCGATGGTGTCGCCGCTCGGGCCCGTGCCGATCATGTAGATGCCTTCAGACAGGCCGAACGCCACCTGGGTGGGCCAGGTCGTTGCGTCGGTGCAGTCGGCGAGCATGGCAATCGACACGCCCTGGTTGCGCAGCGCGTACATGCCCTTGCGCGGCACGGTGTCCTGACCGAGCAGCACGGCGCCGGTGATGGTGGCCGCGCCATCCGTACCGCCCGCCAGTTGCAGCGTGGCGGCCGTCGGTGCGGTGGTGCTGGCGCCTGCGGTGGCAGTGATGATTTGCGACGCGCCGCGCATCACGCTCACGCCGTTGTTGATGGCGTTGGCAATTGCGATCCACAACGCATTGCCGGTCTGACCTGCACCGATGTTGTCGAACACTTCGGGCGCCAGCGTCGGAGCGGCCACGGTCACCTTCCACGTGTTGGCGGCCGAACCTGCCGCCAGCGCCACCGTGACGGTGTTGCCGAGCGAACCCGTGTACTTGGCAGTGAAGGTCACGCCGTTCGTCTGCGCGACCACCGTGGCGGCGGTGTCGGTGCCGTCGGTCACGCGCACGCAGCGGAAGTTGTTGGCGCCCTGCTGAACCGCCACGGCCACGGCCGTGCCCATATCGTAGGTGCGGTTCTGGATTGCGCCGAACGTCTGCGCGTACATGGCCATGTTGCCGATCAGCGTCGGCGAGTTGACGGGGCCCCAGGTGGCCGTGCCCACCACGCCGAGCACGTTGGTGGGAACGCCGTTGAGCAGGGTGACCTGCGGCGGAACAATCTGGACGTACAGGTCCGGAACGATGAGTGCAGTGGTATTGATGCTGCCCTGCTGGACGATCGGCATGCGTGCCTCCGAGTGAGAAAAGCAAAAGGCCGCGCAAAGGCGGCCGGACATAAAAAAAGCCGCCCTAGTCGAAACGGGCGGCACGGTTGGTTGACTTCGACTGCTATACGGCCACGGCTGCGCTACTGCACGAGTGTTCGAACAGGAAACTGCCCGTCCATCGCCGCGCCGGCGTTCACGTTCTCTACACCCGTCGCAATCTGATACGCCGTATCGGTCACGATGGTCGCGTACTCGACGGCATAGCGCAGGTCACGCCGGTAAATGCCATTGGCCGGATCGTCGTGTTGATGACCGCGCTTATAGCGAAGCGCGGCACTCTGGTCCGGCAACGTCAATCGCACGATGCCCGAGAGCACTGCATCGACCTTGCCCGCGATGAGGTCGCGAGGCGCCGCGCCATTCGCCCACGTCGAGATCAGGAACGTGCGTTCTTGCCGGCGCGTCTCGCGCTGTACCGTGCCGATGCCACCCACGCGCGGCGAGATGTATGTCGCGTTCGGAATGGTGATCGACGAGCCAGCAGCCGTTGCCGGGCGGTCAACAGCCACCAGCGCAGCCAGCGCTGTCGCAATGCTGGCCGGTGTGTCGCTCGCCTGCACGGCGTAGGCATATGCGCGGCCGTCCACCAACAGCACAACGTTCTGCGGCGTGCTGACGGTGCCGTTCACCATGACGGTCTGTGCGGTCACGCTCAAGGCCAGCGTGTTCGCCGGCGGTGTGGCGACGGTCCAATCCGAGAACGCAGTGTTGGCGTGACGTTGATGACTCGTGATCGGAAAGATCGACACATGCGCCTTGTTGGCTTGCAGGTCGGTCTTCAGTTGCGTCATGTTGGGCCAGCCGCTGTAGACCACCACCGGATTGGCCGTGATCGACGGCTGGCTGGCGCCGTTCGGATAAACCACGCCGGTGACCAGCGTGACGACTGCATTGGAAACGTCGGAGAGATCTGCCATAAGACAAGCGCCTTCATCGATGCGCGCTGCGATGCGTGATCGATCGAGTGAGTTGTATCCAGGATTGAGACAGCCGCGAACCGTTCGTCACCGTGTAGCGACATCGAGGCATGTATTGCGTGGGAATACGTCAGAGAGCGAAGCCGAGAAACAAAAAAGCCCGCTGCGTGGCGGGCTTTGTTTCGCGATGTCTGCGCTTCGTCTGGGTAAATCAATGCACCCCAGTGGGGTGCATGTCTCGGTCTGAACCGGTTACGCCGCGAGGGCAATCGAACATCTGGGAAACAGAATACGAAGGGGATATAAACCGTGCAAGTGGGCCGAAGAGAAAATTCCGAAAAAATTTTCAGGCGGCCAGCGGAGCGGCCGTCACAGTGACGGCAGCGGCCGCTGCACGCACGGCCTTCGTCATCTGCACGCGAGCAACTTCCGAATCGATGACGTGCGACATGATCGACTGCGCCTTCGCAAGCCGCACCTTCCAGTGCTTGAGCGTATGCGGCGACGCGCCGTACTTGCGCACGAGAATGCGGCACACCATCTCTGCCGGCATGCGGTGCACGTAGTGATATTGCAGCAGCCGCTTGGCTACGGGGTCGGCAATTTTCTGCCACGCTTGCTCGACCAGCCAGCCGTCATTCACGTCGATGCTGACGATGGCTTGCGGCGCGCCGCATTCTGCATCGCGCATGGCAACGGCCAAGCGTGCCCACGATGCGCAGTACTGCGGTTGCCAGCTCGGGTCGCGCACGACGCGACTCCAGTTCTCCAGACGGTCTTCGATGCCCATGTCCCTTGTCCTCGTATGTTCGTGGCTTGTTGCCGATATCGGGTTGCGTCACCGTCTCTCGCGCTGTCGCCGCACTTACGGAGGACAGTTTGAGAACGCGATGACGCATGCGTCTATTGGAAAACGGGCACCTGCTCAGGCACGGCGCGCACCGCACGCACCGACTGCACCCAGCGGCCTGTGACGCCGCATTTGCGTTCCTCATCCAGCTCCAACCGCTTGGCGGCAATCAATTCGCTGCGGCGCGCAGAGACGCTGGATTTCTCAATGCGCAACGCCTGTGCGATTTCGGCAATCGTGGCGGTGCCGCTGCGGGCGACGTAGTCGGCGATACGGTCGCACTGCAGCTTGGCCGTGGACGTGGCGCGGTTACGTCGAAAAGCATCCATCGAAGTTTGGGGGACGGTCATGGGAAGAGGCTCCAGTCGGCGCGGCGTGGCGCGCGGATTGAACAAGATTCGGTTCGACCGAGGCCGCCTGCAGTGAGCAGAGGCGGGAAGCAGGTCGTGCAGAGAAGTTTAGATTGTTCTAAACTGTTGCGTCAAGACACTTCTAATACACAAATTAGAAATTTCTTGCTCTAATGCGACCCATGGACATCTACGACAACCGCCGCCAGTGGCTGACCTACTGGATCCAGACCCTCGTCAACGGAGACCGCTCGGCGTTCGAGCGTCTGTATGGGTATTCGCGCTCGCAGGTCGCGCAGTTCCTCTCGCGCAGCTACCAGGACGGCCGCAGCATCGGCGACATTGCCGCCCGCCGTCTTGAGAAGAAGCTGGGGTTTGCCGACCGGGTGATGGACACACCGTTCTCCGACGCGGCCGCGCAGGCTGCCGGCGGCAGCGCGGGCGATCTGGTCCGCACAAGCGCAGGCGCGTCGGCGCACAGCAAGGGCTTTCCCGCGCGCCCCATCACCACGTACAACAGCCTGGACGAACTGCCGAGCGAGACGACCATTCTCATCACGCATGTCGACGTGGCGCTTTCCGCGGGCAACGGCCGGGAAACCTGGCATGTTGAAGAGAAAGAACCGCTGCCGTTCCAGGCCGATTACGTCCGCAGGCTGGACGCCAGCCCCAAGCACCTCGTGGCGGTGAAAGTGCAGGGCGACAGTATGGAGCCGCGCCTGTTCGATGACGACACGGTGGTCGTCGACAAGGCGGACCGGCGCATCCCCACGGGCGGCGGCGTGTTTGCCCTCGTGTATTGCGGCGAGATGCTGGTGAAGCGGTTGTTCCGCCTGCCCGACGGCTCGATCCGGGTGGTGAGCGACAACAAGGAGAAGCACGATCCGTTCATCGTGACACCAGACCAGCTGGAACACATCGACATCGTTGGCCGCGTCAAATACCGGTCGGGCATGGGCGATTTTTGAGCGCTTGCACGCGCCCGCCTCTCAACATGCAAACCCGCTTCGGCGGGTTTTTTCGTATCCGAAGGCGTATTTCTAAACACTTAAGGTAGACATTTCTTGACAAAATGTTAGAAATATCTAAAATAGCGGGACGAAAACGATCTGATCGCCCTGCGCTGAGCCAACCTAACGCAATCTGAATGACTGAAACCCAAACACTCGACCGTATTCTTGAAGCGACCCGCAGGGCATGGGGCCTGCCGGCCGTGCGACGCGGCGGCCCTTCCTTCGCCTCACAGGGCCCGCTGCATCAGCAGACAATCCAGCCAGCGGCCAAACTTGTAGCCCACGGCCTCCAGCACGCCCACCTCCCGAAACCCGCAGCGCGCGTGCAGCTTGGCTGAGCCTGGGTTTTCGCGACCACCACCCACCACGGCCACCATCTGCTTGAAACCGCGCGCCTGGCATTCGCGGATCAGCGCCGCCAGCAGCAACGTCCCGACGCCACGTCCTTGAGCGGCGGCGTCAAGGTAGATGGAGTCTTCTACCGTGTGGCGATACGCGGGCCGCGCGCGATGCGGGCCGGCATACGCGTAACCGAGCAGCACGCCGCCAGCTTCTGCCACCACGTAAGGCATGCCGGCATCCTGCAATGCGTGAAAGCGGCGCGTCATCTCGGCCAGATCGGGGGCATCGATTTCAAAGCTGGCGGTGCCAGTTCGCACGTGATGTGCGTAGATGCCGACGATGGTCGGCAGGTCCGCCACGGTCGCCGCACGAATGGCGACAGCACCGGATTCGTGCACGGGAGCGGAAGCGTCGATGGGCATTGCAGAAGACATGGCGGCAGGATGTGGAAGCGGTGTGAAGCGTTCATTGTCACGCCAATTCCACATGAACCGTAGATCGCCGAGCGCATTCCGGTGACATGGCTATCGGGCGGCGCCGGAATGCGGTAACTTGGCAGACGCTTTCGCCCCGCCCTGCCCCCGCCGTCCCTGCCATGCATGACCTGTTTCCCCTGATCGCCGAATACGGCGCGTTTGCCGTATTCCTCAATGTGCTGCTGACGCAAGCCGGCGCGCCGCTGCCGGCCGTGCCGACGCTGCTCGTGGCTGGTGCGCTCACATTCCACGGCCCGCTCTACTTCATGGAGCTTGCGCCCGCCGCCGTGTCCGGCGCGCTGCTGGGTGACGGCCTGTGGTACTTCGCCGGCAAGCGCTATGGCCGGCGCGTCATGGCACTGCTGTGCCGCGTGTCGTTGTCGCCCGATTCCTGCGTGCGGCGCACGCGCACGCAGTTCGAGCGCTGGGGCGCGCCGATGCTGCTGATCGCGAAGTTCATTCCGGGTTTGTCGACCGTGTCGTCTGCGCTGCTGGGCACGATGCGCACGCCGTTCAGCACGTTTGCGCTGTACAACCTGATGGGCTCGGCGGTGTGGGCCACGCTGTGGCTGCTGCTGGGCCGCGTGGCGCACGACAGCATCGACCAGGCGCTGCGCCAGCTCGACGTGCTGGGCACGCGCGCCGTGCTGCTGATCGCGTTGCTGGCGGCGGTATATGTGGCCGCGCGCTGGCTGCAGCGCTGGCGCTTTCGCAAGATGCTGGAGATGGCGCGCATCTCGCCCGACGAGCTGCATGCGCTGATCGAATCAGGCGCGGCACCGGTCATCATCGACGTGCGCGCAGACAGTTCGCGCATGCTGCAGCCGCAACGCATTCCCGGGGCCATGCTGTACGACATGTCTGGCAGCAACCGCGCCATCGAGATCGACGGCCCGGATCGCGAGATCATCATCTACTGCGCCTGCCCCAACGAGGCGTCGGCCGTGATGCTGGCGCGCACGCTGATGGGCCGCGGCTTCAAGCGCGTGCGTCCGCTGCATGGCGGGATCGATGCATGGGTGGCACGCGGCTATGGCGTCGAGCACGTCGTGTCGGTCACGCCCGCCACACTGGCAACGGCGGAAGCCGGCGCCTGAGGCTTTCGGGCAAGCGCACAAAAACAAAAAGCGCACCTCGCGGTGCGCTCTCCCGTAAGTACGGCAAACATGCGGTGCGCCAGCCCCCCGGCTCGGACACCCCGCATCGGTCCGTGTGCATCCGCCCGAAGACGGATGTGGCGAAATGATCCCCGTTTGATCCCTTCTTCGCCAGTCGGACTTGACCCCCTTGTTATTCATTTGCAACGCTGCCGCATCCAACATATGCGCGGCGTGTTCGCGTTGTTATTTCCCGTCCTTCTTTCGTTGCCTCGCGGCTGGCCATTTTGCATGGCACTCCTGCGTACTAACGGCAGGCTTGCATCAAACTTTAGGCACCGCCCGTCATCGTCAAGCAAATGTATCGATCGCGCCTTCGTGGGTCGAAACACGGCGCGGTGCCACCGTCTGCGTATCGGCGCGGTCTTGCGAGCCGCCGTTGCCATAACGGCCGCCGTTGCCACCGTTGCCCGAACCGCCACCCTGGTTTTGCGCCGACGCACCTTGCGATGCGTTCTGCTGCTGGCTGAAGTCGCCCGTGCTGACGGACGTTTGCGCAAGCTGCATCCCGCCTTGCTGCATGGCGTCGCGCAGGCGTGGCATGGCGTCCTGCACGAGTTCGGCCACGGCCTGGTGCTGGCAGACAAAGCTCGCGTTGACGGCGCCGTTGTCCACCTCCAGCTTGACGTGCATGCCACCCAGCTCGGCCGGATTCAGCTGCAGCTCGGCCGATGATTGACGATGCACCTGCATGAAGGCGAGCTGGCTGGCCATGCTGTGCGGCCAGGCGGCGTCGCCAAAGGTGGGCAGCGTGTGGATTTGCTGCGGCGTGATCGATGCACCTGCCGCAGCGCCTGCGTTGGCACCGCCCCCCGCAAAGGTAGGCGCGGCCATGCCCGCGTCGCCGTTGGCGCGCGACAGCACGCCCTGGAACTGCATACCGTTGCCCTGCGCGTTGGCCTGCCCGCCCCCAGCGTTGTCGGTGTTGCCGCCATTGCTGGCGTGGCTGGTGGCATCGGCCACGGCTGCCGTGGGCGTCTGCGTGACGGTGTTGCGTGCGCTCAGGTCGCTGCGGCGCGGCAGGCCGTGGTCGGCATTGGCGCCCTGCGCAGACGACGTGCTGCCGAGCTGGCGCACGGCGGGCGGCGTGTTGTCGGCAACGGCACGCGTGCGGGCCATGGTCTGGGCCAGCGTGCCGCTGTCGGGCAGCGCGGTGGCGGGCGGCGTCGGCGTGTTTGCAGCGTTGGCCTTGGCGTCCTGCGCCGCCGGCAAGCCAGCCGGGGCAGCTTGTGCCGTCATGGCCGGATCTGAGGTGCCCTGTGCCGCGTTGGCCGCCTCGTTGCCCGCAGCGTTTGCGGCAGCCAAAGCAGCAGCGTCACTTGCCGACGATTTGGCGACAGCCGGCGTTGCGGCGTCGGTATCGGCCTTGGTATTCGTTTGGGGCGCCGGTTGCGCAACCGGCTGCGGCACGACTGCGGCCGCCTGCTGCGCGGCCTGCCGTGCGGCTTCGATCTGAGCCGCCAGTTGGGCAGCCGGGTCGACCACCGCCTGCTGTGCAGCGGTATCGAGATCCTTGGCGCCGGCAGGCTGGGCCGGCTTGGCGTTGACCGTATCGGCGGTGCTGGTAACAGGCGTGGTGATGGCCTGCTCCGGCGTGTTGTCGTCCGCCGGTTTGGCATCCTGATCGGTGCGCGCGGCGCCGGTGCGGGCGACGTCCTTGCGCGCGATATCGGCGCGGCGGCCGGCATCGTCGGCGGCGGATTGCGCATCGGCGCGACGGCGTGCGGCCTCCTGGGCCAGACGGTCCGACAACAGGTTGCCGAAGGTATCGGTGCCGGACGAGGAAGCCTGCGTCTTGTCAGCGGCGGCAGTATTGCCGGCCGACAGCATGGCGCCGAGGTCCTTGGCGGCGGTGTTGGGGGTGGCACTCAAGCCCACGTTGACTCCATCTTGCGACTGCGTGTTCGCGTTCGTCTTCAATTGCCGCCCTGCGCCGCACGCATGCGGATCACCTTGGCGGCGTGTTCGTCGTTGTCGCGCTGGGCGCGGCGTTCTTCGTCCAGGCGCTGCTCTTCAATGTGGCGCTGGCGCAGGATGTCGAACGACTGCTCGCGGCGTTGCTTTTCCAGCCAGTTGGCACGGCTCATTGCAAGCTGCTGTTCCAGCGCGTTGATGGTGCCCTTCTGCTGGTGCACGGCATTGCCCAGGCGGTCGATGAAGGCGGCGTAGTTGCGCAGGCGCGTAACGTCCATGCCGCCTTCGGCTGTGCTCAGCATCTGCTGGTGGTAGTTGTTGCGGTAGTCGGACAGCAGCGCCAGCTTTTGCGTGGCGGCCTCGCGCGTGTTCATCAGGCGGCCGACTTCCTGCGTGGCTTTCTCGGTGTCCTTCTGGGCCAGTTCCAGCACGGTTTCGAGGCGGAACGGCTTGTTCATGGTGGTCATCAGTGGACCCTCCAGCTTCCCGTTACATCAACCCATCGGACGCAAACCCGGCGGCTTTAGCCTCCGGCTTGCGCAACGCTTGCGGCTTCACAGTGTCAAGCGGGCACATCACGCCAGCACTCCCTGCATCTTCTGCAGCGTGTGCTCGCGGCTTTCGTTCTCGAACATGCCCTGCTGCAGGAACGCTTCCATGTCGGGGTAGCGCGCGATGGCCTGGTCGGTCACCGGGTCGCTGCCGCGCGCGTAGGCGCCCACGGCAATCAGGTCGCGGTTGCGCTGATAGCGGGCGTAGAGCTGCTTGAAGCGGCGCGCCGTGTCGAGCTGCTCGCGCGGCACGATGGCCGACATCACGCGGCTGATCGACTGTTCGATATCGATGGCCGGGTAGTGGCCCTGCTCCGCCAGCTTGCGCGAGAGCACGAAGTGGCCGTCCAGAATGGCGCGCGCCGCATCGGCAATCGGGTCCTGCTGGTCATCGCCTTCGGCCAGCACGGTGTAGAACGCGGTGATGGAGCCGCCGCGGCCGTTGGCATCGACCATGCCGTTGCCGGCACGCTCAACCAGCGCCGGCAGCTTGGCAAACGCCGAGGGCGGATAGCCCTTGGTGGCCGGCGGCTCGCCGATGGCCAGGGCGATCTCGCGTTGCGCCATCGCATAACGCGTGAGCGAATCGACGATCAGCAGCACGTTGCAGCCGCGGTCGCGGAAGTATTCGGCAATCGTGTGGGCGTAAGCGGCGCCCTGCAGCCGCATCAGCGGCGAGGTGTCGGCCGGCGCAGCCACCACGGCTGAACGCGCCAGGCCTTCGTCGCCAAGAATCTCGTCGATGAATTCCTTGACTTCGCGGCCGCGCTCGCCGATCAGGCCGACCACCACCACGTCGGCCTGCGTGTAGCGGGCCATCATGCCCAGCAGCACGCTCTTGCCCACGCCGGAGCCGGCAAACAGGCCCAGACGCTGGCCCTGCCCAACGGTCAGCAGACCATTGATGGCACGCACGCCCACGTCGAGCACATGCTCGATCGGCTTGCGCTTGAGCGGGTTCAGCGGTGCCGGGTTCAACGTGCCCCAGGCGAGATCTTCGTGCGCGCCCAGCGGCCCCTTGCCGTCGAGCGGCTCGCCGTTGGCGTCCACCACACGGCCCAGCAGGCGCGGGCCCACGGGCAGGAACTTGCTGTGCGAAATCGTCGGATCGGCGCCGTCTTCGCTCGACACCGGCAGGCGTTGCGGCTCCAGCGGGAACACGCGCGCACCGGGCACCACGCCCACCAGATCCGTTTGCGGCATCAGGAAGGCGCGCTCTTCGGCAAAGCCCACCACTTCGGCCAGCACGTGGCGGCCGTGCGGGAGTTCCACGCGGCACGCGCTGCCGACCGGCAACTTCAGGCCAACGGCTTCCATGACGAGGCCGGCCACGCGCGTGAGCTTGCCGCACGTCACCACCGGGCGCGCCAGGCGCGCGCGCTGCGCGGTCTGCTGCAGGTGGGCTTGCCACATGCGAACGTTCGGATTGCCGGCGGCGGGCTGCACGATCTCAGGCGACATGGAGTGCGCCTCCTGCAACGCGTTCGGCTTCCGAGCGTTCGCTGGCAAGCCATGCGGTATCGCGGCCCAGCGCGCGGGTCAGTTCAGCCCAGCGGGTTTGCAGCGTGGCATCGGTTTCGCCAAAGCGGGTCTGCACACGGCAGCCGCCGCGCTCGATGGCGGCATCGACGATGAGCGTCCAGCCGGCCGCGGCCAGCTCGGTGCCCAGCGTCTGGCGGATCAGCTCGGCATCATCGGCATGCACGCGCAGCATGGCGGGCGCGGGTGCGGTCGGCGCATCGCCCAGCACTTCGCGAATCATCGGCAGGATGCGTTCGGGCTGCGCATGCAGTGCGCCGCGCAAAAACTGCTGCGCCAGTTGCAGCGCCAGATCCACCAGTTCTTCGGCAACGCTGCCGTTCAGTTGGTCGATCGCCTCGCGCACGGATTGCATCAGCGCGGCGATGTGTTTGGAATCTTCCTCGCCCTGGCGGCGGCCTTGTTCAAAGCCATCCTGGAAGCCTTGCGCAAAACCATCGCGGCGGCCTTCGTCGCGGGCGGTGGCAAGCTCCGCGTCCAGCGCGGCCTGCCATTCCTCTTCGGAAATGGGCGGCTCTTCGGGCTCGGGCGGCGGAGGCGGCGGCGCGGCTGCAGCAGCGGCCTCTGCGGCCTGCCGCCGGAAGTCGGTCGGCTCCCACGCCTGGTATTCGACCAGCGTGTCGCGCGGGATGATCGGCGGACGCGGCATCTCAGCGCCCCATCAAAACAAAGCGGCCCGCACGGTCAGACATAAGCGTCCTCCGCCTTGCGGCCGATGGTGATTTCGCCTTCGTCGGCCAGGCGGCGCGCAACGACCAGGATTTCCTTCTGCTGCGCTTCGACTTCCGACACCTTGACCGGGCCGAGCACTTCCAGCTCTTCCTTGAGCATCGTGCCGGCACGCTGCGACATGTTGGCGAACACCTTGTCGCGGAACTCCTGCTTGGCGCCCTTGAGCGCCACCACCAGAACGTCCTGGCTGATCTCGCGCAGCAGCGTCTGCAGTGCACGGCCGTCCAGATCGATCAGGTTGTCGAACACGAACATCTTCTCGACGATGGCGTCGGCCAGTTCCGGGTCGCGCGAACGCACGCCTTCGATGACGGAGCTTTCCACGGCGCTCGGCACCAGGTTGAGGATTTCCGCTGCCGTGAGCACGCCGCCCATCGCGTTCTTCTTGCGGTGGTCGTTGCCTTGCAGCAGCTTGGTCAGCACGTCGTTCAGCTCGCGCAGGGCGCTGGGCTGAATGCCGTCGAGCGTGGCGATACGCAGGATGGTGTCGTTGCGCAGGCGCTCGGTGAAATACGTGAGGATTTCCGAAGCCTGATCGCGGTCAAGGTGGACCAGGATCGTGGCGATGATCTGCGGGTGCTCGTTGCGGATCAGTTCCGCCACCGACGATGCATCCATCCACTTCAGGCCTTCGATGCCGCTGGTGTCACCGCCCGAGAGGATGCGGTCGATGATGTTGGCGGCGCGGTCGTCGCCGAGTGCCTTGCGGAAGACGGTGCGGATGTACTCGTTCGAATCCACGTCCAGCGGCAGGTCTTCGGCTTCAACGAAGAACGCATCAAAGGCGTCGAGCACACGCTCGCGCGAGACGTTCTTCAGCGCGGCCATGGTCGCGCCCAGCTTCTGCACTTCGCGCGGGCCCAGGTGCTTGAGCACTTCGGCGGCTTCGCTTTCGCCCAGCGACATCATCAGGATGGCGCTGCGTTGGAGTCCTTCGGCGCTCATTCGTTACTCACCCATTGTTTGATGACGGCCGCGACGGCGCGCGGGTTGCTCTGCGCCACGCGGCGCATGGTCTCGAGCTTCTTCTCGAAGTCGTTGTTCTTGAGTTGCGGCAGCGCGTCCGGCAGCTCTTCGGATTCGGCGCCGGCAGCCGCCGGGCCTTCCAGCTCCGGCCCGGCCGAAGCCGCGGCACCGGTGATGATCGGCGCGTTCGGGTCTTCGCCTTCGCGGCCTACAAAGGTGGCCGTGGCCGCCTCGTCCTTCTTGCCCATCGAGCGGATCGCCGGACGGATCACCGCGAACACCAGGATCAGGAAACCGATGGCCAGTGCCAGATACTTGGCGCCCTGGATGCCGTACTGGATCATCTCCGGCTGCTTCCACAGCGGCAGGTCGTCCTTGGCCATCGGCAGCGTGCCCGAGAACTGGCTGTTGACCACGTTCACGGAGTCACCACGCTTGGCGTCAAAGCCCACGGCGTCCTTGACCAGCGCGTTGAGTTTGGTCATCTCGGCTTCCGACAGCGGCTTCCAGGTCTTGCCGTCGCCACGGTAGTTGACGACCACGGCCACCGACAGGCGGCGCACGGTGCCCACCGCGGCGCGGGTCCGGCGCACGGTCTTGTCGACTTCGTAGTTGGTCGTGGTGTCGCGGGTGCTCGACGAATTGCCGGTGGTCGCGGTGCCGCTCGAGTTGGCAGCCGCCGCTTGCTGCGGTTGACCGTTCGGGCCCGTTGCAACCGGTTGTGAGGCCGGAGCCGGTGCGGTCGGCAGCATGCGCGGCGCGGTCGGCGGCTGGTTGGACAGCGCGCCGGGCACGCCGCCCTGGGCGTCGGCCTTGTTCTGCGTGGCTTCGGCGGTGTGCGTGCTGCGCACGGCGGCGTTGGCCGGGTCCTGGTTGGGACGATACGTCTCGGCCATCTGCTCGGTGTTGTCCAGATCGACGTCGGCCGTCACCTGCGCGCGCACGTTGTCTTCGCCCACCACGGGGCCGAGGATGGCTTCGATGCGCTTGATGTAGCCCTGCTCGACGTCGCGCACGTAGCTCAGCTGCGTCGGGTCGAGACCCGAGGCGTTGTCCTGGAACGACGACGACAGCAGACGGCCGGACTGGTCGACCACCGTCACGTTGGCCAGCGGCAGGTTCGGCACGCTGCTCGACACCAGGTGGCCAATGGCCTGCACCTGCGAGCGGTCGAGCATGCGGCCCGGATACAGCTTGAGCAGCACCGAGGCGCTGGGCTTGGCCTGCTCGCGCACGAACACCGACGGCTTGGTCATCGCCAGATGCACGCGGGCGGACTGCACCTCCTGCATGGCCTGGATGGTGCGGGCCAGCTCGCCTTCCAGGGCGCGCTGGTAATTGACTTGCTCGGCAAACTGGCTCGTGCCGAATTTCTGGTTCTCCATCAGCTCGAAGCCGGCCTGGCCGCCCTTGGGCAGGCCTTGCGAAGCGAGCTTCAGACGCGCTTCATGCACGCTCGCCTCGGGCACCATGATGGCGGTGCCGCCTTCGGCAAAGCGGTACGGCACGTTCATTTGCTGCAGTGCGGCGATGATCGCCCCGCCGTCGCTGTCGGACACATTGCTGTACAGGACGCGATAGTCCGGCGCGCGGCTCCACAGCATCGCGGCGGCAATGACGGCCACCAGCGCGGCACCGCCGATCATCATCAGCAGGCGCGGCGACAAACGGCCGAGCGGGCCCAGGGCGCCCAGCGCACCTGCACCTCCCGCTTTCTGGCGCGTCATCGCGCCCTGGCCCACCGCCGGCATATCGACCGTACCGAGCGTGTCGGCGACAGCAACCGAATCGGCTGTCGTTGGCATCCCAAATCTCCTGACTGACTACGTTGCTTGAGCGCTCGCCCAACGTCTGGGCATGGCTCCGTGGTTGCCATTATCGGCAGCGGGTGCGCAAGCAAATTGCCAAGAAGAGGGCGTTTTCCCGTTCTTTTGGGCGCTTGGGAACGGCGGCCGGGCGGCTACCTTTGCATCACCGTGGCGCCATGGCGACCAGCCGGCCGAGGCGGAAAACGCCCAGAAAAGCCGGCCCAGGCAGTCAAGCAACGGCGCCGCAAGCAAGTCAGAGCAAAAGAGGAGTTGTCTTCACATGGATATTACGAACGCCAATTCAGTGGTCTCGCTGATGAACAGCGTGCTGGCGCCGTCCAAGACGGTGGGCGGCATTGGGGCGGGCGGTTCCGGCACGGGCGAAGACGCCAAGGTCAGCGTCGACTTCGGTGCGGTGCTCAAGTCGTCGCTGGACCGGGTGGATGCGTCGCAGCAGAAGGCCGAATCCGTCTCGCGCAGCTTCGAAATGGGCAACAACGACGTGGATCTGCATGACGTGATGCTCTCGCTGCAAAAGGCCAACATTGACATGCAGACCGCGGTGCAGGTGCGCAACAAGTTTGTCTCGGCGTACCAGAGCATCATGAGTATGTCGATCTAACGTCACTTTTCACGCTTTCTTTTTTCGCGCCGCATGTCCAAACACGCCAAACACCGCGCCAAGCCCGTCAAGAGCAGTCTTGCGCTGGTCGTCATCGCCCGCGACGAGGCTGCCTGCATCGAGCGCTGCCTGATGAGCGCCAAGCCGCACGTCGACCGCATGATCGTGTTGGACACCGGCTCGACCGACGACACCGTGGCGATCGCCAAGGCGTGCGGCGCCCAGGTGCACCATTTCACGTGGGTGGACGACTTTTCGGCCGCCCGCAACGCCGCGCTGGCCGCCGCCAATGCGGACTGGAACCTCGTGCTGGACGCCGACGAATGGATCGAGGCCGGCACGGACGAGCTGCGCGACGCCTGCACCTTCGGCCCGTTGCTGGGCGTGGTGTGCATCCGCAGCGGGTTTGAGGTCTCGGGCAAGGTGGAGCAATCCAACAGCTGGATTGCGCGCCTGCTGCCGGGCGGCGTGCGTTACAAGGGCCGCATCCACGAGCAGCCCGACGCCGACCTGCAGCGGGTTCGCCTGCCGCTGGTGATCGGCCACGACGGCTACCTCGACGTCAAGCTCGAGAAGAAGCGCGGGCGCAACCACACCCTGCTCCAGCTGGAGCTGGCCGCGCGTCCGGACGATCCGTACGTGCTCTACCAGCTCGGCAAGGATTTCCAGATCAACCAGGGCGACGCCGCCCAGGCCGCAGAGTATTACCGGCGCGCCGTGGCGACGGCACCCAAGCAGTCGCCCTATCGGCACGACCTGTGTATCTGCCTGCTCGCGTGCCTGAGCCAGACCGGACAACTCGACGAGGCCATCACCCTGGCCGGCGAGTGGATGGACGAATGGTCGGGCTCGCCGGACTACTTCTACCTGCTCGGCCATCTCATGTTTGAAGCCGCCGCCAAGCACCCGGCCGAGGCCGAAAAACAATGGCTGCCGATGGCGGAAAACGCCTTCCTGAAGTGCCTGGAGATTGGCGAGCAGCCCAAGCTGGACGCCGCCGTATTCGGGCGCGGCAGCTTTGCCGCCGCAAAGTACCTGGCGCTGACCTACCGCGCCCTGGCCGACACGCTGGCCATCAAGTCGAACCAATATTCCGACCTCGCGCGGCAGATGCAGGAACGCAGCGCAGTCGCCGCCGCATGAGCACGCAATCATGAAGACAGTCATCCTGGCCGGGGGCCTCGGCACGCGCATCAGCGAAGAATCGCACCTGCGGCCCAAGCCGATGATCGAGATTGGCGGCCGCCCGATCCTGTGGCACATCATGAAGATCTATGCCGCCCACGGCATCAACGACTTCATCATCTGCCTTGGCTACAAGGGCTACGTCATCAAGGAATACTTCGCCAACTACTTCCTGCACATGTCGGACGTGACGTTCGACATGTCGAAGAACGAAGTGACCGTGCACGAGCGCCATGCCGAGCCGTGGCGCATCACGCTGGTCGACACGGGCGAGCAATCGCAGACCGGCGGGCGCCTGAAGCGCGTGGCCGCCTATCTGGACCCGAACGAGCCGTTCTGCTTCACCTACGGCGACGGCGTGTCGGACATCGACATCACGAGCAAGATCGCCTTCCACCGCGCGCACGGCAAGATGGCCACCGTGACGGCCGTGCAGCCGCCGGGCCGCTACGGCATGCTCCAGCGCGACGGCGCACGCGTGACCGGCTTTACCGAAAAGCCGCCCGGCGACGGCGGCAGCTGGATCAACGGCGGCTTCTTCGTGCTCAATCCGTCCGTCATCGAATACATCGCGAGCGAAGACACGCCGTGGGAAGGCGCACCCATGGCGCGCTTGGCCGAGATGGGCGAACTGAACACGTTCGAGCATCACGGCTTCTGGCAGCCGATGGACACGCTGCGCGACAAGAACAGTCTGGAAGCCCTTTGGCAAACGGGGAGTGCACCGTGGAAAAAGTGGTGACGCTCGACCCGCGTGCGTGGGCCGGCAAGCGCGTCTTCCTGACCGGGCACACCGGCTTCAAGGGAAGCTGGCTGGCTCTGTGGCTGCGCCAGCTTGGCGCCGATGTGTATGGCTACAGCCTGGCGCCCGAAACGAGCCCGAATCTCTTTACGCTGGCGGAGGTGGAATCCGCCATGGCCGGCCACACGCTGGGCGATATCCGTGACGCGGATGCCTTGCGTGCCGCCATGACCGCGGCGCGACCCGACGTGGTGTTTCACCTGGCCGCGCAACCGCTGGTGCGTGCGTCGTACCAGGACCCGGCCGGCACCTACGCCACCAACGTGATGGGCACGGTGAACGTGCTGGAAGCCGCGCGCACCTGCGCCGGCCTGTCGGCCATCGTGGTCGCCACCACCGACAAGTGCTACGACAACCGCGAGTGGGCCTGGGGCTATCGCGAGACCGACGCACTCGGCGGCCATGATCCGTACAGCGCCTCCAAGGCCTGCGCCGAACTCGTGGCCGCAAGCTACCGACGCGCCTTTTTCGCCAACGGCCCGCTGCTGGCCACCGGCCGTGCAGGCAATGTCATCGGCGGTGGCGACTGGTCGGAAGACCGACTCATCCCCGATGCCGAGCGCGCGATGCGTGCTGGTACGCCGCTGGTCATCCGTTCACCGCACGCTACGCGGCCGTGGCAGCACGTTCTGGATTGCCTACATGGGTATCTGGTGCTCGCACAACGGCTGCTGGCCGGTGACGCCGCGTGCGCAACCGCCTGGAACTTCGGCCCGGACAGCGCCGCCACGCGCACGGTCGAACAGGTGTTGCAAGGCTTGCAGCAACATTGGCTCACGCTGATGTGGCAGCTGGACGCCAATGCCACCGCCGGCAAGCACGAGGCCGGCATGCTGCATCTCGACGCCAGCCGGGCGCGCCAGCATCTGGGCTGGCAGACGGCGTGGCCGTTCGAAACCGCGCTGGAACAGACCGCCGCGTGGTACCGGCATCTGCATGAAAAAACTGCGGACGCCCGCGCGCTGTGCGATCAACAGATCGACCGCTTCACCGCCGCCGCATCTGCTGCCCCTTTCAGGAGCGCCGCATGAGCCGCTTCACCATCCAACCGACGCCGCTGGCCGGCGTGGTTGAAATCAACCGCAAGGTCATCGGTGACCATCGCGGCTACTTCACGCGCTTCTTCTGCGCAGACGAACTGGCCGCCGCCGGCTTTGACAGCCCAATCGCGCAAATCAATCACTCGTATTCCGCCAAGCGCGGCACCGTGCGCGGGCTGCATTTTCAGTACCCGCCGCATGCCGAGATCAAGCTGGTGAGTTGCGTGCGCGGCCGCGTGTTCGACGTGGCCGTTGACCTGCGTGCAGGCTCGCCGACGTTCCTGCAATGGCATGCGGTGGAGTTGTCCGCCGAACGCCACAACAGCCTGCTGGTGCCGCGCGGCTTTGCCCACGGCTTCCAGGCGCTGGAAGACGATTGCGAGCTGCTGTATCTGACCTCGACGCCGTACGCGCAAGCCGCTGAAGACGGCATCAACCCGACCGACAGCCGGCTCGACATTGCCTGGCCGCTTGCCATCACCGAATGCTCAGACCGGGACCGCAACCATCCACCGCTGACCGACGCGTTTGCGGGCATCACGTTGCGTGCCCTGACTCCTGAACTGCAGGAACAGCCATGACCCAGAAGATCCTGTACTCCAAGCCCTCGATCACCGAGCTGGAAGTCGAATACGCCACCGACGCCGCACGCAACGGCTGGGGCGACCAGTGCTACGCCTACATCAGCCGTTTCGAAAAGCAGTTTGCGGAATTTGTCGGCACGCAGTACGCCATTGCCACCTCAAGCTGCACCGGAGCCATGCACATGGGCCTGGCCGCGCTCGGCATCGGCGCCGGCGACGAGGTGATCCTGGCCGACACGAACTGGATCGCCACGGCATCGCCCATCACCTACGTGGGCGCCACGCCGGTGTTTGTCGACATCCTGCCGGACACGTGGTGCCTGGACCCGGCGCTCGTGGAAGCGGCCATCACGCCGCGCACGAAGGCCATCATCGCCACGCACCTCTACGGCAACCTGTGCGAGATGGACCGCCTGCTGGACATCGGCAAGCGCCACGGCATTCCCGTCATCGAGGACGCGGCCGAGGCTGTGGGCTCGCGCTGGCACGGCCACGCAACGGGTTCGCAAGGCATCTTCGGCACGTTCTCGTTCCATGGCACCAAGACCATGACGACGGGCGAAGGCGGCATGTTCGTCACCAACGACCGCGCGCTGTACGACCGCGTCATGACGCTGAACAACCATGGCCGCGTGCCGGGCGGCAAGCAGTTCTGGTCCGACTTCATCGGCTTCAAGTACCGCATTTCCAACGTGCAGGCCGCCATCGGCTGCGCGCAGCTTGAGCGCATCGACGCGCTCGTTGCACGCAAGCGCGAGATCTTTGCCGAGTATCAGGCGCACCTTGGCGGCGTTGCCGGCCTTGCGCTCAACCCCGAGGCACCCGGCACGCTCAACAGCTATTGGATGCCCACCGTCGTGTTTGACGAAGCGCTGGGCATTACGCGCGACGGGCTGCTGGCCGCGTTCTCGCGGCGCGGCATCGATGCACGCGTGTTCTTTTATCCGCTGAGCCAGACCGAGTTGTTCGGCACGTCCGAGGCCACCGGGCGCCACAACGCGCCCAACAGCTACGCGATTGCAGAGCGCGCCATCAACCTGCCGTCATATCACGACATGTCGAGCGAGAACATCGCGACGGTGTGCAACGTGGTGCTCGATCTCGTGAAAGCCCACCAGGAGACGCTGACATGCCTGGCATCCTGAGCCCCGACCAGATCGAGACCTTCCAGCGCGACGGCCTGCTGATCCTGCGCGACTTCTACGCGCCGTCGCAGATCGAGCCGATCCAGCGCGCCAGCTACGACATCATCGGTCTGGTGATCGACAAATACCGCCTCGACATCGAGCGCGCGCCGTTTGCGCCGGAACGGTTCGACGACGGTTATCAGGCCGTCATCAAGGCCAATCGCAAGTACGGCGCCGAGGTGTACGACGCCGTCAAGCAGATCCCCGCGTTTGTCCGCCTGCTGGGCGACGAGCGCCATGAGCAGCTCGTTCGCGAAGTGCGCCCAGGCGCGCTGCCCGGCATTGCGCACGCGGGCTCCGGCATCCGCATCGACAATCCGCGCGAAGAGAAATTTCGCGCCAACTGGCATCAGGAATACCCGGCCCAGTTGCGCAGCCTGGACGGCGTGGTGTTCTGGAGCCCGCTGGTCGAAATCACGCCCGAGATCGGGCCGGTGGAGTTCTGCCCCGGCTCGCACGTCGAAGGCCCGCTGCCCGTCTTCAGCGCCGACCCGGACAACGCCGGCAAGCAAGGCGCCTACGCACTGCTGATCAAGGACGAGGCGAGCTACCTCGCGCGCTATCCGCACGTGCAACCGCTAACCAAGCCGGGCGACCTGGTGATGGTCGACTTCCTGGTGCTGCACGCCTCCGGCCACAACACGAGCCAGCGTTCGCGCTGGTCGATGCAGTTCCGCTACTTCAATTTCTGCGAGCCGACCGGGCGCTCGCACGGTTGGAAGGGTTCGTACGCCAACGGCGTCGACTTCCGTACCGTCCACCCCGAACTCTCCGTGGAAGCCTGACCATGATCCAAGCTGCACTGCCCTGCAATGTCTGCCAGCAGCCGCTGGCCGAGCCGATTTACCGCGCCGCGCCGCAAAGCTCGCTGTCTTCGCTGCGTCGTGCCATGGACGGCACGCTGGAAGTGTTCTGCTGCGATGCGTGCGGCCACATCCAGACCGCCGAGCTGTGTGACAACGGCAGCTTCTACGACACCGAGTACGACATCCTCGTCAACAGCGAGGAAGAAGACCAGATCTACGCAGTCGAGAACGGCCAGAAGATCTTCCGCGCCGATCACCAGGTCGCCACGTTCCAGCGCAAGCTGGCATTGCAAGGCGCGTTGCATGAGGGCGCGCGCGTGGTCGACTTCGGCTGCGCAAAGAGCGCGACCATGCGCCTGCTGAAACAGCAACGCCCTGACGTGAACGTCCACCTGTTCGACATCAGCGACCGCTACGTCGGCTTCTGGGAAAAGTTCCTGAGCCCCGAACAATGGGCGACGTACACAATCCCGCCGGCATGGCAGCGTTCATTCGATGTCGTCAGCTCGTTCTTCTCGCTCGAACACATTCCCGACCTGACGACGGCGCTGCGCAACATTCACGGCCTGCTGCGCGATGGCGGCGTGCTGTACGCGATCGTGCCGAACACGTTCACCAATTCGGTGGATTTTCTGGTGGCGGATCACGTCAACCACTTCACGCACACGTCGCTGCAGACGCTGCTGGCCAACCACGGGTTTGACCTGCTCGAGGCGGACGCGCACAGCCACCGTGGCGCGTTCGTCGTGACCGCCGCGCGCCGGCCTGGCGACAGCAAAGTCGCGCCGGTGCTCGACGCACAAGCATTGGTCGACACGCAGAGCGCCGCGCGCAAGCTTGCCCACTTCTGGCAACAAGCCTCCAGCCATCTGACGGACTTTGAAGCGCAGCACGGCAGCGCGCCCGCCGTCATTTACGGTGCCGGTTTCTACGGCGCCTACACCGCGAGCAATCTGCAACAGCCGCATGCCCTGCGCGCGTTTGTCGATCAGAATCCGTACCTGCAAGGGTCCTCATTGGCGGGCAAACCGGTGGTGGCGCTGGACAGCATTCCGGACGAAGTTGAAGTGGTGTACCTGGCCGTCAACCCGGTCATTGCCGATGAAGTGCGGCACACCGTGGAAGCCGCGTATCCGAATCGCTTCCGCTACTTCCGCTTCCAGCCATGATCGCGCGCGGCTCCCTCGTCCTTCGGGAATGGCGCGAGAGCGACATCGCCCAACTGCTGCCGCTGCGCAACGACGTGCCGACGCAGCTGCAACTGATGACGCGCCCGCGGCCAAACTCGGCCGCGAGCGTGCGCGACTGGCTGATCGCAAAATCGAAGCAGAGCGACCTGGTGCTCTTCGTCATTGCCAGCCAGGCGGACGACAGCGTGCTGGGCTACCTGCAGTTGAACCACATCGATGCGGTCAACCGACACGCTTCGCTGGGCATCTGCCTGGCGTCGTCCGCGCAAGGCAAGGGCCACGGGCGGGCCGCATGCGAAGCCGCGTTTGCCTACGCCAGCGAAACGCTGTGCCTGCGCAAGATCACGCTGGAAGTGCTGGCCGAAAACACGCGCGCCATCGCGCTGTACGAGAAGCTCGACTTCCGCACCGTCGGCACGTTGGCCGGCCACTACCTGCAAGACAACCGCTGGCACGACGTTGTCCTCATGGAACGGATGCTGGCGTCATGAAGGTCGTGATCACACAACCGATGCTGTTCCCATGGGTCGGTCTGCTCGAGCAGATCATGCTGGCCGACGTGCTCGTCAATTACGCCGACGTGCAGTTCTCCAAGGGCAGCTTCACCAACCGCGTGCAGATCAAGGAGCCGGCCGGCACGCGCTGGATGACGGTGCCGCTGGAGAAGTTCCACCTCGGTGCGCGCATCGACGAAGTCAAACCCGCCACCAACGTCGACTGGCGAGCGCAGCATCTGCGCATGCTGGAGCAGGCCTACGAGGCCGCGCCGCATGCAAGCGACATGCTGGCGCTCGTGCGCTCCGTGTACGAAGCCGACTACACCAACATGGGCGCGCTGGCACTGGCGTCCATGCGCGCGGTGTGCCGTTATCTGGGCATCGACCTGGACAGCAAATTTGTCGACGCGCCTGAACTGGACATCCCCGGCCGCAACACCGACCGCGTGCTCGCCATCGTGAAGAAGCTGCAAGGCGACACCTACATCACCGGACACGGTGCCAAGAACTACCTGGCCCACGCCGAGTTCGAGCAGCAAGGCGTTGCCGTCGAATACATGAATTACGCCATGCGGCCGTATCCGCAATTGCATGGCGCGTTCACCCCCTTTGTCAGCAGCCTGGACCTGATTGCCAATCATGGCCCGGCCGGCAAGCAGTACATGTGCCCTCAGACCCTCCACTGGCGCGAGTTCATCCAATGAGTGAAATCGAAGCAATCCAACCCGAAGCGCCGCAAGACGTGGCGCCCGTGAAGCAGGCGGAGGCCATCCAGCAGGTTGCGCTGAGCGTCTGCATCCCGACCTACAACCGCGCCCGCTATCTCGAGAATCTGCTTGCAGAACTCGTCTCGCAGATTGGCGAGCTGAAGTTCAGCTATGAATTGCTGATCGGCGACAACTGCTCGACGGATGCCACCGAAGAAGTCGTGGGCCGTTATCAGGACAAGCTGAACATCCGGTATTTCCGCCGCCCGTCGAACCTCGGCTCGGCGGAAAACCTGAACCAGCTCTATCGCAGCGCGCAGGGCAAGTACGTGCTCTATCACGCCGACGACGACCTGCCGATCCTGGCCGAGATCAACAACAACATCGACATCTTCGAGCGCAACCCGGGCGTGGATGTCATCTTTGCGCCGTGGTTCATTCACGACCTGCCGACGCGGCAGGACGTCACGATGTTCTATCGCCAGGACGACAACTACCTGATCGAGCAGCACGATTACGCCAAGCTGCTGGCGCTGGTGTTGTCGCACCACCTCTTTCCGGAGATCTACCTGGCGCGCCGCGAGGTGATGGACCGCATCTACTTCAGCGCGCCCGAGCCGGCGTTCTACGCGTTCGTGCATGCGGCGGAAATGCTCGGCTCCAGCGCGGTGTACTTCAGCAAGACGCCGTTCTATCGCTCGGTCTCGCGCTACTTTGCCGACGAGACCCGCGCACAGGCCGGCAACGAAGAAGTGAAACACGCGTGGGACCGCTATCGCGGTGGCCTGGAATACCTGTTCGGCAAGTTCTCGCACACGCTGCCGGCAGCCGAGCGGCCGGAGTGGCTGAACGCCATCAACCAATTCGTGCTGGCGCGCATGAAGGTAGCCCTGCGCCTGCGCACGCATGAAGGCGGCAACTGGATCGACAACTACTACATCGCCAACCGCGTCCGCGCGCTGGGTGAAGTGTCCGATCTGCCGGCACCGTATGACCTGTACCGCGTCAATGCCGCGTTCGAATACGTGACCAAGCTCGATCCGTTCAAGCCCGAGCCGCCGAAGTACGCCACCTTGCGCCGCGCACCGCTGCAGGTCTTCCACCACGCGCACGGCTTTGCCGACACCGAGTTTCTGGTACTCGACGACGATGACGCCATTCCGCATCACACCATCGTCGTCACGCCGATCCCGATGGACATTGCGGTGCCGGCCGGCCGCGAAGTCCGCTTCGTGTCGGAACTCGAAACGCTCGCCAAATTCCCCTGAGTCACTGGTCACACCCACATGGATCTCTCCAACGCCCATTCCGTGGTCTCGCTGATGAACAGCGTGCTGGCGCCGTCCACTGTCGGCAGCAGCAGCGCCAGCGGCGAAACCGGCAAACCCAGCGTCGACTTCGGCTCCGTGCTCAAGTCGTCGCTGGACCGCGTCGACGCTTCACAGCAGAAAGCCGAATCCATTTCCCGCAGCTTCGAAATGGGCAATAACGACGTCGACCTGCACGACGTGATGCTCTCGCTGCAGAAGGCCAACATCGACATGCAGACGGCCGTGCAGGTGCGCAACAAGCTGGTCTCGGCCTATCAAAGCATCATGAGCATGTCGATCTGACATCACGCTGCCCCGCCGTTTTCCCCCTCACGGAGAAGGGTTTGCGGTTTCTCTTGTCATTTATATTGCACGCAATATAATTGCATCATCGATTTTTATCGATCTCCCGGCCGACATGTCGCCGACCGGGTTTCCCCATAAGAGGACCCGACCATGAAGACGCTTTACCAGACACAAGTCACCGCTGAAGGCGGCCGCGCCGGCCATGTTCGCAGCGCCGACGGCACGCTCGACCTGCCCCTCTCGCTGCCGCGCGAGCTTGGCGGCGCAGGCGGTGCCGCCACCAATCCTGAGCAACTGTTTGCCGCCGGTTATGCCGCCTGCTTTGAAAACGCTGTGCTGCATGTTGCACGTGCCAAGCAGATCAAGCTGGCATCGACTTCGGTCACGGCCACGGTCGGCATCGGCCCGCGCGAAGACGGCGGCTTTGCGCTGACCGTGTCGCTGGCGGCCACCCTGGGCGGCGTCGACCAGGCGACGGCAGAGGCGCTTGTGGCTGCCGCGCATGGTGTATGCCCCTATTCGCATGCCGTCCGTGGCAATATTGACGTCCAATTGAACACGGTCACGCGCTGAGCCCTTTCCGGGCCGATGCGGCACTCGCCGCTCGGGCGCCAGACCGTCCCCCCGGGAGTTTTCCGTGAACGACGTGCTGGCGCTCGATCAGCAGCTCTGCTTTCCTTTGTATGCCGCCGGCCATCTGCTGACGCGGCTCTACCGCCCGCTGCTGGATGAACTGGGCCTGACCTATCCGCAATACCTCGTGATGCTGGCGTGCTGGCAGCAGGCGCCGTGCGCCGTGGGTGACCTCGGCCGCACGCTGTACCTCGATACGGGCACGCTGACGCCACTGCTCAAGCGCCTGGAAGAGCAAGGCCTCGTCACCCGCACGCGCGATCCCGATGACCAGCGCCGTGTCGTCATCGAATTGACCGGCGCCGGCCGCGCACTGCGCGAGCGCGCCGCCAAGGTGCCCGAAGCCCTCGTCTGCAAGATTCCGCTGGAATTGGACGAGATCGGCGCCACACGCAACGTGCTGCGCAAGCTGCTCGACGCACTGGCCACGGCGGACGACCGCGAATGAGCGCACCGTCTGCTTCCGCCGATGTGGCGCTGGTGGTCATCGCCCGCAACGAAGCCGCCAGCATTGCGCGCTGCCTGCTCAGCGCCAAGCCGTTTGTCGATCGCATGGTGGTCCTGGATACAGGCTCGACTGACGACACCGTGGCCATTGCCGAGTCGTGCGGCGCGCTCGTCAGCCACGTGGCGTGGACGAATGACTTCTCAGCCGCGCGCAACACCGCGCTGCAGGCCGCCAATGCCGACTGGAACCTCATCCTCGACGCAGACGAATGGCTGGAAAGCGGCGGCGAGCACCTGCGCACGCTCAGCGGCGCGGAGCCGTTCGTCGGCGTGGTATGCGTCAAGAACGATACCGATGCAACCGAATCCGCCAGCCAGTTGATTGCGTGGATTCCGCGGCTGCTGCCGCGTGGCGTGCACTACACGGGGCGCATCCATGAGCAGCCGGTGTCGTCCTTGCCCGCGGCGCGCGTGCCGATCGTGGTGCGCCACGACGGCTATACCGCCGCGAAGATGCAGAAGAAAGGCGAGCGCAATACGCAACTGCTGCTCGATGAACTCGCGCATCGGCCGGACGACCCATACGTGCTGTATCAGCTCGGCAAGGAAACCGAGCTGCATCACGAAGACTACGCAAAGGCCGTGACCTACTACGCGCGCGCCTTCAGCCTGGCGGCGCCAGATGCGCCCTACCGTCGCAACCTGGCGCTGCGATATGTGTACAGCCTGGGCAAGGCCGACCGCGTTGAAGAGGCGCTCACGCAAGGCGACGTGGCCATCCAGACGTGGCCGGATTTTCCGGATCTGTGCTTTGCGCTGGGATTGGTGTTGCTGGATGCGGCGGCCAAGCAGCCTGATGAGGCAGGCGCCCGGTGGCTACCGTTGGCAGAGCAGGTCTTCAACCGCTGCCTTGAGATCGGCGATCAGCCGGAGATGGACGGCAGCGTCATCGGCCGGGGCAGCTTCCTCGCTGCCCAGCAACTGGCCATCGTGTACCAGATGCAGAGCCAAGCGCTCGCACGCAAGTCCGAGCACTATCTGACGCTGTCAAAACAGCTGCAGGACGCGTCGATTCAATAACGCGCCATGCTGCCGTAGGCGTTGCTTGCGGTGGTGGCGCGGCGCGCCGTGTCGATGCGCTTCTGCAGGCGGTCCAGGCGCGGATACACCATGGCGCGCACGCGGGCGTCATCTTCCAGAATGCGCACGAGCAGCGTGCGCTTGCGCTCCACGTCTGCGCGCGAAAGCTGCGGATGCGGTTCGGAACGGCGCAGCGCATCCACATAGGCGGCGCTTTCGCGTTCCAGCGTACTGACGACTTCCCAGTTACCCACTTCGGCCGCGCTGACCATTTCAGCGGTCAGGCGCGCAATGGCTTCGTAGCAGGTGAACAGACTTTCGCTGTCCTTGATCGGGATGTTGCGGTGCATATTGGCTCCAGTTGGGCCGAATTCAGTCAAAGGTCGTTCTTACAAACGACCGGCAGTCAGCTCACAACGCTCAGGTGGCTGTTCGCCACGGCGGCGGCCGGTTGGCCGGTCTGGCCGATGGCGAGCCACGCATCCTGCAGCGGGACCAACAAGGCGTCCACCTCTGCGAGGATCGTCAGATCGTTGTTGCCGTTGGCCACCAGCAGGCGGCGCAGCATGTAGTCGTACAGCGTGTTCAGTTGCACGGCGATGTCGCCGCCGCGCTGGTGATCAAGGCTGGCCTGCAGGCCCTGACCGATGATCGAGATCGCTTTGTCGAACGCCCGCACCTTGGCCAGCACGTCGCCGCGCTGGATGGCGGCGCCGGCCAGGTTGATGGCGGCGCGCGCGCCTTCGAACAGCATGGCGATCAGGCGGTGCGGATTGGCGTCAACCACGGACGTCTCGATGCCGACTTGCGCATAGGCACCGATGGCACGGCGTGCAGCGTACATGGAAAAGGTCCTCGCTGTGGTGTGTTTTATTTTGGGTTGTGCTCTAAACCTGAAATTGGCTTAGTTGTTGCTCGACGTCTGCTTGGCAATGGCCGCGAGCTGCGTCGTCAAATAATTGCTGGTGTTCGTCATGCTGGCCACCGCTGCCGACAACGCGTTGAACTGCGTGTAGTAGAGCGCCTGCTTGTTATCCAGGCGCGTCTTCATGGCGGTGATCTGGTCGGCAAGCGAGGTGAGCGAACTGTTGATCGCGTCGGTCTCGTTCTGCACCATGCCGCTGGACGACAGCAGGTTGGTCATCACCGTGTTGAGCTGAGCGGCGTAACCGCGCTGCACTGTGACCGTGCCGCGGGCACCCAGCGGGCCACCCGCCACCTGCACGGTCAAACCGTCGGTGGCAGAACCGCTGATCCCATACAGGTTCTGTCCCGAACCGGTTGCAGCAACGCCGTTGATGGTGCCTTGCACATCCACACCGTTGGTCGACGTGGGGCTTGCGCCGAAGAGCGACGAAGCACCGTTGCCCGACACCGACACCGCCGACACCGAGCCGAACTGGCTGTCGGTAATGCTCAGCACGCCGCCGGCATCGGCCGACACCGATGCGTTGACCTTGGCGTTCTGCAGCGTGGTCGATGCGTTGATCTGACTTTGAATCTGCGCAGCGAGTGTCGCTGCGGTATAGCTGCCGGCCGCCAGCGTCACGTTGACGGACATGCCGCTGATGTTGAACGCGAGCGTGTCGTTCACGCCTGCAGTGATAGTCGTGTTGGCGGCCGCCGAACCCGTGAGCGTGCCCTGCGTGGCCAGCTGCGTCACGTTCACGGCGTAGCTGCCGGCCTGCGTGGAGTCCGAGAACGTCGGCACGCTGACGAGCGAATCGGTGGCCGTGCCGGTGCCGGCAAACAATCCGGCCACCTGGCTGGGCGACTTTGCAATGGCAGCCGACAGCTTGGTGTTGTCGACCGACAGCGTGCCGTCGGAATTCATCGTCACGCCGACACTGCCCAGGGACTGGTAATTGCCGTTGCCGACCGCCTGGCCCAGCACGTCGGTAATCTGGTTGATGAGCGTCTTGGTGCTCACATCGCCAGCCAGCGGCCCGTTGTTGGCGCTATTGGCGGTGTCGATCTTGGTGAGCGAATTCAGTTGCGTGCGCAGCGCGTTGTAGCCGTTCACGAAGTTCGTGACGGCAGTGGTGGTGGCCGTCGGGTCGTTGGCCACCGTTACGTTCGTGCTGCCCGTCTTGGACAGCGTGAACGACGTGCCATCCACCACGTTCGACAACGTGTTGGTCGGGCTTTGCACGGCAATGCCGTTGATGGTGGCCAGGGCGTTCTGGCCCGTGGTCACCTCGGTCATGTTCTGCGTGCCGGCCGGGTCTTGCGAGAGCAGCGATTGCAGCGTCGAGTCGCCCGACACCGAAATCTTCATCTCCGAGCTGGAGCCCCCTGCGGTGGACGTCAGCACCAGGCGGTACGGGTTGCCGCTGCCGTCGTTCACGATGCTGGCCGAGACACCCATGTTGGCCGAGTTGATCGCATCACGGATGCCCGCCAGCGTGTTGTTGGACGAATCGATCGTGATGGAGCCACCGGCCAGGTTGCCGTTCTGCGTGAAGGTCGAACCGGTGTATTTCCCGCCCGAAAACGACCCGCCCGACACCGAGCCGAACGAGAACGAAATCGTGGTCGACGCACCGCTGCCGATGGCCGTCGTGGTGGACGTCTGGCCTTGCGCCGCCAGCACCTGCGATTGCGCGAGCTGCGTGACATTGACCGCGTAGGAACCCGCAGGCGCCGAGCCCGTCACCGACGCACTCAGCATCGACGAGTCGTAGCCGCTGGCCTTCATCGCGCTGTAATTCGACGCGCTGGTCAGATTGGACAGCGCGGTCTGGAAGGTCGACAGCGCACTCTTGAGCGAGCCCACGGCCGACAGCTGCGTCTGGTACGAGCTTTGCTGCGTCTGCAGCTGCGTCAGCGGCTGGCTTTCCACCTTCATGAGGCTGGTCACCAGCGAATTGACGTCGATGCTCGTCCCGATGCCGGGAATGGAGATCGGCGGAACGTAGTTGCTGGTTGAGGAGGTGGTAGTGGTAGTCGCCATGATCGGGTCCGATAAGCATCTGCGCCGGCGGAAGTCTCTCTACACAACGGCACGGGCTGCAGCTTCTTTAGGGCAGGTTATGCAGGCGCCACCCACGAAAAAGTGGGGTATCCGACCAACGAAAAAAGGCCGACGCCCCGAGGAGCGCCGGCCCTTGGCCCAACCGCCGGAGCGGCCGGACTGCATCCAACTTACTGATTAGCCCTTCAGCAGGCTCAGGATGCTGTTCGGTGCCGAGTTGGCTTGCGCCAGCATCGCCGTACCCGCTTGCTGCAGGATGTTCTGACGGGTCATGTTCGACGTTTCCGAAGCGTAGTCGGTATCGACCATGGCCGACTTGGCAGCCGACAGGGCGGTGTTCGACGAGGTCAGCGTGTTGATCGTCGAGCTCAGACCGCTTTGCTGTGCACCCAGGTCAGCGCGAGCTGCCTTCAGGCTGGCCAGGTCGGCGTCGATCTTGGCCTGGGCTGCCGTTGCGTTGGCGGTCGAAGTCACGCTCGTGCTCGACAGCGTACCGAAGCTGGCCAGGTTGGCGTTGGTCACGGTAGCGACGTCGGTCGCCGAGTTCTGGCCGTACTGGAACGTGGTCGAGGTGACCGAGCCGTCGAACAGCTTGGCGCCGTTGTAGTTGGCGTTGGTCTCGATGTTCTTGTTGGCCGTGGCCAGCTGTTGGTATTCCTTGTCCAGGTTGGCCTGGTCGGTGGTCGACAGACCGCCGTTGTTGGCTTCCACAGCCAGTTGGCGCATACGTTGCAGGTTGTTTTCAACCTGGCCCAGGTACGAGTCGGCCGTTTGCAGGTACGACTGTGCGTTGTTGGCGTTCTGGATACCTTGGGTTTGCGAGTTCAGCGTGGTGGTCAGGCTGGAAGCCACAGCGTAAGCAGCGGCATCGTCCTTTGCGCTGTTCACACGCAGGCCGGTCGACAGACGTTGCAGCGACGTTTGCAGAGCGGACTGCGATTGCGACAGAGCTTGCTGCGTTTGCAGGGACGAGATGTTGGTATTGAGGCTGAGGGACATGACGGCTCCTAAGTTTCCCGATGGTTTGTTGCCCGTGTTTGCTAATTCCGGCTAGGCCGGGCAACGTGACCTGCAACTTGAAGGGGATCAGGTCTGCGTTGTACTCAGGTTATCGGTGGCCTCTGAGGAAAGTTTAGGGTCGCCTTGACAAATTTGTGCGTCGGCGGCGGTTTGGGCTTGCGGGCGCCTGATGTCCGGCCCCCCTCCAAAAGAGGCGGTGCGCCTGCTTCTTGGCCTGCAGGGCCTCGGCTATACTCGTTCGACCAGTTCATAGGCGCCAGCATCCTTCTCTATATAGAGCGCCACACACGGCACAGATGGGGAGTTGCAAGCCCGCCAGTTCGGCCCAACAGCCTGCCGGTGGAAAGAAGAGCTCGAAGCGAGCCCGCGTTTGACCCGCAACACCCACCATGCTCAATGTCTTGATCGTCGAACCGCACGATATCGCCCGTGTCGGCCTGCGCCAGATCCTCAAGGATTCGCGCCTGGCCCGGCAGATCGAGGCCGTACCGGACCTGCGCGATGCGAATAACGACCTGCTCGCGCAGCGCGAGTGGGACGTCATGCTGTTCTCGGTGGAATCGGCCACCGGCGACGAATTCCAGACCATCAAGACCGTGCGCCAACAACATGCGCGTCTGGCCGTGCTGGCACTGGGCCGCCACCCCGAAGCGCTGCTTGCCGTCCGGGCGCTCAAGGCAGGCGCCGCCGGCTATCTGCCGATGGACGCCAGCCAGCCGCAGCTGCTGGCTGCCGTCAACGCCATCTCCAAGGGCAAGAAATACCTGCCTTCAGACTTGGTGGAAGTCCTGGCCGACAACCTGAACGTCGACTGGGACAAGCCCCGCCACGACATCCTCTCCGACCGCGAATTCCAGACGCTGCGCATGCTCGGCTCCGGCCGCACGCTGGGCGAGATTGCCGAGGCACTGCAGATCAGTGTCAAGACAGTGAGCGTGTATCGGGGGCGCGTGCTTTCGAAAATGAAGCTGCGCAACAACGCCGAGCTGACCATGTACGTGGTCAGCAACGGCCTGCAGATCTGAGCACGCTATAAGAATCGCGGGACACGCTCGCCGTAGCGGCGGGCGTTCTCGCGCACGAGGTCCTGCACCGCTGCCGGTTCCAGCGGCCGCGTGAGCAGATAACCCTGAAACTCGTCGCAGCCGACTTCGCGCAGGAATTCGAGCTGGCCGGTAGTCTCCACGCCTTCGGCCACGGTCTTCATGCCCATGGCCTGCGCCATCATGATGATGGCCCGCGTGATGGCCGCGCGCTCGGCCACATGCGGCAGGTCTTGCACGAACGACCGGTCGATCTTCAGCGTATCGATCGGGAAGCGGTGCAGATACGACAGCGATGAATATCCGGTACCGAAATCGTCCAGCGCCAGCGATACGCCCATCGCGCGCAGCTCGGTCAGCAGCGCATGCAATGACGGATCGTCGCGTATCAGGATGCCTTCGGTCATCTCCAGCTCGACCGCGTTGCCGGGCAAGCCGCTGGTCGATAGCGCGCCACGCACCATCGCACTCAACTGCCCCGAGCTGAACGCCTGTCCCGAGAGGTTGATCGACATGCGCAAGTCCGGCAGCCCGATGCGGCGCCAGCGTGCAAGCTGGTCGCAAGCGGCACGCAGGATCCAGCGGTCGATCTCCACGATGAGGCCGGTTTCTTCGGCGTCCTGAATGAACTGGCCGGGCATCATGCGGCCGAAATCGGCCGAGTTCCAGCGGATGAGCGCTTCCACGCCGACGATGCGGCCGCTGCGCACATCCACGCGCGGCTGGTAGTCGGCGTAGAACTCGTTGCGGTCGCTCGCGCGGCGCAGGCCCGATTCAATGCGGAAGCGGCGCGAGACACGGTCGTCCAGGTCGCTCGTAAAGGTCTGGAAGTTGTTGCGGCCGCGCTCCTTGGCCAGGTACATAGCGGCGTCGGCCTTGCGCAGCAGCGTGTGCGGGTCGTCGCCGTCGTGGGGTGCCACGGCAATGCCGATCGATACCCCCAGGTACAGTTCCTGCCCCTCGATATGAAACGGCGCGCTGATGGCCGAGAGGATGCGCTCCGCCACGCGCCGCGTGCCCAGGCCGTCGAGCGCTTCGAGCATGACGACAAATTCGTCGCCGCCCAGGCGCGCCACGGTGTCGGCTTCACGCGCGCAGGCCTGCAGGCGGGCCGCGACTTCGCGCAGCAGCATGTCGCCAAACTGGTGGCCCAGCGTGTCGTTGACGTTCTTGAAACGATCCAGGTCGAGGAACATGACCGAAACGCGCGAGCGGTTGCGCCGCGCGATCGCCAGGGCATGCTCCAGGCGGTCTTCCAGGGCGGAGCGGTTCAGCAAACCCGTCAGCGTGTCATGCGTGGCCAGATGCCGGATGCGCTGCTGCGCTTCGCGGATCTGCGTGATGTCGACCAGCGACACCAGCACCGAATACGGCGTCGCACCCGCTTCGGACGCCCGCGGGGAGGCCGTCATCGAGTGGCCGCCGTCGGCATACAGCGGTGTCCAGTTGCTGGAAACCCACACCGTGCGGCCATCCACGCAATGCATTCCGAAAATCTGGTTCAACTGCGGCTGGCCTTCCGCGATCACTTCCTGGTCCGGCCAGTCGGCTTCATGAATGGACGCATCAAATTCATCAACGGCAGCGTTCACCACCGTGGGCAGCAACCGTCCCACAAGGTCTTCCACCGGCAAACCGAGGAGCCGCGCGGCGCTCGGATTGGCATAGGTCACCCGGCGGTCTGCCCCGCACACAAGGATCCCCTCGGTCAACGCGTTGACCATCGACAGCAGATCCAGCTTCGGGCAGAAGCCCGGGGGCTCGCCGCGCGCAGGACAGTCGGCCGGCAAGCCATCGGCATCGACAAGCGCAAGGTCAATACGGTTGGAAAAGGGCAAGGAATTCAAGGCGGCTTCCGCAAGGCAACGCAGGTATGCAGGTATGCAGGTATGCAGGTATGCAGGTATGCAGGTATGCAGGTATGCAGGGCCGGGACGTGCCGGCGCGTTCCTTCATTACAACGGCAGGTGCGGGCAAATCTTTCGGGCCAACGTCACTTTCGCGGGGAGCCGGTCGGCTGGGCGGTCGGCCAAGCGTCTGGGGCAACGCAATGAGCACAGATAAGTGGCTTATTAATCACCCATAGAAACCGAGCCACCCCGTGCCGGACATCGCAAACGCCCGAGATAAGCGGGATTGACCGCGTTTCTTGCTGGAATGAGCTGGACAGAGCTGGGGAAGAATGCAATCCGAGAACCCGACTCTGTGCACTGCGTTGTTTTACGGTGTCTTGCGCAACCCGAGCCGGGAAAGCCCACCCCCCCTTAGTCCCCGAGTGATCCCCATGGCCGAAGCCGCTGCCGCCACTACCGCCCCCGCCCCAGCAAAGGGCGGCTCCACCAAGCTGCTGCTGATCATCCTGATCGTGCTCCTGCTCGTCGGCATGGGCGGCGCCGCCGCCTGGTTCTTCCTCGGAGGCGGCAATCACGCCGCATCCGGCCCCGCCGCACCGCCCAAGCCGAAACAGCCGGTGTTCGTGGCCATGGAAACCCTGACCGTCAATCTGCAGCCCGAAGAAGGCAACGACCGCTATCTGCAGATCGGCATCACGTTCAAGAGCTTCGACAAACATGCCGAAGAAGAGATCAAGACCTATACGCCCGAGCTGCGCAGCAAGGTCCTGATGCTGCTGGCCAGCAAGACGCCCACGGAGCTGTACCCGGCGGACGGCAAGGTCAAGCTCGCCAAGGAAATCGTTGAACTCTGCGAACACGTCTTCAAGGCTGTCGGCAAGGAATCGCCGGTGGCAGACGTCTTGTTCACCAACTTTGTGATCCAGTGACATGCTCAAGGAAGAGTTTCTTTCCCAGGAGGAAATCGACGCGCTCCTGAAGGGCGTGTCCGATGACGCGGACGACGACCCCGTCGAAGCCGCCGACCCCTCGGGCATACGCTCGTACAACCTGGGCTCGCAGGAGCGCATCGTCCGTGGGCGCATGCCCACGCTGGAAATCATCAACGAGCGGTTCGCGCGCAACTGGCGTATCGGGCTGTTCAACTTCATGCGGCGCAACGCGGAAATCTCCGTCGGGCCGGTGAAGGTGCAGAAGTACAGCGAGTTCATCCGCAACCTCGTGGTGCCGACCTCGCTCAACCTCGTGCACGTCAAGCCGCTGCGCGGCACGGCGCTGTTCGTGTTCGACCCCAACCTGATCTTCCTGGTGGTCGACAACCTGTTCGGCGGCGACGGCCGCTTCCACATGCGCGTGGAAGGCCGCGACTTTACCGACGTGGAACAGCGCATCATCCAGCGCATGCTGCAGCTCGTGTTCGAGCATTACGCCAAGGCTTGGCAGCCGGTCTACCCGATCGATTTCGAATTCCTGCGCATGGAAATGCACACCGAATTCGCCAACGTGGCCACGCCCAATGAAGTGGTGGTCACCACCAGCTTCAGCATCGAGCTCGGCAACAACGGCGGCGACGTGCACATCTGCATGCCCTACACGATGATCGAGCCGATCCGCGACCGGCTCACATCGGCCATCCAGGGCGAAGCGCTGGAAGTGGACAAGCGCTGGCTGCGGCTGCTGTCGCAACAGGTGCAGACCGCCGAGGTCGAGCTGATTGCCGACCTCGCCACGGCCAAGGTGCAGGTGTCCGACATCCTGAACATGAAGGTGGGCGACGTCATTCCGCTGGAGCTGGATGACAGCGTGACCGCCAAGGTAGACGGCGTGCCCGTCATGGAATGCAACTACGGCACGTTCAACGGCCAATACGCGCTGCGGGTCAACCGCATGCTGAATATGAGCGGCAGCGAGGCTGCCACGGAGTCTGACGATGACAACTGAACCGACCATGAACCCCGAAGCCAACGCCGACGACATCGATGTCGAGATGACGATGGAAGAGGCCATGGCCCTGGAAGCCGCGCAGCGTGCTGCGGCCAACCCGCCGGCCGCCGCGCCCGCCGCCGCCGAATCCAGCCCGGTGTTCAAGCCCCTGACGGCCGACGGCCTGGGTAGCGCGCAGCGCAACGACATCGACATGATCCTGGACATCCCCGTGCAGTTGACGGTGGAGCTGGGCCGCACCAAGGTGCCCATCAAGAATCTGCTGCAGCTGGCGCAAGGTTCGGTGGTGGAACTCGACGCATTGGCCGGTGAGCCGATGGATGTACTTGTCAACGGCTACCTGATCGCCCAAGGTGAAGTGGTGGTCGTCAACGAGAAGTTCGGTATCCGCCTCACCGACATCATCACGCCGTCGGAACGTATCCGTAAGTTGAACCGTTAAACCAGGCAATTCCGCCGTCCATCGGCACCCTGACAGCAACCAGTGCTCCCCCCGGGCAAGGTGTTGAAATGAACCATGCAGTCGATTGGGCCCGCACGCTAGGCGGGCTGTTTGTAGTGTTGGCGATGATCGTGGCGGCCGGCTGGCTGCTGCGCCGTCTGCAGCAGCGCGCGGGCATGGGCCCCGCAGGTTTGGGCCGGCGCCGCAGCCAGGTGATCACCGTGGTCGCGCAGCAGATGCTGGGCGCCCGCGAGAAGGTCGTCGTCGTCGATGTGGAAGGCACATGGCTCGTGCTGGGCGTCACGCAGCAGCACGTGCAGACGCTGCACACGCTGCCGCGCCCCGCAGAAGCCGCCTCCTCGCCGGACGACCCATCCGGCGACGGCACTTCCGGCCCCGGCAAGCCGCCCCGCTTTGCCGACGCGCTGTCCATCCAGCTCAAGCGTCACCTGACAGGGAAGTCGGAATGAACGCGCGCACCTTCCTTCGCTGCCTGATTGCACTGGCGCTGCTGGGCGCTGCGCCCGCCGTATTCGCCCAGGCGCAACCCGGTCTGCCGCTGCTCACGGGCACCGCCGGCGGCCAGAGCTATTCGCTGCCCGTCCAGACGCTGGTCTTCTTGACGTCGCTCGGGTTTCTGCCGGCCATCATCCTGATGATGAGCAGCTTCACGCGCATCATCATCGTGCTGTCGCTGCTGCGCCATGCGCTGGGCACGCAGACCACGCCGCCCAACCAGGTGCTGATCGGGCTGGCGCTGTTCCTCACGTTCTTCGTCATGTCGCCGGTGCTCGACAAGGTGTACACCGACGCCTACGTGCCGCTGCGTGACAACAAGATCACCGTCGAACAGGCCATGGACACCGCCGCCACGCCGCTGCGCCAGTTCATGCTCAAGCAGACGCGCGAGCCGGACCTCGCCCTGTTCGTCAAGATGGGCAACATGCCGGCCATCGCCTCGCCGGAACAAACGCCCATGCGCGCGCTCATCCCGGCGTTCGTCACCAGCGAGCTGAAAAGCGCGTTCCAGATCGGGTTTGCCATCTTCATCCCGTTCCTGGTGATCGACATCGTGGTGGCGGCCGTGCTGATGTCGATGGGGATGATGATGGTCACGCCGTCGATCTTCTCGCTGCCGTTCAAGATCATGCTGTTCGTGCTGGTGGATGGCTGGCACCTGCTGCTGGGCTCGCTGGCCCAGAGCTTTGTGCAATGAGCGTCGATAGGAAGCCGACATGACACCCGAATACGTTCTCGATATGGCCCGTCAGGCCATGCAGGTCGCAATGATGGTGGGCGCGCCGATGTTGCTGGTGTCGCTCGTGGTCGGCCTGCTGGTGGCGGTGTTCCAGGCCGCTACGCAGCTCAACGAGCAGACGCTGTCGTTCATCCCCAAGCTGCTGGCCGTGGCCGCCACGATGGTGCTGGCCGGCCCGTGGATCGTCGCCGTGATCGTCGACTACACGCGCGGGGTGCTGACCAACATCCCCAACTACGTGAATTGACGTCACCCAGCTGACGCAGTCGCGCAATCCACGATGATCCAATTCACCGCCACACAGCTCAACGGCTGGATCGCCATGTACTGGTGGCCGCTGGTGCGCGTGCTGGCATTCATCGCCATTGCACCGCCGTTTGCCAATACCGAGATCCCGACGTCGATCAAGGTGGCGTTCGGCGTGGTCATCACGGTGGCGCTGGCGCCCATGCTGCCCGTGCCCGCAGGCGTGTCAGTAGGCTCATACGAAGGGCTGTGGATCACGCTGGTGCAGGTGTTGATCGGGCTGGCGCTGGGCTTTTGCGTGCAGCTCGTGTTCTCGGCCGTCAGCGGTGCGGGCGAGGTGATGTCGGTGCAGATGGGTCTGGGCTTCGCCTCGCTGCTCGACCCGACACAGACCGAGAGCAGCATGCTGCTCGGCCGCTTCCTAAGCCTCACGGCCGTCACCGCCTTCATTGCCGGCGACGGCCATCTCGTGCTGCTGCACGCCCTGTTCGACAGCTTTACCGCCCTGCCCGTCTCGGCGGCGCCGCTGGGCAATCCGGGCTGGCAGACGCTGGCCGGCGGCGGCACGATCGTCTTTGCTTTGGCCCTGCGCATCGCCCTGCCCATCATCGCGATCATGATGATCGTCAACCTCGGCTTTGCAGTGCTCTCGCGCACGGCGCAGGCGCTCAACCCGTTTGCGGTCGGCATCGCCGCCACGCTGGTGGTGGGGCTGATGCTGGTCATGGTGATGATGACCTCGCTAGCGCCCGTGGTGGAGCGGTCCGTGATGGATGCGCTGGACTTGGGTGGGCGGGCGTTCAGCCAGTTCAGCACCTTGCCCCGATAGGCAGCGCCCGCCCGCAGCAATGCCTGCCGCGCGTGCGATGATCGCGGTATTCCGCCGACCGATCTTCATGGGAGTCTCACCACATGAGCCGCCGCGTTCTTGTGACGGGTGCCAGCCGCGGCATTGGCCGCGCCATCGCCTACCAACTCGCCGCCGACGGGTTTGACGTGTCCGTGCATTGCCGCAGCGGCCGTGCCGAGGCCGACGCCATCGTCGCAGACATCCAAGCAAACAACGGCAGCGCCCGCGTGCTGCAGTTCGACGTGCGCGACCGCGCCGCCTGCCGCACCCAGCTCGACGCCGACGTGGAAGCCCACGGCGCCTACTACGGCATCGTCCTATGCGCAGGCGTCACCCGCGACGCTGCCTTCCCTGCCCTGACCGACGAAGACTGGGACATCGTCCTCGAGACCGGTCTCGATGGCTTCTACAACGTCGTCCACCCGCTCACCATGCCGATGGTGCGTGCGCGCAAAGGCGGGCGCATCGTCACCATCGCGTCCGTCTCCGGGGTGATGGGCAATCGCGGGCAGGTCAACTACAGCGCCGCCAAGGCCGGGCTGATCGGTGCAACCAAGGCGTTGGCCGTCGAGCTTGCGTCGCGCAAGATCACCGTCAACTGTGTGGCGCCCGGGCTGATCGAAACCGACATGCTCGCCCACATGGAACACGTAGACCAAGCCCTGCAAGCCGTACCGATGCAGCGGGTCGGACAGCCTGCGGAAGTGGCTGCGGTGGTCGGCTTTTTGATGTCGGATGCGGCGTCGTACGTCACGCGGCAGGTGATCGGCGTGAATGGCGGGATGGTGTGATGCGCAAGGCTGCCCCACTGGGCGCCGCGCCCACGCTCAAGCATCACTTCACGCGCCGACTGGCGAGCCGCTTCGCGTTGCGCATGCATGTCGCCCTGATCGTGCTGTGGTCGCTGGCGTGGGGTGTGGCGTGCAACAAGCTGCTGCGCATGGCGGGGCTCGATGCGCCGCCGGTGCGGTACGGCGTGGCAACGGTGGCCGCCTGGCTGGCCATGCTCGCCGCCTTCAAGCTTTGGCTCGCCTATGCCGGCTTTACGCAACAGCGCCAGGTACCGCGCGAGCACAGCGAGTGGGCCGCCGACACCGCCGATGCGGCGGTGGACCTGGCGTTCGATTTTCCGCTGCCGAGCGGTGGCGGGGGCGGCGCGGACACCGTGGCCGAAGGCCTGGCATCGGCCGACGAGTTCCTGCCGCTGGCGATCGTGATTGCGGTGGTTGTGGCGGTGGTGGCCGCATCGCTTGGCGTGCTCACGTACTTCTACACGCAAGGGCCCATGCTGTTGTCGGAAGCAGCGTTCGAAGTCTTGCTGGCGGGCGGGCTCATCCGCTCCGCGCGCCGCGCGAATGACGCAGACTGGCTGCGCACCGTGGTCGTCCGAACGGCAGTGCCGTGGCTGATCGTGCTGGGCTGCGCGATTGCGATCGGCCTGCTGCTGCGCTGACGGGCGCCTGTTCGCTACCGACGTCGCGCCAGCAGATCATCCACCACCGGCACCACCGCCAGCAGCATCAGAATCGACGCCAGCGGAATCGTGGCCGTGTAGCCGAGGTGCCGGAAGCCCAACGCACCGACCACGCCGCCCACGAAGAACATCCCGAGCAAGGACGCCAGCAGACGCAGCTTGGGCCGGTTGGCCACCACGGCGGGCAGATTGTGATGCCCATGGTTCCAATACAGCGCCTTGCCGATTTCGATGCCGATGTCGGTGGCCAGACCGGTCACGTGTGTGGTGCGGATTTCCGCCTTCGAGATCTTGGTGATGATGGCGTTCTGCAGCCCCATCAGGAAGCACAGCAGCGCGACGGTGGCCGGCACGAACACGACGCGGTATTGCCCGAGCGTTGTGCCCATCAGGCCGAAGAGCAGCAGCAGCGCGGCCTCCAGCATGAGCGGCAGCGCGAATTCGCTCTGCGTGCTGCGGCGGCGCCCCCAGTTGACGAGCACCGCGGTACACGCCGCGCCGCACAGAAACGCCAGCAGCGAAGCAAAACCCGCCAACACAAGGACTACGTCGCCCAGCACGAGGTCGTCGGCGATCGCCGAGACGATGCCGGACATGTGCGAGGTGTATTGCTTGACGGCGAGGAATCCGCCCGCGTTGGCGGCGCCCGCCACAAAGGCCAGTGACTGACCGAGGCGCCGGTTGGCGTCTTCCGAGCGTTCCGGGCTGGTCAGGCGGCGAAGATACTGGATGGGCATGACCAGTCCTGACGGTAGGTGAGCCGACATGATACGCCGCGCCCTCCGACCGCCGGCCCGCGCCGCATCAAGGATTGATGTACTGGAACAGCGACATGCCCTGCATGGCCGTGAACGTCTTCTGCGCGGCCTGCAGCGACACCTGCTGCTGCGAGAACTGCGAGATGGCGCTGGTGTAATCCACCGATTGCAGCTTCGAGATCTGCTCCTTCAACTGCTCGCCGTAGTTCGAGCCGCTGCTGTTGAGCGTGGTGATCTGCGCTTGCTGCGTGCCCACCGTCACCTGCGCTTGCAGGGCGACCTGATAGGCGTTGTCCAGATTGCCCTGCGCCGTCTGCACGGCCTTTTGCAGGTTCGCGACGTCGGTGGCCTGCGTGGCCGCATTGATCGGGGTCGACAGCGCGGTGATCAGGTTCTCGTACGTCTTGAAGATGCTCTGGTTGGCGTTCGGGTTGGACGGATCCTTGTTGGGGATGCGTACGAACACCGAATCGCCCGACACCGAATTCGGCATCGAAATGTTCTGCGAAACCTGCACCACCGGCGGCTGGCCGCTGCCGACGTACTGCACCGAACCGCTGGTGCTGGTGAACGGATCGGTCGTGCCGTTGGCGCCGCCAAACAGGGCCACGCCCGAAGCATCGCGCTGGTTGGCGGTCGACAGCAGCTGCTGATACTGCTGCTTGACCTGCGCCAGCACGCCAATGCGCTGCGAATCCGTCATCAGCGAGGTGTTGGCGCCCACCAACGTCTGCTTGCCCTGCTGCAGCGTGGTCACGAGGTTGGTCAGGGCTGAAGACACGCTGGTCAGGCGCGCGTCTGTGGTGTCGCGGTTGGCTTGGTATTGGTCGTTGGCGTCCTGCGTCTGTTGCAGTTGCGCCATCTGGCCAAACGCGCTGGGGTTGTCGCCCGCGCTGTTGAGCGCGATGCCGCTCGCAATCTGCTGCTGCAATGTGAGCAGGTTCGATTGCGTGTTCTGCATCGAAGCGGAAGACGCGGCAAAGAATTGGGCGCTACTGACTCGCATGATCGGTCCGGACGAAGGGCTTTAGGACGTTATCGGCAGGCGGGACGTTTTCTTCAGTCGCCCGATCAGCCGGCAATCGACAGCAGGCTGTCGAACAGCGAATTGGCCGTCTGCATCACCTTGGCGGAGGCCTGGTAGGCCTGCTGGTACTTCATCAGGTTCATCGCCTCGTCATCGAGGTTCACGCCCGACACCGACTGCTGCTGTTGCGTGGAACTGGCCAGCAGCGCCTTCTGCGAGGTCAGGTTGGTGCTGGCGCGGTTGGCCTGCACACCCACCTGGGTGACGAGGTTGTTCCACGCCGAGCCGATCGAGGTCGTGCCGCCGTCCAGCAGATTGCTGTTGCGCAGCTTGGCCAGCGCGCTGGCGTTGCCGTTGTCGGTGCTGTTGGCGGTGTTGGCCGAAATGGTGAACGTGTCACCGTTGCCGGGCGAACCCGAGAGCGTCATCTGCACGCCGTTGAAGGCGTACGTCGCGCCCTGCGTGTACGGCGCCGTGCCGCCCGTGTACGTGGTCGACGTGCCGCCCACCGTCACGGTGACGCTGCCCGGGAACCCCGACAGCGAGCCGCCGACGGCCGAGCTGTACGTCAGGTTGATCGGCGAGGTGAGCGGCGAGCCGGCATACGTGCTGTCCACGCCCAGCGACGACACCGTGGCGCTGCCCGTGTTGTTGCTGCCCTGGTTGAGCACCACGGGCGAGGCCGCGGCCACGTTGTGATAGTCGGTGGTGAGCGTCTGCATGGTGGCGGCCGCGTTGGCGGTCGGGCGCACCAGGAAGGAGTCACCGCTGTTCATCGTGCCCGACAGGTTGAGCGTGACGCCGTCGATCGTGGTCGGCCAGCTCGTCACCGTCACGGAGGCGGAGCCGTCCGGATAGTGCGAAACGGTGTAGGCGCCGCCCTGGTACTTGACCTGGTAGTCGTAGCCCTGCCCCGCATTGGCGTTGGTGATGCTGGCTGTCAGCGAGCCGGTGCCGGTGTTGTTCGTGCTGGGCGCGACGCTCGGGCTGGCCACGGAGAAGAGATCCGTGCCCATCTTGCCGTTGGCATCCATGCCGAGCTTGTTCTGCGCATTCACGTCGGCCGCCACGGCCGTGGCCAGGCGGCCCAGGCTGTTCTGGGCCGGGATGAGCGTGTTGTTGCGGAAGTCCATCAGGCCGCCCAGCGCACCGCCGCCGAGCTGGCTGTCGTCAATGTTGACCGTGCCGCCCGGGCTCTTGTAGCCGACCGACAGTTGCGTCGGGTCGTACTGCGACGGCACTGCCGTCAGCTGGTAGCTCTGGTTGCCTTGCACCAGCGCCTGGCCGTTGCCTACATAGATGTTGAACTGGCCGTCGCCGGTCTGCACCACGCTCGCCTTGATCGACTGATTGAGCGTCTGGACGAGCTGGTCGCGCTGGTCACGCAGGTCGTTGGCCGGCTGGCCGGTCGACGCTTCCGCCTTGGAAATCTGGTCGTTCAACGAGGCGATCTGCTGCGCGGTGCCGTTGACCGAGCTGATCTGCGTCTGCACCTGCGTGTTGACCTGGTTGTTGAGCGAACTCAGCTGCCCCGCGATCGAATTGAAGCGGCTTTGCAGGCCCGCCGCAGCGTTCAGGAAAACCTGGCGCGCGGTGGTGTCCGACGGCTTGGAGGCCAGGCCATCGGCGGCGTTGAAGAAGCTGGTGAGCGACGAGCTCAGACCGCTGTTGCTGTCCGACAGATACTTGCTCAGGCCCGACACCAGGCTGTTGAGCTGGTCTGCCGCGCTGGTCGAAGCCTGGCCGCTCTGCACCTGCGCCGTCAGGAACTGGTCGTAGATACGCTTGACGGTCGTGACGTTGGCGCCCTGGCCGAGATAGCCCACGCCGGCGTACAGCGGAATGTTTTCCGTCTGTACGGCTTCCTGGCGCGAATAGCCGGGCGTGCTGGCGTTGGCAATGTTGTTGCCGGTCACTTGCAGGTTGATATCGGCAACCCGCAGGCCGGACGCGCCAATATTCAGAAGGGAGCTGCTCATAGTTGTCTCGGTGCGGGCAGCACGAAGCCGCCGAAATAAGCTCTAGAAACAACATCGGCCGACTCAGAACAAACTTGAGCCGGCCGTCGTCGTCAAAATATGCTTTTTACGTCACTCAAACGATCTGCTTGAGCACCGCCATGATCTTGTGGGCGTAGTTCGGATCGGTGGCGTAGCCCGCGCGCTGCAAACCCTTGGCGAACGATGCCGCGTCGTTGCCGTTGCCGGCTGCCACGACATTGCTGTAGCGCGGGTTGTTGGCCAGCAGGTTGGCGTAGTCCTTGAACGCCTCGGCGTACGAGCTGTAGGCGCGGAATTTCTCCTGCACCTTGTGGGCGACGCCGCCGATGTATTCGGTGGTCGTCACCGTGGCGGTCTTGCCGGACCACGAGCTGCCGGCCTTGATGCCGAACAGGTTGTGCGTGTTCGAGCCATCTTTTGCCTTGATCTCGCGGCGGCCCCAGCCGGACTCCAGCGCGGCATGGCCGATCATGAAGTTGGCCGGAATGCCGGTTTCCTGCGCGGCCTGCGATGCATGGCCGATCAGCTTGTTGTAGAAGCTGCTCATGCGCTCGCCGCGCGGCTCCGATGCCACCGTCGACAAGTCGACCTCGGGCGGCGCGCTCGGGGTCTGCGCCTGGGCATCCGCCTGCTTGCGCAGCGCGGCCAGTGCACGTTGCACGCGCTCCTCCAGGCCCGGGCGTGGCACGGTGCTGATGCCCGAGCCGTCGTCTTCCGTTCCCGGCGCAACCGCTGCGGCCATGCTGTTGAGCGACGAACGGGCGATGGCCTTGGCGGCATCGTTCGTGGCACCGGCGGCGCCCGGCAGCGCGGTATTCGTAGCCGTCGTGTTGGACAGCGCGGTATTCACCTTGCCACCCGCATCCGGGTTCACATGGTTGGCCTGACGCAGCATCTGCTTCAGGAGCTGGTCTGCCACGCCCACGCCGCGCGAGGCCATCGTCTGCGAAAGCTGCTGGTCGAGCATCGACGTGTACATCTTGCTCGACGACGAATCGAGCGGCCCGTTCTGCGGCGATGCATCGCGCATCTGCTTGAGCATCATGTTCACGAAGATCGCGTCGAACTGTTTGGCGACGGTCTTGGCGGCGCCGGTCGGGTCCGTACGCGCCGTTTGCTTGAGCGACTCGAACCCTCGGGAATCGAGCGCCAGGCGGCTGGTGAGGTCGGTTTGGTTCATCGTGGCCTCCGCAGCGTCAGATGATTTCCAGGTCGGCGCGCAGCGCGTTGGCCGCCTTCATCGCCTGCAGGATCGAGATCAGGTCTTGCGGGTTGGCGCCAATCGCGTTGATGGCCTTGACCACGTCCGCCAGGTTGGTGCCGCCCTTCACGTTGATGAGGCTGCCGCCTTGCTGCTTGACCTCGATATTCGAGCGCGCTGCGGCGACCGTCTGCCCTTGCGAGAACGGCGCCGGCTGGCTCACGACCGGGTCTGTGCTGATCGTGACCGACAGGCTGCCGTGTGCCACCGCGCACGGCTCGAGCTTGACGAGCTGGTTCATCACCACCGAGCCCGTGCGGGCGTTGACCACCACGCGTGCCGCGGCAAGCGCCGGCGTCACGTCGATGTTCTGCAGCTTGGCCAGGAAGCCGACGCGATCCGACGCCAGGGCCGGCGCGCGCACGTTGATCGTGCGGCCGTCCGCGGCTTGCGCCGTATCCATGCCGAACTGCTTGTTGATGGCGGTGACGATGTTCTGCACGGTGCCGAAATCTGTGGTGCCCGTATCGAGCTGGATGCTGCCCGCCTCGCCCACCGTGGCCTGCACGGCACGCTCCACCGTCGCACCATTGGCGATACGGCCGGCGCCGAGCTGGTTGATCTGCACCTTGCTCCCATTGGCCGATGCACCTGCACCGCCAATCACCACGTTGCCCTGCGCCAATGCGTAGAGCTGGCCGTCCACACCCTTGAGCGGCGTAAGCAGCAGCGTGCCGCCGCGCAGGCTCTTGGCGTTACCGATGGACGACACCGTCACGTCGATGGTCTGGCCCGGCCGCACAAAGGCGGGCAGCGTGGCCGTTACCACCACCGCGGCGGTGTTCTTGAGCTGGATGCTCGCGCCGGCCGGCACGTTGATGCCGAACTGCGTGAGCATGTTGTTGAAGCTCTGGACCGTGAACGGCGTCTGCGTGGTCTGGTCGCCGCTGCCGTCCAGGCCGACGACGAGGCCATAGCCGATCAGCGCGTTGTCGCGCACGCCGGCAACGGTCGTCAGATCCTTGATGCGGTCTGCGTGTGCCGTGGTCGGAACAACCGCTGAAATTGCGCTCAGTGCCACCAGGGCCGCGCCGATGATTCGATGCAAAGTCATGGCAGATCCCTCAGAACGGTGACACGGTCAGGAAGAACCGCGACAGCCAGCCCATCTGCTGCGCTTCGGCCACGTAGCCCGTGCCGCGGTATTCCATGCGTGCGTCCGCCACCTGGGTGGACAGCACGGTGTTTTGATTGTTGACGGTGGTCGGGTTGACCACGCCAGAGAACTTGATCGACTCGGTGCCTTGGCCCACGGCCATCTGCTTCTCGCCGCTCACCACCAGGTTGCCGTTACCGAGCACCTCCACCACCGTCACCGTAATCGTGGCCGTGAAGTTGTTCTGCGCACCGTTGGCGCCCTTGCTGTCGAACTTGTTGGCGTCGCTGGCCGACACGCCCAGCAAAGACAGCACGCCCGGGTTCATGCCGGCAAACGTCGGCACTGAAGCGCTCATGCTGCCCGTGCGGTTGACGCTGCCGGACGTCTGCTTGCTGGCGGCCGTGTTTTCGGTGATGACGATGGTGATCGTGTCGCCCACCATGTGCGCGCGGCGGTCTTCGAACATGCCGCGAAAACCACCGCTGCCCGATGCCACTTCCTGGTAAATCGCCCCGTTCTGGCGCGGCGCCATCACCGGCATCGGCGGGCGCGCGGTTGTCGGACCCTGCACGATCGGGGCCGGCGGCGGCAGCATGCCGCACGCCGTAGCGAGCAAGGCGGCCGTGCCGAGCACGGCCAATCGAACGATACGCACGGCGCGGCCGCTGTGCGTGAGCGAGTAAACCGGGGGGGTATGCATCGCAAAACTTCCTTAAAAACAACGCCGCCCAGCTTAGAGCTGTGACAGCTTCTCCAGCATCTGGTCCGAGGTCTGGACCGACTTGCTGTTGATCTCGTACGCGCGCTGCGTCTGGATCATGTTGACCATTTCTTCCACCACGTTCACGTTCGACGTTTCAACGTAGTTCTGGTTGAGCGCGCCCACGCCGTTCGAGCCCGGGTTGGCCAGGTTGGCCGTGCCCGACGCTTCGGTTTCGGCGTACAGGTTTTCGCCCATGCTGCGCAGGCCGGCCGGGTTGATGAAGTTCGCCAGCTGGAACGTGCCCACCTGCGTGTTGCTGGCCGTGCCGGGCGTGGTGACCGTCACAACGCCGTCCTTGCCGATCGTCAGGCTGGTGGCGTTCTGCGGCACCGTCACGGCCGGCTGCACCGGGTAGCCGCTGGAAGTCACCAGCTGACCCTGCGCGTTGATCTGGAAGCTGCCGTCACGCGTGTAGGCCAACGTGCCGTCCGGCATCTGCACCTGGAAGAAGCCGTTGCCGTTGATGGCCACGTCGGTCGAGTTGCCGGTCTGCTGCAGGTTGCCCTGCGTGTGCAGACGCTCGGTGGCGACGATGCGCGTACCGGTACCGATCTGCATGCCCGAAGGCAGCGTGGTCTGTTGCGACGATTGCGCACCCGGCTCGCGCACGTTCTGGTACAGCAAGTCTTCGAACACGGCGCGCGAGCGCTTGAAGCCCGTCGTGTTGACGTTCGCCAGGTTGTTCGAGATGACATCCAGCTGCGATTGCTGGGCGTCCATCCCGGTTTTGGAAATCCACAGGGAGCGAATCATGTTCGAGTCCTTGGTTGATTCAATTCAATGCGCCGGCCGTTCAGGCGTGGCGCAGCAGTTCATTGGCCGACTGGGCGTTCGTGTCGCTCGTGTGCAGCGACTTCATCTGCATTTCCAGTTGGCGCGAGATTTCGATCATGTTGACCAACGAGTCGGTCAGGTTGACGTTGCTGCCCTCCAGCGCCCCACCGGTGATGCGGACTTTCTCATCCACGTCGGCGTCCTGGCCGTCGCGCTGGCGGAACAGGCCGTCGGCGCCGCGGTCGATGTTCGACGGGTCGATGCTCACCAGCTTCAGGCGGCCGAGCGACACCGGCGGCGTACGGCTGTCGGCGCTGATCGCGTTGACCGTACCGTCCTTGGCAAACTGCACCGTGGTGTCGGGCGGCAGCGTGATCGGGCCGCCGTCGCCCAGAACGGGCTGGCCGGAGAGCGTCTGGATCGTGCCGTCCGGGCCGAGCTGGAAGGCGCCGGCGCGGGTGTAAGCCTCACCGCCCTCCGGCGTCTGCACGGCAAAGAAGCCTTGTCCGTCGATGGCCACGTCCAGGCTGCGGCCGGTGGTCTCGATCGGGCCGGGCGCGAGGTCCGTCCCGATGGCCGAGGCCATCACGTAGCTGCGCGTGGGCGAGCCATCGCCTTGCACACCCACCGTATGGAACGCGTCGATCTGCGCCTTGAAGCCGGTGGTGCTGGCGTTGGCGAGGTTGTTGGCGCTGGCAGCCTGTTGGTCGAACAGGTGCTTTACGCCAGTCATCGACACGTAGATCGAGCGGTCCATGCGAGTGTCCTTGGTGTGCGGTCAGTCAGCTTCAGGCAACGACGATTACATCGTCACCAGGGTCTGCAGGATGGTGTCCTGCGTCTTGATGGTCTGCGCGTTGGCTTGATACGAGCGCTGGGCAATGATCATGTTGACCAGCTCGGCAGACAGGTCCACGTTGGATTGCTCCACCGCCGACGACTGCAGCAGGCCGAACGACCCCATGCCCGGCGTGCCCAGGTTCGGGGCGCCCGAGTTGGACGTTTCCACCCACTGGTTGCCGCCGATGTTCTGCAGACCTTCCGGCGCCTTGAAGTTGGCCATGGCGATCTGGCCCAGCGTTGCCGTGCGGCCGTTGGAGTAGCGCGCGGTGACGGTGCCATCGGTACCGACCGCGTAGCTGGCCAGGCGGCCGGTGGCGTAACCGTCTTGCGTCACGCCCGGGGCGGTGTCGTTGTAGCCGCCGCCGTACTGCGTGGTGCCCGTGAAATCCATGGTGGCGATGCTCATGCCGCCAAAGGCCACGTTGACCTTGCTGGGCGACGAGGTGAGCTGGCCGCTGCTGTTGAACGTGAGCGACGTCACGGGGTTGCCGCCCGTCGGGTTGTTGCCGTCCACCTGCGAATACACGTCCCAGCCAGCGGCGGTGCGCACGTAGTAGTTGGTCAGCATGTGGGCCGTGCCCGTGCCGTCGTACACCTGCTCCGAAACGGAGTGGTTGAACGTGGCCGAGTTGGTGGCCGAGAACGGCGTGGTGGTCGGCACCGTAGCCGCGGCATCCAGGTTCACACCGAACGCGGTGTTGGTGGTGGCCAGCGGCGCCAGGTCGTTGACGGGAATCTTCAGGTTGGTCAGCACGGCGGTGTTGACCTTGCCGGTGGAATCCACGCCGTAGCCGGTCAGGTTCTGGCCCGTGGCCGAGATGATGAAACCGTTCTTGTCGGTCTGGAACTGACCGTTACGCGTGTACGACACCTGGCCGCTGGACGCATCCACCATACGGTAGAAGCCCGTGCCGTTGATGGCGATGTCCAGCGGGTTGCCGGTGTTGGTCACATTGCCCTGCGTGAACGACTGCGACACCTTGGTCACGCTCACGCCCTGGCCGATCTGGTTGTCGGATGCACCGACCAGCGAACGTGCGTACACGTCGCCAAATTCGGCGGTCGATTTCTTGTAGCCGACAGTGTTGGCGTTTGCCACGTTGCTGCCGATCACGTCGAGGTTGGCAGCGGCGGCGTCGAGACCGCTCAGGCCTTGCTGGAATCCCATAAAGTTCTCCCGTAGAAGATAAAAGCGCGGGGTCTGCCCGCAGTTGACCGGTGATTACTGAATCGATGCAACGTCGGACAGCTTGGCGGTTCCGCCAGACGCCAACACCAGCTGCATCGTGCCGTTGTTGATCGTGACGCCGGCCACCTTGTCGATGCCCAGCGCGTTACCCGTAACGACCTTTCCGCCCTGCGTGGCCGTCACCTTGATGGAGTAGGCACCGTCGGCAAGCTGGTTGCCCTTGTCGTCCTTGCCGTTCCAGGTGTAGTTGCCGCTGCCGGCCGTCATCTGGCCGAGGTCGACGGTGCGCACGGCAACGCCGGCGGCGTTCGTGATCGTGACGACAACGTCGTCGGCGCCGTTGGGCACCGAGACACCAAAGTTGGCGGCGCCCGAGGCCAGCGTCAGGTTGTTGGTCGGCACCTGCACCGTGCGGCCGATCATCGACGACGCCTGCGTGGTCGCGTTCTGCGTCAGCATGCTCGACATCGTGGTGTTCAGCTGTTGGATGCCGTTCACAGTGTTGATCTGCGCAAGCTGCGAGGTCATCTGCGAGTTGTCCATCGGGTTGAGCGGATCCTGGTTCTTCAACTGCGCCACGAGCAGTTGCATGAAGGTGTTCTGCAGGTCGTTGCCGGTGGTGATGGCCAGCTGGTTGCCCGAGGTCGTGCCCGCGGTGCTGGTCGTATTGGTTGTTGAGCTGACGGTCATGTTCGTGTCTCGCTAGGAATGTGCCGCTTACTGGCCCAGGGTTAGAGCCTTGGAGGCCATCGTCTTGGTGGTGTTGGCGACTTCCACGTTGGCCTGGTACGAGCGCGACGCAGAAATCATGTTGACCATTTCGTCCACCACATCGACGTTCGGCATGGTCACGTAGCCGTCGGCATCGGCCAGCGGGTTGCCCGGCTGGTGCATGCGCTTCATGGGGGTGACGGTGTCTTCCACCACGCGGTCGACCGACACGCCGGTGGCGTAGTCGTCAGACTCTTGCGCGGGCGAGAACACCACCTGCTTGGCGCGATACGCCTTGCCGTCCGGGCCCGTCACGCTTTCGGCGTTGGCCAGGTTGGAGGCGACCACGTTCATGCGCTTGGACTGCGCGGTGAGCGCGCTGCCAGCTACATCCATCACCTTGAATAGCGACATGTTGATTCCGATGTCTTCAAACACTGTTGCCGGCACTGCTGCCGGACCGATCCGGTGTTCTGTATGGCGGCTTGCTCCGGACCGATCTTTCCCGGCCCGGAGCGCCACACAGTTCCCGCCCCTCTTTCGCCGCGCGTGATTGCTGCGCGGTCGTCTTAATGCCTGTCTGCTGCTCTTGCTGCTCGTGCTACATCGCGCGCTAGCTGTTCTGAATGGCCGCCAGCATCGACTTGATCTTCTGCGTCACGATGCTCAGATCGGCCTCGTAACGCACGGTGTTATCGGCAAAGCGCATGCGCTCGCCGTCCATGTCCACCGTGTTGCCGTCGATGGACGGCTGCTGCGACGTGCGGTACTGCACTTCGCCCTGCAGCGCCTTGGTCTGCTGCGACAGCGATGCCTGCATCAGCGATACATCGCCGGCCGGCGCGCCATCCACCGTCAGGTGGCCTGAAGCCGTTGCCGTCATCGGCAGGCTGTTACCACCTTGCTGGCCGACCGCCTTCTGCAGCGCCGACTGAAAATCGAAGTCGCGCGCCTTGTAGTTGGGCGTATCGGCGTTGGCGATGTTGGAGGCCAGGATCTGGTGGCGCTGCGAGCGCAGGTGCAGCGCCTGCTCCTGAAAACCGAACAACTGATCCAGCTTGTCGACCATGTCTGTCATTCCTTGCGCGTGGCGTCCTGGTTGTTGCTGCCACCCGCCGGGGTTGCGTTCTGTATTGCGTGTTCCCATTGGAGGGAGATCCCGGCATCAGCGGCCCCTTCAAAACCGCCGATGCCGTCTCCAAAACCGCTGAACCGCTTGTCTTGCTGAGTTGCCGTCATGCAACCTCAGTGGAAAAGGCCTGTCTGCGAACCGATATCCGGCCGGGAAACCATTTACCGGGGCAGGCTGTACGGCCAGGAACCGCACAACGCCAGGGACTTCACCACGTTGCAAAGTCTAGGGGCCGGTGTGCAAGACCATTCGTTGGAATAAGGGGGGGATTGGCCGACATTTCCGCATTTGGCGTTCGCGCACGCGTGGCTACACTTCACCGGACTTTTGATGAAGGGGCTTTCCATGTCCACGCGGTTTGCACGCAGCGCGCACCACCCGATCCCACCCGCCGCGACGGCACTGCCGCTGGCCGGGCGCCAGCGCAAGCTGTTGCTGATGCTGGCGTTGGGCCTGCTGGCCAGCCTGGTGCACCCGATCCTGGCGCATGCACAAGGCATGGTGCGGGTGGGCTATCCGCCGGCCCAAGCCGTACAACAGCCCGCGCAGCCCACCACCATCCAGGGGCCCAACGCCATCCAGATGCAGATCCAGCAACAGCTGCAGTCGCAACTGGACATCCTGGGCGGCACGAATGAGACGGGCGCGCCACGCGCGTCGGTGGAAGTCGGCCCCGTTGATGCACGCGTGGCCAACCAGCCCTGCGACCAGATCGACCTGATGCTGCCGGCGGCCAACCGCCTGCGCGGCCGTATACAAGTAGGCGTGCGCTGCCGCTCGCCGCACGCCTGGGCGGCCTGGGTGCCGGCCACGATCCAAATCACGGGGACGTATTACGTCGCCTCGCACCAGCTGCCGCCGGGCAAGACGCTCGACATGGGCGATCTGGAAGCCCGCACGGGAAATCTTTCGATGCTGCCGGCCTCGGTCGTGCAGCAGCCGGCCGACGTGGTGGGGCGTGTACTGCTCACGAGCGTGGCCGCCAACCAGCCGCTGCGCGCCGAGAGCCTGCGCCTGCCGATCGCCGTGCAAGCCGGCCAGACCGTCAAGCTCATCGCCGAGGGCGGCGGCTTCCAGGTCAGCAGCGACGGCCGGGCCATGAACCAGGCGGCCGTGGGCCAAGTCGCCCAGGTACGCACCGCCAACGGCAATGTCGTCTCCGGCATTGCGCAGTCCGCCGGCGTCGTGGCAATCCAGTTTTAAGACCAAATTGATAACGGCAGATCACTTTGCTACTGTGATGCGTGATCGATACCTGCCGCTAAAGTTTGGGCCGGGGTTGGCCGATATGGGTGTTAGGATGAACGCGCTCTTCGGAGACACCCGTGAAAATCAACCATATCGTGAACAACACGCCGGCCGTTGCGCCGACCAAGGACGCTGCGTCCGGGTCGACGCGCGCGACCGGCTCGTCCCCGGCCGCTACGACGGCTTCGGGCACCACGCGCCACAGCGGCGATGCACCGTCGCTGTCGGTCCAACAAGTCTCGCGCCAAGTGGGCAGCGGCGACTTCGACGCCGCACGCGTCGAGCAGATCCGCAGTGCCATCCAGAACGGCACGCTGAAGATGGACGCCGGCAAGATCGCCGATGCGGCGCTTTCCGACGCGCAATCGCTGCTCTCCACGCGCTCCAAGAGGGTCTGACGCGGGGTTCCCGTCGTCCGTCCCCTGTATTTTCTGACGCCGCCGGTCCGAGGGTTTCCGACCCTCGACTGATCGCGGCGGGGCGGCGTGCCGGCCGGCGGCTGCCCAAGCTTCCAAGCCTGAGCCTGAGGTAGCCACCATGGACAACACACTGCTGATCCGCACCCTTGCCGACGAGCAGGAACTGCTGCGCGCAGCCACCCACACCCTGGATGCCGAAGCGCAGGCGTTGCGCGATGGCGACATGGCCGAGCTCGAGCGCATCACCCAGACCAAGCAGAAACAGCTCACCGCCTTGGGCGAGGCCGACCGTGAACGCCGCCTTTGGTGGGCCCAGCACGGCGGCGCCGATCCGTACGGGCTGGTCAAATACCTGCGCACCGACGAAACCGCCAGCCGCCTGTTCGACGAGAACCTGGCCCTGGCCCGCCTGCTGCGCCAACGCAACATCGACAACGGCACCCTGATCGACCTGCGCCTGCGCGCCACGCAGAACGCGCTGTCGGTCCTGCACGCCGCCAACAACGGCGGCGGCACACCGTACGGCCGCGACGGCAAACAGCCGCTGTCGATGCCGCGCTTCTCGGTCGTCGCGCAATAAGCCACCACAACACGCTTTTTGGGTACAAATGCCGCGCTTTACGCTCACGTCAATGGGCGTGAAGTGGGGCTAGCTGCTGCTGCCCGATCCTGCTATCTATAGGGGGGTCTAGCACACCACCGATCGGGGTAAACAAAAAGGTTTACATCCCATTGATGGGTGCAACATGCATGCTGGGGATTTATTCTGCGATTTTGGCGGGGTTAATCCTCCGCGCCTGGCGACATAAACAAGAAAAACCGGAAGGAAATTGCGTCTGAAATGGCGTGCAAGGTTTCGGCCCGGTGGCACTGCATTGTGGTGACCGCCGGTTGAACGGGGAAATATACCGAGACCGCACGCCAGAAGCATTTCCACAAGCACGGCCACATTGATTTTGGACCGGCTGGTCCAAATAGACGGGGCAACACGCTGATTCCGGAAATGGGCAAACAAACCATAACCAGACAGGCGGCGCAGTGAAATCAATCGTAGTGGAGGCACACCCTTTGGTGCGTGCCGGCGCGACCCATGTGTTGCAATCCTTGCCGGCCATCACCGAAGTGGTCAGCGTCGAGCCGGACGAAGCCCTCTTTGAAAACCTCGCGGCGCATGCGGACGCCGAACTGGCCCTGATCGGCCTGCCCCTGCCGGGCATCGACGATCTGCCGGCCCTCTCCCGGCTGCTGCAACAGCCGCATCCCCGACACGTCGCCGTACTGGGCGAAACCGATTCCGCTGCGCACGTGCGTACGCTGATGCAATTGAATGTCTCTGCCTATCTGCTGAAAAGCTATTCCGGCAAATTGATTGCAGCAGCATTGGAATTGGTGCTCGCGGGCGGCCGTTATGTACCGGCATCCATCGTACTGACACGGCCTGAAGCCATTGCAGCGGGTTCGGCCAACGGTAATGACGATGGTGCATTGCTCGGCCTGACGCAGCGTCAATATGAGATTCTCGTCTTGCTCTCGCGCGGGCATCCGGTCAAAACGATCAGCCGCATGCTGAGTATTTCCGAGGCGACCACGAAGGCGCATATCAACGCGCTGTATCGCCGGCTGGAAGTGCGCAGCCGTACCGAGGCCGTCTTCGTTGCCACGCAGCGCGGCGCCATGCTGCTGAATCAGCCGAACATCGGAGCGGAGCCCTCGTCGCCCGTCTCAGCGCCGCTGCGCCTGGCGCGCACCGGCTGACGCTCCGCCCTCCAGCTTCTGCGCATAACAAAAAACGGCGCCCGAATCCGGACGCCGTTGCAAATGTCCACCCACGCTGTCGAGACGCGGGCGGTGACAAGGAAAAGCAGAACGCGAAAGGCTTAGAACTTTGCGCGGATGCCTACACCAAAGGTGTCGGCCGTCGACAGGTCCGACACCTTGTCGCGGAAGTACGCCGCATACACATCGGTGCGCTTGGACAGCGAATAGTCGTAACCGACCGCCCACGTGTTGCGCTTCACGTCAGCCGCGCCCGAGGTCTTCGTGTACGCGTACGACGCCAGAACGCTGCCCGGGCCCACCGGAATCGACACGCCGAGCTGACCGCCGTTGCTCTTGGCGTCGCCGGTGCTGATCGTGTTCTTGATGTACTGGTACTGGCCGTACAGCTTGACCACGCCAAAGTCATACGTCGCGCCCAGCTGGGCCGCCGTCTGGCGCGCGAAGCCAGCCACGAGGCTGTTCAGGTCGCCTGGCGCGCCGTCGTAGCGCACCTGCTGGAAGGCCGCCGTGGCTGCAAAATTGCCGCGGAAGTACAGCAGGCTGCCGCCCCACTTGTTCTGGCCGTTGTGGCCGGCTTGCTCACCCGCGCCGTAGATCAGGTTAGCCGTCAGGCCGCCCATGTCCGGGGTGGAATACATGATCGAGTTGTCCCAGCCCGAATCCCCCACCAGGCCCGAGATACCTGCGGCGCCCGAACGGCCGTTGCCGAGGTAGGTGTGGAACACCATCGGCGAGAACGTGTACGAATCGATGAACGGGTTAAACAGGATCGTCGAAACGAAGTACGGCGGGGTGTTACGACCGAGCTTGATCGAGCCCCAGCTGTTCGACTGCAGGCCGACGAACGAATTACGGGCGAAGAAGTGGTCGCCATCAAAGCGGCCGGACTTGCCCGTGTCGGGGCGGAAAAACGCTTCCAGCGTGAAGATCGCCTTCAGGCCGTTGCCCAGGTCTTCGCTGCCCTTCAGCCCCCAGTACGACGTCGACATGCCGCCGGAGTTGACACCCCAGGCGCGGTCCTGGCCGAGGTTCTTGGTGGCACCCGCCCAGGCATCCACCTGGCCGTACAGCGTCACGGACGATTGGGCCTGTGCCGCGCCTGCGGCCAACCCCGCAGCGGCAGCCAGCACGGCCAGCGAAAAACGTCGCTTGAATTGCATTATTGATTTCTCCCTCTTGTGGTTCCGGTGTGTTGAATCGACTGAATCAGCGTTGAGGCGGCAGGTGGCTCAACCCGCCGCCGCTGAGATGGCGCCGTGAATGCAACTGCCGTGCCAATACGTTGTCGGCAAAGCGTCGCTTCACAAATGAATGTGTTTCCCGGGAAGGGGCGCAGACTAGCTTGAATACCCCAGGCGGACAAGTCCCCATCGCGGGGTGTGTGGCGCCGTTTCTGCACCGGTCTGGCGCAGTGCGCTTTCAGTCGTTTTGAAGCACGCGGATGTCGACTTCGCGCGTGTAGCGCTCGGGGGAAAAGTCGCAGTATGTGAGGGAGATGGGCACGTCGGCCAGGCTGTAGCCGATGCGGCGCACGCGGACCAGCGGCACGCCCGCCTCCACACCGAGCTGCGTGGCCTGGTGGGCATCGGCCACACAGGCCAGCGGCGCCTCGCGCGAGCGCGCGATGGTCAGGTTGGCGCGCTGGAAGACCTGCACGAACAGGCGATCTTCAAAGTCGCGCGCCTCGAGCATCGCCGCGAGCCGGGACGTCAGCCACGTACGCAGCAGCATGATGGGCTGCCCCTCCACCTGGGCGCGGCGCTCGACAAACGCCACCTGCGCGCCCACCACCAGGTCGAGCGCGGCCGCCACGGTCGCGTCGGCCGCCTCCAGTCGAAAAGCACTGACCGTATAGACAGCGCCCGGCACGTATTCCAGCGCGGCATCCGACTGGCCCGGCGCATACAGGACCGGCCGATGCGGTCCCACGCGATCCAGCACCACGCTGCGCTGCCCCCGCGAGCGCTTGAGCAACCCACGCGCCGCCAGCTCGTTCAGTGTCCGGCGCGCCGTCAAACGCGAGACGCCGTAGCGCTGGGCGACTTCGTTCTCGCTGGGCGCGATGCTGCCGGCCGGCAGCGTTCCGTGCAGGATGTCGAGCCGAATGCGGTCGGCCAGTTCGAGGTATTTGGGCAGGCGAGGCGTCATGCCGTCGTTATACAGGAACGATCATCGCGCGCAGCAACGCAAATGGCCCACCGGGGCGGGTGGGCCATTTGCGTTGCACGCTTGCGCGCGCGTCAGGCAGAGCCTGAAAGATCAGGCGATCAGGAATTTATCGCGGTTCTTGCCGATCCAGGCCGGAGCGCGGCCGCGGCCGGACCACGTTGCACCCGTCTTCGGATCACGGTACTTGGCCGGCACCGGCGCTTTCGCACCGGCACGACGACCGCGACGCTGAGCCAGGCCCAGGTCTTCAGCCGTCAGGCCATATTCGGCAACCGTCTGGCGCACTTGCTGGATCACCGCTTCCAGTTCCTTGGCGCGCGCAGTTTCGATCTGCTCTTCCAGTTTGGCCTTTTGTGCAATCAATTCCTTGTATGTCGCCATATGCGCTCCCAATAAATTCTGGTGTGAAGTCTGGTGTGGATCAGATATTAGATCAATTGTATTCATAACTGAAATCAAATTTCAACGTTTTTGATCATTCCCCTTCAAACCGCCCCTAAGCCAGCAATCAACTCTTGGCACACCGGATGCTCAGTTTCAACCGGAAAGTCGGATTGACGCATGGGATTAGCGTACGCGATCATGCAGGGCCGCAAACTGGTATCGCGCTGCATTTCAGTGCCACCACCATAGCAAGCGCCGCCGGGTCCCGCAATTCCGGTTTTTGCCGCAAGCAGCAATCTGCAGCATCGCAGCAGTACAGCAACGCAACATCAATTCATACATAAGCCGCCGGCCCGGCATGCCACTGCACCGCGATGACATCTGCCATGGCCAGCCCATTTGGTGCGGCGGTAAAACGATTCAAAGCGTCACCCGCCTGGTTGCAGTTGGATGAGACAACGATGAATTCGCCCTTGCCGCGTCGCTTTTACTATCTGCTTTTGGTCTTTGGTGTACTGGTTGGCATCTTGTTTGTCGCCGCGACCTTTTTCTTTCCCGAACGCTCGGTCGAGCGGATCAGTGCGTATTTCATCCTGACAATGGGAACATGCGTTTTGATGTGTGCAATCGGGTTGGCACTGACGCATCGCTGGATCGATCAGCATTTCGCCGTGCAGGAAAGTGAGAATGGTGCGGAGGCTCAAATGGAACCTGCGCGCGCGTCCGAGCCTCCGCAAACCGTTTTGAAATCCGCCACCGACCCCGGCAACAATGGAACCGGCAAAACCGATTCCCGATGTGTTGTATCGGCCACAAACTAGGCTTTGCGCCGCGCACGACTTTTGCGCATCATGAAGAGCATTGCCCCCGACCTCCGGTAGCCGGCGTTCTCGCGGCCAGCGTGGCGTGAAGTCGATGCTGAGTGAGATGTCGGGCAATACCTCAGGTTGGAGCGTGGGATGCCAGACGAAATTTCCTACCCGCTGTCGGCGCAAAGCCTTCCGGTTCCGCTCTATGTGGTCCTCGAAGGCCGCATCGTCTTTGCCAATGCGGCCGGCGTTTGCATGGTGCGGGCACTTTCGTCCGACCAACTGCTCGGCGAGCCCTTCTCGCGCTTCTTCCAGGACGTTCCCGCATGGCTGGAAACCCGCCCCGGGGAAGACGCCGATGCAACGCAATCCGAGGCTCAGACCGTTCCGGCGGCACAACTGATCTCCGCCCTTTCTGCTGGCGATTCCAACGAGGTGGTCAGCGTCCGGTTGACAGTCACGCCGACCCGCTTTGATGGGCTGCCGGCGCAGCAGGTGGTCGTGCACGGATTGCCGCTGCCGCTCGATGCGCAATTACCCGGCAAGGCCGGCGAGCGCGTCCTGAGCGCCGAAGCGATTGGCGCAGCGCTGCCGCACGAGCATCTCGATCATCTGCTTTCCACGCTGCCGTCCGCCGCCTCGCTCGGCGAGCGGCTGCATGCTGCGCTGCGGGCGCTGGAAGCAGCCTTGCCTTCGACGCTGTGCGTGGTGGTGCGGGTCGTCTCCGGGCGGGCGAGGCTCTATGGCACGCAGCGCGCCAGGGCAAAGCTGGCATTGCGCGACGACCATGCGACGCACTTGCCTACCGGAACGCATGGTGAGTTCGATATCGAACTCGCACGCATCGCGCCGCTGCTCGACGAGCTGGCCCCCATCGAACTGGTGCGCGAGGCCAATGCGCCCGCGCCTTTGCGCGAAGCAATCGTCCGCGTGCTGGATACCGCGCAGCCGACATGGCTGTGCCGCATCCCGGCCCAGCATGGCGGCATGGCCGTCGCCGACGATCTCCTGTGCCTCTTCTTCCCCGCTGCCAACCCGCCTGACGACGCAGCCTTGCGCGCGGAGTGCGGCCGCTACATCGCCGCGCTGGTCAAGCTGCTGCGCCTGGAGAACGAATATCGCCAGACCCGCGAGTTGCGCGATCAGTATCGGCTGGTCGTCAACCATCTGAGCGAGGGCGTGCTGACGCTGTCCACCGATGGCCGAGTGCTGTCGTACAACCGCAGCGCGGCCGAGATCCTGCGCATGTCGGGCGCGTCATGGAAAGGCCGCCCGCGTGTTGCGTTGAACGACATGATGTTGGGCGAAGACGGCGCCATCCTGCCGCGCGCCGCATGGCCCTCCACGCTGGCGGCGCGCACGGGGCGCGCCATCAGCAACGTCGTCGTGGGCGTGCCGGCAGGCAACGGGCAGATCGTGTGGCTGCGCGAATCGGTGCTGCCGATGTTTTCGCCGGACAGCGCGTCGCCGCACGCGGTGCTGGTCATCTTTACCGACATCACGGCAGAGCGTTCCGCCTACGAGCAACTGCGCCTGCTGGAGACCAAGGATTCGCTCACCGGCCTGCCCAATCGCGCGGCGTTCATCGAGCGGCTCGATGCGCGGCTTTCGCTGCCTTCCACGGGGGAATCGGCCCTCTTGTATATCGGGCTGGACCACTTCAAGACCGTGAACGAGGCGATGGGGCACCACATGGGGAACCAGGTGCTGAACATGGCGGCGCAACGCATCCGCGCCCAGGCGGGCCAGCGCGCGCTGCTGGCCCGGCTGGGCGGCGACCAGTTCTGCGTGGCCATCGACGACCCGAACACCGCCGACGGACTCGCGCAACAGGTGCTCGACGCGCTGGCCCGCCCCTTTACCGGCGGCGAACGCGAGGTGCATCTGTCAGCCAGCATCGGCGTGGCAGCCTACCCGGAAGACGGGGGCGATGCGGCCACGCTCGTCAGTCATGCAGAAGCCGCCATGTACCGCGCCAAGGAAAATGGCCGGAACCGCATCACCCGGTATTCGCGCGCGCTCGAAACGCAGATGCTGCGCCGCTTCACACTCAACGAGCGCATGCGGCGCGCGCTCGGGCGCGGTCAGGTGCGGCTGGTGTATCAGCCGAAGTACGCACTCGACTCAGGCGAACTGGTGGCCGTTGAAGCCCTGATGCGATGGTCCGACCCGGAGCTTGGCGCGGTGTCGCCCACCGAGTTCATCGACGTGGCGGAGGAGTCAGGCTACATCCTCGAACTCGGCCGCTGGGCGCTTATGCAGGCCTGCACGCAAGGCGAGGCATGGGCGCGCAAGTTCGGCTTCACCGGCCGCATGGCGGTGAACGTGTCCGCGCGGCAATGCGATGCGGGCGTGATCGAGCGCGACGTCGACGAGGCGCTCAAGGCGTCCGGCATGACGCCGAGCCGGCTGGAGCTGGAGTTAACGGAAAGCGTGCTGCTGGCCGACCGGCAATCGACACAGCGTCTGCTGATGAGCCTGGCCGCGCGAGGCGTGCGCATCTCGCTCGATGATTTCGGCATCGGCTTTTCATCGCTGTCGTATCTGCGCAGCTTGCCGATCCATAACATCAAGATCGATCGTTCGTTCATCAGCGGCGTGCCTGGGGTGCCCGACTGCGTGGCGCTCACCAAGACGATCATCGCAATGGCCCGCGCGTTGAACATGACCGTCACAGCCGAAGGTGTCGAGACCCCCGAGCAATCGGCCTTTTTGTCTGCGCATGCTTGCGACGAAGTGCAAGGCTTCCTGTTTGGGCGACCGCTGGAAGTGTCGGCACTGGAAGACTTGCTACGCACCCGAAGCCGCGCACAGGCATAAAAAAACGGACCCGAAGATTTGACCTCGGGTCCGTTGTTCTCGGGGTCGACCCGCAGGCCGACCGAATATCAACGCGTCGATACGTTGCCGACCAGGCCGCCCAATGCGGCACCGCCCAGCGTGGCGCCCGGGCCGCCAATCAAAGCAGCGCCGGCCAACCCACCCACACCCGCCCCAATGGCGGTATTGCGTTGACGTGCCGTCATGTCGGCACAGCCGGTTGCCGTCAGCAGCGTGGCACCGGCCAGCAGAATCGTCAGTACCCGAACCATGTTCTTCTCCTTGAATGCGTCGGTCGCGATCAAGCCATCGCGTATCGAAAGTCTGATCAAGGGGCCCGCGACATGCTGTTTCAAGTTGTAATCAATCGTTGCAATGTGCAGGCGCCCCCCAACCGCAAGCCCTTGCCACATTCGCGAGCAGCGCCGATCAAAAGCCGTCGCCACGCGGCTCGGATGGTGTTTCCCACAGACTTATCCACATGTTCTGTGCATAACCTGCGCCACCGGCGCAGACCCAAGTCACAAAAGGGCTTGACGGGTTTCGACAAACGTGCAGATCACGTAAAACGTGTGCGCGCGGCCCGAGTTATCCACATCGATGAAGGCTGTTACATCGTGCAACAAACCCTTTTCCGTCAACCGCTTGCGGGGGATTCTGCAAGCGGTGTGCGCGCTGCTGTGGACAAGTTGTGCCGGGGAAGCGCCGGGATTGTTGGTCAACCATCGCCGAAGCCGACGCCCACAGGCGAGCATCGGGCCTAAAACGCCCGCACGTGGACGTTTGACGCTCGACCATGCGCTGCCGATGGTCGGCGTCCACCCTCAGCGGGCGGAATACGACTCTCAAACAGTCGCCTTCGGCTGTCAGACCTCGAAATTTTCGACCTCCGACAACCGGCCTCGAGCCTCGGACGGTCGCGCTTCAGCCTCAACGGGTGAACGTTGGGTCTTTGACGGCGACGCTCGGCCCTTAAAGCTCCGATGGGTCGGATGTTTTTGGGCCGAGCTCGGGCCTCTGAGGGCCGTACGCCACTGTTTGACGGTGACGTGCGGGTGTCGGACGGCCGAAATCGAATGTTTGAGGTCGGGGCACCGACCCAACACTGCGGCACTCAGCAAACTGCAGGCAACCTGCGAGACGCGCAGCACCAAATCTGCGTGCCTGAGCGTCGATCGCCGCATGCGTCGGGCCGACATGCGCCGTGCGTGCTCACGCTTTCGAGCATGTCTGGCGGACCAGCACGGCGCTTCGTTTGAAACCAACCCAGTGAGATCACCGGGCCAGATCGGCCGGCGTGTCGACATCGCGCAGGATGCCGGCGTCTTCGGTGTCGATGCGGATAAGCTTGGCGGGATCGATCAGCCGCCGCGCGCCCTCGTCGCCGTCGAGCGAAGTCAGCCCCGCGAAAAAATCGGCGCCGAAGCCGATGGGATGGCCCCGCTGCCCGGCATGAAAGGGCGCAACGCAACGGTGCGGGTCCACTGCGTTGGCGATTTGGCTGATGGTGTCAGAGGCAATCCACGGCATGTCGGCCAGGGCGATGATCCACCCGCCGGCTTGCGGGCGCGCGGCCACGCCGCCAGCCAGGCTGGCGCCCATGCCGCGTGCGGCGTCGGGGCAGCGCAAGACTTCGCAACCGGCCTCGGCCAACAGCGCGGCCAGTTGATCGACCTGCGCACCATGCGTGGCAGCGGCGGGCACCACTGCCACCACGTCGCCCAGTGCCTGCTTCAGGTGCCGCGCGGCCTGCACCGCCACGGGCGTTCCATCGGGCAGCGGGGCGAGCAGCTTGTTGGCCACGCCCGCCGCATCAAACCGGCTGCCACGGCCCGCGGCCAGCAACACGCCAACAACAGGCCGCTGCCGCATCAGACCACCTCGGTCTTGAGGGTGACTTCCACGTTGTTGCGCGTGGCGTTCGAATACGGGCACACCTGATGCGCCTGCGCCACCAGCTTCTCCGCATCGGCTTGCGACAGCCCGCTGATCCGCGCCGTCAGCCCCACCTTCAGGCCGAAACCGCCTTCATCGCGCGTGCCGATCCCCACATCGCAGTGGATCTCGATGTTGCTGGGATTGAGCTTGAGCATGCTCTTGGCGACAAAGTCGCACGCCGAGCCGAAGCACGCGGCATAGCCGGCGGCGAACAGGTCTTCGGGCGTGGTGGTGTTGGGCTTGCCGGGCCCGCCCATGGCCTTCGGCACTGACAAGTCGTGCGAGACCTGGCCGTCTTCGGTCTGGGTGTGGCCGTTGCGGCCGCCTGTGGCCTTGGCGTGGGCGGTGTACAGGATATTCAATGCCATGACATGCTCCTCCGGGGGGTAAACAACGCACTCGCGGACGCAAGAATCGGTCCGCAAAACGGGACGGTGACGACGCTGCACGAACAAGAAAGCCGGCACACATCACTGCATGCCGGCTTCAATTTCATCACGCGATGATGACAACTACACCGTGTCGAACGGCAGCTTGCGCTGACGCTTGCCGGTCAGGGTGAACAGCGCGTTGGCCACCGCCGGTGCAATCGGCGGCGTGCCGGGTTCGCCCAGGCCGGTCGGGTTGTCTTCCGACGGCACGAAGAACACGTTCACCGGCGGCGCGTCCGGCATGCGCACGGGCGGGAAGTCGGTGAAGTTGCTGTTCTTGGTGGCGCCGTTTTCGATGTCGATGGCAAAGCCCGGCTGGATCATCGCCAGGCCAAACACGCAGGCACCCTGGATCTGCGCTTCCGCGCCCATCGGGTTGACCACGCGGTTGGCATGCACACCGGCCGTGACACGATGCACGCGCGGCTTGCCCTGGTCGACCGACACCTCCACCACATACGCCACCACCGACTCGAACGACGCATGCACCGCCACGCCCCAGGCCTGGCCCTTGGGCAGCTTGCGCTTGCCGTAGCCGGACTTGTCGACAGCCAGCTGCAGTGCCGCGCGGTGGCGTTCATGCTCCTTGCCGGTAAAGCGCGCGAGACGGAAAGCGACCGGGTCCTGCTTGGCCGCGTGCGCCACCTCGTCCACCATCGTTTCCATCACGTAGGCCGTATGCGTGTGGCCCACGGAACGCCACCACAGCACCGGCACGTTCACGTCCGGATGGTGCACCGTCAGCTGCATCGGGAAGCCGTAGTCGTTTTCGATCACGCCCTCGACCATGGTCTCGTCCACACCGTTCTTGACCATGAAGGCTTCGAACGGCGTGCCCTTGAGGATCGACTGGCCGACGATCACGTGGTCCCAGCCGACGACCTTGCCGCTGCTGTCCACCCCCACGTTGACGCGGTGCAGATGCATCGGGCGGTAGTAGCCGCCGCGGATGTCGTCTTCGCGGCTCCAGATCACCTTGACGGGGCCGTTGTGCCCGGCTGCCGCATAGGCTTTCGCCACGTTGGCGGCTTCCACCACGTAGTCCGACGTGGTGATCGCGCGCCGGCCAAAGCCACCGCCCGCCATCATCGTGTTCAGCTCGATCTTCTCGGGCGATACGCCGAGCACCTTGGCAATCGCGCCCTGATCGATGGTCTGGAACTGCGAGCCGACCCACACCTTGGCGCCCGTGGTCTTGCCACCGTCTTTCTGCAGATCGATCGTGCAGTTCAGCGGCTCCATTGGCGCGTGCGCGAGATACGGAAATTCGTAGTCCGCCTGGATGCGCGTTGCGGCGGATTGGATGGCGCTCATGTCCGCAGCCTTGGCCACGGTGCCGGGCTGGCCGGCGAGCTTCTTGTACTCCGCCATCAACGCCGGCGTGGACACCGTCGAGCCGGCGTCTTCCCACGTGACCTGCAACGCGTCGCGGCCCTGCTTGGCCGGCCAGTATCCGTCGGCGATGACGGCGACACCCGTGCCGCCCCGGTCGGTCGGGATCTGCAGCACATCGACCACGCCCTTCACCGCCTTGGCCGCTGCTGCGTCGTACTTGGCCACCTTGCCGCCAAAGCGCGGCGGGCGGGCCAGCACGGCCACCTTCATGTTGGGCAGGCGCGTGTCCAGGCCAAACTTGAGCGAGCTGTCGAGCTTTGCGCGCGCATCGAGGCGCGGCGTGGGCTTACCGACAATACGGAACTGCGACGGGTTCTTCAGCGTGACCTGCGCCGGCACCGGCAGCGCCATCGCGGCCTGAGCAAGCTCGCCATACGTAGCGCGGTGGCTGCCCGACGTGACCACACCATTGGCGGTGCGGCATGTCGACGGATCGACCTTCCAGCGCTCGGCCGCTGCCGAGATCAGCATGGCACGCGCGCGACCGCCCAGTTCACGGTATTGCTGGAACGAGTGGTTCAGCGCCGTCGAGCCGCCCGTCATCTGGATGCCGAAGCCCGGATCCTTGTACGGATCGCCCGCGGGCGCCAACATGCCGCGCACGTTGCGCCAATCCACGTCGAGTTCTTCGGCCAGCGCCATCGGCAATGCCGTGTGTACGCCCTGACCGAATTCCAGCCGGTTCACCGCCACAGTGACGGTGTTGTCCGGCGCAATGATGATGAATGCCTGCGGCGGCGAGGGCGGCTTGGCCTTCGCGTCCTGCGCGCCCGCCAGCACCGGGGCCACGCCAAGCGCCAGCCCGCCGCCGGCCAGCGTCGTCAGCTTCAGAAAGCTACGTCGATCAAACGTTGCCGCACCGGCATCCGCAGACGCCGGTTGATGTTGCGCGCCGCCACCGGCCAGCGCTTCAAGATTTCGAATACGCATCGTGAATTCTCCGGTGTGGCTCAGGCCAGCGATTTCGCCGCGTCGTGAATGGCCGCGCGAATGCGTTGGTACGTCGCGCAGCGGCAGAGGTTGCCGGCCATTGCGCTGTCGATATCGGCGTCGGTCGGCTTCTTCTTGGTGCGCAGCAAACCCACCGCGCTCATCATCTGGCCGCTCTGGCAGTAGCCGCATTGCGCCACGTCGTGCTTGACCCAGGCGTCGAGCACGGCCTTGCCGACCTTGTCATCGGCGATGTGTTCGGACGTGGTGATCTGCTGGCCGGCCACCGCAGAGATCGGCAGCACACAGCTGCGCGTGGGCTGGCCGTTCAGGTGCACCGTGCAGGCGCCGCACGATGCGACGCCGCAACCGAATTTCGTGCCGGTCAGACCGAGGTTGTCGCGCAGCGCCCAGAGCAGCGGCGTGGCCGGATCAGCATCGACTTCCACCGGTTTGCCGTTGATGTTCAACGTGACCATTGGGGGATTCTCCTTGTGGGGCGTGAGGGAGTCTTGCCGTTATAGACCCTTTGATATAGCGGCCTGGCGGCATGGACGGGGTGTATTAAAGCAGGTTCGGATAGGTTCTGCTGGCGCCCACGTCACACGGTTTCCTGCGGGCAGCACACGTTTTCGTGGGCTCTGGATCGGGTGTTTCATCTGCTGCGAAAAAACCGTCCGGAACCGCCCAGGCAGCTTGACAACACCCCGCCGTCACCATCACTATCGCCAAATGCATTCTCAGCAGACCACCCTCCGTACCGCTCCTGCCCGCACCCTCTCGTGCGTGCGCGGTCTGCTATCCGCTTCTCTACTACGCGTGTAAGCGCGTAGATCTCTCTTTCCCCCTCGTTCCGGTGTTTGACCGGTCCGTGCCCCAGCGGCGACGGGCCTTGTGTGTGGCGCAGTCCGTGCGCCGAATCGTTGGAGCTTTCTCATGCCCGCCTCGATCCCGCTTTCGCTACGACTACCGACCGGTTGCCAGACCACGCGCCCGTGGCTGTCTGGCCGCCACCTCCCGAACCCGATTCCGGCCACCCCGGACGCTGCCCGCGCGGCCGTCCCCGTTGTACGAAACCGATCTCGATCTCACAGGACGCACTCACCATGTTGAAGAACCCCGCCACCAAGTACCGCCCCTTCCCCGCCATCGCCCTCGCCGATCGCACCTGGCCCAACAAGACGATCACCCGTGCCCCGATCTGGATGAGCACGGACCTGCGCGACGGCAACCAGGCGCTGTTCGAGCCCATGAACGCCGAGCGCAAGATGCGCATGTTCAAGATGCTCGTGCAGATCGGCTTCAAGGAAATCGAAGCCGCTTTCCCCGCTGCCTCCCAGACCGATTTTGATTTTGTCCGCGAGCTGATCGAGGGCGGACACATCCCCGACGGCGTGGCCATCGAAGTGCTCACGCAGGCCCGCGAAGACCTGATCCGCCGCACGATGGAATCGCTGCGCGGCGCCAAACGCGCCATCATCCACGTCTACAACGCGACCGCGCCGGTGTTCCGCCGCACGGTGTTCAACACCGACCGCGAAGGCGTCAAGCGCATTGCCGTGCAAAGCGCCAAGCTGATCCGCGAGATTGCGCAGACGATGCCCGAGACGCAGTGGACGTATCAGTACAGCCCCGAAGTCTTCAGCGGCACCGAGCTGGATTTCGCGCTGGAGGTCTGCAACGCCGTGACCGAAGTCTGGGAGCCCACGCCTGAGCACAAGATCATCTTCAACCTGCCTGCCACGGTGGAGATGGCCACGCCAAACATCTACGCCGACCAGATCGAATGGATGCATCGCAACCTCGCGCGCCGCGATTCGATCATCCTCTCCGTGCATCCGCACAATGACCGCGGCACTGCCGTGGCAGCCGCTGAACTGGCCGTGATGGCCGGCGCCGATCGCGTGGAAGGTTGCCTGTTCGGCAATGGCGAGCGCACGGGCAACGTGGATCTCGTCACGCTCGCGCTGAACCTGTACTCGCAAGGCATCGATCCTGAGTTGGATTTTTCGCACATCAATGACGTGGCACGGACCTGCGAAGATTGCACGCAACTGCCGGTGCACCCGCGTCACCCGTACGTGGGCGACCTGGTGTTCACGGCGTTCTCGGGCTCGCACCAGGATGCGATCAAGAAGGGCTTTGCGGTGCAGAAGCCCGATGCGCTGTGGGAAATGCCCTACCTGCCGATCGACCCGGCCGACGTGGGCCGCACGTATGACTCGATCATTCGCGTGAACAGCCAGTCGGGCAAGGGCGGCATCGCCTATCTGCTGGAATCGGGCTACGGCGTGGCCATGCCCCGCCGCCTGCAGGTGGAGTTCAGCAGCACCGTGCAGCAGCTGACCGATGAGAGCGGCCGCGAAGCCACGGGCGCCGACATCTGGGCGCTGTTCCAGCAGACCTATCTGCGCGGCGATGGCGCCATCGGCTACGTATCGCACCGCCTGACCGAGCGCGATGACGGCAGCCAGCACATCCGCCTGGTGGTCAACATTGCAGACCGCGAGCACATTTGCGAAGGCAGCGGCAACGGGCCGCTCGATGCGCTGGTGCATGCGCTGTCGCACGTGCTGACTGCGCCCGTGTCGATCCATCACTACGAAGAGCGCGCGCTGGGCCAGGGCGCCAATGCCGATGCCATCGCGTTTGCAGAAATGGCCGCGCCGGGCGTGGCAGGCAGCGTATTCGGCGTGGGCGTGGATGCCAATCTGACGACGGCGTCGATCCGCGCGGTGGTGGGCGGGGTCAATCGCCTGATCGCACGCGCCGGCCACGGCATGCTGCGCAGCGGCAAGAGCGAGGCACAAGCGGTGTAAAGCCCAAGTCGGGCTCACGCAGTGGAGCGCGAGTTGCTAAATTGGAGAGATGACGCTCGGGCCACGCCCGGGCTCATCACTTTCCAAGCGCGCCCGCGTGCACATCCACTGCCACAGGAGAACCGACATGACCACTCGTCCGACCGCGAAAGAGAATGCCAAGCGTTTTGCCAGTGTGATCCAGGCGCTGCAGGCATGCGAGGCCGCTTGCACTCATTGCGCGACGGAATGCGGCAAGAACGGCCACGCTGAAGCCAGGGCGCGCTGCATCAGCGTGTGCACGGACTGCGCGGAATATTGCGCCCTGACGCGCAAATTCCTCGAGCGCAACAGCGAATTCGCAGAACTGCTGCTGGAAGACTGCGCCGAGATCTGCTCCCAGTGCGCGGAAGAATGCGATCATCACGGCCAAGGCCATTGCAGCGCCTGTGCAACTGCCTGCCGCGCCTGCATGGACGCCTGCCTGAAAGTCGCCGGCGTCGAAGCGGTCACCGCCGAGCCGACTGTCTTCTGATTCTTTTTTCAACGCGTATGAAAATTGGCGAACTCGCCCAGCGCACGGGCATCAGCATCGAGACCATCCGCTTCTACGAAGCGCAGGGCCTACTGCCCCCGGCTGCGCGTGCCGCCAACAACTACCGCGTCTACACACCCGAGCATGTCGAGCAGTTGGCCTTCATTGCGAAGTGCCGGTCGCTCGACATGGCGCACACTGAAATCCGCCGGCTGCTCGAGCTGCAGGCCAATCCGCAGGCCTCGTGCGAAGAGATCAACAACCTGCTAGACGAGCACCTGCGTCACGTTGAAGCGCGCATCGCCGAGCTGACCGATCTCAAAGGCCAGATCGAGGCGATCGGCCAACGCTGTACGACAGCCGCATCCGTGGCCGAGTGCGGCGTGCTGCAATCGCTGCACGAGGAACCCGTCGCCGCCCCTCACCAAGGCCACAGCCACGAACATGGCGAGGGCGAACACGCGCACCGGCATATTCGCGGCGTGCATCGCTGAGTTGTCTTTTTCCAGCCCGCACACGTCACTTTGACGTGCGCATTGACGTGCGATACTCGCCGCATTTCACAACACGTGGGTGGGGCGATGAAGACAAAGCAAGCTGCTGCAGCACGATTCCAGCTTCGACAACGCATGGCATGCGCGGCGCTTGGCGCCATCGCGTCTGCCGCGGCTGTCATGGCGCAGGCAGCGACGCCTTCACGCATCACCGATGTCACGTTGTACCCGGATAGCGCCACCGTCGTGCGCACCGCCACGGTCGCGCCGGGCGCCCGGAGCGTAGAGCTGGCCTGCCTGCCAATGACGTTCGATGCAGACAGCCTCCGCGTGGAAGGCGACAGCAGCATCCGCGTGGGCGATGTGCGTGTGGAAAGCGTTCCCAGCGAAGGCAGCGGCTGCGCCAGAACAGCGCTGGACACACAAATCCGCGCACTGGAAGACCAGCGCGCCGCGCTTGGCGTGCAGATCCAGGCGAATGCGCTGTCGGCGAGCTACCTGAAGGCCGTGAGTGAACGCACGGGCGGCGATGGCCGCGCACCGGCCACCGATTTTTCCACGCTGGGCCGCGCCACCGACGCGCTGGCCCGCAACGCGCAAGACGTCTTCACCCGCCAGGAACAACTGAAGAAGCGCGACGCTGAACTGAAGGCGCAGCTCGACGCGCTGCAACGCACCCACGGCTCGGCATCGAGCACGCTGCGCACCGTGCGCATTGCCGTGGCGGCACCGCGCGGCGGTGAATTGCGCGTCAGCTATCAGACATCGCGTGCGGGCTGGCGGCCGGCGTATCAGGCGAGCGTGGATTCGGTGCGTTCGAACGTGGTCGTCGAGCGGCAAGCCACGCTTGCGCAATCCACCGGTGAGGACTGGCGCGGCGTGCATCTGCGCCTGTCGACCGGCCAGCCGCGCAACACGCCACGCGGCCCGGAACCGTATGCGTGGCAACTCGATATTCAACCGCCGCCGCAGGCCATGCCCTACCCCGCCGCACCCGCAGCGGCGATGGCGCCAGCGCCCAAGGCCAGATTCGGCCGGAACAATGAGCAACGTGAGGCCGATGGCGAACCGCTTTTTGAAGTGAACGCCGTCCAGACCGCGTTTGCCACGGAGTTCGACGTGCAAGGCGCGACCGAACTGCCCTCCGACGCGCAGAAGGTCACCCTCACGTTGGCGAGCGAAACGCTGCCCGCAAAGCTTGCCGCGCGCAGCACGCCGCGCATGGACGCCACCGCCTACCTGGTCGCCACGGTGGACCGCCCGCAAGGCATCTGGCCCGCCGGCAACATGCAGTTGCGCCGCGATGGCGCGGTGGTCGGCAGCACGCAGTGGAATCCGGCCGGCGAAGACCAGAAGGTCACGCTGCCATTTGGCCGCGATGATCTGGTCAGCGTGGTGGTGGAAACGCCGAAGACCTTCCAGCGCAGCGTGGGCCTGCTGGACAACCGCAACGAGCGCCAGTTGGCGGCGCTCTACACCGTACGCAACCGCCACCGCGACGCCATCGACGTGCAGATTTTGGAGGCCACGCCGGTCAGCCAGTCCGACGATATCAAGGTGCGCTCGACCTTCACGCCGGAGCCTGCCAAGCGCAACTGGGAACGCCGCGCCGGCGTGATCGCGTGGGAGCAGACCATTCCGGCCGGCGAGAGCGCGCGCTTCTCGGCTGACTACCTCATCACCTATCCGAAGGATGCGCGGATTACAGGGCTGCGCTGATCGCGTCGTTCCCGCACGCGCGCCGACAGGTCAGACGCGCGTGCGCATCACCCGCAGCCCGTTGAACACCACCAGCAGGCTCGCGCCCACATCGGCAAAGATCGCCATCCACAGCGTTGCGTCGCCCATCACGGCCAGCGCCAGGAATACCGCCTTGATGCCCAGCGCCAGCACGATGTTCTGACGCAGCACGGCCACCGTGCGACGGCTGATGCGGATAAAGCTGGCGAGCTTGCGCGGGTCGTCGTCCATGATCGCCACGTCGGCGGCTTCCAGCGCGGTGGCCGTGCCGGCGGCGCCCATGGCGAAACCGATGTCGGCGCGCGCCAGCGCCGGGGCGTCGTTGATACCGTCGCCGACCATACCGACGAAGCCGTGTTGCGCCGCCAGCTCGCCCACCACGCGTTGCTTGTCGGCAGGCAGCTGCTCTGCGTGCGCGGTGTCGATGCCGACCGTCTTGGCGATGGCCTGTGCGGCGCGGCGGTCGTCGCCGGTGAGCATGACGGGCGTCACGTCCAGCGCGCGCAATGCGGCGATGGCCTCGGCGCTTTCGGGGCGCTCGCGGTCGCGCACGCCAAACAGCGCCACGGCACCGTTCGCATCGCACAGCGTGACGGCAGACATGCCTTCGGCTTGCAGCGACTCGGCAGCGGCACGCCAGGCGGAGGTGTCGAAGCCACGCTCTGCGACGAGCGCCGCGTTGCCCAGATGCCAACGTACGCCGCCCAGCGTGCCGGCAACGCCACGGCCCGGCAGCACCGACAGGTCTTCCACGGCATTTGCGTCGACCGCGCCATGCTCCGCCGCGGCCTGAACGATGGCCACGGCAATCGGGTGCGTGGTGTTGGCATCGAGCGCTGCGGCCACTGCCAATGCATGCAACTGCGTCGCGTCGGTCGCGGCATTCAGATCCGCAACAGCGCGGCGTGCGCCGTCGGGCAACATCACCGCATCCAACACCGGGCGGCCTGCGGTGAGCGTGCCGGTCTTGTCCAGCGCCAGCGCGCGCAGGCGCCGGCCGCTTTCCAGATACACACCGCCCTTCACAACGATGCCGCGGCGTGCGGCGGCGGCCAGGCCGCTGACGACCGTGACCGGCGTGGAGATGACCAGCGCGCACGGGCAGGCGATCACCAGCAGCACGAGCGCGCGATAGGTCCACGCCAGCCAGCCGTCGGCCGTGACGAGCGGGCCGATGACGGCCACCGCCAACGCCAGCAACATCATCGCGGGCGTGTAGATGGAAGAGAACCTATCGACAAAGCGCTGCGTGGGCGCGCGCTGCGATTGCGCTTGCTGGATGGCCCCGGCGATACGCGCGAGCGTGCTGTCCGCAGCCAACGCCGTGGCTTGCGCCTCGACCACGCCGTCGGTGACGATCGTGCCGGCGAGGATAGAGTCGCCAACGGTTTTTTCCACCGGCAGGCTTTCGCCGGTGACGGGCGATTCGTCCAGCGCGGCGCGGCCGCTCACGATGCGCCCGTCGACCGGCACGCGGCTGCCGGTGCGCACACGCAGGCGCGCGCCGACGGCAACGCTGTCGACCGCCACATCGCGCCAACCGCCTGCGCCATCGACCAACTCTGCGGTGTCCGGCGCGATGGCCGTCAGCGCGCGCACGGCATCGCGGGCCCGCACCAGCGCGCGGGCCTCGATGGCTTCTGCCACTGCAAACAGGAAGATCACCATGGCCGCTTCGGCCCACTTGCCGATCAGCAGCGCGCCGATGACGGCCACCGCCATCAGGAAGTTGATGTTGAACGTGAGCGCGCGCACGGCAATCCAGCCCTTGCGCAGCGTCGGGCCGCCGGCCAATGCAATGGAGGCTAACGCCAGCGCGAGCACCGGCCACGCGTGATCGCCAAGCGACCAGGCGATGGCCTCGGCGCCGAATGCGGTCACGCCACCGATGCCGAGCAGCCACGTGCGGCGCGAGATGCGGGTCGGCTCAGCGGGTGTGGCGGCCAGGCGATCGCGCTGCTCGAGCACCTCGCCGTCCATGCCGATGGCGCGCAACGCTTCCAGGAAGGGCGCCACATCGTCAACGGTGTGGTGGATGGTGAGATGACGCTCGAGCAAATTGAAATCCAGCGCGACGACGCCATCCGCACTGCCCAGCTTGGCGCGGATCATGCGCTCTTCAGTCGGGCAATCCATCTGTTCGATTCGCACGACGGTGCGGCCGGTGGCGGCTGCGCGTGCGGCGGCGTCAACGGGGGCAGCCGCTACCGGCGCGTGGCCGTGACCATGATCGTGGTGGTCATGGTCGTGATCATGATGACCATGGTCATGGTCATGGGCGTGTTCAGCGACGTCACTGGCGACCGGTTGCGCATGGCCGCAGCAACCGCCGCAACCGGAAGCTTCCGGCTTGGCGTGGTCGTGGACAGGCAGGGTGGAGGCGAGATCGGGTTTCATGCCTCCATTCAAAACCCTGAAGAAGCTTCAGGGTCAAGCCCCGCATTCCGGCCACTCAAATGAGGTCTTTCATCCACTTGGCGACGATGGCGCGGGCTTCCGGCCAGTCGCCCAGGCCCGATTCGGCATTGATATGGCCGCGTGCACCCATGTCGACCGGTTCCGCTCCCCACGCTTCGGCTTGGCCGTGGCTCCAGGCAGCGTTGCTGAACGGATCGTCGGTGCTGAAAACGAGCACGGCGGGAAATGGCAGACGCTGCTGCGGAATGGGCCGAAAATCCGCCAGCTCCGGCGGCATGTCGGCACGGTCGAGCTGCGGCGGCGCGACCAGCAAGGCGCCGCGCACGCGTACCGCACGGGGGGAAGTGGCCGCCCAATGTGCCGTCAGCACGCAGCCGAGGCTGTGCGCCACCAACACGACATCGCCCGGCGCAGCGCTCACTTCGGCTTCCAGCGCAGCCACCCAGTCAGCACGCTTCGGGGCAAACCAATCGCGCTGTTCGACGCGGCGGTCGCCATACGCGCGTTCCCAGCGCGATTGCCAATGCGCCGGGCCGGAGTTCTGCCAGCCCGGCAGGATCAGGACGGTGGGGGTAGCGCTCACGTTGGCTCCGTCAGTGGAAGGTTGGATTGGATGCAGAACATTCTGCCGCGATTTGGCGGGCGGCGTTGGCGTCACTCATCGACAAAACCGCTCAATCCATCCAAATATTCTGTTTCACAGGCAGATTGGCAGCTTCTAGAGTCGCTCTGAAATCCCGCCAACAGGGATTCCGAATCCAAAAAAAACTCGGAGGAGACCATGCTCGCACTGCTCGGGCTGCTGACCATCGTCGCGCTGTTTGTCGTCATCCTGACCAAACGCATGTCGCCGCTGGTCGCGCTCATCGCCATTCCCGTCATCGCCGCGCTCGTGGGCGGCTTCGGGCTGAACACCAGCAAGTTCATCATCGGCGGCATCAAGGACGTCGCGCCCGTGGCGGGGATGTTCATCTTCGCCATCCTGTACTTCGGCATCGTCACCGACGCCGGCATGCTCGACCCGATCATCGACCGCATCCTGCGCACCGTGGGCAGCCGGCCGCCGCGCATCGTGGTGGGCTCGGCGCTGCTCGCGCTGCTGATTCACCTGGATGGCTCGGGCGCGGTGGCGTTTCTGATCACCATTCCGGCCATGCTGCCGCTGTACGACCGGCTGGGCATGGACCGCCGCATCCTGGCGTGCGTGACGTCGATGGCGTGCGGCGTGAACTTCCTGCCGTGGACGGGGCCGATGATCCGCGCATCCGCATCGCTGCACATGCCCGTGACAGACATCTTCAACCCGCTGATCCCGGTGCAGATTGCGGGGCTCGCTTTCGTGTTTGCATGCGCATGGCTGCTGGGCAAGCGGGAAGAAAAACGCCTGGGCCTCGCCCACCACGCCGATGGCGCGCAGGTCGTCGCGCGCCCGCTCTCAGATGCGGAACAGGCGCTGCGCCGCCCGCGCAATTTCTGGATCAACCTCATCCTCACCGTCGTCGTGATGGGCGTGATGGTGAGCGGCAAGGTCGACCCGGTGGTGATGTTCATGCTGGGCGTGGTCGCCGCGCTGCTGATCAACTACCCGAACGTCGATCAGCAACGCCAGCGCGTGGACGCCCACGCCAAAGCCGCATTGATGATGGCGAGCATTCTGCTGGCCGCCGGCGTGTTCACCGGCATCATGAGCAAATCCGGCATGCTCACCGCGATGGCGAAGACGGCGGTCGATTTCATTCCGCCCGCCATGGCGCACCACATTCCGGTGGTGCTGGGCGTGCTGTCGATGCCGCTGTCGCTGCTGTTCGATCCGGATTCTTTCTACTTCGGTGTGCTGCCCGTCGTGGCCGAAGCGTCGAAGATGCTGGGGGTGGCGCCGGTGCATGTCGCGCAGGCCGCCGTGCTTGGCCAAATGACTACCGGCTTCCCGGTCAGCCCGCTCACACCGGCGACCTTCCTCGTGGTGGGCCTGTGCGGCATCGAGCTGGCCGACCATCAGAAATTCTCGATCCCTTTCCTGTTCGGTGCCTCGCTGCTGATGACCGCAGTTGCCGTGGTGCTGGGCGTGCTTCCGTGGTGATGGCATGAACACCGAGTTGAAAAGACTGCGCATCGGCGGCGGCGCCGGTTATTCGGGCGACCGCATCGAACCGGCGCTGGAACTTGCAGAGCACGGCGACATCGACGTGCTGATGTTCGAATGCCTGGCGGAGCGCACCATCGCGCTCGCGCAGCAGGTCCGCCGCAAAGACCCCTCGCACGGCTACGACCCGCTGCTCGAAGCGCGCATGCGTGCCGTGCTGCCGGCGTGCGCGGCACGCGGCATCCGCATCGTCACCAACATGGGCGCGGCCAACCCGCAGGCGGCGGCGGAGCGCACGCGCGACATCGCCCGCGAGCTGGGCCTCAAGCTGCGCGTGGCGGCTGTGACGGGCGACGACGTGTTGGACCTGCTGCAAACCCGCGGCCACGACTTCACGCTCATGGATGGCGGCGCCCCGGTCGCGTCGCTGCACGCGCGCATGGTGTCGGCCAATGCATACCTCGGCGCGCAGGGCATTGTCGATGCGCTGGCGCAGGGCGCGGATGTCGTCATCACGGGGCGCGTGGCCGATCCGGCGCTGGCGCTTGGGCCGCTGGTCCATGCCTTCGGATGGCGCATGGACGACTGGCACCGCCTGGGCTGCGGCACGCTGGCCGGCCATCTGCTTGAATGCGCCGGGCAAATCACGGGCGGCTACTTTGCGGACCCCGGCATCAAGGACGTACCCGACCTCGCTCGTCTGGGCTTCCCCATTGGCGAAGTCGGTGAAGACGGCTCGGTGCGCATCACCAAAGTCGCCACGGCCGGCGGTCTCGTCACCGAAGCCACGTGCAAGGAGCAGTTGCTGTACGAAATCCATGACCCGGCGCGCTACCTCACGCCGGATGTGGTGGCGGACTTCTCCAACGTGCGCATGCACGCCGACGGCAAAGACAGCGTCGTCATCGAAGGCGCCACCGGCACACCGCGCACGGGGCAGTTGAAGGTTTCCATCGGCTATCTCGACAGCTACATCGGCGAAGGCCAGATCAGCTATGCCGGCCCCAATGCGGTGGCGCGCGGCAAGCTGGCGCTCGACATCGTGCGCGAGCGGCTGGCGCTTACCGGCGTGCAGATGACGGAAACGCGCTTCGAGCTGATTGGCGTGGATGCGCTGCATGGCGCAGCCCTCTCCCGCACCGATGCCGAACCGTACGAAGTGCGCGTGCGCGTGGCTGCGCGCACTGAATCGATGGCCGAAGCCGTCCGCATCGGGAACGAAGTCGAAACACTGCTGACCTGCGGCCCGTCCGGCGGCGGCGGCGCAACGAAGAGCGCGCGCGAAATCATCGCCGTGGCATCGACGTTGATTCCCGCAGAACTGGCCCCGCACGCCGTGCACATCCTGGAGAGCTGACATGCCCCGCACCCTCCGCGACCTCGCCCACACCCGCGCCGGCGACAAGGGCGATATCTCCTGCATCTCCGTCATCGCGCTTCGTCCGGAATGCGCCGAAGACTTTGCCCTGCTCGAGCAACACGTCACGGCCGAGCGCGTGCGCGCGCATTTCGCTGACCTCGTCCACGGCAAGGTCGAGCGCTACGTGCTGCCGCAGCTGGGCGCGCTGAACTTCGTGCTGCATGGGGCGCTGGCCGGCGGCGTGACGCGCTCGCTGGCGTTGGACGCGCATGGCAAGTCGCTATCGAGCGCGCTGCTCACGCTGGAGATTCCAGGCTAAGCTGGCGCACCACGCCCGGCATCGCCATGAACCTCTCCGTCAAGCAGCTCCGCGCCTTTGCCGCGCTGCGCGAGCACAAGAACTTCACGCAGGCGGCACAGACGTGCCACTTGTCGCAATCGGCCTTCAGCGCGCTGATCCAGAACCTGGAGGCCGATGCCGGCGTGCGCCTGTTCGACCGCAATACGCGCCATGTCGAATTGACTCCGGAGGGCGAAGCCTTTGCCGAATCGGCATTGCGCCTGCTGGCCGATTTCGAGGCGACGTTCTCCGAGCTGCGCGATCGCGCCGCGGCCCGCACCGGGCGCGTGACGGTGGCCGCGCTGCCGTCGATTGCCGCGGGCATTCTGCCGGCTGTGCTGGCCGCGTTCTCCACGCAGCATCCGGGCATTCAACTGGCGCTGCACGATCAACTGTCCGACTCATGCATCGACATGGTCCGGCGCGGGGCAGCGGACTTCGCCATCGCAGCCATGGGCGCCGACATGGCGGGCCTGGCCGCGCAACCGTTCTGCACCGACGACTTCCACCTCGTCTGCCACCAGGATCACCCGCTTGCGCGCAAGCCGGCGCTGGCCGTTGGCGATCTCGTCGATACGCCGTTCATCCACCTGGCCCGCAACACCAGCATCCGCCAATACCTGGATGCGGCGCTGCACCCGACCAAGCTGCGCAGCGGCATGGAAGTCGAGCACCTGGCCACGGCGGCCGCGCTGGTGGCGGCCAACCTGGGCATCACCGTCATTCCGGCGTTGGCGCTGTTCCAGTTCCGCCTGCCCGAGCTGGTGGTGCGGCCGCTTGCCCTGCCGGGGCTGGTGCGTACGCTGTATGTGATCCGCCGCGACGGGCGCAGTCTGTCGGTGGCGGCGCAAGCGCTGCTCGACTTGCTGCTGGCACATCCCGCGCGTACGGCGGTGCCCGTTTGACGCGGCGCAACCCGGGCACATCCGGGTGCAGCATCGCCCACCTGCGCTGCTACAGTGAGGCATTCCCATTCCGATTCTGCGGAGCGCCCCATGCATCAACGCATTCTTGCCGCCTTCGACGGCACCCATGAGTCCCACCTCGCGGTGGAGGAAGCGGCTGCCCTGGCCCGCGCATTCAACGGCCGGGTCCGCGTCGTCTGGGCGATCGGCTCGCCGGCCATGCCGGAGTCGCGGGAAATCTACAGCGTCGACAAGTTGCGCGAAGAAGCGCACCGGACGGCGAGCGCTTCGCTGGTCGAATTGCAGCGCCTGTTCGACGCTGACGGCACCGCTGCTGAAACGGGCATCCTGATGCTCGACGCCACCGACGACGACATCGGCCACGCACTCGAGCACGAAGCCGAGCGGTGGCAGGCCGACACCATCGTGGTGGGCTCGCACGGCAAGCACGGGCTCGCGCGCCTTCTGCTCGGAAGTGTGGCCGAGCGCACGGCGCGCCTGTCGCACCGCACCGTCATCGTGGTGCGTGCACAGCACCCCGAGAACGCTGCCGGCTGACATCGATTGAACTCGAAGGGCTCCACTATGCAACTTGTTGCATAGAGAAAGTTGGCTGTGCTATGTTGCATGCCACGTTGATGCAATCCGTTGCACTTTCTGACCAGGAGCCAGCATGCCGCAGCCGATTCCCCAGACACTGAACGCCCCCGCACAAGCCACGCTCGAGGCTTGGCACGCCATGATCGAAAGCGGCAACATGGACGATCTCGACCGGTTGTTTGCCGACGAAGTGGTTTTCCGCTCGCCCGTGGCGCACACGCCTTACCCGGGGCGCACGGCCACCACACTGGTCCTGCGCACTGTCAACACCGTCTTTGAAGACTTCAAATACCACCGCAGCTTCGCCACCGACGAGGGCTTAAGCGTGGTGCTCGAATTCAGCGCGAACGTGAGCGGCAAGGCCCTCAAGGGCATCGACATGGTCCGCTTCAATGCCGACGGCAAGATCGTCGAGTTTGAAGTCATGGTGCGCCCGGCCACTGGCCTTCAGGCGCTCGGTGCAGCCATGGGTGCCAAGCTGGGCGACAAGCTCGCACTGCTCAAGGCCGAAGCCTGAGACCCGCTCGCCCCTTTTCCCCTCTTCCATAACGATTCCAACGGAGACTGCCATGTCGCTGCCGCCGATCCTGCAAAACCGCCTGTCCGTGCCCGTGGTGGGCTCGCCGCTGTTCATCATTTCCAACCCAGACCTCGTGATTGCACAGTGCAAGGCGGGCGTGGTCGGTTCGTTCCCGGCACTCAACGCACGTCCGGCCGAACTGCTGGAAACCTGGCTGCAGCGCATCACCACGGAGCTGGCCGAATACGACGCGCAGCACCCCGACAAGCCGTCGGCGCCGTTTGCCGTCAACCAGATCGTGCACAAGTCGAACGACCGCCTGGAGCACGACCTGGAGCTGTGCGTGAAGTACAAGGTGCCCATCGTCATCACGTCGCTGGGCGCGCGTGAAGACGTGAACCGCGCGGTGCACAGCTACGGCGGCATCGTGCTGCACGACGTGATCAATAACACGTTCGCCAAGAAGGCGATCGACAAGGGTGCGGATGGGCTGATCGCCGTGGCGGCGGGCGCGGGCGGCCATGCGGGCACGACCTCGCCGTTTGCGCTGATCCATGAAATTCGTGAGTGGTTCGATGGCCCGCTGCTGCTGTCGGGCGCCATCGCCAACGGCAACGCCATCCTGGCGGCGCTGGCGGCCGGCGCCGACCTGGCCTATGTCGGCTCGGCCTTCATCGCCACGGAAGAGGCCAACGCGGTGGAAGGCTACAAGCAGGCCATCGTCGAATCCACCGCCACCGACATCGTCTACACGAACCTCTTCACGGGTGTGCACGGCAACTACCTGCGCAAGAGCATCGAGAGCGCCGGGCTGGATCCGAACGCGCTGCCGGAATCCGACCCGAGCAAGATGAACTTCGGCTCGGGCGGCGGCGCGAAGGCCAAGGCATGGAAGGACATTTGGGGCGCCGGCCAGGGCGTGGGCGCGGTCAAGCGCGTGGTGCCGGCAGCGGAACTCGTCAAGCGCTTTGCCGAGGAGTTCGAAGTGGCGCGCCGTCGCCTGAATAACATCGAAGCGCTGCGCGCCCCGACCGGCAGCAAGGCGACGGCTTAATCCTTAAGCGGTGACTGAGGCTGGCTCCAGCAACGGCAGCACATCGTCTGCCCACGCGAGCCAGCCTTCTTCGTAAACGATGCCGCGCTGAAGCACCGCGTGCTGCAACTGCTGCGCACGCGTGAGATCGGGCCGCGCAAAATCGCGCTGCTCGATTTCGCGGAAGGTATTCAGCCGCGTGCGGTGCTGCTCGATCAGGCGCTGCATCTCGTCGCCAAAACCGAGCGGGCCGATCACGGCGTCGGCGCGCAGCTTCACCAGCACTTCTTCGCGGTTGTCCGACGACACGGTGGGCTCCAGCACCCAGCGCGCGAGTTCGTCCCGGCCCGGCGGCAGAACGGTGTACGTCTTCTTGCGGCTGTCGTCCTCTTCTTCCACACTCACCCAGCCCGCTTCGGCCATGCGGCCGAGCTCTCGGTAGATCTGCTGATGCGTGGCGCTCCAGAAATAGCCCATCGACTTGTCAAAGCGTCGGGCAAGCTCATAGCCCGACGAGGGCTTCTCCAGCAGGGAGGTCAGCAGTGCGTGTTGGATCGACATGATGGCGTTCTTTATGTAAGCCGTTGATTCTAAATGCAGAATACCCGCCTCGTGGAAGATTTTTTCCCACGAGATCAAGGTGTTCCTTGGCAAGCGATTCAAGGGCCTGGCATGTCGTTTTGAACTGCAATGGAGCGGTTTTGCGCGGGTACGCGTCGTCCAGGCACGGGGTGATTGTGTCACCGCAGACGTGTAAAACGCAGGCGCGGAGGCGGACTGCCAAACCGCGCATCTCTGTGCTTCAATGCACGACGCTGCCCGCGCGTTCCGGAAATTCAGAGACGGCACGCGGGTATCGTGAAGACGCCCAGCCGTGCCACAGGAGCCCTGCAATGATCAACTTCGCCGTCTTCCCCTACTTCTTGCTAACGGTGGCGCTCGTTGTCGCCATACCGGGCGCGAACACCATCTACGTGTCGACGGCCAGCGCCAGCCAGGGCTTCAAGTTTGGTCTTGCGTCGTGCTTCGGCATCATGCTCGGAACACTTGTTCACGTGTCCTTTGCCGCCATGGGCATCACTGCGCTGCTGATGGCATCGCCCGCTCTTTTAGGCGCGACCAAATTGCTCGGCGCCTCCTACCTTGTCTATCTGGGGGTCAAGTCGATTACCAAAACGGTGGTCGACACCGACACCGTGCGCCAAACCTCTCTGGGCCTGGGCGAATCCATCAAGAAGGGCTTCCTCGTCAATTTGCTGAACCCAAAGACTGCCCTGTTCATCGCGGCCTTCCTGCCCCAGTTTGTTGACCCGGCCTCCCAGAACATTCCACTTCAGATCTTCTTGCTGGGCGTCATCCTGATCGTGATTGGCGGCATCTGCGACATCCTTTATGCCGCTGCGGCCAGCAAGATCGGGAAGATGGTGGCCAACACCCGCAGGACGCGCAGCGTTGGAAAGTATGTGACGGGGGCCATCTACATTGGCCTGGGCATCGTGGCTGCCACAGCTTCGAACGGCTCGACGAAGTAGCAAGGAAGGGAGCGGGGGATGCGCTATTCCCCCGATTGAAGACGACGGGCGACCGCGGCATTTCTATCGAACCGCGGCGCCCCGTTGGTACGCACGCCGGCTTCCAGCAGAAACACTGCCGAGTGGCGCGTTGGCAGCGCTCAGCCCTGACCAGCGCCCAGCCTGAATACGCTCACCGCACGCCGCAGGTTGCCGGACTGTTCCTGCATCGCCTGTGCGGCGGCCGCCGACTCTTCCACCAGCGCAGCGTTCTGCTGAGTCACCTGATCGATCTGGCTGATGGCCTGACTGACCTGCTCAAGGTTTCTGCTCTGCTCGTCGGACGCCACGGCGATCTCGGCAATGATGCTCGACACGCCTTCGATCGCGGTGCTGACGCGGGTCATCGCGGCATTCACGCCTGCGGCTTGCTCCGCACTGAGTTCGACTTTGCTCGTCGATGCCTCGATCAACTCCTTGACCTCCTTCGCCGCGCCAGACGACCGCTGCGCGAGCGAGCGAACCTCGCCCGCCACCACCGCGAACCCCCGGCCCTGTTCACCGGCGCGCGCTGCCTCCACGGCTGCGTTGAGTGCGAGGATATTCGTCTGGAATGCAATGCCCTCGATCAAGCCGGTGATCTCCGCAATCTTCTTTGAGGCGGCGCTGACCTCTTCGACGGTTTTCACCATCGCAGCCACTTCGGCGCGTCCGGATTCCGTCATGCCTCTTGCGCTCGCAGCAAGCGACGTGGCTTCACGCGCGTTGTCGGCATTCCGCTTGACTGCCTCAGTCAGTTCCGTCGTGCTGGCAGCAGTCTCTTCAATCGAAGCAGCCTGCTCCTCAGTGCGGCTGGACAGATCCAGATTGCCCGCTGCTATCTGGCCAGCAGCACCTGCAACCGACTCGGTCGCCACACGGATACTGCCGACCGTGCCGACAAGCTGCGACGTCATGTCCGCCAGGGCCTGGAGCAGCCTACCGGTCTCATCCGTCGATTTGGAGGCGACCACAGTCGAGAGATCGCCTTCGGCAACACGGCTGGCGATACCGACCGCTGCATGCAACGGCCGTGTGATGCTGACGGTCAGGAAGTACGCAAAGGCGACGCCAATCATCAGGATCAATCCTTCCAGCACCAGCAGCAGGGTCCGGCTCTTTGCGGAGTTTGCGTCGACCTCCTTCGCCGCGTCGTCGATCGTGCGCCGCTGCACTTCAACAAGCTGGCGCATGGTGTCTTGATACGCATTGGCACCTGGCACGAAGACTTGATCGAGGATGCGTTGCGCCTCTGCCGTATCGCCTGCGGCTTTGGCTTTGTTGATGGCGTCGCGAGCGCTCAGGTAGACCTTTCGCAGTTCGCCGATGCGGGCAAACAGCTTTTTCTCTTCATCGCTGGACAACAGCGCTTCCACCTTCTTCTGGTACTCGCCCGAGCTCTTTGACGAAGCAGCGACCTCCGCCGCGAAATACGGTCCCAAAGAGGGGTCCGAACTTTTCGCAACGGCAATGGTGCGACGGATGCCAGCGACGAGGTTGGCATACCAGTCGCCCATCAGACGCTCCTTGAGCAGCGGCTCGCTCATCATTTCTCGCGTTGCCGTCGACGCGCTGTCAAGGCGCCAGATGGCGATCGCGGTGATGACGATGGAAAAAGCGAGGACGACGGCAAAGCCCAAGGCGAGGCGCTTGCCGATTCTCATGTTGCTGATGAATTGCATGTCTTCCGTTCCATGTGTCCACACCGGGACCGGCGGGTGTGCTTTCGTTTTGGCGATGTTTCGTCGGGCGATTTCACGCGCAGAAGGTCGATTTGTCGCAGCGGCGCAAACCACACGATGCCCACGGAGAAAGCGAGCACGGCAAAACGCCCGCGACCCCGATCGGCACCCAAAAACCATCGTCCCGTACGGGTTTTTGTCCTTCTCGTTTATCGAGCGAAAGTGAAGGAAGCACACCCCACTTCCGGGGGGTATGAGCGCGAACACGATGCTCAAGCTCTCGTTGCAGCACCGAAGATTCACGTATATAGTTAGCCATATGGATAACAATCAGAACGCGCTAGACGCGGTATTTCACGCGCTTGCAGACCCGACGCGCAGGGCTGTTATTCATCGGCTCGGCAGCGGCCCTGCGACAGTGAGTGAGTTGGCCGAGCCATTCGCCATGGCCCTGCCCTCGTTCATGAAACACATGCGGGTGCTGGAAGGTGTCGGGCTGGTTCGCTCGGAGAAGACCGGGCGAATCCGTACATGCACGCTCGAGCGCAAGACCCTGGCCGCAGCGGAGCGTTGGTTTGAGCAGCAGCACGCCATTTGGGCAAGCCGATACAGCAATCTGGACAACCTCTTAGAGAAGCTCCAAGGAGAAGACAATGAAGCCTGACCTTCGATTCGATTTCGTCGTCGACATGCAAAAGAACACCATCACCGTCCGGCGAGAATTCGCGGCAAAGCGCCAGCTGGTGTGGGACTGCCACACGAAAGCAGAACTGTTGGATCGATGGTTCGCGCCAAAACCGCTGACCACCAAGACGAAACACATGGACTTCCAGGCGGGCGGCTACTGGCACTACGCCATGATCACCCCCGATGGGGACGCCTTCTGGAGCCGCGTTGACTATCAGGAGATCAACCCGATCGACGGCTATACCGCCCTGGATGGCTTCGCTGACGAAGCAGGTGTCGTCAATCCGGATATGCCGCGCTCACGCTGGAACGTCGGCTTTACCGATGCGAACGGCCAGACACTCGTGACGACCGTTGTCTCGTACAACTCCGCGGAGGATGTGCAGAAGGTGATCGACATGGGATTGAAGGCGGGCATGACGTCCACGCTGGAACGTCTCGACGAGCTTCTCCTCGACCTCGCTGTACCGCAAGAACAGGCTTGAACGGAAGGAGCGCCTTCCAGGGCCGAGTGGAGAAGCGCATGAGCCTTTGCACTCGGCCGACATTAGCCCTCTGACTTCACGGGCGAACCCAATCCCCCCAGCCGCCTCAAGCGCGCGCTCCCCTCCCGCAAACAGCTCAATTCCCCTGCATCCCGCTCAGCGTGCCGGTGCAGACGAAGTAAGCCGGCGCGTTGCCTTCTCAGGTTTTCCCCGGACGTGCCGATTAGACGAACGGTGCAGAAAAGATACGAGTTGCCGTGCTAGGCACCACCTGGCAACGAGCAACCTCCCGGCCACCAGGTCTACGCGCTGAATTCCCCTTCTGCAGAACGAAGGCGTTTGCAGTGCGAGCGTGTGTAAGCCGGACCTACACATCATCACCAGCTCGCATCAACGGCCTAGCCCGCCGGCACCAGATGCGCAAACGGGGACACGGTAAAACCCGCCACGGGTGAACCGCATGAGCGAAAAGAACGACGCATGATCCGGCCAACCCTCAAATTCCAGGCGGCTTTCTTTGCCACCATCATTGTGGCCGTGCTGCTCGCCGGCTTTTTCGTCAGCCAAAAGAACAAGTTCCGCCAGGAAGTCCAGGCACTGGTCCAGGAGCATCAGCAAGCACTCGTGAAGGACGTCGCCGCAGACCTGCGCCAGCGGCTGGACGAGTATCTCGATATTGTCCAGCGCACTGCCAGGCAAACGCACTCCGTTCAATTTCGGTCTTCTGAAGACGCTCGCAGCTACTTCGAATCCATCGCGCCCGTAGCGGGCCTCTTCGACAGCGTCTTTCTCGTCGGGATGGACGGCAAGGTCAGTGCCATTTCTCCGCATGCGCAGCGCGTCATCGGTTTGGACGTCCGCGACCGGGACTATTTCAAGCAAGTCGTTGTCGTCGGCCAGCCCACCATCTCGGCCCCGCTACGAAACCGCATCGGTGGTGCGCCGAATATCGTACTGGCCGCGCCTGTCTTTGATGAGACGGGCCACATGGTCGGCGTCTTCTGTGCCTCCCTGGGGCTGCTGCGGCCGAACTTCCTGGGCGACATGCGCAACGCCCGCATCGGCACACATGGCTACCTGTTCGTGGTGCAACGCGGCAACGACCCGGTGTTCGTCATCCACCCCGATGACGCCAAGCTGCTGGCCAACACCAGCACGGATCCCGCCATTGCCCGCGCCGTGGCCGGACAGCCCCTCAATGGTGAAACCGAGCCCATGGTCAGCATGGAAAACGTCATTGCAGTCGGGTGGACCGTGGGCTCGGTCATTCCGAGAGACGAAGTCGATGCTCCGTTTGCGACCATGCGGAACCGGTTCGGTTGGGCCGGGGGCTTTCTCATCGTGCTCGTGGCGTGCTCTGTGTGGGGCGCAATGCATCTTCTGCTGCGCCCGCTGGGCCGCCTGCATGCGGCGCTGCGTAATCCGGATCGCGGTGAATGGGGCCGCTTGACCAAGCTCGATGTCGGCCCGGCATCACCGGAAATCGAAGCCATCGTCCGCAACCTACGTGCGCTCATGGGAGAGGTCGTGCGGCAGCGGGCAGAACTGGAAGCGGTGAACGACGCATCGCCGCTCGGCTTCTTCAGAACACGTAACGACGGGCAAACCACCTACATCAACGAGTCGTATTGCCGGATTCTCGGCCTATCCAAAGAAGCAGCGCTCGCAAACCAGTGGCGCGAAAGACTCGACCCGGACGATCGGGCACGTGCGGAGGACGCGTGGGATTCGGCCAGAGAGCGCCGCGTCGTCTTCCGAGACAATCAGCGCATCTGCGTTCCGGGGGAGCCGGTACGTCAGATCTCCGTCACCGCGGCACCCGTTGTTGTTGACGGGAAGGCGCGCGGATATGTCGGCGTTGTCGAAGACATCACGCAACGTGTCCGGGCGGAACAATCGGTGGCGGCACTGATGTCGGTTCTGGAAGCCACGCCCGATTTCATTGCCCAGACGGATCGCTATGGCAAGCTCACCTACATCAATCCGGCCGGACGCGCATTCGCCGGACTTCCGGCCGACAAGGCAATCAACGAGACAACACTTGCGGACTATCACCCGCCTGAAACGGTCCAGGCCATAAGAGAGGTCGCGGTACCGACTGCGCTGAGGTCTGGTGTCTGGGTCGGGGAATCGCTCGCGTACAACGCCAAGCATGAAGCGGTGCCGGTGGCCCACACCGTCATCGTCCACCGCGACGCTGCAGGCCGGCTCGACCATTACTCCTCGATCATGCGGGACATCAGTCAGGAGAAGGCCGCCAAGGAGGTCATGGAACGCAACGCCGAAACCTTGCGAACGGTGACGGATGCCATGCCAGCCGAAGTGTGTTTTGTCGGCGCCGACGGCCGATATGAATTTGCCAACGCGGCCTATGCCAAAAAGGTCGACATGCCGCACGGAAAACTCATCGGCAAGACCGTCCAGGAAGTGTTCGGCATTGCCGCATATGAGCGGATACGCGAGCCATTCGAGAAGGCCCTGGCAGGCAGCGCTCAACGGTTCGAGCGGGAAGAACCGAATGGCACGTCGCTCGCCTGCAAGGAAGTGCAGTACGTTCCGCAGTTCCGACCGGACGGCTCTGTCATTGGTGTGCACGTCCTGATCACGGACATTACGGCGCGCAAAGAGAAGGAAGTCCGACTGAAGTCCTTGTCAGAAACCGACCATCTGACGGGCTTGCTCAATCGGGCGGGCTTCGAAGAGCAGCTGGCAAAGGCTGTTTCCTCTGACAACCGCCGTGCGTTGGGCGCGCTGCTGCTGATCGACCTGGATGGGTTCAAACGCGTCAACGACACCTATGGCCACGCAACGGGCGACGAGGTGCTGCGCAGCTTTGCCGATCGGCTACGCACCGTCATGCGACCGACAGACTTTGTCGCCCGCTTTGGCGGCGACGAGTTTGCCGTCATCGTCGGGCCGGTGAATGACGACACGCTGCATCGCCTTGCCGCACGTCTGATCTCGGTCGGCGCGAGGCCGTACAAATTCGGCGAGGTCACCATCGGGCTCGGTTGCAGCATCGGCGTGGCCCGCCTGCGTCACGACGTCGACCGCGCTGCCTTGGTCGCCGCTGCCGACGACGCCTTATACCGCGCGAAAAACCGGGGCAAAGGGCGTTACGAATTTGCTGACGACGTTGCCGACGAAGAGATCGACTTCGACCCCGACGCCACGACACGCGTATAGCCGCCGCAGACCGCCGCGTGGCCAGCCCAACCGTTGCCGACCCGCCGAACTCGGCGGTTTTTTCATTTCGTGTCGAGCTGACTGTCCGGCCACGGTTGGTGTAGTGCCGAACGCGTGCACTTCAGCGCTTTCCGGCAACGCTGCGCCTTACCCGGCAGCCGGCGTTTGCATGAAGTCTTGTGCCACCTTCACGAGCCAAGTCCGCAGGGCCTGCAGCGGCGGATAGCCTGCACGGCTCGTGGGCCAGGCGAGGTAATAGCGCTCGGCACTTTCCATCTCGGGCACATGCGGCAACGCTCGCACCAGGTCGCCCTGCCGCAGCTCGTGGGCGATCAGGAAACGCGGCAACAACGCCACGCCGAGCCCCGCCACTGCGGCTTGCGCGGCGGTGGCAAATTGGTCGAACAGCATGCCTTGGGGTTCTGCACCCGCCACCTGATGGCTCGCCAGCCAACGCGGCCAGGCATCGGGGCGGGAGGCCAGATGCAACAGCGGCGCATGCAGCAGATCGCGCGGCTGCGCAAAGTCGTAACGGGCCAGCAGCGCCGGGCTGCAGGCGGGCACGGCGGTTTCGCTCATCAGCAAGGCCAGCTCCGCCCCCGGCCAGTGCGGCGTACCGAAATGAATGGCCGCATCCACCGCCTCCAGTTGAAAGTCGAACTGCGACAGCCGCGTCGTCAGATTGATGGTGATGCCGGGGTGCTCGTCAAAAAAGGCCGGCAGGCGCGGCGCCAGCCAACGGGTGCCGAAGGTCGGGAGGATGGCCAGATTCAAGCTGCCGCCCTGCGGATTGGTACGAAACCCCACCGTGGCGCTGGAGATGCGCATCAACGCGCCGCGGATTTCCTCCGCATACGCCTGGCCCGCCGCGCTCAGCCGCACGGTCTGGCGTTCCCGCACGAAGAGTTCGGCGCCCAGGCGCTCTTCCAACGCACGGATCTGGCGACTGACGGCACTTTGCGTGAGGTGCAGCTCGGCGGCGGCCGCCGTGAAGCTCTGGTGGCGCGCGGCGGCCTCGAACGCGCAAAGCAGGGACATCGGCGGCAGAAAGCGGCGAGACAGGAACATGGAAGCGCAGAAGTTGTGCGGTGCGAAAGTGGCCCAGTCATTCTAATTTGGAATGACCTTAGGCCGGATTATCGTTTGACCGCCGCTCCTTGCCCAACCTAGCATCGCTTCACCACTGCCCAATCCCACTCAGTCATGAGCACTGCGCATCAACTTCCCGCGTCGAACTTCATCGACGCAAACGAAATCCGCTCGCGCTTTTCGCGGGCCATGTCGGCCATGTACCGGGAGGAGGTGCCGCAATACGGCACGCTGGTCGAGTTGGTGGCAGACATCAACGCGCGCACGCTGGACGCCCAACCCGCGCTGCGCGCGCAGATGGCGCAGTCGGGCGAACTGGAGCGGCTGGATATCGAGCGCCACGGCGCCATCCGTGTCGGCACGGCCGCCGAGCTGGCCACGCTGCGCCGGCTGTTTGCCGTCATGGGGATGGAACCAGTGGGTTACTACGATCTGTCGGTGGCGGGCGTGCCCGTGCATTCGACGGCGTTCCGCCCAGTGACCGACGCCGCGTTGCTGGCCAACCCGTTTCGCGTGTTCACCTCGCTGCTGCGGCTTGAGCTGATTGCCGACGCTGCCCTGCGCGAAAAGGCCGCCGCCATCCTGGCGCGCCGGCAGATCTTTACCCCACGCGTGCTCGAATTGATCGCCCAATGCGAAGCCGACGGCGGCCTGGCCGACGCAGATGCCGACACGTTCGTACGCGAGGCGCTCGAGACCTTCCGCTGGCACAGCACCGCCACAGTCGACGCCGAGACGTATCGCGCTCTGCAAGCCGCACACCGTCTTGTGGCCGACGTCGTGTGCTTCCGCGGCCCGCACATCAACCACCTGACACCGCGCACGCTCGACATCGACGCCGCCCAGGCCGCCATGCCCACACGCGGCATGGATGCCAAGGATGTGGTGGAAGGCCCGCCGCGCCGCAACTGCCCCATCCTGCTGCGCCAGACCAGCTTCAAGGCACTGCAGGAAGCGGTGCGCTTTACCGACGATGCAGGCGCCCACACGGCGCGCTTTGGCGAAATCGAGCAGCGCGGCGTGGCCCTCACGCGCACGGGCCGCGCGCTGTATGACCAACTGCTGGCCGAGGTGCGCAGCATGGGCAATGCCGGCAGTGCCGCCCCCAACTACGGAAGTCGGTTAGCCCAGGCGTTCCGCGCCTTTCCCGATAGCCATGACGCGCTGCGTGCGCAAGGGCTGGCGTTCTATCGCTACACGCTCACGCCGTCGGGCCATGCAGAGGCCGACGCAGCCACGGCAGCCGATTTGTCGTTGGATGAACTCCTGGCCAAGGGCTGGCTGCAGGCCGACCCCATCACGTATGAAGACTTCTTGCCGGTCAGCGCGGCCGGCATCTTCCAGTCCAACCTGGGCGGCGAAGAACAGAAGCAGTATCAGGCGCACGCCGCACAACAAGCGTTCGAAGCCGCACTGGGCGCGCGCGTGCACGACGAAATCGCGCTGTACGAAGCGGCGCAGCGGCGCTCCATCGATCAGGTGCGCGCCGTGCTGCGCGGCACCCCCGTTGCGGATGCCGCATGACGGGCCCGCACACGCCTGCCGCCATGTCGGGCTTTGCTGCGCCGTTTGCAAACCCCGCCGGCTCGCCCATCCGTGAACTGTTTCCGTACCTCAGCCAGCCGGGGATGATCTCGCTGGCGGGCGGTTATCCGTCGCCGAGCCTCTTCGATGCCGAAGGGCTGGCACAGGCCGCCGGCCGAGCCATGACGGGCGATGCGCAGGCCTTGCAGTACGGCGCGACTGAAGGGCTGCCCGTCCTCCGCACAGCCCTCGCCGCATTGATGGAAGCGCGCGGCGTCCAGGCCAGCGGCGAACAAATGATGGTCACCACGGGCTCGCAGCAAGCCTTCGACTTGCTGGTGCGAGTGTTGATTGAACCGGGGGATACGGTGTTGGTGGAAGTGCCCGCCTACCCTGCCACGCTGCAAGCCTTGCGCCTGGCGCAGGCCCGCATCGTGCCCGTGCCGATGGACGAATACGGCCTGCAGACCGATGCACTGGCCGACCTCCTCCATCAACTGCCTGCCACGCAGCGCCCCAAGCTGCTCTACACCGTGCCGAATTTTTCCAACCCGCGCGGCACGCTGCTCGCTGCCCAGCGGCGCGAAGCCCTGGTGCAGCTGGCCTGCGCGCACGGCTTTTGGGTGGTGGAAGACGATCCCTACGGCGAGCTGCGCTTTGATACGGCAGACGGCGACGCCGCTGCCATGCCACCCACGCTGCGCGCAGTGGGTGATCTGCTTGCCGCAAGCGGCACGAACCCGGTGGTGTATCTCTCCAGCCTGTCCAAGACCGTCGCACCTGCGCTGCGGATCGGCTGGATGCTGGCCGACAGCAGCCTGCTGCGCCGCTGCGCCATCGCCAAACAGACGGTGGATCTGTGCACGTCTCCTCTGGCGCAGATGGTGGCGGCGCGCTATCTGGAAAGCGGCCGCTATCCAGCCACGGTGCAGCGCGCACGCATCGAATATCAGCGGCGCATGCAGGCGCTGGTGCAAGGCATCGCCACGCAGCTGGATGGCCGAGTGCAGTGCGCCGCGCCGGCGGGCGGCATGTTTGTCTGGGCGACGTTCACGCCGTCGATCGACCCGCAGGCGCTCTTCGATGCCGCCGTGTCGCAGCAGGTGCTCTATGTGCCCGGCAAGGCGTTCTATCCGGACAACGCGCAACTCAACACCATGCGACTGTCGTTTGCCGCGCCCGAGGTGCCGCAGATCGAGCAAGCCGTGCAGCGGCTGGCAGCCGCCGTGGCGCTGGCCATGCGTTGACGCCGCCTCAGATAGAGACAACCCTCATCGCAATAGCCATGACTCCCGACAACCTGATTCCGGCCTTGCGCGACATCGTGGGGGCCGCCAATGTTCTGACCGACGACGACTGCGCCGAATACGAATCCGATTGGCGCCAGCGCGTGCGCGGCAAGGCGCTGTGCGTGGTGCGGCCCGGCTGCACAGCCGACGTGGCGGCGGTCGTGCGCGCGTGCGCACAAGCCGGTGTGTCCATCGTGCCGCAAGGTGGCAATACGGGGCTGGTGGAAGGCTCGGTGCCCGATGCCAGCGGCGAGCAGGTCATCATGAGCCTGCGCCGCATGCAGACCGTGCGCGCCATCGACGCCGCCAACATGACGATGACGGTGGATGCCGGTGGCGTACTCCAATCACTGCAGGACGTGGCAAGCGAAGCCGGCATGCTGTTCCCGCTGAGCCTGGGTGCGGAAGGCAGTTGCACCATCGGCGGCAACCTGGCAACCAACGCGGGCGGCACACAGGTGCTGCGCTACGGCAATGCGCGCGAGCTGTGCCTCGGGCTGGAAGTCGTGCTGGCCGACGGCCAAGTCTGGGAAAACCTGCAAGGCCTGCGCAAGGACAACACCGGCTATGACCTGCGCAATCTGTTCATCGGCAGCGAGGGCACGCTGGGCATCATCACGGCGGCCACGCTGCGGCTGTATCCGCAACCCGCCGCGCAATTGACGGCGTGGGCCGCTGTGCCATCACTGCAAGCGGCCACGGCATTGCTGGCCCTGTCGCACCGGCATCTGTCTGCCGCGCTCACGGGTTTTGAGGTGATGAGCCAGGAAGGGCTCCGGCTGGTGGACACGCACTATCCGCATCTGCGCGTGCCGATGTGGCGAGAAACGATGTGGTGCGTGCTGCTGGAAGCGTCCGACAGTGAATCCGAGGCGCATGCCCGCGCCCAGTTCGAACACCTGCTGGAAACCGCGATGGAAGACGGCATCGTCACCGACGCGATCATCGCCGAAAACATCCGGCAGGCGCACGACCTGTGGCACATCCGCGAGAGCATCACCCTGGCCCAGGCAGCCGAAGGTCCCAACATCAAACACGATGTCTCGGTGCCGATCTCGCGCATTCCCGAGTTCGTGGCGCAGACCGATGCACGGCTGCAGGCGCTCGCGCCCGGGCTGCGGCTCATCAACTTCGGGCACCTGGGCGACGGCAACCTGCACTACAACGTACAGCCGCCGGCCGGGGCGGACGGTGCGGCGTTCGTTGCCGCGCATGAGGCAGCGATTGGCGATGCGGTGTACCAGTCCGTCCACCACTTTGGCGGTTCGATCTCGGCCGAGCACGGCATCGGCGCGCTCAAGCGCGACCACCTTCCGCACTACAAGGCGCCGGTCGCCCTGCAGTTGATGCAGACCATCAAGCAGGCGCTCGACCCGCAATGCCTGCTGAACCCGGGGCGCGTGCTCGAACGGCGGCCGGGTCAGATGGCGCGATAGGTATCGCTCACGGCCATCGATTGCATCGGGCGGCGCAGCGTCGGATCGAACGGATTGATCTGCGTGGTCAGGCGATTGGCCTCGCGCAGCAGCATGTCGTAGACGATGGGCAGGCGCTCTGCGCTCAGGCGGTTGGCGAGCGTACCCACGGAAAGCGCGGCGACGACGTTGCCGTTGCGATCGAACACGGGCACGGCAATACCGGCCATGCCTTCGAGCAACCCGTCCGTCTTGGCGCTGTAGCCGCGCTCGCGTGCCTTCCTGACCTCGGAGCGCAGATAGACCTCGTCATAAACGCTGTAGTGCCGGATGCGCGGCAGGTTGTAGCGCAGCACCTCCTCCTGCTCCGCCTCGGGCAGGTGCGCGAGGATCACCAGCGCGCCCTGGCCGACGCCGAGTTCGATCCGGCCGCCCACATCGCCGGTGAACGTGCGAATGGGGTACTGCCCTTCCACGCGGTCCAGACATACCGCATCGAAACCCGAGCGCACCAGCAGCAGCACCGTGTCGCCCAGGCTGGCATTCAGCCGCAGCAGGGCCGGCCGGGCGACGGAGCGCAAGTCGTTCACCGCGCCCGCCTGGGCCGCCAGGCAAAAAAGATCCAGGCTCAACCGGTACAGCTTGTTCTGCTGATCCTGCTCGACCATGCCCTCCTGCGTGAGGCCCTGCAGCAGGCGGTGCGTGGTGGCAGGCGTCATTCCCAGCGTCTTGGCCAGGTAGGTGACGCGCACACCTTGGTGCTGCTGCTCCGCCATGGTGCGCAGGATCTGGAAAGTGCGGTGCATGGCGCTGCGCTGATGCGCGTCGTCGTCGGAATCTACGGACATAAAGCTGGAATGGACTGAATTTGGTTGATCGATTGTATTCCTGTGATCGGAATAAATACGAGAAAAATTCCAATTACAGCGTATACACCTAGGCAAAATCGATGTTTTGGCACACCTGTTGCAATAGCATATCCATATTGTTCAATTGGAAGAGTCTGGCGACGCCCCCAGTCGCAAGGGATGACCGATGAGTTTTCTGCGCCTGAACCATGTCTCCAAGCAGTACGGCGACCTCCGGGTCGTCCAGGACTTCAACCTGAACGTGCACAAGGGCGAATTCGTCTCGCTGCTGGGCCCGTCGGGCTGCGGCAAGACGACGACGCTGCAGATGATTGCGGGCTTCGCGGAGGTGACCGAGGGCTCGATCGAGCTGGACGGCAAGGACATCACCCGCGCAAAGGCCAACGCGCGCGGCCTGGGGATCGTGTTCCAGACCTACGCGCTGTTTCCGCACATGACGGTGCGCGAGAACGTGGAGTTCGGGCTGGAGATGCGCAAGTGCCCGGCAGCGGAACGCCGCGAGCGCGCCCTGCAGACGCTGGCGCTCGTGCATCTGGACAAACATATCGACCGCTACCCGCGTGAGCTGTCGGGCGGCCAGCGCCAGCGCGTGGCCCTGGCGCGCGCGCTGGTCATCAAACCGCCGGTGCTGCTGCTGGACGAGCCGCTGTCGAACCTGGACGCCAAGCTGCGCGAAGAGATGCAGTTCGAGTTGCGTGAAATCCAGCGCAAGGTCGGCACGACCACCATCATGGTCACGCACGACCAGGCCGAAGCCATGTCGATCAGCGATCGCGTGGTCGTCATGGAAGCGGGCCGCATCACGCAGGTGGATACGCCGCTGGCGGTGTACGAGCACCCTCGCAACGCGTTCATCTCGACGTTTGTCGGCAAGGCCAACCTGCTGCATGCGGCCGTGGTGTCCGGTGCCGATGGCGAACGTCACGCGGCGGTCGGGTCCGTGCAACTGGCGCTGCCGCCTGGCACGCCCGTGGGCAACAAGGTCGTGCTGGCGCTGCGCCCCGAAAAAATGACGTGCAACGCCGACGGCACCGGCCGCTGCGAAGGCCGCGTGACCGAACGCTTCTTCCTCGGCAACCAGTGGATGTACACCGTCGACACGCCGCTTGGCGCGATGCTGGTCTCAGCCGTCAACGATGGCGACGCCCCGCGCGAAGTGGGTCAGACCGTCGGCGTGGATTGGGAAGACCGCTATGTGCGCGTGATCGGCACCGAGGGGACCGCAGCATGAGCCGCAGACCGATCTGGGTGCCGTGGAGCATGACCGGCCCTGCGCTGGCGCTCTTCGGCGTGATGCTGTTCGTGCCCCTCGCGCTGAGCGTGATGCTGTCGTTCAACGCGTTCGACGCCGACAAGGGCCCGATTGCGGGCACCTTCACGTTTGCGCACTACCTGCACGTAGTGCAAGACCCGTACTACTACGAAATCTTCTGGCGCACGCTGCGCGTCTCGGCGCTCGTGACGCTGATCTGCATCGTGATCGGCGCGCCCGAGGCCTACATCCTGAGCCGGATGCGCAAGCCCTGGCGCTCGATCTTCCTGCTCATCATCCTCGCTCCGCTGCTGATCTCGGTCGTGGTGCGCGCATTCGGCTGGAGCATGCTGCTCGGGCCCGAAGGCCTGATCAACGCGGCGTTCAAGGCGGTCGGCATCGGCCCGGTCAAGCTGCTGTACAACGAGACGGCCGTGGTCATCGCGCTGGTGCACGTGATGCTGCCGTTCATGGTGATTCCGGTGTGGACGTCACTCCAAAAGCTCGACCCGTGGGTGGAAAACGCCGCGCTGTCGTTGTCGGCATCGCACTTCACGACGTTGCGCCGCGTGGTGCTGCCACAGGTCATGCCGGGCATTCTGTCGGGCAGCCTGATCGTCTTCGGCCTGGCAGCCAGCTCCTTCGCCATTCCGGGCCTGCTGGGCGGGCGCCGCGTGAAGATGGTCGCCACGCTCATCTACGACGAATACCTGAACGAACTGAACTGGCCGCTGGGCGCAGCCATCGCGCTGATCCTGCTGGCGGCCAACCTCGTCATCATGCTCGGCTGGAACCGCATGATCGAAGGCCGCTACAAGAAGACGTTGGGCTGAAGGAGCGCACATGCAAAAGAACGGACCGCTCGCGCTCATCTTCAACGCGCTCGTCATCACCTTCATGCTGGCACCGCTGGTGATCGTGTGCATCGTCGCCTTCACGCCCGAAGAAACGCTCACGCTGCCCACCAGTCATTTCTCGCTGCGCTGGTTCGACCAGGTGCTGCATCACCCCGACTTCGTGCAGTCGTTCTGGAACAGCCTCTGGCTGGGGCTGGCCGCGGCCACGCTGTCGACCGCACTCGCGGTGCCGGCAGCCATGGCCATCGTGCGCTACCGCGCGCCGGGGCTGCAGTATCTGCAAGGCGTGTTTCTGTCGCCGCTGATCATTCCGCACCTTGTGCTGGGCGTGGCGCTGCTGCGGATGTTCTCGCTGGTGGGCGGGCAAGGCAGCTTCGGCTGGTTGATCTTCGCGCACGCGCTGATCGTCACGCCGTACACGATGCGGCTGGTGATGGCGGCGCTGGTGGGCTTTGACCACTCGGTCGAGCACGCCGCCTATTCGCTGGGCGCGAGCAGCTTGACGGTGTTCCGCCGCATGACGCTGCCGATGATCCTGCCGGGTATCACGGGCGGCTGGCTGCTGGCCTTCATCAACAGCTTTGATGAACTGACGATGTCGATCTTCGTGGTGTCGCCCGCCACCGTCACGCTGCCCGTGCGCATGTACATGTACGCCACGGAATCGCTCGACCCGATGATGGCTGCCGTCTCGGCGCTGATCGTCTTCCTCACGCTCGCGTTGATGCTGCTGCTGGACAAGGTCTACGGCCTGGACCGAATCCTGATCGGCAAGCATTGAGACAGAGATCACGATGAATGCTCCTGCAAACCGCTCTGCCCGCGCGCAGCTCCAGCGCCTCAAAGAGCGCAACCGCCCCACGGTGGCCTTCGTGCTGGACGGCCAGCCCGCTGAAGCCCTCGCCGGGGACACCGTCCTGACGGCCGTGCTCACGCACACACGCCAGTTGCGCATCAATGAATTCAGCCAGCAACCGCGCGCCGGCTTCTGCCTGATGGGCGCATGCCAGGACTGCTGGGTGCGGCTGGCCGACGGCAAATCGCTGCGCGCCTGCCAGACCATGATCGAACCCGGCATGCACATCTGCACGCAGCCGGCCGGCAACGAGGGAGCCGCGTGATGACGCAACCCGCCCCCACGCTACAGCGGCAGTCGCAAGCGGACCTGCAGCCCGTCATCATCGGTGCCGGGCCGGCAGGTGTGCGTGCGGCGCAGACGCTGCTGGCGCACGGCCTCAAACCCATCGTGCTGGATGAAGCGCCGCGCTCGGGCGGCCAGATCTATCGCCGCCAGCCGGACGGCTTCGCCCGGAGCGCCGCAGATCTGTACGGCACGGAAGCCGAACGTGCGCAGGCCATACACGCCACCTTCGACCGCCTCCAACCGCAGATCGATTACCACCCGCAGACGCTGGTCTGGAATGCGCAGCCCGATCTGCTCGACCTGCTGCACGTGCCAACGCGCGCGGTCAGCAGCCTGCCGTGGCGCGATGTGATCGTCGCGACCGGCGCCACCGACCGCGTGCTGCCCATCCCGGGCTGGACGCTGCCTGGCGTCTATACGCTGGGCGGCGCGCAAGTCGCGCTCAAATACCAGGGCTGTGCAATTGGCGATGCCGTGGTGTTTGCCGGCACCGGCCCGCTGCTGTATCTGGTGGCCTGCCAGTACGCCAAGGCCGGCGCGAATGTCGTGGCGGTGCTCGACACCGCACCGGCCTCCGCGCGCTACAAGGCGGCACCGGCCATGCTGAGCCAGCCTGCCGTCATGGCCAAGGGGTTGGCGCTGGTTGCCTGGCTCAAGCTGCATGGCATTCCCATGCATCACGGCGTGCGACTGCTCCGCGCCGAAGGCGACGCGGGGGTCGAGCAACTCGTGTGGCAAGACAGCGCCGGCCGCGAGCAGCGCACGGCGTGCTCCGCGGTGGGCCTGGGCTACGGGCTGCGGCCCGAAACGCAGCTCGCCGATCTGCTGGGCTGCGCGTTCGAGTTTTCTGCGCTGCACCGCTGCCATGTGCCGCGCATCGATGCGATGCGGCGCAGCTCCGTCCCGGGCGTGTATCTGGCGGGCGACGGCGCGGGCATCATGGGTGCCGACGCCGCCGAGTCCTCCGGTGAATTGGCCGCGCTCGCCCTGTTGCAGGATCGGCAAATCACCGTCAATGCCGATCGTTTGGACGCGCTGCGCCAGCGCCTGCAGAAGATCGAGCGGTTCCGCCACGCGCTGGAAATCGCCTTCCCGTTTCCCGATGACTGGGCTACGCACGCCAGCGACGACCTGGTGGTGTGCCGCTGCGAAAACGTCACCGCGGGCACTCTGCGCCAGACGGCCGCGGAATGCGGCGTGCATGAACTGAACCGCCTGAAGGCGCTGTGCCGGGTCGGCATGGGCCGCTGCCAGGGCCGGATGTGCGGCGCGTCGGCAGCAGAAATCCTGGCGCACGCGCAGTCCGTGCCGCTGGCACAGGTGGGCCGATTGCGCGGGCAGGCCCCGATCAAGCCGCTGCCGCTGGATGTGACGGAGGTGATCGAACCGGAGGGCCACCATGCGTGAGCAGCTTGCATGCGACGTGGCCATCATCGGCGGCGGCATCATGGGCAGCGCGACCGCGCTGTTCCTGCGGCGGCGCGGGCTGACCGTCACCTTGCTCGAACGCGACCTGTGCGGCTCGCGCTCCAGCGGCGTCAATTTTGGCGGTGTGCGGCGTCAGGGGCGCTCCATCGAGCAACTGCCGCTGGCCCAGCGTTCGCACCAGATCTGGGGGCGCCTGACCGAGCTGATCGGTACCGAGGCCGAGTACGAACGCAGCGGGCACTTCAAGATCGCGCGCAGCGTGGCCGACATGGAATCGTTGGCCAGCTATGCAGCGCGCAGCGAGGGGTTTGGCCTCGGGCTGCAGCTCATCGAGGGCCGGGCCGCGCTGCAGAGAGTTTTTCCGATGGGCGGCGAACAGATCGTCGGCGGCTCGCTGTGCCCGGAAGACGGACAAGCCAATCCGCGTCTGCTGTCGCCCGCATTTGCCCGCGCCGCCCAGGCTGCCGGCGCCGATGTGCGCGAGCACGCGCCGGTGCAATCGGTCGAGCACGACGGCACGCGCTTCGTCGTCCATGCGCGCCAGCATGATCGCGATCTGGAGGTCAAAGCCTCCGCGCTCGTCAACTGCGCCGGGGCGTGGGCCGCCCAGTTTGCCGCGCAATGGGGCGAGCCCGTACCGATGTTCACCATCCCGCCCACCATGGGCGTGACCGAGCCGCTGCCGTTCTTCCTGCCCTGGAGCCTGGGCGTGGAAGGTGGCGGCATTTACTGTCGCCAGGTGCGGCGCGGCAATGTGGTGTTCGGCGGCGGGCGCGGCTACGTGCTGGATGACCAGCGCGCACGCTCGTCGCACGTGGCGATCCTGCGCCAGCTGCCGCAACTGGCGGCGCTGCTGCCGCAGCTCACCGGTGCCCACATCATCCGCACCTGGAGCGGCACCGAAGGCAACCTGCCCGACGACCAGCCCGTGATTGGCCCCAGTGCCCGCCGCCCCGGCCTGTTCCACGCGTTCGGCTTTGCCGGCGCCGGCTTCCAGCTTGGCCCCGGCGTGGGCGATGTCATGGCCGAGCTGATTGCCGAAGGCCGCACCACCACGCCGATCGAGCCCTTTTCCATCCAACGCTTTCTGCCACCCGCAGCTTGATGCACTTGATGCCCCAGGAGACCACCATGCTTGTGAAACACGCGAAAACATCGTTCACGTCCGTCATTGCTGCGGCTGCCGGTATGGCCCTGCTCGCCGCGGGCACCGCCCACGCCGACACCAAGACGCTGTACATCGGCATGAACGGCGGCAACATGGAACGCACCTACACGCAGTTCGTATTCCCGCCGTTCGAGAAGGCCAACAACGTCAAGGTCGTCGTCGTGCCCGGCACCTCGACCGACATCCTCGCCAAGGCGCAAGCCACCAAAGGCAAGGCACAGATGCACGTGATGACGCTGGACGACGGTGTCATGTTCCGCGCGATCGGCATGGGGCTGTGCGAAAAGCTCAAGCCCTCGGCGAACCTGTCGGCGGTGCCCGCCATTGCGCACCTCAAGGGTGATTACGCGGTCGGCTTGTCGATGGGCCTGACGGGCCTGGCCTACAGCACCAAGATCTTTGCGGACAAGGGTTGGACGCCGCCCACCTCGTGGGGCGACCTGGCTGACCCGAAATACAAGGGCAAGGTGGTCGTGCAATCCATGCCGGCTTCGTCGTTCGGGCTCGATGCTTTCCTGATGTTCAACCGCATGAAGGGCGGCACGGAAAAGAACGTCGATCCCGCCTTCAAGGCATGGCCGACCACCATCGGCCCGAACGTGGTCGAGTACATCCCCAACTCGTCGAAGGTGGTGGAGATGATGCAGGCCGGCGATGCGGCGCTGTTCCCGTACACGCTCACGCAGGTGGAGCTGATGAAGTCCAAGGGCATCCCGATGGAGTTCGTCGCGCCCAAGGAAGGCGCCGTCGTTCTGCTCACAGCGCAGTGCGTGCTGGCCAACAATCCGGATGCAGATCTGGCGCAGAAGCTCGTGGACTACCTGATCAGCCCCGAAGCCCAGGCGCTCGCCATGGAAAACGGCTCCTACAATCCAGTCAACCCCAAGGCGCCGCTCAAGGGCAAGGCGGCGGAAGAGCAGAACAAGATGAACACCATCCTGAAGACGGCCGTTGCGCTGGACTGGGACGTGATCAACGCCGAGCGCCCCGAGTGGAGCAAGCGCTGGAACCGCATCGTCGAGCGTTGAGCGTTACGCACCACCGCATCGCAACAGTTTTTCGATTGAACACGAGAGAAGAGCAAGGATTCACGCCATGTCAGATTCCCGAACACGATTGCAGACCGTACTGAAGGCCCTCGGCCTGGACCTGAAGGCCTATGAAGGCACGGACTGGACGAGCCGCGCGCCGCGCGATGGCACGGTATTGGCGACCGTGAAATCGCATACCGCCGGCCAGGCCGAGGCTGCCATCCAGAGCGCGCATCAGGCGTATCTGGCCTGGCGCATCGTGCCGGCACCCGTGCGCGGCGAACTCGTGCGCCGCCTGGGCGAGGTGCTGCGCACACACAAGGCGGCGCTGGGCGAACTGGTGTCGCTGGAGGCCGGCAAGATCACCTCCGAGGGGCTGGGTGAAGTGCAGGAGATGATCGACATCTGCGACTTCGCCGTCGGCCTGTCGCGGCAGCTGCACGGCCTGACCATCGCCAGCGAGCGCCCGGGGCACCGGATGATGGAAACGTGGCATCCGATGGGCGTGGTGGGCATCATTTCGGCGTTCAACTTTCCAATGGCGGTGTGGTCGTGGAACGCCGCGCTCGCCCTGGTGTGCGGCAACGCCATCGTGTGGAAGCCGTCGGAGAAAACGCCGCTCACCGCCATTGCATGCCAGCACCTGATGCAGCAAGTTGTTGACGCGTTCAATGCAGAGAAGCCGGGCGCCATTCCTGCTGGACTGAGCCAACTGCTGATCGGCGGGCGCGACGTGGGCGAAGCGCTGGTCGCCAGCCACCTGGTGCCGGTGGTCAGCGCCACGGGTTCGACGCGCATGGGCCGCCAGGTGGGCGTGAAGGTGGCGGAACGCTTCGGCCGCTCGATCCTGGAGCTGGGCGGCAACAACGCGATGATCGTCACGCCGTCGGCGGATCTGGAACTGGCGGCGCGCGCCATCACCTTTGCCGCCGTCGGCACGGCGGGCCAGCGCTGCACGTCGCTGCGCCGTTTGATCGTGCACCGCTCGGTGGCCGATACGCTGCTCGCTCGCCTGGAAAAGATCTACCAGAGCATCGCGATTGGCGACCCGCTGGCTGACGGCACGCTGGTGGGCCCGTTGATCGACCAGGCGGCCTTCGACGGCATGCAGCAGGCACTCGCGCAGGCCCGCGCCGAAGGCGGCGAAGTGCTGGGCGGCGAGCGCGTGCGCGAAGACCTCGGCGCCGACGCCTGGTACGTCCGTCCTGCGCTGGTCAAGATGCCGAAGCCGACCAAGGTGATGGAAAGCGAAACCTTCGCGCCGATCCTCTATGTCGTGACGTACGACGGCGGCACCGAACAGGCCATCGCGATCCAGAACGGCGTGCCGCAGGGCCTGTCGTCTGCCATCTTCACGGCCAACCTGAGCGATGCCGAGCGCTTCATGTCGTCGGCGGGCAGCGACTGCGGCATCGCTAACGTCAACATCGGCACGTCGGGCGCCGAGATCGGCGGCGCATTCGGCGGCGAGAAGGAAACCGGCGGTGGCCGGGAATCCGGCTCGGACGCGTGGAAGGGCTACATGCGCCGCGCCACCAACACCGTCAACTACAGCGGCGCGCTGCCGCTGGCGCAGGGCGTCCGGTTCGACGTTTGATCCGCGTCTGATCGATGAGATGTTCGGGCGGCGGCGCGCGATGCCCCGCCGCCTTGACGGTCAACACGCGCTCAACGCGCCGCGCCGCCCACATCCGTGATCGCGCTGTAGACCAGCGTGCGCAATTGCCGGCGCACAGGGTAGGCAGACGAAGGCAGCACCTGGGTCAGGAACAGGCCGATCAGATCCTCCTGCGGGTCCACCCAGAAGAAGGTGCCAGCCGCGCCGCCCCAGAAGAAATCGCCCGTGCTGCCGGGAATCAACGTAGCGGCCTGCGAGATCGTGGTTGCAAAGCCCAAGCCGAATCCGACGCCGTCGTACGCGGCCTCGCTGAACATCGAAGGCGGCGACAGGGTCGACATGTCGGCCCCGCCCGGCAGATGGTTGGCAGTCATCAGCGCCACCGTTTTCGGCCCCAGCAGGCGCACGCCGTCCAGCTCTCCGCCCTGCAGCAGCATGCGCGAAAAACGCAGGTAGTCGGCGGCCGTGGAAACCAAACCACCGCCACCGGAAATGAAGCTGGGCGGCTTCAGGTAAGGGCTGGTGCGCGGATCGTCCTGCAGGACCGGCCCGCGATCGGACACCACCTTCGAACCCATCGCTCCCACGGCATAGCACGCGCAGAAGCGCGACGCCTTTTCTTCCGGCACATGGAAGGCCGTATCGACCATGCCCAGCGGATCGAAAATCCGCTCCTTCAGGAAGGTCTCGAACGGGATGCCACTGATCTTGCCGACAAGGTAGCCGAGCACATCGGTGGAAACGGAGTAGTTCCACGCCTCGCCCGGCGAGAACTCCAGCGGCACGCCGGCCAGCTTTTCGATCATCTCGTCGAGCGTGCCGCCAGTGGCGATGTCGCCGAGCTTGAGCCGACGGTACGCTGCGTCGACATTCGTGTTCTGGTGGAAGCCGTAGGTCAGCCCCGAGGTATGACGCAGCAGGTCGACCATGCGCATTGGGCGCTTGACCGGGCGCGACTGGAAGCCTTCCATGAAGCCGCCGGCGTGCACGCCCAGGTTTGCCCATGCGGGAATGAACTTGCTGACCGGATCGTCCAGCGCAACCTTGCATTCCTCCACCAGCATCATGAACGCCACCGACGTGATCGGCTTGGTCATCGAATAGATGCGGAAGATCGAATCTTCAGCCAGCGGCACCTGGCGCTCGCGGTCGGCCCAACCCAGCACGGAGTTCAACGCCAGCTCGCCGCGCCGCCATACCTGGGTGAGCGTACCGGGCAGCTTGCCGGTCGCGATGTAGGCGTCATCGATGAAGCGCTCGACGCGATCGAGCCGATCGCGGGACATCCCCTGCGTTTGCGTGCCTTGCCTGTCCATGCCTTCTCCTTGCATTGATGCCAGACTCCGATCCGGCCTGCGCCGATGCTGACCCGCGCAGCCCGCCCAGCGACACTGTACAGCGCCGAACCATGGGCCGCGAGAGCGCCCTGCCAGCGCCTATGCTTCAATGCGGTTCGACCGCAACCCCGTCCCGACATGAAGCGCTTCGACGACCTGTACCTCTTCACGCGCGTGGTGGAAGCCGGTGGCTTTTCCGCCGCCGAACGCGCCACGGGCATCCCCAAGTCGCGCCTGAGCCGACGCATTGCCGAACTGGAAGCGCAGCTCGGCACGCGGCTGCTGCAGCGCTCGAGCCATCGCGTATCAGTCACGCCGGTTGGCGAGGCGGTGTATCGGCATGCGCGCGACATGGCCGACGCGTCGGCCGCCATTGAAGCGCTGGCTGGTGCAGCACGCAGCGAACCGGCCGGCGTGCTGCGCGTCGGCACATCGCCGTTGCTGGCGGAAACGCTGGTGGCAGGCTGGCTTGCCGAATTTGCCGACGCGCATCCGAAGCTGCGCATCGAGCTGGACTTGTCGAACACGTACGTCGACCTGATCGAGCACCGCATTGACGTGGCGATCCGCGCGGCCACGGGGCCGCTGCCCTCGCGCGATGTGGTGGCGCGGCAGCTGGCGGTCTCGCCGCGCGTGCTGGTGGCGAGCCCCGCACTGATTGCGCGTGTGGGCGAGCCGGACACGCCGGCTTCGCTGGAAGACTTCCCCTGCCTGGGGCAAGGCTCGCTCACACGCAGCCGCGATTGGGTGCTGCAGGATGCGCGCGGCCATCGGCTGTCGCTGCCGATTCGCCCGCGCTTTGCCAGCGACAACATCATCGCCCTGCGTGAAGCCGCCATCGCGGGCCTGGGCCTGACCATCCTGCCGCAGCATTGCTGCCATGCGGCGCTTGCCAGTGGCCAACTGCGCAGGGTGCTGCGCGGCTGGACGCCTGAACCGGCCGACCTGCACGCGCTCTATCCGTCGCGCGCTGGCGTGCCGCCTTCAGTGAAGGCGCTGGTGGCGTTCCTGCGCGAGCGCTTTGCCGCCGAAGCCACCATGCAGCCGATGCCTTGACGCTGCGCGCTACTTCACCACGCGGCCAAGAAAGTCGAGCATGCGTGCGCCAATTTCCGCATGGTGCGTCTCCAGCGCAAAGTGGCCGCTGTCGACAAAGTGGATCTCCGCATCCGGCAGGTCGCGCTTGAAGGCCTCAGCGCCAGGCGGAATGAAAATGGTGTCATTGCGGCCCCACACTGCCAGCAGCGGCGGACGATGCGCGCGGAAATACGCATGCAGCGCCGGATACAGCGCCACGTTGCTCGCGTAATCGAGGAACAGATCCATCTGGATGTCGAGCTGGCCCGGACGGCTCAGAAAATATTGATCCAGCAAGTAGCCATCCGGCGCGACGCGCGTCGGGTCAGGCACGCCATCCAGGTATTGCCACTGCGTCATTTCGTCGGAGACGAGTGCATGCAGCTCGCGGCGATGCGCTTCGTCGGGGTGGTTCCAATACGCCTTGATGGGCGCCCACGGACCTTCGCCCAGCCCTGCCTCATAGCCGTTGCCGTTTTGCGTGACGATGGCGCTGATGCGCTCCGGATGCGCCATCGCCAGGCGCCAGCCCACCGGCGCGCCGTAATCGAACACGTAGATTGCGTACCGCGACAGGCCGATCGCCTGCGTAAAGCCATCGACCACATGCGCAAGGTTGTCGAACGTGTAGCGGAAACCGCTCGGCACCTGCGTCAGGCCAAAGCCGGGAAAGTCCGGCGCCACCACGCGATAGCGCTCAGCCAACTGCGGAATCAGGTTGCGGAACATATGCGATGCGCTCGGAAAGCCGTGCAACAACAGCACGGTGGGCGCATCGGCGGGGCCGGCCTCGCGATAGAACATGCGTACACCTTCAACATCCACCGTGCGATGACGCACAGCGGTGGGGGCATACGCATCGACAACCAGATCAGCGGTTCGGGCAGGGGCGTTCATGGCAAGGCTCCGGATGGGTTTCGAGAACAAGCAACGAAACCATCGTAACCATGTAAACAACGTTTTTCAAGTTACATGAAATTTTCCCATCGCTCGCATGCCGATTTGTGATGTGAAACAAAACGGGCACGCCGTCTGGCGTGCCCGCGCGGGAAGCGATGCAGCAGAAAAACTCAGGTGAGTCGCTCGAGCGCCTGGGCCGCAATGCGCCGCGTGATGGCTTCGGCCGAGTCTTCCGTGGCCAGCTGGCCGGCCTGACCCGACCACAGATTGATGAAATCGCCCGAGCCGGTCGGCTCCGTCTTGGCGCGCAGCGGCGCCAACGCGCCGCCGGCTGTCGGAAAGGCCGGCGCAAACGGGCTCATCGGGCCGATCTCGCGCATCAGCCGGTTGACGATGCCGCGCGCCGGTCGGCCGGTAAACAAATTGGTGAGCGCGGTGTCGGCATCCGTTGCCTGCTTGAGCGCCGCGCGATGAATGGCCGATGTCTTGGCCTCCGGCGACAGCATGTAGGCGGTGCCGATCTGCACGGCCGACGCCCCCAGCGCCAACGCTGCCACCAAGCCGCGCGCATCGCCAATGCCGCCGGCTGCAATGACGGGCACTTTCACCGCATCGGCCACCTGCGGCACCAGCGCGAACGTGCCGACCTGCGATTCGATCGTCTTGGCGAGGAACATGCCGCGATGGCCGCCCGCCTCGTTGCCCATGGCAATGATGGCGTCTACGCCACGTGCTTCCAGCCAGCGCGCCTCTTCCACCGTGGTGGCGGCGGAGATGATCTTCGCCCCTGTAGCCTTCACGCGGGCCTGCAACTCCGGTGTCGGCAGGCCAAAGTGGAAGCTCACCACCTCCGGCTTCAATTCCTCCACCAGCGCGCAGGTCGCCTCGTCGAACGGCGCCCGGTTGACGGCCGGCGCTTGCGCATTCAAATCGATACCGAATTCGGCGTAGTACGGCGCCAGATGGGCACGCCATTTGGCATCGCGCTCAGGGTCCGGCTGCGGCGGCGTGTGGCAGAAGAAGTTCAGGTTGATGGGGCCGCGCACGGCCGCCCGAAACTGCTCGACCTGCTGGCGGATCTGCTCGACGTTGAGCATCGCGCACGGCAGCGAACCGAGGCCCCCGCCCCGCGCCACGGCAATCGCCAGCTCCACGCCGGCCACGCCCGCCATCGGTCCCAACACGATGGGCACTTCGATGTTGAACAACTCCAGCACGCGTGCATCGGGCCATGCGCTCATGATCGTCTCCGGCAAGTTACTTGGATGACACATGGTAATGCGGTGGGCTTTTCAGCGGATCGATCCGTTGAAACGCACGCGCAACAAGTAACTGGCATAGTTTATTAAATTGGTTACAATTCAACCCACCGCCTTTTCGAAAATCGCCATGCCCGCACCCGCTGCTGCCGCCGATGCTCCCCTGCTGATCGCCGACGATCCGGTGCTGGACATGCTCAACACCGTGGCCAACATCAACGGCCAGACGCACGATTTCTGGCAGAACGACGCCGATGTCTCCGACTGGCTGGTACGCGCCGGCTGGCTTGCCGAGCCCGTGGCGGGCCGCTATCCGCCCGGCGTGCTGCTGGCCGTGGCGCGGCACCTTCGCGAAGTGATTCGCACCTTGGTGGAAGCACGCAAGTCGGGCCGTGCGGCCAGCGCCGATGCGCTCAATGTGTTCCTGCGGCAGGCGCCAAGCCATCCTGTGTTGATCTGGGAAAACGGCACCCCGCGCGTCGAGCGCCTGCGGCCCACCGATTCGGTCGAGCAATGTCTGGCGCCGCTGGCCGAAGCCGCCGCGCATCTGCTCGCCGAAGGCGATTTCCAGCTCGTGCGCGTGTGCGAACACCCCGAATGCACGCTGTGGTTTTACGACCGCACGAAGTCGCACAAGCGCCGCTGGTGCAGCATGGCCCTCTGCGGCAACCGGCACAAGGTGGCGGAATACCGCAAGCGCCAGCAGGGCTGATTGCACTTCAGTCGTTCCAATGCTGGAACGCCGCGTCGCGGCCAAACGGGCTGCGCACAAGCCGGCGGGTTCGTAACCTGTTCTCCCGAAACATCGCACCCATTCAGGAGAACAGCATGTCTGAAACTCAAGCCACCCCGTCCACGACTGCACAACGCCTGGCAGGCCGCACCGCCATCGTCACCGGAGGCTCGCGCGGCATCGGCGCCGCCGTGGCGCATCGACTGGCCGCCGACGGCGCGCGCGTGGCCGTGGTCTATCGCAGCAACGCCGCAGAAGCCGATGCCGTGGTCAACAGCATCCGCAGCACCGGCGCACAAGCCATTGCCGTGCAGGCCGACGTGAGCGATGCCGTGTCGGTTGACGCAATGGTGAGCATCGTGCGCGAGGCCTTCGGCGCCATCGACATCCTCGTCAACAATGCCGGCATTCTGGAAAACCAGCCGGTCGGCAGCATCGACCTTGCGTCGTTCGACGCGCAGTTCCGCACCAATGCGTTCTCGACGATTCTCGTCACGCAAGCGGTGCTGCCGCATGTGCCGGCGCGCGGCGGGCATATCGTGAACGTGTCTTCCAGCCTGGTGTACCGGCCGCGCGCAGGGCTCGCAGTGTATGCGGCAAGCAAGGCCGCCGTCAGCGCCCTCACCCACGCGTTTGCCGTAGAACTGGGCCCGCGCAACATCACCGTCAACGCCGTGGCCCCCGCCCTCACGCGCACCGACATGACCGCCCCGATTCCCGATGAAGTGAAAGCGCGCATGCGCGAATCAACCCCGATGGGCCGCCTGGCCGAGCCGCAAGACATCGCCGACGCCATCGCCTTCCTGGCCTCGGACGACGCCCGCTGGATCACCGGCCGCACCTTGATGACCGATGGCGGATTCATCTAACAACCCGTCCCTCCTGCCGAGGCAGGCTAAGACGCCAGCCCAGGCATACGAACGGTGTGGCCGTACCCTGCCCTATGCGGCGCCTTGAATTTTTGTGAGCGGGCGGAAAAAGGAAGGAGGCTGTCTGAGCGCAGCGAGTTTGCCTCCTTCCCCGCGCGGTCACGGAAATTCAAGGAAGGGGTCGCCGCATCGGGCGCGCCTTTCTTTGCTTACCTTTCTTTGGCAAGACAAAGAAAGTAAGTCGGCCCCGCCAGGGGCCGAAACCCAACAAAAAACCAGAACCAAAAGCCGCACCCGAAAAAACACACGAGCGCAGCACTCAACCAAAAACTCACTCAGCCAACTGCTTCACAAGCCGATAAAGAAACTCCCGCCCGTCATACAACCGCGCAATCTCGATACGCTCATCCAGACCATGCGTGCGGAGGTCAGCCGGCTCGGTAAACAACCCCGACACGCCATACATCGGAATGCCGGCATTGCGCATGAACCGGCTGTCGGTCGCGCCGGTGCTCATGGCAGGAATCACCGGCACATTCCACATCTGCTGCGTCAGCGCTTCCACCGTCTTCACCAAGTCGCCATTGAGCGGAGACGCCGGGCTCGCCAGCGGCTTGTTGACGTAGCGCACGCTGATCTTCTCGTTGCCGATCACCTGCTTCAACTGACGATCGATATCGGCGGGATCATCGTGCGGCAGGATGCGGCAATTGACGGTGGCCTTGGCCGATTGCGGCAGCGCGTTCTCGGCGTGGCCGGCGTTGACCATGGTGGCCACGCACGTCGTGCGCAACTGGGCGTTGTAGAACGGAATGGCCGAGAGCCGATCGATCGCGGCCTGGTCCGGCTTGCCGGTGCCGACCGAACGCATGTCGTCCGCCAGTTGCCCCGTGGCCAGCGGTGCGCTGCGGGCAAAGTAAGTTTGCGTCACGTCGGCCAGCTTGACGGGAAACTGATACGCCCCCAGCCGATCCAGCGCGGCCGACAACGCATAGATCGGGTTCGTCTTCGTGGGCACCGAACTGTGTCCGCCCACGTCACGCACTTCGAGCTCGTACGTCGTGTACATCTTTTCGGCCACCTGAATGCGGTGCAGCACCGGCTTGCCGTTGCGCAGCTCGCCACCACCGCCTTCATTGATGCCGAACTCGGCCTTCACCAGCTCCGGCTTGTTGTTGACGATCCAGTACGCGCCGTTGGTCGGCACATCGCCGCGTTCCTCGTCGGTGGTCAACGCCAGGATGATGTCGCGCGATGGCTTGAAACCTTCCTGCTTGAGCTGCCCGAGCACTGACACAAAAGCCGAGGCCATCGCCTTGTCGTCGATCGCGCCGCGCGCGGTGAAATAGCCATCGGTCTCCTGCAGCTTGAAGGGGTCGGTCTTCCAGTCTTCGCGCTTGGCTTCCACCACGTCAATGTGGGCGAGCAGCAGCATCGGCTTCTTGCCGCCCGCCCCCTTCCAGCGCAGCACGAGATTGCCCTTTTTCGGGAAGGGCTCAAGCACCTGCATGTCAGCGGCGGCAAACCCTGCATCGCGCAGGCGTTTTTCCATCGCGCGCGCGGCCTGGGTCGTGTCACCGGCCGAATGCGTCGTGTTGATCTCGACCAGCTCTTTATAGATGTCGTGGTAGCGCTGCTGCTCGGGCGTGAGCGTGGTAGGCGCGGGCTTGCTGGCAGGAATGGTCTGAGCGAACGCGCCGGCGCTGCATGCCAACACGGCTGCAGACACCAAGACGCGAACGGGAACACGACGACACTGGGAACGCATGACACCTCCGAATAATCGTTATGTGAACCGGCTCATGGCTCTTGGCGAGTGGCTCGGGGGCGTAGCAGGAGCATGAGCGGCTTCTGGATGCACCGCATAAAACAAAGCGGGGCCGACCCGAAGGCCGACCCCGCAGTGTAGCGCCGCGGCAGCCATTTCGCTGCCGGGGCAACCCATCAGGAACGTGCTTTACATCGCCACGCGGAACACCGCCACGGCACGACGCAGCTCATCCGCCTGTTCTTCCAGCGCCTGCGCAGCGGCAGCGGCTTCTTCAACGAGCGCGGCGTTCTGCTGCGTCACGTCGTCCATCTGCGTGACGGCTTCGTTGATCTGCTCGATGCCGGTGCTTTGTTCAGCCGAGCCCGCACTGATCTCGCCCATGATGTCGGTCACGCGCTTCACGGCCACGACGATCTCTTCCATCGTCTTGCCGGCACGTGCCACCAGCGTCGAGCCGGATTCCACACGCGTGGCGGAATCTTCGATCAACGATTTGATTTCCTTGGCGGCACCCGCGCTGCGCTGCGCCAGCGTGCGCACTTCACCCGCCACCACGGCAAAGCCGCGACCCTGTTCACCGGCACGCGCCGCTTCCACCGCGGCGTTGAGCGCCAGGATATTGGTCTGGAACGCAATGCCTTCGATCACGGCGATGATGTCGGTGATCTTGCGCGACGATTCGCTGATCTCGCCCATGGTCGTCACCACGTCCTGCACCACGGCGCCACCCTGCACGGCAATGTCGGAGGCGTTGACTGCCAGCGTGCTCGCCTGACGCGCGTTGTCGGCGTTCTGCTTCACGATGCTCGTCAGCTCTTCCATGCTCGATGCGGTTTCCTCCAGCGAGCTGGCCTGCTCTTCCGTGCGCTGCGACAGATTGGTGTTGCCCGCGGCGATCTGCTGCGTGGCGGACGCAATCGACTCGCTGCCGCGACGCACCGTCACCACGGTCTCCTTCAGCTTGGCTTGCATCTGCTGCAGGCCTTCCATCAGCAGGCCCATCTCGTCACGCGAGTGGATGCGCACGTCGGTGGTCAGGTTGCCGCCCGAAATTTCGTGGAAGTGCACGAGCATCTCTGCCAGCGGGCGCGAGATGGCGCGCGACAGTACGAGGTAGCACCCAGCCGCCAGCGTGATGCCCAAGGCAATCACGATGATGAATGCCCACACCAGCCCATTGAAGAAAGACTGCGCCCTTTCGTACGACGCAGTGGACACTTCCATCTGGATGGCATTGAGGCGATCGGACAACTCGGCGTACGCGCGGAATTGCGCAGGCATGGTTTCCATCGCGATGCGGTGAGCGCTTTCACTGTCACCGCGCTGGATAGCCGCAATGGCCTCGCCGATACCGCTCTTGACGATCTCACGCAGCTTCTTCGCTTCACCGGCCACCTTTTCTTCTTCTGGCGTGGAAAACGGCAAAGTCAGATAGCTCGCCCAAGCCTTGTCGCTGTTCTGGATCTGCAAATTGACACGGCCGATGGCGTCAGTGGCCTTGGCTGCGTCCGTTTGCGTGACGGCACGGTCCAATGCCGTACGCGCCTGCGCAAGCTTGGATTCCGCCTGCCCGAGCGCCCGGGTGGAAGCAAGGTTATTGGAATAGGTTTCCTTGAGCGCGGCGTTGGAGCGCATGTTGCCAACCAGGCCCAGCGCGCCGACCCCCGCCAGGAACACAGCCAGAACAAACAGCACCAGCGCCAGCCGTGCCTTGATGGAGAGCGTCTTCATATCTGTCGCGCGAAGTTGGGGAGCGTGAAGCGGTTCCTCTAAGGGAACTGAATTCAGCAAAACTAACGACAGATCCTCGGCAATCTTTAACCACATTGCGAGGGTTTCCCCGAAGAACAAAGTCCGGTGCGACTCTTAGCTCACGCCTGCACGCGCACCATCAATGCGTTATCGAGCAAGACGCCACGCACCGTCACGGTCTGGCGTGCGATCACTTCAAACCCGTTGCGGGCAAAGAAAGGCTCGGCGCTCAAGCTCACGTGGGCTTGCATACGCGGCACGTCGCGCTGCGCTGCCAAGCCGAGAATGTGGCTCATGAGTTGTTGCCCAATGCCTTGTCGCGCATGGTCGCCCGATACGAAGAAGTGATCGATATAGCCGTTCGCCTGCAAATCGGCATAGGCGACGGGGCGCCCGGCGCGTTCCACCACAAAGGGCTGGATGCGGCGGATGCGCTCGCCCCACTGGGCGACGTCGTAATCGGTGGGGGCCCAGGCCTCGCATTGCTCGGGGCTGTATCGGCGGGAGGCGATACCGTGCACGGCGGAGTGAAAGACGGCGTGCAGCAGCGGCTCGTCGCCAGGTCTGAAAGCGCGTATGACAACGGGCAGGGCCTGAAGTGGTGCGTTCACGATCATTGCCCCGCGTGCGGCAGATCCATCGATGCCAGCACGTCCTTGATGTGCTGCGCCGCCTGCTGGGCGTTCTGCGCAGCGGGAACCGGCGGCTGCTGATCGGTCGAGAGGTTGCGCACGTGGTCGTCAATGCTGATGCCGGTGCCGAGCGGCGCCAGCATTGCCGCCGACTCATGCATGGCCCACTGGAAATCGTTGAGCGGCGCGTTGCGGGCGGCCTGCAAGCCGGCCGGGTTTGCTGCGATGGCACGCGCGACGACGGGCTCGCGGTCGTCATCGGGTGCGCTCAGCTCCAGCACGTGGCCGAGGTCGGGCGCACTGGCATCGCGGGCGGTGAGCGGGGTGCGGATGTTGTAGCGCATGCGCAGCGTCTTGATGATGGCGGTGTGATCATACGGCTGCGCCACATTCGAGCGGAAGATCGTGCCCTTGGGAATCCACGGCGATACCACCACCGCCGGCACGCGCACGCCCAGCCGGTCGAACGCGAAAAGCTGCCCCGGCTGCGGCGGGCTGGGCGGCACCGCGGCGGGCGGCGGCACGTGGTCGAAGCAGCCACCGTGCTCGTCGAAGGTGATGACGAGCAGGGTCTGATGCCACTGCGGCGAACTGCGCAGCGCGTTGTACACCTGCGCGACGAGGGCATCGCCGTAGCCTACATCGTGCGGCGGATGCATATCGTTGGGCCAGTCGAGATCGGCAAAGTAGCGCGGCTCGATAAAGCTGTACGAAGGCAGCTTGCCGCTGGACGCATCGTCGAGAAAATCGTCGAACAGGTGAAAGTGGTCCAGATGCAGCCACAGCCGCGTGAGCGTGAGCGACTGTGCGAAGTCGTGGTAATAGACGGCCCAGTCGTCGGGCACCACGCCGTCTAGCGCGTTGAACAGCGTCGGCATCAAGTACGGAAAATGCACCGGCGAGTTGTTCGGATAACCGTGCGCGGTGCCGGTGTGGACAAAGAACCGGTTGGGCCACGTCTGGCACGGCGCCGAGGCAAACCACGCATCGCACACGGCGTAATTGCGCGCCAGCGTGCTGAGCGCGGGCACTTGGTCCGACGTGAAGAAATGCATGATGTCGCGCGGGTCGCCACCGTTCTTGGCGTAGTTGGTGGTGAAGCCCTGCATGGTGGGCGTCTGCCCCAGCGGCATCTGCTGGCCGAAGAGCTGCTGGTTGATGTCGGTAAAGAGTTCGCCCGGGTCGGGATTGGGCAGCGTCATCACGTTGGCCGGCGCGGGCGTCGTCCACACGCGGATCGGCTGGCCGCCACCGTCTGGGTTGGTTTCTTCGCCCGACAGGCCGTCGAACTCCGCGCTCTTTGAATACAGCGTGCCGAACAGGTTGTCGAACGACCGGTTCTCCAACATCAGCACGACCACGTGGTCGATTGCGCCCAAGCCTGCCATGGTGGCCCCCTCGTTTCGTTGCGTTGCTTCGTTTTACGGGGCCGCACCGGGCGGCGCCTGCGGCTCACTATAGGAAGAAACGAGGGGATTGGCGCTGCGTACACCTATGGACGCTGCGCCGGCAGCACACGCCACGCAATCAGCGCGCTGCCTGCCGCCACCAGCCACACCACCGGCCACGATGACCACGCCAGCACCTGCGGCAGACACAGCGACGTGAGCCCGAGCGCGGCAAACGCGCCTGTATTGCCAAGCCCGAGCGCCGTGCCGGCGCGCTGCGCACCGGCCAGCGTGGCAAGTTCCGTATAACCCACGCCATGCCACGCTGATACGCAGATACCGCCCGCCACCACGGCCGCCACCAGCGCCACCCGCATGACCGACAGATCAACCGACAGCGCCGAGGTCATCCAGGCCACGCCGGCCAGCACCACGAACAGCGCGGCGCTCAACCGCGCACACGCCTGCAGATAAGCGCGGCGATTGCCGTGGCGGTCGGTCCAGCGGCCACTCCAGACGCGCATGACGGCCGCCCCGCCCTGCACCGCCGCCATGGTCAGGCTGAGCGTCAGCACATTGGCGTGCGCAAAGTCGCGCAGGAACACCGTGGCGAACGCAACGACGGCCCCTTGCGGCACGCACAGCAGTCCGATCGCCAGGGCCATGCGCAACAGCATTGGATCGCGCAGCGGGCCAGTGCTGCCCGGCGTGGCTGCTTGCGCAACGGCATTCACCATGTCCGGTGCGTCATGCACCCACAGCCACGTCAGCACCGCAGTCAATGCACACGCCGCCGCCAGCACGCCGTAGACGGCGGCAAACCCGGCGTGCGCCGCCAGGCTCGGCAGCACGAGCGCCCCAATGCCGCCGCCCAGCGGTACGGCGGTCTGGCGGATGCTCATGGCCAATCCGCGCTCGCCTTCGCGAAACCAGCCCATGACCGCGCGGCCGCTCGATCCGTTCACGCTGCCGCCCAGCAGGCCGACGCTCAGCATGCCGCCCACCAGCCACGCAAGCGGCGGCACGTTGCCATGCAGCGGCACCACGCAACATGCCATCACGAACAGGGCCAGCGCAGTCAGCCCCAGCCCCGCCAGCAGCACCGTGCGATCGCCCCAGCGGTCGGTCAGCAAACCCCACGGCAGCTCGCTGATGGCAATGCCAAGCCCCAGCGCACCCAGCGCCACACCCAGCTCCGCATTGCCCAGGTGATACGCCGAGCGGATGAACACGGCAGTCGTCGGGATGCCCGAAAACGCGGCCGAAAAACTCGCATTGGCGGCCACCCCCACGCCCAGCACCTTCCAGCGGTGATGGCGCGACATCGGCGTCGACGTGGCCGGCAAGCACATCGCGGTTGTCATGATCGTCTCTCCAGAAATGCGTTTGACAACAGCAGTCTGGCGGAGCAACATCAGGCCTAAATGACGTTAATCCCTCATTTCAAGACATCATGCGCAGAATCGGCTTTTTGGTGTTTCCGGGCTGCAGCCTGCTCGATTTCACTGGCCCGCTGACGGCCTTTGACGTGGCGAACCGCCTGGCACCCCAGCCGGCGTACCGGATCGACGTGCTGTCCGAAGGGGGCGCGCAGGTGCAGAGCGCGCCGGGCCTCGTCATGCAGACGCAAGGCCTGGACGATCCGGCCTTCGATACGTTGATCATCTCGGGCGGCAACGGCCCGCGTGAAGACGCGTTCTCGCCGCGGCTGATCGCTTTCGTGCGGGAAGCGGCAGCACACTCGCGACGCATGACGAGCGTGTGCTCCGGCGCGTTTGCCCTGGCGGCGGCAGGCCTGCTCGATGGCCGCCGCGCCACGACGCATTGGCGCATGGCGGCGCTGCTGCAGCGACGCTATCCGCGCGTGCAGGTGCAGAGCGACCACATCTTCATCCACGACGGGCCGGTGTGGACGTCGGCCGGCATCTCGTCGGGCATCGACCTGGCGCTGGCGCTCATCGAGGAAGACCTTGGCGTCGACGTGTCGCGCGCCGTGGCCCGCGAGCTGGTGGTCTATCACCGGCGGCCCGGCGGGCAATCGCAGTTCTCGACCTTGCTGGAGCTGGACCCGGCATCGAGCCGCATCGCGCGTGCGCTCGCCTATGCGCGCGAACACCTGCACGAAGCGCTGGACGTCGACCGCCTGGCCGAAGTGGCCCATTTGAGCCGCCGCCAGTTCGACCGCGCCTTCGTGGCCGAGACTGGCCAGACGCCCGCCAAGGCCATCGAAAAACTCCGTGCCGAAATCGCCCGGCCGCGCGTGGAAGCGGGCGATGAATCGCTGGAGCACATCGCGCGCGCCGTGGGCTTTGCCGACCCCGAACGCATGCGGCGTGCGTTCATTCGCGTATTCGGGCAGCCGCCGCAATCGGTGCGGCGCTCCGGGCGATCCGGACATTCACGTCTGGCGGCCTAGCGCGCCGCGCCCATGAATCCGCTACCCTGACGCGCCTGAAATCCGTAGCCCCGCATTCGTATCGATGTCCGACAATCCAGCCCTGCCCCTGCTCTACAGCTATCGCCGCTGCCCCTACGCCATGCGTGCGCGCCTGGCGATGCTGCAAGCCAATCGACGCTTCCAGACCTACGAGATCGTCATGCGCGACAAGCCTGCCGAACTGCTGGCGCTGTCCCCGAAAGGGACCGTTCCCGTCTTGCGTTTGACCGACGGCAGCGTGCTGGAAGAGAGCCTCGACATCATGCAATGGGCCTTCGAAGCACGCGACCCGGAAGGCTGGTGGCGCCGCGCGCAATCCGACGAGAACCTCGCGCTGCTGCACACCAACGACGGCGAGTTCAAGCGCCAGCTCGATCGCTACAAATACCCAGACCGGTATCCGCAAGAGACCACGCCCCGTGAGACGGCCCGTGCCCGGGCAACAGAAACGCTGCTGATACCGCTGGAATCCCGCTTGCTGGCGCAACGCTATCTTGGTGGCGCGACGCCGTGCGCCACCGATCTGGCGATCTTCCCGTTCGTGCGGCAGTTTGCGGCGGTGGAGCCGGACTGGTTTGCTGCCCAGCCGCTGCCCGCCGTACAGGCTTGGCTGGCCGAGTGGCTCGCCAGCCGCCTGTTCGAGGTGTGCATGACGAAGCAGCCCGTGCAGGCCGTTGCCGTATTTCCGGAGTATCACCAACCCGATTGATCGACTGACCAGCTCACCGGCAGGTCCACCAATGGAGGCGTGTGTGCAATGAACGACCCACAGACAGCATCCCCCGACAGCACCGCAGTGCGCGTCGCGTTGTGGCGCGCCTTGCATGTGCACAGCGATGCACCACCGCACGTGCTGGAAGACGAAGTGGGCCTGAAGCTGCTCGCACCGGAACCGGACTGGCAACAACGCGGCGACATGGACCCGCAGTTCACGCGCCCGTTTCGCGCGTCCATTGTGGCCCGCGCACGCTTTATCGAAGACCTCGTCATCGAACAAGCGGGCCGTGGCTTGAGCCAGTATGTGATTCTCGGCGCGGGACTCGACAGCTTTGCGCAACGCCGGCCGGATGTGGCATCGCGCATGACGGTGTTTGAAGTCGATCAGCCCAGCCCGCAAGCCTGGAAGCGCCAGCGTCTGGAAGCGCTGGGCTTCGGCATTCCGCATTGGCTGCGCTTCGTGCCGGTGGATTTCGAGGCGCGCCAATCCTGGCAGGATGCGCTGGTCGCGGCTGGGTTTGATGCGAGCAGGCCGGCCATCGTGGTGTCCACGGGCGTGAGCATGTATCTGACCAAGGAAGCGAATGCGGCCACGCTGCGGCAGGTGGCATCGCTGGCGCCGGGCTCGATGCTGGCGATGACGTTTCTGCTCCCGTTGGAGATGGCTGACCCGGACGTTCGCCCCGGCCTCGAAATGGCGGAAAAAGGCGCACGCGCGAGCGGCACACCGTTCATCAGCTTCTTTACGCCGCCAGAGATGCTCGCGCTGGCCCACGAAAACGGCTTTCGCGATGCCCAGCACATCTCGGCAGACATGTTGACGGAGCGCTATTTCGCGGGCCGGCCCGACGGCCTGCGCCCGCCGCGCAACGCAGAGGAACTGCTGCTGGCGACGGTCTAGCCGCGCACCTGCCTAGCGCTCGCGCAGCGGCCCGGGCAGCGCCTTCAGGCCAATCCACAGCACGCCGATGACGACGTTGACCGGCACGCTCAACGCGCTGGGCACATAGAACAGCACCGACAACCCCGGCGTGTTGAGGCCCAGCTCCAGCACACCGCCCAGCGCGTAGCAAAGCAACCCGCACCACAACCAGCGCCGCATATACGCCAGCAGCCAGTGCGCGTGCGCCTGGTTGAAACGCCAGGCCGCCGACCGTTCGAACAGGTTGCCGCGGCTGGCATCCTTGAACAGCCAGCCGAAGAAGAAGTAGCGGTACAGCAGGGTGCGAAAGGCGAGCTCTTGCATGATGGCTCCCTCGGCCAAACCAGCTTCAGGCAAGCAAGTTTGGCTCCAAAATCGCACGGGCGCCATGCCCGCTCGCGCCGGGTTCATCATGGCGCACCCGGCTGCGCCGGCTCATTTTTGCCGCGCTTGATTGGCGTTTCATTTCCCTCTGCCCGACAAAGAGGCATTCCTACGTTTTCTCGTCTAAAGCCGGGGCCTGAATCTCATGCACCGGGCGTCGAGTGGCTACCGGCCCGTGTTCCTGCCAGTATGATCTGCTTGGTCCACCTGGAGGCAGACACCCATGAAGAAGAGCACGCCGGACACCGCCGCACCCGCGTCCGAGCTGATCGACGCACGTATTGCAGAGCTGGACGACTGGCGCGGCGACATGCTCGCCCGCCTGCGCGCCGTTATCCGCGCAGCCGATCCCGACGTGGTGGAGGAATGGAAATGGAGCGTGCCCGTGTGGTCGCACCACGGCCTGATCTGCACCGGCGAGGCGTACAAGCAGACAGTGAAGATGACGTTTGCCAAGGGCGCGTCCGTGCCTGACCCAGCGGGCCTGTTCAATTCGAGCCTGGACGGCAACACGCGCCGCGCCATCGATTTCCGCGAGGGCGACAAGGTCAACGAAAAAGCGTTGAAGGCGCTCATCCAGGCGGCCATCGCCGTGAACAAGGCCGGCGCCAAGCGTTGAAGCACAGGCAAGCTCGCGCGGGTCGGGCCGGAGCCGTTAACATACGGCCCGCCTGATCAACCAACGGAGCAACCGCAGTGATTCAACCGACCAGCGTATTCAAGGACAACCTCGCCCAACTGCCCGGCATTGACGGCATCGAACGCATCGATCTGGTCGACGGCCAGGGCACCGTGGTGGCCGACATCGAAAACAAGCCCGGCAAGCAGGGTTCGGTGGCGGTGTACCACTACCTGCAGCAGACGTTCGGCCAGCTCGACGCCAAGGCCGCCGAGCACGGCCTGGCCGTGTTTGCCGAGCACACCATCGACGCGCGCAACCGCCCCGGCGCTCACCCGAATGTCGACCGCCTGCTGGCCATCGCGGCGGGCGAGCCGGCACTACGCATCAACGTCGTGAAGGCTTGAGGACACATCGCTGACGCGCGCTGCACAAAGCAGCGCGTGAACCGCCCGCGCTCTCGTTGCACTGCACACAGCGGCATCAGCGAAGCCGGGCGCCCTGATTGCCAGCCATGGGCACGCGGCGTAGCATGAGGCAGCCCTTCATCGGGAGCCGCCTCATGTCTGCCCAGCACGAAGACAAGGTCCGCCAGCACATGGCGGATGCAGTGGCCCTGGCGCGCGAACGCGCGCCCGATATTGCCGACCTGTTCGAGCCGTTCCTGCGGCACTACTACGGTCTGGCAGACCCCGAAGACGTGATCTCGCGCAGCGTGGCCGATCTCTACGGCGCGGCGATGGCGCACTGGCAGCTGGGCCAGAAATTCGTGTCGGGACAACCGCGCGTTCGCGTCTACAACCCGAGCCTCGAACAGCACGGCTGGTACTGCGCCCATACGGTCGTCGAGATCGTCAACGACGACATGCCGTTCCTGTTTGACTCCGTGACCATGGAGATCAACCGGCAAGGGCTGGCGCTGCATTCCGCCTTCCACCCGGTCTACCGCGTACAGCGCGATGGCGCCGGCATGCGCGTGGCGGTTTCGGCCGGCGGCGGCGTACAGCGCCCGGCGGCACTCGCGGGCGACATGCCGGACACGCCCGCCGATGCAGACAGGGCAACCCGCGGCGTGGCGCGCTTCGAGTCGACCATCCACATCGAGGTGGACCGGTTCTCCGAACCCGACCGCCTGCAGGCGTTGCACGACGGCCTGATGCGTGTGCTGGGCGACGTGCGTGCCGCAGTGGAAGACTGGAAGCCCATGCAGGCCGCCGCCCAGGCGGCCATCGACGCCCTTGCCGTACGCGCCGCACAGCCCTCCACCGGAGAGGTAGAACGCACCGAGATCGCCGAAACGCAGGCCTTCCTCAGCTGGATGCTCGAGCGTCATTTCACCTTCCTTGGCTACCGTGATTACGAACTGATCACGCAAGACGATGGCCATTACCTGCGCGGCATACCCGGCACGGGCCTGGGCGTGCTGCGCGAAGCGCTGCGCGACACCTCCACGCCGGACACGACGCGCCTCGCACCGGGCGCTGCGAAGTTCATCGACGCACCGGAGCCCATCTTCCTCACCAAGGCCAATTCGCGGGCGACCGTGCACCGCCCCGGGTATCTCGACTACGTCGGCATCAAACTGTTCGACGCCGACGGCCGTGTCTGCGGGCAACGGCGCTTCCTGGGGATGTACACGTCGAACGTCTACATGGTGCCGGCCGAAGACATTCCCCTCGTGCGTCGCAAGGTGGCCGACGTCATCCGGCGCACGGGCTTTCTTCCCGACGGGCACCTGGCCAAGACGCTGGTGACGATCCTGGAGCAATATCCGCGCGACGAGCTGTTCCAAATGGACGCCGAAGCGCTGCACGACATCGCCCTGGGCATCCTGCGCTTGCAGGAGCGGCAGCGCACGCGACTGTTCGTGCGTCGTGATCCGTTTGACCGCTTTGTGTCGTGCCTCGTATTTGTGCCGCGCGAGAAGTTCAACACCGACCTGCGCGTGCGTATCCAGAGCCTGCTGCAGGCCGCGTATCACGGCACCGCCGTGGAGTTCACGCCGCAGTTGTCGGAGTCGATGCTGGCACGCATCCACATCACGGTGCGCACGCAGCCGGGCAACGTGCCCGACGTTGACGTGGCCGAGCTGGAAGACCGCATCGTGCAGGCAGCGCGGCGCTGGCAGGACGACCTGGCCGACGCGCTGCTCGAACGCGGCGGCGAAGAGCGCGGCAACCGCCTGCTGCGCCGTTATGCCGGCGCGTTTCCCGCCGGCTTTCGCGAAGACTACGCCGCGCGCCTTGCCGTGCGCGACATCGAACTGATGGAGCCGCTGCTCGGCGCCAATGCGGCGGACAACGTGCTGGCCATGCAGCTCTACCGGCCGCTCGAAGCACCGCCCGGTGCGCTGCGCTTCAAGATCTACCGCGCCGGCCAGCCGACATCGCTATCGCACAGCCTGCCGATGCTCGAGCACCTCGGCGTGCGCGTGAACGAGGAGCGCCCCTACTGCATCGAACCCGCCGACGCCGCCCCGATCTGGATGCACGACTTCGGCATGGAGACCATCGACGGCAGCGAAGTCGATCTCGACGAAGCCCGCGCACGCTTTGAAGACGCCTTCGCGCGCATCTGGACCGGCGAACTGGAGAACGACGATCTCAACCGCCTTGTGCTGCAGGCGGGCCTGACCTGGCGCGAGGTGCGCATCCTCCGTGCATATGGACGCTACATCCGCCAGATCGGTTCGACGTTCAGCAACGCGTATATGGAGAGTGCGCTGAACGGCAATCCGTCGATTGCGCGTGCGCTGGTGCGGCTGTTCCTGGTGCGATTCGACCCCGCGCTTGCCGAGGCCGAGCGCTCGCGTGCGGCGGAAACGCTGCGCAAGCAGATCGACGAGGCGCTCGAAGACGTACCCAACCTCGATGAAGACCGCATCCTGCGGCAGTTCCTGGGCGTGCTGGAGGCCACGCTGCGCACGAACTACTTCCAGACGCTGCCGGACGCGGGACAGGGGCACCAGCCCAAGCCGTATCTCTCGTTCAAGTTCGACCCGTCGCGCGTGCCGGGCCTGCCCGAGCCCAAGCCGATGTTCGAAATCTGGGTGTACTCGCCGCGCGTGGAAGGCGTGCACCTGCGCGGCGGCAAGGTCGCGCGGGGCGGGCTGCGCTGGTCTGACCGGCGTGAGGATTTCCGCACCGAGGTGCTGGGGCTGGTCAAGGCGCAGATGGTGAAGAACACGGTCATCGTGCCCGTCGGTTCCAAGGGCGGCTTTGTCGTCAAGCAACCGCCGCCGGCCAGCGACCGCGATGCGTACCTGGCCGAGGGCGTGGCGTGCTACCAGACCTTCCTGCGCGGGCTGCTCGACCTGACCGACAACTACGTCGACGGCCGCGTCGTGCCGCCGCCGGATGTCGTGCGCTACGACGAAGACGACCCTTACCTTGTCGTCGCCGCCGACAAGGGCACGGCCACGTTCTCCGATTACGCCAATGCCATCTCGGCCGAATACGGCTTCTGGCTGGGCGATGCCTTCGCTTCCGGCGGCTCGGTGGGCTACGACCACAAGAAGATGGCCATCACCGCGCGCGGCGCATGGGAATCGGTCAAGCGGCACTTCAGCGAGATGGGCGTCGATACGCAGACGCAGGACTTCACCGTCGTGGGCGTGGGCGACATGTCAGGCGATGTGTTCGGCAACGGCATGCTGCTCTCGCGCCATATCCGCCTGCTGGCGGCGTTCGATCATCGCCACATCTTTCTCGACCCGTCGCCCGACGCGGCAACCAGCTTTGCGGAGCGCGAGCGGCTGTTCAACCTGCCGCGCTCAAGCTGGGCCGATTACGACCGGGCGCTGATCAGCCCGGGCGGCGGCATCTTCCCGCGCACGGTCAAGTCGATCACGCTCACGCCCGAGGTGCGCGCCATGCTGGACGTGACCGCCACCGAGATGGCGCCGAACGACCTGCTGCACGCCATCCTCAAGGCACCCGCCGATCTGCTCTACAACGGCGGCATCGGCACGTACATCAAGGCCAGCACCGAAACGCATGCCCAGGTGGGCGACCGCGCCAACGATGGCCTGCGCGTGAACGGCGCGGAGCTGCGCTGCAAGGTCGTGGCCGAGGGCGGCAACCTGGGCTGCACGCAACTCGGCCGCATCGAATACGCGCAGCATGGCGGGCGCATCAATACCGATGCCATCGACAACTCCGCCGGAGTGGATTGCTCCGATCACGAGGTCAACATCAAGATCCTGCTGGGCCTGGTGGTGGCCGACGGCGAGATGACGCTCAAGCAGCGCAATACGCTGCTGGCCGAGATGACCGACGAGGTGGGCGAGCTGGTGCTGCGCGACAACTACTTCCAGACGCAGGCGCTGTCACTTGCGCGCACGCGCACGGCGTTGTGGCTCGACCCGGAAGCACGGCTGATGCGGCATCTGGAGCGCAACGGCCGTCTGAACCGCGCGATCGAGTTCCTGCCCGCCGATGAAGAGATCGACGCCCGCCGGGCCAGCGGCGGCGGCCTGACCACGCCCGAACGCGCGGTGCTGATGGCCTACAGCAAGATGTGGCTGTACGACGTGCTGCTGGGCAGCGACCTGCCCGATCAGCCGTTCGTGGCCGATGGCCTGCCGGATTACTTTCCAAGGCCGCTGCACACGCGCTGCGCTACGTCGATCCCTCGGCACACGCTGCGGCGCGAGATTCTGGCGACGATGCACGCCAACGCGCTCGTCAACCGCGCCGGCGTGACGTTCGTGCACCGGATGGCCGAAGAGACCGGCGCAGAACCGCTTGCCGTGGTGTGGGCCAGCCTCGTAGCGCGCGCTGTCTACCGGCTCGATGCGCTGTGGCAGGAAGTCGATGCCCTCGATGCGCAGGTGCCGCACGAAACGCAAACTGCGCTGTTCACCTCGCTCGCGCAACTGCACGAGCGCGCCACGCTGTGGTTCCTGCGGCGGCGCGTGTCGGACGTACCGGCTGCAGTCGAACACTTCCGGGCTGCGGTGGATGCGCTTGCGCCCGAAATCGACGCGCTGCAAACGGAGGAATCCGCGCTGGCGGCCGCGCAGCAGCGGCAGGTCTACACCGAAGCGGGTGTGCCCGAAACGCTGGCGCGCGTGGCAACCGGCGTGCCGGCACGCGTGTCGTTGCTCGACATTGCCGAGGTGGCAGCGGCAGGCAACTGCGATACGCGGCTCGCTGCCCGCGTGTACTTTGCGCTCGACCAGCCGCTCGGTTACGGATGGCTGCAAGGCGGCATCATCGGCCTGCCGACGCAAACGCATTGGCAGATGCTGGCGCGTGCGACGTTGCTCGAAGAACTGGGGCAACTGCGGCGGCGGCTCACGCAATCGGTGTTGCAAGACGCGGCACCTGGCACCAGCGCGGAGGCGCTCATCGACGGATGGCGCACGACACGGCAGGAAGCGCTGGCGCGCTACAACCGCGTCATCGCCGACCAGGTGGCTGCCGGCTCGCCTGACCTGGCGATGCTGTCGGTGGGGCTCAAGGCATTGGCCGAGGTCGACGCCTGATTCGATCCGCTATCGGGCGCGCGCCAATGCCGCATTGACGTGCACCGGCGCGGCGTTGCCGGACGGCGGCGACTGGACCAGGAAGGCATCGATCACGCCGGGCTCGAAGAACAGGCAGTATGTCGATCCGCCGTACTGGAAGTAGCCAAGCTCCTCGCCTTTGCAAACATGCTGGCCGGGCGTCACGTCCACCATGCATGACGACACCTCGGCCATGCCGATGAACACGCAGCCCACGGTGCCCATGGCCCGATCATCGCAGGCGATGGTGATGATCGCGCGTGCTGCCATGGCAGCGCTGTAGCCTTGCGAGTCGTTGAGCCCTTCGGGGTCGGCGCCCTCCGATTCCACGCACGAGTAGTACGTGCCATCGAGATGGTAGGTATCGACGATGGTGCCGGAGACGGGCGCGTGCCAGCGGTGGTAGTTGTATGCGCTGAGGAACGCCTGGTAAGCACAGCCGCCAGCAAAACGCTCGGCCAACTGTGCCTTCTCCGGCCCGAAGATGTCGCGCAACGAGTACGGTTGCGCCTTGATCCAGAACGCATCTTCATACCGCGTGTCGTGGCTGATGTTGTAGGGCGTGGCCTCGCAAGCGCTGACGATCAGCTTGTTGTCGTCTTCTCCCGCGACGGGCCGCATGCCGGCACGGAAGCGGCGCGTGAAGAAATCGTTCCACGACGTGAAGCCCCAGTACGGCTGCGACGGATCGCACAGAAACTGGTCCATGCCGATGCGCCGTGCCGCTTCAGGGCTGAACCAGCCGTCCGGCTCTTGCGTGTTCAGATAGGCGCGCGAGTGCGGGCCGCTGAGGAACGCGCTCCAGCCATTGAGCACCGCCTTGAGCGCGTCGTTGAAGCGCCTGTCGCGGAACAGCGCGTAGCCGGATGGCATGCACATCGGCCAGTCCAGGAGCGCATTGAGCGGGCAGATCACCAGGGTCTTCTCGCTGAAGCGCGGCGCGCACTTGACGATGTGGTCGATGGTGAGCAGCAGTTCTGTGCTGTCCTTGTAGCCGAGCTCGTAGCCGTGGCCCCTTGCTTCGTCGATTGCCCGTGCGAGGTGCATGCGCAGTGCCGGCTCGCCATCGATCAGGTTGGCGAGCGCCCGCACGGCATCCACCGAGGGCGTCCTTGACGGACGTGACAATGCCTGTGCGACAAGCTCGGTGCGAAACGCCGCCAGCTGCGCCTCGCCTTCGGGCAACCAGTTGCCCAGCCGGCGGCGCCGGTCCAACGGAACATTCGATGCAGCTTCCAAAAATTTTCTCCTTAAACGCGCCGCTGCCCGGCAACCAGAGGCGGAGCGCGCCGTTGCCGCAGGCAACGCACCAGCTCCTCCGCATACGGCAGCAGCTCCAGCACCACGAAAACCGACAGGACGGTGGCGACATAGCCCCACGGCAGGGGCGGATCTTTCCAGCGCACGGAAAAGTCGGGCGTTGCAGGCCCCGCACCCAACAAGCCGAGTACCTCGTTCCAGTGCAACAGCGCAACCACCGACAACGCCATGAGCGGGATCATCTCCAGAAAGCTGTGCACGTGTTGCTCGAACGGCTTCACGGTGCGATGGGCCGTGGCATAGCTGACGTCCCACATGGCGGTGGCCTGGTGCACGACATAGGCAACGGCCATCACTACGAGCACGAGCGCGTTGACCCGCAGGAACAACGCTGCCAGCACGGGCACGCCCATCTCGGCAAGCATCAGCAGGTGCAGCAACGACTCCTTGGCACCGGAGGTTCTTTCAATGCGCGTGGCACGGTGGCAGCACCAGTCGGCCACCCCGGCTGCCACCCACAGGGGGATCAGGAAGTACATCAGGTACAACTCAAATGGCTCATGCATGGGCCGGCTCCAGCGAAGATTGCGTTACACGTCCTGGCAGGCCGACAGCCTACGCAACCAACGTTCCAGCCGGGGTGGCATTGAGGTTGCTGCACCTTGCGCAGCCGGAAACCCTGCCCATGAAGACGCCTCCCTCCACCCCCGAGCCCGACGAGACCGACCCGCACCAGCAGCCGGCGTCGCTTGACGCATGTCGCCGCTGCGATCTCTGGCGACACGCCACCCAAGCCGTACCCGGTGAAGGCAAGCGGCGGGCGCGCATCATGCTCGTCGGCGAACAGCCCGGGGACGGCGAGGACCTTGCGGGCAAGCCATTTGTGGGGCCCGCCGGCAAGCTGCTCGACCGCGCCCTCGAAGAGGCGGGCATCCCGCGGGACGACGTGTTCATCACCAACGCAGTCAAGCATTTCAAATGGGAGCTGCGCGGCAAGCGGCGTCTGCACAAGACGCCCGGGCAGCGCGAAGTCCAGGCCTGCATGTACTGGCTCGAGCAGGAGCTGCAACAGGAAGCGCCGGCGGTAGTGGTAGCGCTGGGTGCGACTGCGCTGAAGGCCTTGCTCGACGATGCCCACGCGCGCCTGCAAGACCACTTCAACAAGCCCGTGCGACATGACGGCCATACGGTGCTGGCGACCTGGCATCCCTCCTACGCACTTCGCGCCCCCGACCCAGCGGCGCGGGAGAGCGCCTATCTCGACATCGTCAGGGCGCTCAAACATGCGCGGCGGCTGGCTGCCGGCAAATAGCGGCACGGGCGCGCGAGTTGCGTCGGTGGAACCGACATAGACACTTCATGAGAGGACGACGATGAATCGCACCACCTATCAGGCACGTGCGCTGTGCGCGGCGGCAGCAATGTTCGTCTCACTCGGGGGCAGCGCCGTGTTCGCACAAGCGACGGGCGGGCAGGCCGGCAGCAGCGACAACGCACCCCCAGCCAACGCAAACAGCACCACCGCCACTGGTACCACGAGCCGCACCGACAACCCCACGGGCCGCGATGCCACGCGCAACCGCGCCCGCACCCGCAACGACAGCGCCAACCCTTCCGGCGAATACGTACCGCGCACCGGTTCCACTTCGCATCAGGACAAGAACGGCAACGTGGTCAAGGACCGGTCCACCGGCGGCAGCCCGCAGGGGCGCGAGCGCCCACCGGCCAGCCCCGCGAACATTCCCGCAACGCACCCTTGAAGGGACGCTGTTCCGTCCCCGCACGGATTCAGGAGCACATCGCATGAACAACGAAAACCCCATCCCCGGCACGCCGCCCGCCCCCGCCGCACCCGGTGACGAAGCAGCGCCCGGCGCGCCAGGCAGCGGCGAAGCGATCTGCCCCGAGTGCAACGGAACGGGCCAGCGCGACGACGGCAGCCCGTGCCCGTCGTGCGAAGGCAGCGGCAAGATCATTCAGGGGATTGGCGGAGGCTGACGACTGACGGGAACGCTGGCAGTGTCGGAACGGCCGCATCAGGATGACGCCCGGCGCGCTGGCGTTGCGTGACCGCGGTCGGGCGTTCAGTGGGTCACGCTGTATCAGCGATGTTCCATGTCTTCGTGGACTTCATGCGCGCGCTCGCGCGCCTCGTGTTCGCGGTGTCTCAGGGCTTCGCGGTCACGCTTGATGTCGCGGTGTTCGGCACGGAGTTCACGGTGCTCTTCGCGGCGCTCCATGTGTCGCTCATGCTCCATGCGCTCCGCACGTTCGTGATCACGGTCTTCCGGATGCGGCGGCGGCATGGGCTGCGCAAGGGCCGCGGTACCGGCGACCGCAAACAACGCGGCGAGCAGGGTATGTCTGATCTTCATGGGTGGCTCCTCTTGAGTTGTCATGCGTGCCCACCCGCCGACGCTTGAACGTCGAACTTCAGGATAGGCATCTGCAATTCAGCAAGAAGCCGGCCGCGTAGCGTGGCTGCGAGCGCATAAGCAGCGCCCCCGCCACGAGCAGTGTGTTTCTGTTTGTATCGATTGCAGGCAGGTCACTCGGCGCCTGGGCTGCGCGCCCAGGCAGCGACGGGCTGCGTGCAATGAGGAAAGGATCAGTGAGGCACGGCCACCGCGCGGCGGCCGCTGGTGCGGACGTGCCCGGAAGCCTTGAGCAGGACGTAGCCCTGGAGCGTCACCCGGGCATAGCTGTGGTCGGGGCCACGGCGCTCCAGCGTCACGAGCTGTCGCTCGACGAGCGCTTCGACATCGGCGCGATCCAGATCGTCGGATTCCGCGCCGTCGTTGACGAGAAGCAGGACAGCAAATTCATGGGGACTCAGCACAGTTGGCTCCAGCTTGTCTGTTGGCCACGGCATGCAATCCGTGACGGGGGGTGGGCTTGGTTTTCACTGACACCATGAGCACTGCAAGCGCCGCCGGGAACACCGAGAGAGAACTGCTGGGCCTGCAGGAGAAGCCAGCATAGGCACGCACGCAGCCGCATTCAAGAGGGCAAATCCATGCGCCGTCCATGCGGTGCACCAGCCCTATGCGCGATGCTGGTGCGCCAACCGTTTGCCGTGCTGCGCAGCGCACGGGCGGCAACGATTGCGCAAAGCGGGAAAGTCCGCCCTCCTCCGTTTGCGCTAAGTCAATTGCGCAAAAGAATGCGCCCCGGTGACTCGCATCACCGGGGCGCTGACTGCCGCGCTGGGGGCGTCGACCTTACACGTCGTCGGCGACGACGTTCGCGCGGCGGCCAAAGCCGTGGAGCGGGTCAACGCGTTCGACGCGTTGGAGCCGCGCGTAGGGATCGTCCAATTGTGCATGCGCACCAAACGCATGCAGCGCGCGGTGGCGTTCCGTGGCGCGGTCCGCTGCTTGCACTGCAGCACGGCCGTGGACGACGGCGGTCACGCTGCCGTAGTGGCGTGCCATGCCGGGGCGCATCGCGTACGTCTGGGCAGGCGATTCGGCCGGTTGCGGTTCGACCCAATCGCTGCGGCCCAGACGGCCGCGATAGCCGAATCGATGGAAACCGGCGGCTTCGGCCGTCACCGCGTCCACCGCCTTTACGATGTCGCGCGGTTGCTGCGCCGGCGCATCAGCACGTGCAAGGGAGGGCTCCTCACGGTCGAGGTTCTCCAGCACGATCGCCTCGCTGACAGGGCGAGAGCCGAGCACCGGCTCTTCCGGGTCGTATTCCGGGCTGCGGGTGAACGGCGTGGGCGGTGTGGCGGTACCGGCAGGTGCGGGGCGGCCCGCCCACTCCTGCCACGAGCGCACGTGGGTGATGTCACCGTCATCGTCGTGGTCGACCACCAGCAGGCGCGTGTTGCGCGGACGCTGCCACGCGGGCTGCTGCGCATGCAGCGTCCCACGCGAGGCGCGCGCGGAGGCGCCACCGGACGCCGGCCGCGCTACCGGCGCACGCGCAATCTTGCGGCGGATCGCACGGTCCAGCCGCGACAGGACCATCCACACCACGAGCACGCCGCCCATGCCGGCGATGATGTTGCCGTACATGCGCAGTTGCTCGAACGGCAGGCCGCTCGGACCCACGCTGCTGATGGAGTAGCCCACATACAGCCCCAGCATGCCCCAGATCGAAATCACGAGCACTGGCCGGAAGATCCGGAACCACAGCACATGGTGCAACGTGCCGAAGACGCCCTTGTCCGAGAACGACTGTCGGATCGAGTTTCGCGAAACATCAATGACAAGCATGGTCATGGCGAATTCCCCTGTTGTTGTTGGATGCCCCGGTCAGGGCTGGTCCAGCGGGCACGGGCACGCGTACGCTGGAAGGCGACGGCCGGAAAGCCGACCACCGTGGTGACAAGGTTCAGGATCCAGAACGCAACCGGATACCAGACGGTGTCGATGAAGTACCGCAGGATGTTGTCGTCGTAGCGCCGATCGATGAAACAGCCGATCAGCAACTGCAGCACACACGTAATGAAGAGCAGCGTGCCGTGCCAGCGTGGGAGCGCTTCCATGCGCCATTCGGGGGGCAGCTCGACGAGGAAGCTGACCATCGACCACGTGATGACAACAAGCATGTTGTACGCCCACACCACCGACAGCGCGTACTCGAAGAAGATCGGCCACATCATCGACTGCCGCAGGCTCGCCATTGCCGGCGCGTACTTGATCAACGCCTGGATGCCGCCCTTGGCCCATCGCAGACGCTGCTTGTACAGGCCGCGGAAGGTCTCGGGCATCAGGATCCACGACAGCGCGCGCGGCTCGTAGCGGATCATCCAGCCACCCACCTGCAGCTTCCAGCTGATGTCGATGTCTTCCGTGAGCATGTCGTTGCTCCAGTAGCCGACATCCTCGATGGCGTGCTTGCGGAACATCACGACCACGCCCGACACCGTCAGCAGCCGGCCATAGACCTGCTGCGTGCGCTTGATAAGGCCCACGATCGACGAGAACTCACCCACCTGCATGCGGCCCAGCAACGTCGAACGCGTGCGGATGCGCGGGTTGCCCGTCACTGCGCCAACGTTCGGGTTCTCCATCAGGTGGCGGATCATCCAGGCAATCGCGTCCACATCCAGGATCGAATCGCCGTCGATGCACATCAGGTACTCGGCATCGGTCACCTGTGCAGCGGTGGTGAGCCCGATCGCCTTGCCCTGGTTCGACGACTGGTGGATCACCACCAGCTGCGGGTACTCCGCAGCCAGTTCGTTCAGCCGCTCACCGGTGCGGTCGGAGCTGCCATCGTTCACGGCGATGATGTCGTAGTTCGGATACCGCATGCGTGCGAGGTGGCTGATCACCTCGCGCACATTCGCCTCTTCGTTGTAGCAAGGCACGATGATCGACACCTTGGGGTAGCTCTTCACCCCCAGCAATGCCAGCGGGTGCCGCACGTGCTCTGTCCCGCGTTCAAGCAGGAAGTAGTGCAGCAGCCCGCCGATCATCCAGAAATACGACATGAAAAACGGGTAGTAGAAGACGAAGTCGGAGATCCAGCGCTTGGCCAGAAGGAAGCCCACTTCCATGTCAGCCTCCCGCCTTGGTGTTGGACGACGTCGCCGCTTCGGTGGTCGCGGGTTTCCTTTCCACGCCGGCATTCGGCGGCTGGCTCTGCGGCGCGGCGCTGCTGTCGAGCTTCTCGACGCTGCCCTTATTGCCGCCGGGCGGCTTGCGGGTCTCGATGTACGTCTTAAGCGACATCACATCGCGCAGCACCTCGGTATCGGGCCGACCGGCAATGAAGTCATCCGGGTAGTAGCCGTAGTTGAGGGCACCGGCCGAGCGCAGCGCGCGCATCTGGTCACGCAGTTCGGTCGTCGGGATCGGCTTGTCCTGGTTGCGCCAGTCCACCGCCTGCAGCTCGAAGATGGTCTTCTTCAGGCCATCCTTGTGCTTGGCCACGGCGGCGGTCAGCTTCTTCATCCAGTCCTTCGGGTCCTTGGCTTCTTCCATGTACGGCATGGCTTCGAGCGCCACGTAGTCGTACGCCTCCAGGAAGTCGTCATAGTTCTGCGCCGTCCAGGTTTCGGCCTTCGGATCGAGCACCGGACCCGAAAAGATGTTGCGCGCGGTCAGCATGTCGCGGCCGTTCTGATAGCCCTGCGCCACCGAGATCAGCTCTTTCGAGAACGAGATCAGCGCAGCGGTCTTGGCCTTCGACCACTTCTGCATCAGCTCGGGCGACTGGCGGATCTTGTTGATATCGCCGGGCAGGCCCATGGCCTCGTAGGCCTTGAGCGCGGCGGGGCTGGCATCTTCGTAGTCGTCGAGCACGCCGTCGTCGTGGAACAGCACGCCGTCGATGATCGAGTTCTTGGCCAGGTCCTCATAGATGTCGCGGATCATCTGGCGCGCCTGCGGATCGAACGGCGACAGGCGCGGCGGCTTGACCGAGCCCGGCTTCTGCGGCGCACCGGGCAGCGACTGCACCAGATGCGTAGCCGCCGGGTTGTTGGCCGGCAGCTTGTACGACAGCATCGGCAGCCACGCGTACACCTCCACCTTGGCCCGCGTCTTCAACTGCCACGACACGCGCGAGAACAAGTCCGCACGCATCGGCATGTGCCGGTTCGGGAAGTACACCGCGTCCACCGCGCCGTTGCCCTTCGGATCGGCGAAGGCCTGCAGGTACACCACACGCGGCGCGAGGTCCTTGATGCGGTCGACCAGCTTGCCGAGGTTGGCTTCCTGCTGCTTCGGGTCCGGGTCATAGATGTAATCCATGTCGACCTGCACCACGCGCTGCACGGGGTTGATCTCGCCGTGATGCGTCACAGGCTCGCGCAGCGAGCGCTCGAGATCGCCGGTGTTGGTGTCGTAGCCCATCAGGCTCCGGCGGATGGCGGTGAGCGGCACATCCGGCGTATTCGGGCCCGGCTCCAGCGTAAGCATGTACTTCAGGCCCACGTTGGCGGCTTCCTGGTCGAGCATCTGGTTGTGGGCGCCATACGGCCACACCACCGTCTGCACCTTGGTGCCCACATTTTTCTGGATGAGGTCGATGCTGCGCTGCAGGTCGTCGCGCACGCGCTTGCGGTACTCGTCGTCGGTTTCGTACCGGCCCAGCTTGGGCAGATATTCGTGCGTGGTGGCCGCCGGCATCTCGTTGCCCTGCGGATTGCCCAGCGCGCCGTGGTGCATATCAGCCGTGTGCGTGGCGAACTCGGCCAGGCCCGAGGCCTGCATCTCGCGGATCTGGCTCCAGTTCATGAAGAAGTCACGCGGCACGATCTGCGTGTTCGACAGCTTGATCTTCGACCCCTGCGGCGCATTGGTCCAATCCGTCACGAGTCCGAACACGGCCGGGAAACGGAACTGCTTGAGCAGCGGAAAGACCTTCGTGTAGTGGCTTTCATAACCGTCGTCGAACGTCAGCAGGATCGGGCGTTTTGGCAGCGGCTTGCCGCCGTGGCGCGCCGCATCGATCTGCGCGAGCGTGACGGGGTGATAACCGTTGGCCTGGATCCAGCTGAACATGTTCGTCAGCATCTTGGTGTCGACGGCAAACCCGTCGGGCAGCGTCTCGAAGCTGGCGCGCAGGTTGTCACGGATGTCGTGAAAGCACAGCACGCGGAACGTCTTGCCGTCGTCCGGATCGGGCTTGGGCAGGAAATCCACCTGGACGGCGCCGGCGGGGCGAACGGCGGCCACGATGGCCAGCGCCACGGTCAATGCCATCCAGGCGATGAATCGTCGCAACGACGGTTGTCGGAGAGCTTGCATGGGCATCACAGCGGAATGTTGAGGTTCAGGTACAGGAACTTGCGGTTCTCGGGCTGGCCGTCGTAACGATGGCGGCCAAAGCCGATGCCGTAGGAAACCTGCGTCTTGCGATTGATCTGCCACACGTGTTCCAGCCGCGCTTCCATCATCGGGCTGTTGCCAAACGACTGCTGGTTGTACACGCCGCCGGTCAGGTACAGGCGCTGCGTGAACGACTTGTCTGCATAGCGCCAGGGCGTCCACGACCAGATGGCGGTGGCCGTGCCGCTGTAGTCGCGCGACGGCGTGAAGTAATTCAGGCCAGTCATGGTGTTGGTGCTGGTATCGGCCCCCAGCAGCACACCGACCGTATGGCGCGGCGAGGTGAATACCTGCTGATAGAAGTTCGCCGCCCAGCGCTTGCGCAGGTTGTCGTCGGTGTAGCGCGACACGCCGTACGTCAACGAGGCGTAGCGCGTTTCATCCCATGTGTAGCGCACGTTGCCGCTCAAGGTCTTTCCAGTCACGCCCACCTGGTACGCCTTGTAGGGCACCTCGAGGTCGTCGTTCGTGACCATGCCCGACACCTTCCAGTGGTCGCTCGGGATCCAGGTGGCATCGAGCGTGCCGCCGGTCTTGCCTGCAGCGCCGACGGACTGGTGCACCTCGCCGTTCACTTCGACGCCGGTGTCGAACCACTGCAAGCCCGCGCCGTTGCGCACGCGGCTCTGCGATGCGCCGTCAAACTGCGCACGGCCCGCAAAGTTGTGGAAGAACAGGCGATAGTGATCGGCAAACGGTCCGCTGTAAGCCTTGGTGCTGATGCCGTATTCGTTGTTGGCGAACACCGAATTGCCCTTGTCCGCCGTGGATTCGATGATCAGCTGTGGGCTCTGGTAGACATCGAGATCCTTGCGCAGCGCACGCACCGAACCGTTCTCCGGAAAGCGCTCGTCCAGCCCGTTGGCGACATCCTTGGCCGTCTTCAGGTCGTCCACCGCCAGCGACGCACGGCCATAACCCGCCACCACGCTCAGGTCGTCGGGGTGCTCGGCCAGCGCCGTCTTGTACATGTCGCGCGAGCGATACGGCTCGGTCTGCACCATCGCACCGTCGGCCCGTGCGCTGACGAGCGACGCGGCAAACGGCGCTTCGTGGCGCCACTTGTCCAGCTCGGCAATGCCCTGGTGCGTGCGGCCCGTCAGGATCAGGTACTGCGCTTCCAGGCGCTTGATGCGCGAGTAATCGGGATTGGGCGTGCCGGCTTCCGGCGCCAGGCGCACGTATTCCGGGTTGTCGGCCTTCATCTTGTCGAGCAGCGCGCGGGCGTCTTCAAAACGGCCCGTATCCAGCATGGCGTAGAACAGGCCTTCCTGGACGTCGCCGGTTTCGATCTCGCCGGGGCTCGCGTCCTTGAGCGCGCGGGCGTAGGCATCGGCAGCCTTGTCCGGCTTATCGAGATACGCATAGGCATCGCCCGCGGCCACGCGCGTGTAGGCGGGCACCTTGCCCGTCTGCGCCATGGCCTCGTAGCGCTTGACGGCGTCTTTCATGCGTCCGCGCGAAGCCAGCGCCACCACTTCATCGGCCACGATCTCCTGGCGGAACTCAGCGTTCTCGGGCGTATCGGGCACCTTCTTGAGCAGCGCCTCGATCTCGGCCACCGCCTGATCGATGATGACGAAACGCTCGGGCCCGTTGATCACTTTCAACTGCTGCCGCCCCCAGCGGATGCGCTGTGCGGCGGCGGCATGGTCGACGTGCCACGATTCGCTTTCCTTGAACCAGTCTGGATGCTCGCGCAGGTGCTCTTGCGCCAGCGTGGCAGCGCCCTCGCGCGACTCGCGCATGACCTCGTCGTGAAAGGCTTGGCGATCGGTCGGCATCGGGCCGACGGGCGCGTTGTCGGGAGCATTGCCGGCGGTATGTGTCGCGGCGGCATTGGCCGCTTCCGGCGACACCTGCAGCGGTTCCAGAGCGCCCGGACCCTGAGCGCTCGGGCCAGACGGCACGACCGGGGCCTGTGCGGCAGGCTCCGGCGCCGGAGCGCCCGGCGGCAGGATCACCGTAGGCGACGGCGATGCAGAGGGGGGCGCCGAAGGCGCGGCCTGAACAACAGGCATGGGCGATGCGGCGGCCGGCGCGGCAGGCGACGTCGTGCCGGCCGCGTCTGCAGGCGGCACCGCCTGTTGCGCCACCAGCAGCGTGTTCGCCGGAGACGCCGGCACCTCGTCACCGCTGCCGGCGACGACGGTGGTGGAGGCAAACGCGACGGGGCCCTTGGCCGCGGCGTCGGTCAATTGCGTATCGATCAAGCGGCGCGTGGCCGCGTTGGAAGCATCGTCGGCCGCGGCGTGCGCGATCATCGGCACCGTGCCGACCACCACAACGGTGGCGGCAGCAATAGCGCAGCGGCGGGGATGCCATGCCGCGGCCGCGCTGGTGCGCTCGGCCGGCAGGCTCCAGGAGAGTGGCTCGTGGGTTGTCATTGTTGTCATGTCCAGTGGGCGGTGCGTGCGAGCGCACGCGATCCGCATTGCATGAAGGGCTGCCTGGGCTGAGTCAGCCGAGGCGCGCCGTACCGTTGGCGGTGCGCACCGGGGCGCGCAACGGCTTGGCAGGCGTCACGCTGCCGCTCACGCCACCAAAGGCGCGCGTCATGGCGGCCCAGCGCGATTCAGCGCCCAGTTCAGCGCCCGATGCGGCCACCGTTGCGGTGGTCCGGTCGGACGCTCCCGTCTGGGGGGATGAAGACGCCATCACCGCGTCGCGGGCCGGTGCGCCGGCCTGGAGCGGGGTCGGTATGCGTGCAGCGGTGTGCACGAACACGTCTGCGTCTTGCGCATCGCCAGACACCTGGACCGATGTCTGCGCGGATGCAGCGCCAATGGCGGCGGCAGCCCCGCCCTGCAGTTCCAGTGGAATACCCAGGCGCATGGCGGCGTACACCGCTTCGCTCTTGTTGCGCACGTTCAAGCGTCGATACAGCGTGCACGCGTGCGTCTTGACGGTGGCTTCGGAAATGCCCAGCAGGCGCCCAACGCCCTTCACGGAGTGCCCGCGCGAGAGCAGCACCAGCACTTCGTACTGCCGTAGCGAAACATTCAGCCGCTGCGCCGCCTCCGATGCATCCAGCGAGAGCATCGGCATGGCCGCACCGGCCGCGCGCGGTATCAGGGCCGGATACGACTGGCCGCCGGCCAGCACGAGCCGCAGCGTTGCGAGCAGGACTTCCGGCGATTGCGATTTGGCGCAGTAGGCGTCCACACCGCACGTCATGGCGACGTGCGCCTCTTCAGCAGACAGGCTGGCGGCGAGCAGCACCACGCGGCTGGCCTCGCTCGTGTCGATGGCCTCGCGCAATTGAGCAGCGAGTTGGCCAGCGTCGATCGGGCCGTCGGGCTCGTCCAGGCCGATGACGAGCAGGTCGGCACGCTCGTCGCAAGCATGCAGTTCGCCAGGGATGCCAGAAGGCAATGCCGGGGCGACGACCTCCAGGCCGAGGGTGGGATGCGCGAGCAACTGCGCAAGTCCGGCTCGTAGCAACGGATGATTCTCCAGCAGGACTGCTTTCATGGTTTCCTCGTTTTCTTGTGAAGCGATTCCGGTCAAGCGCGCACAGGCCTGCCGTTGCGGGCGAGCACGCAAATGACCGTCGAAACCCCGGGACCGTCCGAGAGAAGCGCCCTGCCACCGGCGATGTGCCGGCTCTGGAGAAGCGAAGTGCGGATGCCGTGGGGACCGTGGGGTCGTGGGGACCAATCCGGTTCCGGATCCGCTTATGGGAAAAACTGTTCTGCACGTGGCGGGACTGCCTTGCACATGCAGAGTGACCGGACGACATAGAGCAAGCATCGGGCCACCTCCGTGCAGCGCAACATCTGCTTACACTTGCGGCACAAACGCCGGGGTGCAGAACCGAGGCATAACCCGCTGTGGCAAAGGATCGCCGGGCAGTCGCCACAATTGGTGCGATGCCGCAAATTGATGCAATTCTGTAACGATTCAGTTACGAATCTGCGGGGGTGTGACGACCAACCCCATCATGCCGTCAGCTGTCCACTGAACGTTTTTACAACCTGTTTTAAAACTTACCGAGCGGATGCTGCAGGCGGCACATCACCGGGACGCCGCACGCGGGCAGATGACCGATGCGCCGCTTTAGGGCTTATGGCGCATGGCAAAAAGGAAGAGGCTGTCGATGGCGCCCACCATGAAGATGAGGCCGGCAGCCGTGTGCAGCATCCAGGCACCGTCAGCAAACGGCAGTTGGATCGACGTGTGCGGAATGGCCGCCACCGCGCCTGCGGCCACCGACATGCGCACCACCGGCACCCACCAGGCGCGCTTGGCGGGCGGCGGATCGTCGCGATGTCGCGGCGCGGGGTCGGGTGTCGAACAAGGCATGCGGGCGGGGCGAGAAGTGATGGCCATGCTGCATTGTTGAACACAACCGATCGAAGCGAAACAGAAAACAGCGCCGTGCAATGCCCGCAATTCCCCTAACTGAAGCTGCCTAGGCTGTGTGCGCGGCCAAGTGCGCCAGGTTCTCCAGCATGTCGGCCGTCATCTCCGCCACACCGTATTCAGGCTTCCAACCCCAGTCGCGCCGGGCGACCGAATCGTCGATGGAATTCGGCCAGCTTGCCGCGATCGCCTGACGGAAATCCGGCGCGTAGGCCACCTCGAACGACGGACGATGCCGGCGGATTTCCGCCGCCAACTGCTCCGGCGTAAAGCTCACGCCCGCAAGGTTGTAGCTGCCGCGCTCACTGATGCGCTCGGCCGGGGCCTCCATCAACTCGATGGTGGCGCGCACGGCGTCGGGCATATACATCATGGGGAGCGCCTCGTCGTGCTCAAGGAAGCACGTATAACGCTCGCCCTTCACGGCCGAGTGGAAGATGTCGATGGCGTAGTCGGTCGTGCCGCCGCCAGGCGCGGTCTTGTATGAGATGAGGCCCGGATAACGCAGGCTGCGCACATCCACGCCGTGGTGCTCGAAATACCAGCGGCACCATCCTTCGCCCGCCAGCTTGGAGATGCCGTAGACGGTCTTGGGCTCCATGATCGTGCTCTGCGGCGTGTTGTCCGCAGGCGTGGTGGGCCCGAACGCGGCAATCGAGCTGGGCCAGAAGATGCGCTCGAGCTGATGATTGCGCGCGGCTTCCAGCACGTTCAGCAGCCCGTTCATATTGAGCGCCCAGCCCCAGGTGGGCGACTGCTCTGCTGCGGCCGACAGCGCGGCCGCCAGGTGATAGATCTGCGTGATGCCGTGGCGCTCGATGATCTCGCGCAACTGGCCGCGATCGGTCACATCCAGCGTTTCGTGGCGAATCTGCGGATGGCGGCCGCGGGGCACCATGTCGCTCGTCACCACGTTGCCGTTGCCGTAGCGCTCGGCCAGCGCGGCGGCCAGCTCCGTCCCCAACTGCCCGTTGGCGCCGATGATGAGGATGCGCGGCGCCGTTCCAACATTCGCGCTCGTACCAGTGCTCATCAGATGATCCCCAGTTCCTTGCCGGCGGTTTCAAATGCCTTGAGCGCCGCATCGAGTTGCGCGCGCTCGTGCACCGCGCTGATCTGCACGCGAATGCGCGCCTGCCCCTTCGGCACCACCGGGTAGAAGAAGCCGACCACGTACACGCCCAGTTCCAGCAGACGTTTGGACAGCACCTGCGCCTTCTGCGCGTCGTACACCATGATCGGCACGATCGGATGGTCGCCTGGTTTGATATCGAAACCCAGTTCGACGATCTTGCGGCGGAAATACAGCGCGCTGTCTTCCAGCTTGTCGCGCAGCGCGGTGTCGGCTTCCAGCAGGTCGAGCACCTTGATGGTCGCCCCGACAATGGACGGCGCCACCGTGTTCGAGAACAGATACGGCCGCGAACGCTGGCGCAGCAGTGCCACCACTTCCTTGCGCGCGCTCGTGAAACCGCCCGACGCGCCGCCCAGGCCCTTGCCTAGCGTGCCGGTAATGATGTCAATCTTGCCGAACACGCCGCGGTGCTCGTGCGACCCGCGACCGCGCTTGCCGAGAAAGCCCGTGGCATGGCATTCATCAATGCCGAGCAGCGCGCCGAACTCGTCGCAAATAGCGCGGATCTCATCCAGCCGCGCGATGGTGCCGTCCATCGAGAACACGCCATCGGTAAACACAAGCTTGAAGCGTGCGCCCGCCGCATCGGCCGCCTGCAATTGCGCGCGCAGGTCGTCCAGATCGTTGTGCTTGTAGCGATACCGCTGCGCCTTGCACAGGCGGATGCCGTCGATGATCGACGCGTGGTTCAGTTCATCGCTGATGACGGCGTCTTCCGCGCCGAGCAGCGTTTCGAACAGGCCGCCGTTGGCATCGAACGCCGAGCCGTAGAGGATGGTGTCTTCCGTGCCGAGAAATTTGGCCAGCCGCCCTTCGAGCGTCTTGTGCAGATCTTGCGTGCCGCAAATGAAGCGCACCGAGCTTAGGCCAAAGCCATGCGTGTCGAGCGCTTCGTGCGCGGCCTTCAGCACCTCCGGGTGCGACGACAAGCCGAGGTAGTTGTTGGCGCAGAGATTGATGACCTCCTTGCCGTCAGCCGTGCGGATCACAGCGCCCTGCGGCGAGGTGATGATGCGCTCGGTCTTGTAGAGACCGGCTTCCTCGATCGCCTCCAGTTCGCGGCGGATGTGCGCGTAGAAGGCGTCGGTGGAAGCATTGGCTTGCGTTGTCCCCATGGTGCTGCTCCTGTAGACTGCGTTGATCGATAAATCGAACAAGTTCGATATATCGAATAATTCGTTCAATTTACAAGATACCAACCGATGGCACAAGCCCCCGCCACCGATGTCCTCGCCGACGGCCCGCCCGCCGTGGGTGCCAAGCTGCAAGCGCTGCGCCAGGCGCGCAAGCTCTCGCTCGATGAACTGTCGCGCCGCGCGGGCGTGTCCAAATCGATGCTCTCGCAGGTCGAGCGCAACCTGGCCAACCCCACCGTCGCCGTGCTGTGGCGCTTGGCCACCGCGCTCGGCGTCGGGCTCGCGGATTTCCTCTCGCCTGAAGGCGCGGCCGATGCAGCGCCTGCGGTGACTGTCATCCCCGCACACTCCATCCCAGTCATCAAAAGCCCGGATGGCAAGTGCGAATTGAAGATTCTTGGCCCCGTGGACCTGGCGGCGCGCTTTGAATGGTATGAACTGGCGATTCAGCCCGGCGGCGTGCTGGCGTCAGAGCCGCACGAGCTGGGCTCGAAGGAGCACATCTCCGTGCTGAGCGGCACGGTGACGGTGCAATCCGGCGCGAGTGAGAAGAAGGTGCGGCATGGGGAATCGGCGCGCTACCCGGGGGATGTGCAGCACGCCATCTCGAACGCCGGCAAGACGATGGCGACGGCATTGCTGGTGGTGGAATACGCGCAGCAGTAGGCGCCGCGGATTGACGCTGCCTAGGCTGTCTGCAGTTCGGGCGCACGCCACACGCGTGGCAGCAGCATCCCAAGCATCAGCCCGCGCAGCGCCATGAACCCCAGCATCGACAACCACAGCCCGTGGTTGCCCCACAGCGGTTGCAGCGTGATGGACAATCCCAAGAACGCGGCGGCCGCTACGGCCATCGTCACCAGCAGTTCACGCGTGCGGGTCGCGCCGATGAACACGCCGTCAAACTGGAAGCCCCATACCGACACGACGGGCAGCAGCGCCGCCCACACTAGATAGTGGCGCGCGGCTTCGCGCACGGCAGGCTGATCGGTCAGCACGCCGATGATGCCGGCACCCGCCAGCGCGTACACGGCCGCGAAGAGCCCAGCGCCAAGCACCGACCAGAACGTCGACACGCGAACCGCCATGCGCAGCGCAGCACGGTCGCGCGCGCCCATGGCGGCACCCACCAGCGCTTCGGCCGCATGCGCAAAGCCGTCCAGCCCGTAGGCCATGAAGGTCAGGAAATTGAGCAGCAACGCGTTGGCGGCCAGCACCACATCGCCCTGCTTCGCGCCCGCATGGGCAAACCAGCCGAAGGAGGCCAGGAGGCACAGCGTACGCAAGAAGATGTCGGTGTTCAGTCCCATCAGGCGGCGCCAGGCGTCACGGGCGAGGAGTTCGGCGCGGGTCAGCGGCGCCAGGCCCGTCGGCCGCTGCAGCCAGAGCAGCAACATGCCGAGCCCGAACCCGGCAATGTCGGCCAACGCCGTTGCAGCGCCGATACCGGCAACACCCATCCCGGCGGCTAGCACCAGGCTCAGCACCGCAACCATGTTCACGGCATTGATGAACACTTGCAGCAGCAGCGCCCGCCGCACCTGCTGGCGGCCGAGCAGCGTGCCGAGCACGACGTAATTGGCCAGCGCAAACGGCGCCGACCAGATGCGCGTGTGGCAATACACCTCTGCCATGCGGGTGACGGATTCGCTCCCACCCAGCAGCGCCAGCGTGATGCGGATGGCCGGCACCTGCAGCACCAGCAATGCCGCGCCAATGGCAAGGGCCAGCAGCAGCGCGCGCACCACGCTCGCTCGCAACGCCTGTGTGTCGCCGGCGCCGTGTGCCTGTGACACCAGCCCCGTGGTGCCCATGCGCAGGAAGCCAAACCCCCAGAAGACGAAGTTGAAGAAGACCCCGCCGAGGGCCACGCCGCCGATGTATTCCGGCCCCGGCAGATGCCCCGCCACGGCCGTATCCACCGCCGAGAGGATCGGCTGCGTCAGGTTGGCCAGCACGATGGGAAACGCCAGCGTCAGCACGCGCCGGTGCCACTGCGCAGGTGACGCAGGTGCAACCGAAGTGGCGAAAGAGGACTCCATGGGGAGAAAAAACTGCGAGGAACGATGAAAAAGGCGGTGCAACCGCTCACGATTTCGCTATCATTGCGCCCCATTGCGGGCTCCGGAATCGGGCGGCAAGTGCGGCACCCCGCACAACGTCGCCGATGACTATACGCGAATCCCCCCGGAAGGCAGACACCGTGTTCTGTCTTTCATCGCGGCCGGACGGGTGCGGTTGATGCTACGCGTCAGCCAGCACACGCATGTCCTGGGCTGGTGACACCCACCACATAGGACGGCGGGCGGCGCCCAAACAGCGTCGCCTCGGTAGAACTAAGCGGACTGGTAAGCAAACCGCGATGCCCTGTCGAACTTCCGACTCGCCGGGGCGGAGACTCCTCTTGGAAAAAAACGTACAACGCAATCTCGGCGCCTGGGCACTGATGCTGACTGGGCTGGGCTCGATCATCGGTTCGGGCTGGCTGTTCGGCGCCGGCCACGCTGCAAAGGTGGCAGGCCCCGCTGCCATCTTCACCTGGATCATCGGCGCCGTCGTCATCCTCGCCATTGCCCTGACGTATGCCGAACTGGGCGCGATGTTCCCGGAATCGGGCGGCATGGTGCGCTATGCGCGCTACTCGCATGGCTCGCTGGTGGGTTTCGTGGCAGCCTGGGCCAACTGGATCGCGATCGTCACCGTCATCCCCATCGAGGCGGAGGCATCCATCCAGTACATGAGCAGTTGGCCGTGGCCCTGGGCGCAGTCGCTCTTCCAGCACGGTGAGCTGACGCCGCCGGGCCTGGTGCTGTCGGCAGTGCTGGTCGTGGTGTACTTCCTGCTGAACTACTGGGGCGTGAAGGTGTTTGCCAAGGCGAACAACGCCATCACGATCTTCAAGTTCATCATTCCGGCCGCAACGGCGGTGGCGCTTGTTGCAGCAGGCTTTCACCCGGGCAACTTTGGTGGCAGCTCGGCCGCGAATGTGGCGGGACAGGGCTTTGCGCCGTACGGCTGGTCTGCGGTGCTGACCGCCATTGCCACGAGCGGCATCGTGTTTGCGTTCAACGGTTTCCAGAGCCCGATCAACCTGGCGGGGGAGGCGCGCAACCCGGGCCGCAACGTGCCCATCGCGGTGATCGGTTCGATCCTGCTGGCGGCGGTGATCTACGTGGCGCTGCAGGTGGCCTTCCTGGGCGCCGTGCCGCCCGAGTCGCTCGTCAACGGCTGGCACGGCATCGACTACCACTCGCCGTTCGCCCAGCTCGCGATTGCGCTGAACCTCAACTGGCTGGCGATCGTCTTGTACATCGATGCGTTCGTGAGCCCGTCGGGCACCGGCAGCACGTACATGGCCACCACCACGCGCATGATCTACGCGATGGAGCGCAACAACACCATGCCGGCCATCTTCGGTCGCGTGCACCCGCTGTTTGGCGTGTCGCGCCCGGCCATGTGGTTCAACCTGGCGGTGTCGTTCATCTTCCTGTTCTTCTTCCGCGGCTGGGGTGCGCTGGCGGCGGTCATTTCGGTGGCGACGGTCATTTCGTACCTGACCGGCCCGATCAGCGTGATGTCGCTGCGCCGTACGTCGCCGCAGCTGCATCGCCCGCTGCGTCTGCCGGGGCTCTCGCTCGTCGCGCCGTTCGCGTTTGTGTGCGCATCGCTCATCCTGTACTGGGCCAAGTGGCCGCTGACCGGCGAGATCATCGTGCTGATGCTGGTGGCCCTGCCCGTGTACTTCTACTACCAGGCCAAGGCCGGCTGGCCCGACTTCAAGACGGAACTCAAGGGCGCGTGGTGGATGATCGCCTACCTGCCGACCATCGCCGCGCTGTCGTACTGCGGCAGCACGGAGTTCGGCGGCCACGGCTACATCCCCTACGGCTGGGACATGGGCATCGTCGCAGTGCTTTCGCTGTTCTTCTACCACTGGGGCGTGGCCAGCGGCTGGCACACGCGCTACCTGGACGAGGTGGACAGCGTGCACGAAGAAACCGAAGTGCGTGACCGCAAGCGCGCCGCACGCGAAGTCCCGCAAGGCGCCTGACGCCACGGTTGCACGCTGCAAAAAAAAACGCCCGACCGGTTCTGCCGGCGGGCGTTTTTTCTTGTCTGCGGGGCTGTGAGATCTGCTCAGCTGTGTGCGCTAGACTGCGCCGCAATCCCCAGGACTTTGCGTACAACCTCACGCCATTTCATTTGCCCATGACTCGACTCCTCGGCCTGATCCTGATCGCGCTGTCCCTGAGCGCTTGCAGCAAGAAAGAAGAATCCGGCCCGGGCGGCGGTGCATCGCCCGCGATGATGGCTGCCGCACCGGCGCCCGCAGCTGCGGAAAGCGCCAAGATGGCCGATCGCGCCGAGCAGCGCTTTCTCGCCTACGAACACCGCGTCTCATTGGAAGTCGACGCGCCGCAACTCGAGCGCCTGTACCGCGAACTGCAGGACGCCTGCGTGAACGAAGCCACATGGCACTGCACGGTCATGGATGCCAGCATCCAGCTCGAACGGGACCAGCGCGGCGGTACCGCCCATCTGAATCTGCGCGCCAGCCCGGAGGGCGTGCGTGCCATGCGCAAACGCCTGGCGGACAGCGGTGGCGTCGTCAGCCAGGGCACCCACGTAGACGACCTCGGCCAGCCGATTGCCGAAGTCGGCAAGCGCCTCGAGATGCTGAAGAACTACCGCGCGAGCCTGCTCGACCTGCAGCGCAAGGCGACCAAGGTGGAAGACCTCATCCTGATCGCAGAAAAGCTGGCGGAAACGCAATCGGAACTGGAGGTCGCTACCGGCCAGAACACGCACCTGATGGACCGCGTGAACCGCGAGGTGCTGTCGATCGATCTGAGCACGCGGCAGACGGTAGCGCGCAGCCTGTGGGCGCCCATCGGCAATGCGTTCCGCGAATTCCTGCCTTCGCTGGTGCGAGCCAGCGCGAGCGTGATCGAGGCGGTGGCTTACCTGCTGCCGTGGGCGATCGTTCTGTCGATCGTGGTGGCGCTGTTCATCAAGCTGCGGCGCAAATGGCGCCAGCGCAAGTCGACCCAATGAGCCATCGCGCGTGGTGCTAGACCGTGGCGGGTTGACCTTGTGGCTCGCCCACCGCCACGACGGCACCTTGCACACGCTCCACCGCTTCGAACAGCGCGCGGATGTTTGCCGCCCCAAACCCACGCGCGCCCTGGCGCTCGATCAGCTCAAAAAAGAACACCGGCTCCGCCGTGCGCGACGGCGCCAGGAATGACTGCAACAGCAGGCCATCGGTATCGCGGTCGGCCATGATGCCAAGGGCCAGCGCTGCGTCGCGCGGGACCGGGCAGTGCCCGATGCGCGCCAGCATGGCGTCAAACACTTCGGGCATGGAGCCCGCGAAGTTCACCTCGTGGCGTTTGAGCGCGAGGCTATGCGCCAACAGTGCAGGCACACGCAGCGCCAGGTGCTGGATGCCCGCACCGCCGTGCACGTCGACAAAGCGGTGCAGTTGCGTCCTCTGGCTGCTGGCGGTAGGCGCAGAGAGCACGAGCTTCACGCTGCCGCTGGCGTTCTGCAGCACCGTGTTGATCATGCCGAGGCTGCGCGTCTGGATGTGCTCCGTTTGCGTGACATGCAGGCCAAAGCCCGCTTCGTAACGCGCAACCGTTGCGCCCATGGTGCCGCAAGGCAGGCACAGCGCGAGGTGGTCCAGCCCGTGCGCTCCATCGAAGGCAGCATCGCCGGCCGCTGCGTCGTGCTCGACAAACGTGTGCGTGACATGGCCGATTCCGCCCACACGCGCCATGCGCACAGGGCGCTCCCCAGCCGGCGTAGACACGACGTCCCAGTGCGGCGGTGCAAGATCGGCAGCGCCTGCACGCACGGCACGGCCATGCGCGACGGCAACGTCATCGACCGCGAACATCACGTCATTGACGATGATTTCGTCGGCACGCGGCGCATCGGCGCGACCTTGCTCGACCCGCAACCACGCATCGCCGCGCATCTCGCCCTCACCGCTCGCGGGGGCGTGCAGCGTGCGCAGGAAATCGCCGGACCAGCTCGGGCCGCTGACCGATACCGATGCCACCGACGCAATTGTCATGACCGTCTCCTGACGCAGCAGTGGCGTCGTGTGGGGGATTGGGAAACCGCCTGCCGCTTGAGTATCGAAACCCGACGGCACCAGGCAACTACGGGCGCGCGTATGCCAATGTCTCCGGCGCTGCCGGCACACACGGCTTCTCGGGGCACATGCGATGCACGCCACGCAACGGCCTCAGTGTGAGAGCCATGACAGGCACCGCGTACTACGTGGATTGGGCGAACGGCTGGCAGGTGCTACGAAGCCATCACGGAAACTCGATGGAACGCACGGGCCCCGAACATCGCTGCGGTGGCGCGCGACCTGGCGTGGCGCAGTCTTGCGCGAGCAGTCAGGCGACGCTGCTGCGAAACAGCAGGCTCCGCCTTAGTCTGAACTGGCCTTGATGAAATCGATGAACGCCCTGAGCGGCGCCGGAACAAGGCGCCGCCCCGGATAGTAGAGATACGGCCCCGGGAACGGCCGCCACCAATCCTCGAGCACGGGTTCGAGCGCACCGCTCGCCAGGTGCGGACGCAGCCAGTCTTCATAGAGATGGACAACGCCCACGCCGGCCAAGGCCGCATCCACGACAAGATCGGTCGCGCCGCCAATGCGAACGAGCAGCGGGCCCGACGGCTCTACCCGAACCACTTCACCATCGCGCTCGTATTCCCACGGCGGCATCGCACCGCTTGCAAACTTGCCGCGCAAGCAGGCGTGGTCGAGCAGTTCGCGCGGATGAGCGGGCCGGCCGCGTCGATCGAGATAGCGAGGTGCCGCTGCCGTGGCGAACCGTTGGGATCGCGGCCCGATCGGCACGGCGATCATGTCCTGTTCGAGCCGCTCGTCATAACGGATGCCTGCGTCGAAACCTGCAGCCAGGATGTCGACAAAGCTCTCTTCGGCTACGACCTCCAGCTGTATCTCGGGATAGGCGTCGAGAAAGCCGGGGATGATGGCAGGCAGCACCAGCCGCGCGGCGCTCATCGGCACATTGAGCTTGAGCGTGCCGGCGGGTCTTTCGCGGAAGCTGTTGACGACATCGAGCGCGGCTTCCACCTCGCTCAAGGCGGGCCGCAGCCGGCCCAACAGACGCTGCCCAGCTTCAGTGGGTGAGACGCTGCGCGTCGTGCGGTTCAGCAGGCGCACACCGAGCTGCGTCTCCAACCGCCGCACCGCCTCGCTCAGCCCGGATGCGCTCGCGCCCATCAGCCTTGCGCCTTCGCGGAAGCCCTTAGCCTGCGCCACCGCCACGAAGGCATTGAGGTCACCCAGATCGACTTTCATTGTTCGCCTTTTCGCACAACCCGTGCGGATTATGTCCCCTTATCGCGCACCGCGCTTGCGCCTACTCTGCCGTCATGCCCTTTTCTTCTTCGATCTTCAACACAGGAGTGTGACCATGTCTCTCATCGTTCAGTCCGACACGTTTTCCATCGGCGGCCACCAGGTGCACCGTCTCGGCTATGGCGCCATGCAGCTCGCCGGCCCGGGCGTCTTCGGCCCACCCAGGGATCGCGACGCGGCGCTCGCCGTACTGCGCGAGGCGGTGTCGTCGGGCGTCAACCATATCGACACGAGCGATTTCTACGGCCCGCACATCACGAATCAGTTGATCCGCGAAGCGTTGCATCCGTATCGCGACGACCTGCTCATCGTCACCAAGATCGGTGCCCGGCGTGACGCGAAGGGCGCGTGGCTGCCGGCGTTTTCTGCGCAGGCGCTGACCGAAGCGGTGCACGACAACCTGCGCAACCTCGGCGTGGAGGTGCTGGACGTGGTGAATCTGCGGATCATGTTCGACACGCACGGCCCCGCCGAAGGGTCGATCGAGGCGCCCCTCACGGCCCTGGCCGAACTGCAACGTCAGGGGCTGGTGCGGCATATCGGGCTGAGCAACGTCACGGCCAACCAGATCGCAGAAGGACGGCGGATCTGCGAGATCGTCTGCGTGCAGAACCACTACAACCTCGCCCACAGAAACGACGACGCGCTGATCGACACACTGGCCAGCGACGGCATTGCATATGTCCCGTACTTCCCGCTGGGTGGGTTCAGCCCGCTGCAGTCGTCCACGCTCAACGATGTCGCAGCGCGGCTGGGTGCAACACCGATGCAGACCGCGCTCGCCTGGCTGCTGCACCGGTCGCCGAACATTCTCGTGATTCCGGGCACCTCGTCGGTCGCCCACCTGCGCGAAAACCTCGGCGCCGCGGCGATGACGTTGCCGGAAGATGCGATGCGCGAACTCGACACCGTCGCACATGCCTCGCACCTGGCGGCGTGATGCTGTGCATGGCGCCGCCGCGCAATGTCAGCAGGAGCACCGGTCGATTCTGCTCAGGTGCTGCACTATCATTGCCGACGATCTGACTGCGCGGGACCATCATGGAGCTTCGGCATCTTCGGTATTTCATCGCTGTGGCCGAGCTGCGCAGCGTGCGGGCCGCTTCGGAGCAGTTGCACGTCACGCAGCCGGCCATCTCGCGCCAGATCCAGGACCTTGAAGACGCCATCGGCGCAGTGCTGTTCGAGCGCACGCCACGCGGCCTGAAGCTGACGGCGGCAGGCACTGCATACCTTGATGAAGCGCGCGACATCCTCACGCGCGTCGATGCGGCAAACCGTCTGGCGCGGCGCATTGCAGACGGCGTGCATGGCCAGCTGCGGCTCGGCTTCGTCGAGAACGCCGCCTGGATCGGCATCGTCTCGCAGGCATTCAGCGCCTTTCAGCAGACCGCGCCGGACGTCGCGCTCGAACTCACACCCATGAATACGCCGGAGCAATTTGACGCGATTGCAGCGGGCCAGCTCGACGGCGGCTTCTGTTATCGCCTCGGCGCGTTGCCGCAGGGCATCGCCGGCGTGCCCGTGCTGGAACAGAACGTCGTGCTGGCGGTGCCGCAGTCGTGGTCTCTTGGCAGCGAGGACGCGGTCCTCGCCAGCGAGCTTGTCGGTACGCCCTTCATCGCGTTTCCGCGCCGCATTTATCCCGCCTACTACGACCGGCTCCTGTCAGCCTGTGCCGAACGCGGACTCACGCTCGATATCCGCCAGGAAGCATCGACGGAAACCGCCATCCTGTCGCTTGTATCTGCCGGCATGGGCGCGGCCATCGTCAACGCCGCCAATCGTCATCGGCCACCGGCCCGCGTGCGCTTTGTCGAACTGCGCGATCTGTCGGTGCCGCTGCCCCTGGAATTCTGTTTCCTTTCGGCGCACACCAACGCGGCACTCCAGCGTTTTATCGCGCAGTTGCAGTAGACCCGGGCGCGTTCCGGGCGCGATGCCTGCAAGGCATCGGCCGCCGCAGAAATCGGCATTGGCCGCGCTTTCCGGCGTCGGCGATAGTGAAGACACCTCGTCTTCACGCTTGCCGCCATGACAACGTCTGCCTCGCTCATCGCCACCGACATCGACTTCGAACGCGTCGGCTTCCAGACCGGAACGCTGCGCCTGCCGTGGTCACATGACCGCTCCGCCTACGGGCATATTCCGATCCCCATTGCGGTGTGCAATGCCGGCGAAGGGACCGGCCCGACTGTGCTGCTGACTGGCGGAAATCATGGAGACGAATACGAAGGCCCCGTCGCCCTGATGAAGCTGCTGCAGCGGCTGCCGTCCATGGCGATGCGCGGCCGCCTGATCGTGATTCCCGGGCTGAATTTCCCGGCCTTCATCAACGGCTCACGCACGTCCCCCATCGACCGAGGCAACCTGAACCGCATGTTTCCCGGTGCGCGCAACGGGCAGCCGACCGAAATGATTGCGCACTATGTCGAGACCGAACTGCTGCCGCGTGCAGATGTCGTGATCGACCTTCACGCCGGTGGCGCATCGTTCGATCACCTGCCGACGCTACTGGCGTCCCCGCCGGCGCACGGTGAACAACGCGCGCTGTACCTGGAACTGGTGCGCGACTTTGGCGCACCGCACACCATGATCATGGATCTGCTTGGCGAAGACCGGACCTTCGCCGCTGCCGCCGAGCGCCACGGCAAGTTGTTCTTCTGCGGAGAGTTTGGCGGCCATGCCGGCTGCGACGCCAGCAACCTTGCGATCGTCGAAGCCGGCCTGCAGCGCGTGCTGCATCGGCTTGGCGTGATGCCGGAGCCGGCAGGGCCAGCGCCGAAACAGACGCGCTTTCTGCGCGTGGAAGGCGCGCGCCATTACGTGTACGCACCGCATGCGGGCGTGTTCGAGCCGGCCTTCGCCCTGGGCGACCAAGTCCGCGCCGGTCAACTGGCGGGGCGCCTTTTCGACCCGCACCGCCCCTGGGCGGCCCCCGAGAACATCACGTTCGGCGGCGACGGCACGGTCATGTGCATGCGCACGTTTGCACGCGTGGAGCCGGGCGACTGCATCGCCCTGCTCGCCTCGGAAGCCCATCTCGACTGAGTGGGCAGCCATTCAGTTGACCTCGCCACATAACAATACGGAGACCACGATGCCTACCCAGACTCTTTCAACGGAGTCGTCCGACGACGTTGCGCCGCTGCGTGTTGGCGGCAATGTCGGCCACCCCGTCTACATCGTCCTGCTGTTCTTTGTGTGCTTTGCCTTCTCGTACCTGGACCGGCAGGTCGTCAGCATCCTCGTGCAGCCGATCAAACAGTCGCTAGCGCTGAGCGACACGCAGATCGGCTTGCTGCAAGGCTTTTCTTTCACGATGTGCTATGCGACGGCGGGTGTGTTTGTCGCACGGCTTGTCGACCGGGCCAATCGCGTCAAGTTGATCGCGGCGTGCATCGCCATCTGGGCGATCTCGACGACCGCATGCGGGTTCGCGACCAACTTTCCGGAGCTGCTCGTGGCGCGTGCCGGCACCGCCATTGCCGAAGCGGCGCTAAGCCCCGCTGCGCTGTCGATCTTCAGCGACATCTTTGCGCCGCGCCGCGTCGCGCGTGCCAGCAGCGTCTTCATGCTCGGGCCGTACGTCGGCGGCGGCCTGGCGCTGTTTGGCGGCGGCATGCTGTTGTCGGCGGCCGCGGGGGGCAGCGGAAACGCCTGGCTGGCGGCGCACGGCGTCGCGCCATGGCAGGCCGTATTCATTGCCGTGGGCCTGCCAGGGCTCGCGCTGGCCGCGCTTGTTGCCTTGACCGTGCGCGAGCCGCAGCGGCGTGAAGTGCAGGCACACGCCGCACGCGCCGATGACGAGGTGCCATCGCTCAAGGATGTGTTGATCGAACTGTTCGTGCGCAACCGCTTCTGTCTGGCGTACTTTGCCGCGTATGTCGCGCTCATCACGCTGTTCTATTCGCACGCAGCATGGTTTCCGACACTGTTGATGCGCCGGTTTCATCTCGCGCCGAATGTGGTGGGCCAGATGGCGGCGCCCGCTTACATGATCGGCGGCATGCTCGGGGTCGCGTGCGCCGGCATGCTGGCCACGCGCGTGACTGACGAGACGGCCCTGCGGCGCGTATTGGCCTTCTCGGCCTGCGCTGTTGCGGTCTTAGTGCCTGCGGCCATCGCGATGCCGCTGGTGGGTGAGAGCAGCGTGGCCGTGGTGCTTTACGGCGCCTGCGCGTTTGCCGCCAGCATTGCGATGGGCCTGGCGCCCGTGCCGCTGCAAATCGCCATGCCCAACCGCATGCGCGGCCGGTCGCTCGCCTTGCTGGTGTTCATGACCAACGCGATCAGCGGTGGCGTTGGGCCGCTGTCGGTCGGTTACCTGAACGAGCGCCTGGGGCAAACTGGCACCAGTTTGGGCATGGCGCTGGCGCTGGTCGGTGGCGTGTCTGCGCTTGCCAGCGCGGTGCTTTACACCGTCGCAACGCGGCGGGTGCCGCCTGCCAGCACCCAATGATTTTCGGAGACCCGTCATGCTGGTGAAATCCGCCTCCCTTATCCATCGCGTTGGCGCGGCAACCATCACCCGCGTCGACGAGACCGATTTTGCGCTGACGCCCGAACGGCTGTTTCCGCTCTGGACCGAAGAGGGGGGCCGCGCGGCCGAAGCGCGATTTGCCCCCGCCAGCGTCGACCTGACCAACCGTCGGATACCGCTGAAAACCCATCTGTGGGTGGTGCAGGCCAACGGGCTCACCCTCGTGGTCGATACCGGCATCGGCAACGGCAAGTCGCGGCCGTTCAACGCGTTGTTCGATCGGCTCGACAATCCCGTGCTGGAGCGGTTTGCGGCCGCGGGTTTCCAGCCGGAACACGTCGACTACGTGCTGCTGACGCACCTGCATGTCGACCATGTCGGCTGGAACACGCATTGGCAGGACGGGCGATGGGTGCCCGTCTTTCCCAACGCGACCTATGTGTTCGGCCAGCGCGAGCAGGACTTCTTCGCGATGCCGGAAGGCCAGCCGCGGCGGATGGTCTTTGAAGACAGCGTGCTGCCGCTGATTGAAGCCGGGCAGGCCCGCGCGGTGCGCGACGCGGGCGAAGAGATTCTTGACGGCATCCGCTTCGTGCCCACGTTCGGGCACAGCTTCGGCCATATGGCGATCGAGGTGAGATCGTGTGGCGAAACGGCGCTCTTCTCCGGCGACGTCATGCACAGCGCGATCCAGGTGTACCAGCCGGCGTGGAACTCGGTGTTCTGCCTGGATCAGGCGCAGGCGCGTGAGTCGCGGCGCTGGCTTTTGGACCGGGCGGCTGAAACCGACGCGACGGTCTTCGCCGCCCATTTTCCGGAAACGTCCGCGGGCAAGGTGCAGCGCTCAGGAGACGGCTTCGAATGGCGCTACGTGCGTGGTCAGGGCTAGCGCTACAAGCGTGCCCGCCACGAAGCCGGCGCAGCCCGACGGACCCTCAACCCGGCTGAGCCTGCAAAGCCAGCGCAGCAGCAGCCGCGCGCGTTTCCACACCAAGCTTCTCGAAGATGTGCTCGAGATGCTTGTTGACGGTACGCGGCCGCATACCGAGGATGTCGCCGATGTCGCGGTTGGTCTTGCCGCGTGAAATCCACAGCAGCACCTCGGCCTCGCGTGCGGTCAGACGAAACCTTGCGCAAAGGCGATCGCTCACCTTGCGGTCGTCGTGCTCTTCCAACTGGATGACCCATGCGCTGTGCGGCGCGGGGCCAGCCAGCCTTGCCACCAGCCGCACGCCCTCACCGTCTTCCGCCATCCGGCCGGCTTCGGGTACGCCGACGGGCCGCACGCTCTGCGCCAGCCACTGCTGCAATACCGGCGGCAGCCGCTGCATGTCGCCGTGGTCCGGATAGAAGCGCGCAAACAACGGCGCGACCCGCGAGCTGCGCCAGTGGATCGCGCCGTGCACATCGGCCACCAGCGCCGCACGGCCGCCCAGGCCAACGATTTCGTCTGCCTGCCGGTGCGCACGGGCGCGCTCCAGATGCGCGGCGACGCGCGCGAGCACCTCTTCGGGGCGGATCGGCTTGGTGATGTAGTCGATCCCGCCGGCACGGAAGCCGCGCACAACATGCTCGCTCTCCGTCAGTCCCGTCATGAAGATCACGGGAATCTGCGCGTGCCGCGCATTGGCCTTGATGTGCTCGCAGGTTTCGAAGCCGCTGATGCCGGGCATGACGGCGTCCAGCAGGATGATGTCGGGCGTCAGACGCTCGATGCGGTCCAGCGCGCTGGGGCCGTCCAGCGCCACCAGCACGGTGTAGCCGACGGCGTCGAGCGCATCGGACAGCAACGCCAGATTGTCCGGCGTATCGTCGACGATGAGCACGACGCCGGAACCCCCAGCGGCCGCACCGATCGTCTGCGGGGCCGATGGCAGATGCAGCGCCGCCGCGCCGCCATGGTCAATCCACGCTGTGTTCATCTGAAGGGGCTCCTTTGAGCAACCTATCCAGTTCAGTCAATCGGAAGCGCCGCGCGGCCGATCGCACAGGTTGCAGCGCGCCGGCAAGGTCGGGATGGCGATGTTCGGCTTCGTCCAGCAATTCGATGAGCCCGCGGATGTAACCGATCTCGAGCAACGGCCGCAACTGTGCGACCAGCTCGGCCGGCAGCGGCGCGTGCGAGCGTGCCGGCGGCGGCGCTTCCGCAGCCGCTTCGCTGTCGGCGATCCATTCGAGGTTGAGCAGCTCGCCCACTTTGTCGAGCAGATGCGGCAAGTGGACAGGCTTGGCAAGGTAGTCGTCGCAGCCGGCGGCGGCACCGCGTGCGCGGTCACCGGCAAACGCATTGGCCGACAACACCAGGATCGGCGCCACACTGAGTGCCTGCTTGCGGATCAGCCGGCTGGCCTCGAAGCCGTCCATCGATGGCATCGAGACATCCATCACGATCAGGTCGACCTGCAACGCGCCGAGCTGGCGCATCGCCTCGGGCCCGCTGGCCGCTTCGACGAGCGTGAAGCCCAGCGGCGCGAGCGCGCCCACCACGATACGGCGCTGCTCGCGTTGGTCATCCACCACCAGCACGGTCCGCCGCGCACCGCGATAGCCGCTGACATGGCGGATGCGGTCGACCGCCCGGGGCTCGCGCACCTCCGGCAGGAACAACCGCACGGTAAAGCGCGTACCTTCGCCGGGCACACTGTCCACGCTCAGCTGGCCGCCCATCAGCGTGGTGAGCATGCGGCAGATGGTCAAGCCGAGGCCGGCGCCGTTGTCCTGCGCGTGCGCTGCGGCGCCGCGTTCGAAGGGCAGGAAGATGCGTTCCAGCTCGTCCGAGGCAATGCCGATGCCGGTATCGAGAATTTCGAAGGTCGCCAGCTCACGCGCGTAGGCCACACGCAGCGACACCGTGCCGCTCTCGGTAAACCGCACCGCGTTGCCCAGCAGATTGATCAGGATCTGGCGCACACGTTTTTCGTCCATGCGCACCGCGTCGGGAATGCGGCCTACATGCTCCATGCGGAAGGCCAGTCCTTTTTCCGAGGCATGCGGCTCCATCATCGCTTCGATCTGCGTGAGGAACGCTGGAAACGCCACCTGGCTCACGTCGAGTTGCAGCTTGCCGGCCTCGATGCGTGCCACGTCCAGCAGCCCATCGACCAGGGCCAAGAGGTGCTCGCCGCTGCGGAAGATGGTGGCAAGGCCCTCGCGGCGCGCGGGTGGCACCGACGGATCGCGCATCAGCAGTTGCGCATAGCCGAGGATGCTGTTGAGCGGCGTGCGCAGTTCGTGGCTCAAGCCCGTCACGTAGCGGCTCTTGGCCCGGTTGGCAGACTCGGCGGCTTGCTTGGCCTGCTGCAGCATGGCGTCGGTCTTGCGGTGCGCTTCGATCTCGCGCATCAGCAGCATGGTCTGGCGGTTGGACTCTTCCTGCGCGACCTTGCGGCTTTCCTTGGCGAGCACCAGCCACCATGCGCCAACGCAGCCGACCAGCGCCAGCGCAAAGAACGCCTTGATGTAACCGCGCGCCAGCAATTGCAACGGCGATTGGTCCGCGCTCAAGGTGACGGCGGTCTGGTAGTAGATCAGCGTCAGTACGCCTGCCAACAAGCCCAGCACGATCAGCAGCACGGCGGCGTACTGCGCCACGCGCACGTGCAGTCGCGGCAGTTCAGTGTTTGGAAACCAGTGTCGCCACGCCTGCGCGATTTGCGCAGACAGCCGGCCGTGCGGCTTGCAAGCATCGCCGCAGCGCGCGTCCAGCGAGCAGCACAGCGAGCAGATGCTGCCGGCGTAGGCGGGGCAATGCGCCATGTCTTCTCGCTCGAACACGTTCTCGCAGATGACGCAGCGCATGGCGCCGGCGTGCGCATGTTCGGCGTCGGCGGGGGCGTGCACCTTGCGGGCGAGGTAGAACCGCCCGCGCGTGGCCACGGCGATGAGCGGCGCGCAAAGGAACGCCATGCCCAATGCGACGAACGGCGACAGCGCTTCGGTCACGGCACCGAACAACCCGAGGTGAGCAAGCGTCGCGACCACCGAGGCAATCAGCATGGCGCCCACGCCAACCGGATTGACGTCGTACAGGTAAGCGCGCTTGAACTCGATGTGTGCGGGGCTGTATCCCAACGGCTTGTTGATGACGAGGTCCGCCACGAGCGCGCCGATCCAGGCGATGGCGACGTTGGCGTACAGCGCCAGCACTTCGCTCAGCGCCTCGAACACGCCCAGCTCCATCAGCAGCAGTGCGATCAGTACGTTGAAGACGAGCCACACCACCCGGCCCGGATGACTGTGCGTGAGGCGCGCAAAGAAGTTGGACCATGCCAGTGAACCGGCGTAGGCGTTGGTGACGTTGATCTTGATCTGCGACACCACCACGAACAACGCCATGGCCGCCATCGCCAATGCAGGCGAGCCGAACACATACTGATAGGCCACCAGGTACATCTGCGTGGGCTCCACGGCGCGCGCCGTGCCCACCTCGTGCTGAACGGCGAGGAAGACGAGAAAGGAACCGCCCAGCATTTTCAGCGCGCCAGGCACCACCCAACCGGGGCCTGCCGCCAGCAGTGCCAGCCACCACTTGCCGCGGTTGGCGCGCGTCTTTTCGGGCAGGAAGCGCAGGTAGTCGACCTGCTCGCCAATCTGCACGATCAGCGCAAAGGCCACGGTGCAGCCGGCGCCAAAGGCCAGCAGGTTGAAATCGCGGCCCGATTCCGACAGGCCGCCAAAGCTCGGCCAGTCGGCAAACGCGCGCGGATTGCGCAGCAGCACCGCAGCGTAGGGCAGCACCAGCAACACCAGCCACAGCACCTGGGTCCAGCTCTGCAGCTTGTTGATGGCCGTGATGCCGTGCGTCACCAGCGGGATGATCACCAGCGAGCACAGCACATAGGCGATGGGCAGGGGCAGCCCGACGTAAAGCTGCACGGCCAGCGCCATGATGGCCGCCTCCAGCGCCAGGAAGATGAACGTGAAGGTCGCATACACAAGCGAGGTGACCGTCGAGCCGATGTAGCCGAAGCCGGCGCCGCGCGTGAGCAAATCCATGTCGACGCCGAAGCGCGCTGCGTAATAGCTGATCGGCAGGCCGGTCAGGAAGATCAGCACGCTCACCACCACGATCGCCCAGAACGCGTTGGTAAAGCCGTAGTTGATGGCGAGCGAGCCGCCAATGGCCTCCAGCGCCAGGAACGACGTGGCTCCCAGCGCGGTATTGGCCACGCGAAATTCCGACCATTTGCGGAATCCGCGCGGCGTATAGCGCAATGCGTAGTCTTCCAGCGTCTCGTCGGCGACCCACGTGTTGTAGTCACGACGGATCTTGACGATGCGCTGGGTGCCGGATTGGTGCACGAACGCTCCCCGTTTCGGTGAACCGCGCCTGAGCTTCGTGCTCTAGGCGAGTAGGCGCGGCGGGCGATGCAAGTTCCGTTCCGCCCTCGCACTCGGCCGGTTCACCCTGTGATGTCGCTGTGTTTTTGATTGCGGATGGCTGCGCCGTGCAATGCGGCTGCGCTGTACGTCGGTTGACGTATTCCGGCAATCGGGGCCCCCGCCTAGGCTTGCCTCCATGCCTGTTCACAACGACCACCATCCGCAACCGGGAGAAACCACGATGTCACGCCACCACTCGCGCCTTCGGCGCCTCGCCTTGTGTCTTGCCGTCACGCCACTGCTGGCGGCGCCGCTGGCCGCGCTCGCGCAGTCGTACCCGACCGCCAAGGTCAATGCCACCAAGCTTGCCGTGACCGACACCGAGGTCACCGTGGGCCAACTGCATTCGGCCACCGGCACCATGGCGATCAGCGAGACCGGATCGATCCAGGCAGAGCGCCTGGCCATCGACCAGATCAACGCCGCGGGCGGCGTGCTGGGCCGCAAGATCAAGATCATCCAGGAGGACGGCGCGTCGGACTGGCCGACCTTTGCCGAGAAAGCAAAGAAGCTGCTCGAAGCTGACCGTGTCGCCACCGTGTTCGGCTGCTGGACCTCGGCATCGCGCAAGGCCGTGCTGCCGGTATTCGAGAAAGACAACGGGCTGCTGTACTACCCCACGTTCTACGAGGGGCTCGAGCAATCCAAGAACGTGATCTACACCGGGCAGGAAGCCACGCAGCAGATCCTGGCCGGGCTGGATTGGGTGGCCAAGGAGAAGAAGGCCAAGACGTTCTATCTGGTCGGCTCCGACTACATCTGGCCGCGCACGTCGATGAAGATCGCGCGCAAGCACATCGAAAATGTGCTGCACGGCGAGGTGGTCGGCGAGGAGTACTACCCGCTGGGCAACACGCAGTTCGGCTCGCTGATCAACAAGATGAAGCTGAAGAAGCCCGACGTGATTTTTGCTGCCGTGGTGGGCGGTTCCAACGTGGCCTTCTACAAGCAGATGAAGGCGGCGGGCGTGACCGCCGACAAGCAGACGCTGCTGACGCTGTCCGTCACGGAGGATGAACTGCTCGGTATCGGCGGCGAGAACATGACCGGCTTCTACGCCTCCATGAAGTACTTCCAGAGCCTGGACAACCCCAACAACAAGAAATTTGTCGAGGCCTTCAAGGCGAAGTACGGCGCCAAGGCCGTCATCGGCGACGTCACGCAGGCGGCTTACCTCGGCCCGTGGCTGTGGAAGGCGGCGGTGGAAAAGGCCGGCAGTTTTGACGTCGACAAGGTGGTCGCGGCCTCGCCCGGCATCGAGCTGAACACCGCGCCGGAAGGCTACGTGAAGGTGCACGCCAACCACCACCTGTGGAGCAAGACGCGCATCGGGCAAGTGCAGACGGACGGCCAGTTCAAGGTGGTCTACGAGTCCGGTCTGATCGAACCGAATCCGTTCCCGAAGGGTTACCAGTAACCCGCCGCAGACGCGGTCCGGCCGCAGCAGGGTTTGCAAGCCGGACGGACCGCTTCCCACCGCATCCATCGTCTTCGTGGAGCCGCCATGACCTCGTTGTCGGAATTCGGGGCGATCTTCGCCATGCAGGGCTTCAACGGCCTGTCGTTCTTCTGCGTGCTGCTGCTGATGGCACTCGGCCTGGCCATCATCTTTGGGCAGATGGGCGTGATCAACATGGCCCATGGCGAGTTTCTCACCATCGGCGCGTACACCACGTACCTACTGTCAACGCTCACCGCCAGCTATGCGCCGGCACTGCAGCCTTACTACTTCTTCGCGGCCGTGGTGCTGTCGTTCGTCCTGGCAGCGGCCATCGGTTACGCAGTCGAGCGGTTGATGATCTCGCGGCTTTACAACCGCCCGCTCGACACACTGCTCGCCACCTGGGGCCTGAGCCTGGCCATGCAGCAAGCTTTCCGCTCCATCTTCGGCGCCAAGGAAGTCAGCCCGGCGCTGCCCGACTGGCTGATGGGATCGTTCTCGCCCGGCGGCGGCATCGATATCCCGATCAACGGCCTCTTCGTGATGGCGCTGACCACGCTGCTGACCGGGGCGCTGTTCCTGCTGCTGTTCCGCTCGCGCTGGGGTCTTCAGGTGCGTGCCACGGTGCAGAACCGCGTGATGAGCGGTGCGGTGGGCATCGACACACGGCGCGTCGACCGCATGACCTTCGCCCTGGGTTGCGGCGTGGCCGGGGTGGCGGGAGCCGCATTTACCACCATCGGTTCGACCGGCCCGACTTCGGGGTCGCTGTACATCGTCGACACCTTCCTGGTGGTGGTGTTCGGCGGCGCGCAAAGCCTGCTGGGCACCATCGCGTCGGCCTTCACCATCGCCCAGACGCAATCGACCACCGAGTTCTTCCTCACAGGCTCGATGGCCAAGGTGCTGACGCTCTCGGCCGTGATCCTGATCCTGATGATGCGGCCCCAGGGGCTGTTCTCGGTCAAGGTCCGCAAATAAGGAGTCCGACATGAACCCCACGCTTCACTCATGGCTAGAGCGCAGGCGCGACTGGCTCGGCCTGGCCGTACTCTGCGCCGTCATCTTCGTCGTCATGCCGCTGGCGTTCGACGTGTTCCGCCTGAACCTGATCGGCAAGTACCTCAGCTACGCCTTCGTGGCCGTCGGCCTGGTGCTGTGCTGGGGCTACGGCGGCATCCTGAGCCTCGGCCAGGGCGTGTTCTTCGGGCTCGGCGGTTATTGCATGGCGATGTTCCTCAAGCTGGAAGCCTCCGACCCGGTCAGCACCAAGATCCAGTCCACGCCCGGCATTCCCGACTTCATGGATTGGAACCAGCTGACCGCCCTGCCGTTGTTCTGGGAGCCGTTCCGCCACTTCGGCTTCGCGGTGGTCGCGGTGGTGCTGGTGCCCACGCTGCTTGCGTTGCTGATCGGCATCGCCATGTTCAAGCGGCGCGTGGGCGATGTGTATTTTTCCATCGTCACGCAGGCCATCGCGGCGATCCTGTCGATCCTCATCATCGGGCAGCAGGGCTGGACGGGCGGCGTCAACGGCATCACCGACCTGAAGACGCTGCTCGGCTGGGACATCCGCACCGACTCCGCCAAGCTGATCCTGTACTTCGTCACCGCCGGCCTGCTGGTGGGCTGCATCGTGCTCGGACGCTTCATCCTGCGTTCCAAACTCGGCCGCCTGCTGATGGCGATGCGCGACAAGGAAGAGCGCGTGCGCTTTTCCGGTTACGACGTCGCCAGCTTCAAGGTGTTCGTGTTCTGCGTGGCGGCGGCCATGTCGGCCATCGGCGGGGCGATGTTCACGCTGCAGGTGGGCTTCATGTCGCCGTCGTTCGTCGGCATCGTGCCGTCGATCGAGATGGTCATCTATGCCGCGGTGGGCGGACGCCTCTCGCTGCTGGGCGCGGTGTACGGCACGCTGCTCGTCAATTTCGGCAAGACGTATTTCTCCGAGTCCTTCCCGCAGCTGTGGCTGTTCCTGATGGGCGGCCTGTTCATCGCCGTGGTCATGTACTTCCCCAACGGCCTGGCGGGCCTGTACGACAGCCACGGCCGCAAATGGATCGCACGGCTGCTGCAAGGCCGCCGCGCGGCGGCAAAACCGGCGCCCGGCGCCGCCGCACAAGGCTAAACACGGAGACCACCATGACCCAACCGATCGGCGTGGAAATGCCCAAGCCCGTGCTGGCGATCGAAGACCTGACGGTGTCGTTCGATGGCTTCAAGGCGGTGGACAGCCTGAACCTGTATGTCGACCGCAACGAAGTGCGCGTGGTGATCGGCCCCAACGGCGCGGGCAAGACCACGGTGCTGGACCTGATCTGCGGAAAGACGCGCGCCACCTCCGGCAGCATCCGCTTCAACAACCTGGAACTGACAAAGATGCGCGAGCACGACATCGTGCGCTCGGGTGTCGGCCGCAAGTTCCAGACACCGTCCATCTACGAAAACCTGACGGTGTTCGAGAACCTGGAGATGTCGTTTCCACGCGGGCGTAAGGTGCTCGGCGCACTCGCCTTCCGCCGCACGCCCGACGTGGTGGAACGCGTGGAAGCCGTGGCCCGCGACATCTTCCTGCACGAGCTGCTGCACCAGCAGGCGGACCTGCTCTCGCACGGGCAAAAGCAGTGGCTGGAGATCGGCATGCTGCTCATGCAGGAGCCGGAACTCGTGATGCTCGATGAACCCGTGGCCGGCATGAGCGTGTCGGAACGCGAGAAGACAGCGGAGCTGCTCGGCCGCATCAGCCAGGGGCGCTCGGTGCTCGTCATCGAGCACGACATGGAGTTCGTCAAGAGCATCGCCCACCGCGTGACCGTGCTGCATCAGGGCAAGGTGCTGGCCGAAGGCAGCATGGATGCGGTGCAGGCCGACCCGAAAGTCATTGAAGTCTATCTGGGCCATTGAGCCCCGGAGCCGAACATGTTCAACGTGACCGACCTCGTTTCCGGATACGGCCAGAGCCAAGTGCTCCATGCCCTCAACCTGCAGGTGGCGCCGCAGGAGATCGTGGCCGTGATGGGCCGCAACGGCATGGGCAAGACCACGCTGTTCAAGACCCTGATGGGCATTCTTCCGACGCGCTCGGGCAGCGTGTCGATCGACGGCCAGGAACTGACGGCCCTGCCCTCGTTCCAGCGCGTGGCGCGCGGCATCGCCTACGTGCCGCAGGGCCGCATGATGTTCTCGAGCATGACGGTGCTGGAGAACATCCAGACCGGCCTGCCGGCCTCCGCGGGCGGGCGCGTGCCGGACGAGCTGTATGCGCTGTTTCCCGTGCTGTACGACATGCGCGGGCGCAAGAGCGGGAACCTGTCGGGCGGCCAGCAGCAGCAGCTCGCCATTGCGCGCGCATTGGCCACCAACCCGAAGGTGCTGCTGCTGGACGAGCCGACCGAGGGCATCCAGCCGTCGATCATCAAGGACATCGCGCGGGCGCTGAAGGAGATCCGCAAGCTCCGCCAGCTCACCATCGTCGTGTCGGAACAGGTGCTTAGCTTCACCCTCGATATCGCCGACCGCTTTCTCGTCATCGACAAAGGGCGCTTCGTCTACGAAGAAACGCGCGACAAGGTCGATGCCGCCACCATCAGCCGATACCTCTCGGTTTGACTCACCTCACACCATAGGAGCAAGCATGCGTCACGGGGACATTTCAAGCAGCCAGGACTGCGTTGGCGTGGCCGTCGTCAACTACAAGATGCCGCGCCTGCACACGCGCGCCGAGGTGCTGGAGAACGCGCGCAACATCGGCCGGATGCTGGTCGGCATGAAGCAGGGGCTGCCCGGGCTGGACCTCGTGGTGTTTCCCGAATACTCCACGCACGGGATCATGTACGACGCTGCGGAGATGTACGAGACGGCGGCCACCATCCCCGGCGACGAGACCGCCATCTTTGCCGCGGCATGCCGCGAGGCGAAGGTGTGGGGCGTGTTCTCGCTCACCGGCGAGCGCCATGAAGACCACCCCAACAAGGCGCCCTACAACACGCTCATCCTGATGAACGACCAGGGTGAAATCGTGCAGAAGTACCGCAAGATCATGCCGTGGTGCCCCATCGAAGGCTGGTACCCCGGCGGCTGCACCTACGTATCGGAAGGCCCCAAGGGCCTGAAGATCAGCCTGATCATCTGCGACGACGGCAACTACCCCGAGATCTGGCGCGACTGCGCCATGAAGGGCGCCGAGCTGATCGTCCGCTGCCAGGGATACATGTATCCGGCCAAGGAGCAGCAGGTGATGGTGTCCAAAGCCATGGCGTGGATGAACAACGTCTACGTGGCCGTGGCGAACGCGGCCGGCTTCGACGGCGTGTATTCGTACTTCGGGCACTCGGCCATCGTCGGATTCGACGGCCGCACGCTGGGCGAATGCGGCACCGAAGAGATGGGCATCCAGTACGCCGAGCTGTCGGTCGGGCTGATCCGCGATGCGCGCAAGCACCTGCAATCGCAAAACCATCTTTATAAGCTGCTGCACCGCGGCTACACCGGCACCATCAACTCCGGAGAAGCACCGGAAGGCGTGGCCGCCTGCCCCTTCGATTTCTACAAGACCTGGGTGAACGATCCGGCCGCCGCGCGCGCGCAGGTCGAGGCCCTCACCCGCCGCACCGCCGGCACGCCCGAATGCCCCATCGATGGCATCCCCCACGCCTGACGCCACTTCCTGAGGAGAAACCACCATGCAGCATTTCAAGATCCAGCCCGGCAAGCCGCTGGCAGAGCAGGCCGAACTCGGCCACAACCGCTGGCATCCGGACATCCCGTTCCTTTCCAAGGTCAAGCCCGGTGAAGAGATCATCATCGAATCGCTGGATTTTCTCGACGCGCAGATCCGCGACGACGACAAGGTCGACGACGTGCGCAATGTCGACCTGACCCGCGCGCATCCGCTCACGGGGCCCTTCTACATTGAAGGTGCGGAGCCGGGCGACCTGCTGGTGGTGGACCTGCTCGACATCAAGCCCGTCACGCCGATCGGCTTTTCGGGCGTGTTCGCAAAATCCAACGGCGGCGGCTTCCTGGCCGATTACTTTCCCGACGCCGACAAGGCCATCTGGGACTTGAAAGGCGTCTATGCCACGTCGCGCCATATTCCCGGCGTCCGGCTGGCCGGCCTGACGCACCCGGGGCTGATGGGCTGCCTGCCCTCCCGCGAACTGCTGGACGAATGGAACCGCCGCGAAGCACCGCTGGCCGCCAAGGGCCTGGCCCAGCCGCCCGACCCGCGCACCGCGGTGCTGCGGGGCGTGTCCGGCGCGGAGTTCGATCGCATGGCGGGCGAGGCCGCGCGCACCGTGCCGCCACGCGAGCACGGCGGCAACACCGACATCAAGGATCTGTCGATCGGCACCCGCATCTTCTTCCCGGTGTACGTCAAGGGCGCCGGCTTCTCGATGGGCGATCTGCATTTCTCCCAGGGTGACGGCGAGATCGGATTCTGCGGCGCGATCGAAATGGACGGCGCCACGCGTGTCGGGTTCGACCTCATCAAGGGCGGCATGGCCAAGTACAACCTGAGCGCGCCGATCTTCATGCCCAGCCCCGTCAAGCCGCGCTACGACCAGTGGCTGACCTTCGAGGGCATCAGCGTGGAAAACGGCACCAACTACTACCTGGATGCCACCGTCGCCTATCGGCAGGCGTGCCTGAAGGCCATCGACTACCTCACGCACTTCGGCTTCACCGCCAGCCAGGCCTACATGCTGCTGACAGCCGCGCCGGTGGAGGGACGCATCGGCGGCATTGTCGACATCCCGAACTGCGCGTGCACGGTGTCGATTCCCACGGCGATCTTCGATCAGGACATCACCCCCAAGGGCATGCTGAACGACAAATCGCACTGGGGCCGCAAGCCCGCTTGACGTTGATGACCAATACGCGCCGGCCATGGCGGCACCGCTGCGGCCGGCGCAGCAACGGAGGCATGCATGCCGCTATACGACATCCGCTGTACCGCTTGCGACGGCATTTTCGAACGGCTGATTCCGGCTGCGAAACTGCACGCGCCCACACCCTGCCCCTATTGCGACGAAGACACACCCGCCGCGCCAATGCCGACCGGTGGGCGCGTTGCATTGAAGTCAGTTTCACGCTGGCAACCCAGTTCGCTGCATGAGCAGCTGGCGGGCAAACCAATCACCGGGCCGGGCAGCGCGGGTGGCTCCGGCCGCCGCAACAGCGTCCTCCATGTCTGCGGCGGAAAGCACTGTTCGATCTGCGGCGTGTGAGCCCAGACGCTGGCGCGTGATGGTGGCCTTTTGCACGCACAACAACGCGCACCCAAGGCGCCTGCGTGACCGGCAGGCGCCCCGGGGTTGCTCGAGCTGCGGCTTACGCTGCGGCCTTCAAACCTTCCATCGCCTCACGCACATAGGCGATCAGGTCCGGGCCCATCCACGGGCTGGCGGATAGTTCAGGCTCCTGCTCCATCGCCAGGCGCACCTTCGCTTGCGTCTGCGGATCGTCCCCCGCATAGGAGCGGAACAATTCGATCCAATGCCGCGCAAGCTGCTGCATGGCAGGCGCATGTGCCGGTGTGCCGTTGGCCAGATGCTGTCGCACCTCTGCAATCAAGGTCGGCCACTCGTTGGCGCGCTTGCCAAAGTTCTCACGCATGAACTTCAGCTCCTGCGCCGACAGATACTTCGCGTAGATCGCCAGCTTGGTTTCGTTGGCCGCCTCCATGATGAAGTCGAGCATCTCCAGGCTGATACCGGTGCGCTCCTGCAACGCCGGTTCGTTGATGTGCATTTTGTGCAGCTTGGCCGAGAGCACCGGGTCGAGCACCGCATCCTGCGCGAGCAGCGCCATCCATTGCCTGGCGAGCGCCTGCGCCTCGCTGCTGCGCGAGGGTACCTGGCGGTTCATCGCGTCCTGCACGGTCGACACCAGCGCCGCCCACCGCGCATGACGGGCGGTATCGGCGTCCATGCGTTCGGCGCGCGCACGTTCTTCCTGCGAGAGATATTTGTCGTACATGGTCATCCATTCCAAGGTTGTGAGCCACTCGGTCAATTCGGGCTCCTCCTCGCGCACGAGCTGGCCGTGCAGCCGCGACAGCCGATCGCGCAGCACGCTGGCCTGCGTGATCTGCTGATCGAGCATCGCAATCTGCCGTTCCACGATCGTGGTGAAGGGGATGTCCGGATTGGCCAGGAAAGCCCCGACATCGGCCAGCGACATGCCGAAGCGCCGCAACGCCTGGATCTTGTGCAGGCGGGCGACGTCAGCCTTGTCGTACAGCCGGTAACCGCTGTCGGAGCGGGCCGAAGGCGTGAGCAGGCCGATGGTGTCGTAGTGATGCAGCATGCGCACCGAGAGGCCGCAGCGTTTGGCGAGATCGCCCACTTTCAACAACATGGTGGCTCCTGTCTTCTGGCTTGGACACAGGCTAGGACCTCACACAATGTGAGGGTCAAGCACGGCGTGAATGGACGGCAATAGGCAGCGCCCCATGAAGACGCAGGCGCATCCTGCATTCTGAACCACGCCCCCTCTGTGGTGGGGAACATGCCCCGCGAACCCGCGCCGCTGCGTGCGTCACAAAAAGTTCATTCAACTCTGTGTTCAGCGGGTCGTTTAGCGGAATGTCCGATCTTGCGTCTGCCGCCAACGTCATGACTTTCTCACCGCTTCCCTTGCCCGCGGGCATTGCGCCCGAGATGCTGCGCACGGTGTTCCAACCGATCTTCCGCCTCTCGACCACCGAGGTGCTCGGCTATGAAGCGCTGCTGCGCGGGCCGGTGGGCTCGGCCATGGAGTCGCCAGCGGCACTGTTTGCCGCAGCCTCGGACACGGCAGGCACGATCGCCCTGGAGACGACCGCCGCGCGTCTGGCCATTGCCAATTTCTCGGCCCTGCGCCTGCCGGGCAAGCTGTTCCTCAACTTCAGCGCGCAAGGCGTGCGCCAGTTGCTGCAGGATCACGCCCGCCTGCTGCATGCGATTGCCGACCACGACCTGCATCCGTCGCGCATTGTCATCGAGCTGACCGAGCAGACGCCCATCGACGACCTGGCCAGCTTTGCCGACGCCCTGTCGGTGGCACGCGACTTTGGCCTGCAATGCGCGCTGGACGATTTCGGCACCGGCAATGCCAATCTGAACCTGCTGATCGAACTCACGCCCGACTTCATCAAGCTCGACAAGTATTTCCTGCGTGACATTGCCAAGCATCCGGCCAAGCTGGACATGGCGCGCACGCTGCAGCAGACACTCAAGGGCGGCGCCACCAGCATCATTGCCGAAGGGCTGGAAACCGAAGACGAGCTGGGCGTGGTGCGCGACCTGGGCATCCGTTTCGGCCAGGGGTTCTTTCTTGCGCGCCCGCAGGACAAGCCCGCGAGCGACATGTCGAGCCAGGCGGCGCGCGTTCTGCAGTCTTCGCAGATTGCGGTGTTTCCGCAGGCCGTGCGCGTGGGCTGGCGCGCCATCACGGCCAGCAAGCTGCTGCGCGTCGCCCCCACGCTGCCCTTGCGCAGCAGCAACGACGACGTACTGCACCTGTTCAACCGCCACCCCGATCTGCACGCCGTGGCGCTGCTCGACGAAGACGAACGCCCGCTCGCGCTCATCGCGCGCCGTGCATTCATCGACCGCTATGCGATGCCGTATCACCGCGAGCTGTACGGCAAGAAACCGGCATTGGCGTTTGCGAACCGGCAGCCGGTGCTGGTAGAGAAATCCGCCTCGCTGGAAGACATGTCGGCGCTGCTGATGAGCGACGACCAGCGCTACCTGACCGACGGTTTCATCATCACCGAGCACGGCCGCTACCTGGGCCTGGGCACCGGCGAAGAACTGGTGCGCACGGTGACCGAAATCCGCATCGAGGCAGCACGCTACGCCAATCCGCTCACATTCCTGCCGGGCAACATTCCGCTGAACCTGCACATTGAACGTTTGCTGGAGGCGCACGCGGAGTTCTATGCCTGCTATGTGGACCTGAACCACTTCAAGCCCTTCAACGACCAGTACGGCTATTGGCAGGGCGACGAGATGCTCAAGATGGCCGCTGCCGTATTGGCCACCGCCTGCGAGCCCACGCGCGATTTTCTCGGCCATGTGGGCGGCGACGATTTCCTGATCCTGTTCCAGAGCGCCGACTGGCAGGCGCGCATCACGCAGGCAATGGTCGCGTTCAATGCCAACGCACTCGCCATGTACACGCCCGCTGACCGCGCGGCGGGCGGCATCCATGCTGAAGACCGCAAGGGCTTGCCGGCCTTCTTCCGCTTCGTGACGATGGCGGTTGGCGCGCTGCATGTGCACCCGGGCGCGGCCCACAACAGCGACGACATCGGCACGGCCGCCGCCCTGGCCAAGCGCCGCGCCAAGCAGAGCGACAACGGTTTCTACCTGGAAGCCATGCACCCTGCCGGCCCCATGCGCGCCATGGCCTGACCCGCTGCGACTGCGCCGCTACAGCATCGCGGGTATCAGCCCCATCAGCGCAGCCTTCACCACGGCATGCGTCTTGTTGGCGGCGTTGAGCTTGGTGATGGCGTTGCGGATGTGGAAGTTCACGTTGCGCTCGGTCATCTCCAGGATGGCCGCCACTTCGGCCGCCGTCTTGCCTTCGGCCGTCCAGTGCAATGTCCGGCGTTCCACCTCCTTGAGGCGCGTGGCGGCATCGGGCAGCACCTTCTCGGCCATCAGCGTACTGATGCTGGTGTGCGCACGCTGGCTGAGCCAGATCATTTCTGGCTCGCTGGCGGCCAGTTCGTCTTCGGTGATGGGCATCGCGCGGCGCACCAGGCTGAAGGTGCCAAAGATGCCGGTGTGATCCCGAATCGTATGTGACCACCCGTGATTGAGCCCGTGCTGACGCGCATCCCTCCAGAAAGGCGCGTCTGCCGTGGCGATACCGGACCAGAGCATCGGCTTGACGCAGCGCTGCCCAAACTGCAGCACCGGGTCGATGGCCAGATAGCCGCACGCGCGGTAGTGCTCACACCAGTGCTCCGGATAGGTGCTCCAACAGAGGGTATTGAAGCGAGTGATGGGAACCGCTGCACGTAGGGCATAAGCGCAATAGTCGAAACCGAGCAGCGCCACCGCAGGTTGCAGGCAGCGGAATACCGCATCGGCATCGCGCAAGGCATTCAACTCGCGTAGCAATGCCGCGCGCCAAGACGTGGCGCGGTCATGCGGCAATTGGTTGTGAACACCCATCCCATCGGCCTCCAAAACCCACGCTCAATCGCCATGGCCCTGTCCATTCCCGCCAACCGGCTTTTCTCATTTCCCAAACAGGCGGAAAGCCTGATCAGTCTTGCGTTTCGCTGAGGGCAATCGTTGGCGTGCCCGAACTATACATAATCCGAAACGCATTGCATGCCGCGCACAGGCGATGCAATTAGTATGTTTTCTCGAATATTGGAATCAGGCAATACAGAAATAAATCTTTTGATAGCCAGGCGTTCTTTGCGCAAAAACGCGCAATTCATTTAAATCGGATTCTTTTGCTGGATATACCGCAATTGGCGTTTTGATTGAAAGCGACGCCGGTTTTCCGAGGTGGTCCACGTAGGCGGAATTCGTATTGCGGGCTTCCATCCGCGCTCGCCGCCGCCAACCATGTGCAGCTTCGCGCGCGCCATTCGATTTCAGTGCAGGAGACGCCTCAAAGTGCGCGTGGGCACCACATTGCCTTAGTGCAGGAACGCGACACCCAGCAAGGATTGCACCGCTGTCACGCGACAAAACGCCGCGGTAAAAATAACAATCACGACAGTGTACGTGCAGATTAATCAACGTGCAGAAAAATTGACGTGTCAGATTTACACGCACGTGTGCCGATTTGCCCCCACGGCAAAGAATTAGGGCAAGAACGGCTTTCTTATTGGGGTTTCACAGTGTCAGCGAAACCCTTACAGTCTGGTCCGCGACTCGCCCTCTCGATGTAGTCGAGACCCCGACAAGAAACACGACGGTACGAAGCAACAGGGTTTTTTGGCGCGTCTCCATCCTCGTCACTCCCCCGGTTTGTGGCGCTTTTTCAAATCCGGTTTCTCCGGAATTGGCGGAGCTTTGCCCAAATTCAGAAAAGTGACGCGGACTTAATGCGGCGGTTGCCCCGCCCCACTGACCCACTTGTTTAGGAAGTCCCGTTTCATGCGCTCCACTCTGATGTCTCTTGGCCTTGTCGCCACGGCCGCACTCGGCTTGTTCTCCGCCGGCGCCCAGGCCAACTGCGTTGCCAATCCGCCCACGCAATCCAACACCACCTTCCCGGCCAGCCTGACCGGCAAGCTCGCGTATCACAGCTACGTCAGCTACGGCGATGGCACGAGCCAGATCTTCATCTACGACTTTTCTGCCCGCACGCTGCAACAGGTGTCGAAGGCGGCCTGGGGCATCAAGGACCCGATGAACGCCGTGTTCAGCCCCGACGGCAAGTGGATCGCCTTCATGGGCATCACCAACAACGCGTGGAACGTGTTCTTCTGGCAAGTCGGTTCGACCAGCATGCCGATCAACTTGACCAACAGCACCGGCCAGACGCGCAATGAAGACCCGAAGTTCAGCACCGACGGAAAATCGCTGTTCTTCAAGCAGAACGGCGATGTCATCCAGGCCGCGCTGTCGTACACCAGCTCGGGCCCCGTCTTCACCTCGACTGTGAACCTCACGCGCACGGCGCCGACGCTGGAAAACTCGATGCCGTTTGCCACGCCGGACGGCACGGCGGTCTTCTACACCACCGGCACCGGCTCGGGCATGGGCCTGTACAAGCAGACCGTGGGCAGCACCACCAAGGTGGCGTTCGACACGCCGGCGGGCCTGGCAACGTACTACCCGATCGTGCGCGCCGACGGCACCGTCTTCTACGCCCGCTGGCACGACGCCACGAGCCAGGCCGACCAGATCTACACCAAGGTCAACCCGAGCGACACGCCCAACCAGCTCACGCTCAACGACTGCAACAGCAACAACTCCGATCCGTCGCCCGTGAACAACACGAACTACGTGTTCTTCTCGTCGACGAGCGCCGGCGGCTACCAGCTCTACCTGGGCGACGCGAGCACGGGCCAGCGCTGGAGCCTGTCGCAGTTTGGTGTGAACTCCGACACGACCAAGGCGAAGCTTGGTTCCAACTACTACGCCGGCACGCCGACGGCCGCTGCGCAGGCGGTGACGCTGCTCTCGCAGGGCAAGCCGGCCAGCGCGTCGTCCAGCTACAGCGCCAGCCTGGGCCCGGCCTACGCGTTCGACGGCAATACGACCAACACGCGCTGGGATTCGGTGGAAGGCGTGGCCGGCGCGCAATGGCTGATGGTCGATCTGGGCTCGACCCGCACCATCACCGGCGTCGACCTGTACTGGGATGCAGGCGCCAAGGTGTACTACATCCAGACCTCGAACGACGGCGTGACGTGGACGAACATCTACTCGACGTCGAGCGGCGCTTCGTGGGGCCACACATCGCTGGCCAACCTGAAGGGCAGCGGTCGCTATGTGCGCATGTACGGCACGCAGCGCGCCACGCAGTGGGGCTACTCGCTGGACGAAATGCAGGTGTGGGGCTACTAAGCGGCGGTATCCGCATCAGCATCGCATGACATGACAGCGCCCCGGTGGCTTCGGCCATCGGGGCGTTTCTCATTGGTCATGCGGTCGATGCGCGGCCCGCATCGGGACCTACCCCTAGATTGTCAAAAGCTGAACATTCAGCCTGCGCAGGGCTCGGCACGATGGCGTCTCCGCACCACGCCAGAGGATGACGATGCCCTCCCGCACACCACCGAACACCCCTTCGCACGGCATGAGCCGGCGCGATTTCCTGACGCTTGGCACCGCCGCCGCTGGCCTGGGCGCGCTGGGCGTAACCCTGCCGGAAGGCGCTCAAGCCGCCGCGCGTGCCGCCGACGCCAACTGGCATGCCGGCCAGCTCGCGCACCTGATCCCTGCAGCCAGCCACAATCGCTTTCTCATCAAGGCGTCGTTTCAGGCACCGCTTGCGCGAGCGCCGTGGCTGGTGGTCAACGGCAAGCGCGTCGCCGGCGAGCAGACCGATGCCGCCGGCCGCTTCTGGCGCTTCGACGTGCGCGGTCTGCAGCCCGCCACGCAATACACGCTGCGCATTGTCGATGCGGCCGGAAAGCCGCTGGCCAATGCGTGGCCGCTGCGCACCTTTCCCGCACCGGATGCGACGCCCGCGCGACTGCGCATCCTGGCTTACACCTGTGCCGGCGGTTATGACGGCCCGCCGCTGGCCGGCAAGACCGCGTGGCTCGACATGTCCGCACGCCGCCGGCTGCTCGCGCGCGGCATGTCGTTTGCGCCCGACACCGTCATCGCCAACGGCGACCACATCTACTGGGATCTGCAAACCTCGCAGAACAAGCCGTTCGCACGCCAGGTGCGCGAACTGATGTGGGCGAAGTTTGGCGGCGCGCTCGACACATCGGTGCCGATGTCGCACCCGAAGAACGAAGCCATCTTCACGCGCGTGTGCGACTACCAGATCAGCGGCCTGTACGGCACCACGCTGCGCTCCACGCCCGCGTATTTCCTGACCGACGACCACGACACCTTCGAGAACGACGAGTTCGACGACAAGGTCACCACCTTGCCGCCGGAGCCTTACGGCCTAGTGGGTGCAGAGCTGACGCAACATCGCTACTACCCGGAGTTCCTGCCCGACGCCAACCGCCCCGTGTGGCTGCCCGGTGGCGACAAGGCCGGCATGCCCGGCGACACCAACAGCGCTTTCGGCACCCTGCGTTACGGCGCATTGCTCGAAGCCGTGCTGTACGACTGCCGCCGCTTTCTCGACAACAAGGGCGTGCACGCACGCGTGGTCCCGCAATGGGTGGAAGACTGGCTCGTGGCGCGCACGCGCGCTGAGGACACCGCGCACTTCTTCCACGTGCCGTCGCTGCCGTTTGCGTATTCGTCGGGCAAGCTGGGCGACTGGTATCCGGACCTGCTCGACAGGAAGACCGGCCGCCTCGTCGCCAACGAGCCCAAAGCTGGCTGGCAGAGCGGCTGGCATGCACAGCACCAGCGTCTGGTGGCTGCGCTCGCCCGGCAGAAACAACGCGCGGCCGTCATCGTGCAGGGCGACTTCCATGCATCGGCGGCCGGGTCGATGTCGCGCTCCGCAGACCTCGCCTTCGCACAGCCCGTGCACACGGTCATGACCGGCACGCTCGGCACCGGCGACCTCGCCTTCCCTTCGGCATTCCGCAGTATCGAAACCACGCCTGCGTTGTCGGTCGCCATGCACGAAGCGTTGCGCCCAACAGAGAAAAACGGCTTTACCATCATCGACGTGACGCCCGAGAAGATGACGTTCTCGCTGTTCATGTGGCGCCCGCCCGAGCCGGTGGAAGCCATCGATACGCTGCAGCCGGCCCTGGTGTACGAGGTGCCGCGCCTGGCGTGACGCGTCAGCACAACAACAAGGAGACGCATGGCGAAGATCTGCATCGTGGGGGCCGGCTCGATCGGCTGTTACGTGGGTGGCCGTCTGCTGGCGGCCGGTGCCGATGTTGCGCTCGTGGGCCGCGCACGCATCGGCAGCGAACTGAGTGCACACGGCCTGACCTTGACGGACTACCGCAACGGCCGGTGGCACGTGCCGCCTTCGGCGATCCGCTACATGGCCGAGCCCAGCGCCGCCGCCGATGCCGATCTCGTGCTGGTGACCGTCAAATCCGCCGCCACGCAATCTGTCGCCGATGAACTAAAGCCTGTGCTGCGCGCGGGCGCCATCGTCGTCAGCTTTCAGAACGGTCTGCGCAATGCCGATATCCTGCGCGCCGCGCTGCCACAGCAGACCGTGCTGGCCGGCATGGTGCCCTTCAACGTGATGCAGCCTGGCCCGGGCGCCTTTCATCAGGGCACGGCCGGTGAATTGGAAGTGGCGGCATCCCCCGCGCTGCAACCGTTTCTCGATGACTTCCGCCGCGCGGGTCTGCCGCTTACGGAACGCACCGACATGGCAGCCGTGCAATGGGCCAAGCTGCTGCTCAACCTGAACAACGCCATCAATGCGCTGGCCAACCGGCCGCTGAAGGAAGAGCTGTCGCAGCGTGCGTACCGGCGCTGCCTCGCGCTGGCACAAACAGAAGCACTCCGGCTGCTGGCGCGTGCGGGCATCCAGCCCGCCAAGCTGACGCCGATAGCGCCCGCTTGGATTCCACGCCTGCTCGCCACGCCCGATGCGGTGTTTGCGCTACTGGGCGGAAAGATGCTCGCCATGGATCCGCTCGCGCGATCGTCCATGTCTGACGATCTGGCCGCCGGGCGCATGACCGAGGTCGACTGGATCAACGGCGAAGTGGTGCGTTTGGCAGAGCGCCTCGGGCAACGCGCGCCGGTGAATGCGCAACTGTGTGCGCTGTTGCATGCCGCCGAAGCTGCCGCCGCGCGCCCGAGCTGGTCGGGCAACGATCTGCTGGCGGCCTTGCGGGCGGCAGGTTAGTCGGTGCCGGCTTCGCTTGCAGCCAGCAACTGCGCCATGTCCTGGATCTCGATGTGGCCATAGCGCAGGCGGATCGCACCGAGCTTGACCAGCGCCTGCAGCTCCTTGCTGAGCGTCTGCCGGCTGATGCCCAGCATCATCGCCAACGCGTCTTGCGAGGTCGAGATGCTCGCGCGCCCCTCTGCCGAAAGCGACACATCGCCGTGCGCGAGCGAAGCAATACGCCGCGCCACGCGCGCCCGCGTGCCGTGCAGCGCCGCACTCGCCAGCGAGCCATACGCTAGGCGAAGGCGCGTTGCCACCAGCCGCGCGATTGCGCCGGCAAATGCGGCGTCGCGCATCAGTGCTTCAAATTGCGCCACGCTCACAGCCAGCACGTCCGAATCTTCCAGCGCGATTGCGCAGTGGCCGCGCGGTTGCTGATCGAGTGTCGAGACCCCGCCAAACCAGTTGCCCGGCTCCACCAAGGTGAGGATCGCCTCGTCGCCCTCGGCATTGAAGACGGAAAGCTTGAGCGCACCGCTGGCCACGCCAAAGAACGCATGCGAACCGGCGTCCATCGGATCGCCCTGACGAAAGAGAAAGGCGCCCGCGGCGATGCGCACGGGCACCGTGGCTTCGAGCAGCGCCTCGGCAACGTGCGGAGGGAGGCTCCGGAACCACGGATTGGCGGCAAATGCGTGCATCACGATTTGGTTTCCCGCACTGAGCCTCGGCGCCCCAACACCCAACCCACCGACAACACATACCGGCTGCCGCCCACCACGCGCGTCACGCTGTGCTCACACGCGTCGGGGCGGAACAGCTTGATGCGCCGTGTCTGGAAGATCGGTTTCGCGCAGAGAAACTCGCCGCCCGCGCGTGGCGATTTCAGCACGATGTTCAGCCGATAGTGCCGGCCGTTGGTGACGGGGTCGGTATGCGGTGGAATTTCCGAGCCGTCCGGATAGCGGATCAGGTAGCTGTCGAACGGGATGGGCCACGGCGCGGTGGCCAGCAGCATCTTGTCGTAGCCCGTGCCCTGGCGGCCGCGCTGCCAGCGAAAGGCGGTGCCGAAGAATGCGCGCAAGGAAGACATGGAAACGAAGCGGCCGGGATGGAATCCGGGCATGGTAGCCGGGAACTATCGGCGCTTGTCGAATTTCTTCCAGTACCCGAACGGCTCCTGGTGGCACTCGTAGTCCAGCTCGGCCACGCGCGTCTGCAGACGTTCCTGCGCCTCCTGCACGGCGAGGTTGTAGACCGCGGGGCCGATCTCTTCAAGAAAGAAACTGAGCAGCGCACCGGCCTGAATGTTGCCGATGCGCTCGTCCAACTGCTCGGTGAAGTAGCGCTGGATGGATTGGACGGCCTCTTCGCGGACGTCGCGGTCAAGTTCGATGGGCATGCGCAGGGCTCGCGGTGGCGGACAAGGCCACCAGCTTACTGCCCGCGGCCATACGCATCCAGCAGCTTGAGGGTGACGCCGTTCGTCCAGCCGAAACCGTCCTGCAACGGATATTCACCGCCGCCACCGCCGGTACCCGTTCCATCGACGATGTATTTCTCGACGAGTTTCTGCTGGCTGGCATAGAGCTGCTCGACGCTGCCGAGAAAGCGCTCGCCGATCGCCTGGGCAAGCGGCTGCCAGCCGTAGCGCTGCGCGCCGCGCAACGCGATCCATTGCAGCGGCGCCCAGCCGTTGGGCGCATCCCACTGCTGGCCGGTCTTGAAGGTGGTGGTCGACAACCCGCCCACCTGCAGCAGCGCCTGCTGCGTCCATTGCAGTGTCTTCCACGCGCGGTCGGGGCGGGCGGCACCCACAAACAGCGGATACGTCATCGCGGCGGACTTGTTGTCGCGCACGCGGCCGAGCTGCCAGTCGTAATCGGCGTAGTAGCCGGCGGGGTGCCACAGGTAGCGCTCGATGGCGACGGCACGCTTTCCGGCGCGCACGGAGTATTCGACCGTGCACGCAAAATCGCGCGCTGCTGTGCAACCGCGCGCGATCGTCTTCTCAAGCTGGAACATCAGGCTGTTCAAATCCACCGGCACGATCGACGTCGTGCGGATGGTGCCCAGCGTGGCGTTGTCGCCAAACCAGCGCGAGCTGAAATCCCAGCCGCTTTCGGCCGCCGCACGCAGGTCGCGCCAGATCTCGTTGGCGGGGCGTGCGGGTGTTTGCTGCGCGGTGGTCACGTCTTGCAGATACGACTCGGGGCGCGGGGTGTCCTGGTCGTCCCAGTAGCGGTTGAGCACAGTGCCGTCGCGCATGACGACGACGTTGCTGCTCGCCTGTCCGGCAGGCGTGGTGGCCGCGCCGCGCATCCAGTACGCATACTCCTTGCGCAGTTGCGGCAGGTATCGCTTGAGCGCCGCGTCGCCCTCCTTCTGCGCAGCCAGCTCCACCATCAGCGCAAAGAACGGCGGCTGCGAACGGCTCAGGTAATACGTGCGATTGCCGTTCGGGATGTGGCCGAACTGGTCGATGGCATACGCGAAGTTGTCGAGCATGTTGTCGACCAGGTCTTCTCGGCCGGCCTCCTGCAGGCCGAGCATGGTGAAGTATGTATCCCAGTAATAGCCCTCACGGAAGCGGCCGCCCGGCACCACGTACGGCTTGGGCAGGGGAATGAGCGAGCTGTTGTCGGGCGCGGTGGTCGTTGTGCGCGTGAGCGCTGGCCACAGCCAGTTGATGTGCGCGCGCAAGGACTGCCCGGCCGGCGGAGTCACGGGCGTATCGACCGGCGGCGTGAAGTACTGGTCGACAAACGCCTTGAGCGAGAAGCCGGGCACGCCCTTCTGTGCCTGATACGCCTGCAGAATGACGGCCGGTGCGGCCTTGGGCACCGCATCGACAAACGTCTTTTGATCGGGATACACCTGCGCGGTCTGCACCGCCACAAACAAGTCACCGTAGAGCTTGTCGGGCGACGGCGGCAGCGCGGCGCCCACGCCCACATCGGCCAACGCGGACGAGGCCGCCAAACCGAACGCCAGCCATGCGGCAACGTTCGCCACACGGCGCCGGATCAAAAAGTGAGCCTGTCGATGCATCGTCGTCTCCTGCATGGTTGACGGAAAGCCAGTCCAGAAAAGGAGACGCCGACAGCGTTGTCAAATCGACAGGTTTTGCGCAAAGCGACCACGTACGGAAGCGCCAGAAACGGCGCCATATCAAGCTCTGCGGGCAAGCAACTTGCTGATGCGCGGCGATGCTTCGATCGCCCCTGCGAGCGTTCGGAGCTAGACCCCACTAGCCGCGCACGACCTCGTAGCGCATCTCGACGAACGTGTTCTTGTAGGGCACGGCGGAAGTCAGCTTAAGCGCAGGCTGCACGATGCGGCGCGGCAACAGCGGCAGGCCCGTGCCCAGCGTGACGGGCATCACCTGCACGATCAGTTCGTCCAGCAACCCCGCATCGAGAAATCTGCCGGCGAGCTCACCGCCACCCACGATCCAGAGATTGCGCCCGGCGGCTGCGGCGAGCATGTCGCGGTGCACTGGCCGCACATCGCCCCGCACGAAGCGGATGTCCGCACCTTGCACCGCCGGCAGCGTGCGCGATGTGAAGACCCACGCAGGCTGCACATAAGGCCATGGCTGGGCTTCGCCCGCAGGGCCGGGTTTGGCCAGTTCGCGCAGCAGCCATTCGTAGGTGGACGCGCCCATTGCCAGCGCGCCGACCTCGCGGATGAAGCCTTCGTAGCTCGTGCCCTCGAGCGAGCCGAACTGCATCAGCCAATCGAGCGAGTGATCGGTCGTGGCGATGAACCCGTCGAGGCTGCTGGCGGCGTAGTACTGGGTCTTGGACATGGCATGCGCTCTCGTTGTTGTTTGAGGGAACGCAATGCTACGGGATCGGCAGCGCGCAAGTTTTAGATCGGCTGAGGTGCAACGGACGCCGTCGCACAAGCGCATGCTTGGCCGCTACAATCGGCGCCCGCCTTTTCTCACACCGACACGGATGCCCTACCGACTCATCGCCTTCGACTTTGACGGCACATTGGCCGACTCCTTCGACGCGTTCGTTGATGCACTGAATGCGGCAGCGACGAAACACGGATTCCACCGGCTCGAAGGGGGCCGGCTGGCGCAGGCGCGCGGAGCATCGGCGCGCGACGTCATGCGCCTGCTGGATGTGCCGTTGTGGAAAGCCCCCGCCATCACCCTCGAGATGCGCCAGCAGATGCGTGAGCGCATCGCCCAGACCCAGCTGTTCGACGGCGTTGCCGACACGCTGGAAGCACTCGCAGGGCGTGGTGTGCGTCTGGCCATCGCCACATCCAATGCCGAGGACAACGTGCGGGCCGTGCTGGGCCCGGCAACACGGTGGGTCCACCACTACAGCTGCGGCATCTCGGTATTCGGCAAGGCGCGCAAGCTGGCGGCGCTCACGGCCTCGACGCGCGTGCGCCCGGAAGACGTGCTGTATGTGGGTGACGAAATGCGCGACGCCGATGCAGCGCGCGCCGCAGGCATCGCGTTCCGGGGAGTGGCCTGGGGATACACGGCGCCAGACGCGTTGCAGCGACACGCGGGGGCGCCGCTGCTCGGCCGGCCGGAGGATTTGCTGGCCTTGTAGCAGCGGCCGCAGCGCTGGCGGCAGTCCCGTGCGATCGCTGCACTCCGGCGCCGCCGCCCCGCTCTCAGCGCTCCGGACCCAAGTCGTCGACGGCGCGCCCGCCGGTGGAGTGCAACGCTGCTTCGGCGGCATCCACCTCCGAAGGCTCGGCGTCGATGGTCAGCAGAAAGCGCCCGCCGATCACGACGTTCTGGAATTTGCGCTCGTAGGTCTCGGCGTTTTCGCCGCCGGGCTCGTAGTCGCCGCAGAGGAAGTTGCCGCACAAGGCACCTGCCTCGTCACCCTGGTGCGACAGCGCGACACGCTCGAGCGTGAGGCCGGTGTTCAACACGGCTTGGCGGGCTGCCTCGGCAGCGGCATGGTCTGTGAAGATGCGGACGATGGTCGGCATGGGGGTTCTCCTCGTGATGAACCCAGAGTTGACGCATCGGCCGTGCCCGGCGACACGCCGGACGGGGACGCTCAGAACAGCGCCATCTGGCGCATCCCGAACCCGATCGCCTCTTCCACCCGCATGCGAGCGTGCGTGAGCGACCCCTCGATGCCCGAGAGCGTGCCGGCCAGCCAGCGGTAAAGCAGCGGTGCCTGACCGCGCGGGCTCAGGTGGATTTCACCGAGCTTCTTGCCGCGCTTGTCGCGGTAATAGTGGGAGCGGTAGCCGCGTTCCCAATGGGTGATTGGGCCGCGCCATCGGCGCAAGCGGCGGGGTTTGGTGGGGGCGTTGTCGGCCGACGATGCCGACGCCGGTTCCTCCCAGCCGAAAGCGGGTTTGGCAAACAGCGGCAAACCTTCCAGATCGGGGTAGAAATCCATCGTCGTATGCTCAGCTAGCCGCGCCGCCGCAGGCTTTGCGGACAAACACGGCGCGTAGGCCGCATGATACCTGGGTTTATGGCAGACGGCACGTGCAAACGGCCTAGCCACGCGCGTCGGAACAACATTGCGCACGCCCGACACCACGCGCTTCGGTATGATTGCCGCTCCCAGTCTCATGACACGCGGCAATCGACCGTTACCCAGCATGAAGAACGCCTTTAACACGTTGATGACACCCCGAATCGCCTGCGCCCTGTTGCTGGCGGCAAGCTGCGCCACCCAGGCCCACGCCCAGGAAGGCGCCTTCGCGCCACTGCTCCGCCATCTGGCCGATCGCCTGGTCACCGCAGACCAGGTCGCGCTGAGCAAATGGGACAGCGGCCAGTCGGTCTACGACCCCACGCGCGAAGCCAAGGTCATCGCCAATGTCTCGGCGGAGGCGCCGGCCTATGGTCTGGCGGCCGCAGACGTGAGCGATGTCTTCACAGACCAGATCGAGGCGAACAAGGAGGTGCAGTACGCCCTGCTGAACGACTGGCGCCGGGCCGGTGCTGCGCCGACCGCGCAACGGCAGAGCCTGCCGGAGGTGATCCGGCCCAAGCTGGACGGGCTGCAGAAATCGATCCTGCAAGCGTTACGCGATGCAGCACCGGCACGCGGTCAGCCGGATTGCCCCGTGCAGCTAGCAAAGGAAATCGGCCGAGTGTCGCAGGAGAAATCGCTCGACAGCCTGCATCGCATTGCGCTGGATCGTGCGACGGCGCGGCTGTGCACCACGCGCTGATCTCATGAAAGAACGGCGTGGCCAACATCGGGCACGCCGCAAACAAAAACAAAAAAGCCGGCCCAAGAGGACCGGCTGTTCTGGAAGAGGCGATGCTCCCGGCGACGAGGCGCCGGGCCTTACGTCAACCCAGGTCCACCGGCACAAAGATCTTCGTGTCGTCACGCTGTACGAGCAATGCGACATGCTTGCCGGCGCGATCCACCAGCGTGCGCAACTCCTGCACCGACGACACCGGCGTGCCGTTGAGCGACAGGATCACGTCGCCCGGCTGGATGCCGACCTTGGCCGACGGGCCGGTCACGTCCATCACCACCAGGCCGCCGGGCAAACCGTTCTGACGCTTTTCTTCCGGTTGCAGCGGGCGCACCGCCAGGCCCAGGCGGCCTTGGTCCGGTGCCGCCTTTTCGCTGGCTGCCACCTTGGTGTCCTTGGCGGCGCCGACGGTCACCGTCAGCGTGGTCGGCTTGCCCTGGCGAATGATCTGCAGCGGCACAGTGGTGCCAGGCTTGATGTCGGCCACCTGCTCGGGCAGGTCGCCCGACCGGTCGATACGTGCATCGCCAATCTGCAGGATCACGTCGCCAGGTTGCAGGCCGGCCTTGGCTGCGGGGCCGCCGTCTTCTACCGAGTTCACCAGTGCGCCCTCGGGCTTGGGCAGCTTGAAGGAATCGGCCAGCGACTGGTCGACCTCCTGCACAGCAATGCCCAAGCGGCCGCGCGTGACCTTGCCGGTGGACACAAGCTGCTGCTCCACCTTCATCGCCACATCGATCGGCACGGCAAACGACAGGCCCTGGTAGCCGCCGGTCTGGCTGTAGATCTGCGAGTTGATGCCGATCACCTCGCCGCGCTGGTTGAACAGCGGGCCGCCCGAGTTGCCGGGGTTCACGGCCACATCGGTCTGAATGAACGGCACGTAGGTGTCGTCCGGCAGCGAGCGCGACTTGGCGCTCACGATGCCGGCCGTAACGGTGTTCTCGAAACCGTACGGCGAACCGATCGCCAGCACGGGCTCGCCCACCTTGGTGTTGGCGGGGCTGCCGATCTGCACCACCGGCAGGTTCTTGGCCGAGATGCGCAGCACTGCCACGTCCGATTGCTTGTCGACGCCGAGCACCTTGGCCTTGAACTCGCGGCGATCAGTCAGCTTGACGTTGACCTCCTGGGCGCCGTCCACCACGTGGGCATTGGTCAGGATCAGCCCATCGGCCGAGACGATGAAGCCGGAGCCCAGACCGCGCACGATCTGGTCGCCCCGCTGCTGCGGCATCTGCGGCATGAACCGCTTGAAGAATTCGGAGAACGGATCATCCGGGCTCATGCCGGGCGGCAGTCCTTGCATGCTGGTGCGCTGTGCATGCGCGGTGGTGCTGATGTTGACCACCGCCGGGCCGTAGCGATCGACGATGCCGGAGAAATCCATTGGCGTCGCCACAGCCATCGGCGCCGTGCCCGGGGCTGCCGCGGTGGTTGCCGTCGCGGTGGCCACGGGTGCCGCCACGGCGCGCGAGATCATGTCTTTCTGAAGATAGGCATAGCCGCCTGCAACGGCGACCACCGCGGCCAGGCCAGCCGCACTGCGTGCCAGGGTTTGACGCGTCATTGTCGTGTCCTCTCTCTTGCTGAGCGCGAGGGTCACGGCCTGCGGAGTCGCCTGCCGTGCCCATCGGTTGAGGGCATCGTAGGCGGGCAGACTTAATCGAGACTTAAAGGTCGGCGCCGCACACCGACATCACATGAAACAAAGTGTTTCTACGCGTTGGCCTTGAAGGGAAAGCGCAAAACCACGCGCAAGCCGCCGCCTTCACGCGCTTCCAGTGCGAGCGTCGCGTCATGCGCCTGCGCGATTTCCCGGACGATGGCGAGCCCCAGGCCGCTGCCGCCCGTGGGCGCCAGCGCAGGCCGATAGAACCGATCCAGCACGCGTTCGCGTTCGTCTGCGGGGATGCCGGGGCCGTTGTCCTCGACCACAAGCTGCGCGCCACCATCCGGCGTATGGGCGGTCGACACATCGACGCGCGCCCCGGCCGGGCAGTACTTCAGCGCGTTGTCGACCAGATTGACCAGCAGCACGCGCAGCGCATCGGCATTGCCGAGCACGGATGCGGGCTGCGACTCCACCGCGATCCCCAGGTCAATGCGCTTTTGCACCGCCGCCGGCGATAGCTCGGCAACCACGTCGGCCGCCACGGCGTCGAGTGCAACCGTTGCACGCTGCGTATCGGCGGCGCCCGGCTCCTGCCGCGCGAGCGTCAGCAACTGACCAACAAGACGGATCATGCGTTCCACACCGCGATGCAGATCGGCATGCGCGGCGCGGCGTTCATCTTCGTTCTCGGCGCGGTCGGCCACCTGCAATTGCAGCTTGAGCGCAGCCAGTGGCGTGCGCAGCGCATGCGCGGCGTCGGCGACAAACGCGCGCTGGTGGGCCAGTGCGGTGCCGAGGCGCGCCAGCAGATCGTTCAACGCGTTTGTCAGTGGGCGGATCTCGTCAGGCAAATCGTGCGTGGGCAACGGCGACAGCGCGGCCGCATCGCGCGCCTGCACCTGCTTGGCCACGGAGCCCAGCGGCGCCAACCCGCGCCCGACCGCCAGCCAGACGATCCAGCCCAGCAGCGGCAACAGGATCAGCAGCGGCGCCACCGTGCGCAACGCCATGCGCGCCGCCACCTCGTGCCGCGCGCTATACGGCTGGGCGATCTGCACCACGGCAGGCCCGAACGCAACGCTGTAGATGCGCCACGGGCCTTCCGGCGTATTCGCGTCGGAAAAGCCCAGCTCCGCCTGGTCCGGCAGATTGGGGCGCGCATGCGAGAGGTACAGGCTGCGGCCGGTGCCGTCCCAGATGCGGATCACGACGTCGTCGTCACGCGCAATGCCCGCGAGCGCGGGGGGCGGCGGGTCGATCCACTGGCTCGGCAGTGCGGCGGCCACCTGCTGCATCTGGTAGTCGAACAGCGCGTTGGCTTCCTGGCGCGCCTGCGCGTAGATCAGGCCGGTGGCGATGACGATGCCCGCTAGCAGGCCGCCGGCCAGCCACCACAGCAGGGTTTTACGGATCGATTGCATGGGTTATTGGTGCGCGTCGCCGCCGGCAGGTTCCGCAGGCGACGTCGGCGCCTCACGTGGAATCACATACCCCACGCCGCGGATGTTCTGGATGAAATGGCTGCCGAGCTTCTTGCGCAGCGCATGGATGTAGACCTCGACCGTGTTGCTGCCGACCTCTTCATCCCAGCCGTAGAGGTTGTCCTGCAGCTGCGCGATTGACCACACCTTACCCGGCCGCGCGAGCAGCGCATGCAGCACCGCAAACTCGCGGCCCGACAACTTGACCGGCACACCCGCGCGCAGCACTTCGCGGGTCACGGGGTTGAGCAGCACCTCGCCGTGGCGCATGAGCGGATCAGCACGGCCGCCCTGTCTGCGCAGCAGCGCGTGCATGCGCGCAGCCAGCTCCTGCAGGTCGAACGGCTTGACGAGGTAATCGTCTGCGCCGGCATTGAGACCGGCCACGCGATCGGCCACCGCATCGCGCGCGGTGAGGATCAAGATGGGGATGGCGATGCCGCGCTGGCGCACCTCGCGCACCACGTCGAGCCCGTCCCGCTTGGGCAGGCCGAGGTCGAGCAGCATGAGGTCGAACATGGTGGTGCCCGGTTCCGCACCCGCGGCACCGGGGGCGGTCACGGCGTGCACGGCGGCCTCGCCGTCGCGCACCCAATCGATGGCGAAACCGTCGTGGCGCAAACCCTTGCGCACGCTGTCGCCGATCATGTCGTCGTCTTCCACGAGCAGTACGCGCATGACGAATCAAAAATAAGCCGGGGAAGGCTCATTGTAGAACCGCCGCGCGGGCGGCTCGCGCTTTGTGCGAAACCGCCCGCAAACTCACCTCCGGATCAGAATCCGCCCGATTTGATCAACTGGTTCAACGCGCCGATGTTCAGGCTGCCCCAGCCCGTCGGGTAGTCCCAGCCCTTGGCGGCGCTGTAACCGTAGCCCTGGTAGCCGTTGTTGCCCGACACCACGTCATAGCGCAGCAGCGACGCGTTGGCCGGAATGGCGCTGTACAGGCGCGCCGCCGGAAAGCCCAGGTTGCCGTTGGCCGCCAGCAGCCGCGCCCAGAAACCGACGAAGATGGGCGACGCCAGGCTTGTGCCGCCAATCTGCTGCAGTCGCCCGTAGTTGTAGATATAGGCGCCGGTGTTCTGCGCGGCGTCGAACGACACATCGGGCAACAGCCGCGCGCTGCCGCCCTGCCAACTCGGCGCCGGCAGGATCTGGCTGATGCCGCCGCCGGTGGCCCACAGCTTGCCGTTGCCGTCGAGGCCCTCGTTCCACACGGTCTCGCTGGCGAAGCTCGATCCGCTCGTGTAAAGCGTGGTGCCGCCAATGGCCAGCACGTGCGGGGACGATGCCGGCCACGACACGCTGTAGTTGCCGCCGTCCGGATAGCCGCGGTTGTTGCACTCGTAGACACCCTCGTCGCCGGAAGACACCGAGAACGTCTGCCCCTGCGCGGCGGCTGTGGTGAAGATGGCTTCCTCCGCATCGAGCGTGCCGTCGGCGCTGGCGTCGTTCTCGCACCAGCCGAGCGACACGTTGATGATCTTGGCGGTGTTATCGGTCACCGCCTTGTTGAACGCCTTGGTCAGGCCCGTGTTGCCGGGCGCATTCAGGTCGGCCATGTAGAAAGCCAGCTTGCCGACCGCACCGCCGGCCGCACCCACGATGGACTGGCTGTCGAGGTTCCACTCGCCCTGGCCTTCCTGGTCATCGGTGTAGTTGCCGCTGGTGCCATTCGTCTTGATCGTGGAGGTGGACACCGCGGCGTAGCCGTTGTTGCTCGTGAACGTGCGCAAGTCGCGCAGCGTTTGCGATACCCCGCCGATGGTGATAACGCCCACTGTGGTGCCCGCCGCCGTCGGCACGCCGGTCGCGCCGTACAGCGCCGGGAATTCCTTCGGGTAGTGGCCCGTCGCGGTGCCCGCTGCCAGCGTGCGCGCTTCCGCCACATCGCCCAGACGCAGCAGCGGACGCGCGCGCGCCACGTTCTGCAGGCCCAGTACAGAGCCGACGATACCGCCCAGCGCGCGCGGCACCTGCGCCTTGCCGCTGTTCGCGAATCCGCTGCGGCCGGCCAACTGGTAATGCACCAGCGGCGTGTTGAACGCCGCCTTGACCGTGCCGGCCGTACCGCGCGCCGACACCAGCAGCCGGTTAGGCGCCACATCGATATCGATAAAGCCGTTCTGCCGCAGATAGCCCACCACGGCGTCCACCTGCGCCTGCGTGGGCGCGTGGTCGGCCATGAACTGCTCGCTGGTCAGGTACTTGCGGTAGCGCGGGTTGCGCGGGTCGTTCACATCGTGCGCGAGCGCCTTCAGCGTGGCCTCGTTGCGCAGTTTGAGGCTGACCAGCACATCGGTGGTCTGGCCAGGTGCGATCTCGTTGGCGGCGCCGCGCGCCATGAGCTGCGGGCCGGTGACGAACGCCTTGGTGTGGGTATCGACCCAGTCGGTGGCGGCATGCAGCGGCCCAGCCGCGAACACCAGCGGCCAGGCATACGCCAGATGACGGCACAGCGTGGAAAAGCGCTGCAGGGGGAGAGCAGTACGGAGCATCGGATGTCCTTTGAGGGGTACGACGTTGCAGGACCACGCCGCTTGTGACGACGTGGGCGTCGTTCACCGTAGCCAACGCGCTCGCCTCGCAACAGTGCAAAAACAGTCAGTTGCAGTCGGAGCGCGCGGCATCTAGCAACCCCTCGTCGGGCGGTTGCGCACGGCTGCGCTTGCCTTTATCGTGATGCGGTCCGCCATTCGAACCCGCGCGCAGATGAGCGCCCAGCAAGCCACTTCCTCCGCCACACCCGATGCACCGACCGACCTGCGCGAGCGCATTCGCGCGGCGCGCCCGTCGCTCTCTCCGGCCGAACGCCAAGTGGCCGACTGGGTGCTGCGCCAGGCCGGAACAGTGCTGAGCCTGCCGGTGGCCGCCATCGCCCGCGAGGCCGGCGTCAGCCAGCCGACCGTCATCCGCTTCTGCCGCTCGATGGGCTGCCATGGCCTGTCGGATTTCAAGCTGCGGCTCGCACAAGGCAACGTCGCCCGAGATGCCGCACCGGCGCGCAGCGCGTCGCCCTCGGGCACGCGCGTCCTGCGGAACGCCATCGATTCGCTCACCACGCTGCAAGAACGATTCGACGCTCGCACGCTCGATGCGGCGGTGGCGCTGGTCGACAGCGCACATCGCATCGACCTGTACGGCTTCGGCAGCTCCGGCGTGGTGGCGCTCGATGCGCAGACGAAGTTCTTCCGCTACGGCATTCCCGCGAATGCGTATAGCGATCCGTATCTGGTGTCGATGTCGCTGAACGTGCTGCAGGCGGGCGACGTGGTGATCGCCATTTCAAAATCGGGCGCGTTGCCCGAACTGCAGACGGCGGTGGAACGCGTGCGCGAACTCGGCGTGCGCGTGATTGCCGTCACCACGCCTGGCAGCCCGCTCGCGGCACTGGCCGATGTGGTGCTGCCCGCCGACGTGGACGATGCCGTGGCGGACCGCTCGATGGTCGCGCGCCTGTTGCACCTGGCGCTGCTCGATGCGCTGGTGCTGGAAGTTGCGCTGCGCAAGGGCAGCGCGCCCCAACACGCCGATCAACCTGAATAACGCCAATGCCGACGCCGACGCGGCGTCAGTGTCCCTGGGCCACCGCGTGGTCCATGGCAGCACAGAGGCCGATCAGCCCCGGGTACGGTGAATGAATCACGTACACCGGCATTGATGCCACATAGGCCGAGAAACGGCCCTTGTCTTCAAAACGCCGCCGGAACGGCGAGTTGGCAAACGCCGGCCCCAGACGCGGGACGATGCCGCCGCCGATGTACACGCCACCGCGCGCGCCCAGCGTGACCGCCAGGTTGGCCGCGATGGTGCCGAGAAACGCGCAGAACGTATCGACGGCGTAGCGGCAGCGTGCGTGGTCGCCCGCAGCATCTTCCATCTCGCCGAGCGCGATGGCAGTGATGTCGGCCGCGCGGCGCAACGTGGGGCCTTGCTGCCAGAGGTCGAAGCACGCGCCCAGCGCCTCGTAAATCAGCTCCAGACCCATGCCGGAGATCAACCGCTCGGCAGACACATGGCCGAAGCGCTCACGCGCGAAGCGCCAGATCACGACCTCCTCGTCATTCATCGGCGGAAAGGCGACATGGCCGCCCTCGCCGGCCACGGCAATGTAGCGGCCCTCCGCCGTCGGCAGCAGCGACGCGACGCCCAGGCCCGTGCCGGCGCCGAGCAGCGCCCGCGGCGCATCGGCCAGGCTGGCGCCGCCGCCCACCTGTTCCAGCTCATCTGCAGGCAGATACGGCAACGCATGCGCCAGCGCTGCAAAGTCGTTGAGCACGACAAAGGTGTCGAAGCCCAGCGACTGGCGCATTGCCTCGATCGAGAACGCCCAGTCGCGATTGGTCATGCGAATCTGGTCGCCCAGCACCGGGTTGGCGATGCCGATGGCGGCATGCCGCACGCCAGCCGCCGCGATTTGCGGCGGCAGCGACGCCAGGTAGGCACGCATCGCCGCCTCGAGCGACGGGTAATCGTCGCCGGCCAGCACACCGATGTGGGCCAGGCGCATGGGCGCCATCTCCAGCGCAAAGCGCACGTTGGTGCCGCCCACGTCGGCCACCAGCCGCGGGTAGGCCAAGGTGTCGGCCAGCTCGGCCGCGCTGCCCGCGTTCACGTCATGCAGTCCAATAGACATCGAGCGGTACCTCCCGCTGATGAATGACATAGCTCACCGGCAGCGCGCGCTGTGCCACGCCTCGCGCGGCTTCGTCGAACACACCGCGCTTGACCGGCCCCGAGATCGAGAGAAACAGCCGCCGCGCCGCGCACAGCGCAGACAGATTCAGGCTGATCCGGCGATGCGGCGCGGCGCCCGGGCGCACCGGCAGATAGCCCGGCGCACGCGTGCGGTCGATACCGTCGTCCAATTCGGGCGCGTCGGGAAACAACGATGCGGTATGCCCATCGTCGCCCATGCCGAGAATCACTACGTCGGGTTGCTGAAACGGATCGTTGGCGGTCGCCACGCATGCATCCACGTCAACCGATTCGCCATGCACATGCGGGGACAACACCAGCGGAAAGAAACGCGCCGCCGCCGCCGCATCCTGCAAGAGGTGCTCGCGCACGAGCCGCGCGTTGCTGTCGGCATGCCCGGGCGGCACGGCACGCTCGTCGACCAGCGTGATCGACACGTCGGCCCAGCGCAGCGGCAACACGCGCAAGGCGGCAAACAGCGCAATGGGCGAACGCCCGCCGGACACAGCCAGGCACGCACTGCCCTGCTCCTCGATCACATGCGTGAGCGTGTTGGCAATGGCCGCTGCCAGCGCTTGCACCTGCGCGGCGGCGTCCGGAACTGCGTGCCAGCGCATCGCCATTACATCTCCTCGTGCCAGGCGGCGTTGTCGCGCGAGAGCAGCGCGCTCGATGCCGCGGGGCCCCAGCTGCCCGCGGTGTAGCCCTTGGGCGGAATGCGCGCCTCGTTCCACGCTTCAATGATCGGCTCGACCCAGCGCCAGGCTTCGGCCTGCTCATCGCGGCGCACGAACAGCCCAAGCTTGCCGTTGACGGCGTCCATCAGCAGACGCTCATACGCGCCGGCATGGCGCACGCCGCCATGGTCGGTAAAGTCCAGGTCCAGCGTGGACGGCTGCAGGCCGAGTGCCGCGCCCGGCGTCTTGGTCAGAAACTGCAGGCGGATGCTTTCTTCCGGCTGCAGGCGGATGACGAGACGGTTTTCCGGAAACTGGATCAGCGGCTTGGGGAACAGCGCATGCGGCACGTCATGAAAGCGCACCACGATCTCCGCCAGCCGTTGCGGCATACGCTTGCCGGTGCGCAGGTAGAACGGCACGCCGGCCCAGCGCCAGTTGGCAATCTCGGCCTTGATGGCGACGAAGGTTTCCGTGCGGCTGTCCGGCGGAATGCCCTGCTCATGCAGATAGCCCTGCACCGGCTGCCCGGCGATGGCGCCTTCCTGATACTGGCCGCGCACGGTCTTCTCAGGCACCTCTTGCAGCGGGATCGGCTTGAGCGCTTTCAAGATCTTCAGCTTTTCGTCGCGGATGGCGTCTTGCGACAGGCTCGACGGCGGCTCCATGGCGACGATACATAGCAGTTGCAGCAGGTGGTTCTGCACCATGTCGCGCAGCGCACCGACGCCGTCGTAGAAATCGCCGCGCTTTTCCACGCCAAGCTGCTCGGCAATCGTGATCTGCACGTCCTTGATCCACTCGCGGCGCCACAGCGGCTCGAACAGCGCGTTGCCGAAGCGGATCGCCATCAGGTTCTGGACGGATTCTTTCCCGAGGTAATGGTCGATCCGGTAGATCTGGTCTTCGGCAAAGAACTCGGCCACGGCGGAGTTGATGCGCTCGTTTGACGCGAGATCCGTGCCCAGCGGCTTTTCCAGCACCAACCGCACATTGGGCGTATTCAGCCCGACGCGGGCGAGCTGCTTGCAGATGTCGATGAAGAAGCCCGGCGCCGTCGCCAGATAGCACACCGTCACTGGCGCCCGGTCTTCGCCCAGCGCGGCGGCCAGCCCGTCGAACTGTTCGGGTTTGCGGGCGTCGACCTGCTGGTAGACGATGCGCTCGGCAAACGAGGCCCAGGCGTCGTCGGAGACGGGCGCTCCGGAATACAGGCGCATGGTCGGGCGCGTTTCGCGCTCCAGCAACGCCAGGTAGCCGGCTGTCTCCAGCGGCTGCGTGCCGATGGCGAAGATCCGCCCGCGCGGGTGCAGTTCGCCGCCCTGATGCGCATCGAACAAGGCCGGAATCAGCTTGCGGCGGGCAAGATCGCCCGTACCGCCGAACAACACCATGTCGAATGCGGGCACCGACATCGTCATCTCCTGTGTGTGAGCCATCGATTAGGCTAGCCTAGCTGACTAGCAAAGCCACGTCTTTTCAGCTCATTTTGTAGTATTACTACATCGCGAGCAAGACGTTCGTGAAACTGCCCCGGCAAGCGTTTCCGGCAGATCTTTTGCGCCGAAGCATGGCGTCCCGCGCGGCTTCTGGCACGCAATTCGCGTGCTCGGCCGTGTTACTGGCGCTGCGTCGGATGCGGTACCTGTGGAAAACCCTGCACCACATCCGGCGCATTTGTAGGAAAATTACAGCATTCCGTCCCGCCCGGACCTACCCCTCCAGGAGAACCCGCATGGCCCTGCACCGCACTTTGGCCGCCGTCACCCAACGCATCATCGACCGCAGCCGCGGCCCCCGCCAGGCCTATCTGGACGTCACCCGCAAGAATGCCGGCCGCAAGGTCGAGCGTACGCTGCTCTCGTGTACGAACCTCGCCCACGGTTTTGCGGCCATGCCGGGCGAAGCGAAGATCCGCCTGAAAGCGCTGGAGCGGCCGAACCTGGGGATTGTGTCCGCCTACAACGACATGCTGTCGGCGCATCAGCCGCTGGAGGCGTTTCCGGCGTGGCTCAAGCAGGCTGCGCTGGACGCCGGCGGCACCGCGCAGTTTGCCGGCGGCGTGCCGGCCATGTGCGATGGCGTGACGCAGGGGCAGGACGGGATGGAGCTGTCGCTGTTCTCGCGCGACACGATTGCCCTGTCGACGGCCGTGGCGCTGTCGCACCAGATGTTCGACGCCGCGCTGTACCTGGGCGTGTGCGACAAGATCGTGCCGGGGCTGGTGATCGGCGCGCTGTCGTTCGGCCACCTGCCCGCCGTGTTCGTGCCGGCCGGCCCGATGACCACCGGCATCAGCAATGATGAAAAGGCGCGCACGCGCCAGCTGTACGCCGAAGGCAAGCTCTCGCGCGCCGACCTGCTGGAAGCCGAATCCAAGTCGTACCACGGCCCGGGCACGTGCACGTTCTACGGCACGGCCAACTCCAACCAGATGCTGATGGAGGTGATGGGCCTGCACCTGCCGGGCACCGCTTTCATCAACCCGAACACGCCGCTGCGCGAAGCGCTCACGCGTGAGTCGGCGCGCCAGGCGCTCAAGCTCGTCTTCAGCGGCGACCAGTACACCCCCATTGCCGACGTGCTCGATGAGCGCGCGTTCGTCAACGGCATCGTCGGCCTGCTGGCGACGGGCGGCTCGACCAACCACACGCTGCACCTGGTGGCGATGGCCCGTGCGGCCGGCATCCTGCTCACGTGGGACGACTTCAACGATCTGTCGGGCGTGATTCCGCTGCTGGCGCGGGTCTACCCGAACGGCAAGGCCGACGTGAACGAATTCCAGGCCGCGGGCGGTCTGTCCATCGTGATTCGCGAACTCCTCGACGCTGGTCTGCTGCACGACGATGTGACGACGATCATGGGCAAGGGCCTGCGCCGTCATGCGCAAGAGCCCTTCCTGGAAGGCGACAAGCTGGTCTGGCGCGATGGCGCCGCCGCCTCGCTCGATACCAACATCGTGCGCGGCGTGGCCGAGCCGTTCTCGCCGGACGGCGGCCTGCGCGTGCTCGACGGCAACATCGGGCGCTCGGTCATCAAGGTGTCGGCGGTCAAGCCGGAACATCGTTTTGTGGAAGCGCCGGCACGCGTCTTCCTCGCGCAGGACGATCTGATCAACGCGTTCAAGGCCGGCGAACTGGAACGCGATTTCGTGGCCGTGCTGCCGTATCAGGGCCCGGCCGCCAACGGCATGCCCGAGCTGCACAAGCTCACGCCGACGCTGTCGGTGCTGCAGGAGCGCGGCTTCAAGGTCGCGCTGGTGACGGACGGCCGCATGTCGGGTGCGTCGGGCAAGGTGCCGGCCGCCATCCACATCACCCCGGAAGCGCTCAACGGCGGGCCGCTGGCACGTGTGCGCGATGGCGATATCGTCGTGCTGGATGCGGAAGCGGGCACGCTGCAAGTGCGCGTGCCGGAGGCAGAGTGGAATGCCCGCCAGGTCACCGCGCCCGATCTGTCGCACTACCACGCAGGCGTCGGGCGGGACTTGTTCTCGGGCTTCCGCCGCAATGTGTCGGCAGCGGAAGAAGGCGCCTGCACGCTGTTCGTATCGGCCGGCGCGTAAACCGAAGACGATCAATCGGCCCCGGTGCAACGCCGGGGCCGATTGCGTTTACAGCATCGACTTGTCGATCGAGATGCCCAGCTCACCGGCCATCTGCTCGACCAGCGCTTGAAGCCTGTCCACCTTGTCGGCCAACTGTTTCTGCTCCGCTTTCAGCGCCTCGAATTCGGACGGCGCAATGGACTCGTCAACGGCGCCGCCCTGCCGAATGTCCGCCTGCGCAACTTCACCGCACAGCAAGTGCATCCAGCGGCTTTCACGCTCGCCGGGCATACGCGGCAGCTTCACCACATAGGGCGGATCGTGCTCTGCCAGCTCATCGAGAAACGCTTCAACGGATGAGATGTCTGCAAAGGCGTGGAACCGCGCCGCGTTCAATCGCAGCTCGGCTGCCGTCTGCGGGCCACGCAGCAGCAACACCGTGAGCAACGCGACCGATTGGCTCGGCACGCCCAGCACGCGGTTCATGTTGTGCTCGAAACGCGGCACACGGCTGCTGCTGCCTTCCATGACAAGGCTTAGCGATTTCAACCCGTCGATGGCCGTGAGGATTTCGGCTTCAGTCACGGACATGACCGGCGCGCGCGCGGTCTTCTGGTTGCAGCCGGCCGCCAGCGCGTTCAGCGTGAGCGGATAGGTGTCGGGCACCGTGTGCTGCTTCTCGACCAGGACGCCCAACACGCGCCCTTCAAGGGCGGTCAGGGTACGGATGGCGCGACGCTGTGGAGCGTCGGATTGGATATTCATGATGGGACGGCGGCGGATACGCTGTGGGTTGGGGCAAATTCGAACGCCGACATCATATCCGCCGCGCGCAGGCCAGCGGCCCTGCCTGCGCAACAACAAGCGAAGCTCAGCCCTTGGCAGGACCGCGCACCAGCAACACCGGCGTGGTCGCCTGGCGGATGAACTTTTCGGCCACGCTGCCCAACATCGCATGCGCCAGCCCACGGCGGCCGTGCGTGCCGATCACCACCACATCGGCGCCGCTGCGCACCGCTTCACCTTGCAGGGCGGCCGCTACGTCTTCGCCCACGCTTTGGGTTTCCACCAGCACCGTTTCCTGCTGCAAACCGGCAGAGGTCAGCGCTGCGGCGGTGTCGGCAAGCAACGCGGTGCCGGCCTGGATAAACGACTTGCGCAGCTCGGTCGGGTCGTAATAGCCGACGTCGAAGAGCATGGCCGGGCTGTCGACGATATAGACGGCGCGGACGGTGCTCTGGAATGCCTTGGCCAGGCGCACGGCCTCGGCCAGGGCCAGCTTGCTGGTTTCGCTGCCATCAATGGCGACCAGGATCTTCTTGTACATGGTTCGAGCCTCGCAGGGGAGTGGTTGTCGGAATACTGTGCCGGGGCAGCAACATGGCCGCCTACGCACTATTCTGTGACATCCACGGCCCTTTTGCGTTGCGCCAGATCAGATGGCCGCGACCATGCGACGCAACAATGCACCGCCATCCGCCCGCCCCTACGCCTGAACTGATTGCCGCTTATCGCAGCGCGCGGTATCGCGTCAGCACGCCGGAAGGCGACGTGCTGCTGCGCGTCGATGCCATCAACCCGTGTGTGGCGGCATTGCTCGCGCAAGCCGATGCGCCGTGGGCCGTCTTCGTGACGGCACATCAGCCGTTCTCGCGCCCGGTGTCCGCCGAGGAAAACGCTGCGCGCCAGGCAGAACTGCTCGCCTGGGCCATCGCGCGCGGCATGCCCTGGCTCGATGGCGAAGGCGGCCCGCCCGAAGATGCCGCGGCGGACACGTGGCCGCCCGAGCCGAGCCTGTTCGTGTTCATCGAAGACCCCGCCATCGCCGACACGCTGATGCTCACGTTCGAGCAGAACGCCGTCGTGCTGTGCGATGCGCATGGTTTTTGTACCTTGCGTTGGCACCCGTATCTGCCAGACTGATTCTGCACAGGGCACTTGGCGCACAGCGCTTTGCAGCACCGCAAGTGGCGCTTCCGATTCCTAAGTGCCGGCGTAGATACATCAGCAGGAGGTTCGTATGGAACTGCACATGCAATCGCATCATTGGGAGCGCCGCATGCCCGACTGGCTGGCCGCCAGCGTGGCCGGCATCGTGGGCGGCGCGCTGGTCATCGTGCTGGAGTTCTTCTGGTCGACCATGGTGCTCAATGAAAGCCCCTGGCGCCCGACCCACAAGATCGCCGCCATGATCATGGGTCGCGGCGCGCTGGAAGAGATGTCCCTGTTCAGCTTCAGCATCGTGGGAACAGCGCTCGTGCTGCACTTCGTGCTGGGCGCCCTGATGGGGATGATCCTCGCGGCCATCATCGCGCCGTTCCACTTCGACTCCAGCCCCGGCATGCTCGCAGCCATTGGCGTGGTCTTCGGGATCGTGGCGTACGTAGTCAACTTCTACGGCATGACGGCCGTGTTCCCGTGGTTCGTGTCGGAGCGCGGCTCGGGGCCGTTGCTTGCCAACCTGCTGTTTGGCGTCGTGACGGCGATCACGTACGGCATGCTCGAGCGGCCCATGCCCAAACCCATGCACTGACACACCCGCCTTTTTCCTGCGGCGCCGCAAGCTGAGCAGCGCCATCAGGAGGCGGCCGCCTCGGGCAACCCATGCCGGAGGCGGCCGTTTTGCATTGCGGCGCAGCATGCAGACGGCGCGTCGGCGCAATCCATATGCGTGGTGCGCCTCGTCCTTACGTTGCCTTGCACGATCGGGGTGCGCGACCTAGCCTGTCTTTAGCGTGTTGAGGGAGTCCCTCGCCGGGAGGTGCCCCATGGCCCTTGCGATTGCGCTCGTGCTGATCGTCGTGCTGGCGGTGGGGTTTCACTTTGCCAGCCCATGGTGGACCACCCCGATCGCCTCCAACTGGGTGCGCATGGACGACACGCTGACGATCACCATCGTCATCACCGGCGTGCTGTTTGTCGCCATCAACCTCTTCGTCGTCGCTGCGCTCCTGCGCTATCGCCATCGCAACGGCCAGCCCAACCAGCGCGCCGCCTACGAGCCGCACAACAAGCGTCTGGAATGGTGGCTGATCGGTATCACCACCGTGGGCGTGGCGGCGCTGCTCGCGCCCGGCCTCTTCGTCTATGCGGATTACGTCCGCCCGCCACCCAACGCCCTGCAGATGGAAGTACTCGGCCAGCAGTGGCAATGGCGCTTCCGCTTTGCCGGCCCCGCCGGCAAGCTCGGCACGACCGACGTGCGCTACATGAGCAACGACAACCCGTTCGGCCTGAACCCGGCTGACCCGAACGGCCGCGACAACTACCTGATCGAAACGCCCGAGCTGCACCTGCCGATCAACCGCCCGATCCAGGTGCTGGCGCGCTCGCGCGATGTGCTGCACGACTTTTACGTGCCGCCGTTTCGCGCGCGCATGAACATGGTGCCGGGCATGATCACTACGTTCTGGTTCACCCCCACCAAGGCGGGACGCTACGACATCCTGTGCGCGCAGCTCTGCGGCATCGGGCACGCCAACATGCGCGGCGTGGTGGTCGTGGAAGACGAGGCGTCGTTCGCACGCTGGCTCGCCCAGCAGACCACCTTCGAGCAGCGCCAGAAGGCCAAGGTGCAGGCTGCCCCCGCCGCTGCAGGCGGAAGCGCGCAGGCATTGGCCGAGCAGGGCCAGACGCTCGCCCAGGCCAAGGGCTGCGTTGCCTGCCACAGCGTTGACGGCAGCCCGCGCGTCGGCCCCACGTGGAAAGGGCTCTACGGCAAGACCGAAACCATGGCCGACGGCAGCACCGCGCACGTCGACGAGGCGTACCTGCGCGCCTTCATCCGCGATCCGAAAGCGCGTGTGGTCAAGGGCTTCGCGCCCATCATGCCGACGTTCGACCTGAGCGAGCAGGAACTCGCAGCGCTGGTGGCGTACATCAAGGCACAAGGCGGCGACGCTGCGGCAACCGCTGCAAAACCGTAGCGAGGAGACGCCATGTCCTACGGCAAGAATGACCACGGCGACCACAGCCACGCACCGCAGAGCTTCTGGACGCGCTACGTCTGGAGCCAGGACCACAAGGTCATCGCGGTGCAGTACGCGCTCACGGCCATCGCCATCGGGCTGGTGGGGCTCGTGCTGTCGAACCTGATGCGCCTCCAGCTGGGCTTTCCGGGCAGGTTCGCCTTCATCGACGCCAACCACTACTACCAGTTCGTCACCATGCACGGAATGATCATGGTGATCTACCTGCTCACGGCGCTGTTCCTGGGCGGCTTCGGCAACTACCTGATCCCGCTGATGCTGGGCGCGCGCGACATGGTGTTTCCGTTCCTGAACATGCTCAGCTACTGGGTCTACCTGCTGGCCGTGCTGGTGCTGGTGGCGAGCTTCTTCGTACCGGGCGGGCCCACCGGCGCAGGCTGGACGCTGTATCCGCCGCAGGCGATCCTGCCCGGCACGCCGGGCACCGAATGGGGCATCGTGCTGATGCTGGTGTCGCTGGCCATCTTCATCGTCGCGGCCACCATGGGCGGGCTCAACTACGTGACCACCACGCTGCAGGCGCGCACGCGCGGCATGACGCTCATGCGCATGCCGCTCACGGTGTGGGGCATCTTTACGGCGACGGTGTTGGCGCTGCTGGCGTTTCCGGCGCTGTTCGTGTCGGCCATCATGATGCTGCTCGACAAGACGCTGGGCACCAGCTTCTTCATGCCGGCCGTGGTATCGATGGGGCAGCAGCTGAACCACAGCGGCGGCAGCCCGCTGCTGTTCCAGCACCTGTTCTGGTTCTTCGGCCACCCCGAGGTCTACATCGTCGCGCTGCCTGCCTTCGGCATCGTGTCCGATCTCATCAGCACGCACGCGCGCAAGAACATCTTCGGCTACCGGATGATGGTGTGGGCCATCCTGATCATCGGTGTGCTGTCGTTCGTCGTCTGGGCGCACCACATGTTCGTGTCGGGCATGAACCCGTACTTCGGCTTCTTCTTTGCCACCACCACGCTGATCATCGCCATCCCGACCGCGCTCAAGGTCTACAACTGGGTGCTCACGCTCTGGCGCGGCGACATCCACCTGACCGTACCGATGCTGTTTGCCATCGGCTTCATCAGCACGTTCGTCATCGGCGGCCTGACGGGGCTGTTCCTCGGCAACGTCAGCGTGGACATTCCGCTGTCCAACACGTACTTCGTCGTCGCGCACTTCCACATGGTGATGGGCGTGTCGCCGATTCTCGTGGTGTTCGGCGGGCTCTATCACTGGTACCCCAAGGTGACGGGCCGCATGCTGAACGATACGCTCGGCCGCGCGCATTTCTGGATCACCTTCGTCGGCACATACCTGATCTACTTTCCGATGCACTACCTGGGTGTGCTCGGCATGCCGCGCCGGTACTACGCATATGAGGGTTACAGCTTCATCCCGCCGTCCGCGCAGACGCTGAACACGTTCATCACCGTCATCGCCATCATCGTGGGCCTGGCGCAGCTGCTGTTCCTCTTCAACCTGGCGTGGAGCCTCGTGCGCGGCAGGAAGGCCGAGGCCAACCCGTGGCGGGCCACCACGCTCGAATGGCAGACGCCGCAGACACCGCCCGTGCACGGCAACTGGGGGCCGGCGCTGCCGGTGGTCTATCGGTGGGCGTACGAGTACAGCCCGCCCGGCCGAGCAGATGACTTCGTGCCGCAGAACGAACCGCCCACCGGCGCCTCCGACATGGGAGCGGAGGTGGAGGCGCAGCCGGGAATCTCCCTCCACGCCAGCGGGGTGCGCACATGACGACCCTGCCCCGCCACTTCGCGCCCGACACATCGCCTGCATTGCCGCCGCACGCTGGGCGCATTGGCCTGCGCGTCTTCATGGCCGTGGTGACGACGCTGTTCTCGCTGCTGATCCTGGCCTATGCCATGCGCATGCGCGAGCCCGACTGGATGCCGGTTCCCCACCCGGCGCTGCTGTGGTGGAACACCGGCGTGCTGGCGCTGGCAAGCGTCGCCATGGAAGGGGCAAGGCGCACCGACGCGCGCCGCACGATCTGGCTGTTCGCGGGTGGCGCGCTTGCAGCGCTGTTCGTGTTCGGGCAATGGGCGGCGTGGCAGCAACTGTCGGCCACCGGGCAAGGCGTGGCGGTCAACCCATCCAACAGCTTTCTGTATGTGTTCACGGGCCTGCATGCGGCGCATGTCATCGGTGGCCTCGTCGTCTGGGCGGTGACGGTCGCGCGCCTGCACAGGAACGCCGATCGCACCCGGCGGGCCATTGCCCTCTGCGCGACGTACTGGCACTTCCTGCTGGCCGTCTGGCTCGCACTGCTGGCCGCGATGTGGTGGATCACGCCCGCATTCGTCAGCGCCATCTGCGGGCCGCTGTATGGAGCCACGCCATGAGCCACTCCACGCTTCCAACGGGCCCGGCAGTCTCGGCGGACGCCGCCAAAGGCTGGCCCGGCATCGTCAACGACTGGTCGGCCGACCGCGAGACCTTCAAGGTGCCGTGGGGCAAGGCCATGATGTGGATCTTCCTGCTGTCGGACACGTTCGTCTTCAGCAGCTTCCTGGTCGGCTACATGACGGTGCGCATGTCGACCACCGTGCCGTGGCCCGACCCGTCCAAGGTGTTCGGGCTGTCGGTGGGTGGCGTGGAAGTGCCGCTCCTGCTGATCGCCATCATGACGTTCGTGCTCATCAGCAGCAGCGGCACGATGGCCATGGCGGTGAACTTCGGCTACCGGCGCGAGGCAAAGCGGGCGGCGTTGCTCATGCTCGCAACCGCCATCCTGGGCGCGGCGTTCGTGTCGATGCAGGCGTTCGAGTGGACCAAGCTGATCGTGCATGAGGGCATCCGCCCGTGGGGCAACCCACTGGGCGCGGCGCAGTTTGGCGCGTGCTTTTTCATGATCACCGGCTTCCACGGCTTTCACGTGACGTGCGGCGTGATCTACCTGTTGCTGGTCGCGCGCAAGATCCTGCAGCCGGGCTTTGCCGAACACGGCAACTTCCAGATCGTGGAGATCGCGGGCCTCTACTGGCACTTCGTCGATCTCGTCTGGGTGTTCATCTTTGCGTTGTTCTACCTGTGGTGAGGGCAGTCATGGACCACACGGAACCCTCTGCCCACGGGCAACAACACCCCATCGGCATCTACCTGAAGATCTGGGGCCTGTTGTTCGTGCTGAGCACGATGTCGTACCTGGTCGATTATTTCCACGTGCAGGGGCTGATGCGCTGGACGCTGATCATCGTGTTCATGATCGCCAAGGCCGGGCTGATCGTCTCGGTGTTCATGCACATGATGTGGGAGCGGCTGGCCCTGGTGTACGCGATCCTGCTGCCGCCGCTGGCGTTGCTCGTGCTGATGGTGCTGATGGCGGCGGAGGCTAATCACACCTTTGGCACGCGCATGCTGTTCTTCCATTGAACCCCGGGCGGGGCGGGCCAAGCACGGCCCGGCGGGGCTCACATCCGGCCCCCGGAGGGCGGAGCATGGACCTCAAACAGTCGCGCTCGGCAGTCTGAGGTCCAAAATTTCGACCTCAGACTGTGGCGTTCCACCCTCAGAGAGTGGAACGCCAGTCTAAACCCGTCGAGCGTGCCCCTCCGAGGCCGGAGCGCGACCCTCGGAGTGCGGATAGGTCGAATGTTTTTGGGCGGAGCGTGAGCCTCGGACAGTGGCGTTCGAGCCTCCGAGGCCGAAACGCCAGCCTCCGAGCGCGGCAATCGTGTGTTTGACATTGGGGCACGACCCTGTGACGGTGGCGTTCGGGCCTCAAAGCGTCACGTTCGACGCTCGCACGGTGGAGCGCCAGTGTTTGCGCCTGGAGCGCCACCATCCGAGGGTGGAATGCGAGTGTCCGACCGTGGAGGGCGATGCTCCAACACTCGCGGGCGAACGGGCAGCCCTGCCCCGGGCCGCCGCGTTGCAACGGCGATGAGATTCAGCCGAGGTGGATGGCGTCCAGCGCCTGCGTGAAGTCGGCCACCAGATCGGCTTCATCCTCAATGCCCACCGACACGCGCACGAGCGAATCGGCAATGCCCATCGACGCGCGGCGCTCGGCGCCCATTTCCCAGTAGATGGTGGGCGCCACCGGAATCACCAGCGTGCGCGTATCGCCCAGGTGCGTGGCGCGCACGGCGTAGCGCAGGTGGTCGAGCATGTCGACGTAGTCAGCGCCATCCACCAGTTCGAAGCTCAGCAGGCCGCCGTAGTGGCGGAACAGCTCGGTGGCGCGGGCGTGTTCGGGGTGTTCCGGCAGGCCGGGGTAATACACGCGTGCCACCTTCGGGTGCGCGGCCAGCGTCCGGGCCAGCGCCAGGGCGTTGCTGCAGGTGCGGTCCACGCGCAGGGCCATCGTTTCGGCGCCCACGGCAATGCGATGCGCGGCATCGGCTATCAACGTCGCGCCCTGGTCGCGCAGGCCCTTCTTACGGATCTGCTGGATGCCCTGCATTTCCGGCTTGGCCTTGCGGTAGGCCGGGTAGATGTTCGGATACGCCGCCCAGTCGAACAGGCCCGTATCCACCACCGCGCCGCCCAGCGCGTTACCGTGCCCGCCGATGTACTTGGACAGTGAATGCACCACCAGGCTCGCCTGCGCGTCGCGCGCGCGGAACAGCCATGGGGACGTCATCGTGCCGTCGACCACGTAAATCAGGCCGCGTGCCTTGCAGATATCGCCAATGCCCTTCAGATCGGCCACTTGCGTGCGCGGGTTGGCAATGGTTTCCACGAAGACGAGGCGCGTATTCGGCTGCACGGCGTCGGCCACGGCCTGGGCCGACGTGGCATCGACGAACGTCACTTCCACGCCCAGGTTGCGCAGCGTTTCGAACACGCTGTTGGTGTTGCCGAACAGGAACGCGCTGGAGACCACGTGGTCGCCTGCGCGCAGCAGGGTCGAAAACACCGCCATGATGGCCGCCATGCCGGTGGCAAAGCATGCGGTGGCCACGCCGGCTTCCATCATCGTGATCTTGGCTTCGAGTGCGGCCGTGGTCGGGTTGCCCTGGCGCGCGTAGGTGTAGCCGGGCTTGCCCTGGAACACGTCGATCAGCTCGCGCGTATCGGTATAGCCGTACGTGGTGGACGTGTGCAGCGGCTTGTGGATGGCGTAGTGCTCGACGCCGGCTTCGCGGTCGGCGTGCAGGAGGGCGGTGGTCAGTCCGGTCATGGCAGGGCAGCAGAAAGGCGGGAAAAGCGAGGAGGCGCTGGAAACAGCAGGAAAGTCACGCATTATCGCGCGATTCCGGCGCCACCTGGCCGCCGGAACCCGGGCGGGCGTGGAACGTGGCTTGCGTCGCACCTCGCGTTGCAAGACCGACCGGATTCCATGCCTGGTGACGAGCCCATCTCCTGCATCCTCCCCTCCTCCCCATCCTGCTGAGGCATCCAGCCTGCAGCAGCGGATCGTGGGCGCGCTGTGGCGCGCCATCTGGCGCTACCGCAAGCGCGTGCTGGTGGCCGTGGGGCTGCTGGTGCTGGCCAAGCTGTGCGCGGTGGGCGTGCCGATCGTGCTCAAGTGGATCGTCGACGGCTTTGGCGATGCCACGCGCGCGCGTGTATTTCCCGCCTTCCTGCTGCTGGCCTACGCGGTGCTGCGCTTTGGCGGCACGCTGTTCGGCGAGCTGCGCGACATGGTGTTCTCGCGCGTGTCGCAGCCCACGGTGGCGGGCTTCATGGCGCAGGCGTTCGAGCACCTGCATCAGCTCGGGCCGCGCTTTCATGCAAGCCGGCAGACGGGCGGGCTGATCCGCGATGTGGAGCGCGGCACCACCGGCATCGAGTTCCTGCTGGGTGTCGCGCTGTTCACGATCCTGCCGACCATGGTGGAGATCGGCTCCGTGCTCATCATCATGATGAGCCGCTACAGCGGGTGGTATCTCGTCACCATCCTGGCCACGTTTGCGGCCTATTGCACCGCCACCGTGCTGCTCACGCGACGCCGCGTGCGCCTGCAGCGGCAGATGAACGAGTTCGACTCGATGGCCGGCAGCCGGCTGCTCGACAGCATGCTCAATCACGAAGCCGTGAAGGTGTATACCAGCGAGCGCTTCGAGGCCCACCGCTACCGCGACATCCTGCGCCAGCGCATCGAGACGGCAGTCGCCAACCAGCGCGCGTTGTCACTACTGCACGTGTCGCAAAGCGGTGTCATCGCGGCAGGCGTAGCGACCGTCATGCTGCTGGCCGGGCAGGACGTGACGCGCGGCGTGCTATCGGTGGGCGATCTCGTGCTGATCAATGCGTACATCATCCAGGTGTGCCTGCCGCTCAACGCGCTGGGCTTCATGTTCCGCGAGGCGAAAGACGCCGCCATCAACGCCGAGCGCCTGTTCCAACTGCTTGAACAGCGGGCCGACGTGGTGGACCTGCCCAACGGCGCGCCGCTGCGCGTGACGCAGGGCGACGTGCAGTTCGACCACGTGGATTTCGGCTACGAGAACACGCGGCCCATCCTGCACGACCTGTCGCTGCACATTCCGGCCGGGCACACGGTGGCAGTGGTAGGCGGCAGCGGCTCGGGCAAATCGACGCTGGCGCGGCTGCTGCTGCGCTTTTACGACCCGTGGGCGGGGCGCGTGTCCATCGACGGGCAAGACCTGCGCGTGGTCACGCAAGACAGCGTGCGCCGCGCGATCGGCATCGTCCCGCAAGACACCATCCTCTTCAACGACACCATTGCCTACAACATTGCCTACGGGCGCGAAGGCGCGACGATGGCCGAGGTGATCGAGGCAGCGCGCGCGGCCTATGTGCACGACTTCATCGCCGCGCTGCCCGAGGGCTACCAGACCATGGTGGGCGAGCGCGGGCTGAAGCTCTCGGGCGGTGAAAAACAGCGCATTGCCATTGCGCGGGCGCTGCTGAAGAACCCGTCGATCCTGATCTTCGACGAGGCGACCTCCGCCCTGGATACGCGCTCGGAACGCGCGATCCAGCGCGAGCTGGATCGCCTCTCGGCACACCGCACGACGCTGGTGATTGCGCACCGGCTTTCCACGGTGGTGGACGCACACGAAATCGTCGTGCTGGAAAAGGGCCGCATTGTCGAGCGCGGCCGCCATACCGACCTGCTGGCGGCCAACGGCGTCTACGCCCAGCTCTGGACCCTGCAACGCCAGCAGTCCGACCTGGAGCAGGCCCAGCACCGGCTGGCACAGCAGCCGATCAACCTCGTGGCCCTGGTGGTGAGCGTGCTCGACGGCCTGCGCGAGGCGATCGATGCACGCCGCATCACCGTGTATTCCGTCATCCGCTCGGAAACCCCGAGCATCACGGGCGACCCGAGCCGCCTGCAAGGCATCGTGGGCGATGTGCTCAGCCACGCCGTGCTGGCCAGCCACCCGGGCAGCCGCATCGAGATCGTGCTGGAGCGCGTGGAAGGCATGGCGCAGTTGCGCGTGACCGACACGATTGCCATACCGGCGGTGGCGGCGGCCGCCATTCCCACCGCGTCGCACACGCCCGCCGAGATGGAGCCCGACGCCGCCCTGTCGGCCTTTGGACCCACGGCCACCCCGCCTGCGCCGGCACCCTTCGACGTGCTGGACCCGGTGGACCCGCTCGCGCCGCTGCGGCAGGAGCCGCGCGCGTTCGATACCGCGCTGGCGGCAACCGCGCAGGACACGGCCGCCACGCCTGCAGCCACGCTTGACCCGTTGTGGATCCGCTCGGTGGTGGAACAGCACGGCGGGCGCTTTGCCGTCGTGCCGCTGCCCCATGGTGACGGCACCACGTATGTGATGGACTTCCCGATCCGCGCGGTGGCCCCGCTCGCGGTCGCACCGGGCGAGGCCATGCCCACCGCAGCGCCGCAGGCGCCACGGGCCGAGCGCACCGCGCTTCCGCCGCCGGATGCGCTGTCCGGTGTGCACGTGCTCATCGTCGACGACCAGGAAGACGCCCGCGAAATTCTCCAGCTGCTGCTGGAAGACTACGGCGCCACCGTCACCGCGTATGGCGCCGCCAAGCCGGCACTCGCGGCCCTGCGCGCGGCGCCCAGCAACTCGTGGCCCGACGTGCTGGTCTCCGACATCGCGCTCGGCGACGACGAAGACGGCTACGCGCTGCTGCGCAACGTGCGCCTGCTGGAGAGCGAGCGCGACATGCCGCTCGATGCCCGGCTGCCCGCCGTCGCGCTCTCCGGCTACGACCGCCCGGAAGATCGCACGCGCGCGCTTCTGGCCGGCTTCCAGCTGCATCTGGCCAAGCCCACGGAACACGGCGAACTGGTCACCGCCATCCTCAGCGTCATTCGCGCGCGACGCGCCCCCGCGCGTGAATCGCACGCCTCCGTTTCCCTCCAATCAGCCCAGGAGTCTCCATAAACATGCTGGCCGATTTCGATCCTTCCGCCTCCGCACAGGAAACGCTGCAACCACAGCAACCACAGGCACCGCAGAAACAATCGCAACAGCCCACCTCGCACTTTGCCGGCGCAGACGCCGCCCGCCGTGCCGTGGAGATGGCACTGCCGCTCATTGCACAAGCGATGACGCGTCCACAGGAAGTGGGCGACAGCGGCTTCCTGTACATCGTGGTGATGGACCCGGCACGCTCGCCTGCCGAGTGCGCCTTTGACGAGGCCGTGCTCTACGAATATTCGGTGGGCGATCGCGCGCAATGGGATGCGGACTACGCCGCTTACGCGCGCGCCAAGGCACGGCTGGCGTGGCAGCACGGCATGAGCACGCACGCGCTGCAGAGCTTGCGCCCGCACGTGCTGCGCGCAGGCGACACCAACCTGTGGGGCAGTGCCGTGCTCGACGGCATCGTGGTGGGCGTGAGCGGCGCGCTGCCGTTCTATGACGAAGCCTTTGCCCATGTTGTGGCGGCTTGCCTGCGCGCCATCGCCAAACAGGCCGCGGCCGCCACGGGCGGCACGCTGCGGCTCGCCTGACGCCGCCGCTTCTCCTCATCCCCTTCGCGGCGCGACAGGCGTGATGCCGTCGTCGCGCCGTTTCTCCTTGTACGCCGCGTAAGAATTGCGCGGTCCCCCAACAGCCGCACGTTCAAGCGCGCGGCGCCACGGCGGGTGCACTGCGTGCACGACCGGCGCGCCCCTCCGGGCTTCACATCCCGCAAACGCTTGTCCGGACAAGCGAAACGCGCTTCCCGGGCCCGGCTCATCTCTCCTTGTTGGAACGGCTTGCGGCACAAGGTTGCGCGCCATGGCACGCCGGCTGCTGAGGGTCTTCGCACGTGGCTTCCAAACACCTCACCACACAGGCCGCGACGATAAGAGGAGAAACGACATGCGCATCGCCATGGTCAGTGAACACGCATCGCCACTCGCCGACTTGGGCGGTGTCGACTGCGGCGGACAGAACGTCTACGTGCGCCATGTCGCGCGCCAGCTTGCACGGCTGGGCCATCGTGTCGATGTCTTCACGCGCCGCGAGCGTCCGCGGGACCCGGAGGTGGTGCCGTTTGACGACGGATGCCGTGTCGTCCACGTGCCGGCCGGGCCGGCCGCCGTGCTGCCAAAGGAAGCGCTGCTGCCGCACATGCATGCCTTTGGCCGCCACCTGTTGAACCACTGTGCGCGCGCCCAGGCCAGGGGCGAGGGTTACGACGTCATCCATGCCAACTTCTTCATGTCGGGCCTGGCATCGCTGGCGGCATCAACGCGGTTGCACCTGCCGCTGGTCATGACCTTTCACGCGCTGGGCCGCGTGCGCCGACTGCACCAGGGCAGCGCCGACGGCTTTCCCGATGCGCGCTTCGCGATCGAAGAGACGCTGGTGCAACGCGCCGACCGCGTCATCGCCGAATGCCCACAGGATCAGGCTGACCTGGAAACGCTGTACCGTGCGCGGCCCGAGCAGATCGACGTGGTGCCGTGCGGCTTTGACGCCGCGGAATTCGCCCCCATCGACCGCGCCGAAGCGCGACGCCGCCTGGGCGTGCCGGCCGATGCGTTTGTCGTGCTGCAGCTGGGCCGCATGGTGGCGCGCAAGGGCGTGGACAACGTCATCGAGGCCATCGGCAAGCTGCCGGCCGATGCGCGCAAGCGCGTGCGCCTGTATGTCGTGGGCGGCAACACCGTCGTGCCGGATGTGGCCGCCACGCCGGAACTCGGCCGCCTGCAGGGCATTGCCGAGCGCGCCGGTGTGAGCGCGCAGACCACCTTTGTCGGCAAGCGCGGCCGGGCCGATCTGCGCATCTGGTACAGCGCCTGCGATGTCTTCGTCAGCACGCCCTGGTACGAGCCGTTCGGCATCACGCCGGTGGAGGCCATGGCGTGCGGGCGCGCGGTGATCGGCGCAGACGTGGGCGGCATCCGCTCGACCGTGCGGCACGAGCGCACCGGTTTCCTCGTCCCGCCCAAAGACCCGCAAGCGCTGGCCGCGCGCCTGCTGCAGCTGATCGAGCAGCCCGAGCTGTGCCGCGAGCTGGGGCAAGCCGGGCTGGTACGCGCCCGCATGCTCTACACGTGGCTGGGCGTGGCCGGCCAACTCGAGCGTGCCTACCTCAAGGCCATCGACGCTCACGCCCGCGCGATGGGCCGCATGACCGATGCCGTGCCCAGCGCCAACGCTGCGGCGCTGGCGGGGCTCGCGGCCTGACCCGTTTTTTTCCACCCTTCCCTCATCACGCCGCCATGACCCAGACCGATTTGAACTCGACCCACAACACCACGCCAACGCTGCGCGACCAGGTCATCATCGTGACCGGCGCGGGGCGCGGGCTGGGCGCCGCCATCAGCCGTGTGCTCTCTGCCGAAGGGGCAACGGTGGTCGCCACCGACCACGATGCCGGCACCGCTGACCGCACCGCCGCCGAGCTGATCGCCGAGGGCAGCCAGTCGCACGCCATTGCGCTGGACGTGGGCGACGAAGCCGCCGTGCGCAGCGCGCTCGATGAAGTGGTCGACCGCTTTGGCCGCGTGGATGCCGTCATCAACAACGCAGCCATCGATATCACGCTGCCCATTGACGAACTGAACGTCGAAGACTGGGACCGCGTGGTGCGCACGAACCTGCGCGGCCCGTTCCTGCTGGCCAAGCACGCCAGCGTGCTGATGCGCAAGCGCGCGAGCGGCGCCATCGTCAACATCGCCTCCACCGCATCGCGCCGCGCGTGGCCGAATGCGTCGGTCTACCACGCCACCAAGTGGGGGCTGCTGGGGCTGTCGCATGCGCTGCATGCCGAGCTTCGCCCGCACGGCATCAAGGTCTCTGCCGTGATTGCCGGCGGCATGCGCACGCCGTTCCTGCTGGACCGCTTTCCCGACATTGACGTGAACAACCTGCAGGACCCGGCCAACGTGGCCGCCGCCGTGCGCTTCGTGCTGCTGCAGCCGCCCGAGACGGTCATCCCGGAAGTGATGGTGCTGCCGATGCGGGAGACGTCATGGCCCTGATGCGCGCGCCGTTGCGGCCGCGACCGAGCCCCGCCGTCTTTCTCGACAAGGACGGCACGTTGCTGGAAGACGTGCCCTACAACGTCGACCCGGCGCGCATGGTATTGGCACCCGGGGCGGGCGAGGGTCTGCGCATGCTGGCCGCCGCCGGCCTGCCGCTCATCGTGGTGAGCAATCAGCCCGGCGTGGCGCTGGGCTACTTTTCCGAGGAGGCGCTCGACGCCGTAGCCATGCGACTGGGCGAGCTGTTCGCGCTGCACGGTGCCACGCTCAGCGGCTTCTACTTCTGCCCGCATGCGCCGGCAGACGATGGCAGCGTCAGCTGCACCTGCCGCAAACCGGCCGATGGCCTGTTGCGCCAAGCCGCGGCCGCACACGGCCTCACGCTGGAAGGCTCGTGGATGATCGGCGACATCCTCAACGATGTGGAGGCCGGCCGGCGCGCAGGCTGCCAGACGATCCTGATCGCCAATGGCAACGAAACGCTGTGGCAGCCGGGCCCATTGCGCGTACCGGACTACATCGTCGGGCGCTTTGACGAGGCGGCTGCCATCGTCATTGCGCAGCAGGCGCGGCACGCGCCCCGCGCGCAACACCTGAGGGCCGTCGCATGATCGCAGCCGGCATTCCCGAGCGCCGCGCCGTGTGGGCGAACGCGAGCCGCATCCTGTGTGTGCGGCCCGACAACCTGGGCGACGTGGTGATGACCACGCCCGCCTTTCACGCGCTCAAGGCCGATCAGCAGACGCGCCGCGCGAGCCGTCATCTCACGTTGCTGACGTCGCGCTCCGGCGCCACGGCCGCACCGCACCTGTCCGACATCGACGACGTGATCGTCTGCGATGTGCCGTGGGCCAAGCACGTCAACGCGGCCGACGCCGACCAGACGCGCGCGCTGGTCGACACGCTGCGCGACGGCGCATTCGACGCGGCGGTCATCTTTACCGTGCACACGCAGAATCCGCTGCCGGCTGCCATGCTGTGCTTTCTGGCGGGCATTCCGCTGCGCCTCGCGCATTGCCGCGAGAACCCGTACGCGCTGTTGACCGACTGGATTGCCGACCCCGATGCGCGCATTGCCGCCACCGCGCCCGGCGACGTGCGCCACGAGGTGCGCCGCCAGTTGGACCTCGTGCAGCACGTGACCGATGTGGCCGCGCATCTGCCGCACAGGCTGCGCTTCAACGTACGCGCGGCGGACCGCGATGCCGTGCGCGCCAAGCTGGCCGAGCGCGGCATCACCACCGATGCACCGTGGATCGTCCTGCATCCGGGTGCGACGGCGGCGTCGCGGCGCTATCCGCCCGATCGCTTCGCGCATATCGCGTGCACGCTGGCAAACCGCTATGGCTGCCCGGTGGTGGTGACGGGTGCGCCCACCGAGGCCGAACTGGTGCAGCAGGTGTGCCTGCCGGGGCTGATTGCCGGGCAGCGCGTCATGAACCTGGCCGGGGCGCTCACGCTGGGTGAGCTGGCGGCGCTCATTGAAGGCGCAGCGCTGCTCGTCTCCAACAACAGCGGCCCGGTGCATCTGGCTGCGGCCACGCAGACGCCGGTGGTCGATCTCTACGCGCTGACCAATCCACAGCACACGCCTTGGGCCGTGCCGCATGCAGTGCTCTCGCACCAGGTGCCGTGCCGCTACTGCTACCGCAGCGTGTGCCCGCTCGGCCATCAGGCTTGCCTGACCGGCGTGACGGAAGAGGAAGTGGTGGCGGCCGCGCACCCGCTGTGGCAATCGTCGCGCGTCGCGCAGGCGTTATGGCCCGGCGCTGCGATGGCTACGTCGTCTGCATCGAACGCGCCCACGCCGGTCGCCTGAGCACCGCCCATGACTTGTATTGACTGACCCGATTGACGGAGCCCCCGCATGGAAGCCAAACCGCTCTACACCCTCGGCATCAACGCGGCGTATCACGACTCCTCGGCCACGCTGGTGCGTGACGGTGTGGTGATTGCCGCCGCTGAAGATGAACGCTTCACGCACGTCAAGCACGCCAAGCGGCCGGTGCCCTTTTCCACCTGGCAGCTGCCGTATCACGCCATCGATTACTGCCTGGCCGAAGCCGGTATCGACCTGGCGCGCGTGGACCACGTCGCCTACTCCCTCGACCCGGCCCTGCTGACCGACCTGCAGGCGCAGACCCATATCGCGTTGCCGCTGCAGCCGTCGGCGCAGCTGGATCTGCCGCCCGGCGCCGCGCCGTGGGACCCATTGTTTCTCTCGTACGTGCTGAACGCCCCGCGCCAGCTGGCCGACGGCGCGCCGCATCATCTGCGGGCGCGCTTCGCCAACGTGAAGCACACCGGGCCGTTCCGCTGGTCGTTTGTGGAGCACCACCTGGCCCACGAGGCCAGTGCGTTCCTGGCGGCGCCCTACGACGACTGTGCCGTGCTCACGATGGACGGACGCGGCGAGCGCGCGACCACGTCCTACGGCCTCTTCCGCAACGGCGAATACACACGCCTGCAGCAGGTGGACCTGCCGCACTCTCTCGGCCTGCTCTATGAAGAGGTGACGGACTACCTCGGTTTTCTGCGTTCGTCCGACGAATACAAGGTGATGGCGCTGGCGTCATACGGGGAGCCCCGCTATGTCGACGCATTCCACGAAATGGTGCGCGTTGACCCGGACGGCCGCTACACCGTGGCACCGCTGCGCCTGGAAGAGCGCTTCGGCCCGCCGCGCCAGCGTGGCGGCCCGATGGAACCGCGCCACTTTGACATCGCGCGTTCGCTCCAGCAGGTGCTGGAAGAGACGGTGCTGACGATGAGCCAGTGGCTGCACCAGGCCACCGGCGCGCGCAACCTGGCCATGGCCGGCGGCGTGGCGCTCAACTGCGTGATGAACGCGCGCATCCGCGACCGCGGCCCGTTCGAAAACGTCTGGGTGCAGCCAGCGGCCGGCGATGCCGGCACGTCGCTTGGCGCCGCGCTGTGGACGGATTACCAGGCGCGCGGCAACAAGCAGCGCCTGTGGAAGATGGACCACGCCTATCTCGGCCCGTCGTATGCCGATGAAGAGATCGAGCAGTTCCTGACGTGGTCGAAGCTGCCGTTCGAGCGTCTGGACAACATTGCCGAGCAGACCGCCGAGCTGCTGGCGCAGGGCCAGGTGATCGGCTGGTTCCAGGGGCGCATGGAGTTCGGCCCGCGCGCGCTCGGTGCGCGGTCCATCCTCGCTTCGCCCATCCCCGCCGACATGCAGGCGCGGCTGAACGAGATCAAGGACCGCGAAGACTTCCGCCCCGTCGCCCCGGTGGTGATGGAAGAGCGCGCCGCCGACTGGTTTGTCGGTGCGCAGGTCGCGCCGTTCATGCTGTTCATCTTCGACGTGCGGGAAGACCGCGCCAAGCAGATCCCGGCGGTGCGCCACGTCGACGGCACTGCGCGCGTGCAGACCGTCAACCGCCGGCAGCATCCGCTGTATTACGACCTGCTGGCTGCGTTCGAGCGGCGTACCGGCGTGCCGATCCTGGTCAACACGTCGTTCAACACGCGCGGCGAGCCCATGGTCTGCAGCCCGCGCGATGCGGTGGAATCGTTCTGGACATCGCCGCTGGATGCGCTGGTGATCGGGCCGTTCCTGCTGCGCAAGACGGCCGACCGTCCGGAGCAGTCGCAAACCCAGGAAGACGGCGCCGTGCGCAACGTTGATGGGCTGCGGCGCGTGCCCGGCCTGGCGGGGGTCGCATGAACCAGCCGATGCCGTTTGACGTGTCGTCGGTGACCCCCGTGCAAGGGGCGCCGGCCATGTCCGTCGTCATTGCCACATGGCGACGGCCGCAGATGCTGCAACGCTGCCTGGACGGGCTGCGGGCGCAGACGTTCGACGCGCACCGCTTGGAACTGGTCGTGGCAGACGACGGCCCGGACGACGCCACCCGCGCGGTCGTGGACAGCTTTGCCGCTGCGGCCCCCGGCTGGCGCGTGCAGTACGTGCCCGTGCGCGAAACGCAAGGCCCCGCCGCCGCACGCAACCGCGGCTGGCGCGCCGCCACCGGCGACATCATCGCCTTCACCGACGACGACACCATTCCGGCGCCGACGTGGCTGGCGGAAGGCTGGCGCATCATGACCACGGCCGAGGGCGTTGCCGGTGCTGAGAACGGCGGGCCGCCCGACGCCGCCACCGGCGCAGTCCGCATGCCGTTGCCCGAGCGTCCGACGGACTACGAGCGCGATGCCAGCGGCCTCACCCGCGCCGAATTCGTCACCGCCAATTGCTTCGTGCGGCGCGCGATGCTGGAGCGCGTCGGCGGCTTTGACGAACGCTTCCGGCTGGCGTGGCGGGAAGACTCCGATTTGCAGTTCCGCATCCTCGATGCAGGCGGGCGCATCGTGCAGGCGCCGCGCGCCTTGATGCACCACCCCGTGCGGCCCGCGCCCTGGGGCGTGAGCGTGTCGCAGCAGCGCAAGGTGTTTTACGACGCGCTGCTCTACAAGAAGCACCCCAGGCTCTACCGCACGCGTATCCGGCCGGTGCCGCCGTGGCATTACTACGGTGTGGGGGCGGCCGTGGTGGTTGCAGTGGCCGCGCTGGCCGCGCACCTGCCCTGGGTGGCCGCTGCGGCCGCCGTGGTGTGGCTGGCGCTCACGCTGCGCTTCACCGCCATGCGGCTGCGCGGCACCGCACACACCGCGCGGCATGTGCTCGAAATGTTTTGGACATCCATTGCCATTCCGCCCCTGGCGCTGTACTGGCGCCTGCGCGGTGCATGGCATTTCCGGGTCTGGTTCCTATGACGCCCGCTGCTGAACTCCTGCGCGGCGCACGCCGCATCGCCGTCTTTCGCGCCTTGCAACTCGGCGACATGCTGTGTGCCGTGCCGGCCCTGCGCGCGCTGCGGGCCGCTGCACCCCAGGCGCATATCACGCTGGTAGGTCTGCCGTGGGCGCACCAGTTCCAACAGCGCTATGCCGATCTGCTGGACGACTTTGTCGCCTTTCCGGGCGGCGACGGCTTTCCGGAAGCCGGGCCGGCCGATGCAGAAGCGACACACGCGTTCTATGCCGGCATGCGGGCACGCTGCCTGGATGTCGCCATCCAGCTGCACGGCAGCGGGCCGCAATCGACGGAGGTGGTCCGCCAGTTTGGTGCGCACCATGTGTTCGGGTTTCAGCCCAGCGGGGCGATCGCGCGACAGGCCAACGCAGGGCTGCTCCCGTGGCCGACGCAGTTGCCCGAGGCGCAACGCCTGCTGGCGTTGCTCAATCACCTGGGGGCGCCGGCGGTGCCGGCCACACCGGACTTTCCGCTCCTGCGCGAAGACTATGCCGAGGCGCTTGCCTCGCTGCGCCATCAAGCCCTGGACCGCGACCGCCTTGTCTGCCTGCACCCGGGCGCGCGCATGCCCACGCGGCGCTGGTGGCCGGAGCGCTTTGCGGCAGTGGCCGACACGCTCATCGTCAGCGGGTTTCATGTGGTGATCACCGGTGCGGCATCGGAGGCGGCCCTCGCCGAAGAAGTCCGCAGCCGCATGCGCCAGCGTGCGGCCTCGGTGGTGGGGCAAACCTCGCTTGGCGGGCTCGCGGCACTGCTGCGGCTGTCGCGCCTGCTCATCTGCAACGACACCGGCGTGTCGCACGTGGCGGCGGCGGTGCGCGCGCCCAGCCTCGTCATTGCCTGCGGCAGCGACGTGGAACGCTGGGCGCCCGCTGACCGCACGCTGCACCGCGTGCTGGCCGTGCACCCGCCGTGCCGGCCGTGCATGCATTGGACGTGCCCGACCGGGCATGAATGCGCGCGCGATGTGACGGCGCGTCAGGTGCTGGACGCCGCGTATGCCGCGCTGTTCGACCCCGATGTCCACCTGCGCGCGTCTTACGCGCCCCAGGGTGCCGAGTCCCGAACCGCATCGCACACGATCGAGAATTCCACCTCATGACCCACCCCACGCGACAACGCCTGCGCATCCTGACGTGGCACGTGCACGGCAACTACCTGTACTACTTGTCGCAGGTGCCGCACGACTTCTATCTTGTGACGCGGCCGCCCGATGCCTCGGGCCGCGTGCCGCCCGGTTACGCGGGCAAGGTCGGCGCGCTGCCCTGGGGTGACAACGTGCACGAAGTCCCGTTCGACGCCGTTGCCGGGCAGCACTTCGATGCGGTGCTGTACCAATCGCGCGCGCATTGGGAAAACGATCGCCTCTCGGTCCTCAGTGCCGCGCAGCGGGCGTTGCCCACGATCTATCTCGAACACGATCCGCCGCAGGAACACCCCACCAACACGCTGCACTGGGTGCAAGACCCCAACGTGCTGCTGGTGCATGTGACGCCGTTCAACGCGTTGATGTGGGACAGCGGCATCACGCCCACACGCGTGATCGAACACGGCGTGCACTTGCCCGTGCCGGCCACCTACACCGGCGAGCTGGAGCGCGGCATCGTGGTCGTGAATCATCTGCACAAGCGTGGGCGGCGGCTGGGTGCCGACGTGTTCCAGTCGCTGCGCCAGCACGTGCTGCTTGATCTGGTCGGCATGGGGGCGGAAGCCGCGGGCGGGATCGGCGAAGTCGGCAACCTCGACCTGCCCACCTTCTGCGCGCGCTACCGCTTCTTCTTCAACCCGATCCGCTACACCAGCCTGGGCCTGGCCGTGGTGGAAGCGATGACCATCGGCATGCCGATCGTCGGCCTGGCCACCACGGAGATGAGCACGGTCATTCGCAACGGCCACAACGGCTACGTCGACACCAGCCCCGATGCGCTGGCAGGCGTCATGCAGACGCTGCTGCGCGACCCGGCCCTGGCCCGCCGCTGGGGCGACGCAGCACGCGAGACGGCCCGCACGCGTTTCGGCATCGACCGCTTCGTCGCCGATTGGTTGGACGCGTTTGCCACCGTCATGGAAAACAGGAAGGAGGCGGCATGAGACACCACGGAGACGCACACCACCCCGGCCACCCGGAGCCGCACCACCATTGGCGCGACCAGCGCCGCGTGCTGGTCACGGGCGGCGCGGGCTTTCTCGGCTCGCACCTGTGCGACCGCCTGCTGCGCGACGGGCACGATGTGCTGTGCGTCGACAACTTCTACACCGGCACCAAGCGCAACATCGCCCACCTGCTGGGACACCCGCGCTTCGAGGTGCTGCGCCACGACGTAACCTTCCCGCTGTATGTGGAGGTGGACGACATCTACAACCTGGCCTGCCCCGCCTCGCCCATCCACTACCAGCACGACCCGGTGCAGACCACCAAGACGAGCGTGCACGGCGCGATCAACATGCTGGGGCTGGCCAAGCGCGTGGGCGCGCGCATCCTGCAGGCCTCCACCAGCGAGGTGTACGGCGACCCGCATGAGCATCCGCAAACCGAGCGCTACTGGGGCAACGTCAACCCGATCGGCGTGCGCTCGTGCTACGACGAAGGCAAGCGCTGCGCCGAGACCCTGTTCATGGACTACCGCCGCCAGCATGGCCTGGACGTCAAGGTCGCGCGCATCTTCAACACCTACGGCCCGCGCATGCACCCGAACGACGGGCGCGTTGTCTCCAACTTCATCATGCAGGCCCTGGCCGGCGACCCGATCACGCTCTACGGCGATGGCCGCCAGACGCGCGCCTTCTGCTACGTGGACGATCTCATCGACGCGCTGGTGCGCTTGATGAACACGCCGCCGGATTTTTCGGGACCGGTGAACGTGGGCAACCCGGTGGAGATGAGCATGCTCGATATCGCGCGGCAGATTGTGGCTTGCACACGCTCGACGTCGGAACTCGTCTTCCACCCGCTGCCGCAGGACGACCCGACGCAGCGCTGCCCCGACATCACGCTGGCCCGCGAGGTGCTCGGGTGGGAGCCGCGCACCGCGCTTGAAGTGGGGCTGGCGCGTACGGTCGAGTATTTCCGGCAGCAGTTCTTCCTGGCGCCGATGCCGGTGCCGGCCTGAGCTTCCGGCCGGCACGGCCACCGGGCTAGCCGATCGACAGTGTGGGGATGGCGCGGCGGCGCTGGCGGTCGGCGTCCATCTGCCGCCACAGCGCCACGGTGGTCGGCTGCACGGTATGCCGGCGCAGCAATGCGCGCGGCAGGCGCACCAGCGCGGCCGGCAACGCCTCGGCAAGCACGCCCTGTTCGGCCATCGCGCGGATGGCGCGGCCCGTGACGCGCCAGGCCAGGTCGAGCGGCAAGCGCAGCCACGCACTCAGCATCTCGTTGCGCGCCAGCAGTGCACGGCGCTGCTTCACATCACGCACCGGCGATGGGTTGTGGTGCGTGACCACCTCGCGGCAGTAGACGATGCGCCAGCCCGCGTCAACCAGGTCGAGCGCCAGCACGCTTTCTTCACCGCCGATAAACAGGTCGCGTCGGTAGCCGCCGGCCTCCGTAAAGGCACGCGTGCGCGCCACGCAAGCGCCGGCCATGAAGCCGAGCAGCGCGGGGCCAGGCAGCCCATCGGAAGGCAACGTGCTGGTGGCCATGGGCTCGCACGCAGTGTCGTCGCGGCGCGTCGGGCCGACCACCACGTGCGCCGCCACCACGCCCACCGACGGATACCGCTGCAGCACATCGACCGCACGTCCCACGGAGCCCGGCAGCCACGCGGTGTCGTCATCGCAGAAGGCAACGTAAGGCGTATCGATGCTGGCCACGCCGAAGTTGCGACCGGCCGCGCCGTAGTTGCGCGGCGCGCGCACGATGGCGACGTCAGGAAAGCGCGCGGCGATCTGGTCGGCGGTGCCGTCGGTGGAGCCGTTGTCCACCACCACGATCGGCCACGGTTCCTCCAGCGCCACCAGCTTGCCCAGCGTCTCGAGGACGGTGGCTGCGCGGTTGTACGTCAGCACGACGATGGAACACGGTGCCTGCGCCCTGCGGGCGTCATCCAACGGTTGCATGATCGGGTTCTCCTTGCTTGGGTTCCAGCAGCCAGAAACGTTCGGGCTGGTGCAGGTCTTCCACGCCGCCGGGGCCGAACGCGCGCAACTGGCTGGCGTAGCAGGCCACGGCGCGGCGCTTCTGGCGACCATCGACGGCCGTGACGGGCGATACCGGCGTGGCGACGATGTCCTGCGCAGCCAGCGCGACGATGCGATCCTGCACGGCGCCGCGCCCACGCCGGTACAGCGCGTCCTCGTAGCCGATCCAGAGCCGCTGCGGCAGCTTGCGCAGCAGCAGCAACGCCGCTTCGTGCACGAGGACGTGGTCGCTGTGGAACAGCCCCAGCGGCACGAACACCGCGTCTGCCGCGCGCCTTTCCACCAGCCGGTAGAGCGCACGCTCCAGTTCAGCCACGGTGGGCGTCTGCCCGTACTGGCTATCGCAAAAACCGAGGTGATGCACCGTGGCGCTGACCTGCGCGTGCGCCTGCGCATCTTCCAGCCGGCGCGCCGCCACAGCCTGGGTGGAATCGGCAAAGCCCGCCTCCTGGTCCCAGGTCGTTGAGACTGGAGTTTCAGGCGCCCCACCGAACACGGTAACCGTGCGGCTGCCGTGATGCGCCGCGAGCAACGCCCCGCACGAGAAGATCGCGTCGTCAAAGTGCGGCGAGATCACCAGCACCGGCCCGAGGCTGGCGACGCGATCGTGCAGCGCCCGGCTCATGCCCGTGAGGCGCCGGGCGTGCGAGCGCCGTCAGTGGCTTGCGGGTCCAGCTTGACCTTCATCCAGCCGGGCTCGCGCGTGTCAAAGGCGCGGTAGGCATCGAGCGCCGCCGCCATCGGCTCGCGCACAGACAGCACGGCCGCCGGATCGATGGCACCCGTGCGCACCAATTCCACGAGCTTGGGCAGATAGCGCCGGTGGTTGCAGTTGCCCATGCGGATGGTGAGGTTCTTGTTCATCGCCATGCCGATCGGGAACGTCGTGTCGTTGGGCGGGTACACGCCGATGATCGACAGCGTGCCCGCCTTGGCAAGGCCTTCGACGGCCCAGCGCAGCGCTTGCGAGGGCGCATCGCCGGCTTGCCACGGTGCGTTCTCGTTGGCATCGGAAACGGCACCCGTGCCGCGTGCTTGCGGGGTGGTGGCTTTGCGCTCGGCGGCAAACGCTTCGGCCGTCTTGTCGTCGGGGCGGGCAGGGCCGTGGTCGGCATGCTGGGCGTCCACGCCCACGGCGTCGATCGCACAATCCACGCCAATGCCGCCGGTGAGCCGGCGCAACGCCTGCACGGGGTCTTCACGTTCGAAGTCGATCACCTCGGCGCCTTGGGCGCGCGCCATGTCGAGTCGGTCCGCCAGGTGGTCCACCGCAAAGATGCGCCCCGCGCCCATCAGCTTGGCGGAGGCGATCACAAACTGCCCGACCGGCCCTGCGCCGAACACGGCAACGGTGTGGCCCGGCTTGATGTTGGCCAGATCGGCGCCGAAGTAGCCGGTGGGGAAAATGTCCGACAGCAGAATGGCCTGGTCGTCCGACACCTCGTCGGGCAGCTTGACGAGGTTGACGTGCGCAAACGGTACACGCGCCTTTTCGGCCTGCAGGCCGTCGAAGCCGCCGGCTTCCTCCGGGCCGCCGTAGAACGACGTGCCGGCCAGATGCCCGTGCGGATTCGCCACATCACATTGCGCGGTATAGCCGGCACGGCAATATGCGCACGCGCCGCATGCAATGGTGGACGGAATCACCACCCGATCGCCGACCGACAAGTTGCGCACGTCGTCGCCGAGTGCTTCCACCACGCCTACACCTTCGTGGCCGAGGATGCGCCCCTCCTTCACATCGGCCATGGTGCCGCGTACGAAGTGCAGATCCGTCCCGCAGATGGCGCTGGCCGTGAGGCGCACGATGGCGTCGGTGGGCTCGCGCAGTGTCGGCTCGGGCACGTCTTCCAGACGAATGTCGCCGATGCCGTGAAATACGACAGCTTTCATGATTGACCCCTGGTTGGTGAACAGGACACCGCACTTGTTGCGCGGTTTCGCCCAAGACACGCAACCCCGGTGCCTGCGTGGCAACCCGGCGGCCTGTCAGGACCCTCGCGCGGCCAGCACGAAGAACAGCAAGGTACTGGCGCACATGCTCAGCGTCGCCAGCCAGGCCGTGCCATGCAGCAGCGGGGAACTGCGGAACGGCCCCATCACCGCCTTGCGGCGCGACATCAGCTGCAGCATCACCATGACAGGCGTGGCGGCCACGCCATTGAGCACCGCGGCCCAATACAGCAGCTTGAACGGCTCGATGGGCAGAAACACCATCACCGTGGCCGCCGCCATCACCAGCGTGAGGAACAGGTAGAACTTAGGCGCGCGGTGCACCTTCGCTTCAAGGCTGCTGTGCCACTTGAAGGCCTCCGCGGCGGCATAGGCAGCGGAGCCCGCCAGCACCGGCACCGCAAGCAGCCCCGTGCCGATCACGCCCACGGCAAACAACGTCTGCGCAAAGCGGCCAGCCACCGGCTTGAGCGCTTCGGCGGCCTGCGCACAAGTTTCGATTTTCGTGACGCCATGCGTGTGCAGCGCGTAAGCGGCCGTCAGCATGATGCAGAAGGCAATCAATGCCGACACCACCATCCCGACCGTCGTGTCGATACGGATGCGTGCGAACTGGTCCTTCGCCTGCCACGGCGCCTTCTTGAGCGGCGCTTCGTCTTCAGCCAGGCGGGTTTCTTCCACCTCCCCTGCGGCCTGCCAGACAAACAGATACGGGCTGATGGTGGTGCCAAACACTGCGACGAGCGTCATCGCATAGTCCTTCGACCAATGCAGCTGCGGGACGACGGTGTCGTGCAGCGCATGCGCCCAGTCCACCTTCACGACAAATGCCGTGGCCACGTACGCCAGCAGCGACAGCGCGGTCCACTGCAGATAGCGCGCATAGCGGCGATACGGCATCCAGACTTGCAGCACGAGCGTGAAGACGGCAAACAGGCACGCATACCACGCGGTCGAGCCGCCCAGGAGCAGCCGCACGCTGTCGCCCATGGCAGCAATATCGGCCCCGACGTTGATGATGTTGGCCACCGTGACCAGCGCCACGAATGCATACGCCAGCCACGGCGAGTGATGCTGCCGGATATTGGCCACCACGCCCCGGCCGGACACGCGCCCCAGGCGCGCACTGACCAGTTGGATGGAAATCATCAGCGGCAGCGTCAGCAGCAGCGTCCACAGCATGCCGGTACCCATCTGCGCACCGGCCTGCGCGTACGTGGCGATCCCGCTGGGGTCGTCATCTGCCGCGCCAGTGATGAAGCCGGGCCCCAGCCGGCGGTACCACGGGGTGTCGTCAGCTGCGGGCACGCTGGGCTCAGCTCCGGTTGTCAGTCGAGGGCGCGTCCGGCGTCTGCTCCCCGGGGTCGTGCAGCTTGTCGCGCGTGATGCCCGGCGGCACTTCGCCTTGGCGCATGCGGCGCAGCGTGTCGTGCTTGCTCTGCGGCTTCGGTGCCGTGCTGCCTGTGCGGCCGGCTTCCGCATTGGCCGGCCGATCGCCCGGCTTGCGGTGCGACTCGGCCTGTTCCCAGTCGGCCTGACGCTGTTCGGCGTCGCGGTTTTCCTTCTCTTGCCTGTCTCGCATGGTTGCCTCCGGTGTACGTGTGCAGGTGTGAAAAATCAGCGGCGCTTGCGGATCAGGCTGACCTGCCCGTTGCGCTCCAGAATGGCGGCCTCCACATCGTCCAGCGTGCGCGAGCCGAGGGTCTGGCGCACGCTCTCATGCACATCACCCACGGTGATGAGCGCGGCATCCATCTGGCCTTGGTCGAAGCACCCTTCCCGATAGATCTCGCGTTCGCGGCCGGCGATGAGCCGATCGAGCTTGGGTAGCCGCACGCATGCCCACCCCAGCAGACGGTGCACCGCCACCAGTGCGAGCGAAGCCGACACCGTCGCCAAAAAAGGCGATGCGCCGACGATAGCGCGGCTCAGCGTGGCGCCCAGCAACACCGCAACAACGAAATCGAACGGCGCACGCTGGCCGAACGAGCGGCGGCCCGACAGGCGAACCAGCGCCAGCCCGATGGCGAACACCACCACTGCACGCATCGCGGTTTGTAACGGGTTGAGATCCTTGCCTTCGCCAAAGAGGAACAGCAGCGTGTCCATGGCGCCTCCCGTGGTGGATGTGAAGTGTTTTCCACCACGCTAGCAAGCGGCGTGCCGCGCGCATGCGCGCCAGACCGCACGCCAGGCCCGATTGAAACGCGATGGCATGCCGTGTGCTGAAAGCCGGTGTATCCACACTTTCATAGCGAGCCCGCCATGCCCGAGCAGCCACAGCAGCAACCACCGCAGCACCAGGACCGCCAGCCCGGCACCGAGAGCGACATGACGCCACGCCCGCAGGCGGAGATGGAAAATTACGTCGGCAGCGGCAAGCTGGCCGACAAGGTCGCCATCGTCACCGGCGGCGACAGCGGCATCGGCCGCGCGGTCGCCATCGGCTTTGCCAAGGAAGGCGCCGATGTGCTGATCGCGTACCTGGACGAACACGACGACGCCAACCAGACCTGCCGCCTCGTCCGCGCGACCGGCCGCCGCTGCGAAGCCATTGCCGGCGACCTGGGCGACGAAGCGCATGCCCGCGCGGTCGTCACGCAGGCGGTGGCCACCTTCGGCAAGATCGACATCGTGGTGAGCAATGCGGCAGAACAGCACCCGCAGCAGAGCCTGGCCGACATCGATGCGGCGCAGCTGGAACGCACGTTCCGCACGAACGTCTTCGCGATGTTCTATTTGATCCGTGCCGCGCTGCCGCACCTGCATGAAGGCGCGCGCATCATCACGACCACCTCGGTCACGGCGTTTCGCGGCAGCGGCCACCTGGTGGACTACGCCGCCACCAAGGGGGCGATCGTGGCGTTCACGCGCTCGCTGGCGCAGCAGGTGGCGGACAAGGGCATCCTGGTGAATGCCGTGGCGCCGGGGCCGATCTGGACACCGCTGATCCCGTCCACCTTCGACGCCGAGCACGTCGCCAAATTCGGCAGCAACGAGCCGCTGGGCCGGGCGGGCCAGCCGGATGAAGTGGCGCCGTGCTACATCTTTCTGGCGTCTGCCGATGCGAGCTACATGACGGGGCAGACGCTGCATCCGAATGGGGGGGAGATCGTCAACGGGTGACGGTGCCGCCCCCCGCTGCATCAGAACGCCGTCCGCATCCCGACCATCGCGCCGAGCTGGTTCACGCCCTTGCCCGGCGTGGTTCCACCGCCGCCACCGCTTACGGAATACTGCGCGTTGGCGCTGTTCCACAGATAGCCCGTCTGCGCATACAGCGCCGTGCGCTTTGAGAGCGCATAGACGCCGCGCAGCACGGCCATCGTCGCGCTGCGGCTCTGGTCGGCATTGACGAGGCGGATCAGACCGGCATCCAGCGTCAGCGCGCCCGTGAGCGGATAGCTGCCGTTGACGAAGTAGAGGTTGGAACGGACGTCGCCGGCAACGGCCTGCACGTGGCGACCGATCCAGCCCACGCCGAGCTTGGCGTTGCCGAGCTTCACATAGCCGTTGGCGACGATGCGGCGGTCCTTGTCGCCCGCATCGGTGAACGCAACGGGCGCGCTGCCGTTGAAGAACGATGCGGTGGCGCCGGTGCCGCCGCGCTGCTCTTCATAAGCGCCGGCCACGCCAAAGGTGGCCGCGTCGTACTTCACCATGGCCGACATGGCGCGACACGCCGATGCATTGCCCGCCACCTCACCCGCGCAGGTTCCGGAGGCCGGCACACCGCCCGCCGCGTCACGCCCGAACGAATACGTAGCGCCCACCGTCAGGCCGCTGAAGGTGCCTTTGTAGGCGATGGTATTGTCCGTGCGCGCGTTTGGAATGTACGCATCGAGTGAGCCGATGGCGTACTGGCTGGGGCCGAGGATGTCTGCATCGGCCAGCGACAGAAACACCATGCTGTACTGCCGGCCCAGCGTGACGGTGCCGTAATCGCTGGCCAGCCCGACCCACGCCTGCCGGCCGAACAGGCGGCCGCCCTGGCCGGAAGTGCCGGTGTCGGTGTTGAAGCCGCTTTCCAGCGTGAACACGGCCTTCATGCCGTTGCCCAGGTCTTCCGCGCCGCGCAAGCCCCAGCGTGAGGGCAGCGTGCCCGTGACCGACGGGATGCGCGTGAGGCCGTTGCCGTTGGCATTGGCGTGGCTCACGTATTCGATGCCGGTGTCGATCAGGCCGTAGAGCGTGACGCTCTGCGCGTTGGCCGCGCCGCTGGCGAGTGCGCTCGTGGCCGCTGCCAGTGCGAGACAGTGCGTGCGCAAGGTGGTGGTTTGCATGTGGGGCCCCTCCTAGGGTCGAGCCGGTCCCGCCCCCCATGTCTGGCGGGCCGGCAGTTTGGAATATGTGGATGTGAAAGGCGCCATCCGGCCGGACGGCGCGAAAAATGGAACTGCTGTGTCAGTCCTGCACGCGTGGCCGCTTGAGCAGCAGCAGCGCAGCCAGCGCCGCGATGATGGTGACCGGGATGCTGGCGCCAATGATGGTGGTGGCGTGCTGCCCCATCGCCAGCAGTTGCCCCGCCAGCAGCGGCCCGGCGATCGACCCCAACCGGCCCACCGCCACCGCGGCGCCCACGCCAGTGCCGCGCACGACGGTCGGGTAGTACGCCGCCGCCAGCGCATACAGCACCGACTGCGCGCCAATCACGAACAGCCCAGCCATGAAGGCGCCGGCCGACATCGACGTCATGCCGCCCGCCGCCGCCAGCAACGACAGCGCCGCGATGATGCCGACATACATGCCCGACACCACCCAGCGCGGGCGCGCCGCGTCCATCAACATGCCAATGCCCAGCGCGCCGGCACCGCCGCCGATGTTGAACAGGATCTGCACCATGCCCACCTGCGGCCGGCTCAGGCCCTGCGCCGCCATCAGGGAGGGCAGCCAGTTGAGCAGGAAATACAGCACGATCAGCGTGAAGAAATAGCTGACCCACAGGAACAGCGTGGCCGCCATCCGGCGCTCGCCGAACAGCGCCCATGACACCGACGGCGGCTGGATGGCACCACGCTGCGCGCTGTCAAACCGGCGTGATTCCTGCAGCGTCAGCAGCAGCGGCACCACCACGAGCGGGCCGAAGCCGCCCACGTAGAAGATATGGCGCCAACCGGAATCGCCTGCGCTCAACATGCCGACCACCGCGGCGATGGCACCGCCGAATGGAATGCCGCAATACATGACGCTCACGGCGGTGTTGCGCAGGCGTGCGGGTACCGCTTCGGCACACAGCGCGATCAGGTTGGGCATGGCGGCACCCAGACCGATGCCGGTGGCCACGCGAATCATCAGCAGGCTGTTGAAATCCCACACGTGCGCGGTGGCGATCGAAAAGATGCCGAACAGCGCCGTCGCCAGGATCAGCACGCGCTTGCGGCCGATGCGATCCGCCAGCCGGCCGCCCAGCATGGCGCCCGGCAACAGGCCGAACGTGCCGGCGCTGAAGGCAAAACCCATCTGCCCGACCGATAGGCCGAACTCGCGCGCCATGCGCGGCGCAGCCACGCCGATGGATTGCAGATCGAGCCCTTCGAGCAGCGCAACGATGAAGCACAGCCCGAGCGTCATGGCGACGCCGGGGCCAACGGACTCCCGGCTCAACGTCGTGGTGGTGGTTTGCATGGCGTCTCCTTCCGGATGTTGGGCGGCCGTCATTGGCAACTGAAGCTCGAGGCGTCGTTGATGTTGCCGGTGCCCGTGTAGCGCGCGTTCTTCGGGTAGGCGCACAGCGGACGCGTGCGGTCGTGGCCGGCGGCATTCCAGTCGCTGGGCACTTCGGCATTCGGCACGGCGTTGGCGGGGCCGCGTGCGGTGGCGACCACGCTGTCGGGCGCCACGCCGCGCTCCACCCAGGCCACCAGCGGCGTGAGCATGTCGAACTGGTCGGCGGTCGGCCCGCCCGCGCAGTGATTCATGCCCGGCACCGGATAGAAGCGCGCGAAGTTGCTGGCATCGCCGCCATTGGCTGCGGCCAGGCGCTGGTACCAGTCGGTCGTGTCGTCGGACGAGAACACCGGGTCGCTCGTGCCGTGATAGACCATCAGCTTGGCGCCGCGCCCCTTGAGCGTGCCGAGGTTGGTCTCATCCGGCGGCGTCATGAACGACCAGGCGGATTCGGTGTACGTGGCGTCTGTGGCGAAGATCTTCGGCGCGTCGGTGTCCATGTTGAACGCCAGGCCATACGCGGTGAGTGACGTGATGGCCGACGCCGGCTGCGGCGTGGTCGTAAACACGAACGCCAGCGCTGCGGGGTCGAGCTGGATCGAGTTGCCCTGCTTCCACGCCGCCCAGTTGCTGCCGCTGATGCCGGCGTCAAACGAAAAGCCCGAGTACAGCGCCTGCCCCGCACTGTTGCGCGCGCCGGCAAACAGGTTGGCCATCACGGTTTTCTGCGCGGCGGTCAGGCAAGTGCCGTCGCGGGTGCCGGTGCAGGTCGGCACGTCGTTGGCGAGGCTGAAGGCGGTCTGGCACGCCTTGAGGTTGTTGATCATGCCGTCGGTCGTGCCGTCCAATGCGTCGCACTTGGCGAGTACGTGGCTGGCCACCATGGCGCGCTCCGTGGCGGACAGGGACGTGGTGATGTCTGGAAAGCCCGCGCTGGTGTTGGCGGTCGCCACCGTCGCCAGTTGCTGCGCGCTGTACACCTCGTTGATGGCCGCCTTGGGCAGATGGAAGCCCGGGTCGCCGGCCACGATGCCGTCATACGCATTGGCCGAACGCGCGGCGGCCACCATCGCATGGCGCCCGCCGTTGGAGCACCCGCCAAAGTAGCTGCGGTCCGGCGCCTTGCCGTACACCTGCGCGATCATCGACTTGGCCATCGGCGTGAGCGTGGCAACGGCGTTGTAGCCGTAATCCAGACGCGCCTGCGGGTCGCGCCCGAACAGCGGCACCTGGCTACCGTTGTGCCCCGCATCCGAACTGATGACGGCAAACCCGGAGCCCAGCGCACTGCTGACCGGGCCACCGCCCAACGCGCCGAGCGCCGTGGCCACCGCGCCATCCAGCCCGCCGTTGGCCTGGTAGTAGAAGCGACCGTTCCATGCCTTGGGCAGACGCATCTCGAAACCGATGGCGTACGTCTTGCCGTCCACCGGGCTCACACGCGTGTTCATGGTGCCGGTGATCAGGCAGTGCTCGGGCACGGCGTTGCCGCCCACGCTCAACGTGCCTGCCGCCACGGTCGAGATGGCGGTGATGCTGGTGTTGGCAAAACTCAGCTTGCCGGCAAAGCTCTCGCACGCGGCGGCGAGATTCAAACCCGTGGCAGGCGAAAGCTGCGGCAGCTGCGATGCTTGCGACGACGATGCGTCGCTGGTGCTGTCGTCGTTGCAGCCGGCGCAGCTCAGCGTGAGGGCGAGCGCGGCCAGCGCCATGCCCCGTGACATGACGGTCTTCATGAGTCTCCTCCTGGGTGGATGAACCGGTCTTTGCCGGTTGGGTGTCGTGCTGCGTTGGAATCAGCCCGCGCGAATCACCGCGGGATCGCCATCGCGATACAGCGTGTCGACCTGCTCGGCACGGTGGGCCAGCACGGCGCGCTGGTTGAGCGTGCCCTTGTCGGTGATCTCGCCGCGGTCAAGCGATGGCGGCACATCGAGCAACAGCAGCCGCGCCACGCGCGTCGCGCTGCCGGTGGCCGTGGCGTTCAATTCGTGCAGCAGCGCGGCAAATGCGGCGCGCACGGCGGGGGCGGCCAGCACTTCGGCTGCGCTGGCGCTTGGCGGCAGGCCAGACAGCCGCCGGCATCGCTCCACCTGCGGGAACACCAGCAAGCCGATGTCGTCACGGTTCATGCCGGCAATCACCACGTCCTGCACATACGGCGCGCCTGCGGCAATCACGCGTGCGCGCAACGGGCCCACGCTGACGAACGTGCCGGAGCTGAGCTTGAAGTCCTCCGCGATGCGGCCATCGAAGACGAGGCCTTTTTCGGGGTGGTCCGCGTCGTAGAAACGCAGCGCGTCGCCGCTGCAGTAGTAGCCGTCTTCATCGAAGACCGGTGCGGCAGGCTCTTCGCCCAGGCGCCAGTAGCCACGCATGACATGCGGCCCGCGAAAGCGCGCCTCCAGCTTGTCGCCCACGGGCACGAGCTTGAGTTCGCAGCCCGGCGCCGGCGTGCCGACATAGCCGGAACGCATGATCGGCCGGGTCGTGAACAGGCAGCACGGCGACGTCTCTGTCATGCCCAGGCCGGCCATGATGCGGATGCGTTCGCCGCTGTGCTGGCCGGTCACGCGCTCCAGCCGGTCCCAGGCTTCTTGCGACAGTCCTGCACCGCCAAAAAAGTAGAGCTTCACGCGGGAGAAGAAAGTCTCGCGCAGCGCCGGGTCCCGTTCCAGCGCCAGCGCGAGTTCTTCCCACCCCTTGGGCACATTGAAATACGCGGTGGGTGCGATCTCGTGCAGGTTGCGCAGCGTCTCGTCGAATTTGCCGGGCACGGGCCGGCCGTCATCGATGTAAAGCGTGCCGCCGTTGTAGAGCACGATGCCGACGTTGTGGCTGCCACCGAACGTGTGGTTCCACGGCAGCCAATCCACCAGCACCGGCGGCTCCTTGGCGAATTCGGGAATCGTCTGGCGCAGCATCTGCTGGTTGCTGCACAGCATGCGGTGCGTCGTCGGCACGGCCTTGGGGGCGCGCGTCGAGCCGGAGGTGAACAGCACCTTGACGAGCGTATCGGGGCCGGTTGCGGCCTGCGCGGCGTCTGCCGTCGTCACGGGCGTTTGCAGCAGCGTGTCGAAGGCCGTCGCGCTGCGCCCGGACAATACGCCGTCGCGCGTGATGACCTCCACGCCGGGCGGCACCACCGCGCCGATGGCGTTGGCAAAGGCCGCGCCGTCGGCGGCATAGACGAGCCCCGGCGTCAGCACGTCAAACACGTGGCGCAGCTTGCCGAAATCCGTCGACACCAATGCATACGGCGGCGACACCGGCGCATACGGCACACCCGCCCACATGGCGCCCAGCGCCAGCTGCAAGTGCTCAAGATCGTTGCCGGACAGAATCGCCAGCGGGCGCTCGGCGGAGACACCGCGATCCAGCAAGGCCTGACCGATGGCGCGTGCGCGCTCCAGCATCTCGCGATAGGTCAGCTTGATCCACTCGCCGTCCGGCCCGCGACGGGCGGCCAGCACGCGATCCGGATGGCGCTGCGCGCCTGCGACCAGGCAGTCGGTCATGCGCGGCGGATGCGCGGCCAGCGCTTCGGTATTGCGCACGTGCCAGACACCGCCGCCGCGCGCGTCCATCTCGCAACGCGCAGGCGCATCGCTCACGGCAACCTGCCTGTAGGGGTGATTTGGCACACCTGCCGGGGGCGGCGTGTGATGCCCGGTTTGAACCTGCGGGCCCTGAGCCTGCATTTCGACGTGATTCACGTCTTGTCTCCTGAATGCGCCGCCCGTTTTATGGTTGTGGTGGGCGACTGCCGAACTTCAGATCGGTTAAATCGGATAGTGGCGCGGCGTATTCTGCAAGGTGATCCAGCGCAGTTCGGTAAATTCCGCAATCGACGCCTTGCCGCCAAACCGGCCGTAGCCGCTGCTCTTCACGCCGCCAAACGGCATCTGCGCCTCGTCGTGCACGGTGGGGCCGTTGATGTGGCAGATGCCCGATTCGATACGCTGCGCGACCCGCATGGCGCGCGACACATCGCGGCTGAACACGGCGGCCGACAAACCGTATTCGCTGTCATTGGCCAGGCGAATCGCCTCTTCATCGCCATCCACGCGCGCCACCGTCACCACGGGGCCGAACGATTCCTCGTTGTACAGCCGCATGGCGGGCGTCACGCCATCCACGATGGCCGGCTGCACGATGGCGCCATCCATGTGCAAGCCGACGGGCAGCGCAGCGCCGTGCGCGCGGGCGTCTTCCACCAGCGCCTGCACGCGCCGGGCCGCATCTACGCTCACCATCGCGCCCAGCTGGGCGGTCGCGTCGGTGGGGTCACCTGCGCGCAGCGTGCGCGCCTTGGCGGCCAGCTTGTCGACGAGGGCATCGGCAATCTTGCGATCGACAATGACGCGTTCGGTCGACATGCAGATCTGCCCCTGGTTGAAGAATGCGCCAAACGCAATTGCTTCCACGGCGGCATCCAGGTCGGCATCGTCCAGCACCAGCACCGGCGCCTTGCCGCCCAGTTCCAACAGCGCAGGCTTCAGGTGCCGCGCTGCGTGCTGCGCAATGATGCGCCCGACGTGCGTCGAGCCCGTGAAGTTCACGCGGCGCACGGCCGGATGCGCGATCAGGCGCTCCACCACCTCGGCGGCGTCGGCCGGCGCGTTGGTCACCACGTTCACCACGCCATCGCCCAGGCCAGCCTCCTGCAGCACTGCGCCGATCAGCCGGTGCACGGCCGGGCACAGCTCCGAGGCCTTGAGCACGACCGTGTTGCCGCATGCCAGCGGCATGGCCAGCGCGCGCGTGCCCAGGATCACCGGCGCATTCCACGGTGCAATGCCGAGCACCACACCGCAAGGCTGGCGCACGGCCATCGCAAAGTTGCCCGGCACATCCGAGGGGATCACGCTGCCGTCGATCTGCGTGGTCATGGAGGCGGCTTCGCGCAGCATGTTGGCCGCCAGCATGACGTTGAAGCCGATCCAGTTGGGGCTGGCGCCGGTCTCCGCCGCGCCGGCGCGAATGAAGGCGTCGGTGTGCTGGTCCATCAAGTCGGCCGCTTTGAGCAGCCGCTTGCGGCGCTCGCCCGGCGCCAAGGCCGCCCACGCGGGGAACGCATCAGCGGCAGCCTGCACAGCGGCGTCGGCATCTTCCAGCGTGGCCGCCGCCGCGCGCGATGCGACTGCGTCGTTGACGGGATTGCGGCGCTCGAAGGTGGCACCGTTGGCAGCTGGCCGGCTTTCACCGCCGATCAGCAGGGTCACAAGCTGAGTCACCTCAGGCATGGGTTCGTCTCCGGGGGCGTTGGCGTGAGCGGGCCAGATCAGGCGCGCTTGTAGGCTTGCAGGCCCGGCTTGATCGACTTGTCGTCCAGGAACTGCTTGAGGCCCTGCTCGCGGCCGCCCTCCGGATCACGCAGCGTGGCCTGGTCGAGCTTGGCGTACAGATAATCCTCGTTCTGCTCCCATGTCAGCTCGCGGCTGCGCTTGAAGCCGTGCTTGGCGGCACGCAGCACCACGGGGTTCTTCTCCAGCAGCTTCTCGGCCAGTGCCACGGTGCGCGCACGCAGGTGGGCACGCGGCACGCTCTCGTTGACGAGGCCCATGGCGGCGGCCTGCTGACCGGTGAAGGTCTCGCCGGTCATGATGTAGTAGAGCGCCTGGCGGTGGCCCACGGTATCGGCCATCGCCTTGCTGACGAGGTTGCCCGGCGGAATGCCCCAGTTGATTTCCGACAGACCGAAGGTGGCCTCGTCCGCCGCAATCGCCAGATCGCACGCCACCAGCGGCGAGAACCCGCCGCCGAAGCACCAGCCGTTGACCATCGCGATGGTCGGCTTGGCATACATGCGCAGCAGCTTCCATTGCCACTGGCAGGCATCGCGCCGGATCTTCTCCTGCAGGATTTCCGGACCGGCGTCGACTTCGCGGAAGTACTCCTTCAAATCCATGCCGGCCGTCCACGCATCGCCCGCGCCGGTCAACACCAGCACCTTGGCATCGGCATCCAGCTCCAGCGCTTCGAGCACCTGGATCATGTCCGAGTTGAGCGTCGGGCTCATGGCATTGCGCTTCTCGGGGCGGTTGAACGTCACCCATGCAATGCCCTGGTCCACCTTTACGTCCACGGTTTGCCAGCGCCCTTGGTAATCAGCCATTTCCGTCTCCTTGATCTGTCGGCTGCTTGAGATGCCCGCCGTCTTGTGTGCGGCGCGTCTCAGCTTGGTGCCAATTTAATATCAGGTAGCCTGATATAACAAGGAGATTATCATTGCCGTAAACCCTGATCCGAACGACACGTAGCAGAATGTGCGCATCTGCATAGGTGCACACCCACTCACATCCATGGCGGCCACACGAACCAAACGCAACACACCTCAGCCCGCACAAGACGGCGCACCCGCAACGTCTGCACGACTGCCCTACCTGATCGGCCGCACCGACCGCATCGTCAAGCGCCGCCTGGGCGAAGCGCTCGCCCCGCACGGGCTGACGGTGCCGCAATTCACGGCGCTGTCTGTGCTGCACGCGCGCGGCAGCCTGTCGAACGCGCAACTGGCGGAGCGCTCGTTCATGTCGCCGCAGTCGGCCAATGAAGTGGTGAAGGCGATGGAAGCCCGCGGCTGGGTGACGCGCACGCCCGATCCAACGCATGGCCGCATCGTCATGCTGGGCCTGACCGACGAAGCGCTCGCGCTGCTGGCGCTGTGCGATGAAGCCGTGAGCCGGCTCGAGCAGGAAATGCTGCAAGGAATCGACGCTGCGCACGCGGCATTGCTCCACGATCTGCTGCTGCAATGCGGGCGCAATCTGCGCTGAGCAGGGCCCTTCAGTTGCCACGGCAGTTGCCGTTATGCAATGTAATAAAGTCAGATCAAAGCGACATATTGATCGGCGGCCCCCGGCGCTAGAATGGCTGGTCCCTGCCTGTCGGGCCGGATCGAACAACCGTCGCCCTCCATCAACGCACCGCGGTTCTGAAACGCCTCCATGTGGATTGTCCAACTCGCGCTGCGAAGGCCGCTGACGTTCATCGTCCTCGCCCTGCTGATCCTGCTGGCGACGCCGTTTACGCTCATGCGTACGCCCACGGACATCTTCCCGGAAATCGACATTCCGATCGCGAGCATCATCTGGAACTACAACGGGCTGCCCGCGAAGGAGATGGCCGACCGCATCGTCTCCGTCACCGAGCGCAGCCTGACGACGACCGTCAACGACATCGAGCACATCGAGTCGCAATCGTTGGGCGGCGTGTCGATCATCAAAGTCTTCTTCCAGCCCAACGCCAACATCCAGACCGCGCTCGCGCAGATCGTGGCGAGCACGCAGGCGCAGGTGCGGCAGTTGCCGCCGGGCACCACGCCGCCGCTGGTGATCAAGTATTCGGCGTCGAGCATTCCGATCCTGCAACTGGGCCTGTCCAGCAACACGCTGTCGGAGCAGGAACTCAATGATGCGGCGCTGAACTTCCTGCGCCCGCGCCTGATCACGGTGCCGGGCATCGCGGTGCCGTTTCCGTATGGCGGCAAGAGCCGGCAGATCACGGTCGATCTCGATACGCAGAAGCTGCTGGCGCAGGGCCTGACGCCCGTCGACATCGTCAACGCGGTAGGCGCGCAGAACCTGATCCTACCGGCCGGCACGCAAAAGATCGACGCCACCGAATACGGCGTCACGCTCAACGGCACGCCGGGCAGCATCGCCGCGCTCAATGCGATTCCGGTAAGGACCAGCAACGGCGCCACGCTGTACCTGGGCGACGTGGCCCACGTGCGCGACGGTTTCTCGCCGCAGACGAATGTGGTGCGCCAGGACGGCCAGCGCGGGGTGCTGCTGTCCATCCTGAAGAACGGCGGCGCATCGACGCTCGATATCGTCAACAACATCCACAAGCTGCTGCCGGCCGCGGCCGCCGCGCTGCCGCAAGACCTGAAGATCACGCCCCTGTTCGATCAGTCGCTGTTCGTGAAGGCGGCCATTGAAGGCGTGATCCGCGAGGCGATCATCGCCGCATGCCTGACGGCGGCCATGATCCTGCTGTTCCTCGGCAACTGGCGCAGCACGGCCATCATTGCGGTGTCGATTCCGCTGTCGATCCTGTCGTCGATCATCGTGCTGCACCTGATTGGCGAAACCATCAATCTGATGACGCTGGGCGGCCTGGCGCTCGCGGTTGGGATTCTCGTGGACGACGCCACCGTCACCATCGAGAACATCGAGCGCCATCTGCACGAAGGCAAGGCGCCCGTCACCGCCATCCTGGATGGCGCCGCCGAAATTGCCGTGCCTGCCTTCGTGTCCACAATCTGCATCTGCATCGTCTTCGTGCCGATGTTCTTCCTCACGGGCGTGGCGCGCTACCTGTTCGTGCCGATGGCCGAAGCGGTGATCTTTGCGATGCTGGCGTCATACGTGCTTTCGCGCACGCTGGTGCCGACGCTGGTGATGATGCTCATGACCGGCCACCCGCATGACGCCGGGAAAGCCGACGCAAAACCGAGCACGTTCGGCCGCATCTACCGGGCGTTCAACACGCAGTTCGAACACATGCGCGGCAACTACGCCGCCATCCTGGGCGGGCTGCTGGAGCGCCGCCGCGTATTCGCGCTGTCATTCCTGGGCTTCTGCGTGGCGTCGTGCGCGCTGTTCCTGATGCTGGGCCGTGACTTCTTCCCCGATGTGGATGCCGGACAGATCCGCCTGCACATGCGCGCACCGTCGGGCCTGCGGATTGAAGAAACCGCACGGCTGGCCGACGAGGTGGAAACGGCCATCCGCGACATCATCCCCAAACAGGAACTGTCGACGATTCTCGACAACCTCGGCGTGCCGAACTCGGGGATCAACCTGTCGTACAGCAACGCCGGCACGATCGGCACGCTGGATGGCGAAATCCTGATCGCCCTGCACGAGGGCGAGCGCAAACCGAGCGCGGAATACATCCGCCGCCTGCGCGAGGAACTGCCGAAGCGCTTTCCGGGCGTGGAATTCGCCTTCCAGCCTGCAGACATCGTCAGCCAGATCCTGAACTTTGGTTTGCCGTCGGCCATCGACGTGCAGTTCTCCGGCGCCGACGTGGCCACGAACAAGCAGCTTGCGGGCATGCTGGCCAACCGCATCAAGCAGATTCCTGGTGCGGTGGATACGCATGTGCACCAGCGCTTCGACCAGCCCACGCTCGCCTTGAACATGGACCGCACGCGCATCCAGCAGGTCGGCCTGGAAGGGCGCGACGTGGCGCAGAACCTGCTCGTGTCGCTCAGCTCAAGCTTCCAGACCTCGCCCACGTTCTGGCTGAACCCGATCAACGGTGTGGTGTACCAGGTGGCCGTCACCAGCCCGCAGTACCGCGTCGATTCGCTCGACGCGCTGCTGCGCACGCCGGTGGCAAGCTCCCGCGGTGGCGCTGCACAGGCAGGCGGGCCGCAGTTGCTGGGCAACCTCGTGCAGGTCAGCCCCGCGGTGCAGCCGCAAGTGGTGTCGCACTACGACATCACGCCGGTGGTGGACGTCTATGCCGCCGTGCAGGGCCGTGACCTGGGCGCGGTCGCCAAGGAAGTACAGAAAGCCGTCGACGACATCCGCCCCAAGCTGCCGCGCGGCGCGCAGGTCACGGTGCGCGGTCAGGTGAAGACGATGGAATCGTCGTTCCTCGGCTTGGGGCTCGGCCTCGTCATGGCGATCGTGCTGGTGTACCTGCTGATCGTCGTGAACTTCCAGTCGTGGATCGACCCGCTCATCATCGTGACGGCACTGCCGGCGGCGCTGGCGGGCATCGCGTGGATGCTGTTCGTGACGGGGACGACGCTGTCGGTGCCGTCGCTCACGGGGGCAATCATGACGATGGGCGTGGCGACGGCCAACTCGATCCTGCTGATCTCTTTTGCGCGCGAGCGCCTGGCCGAAGGCATCGCGCCGGTGCAGGCCGCGCTCGAAGCCGGCGCCACCCGCCTGCGTCCGGTGCTGATGACGGCGCTGGCGATGATCATCGGCATGGTGCCCATGGCGTTGGGCCTCGGCGAAGGCGCAGAACAGAACGCGCCGCTGGGGCGCGCCGTGATCGGCGGTCTGCTCTTCGCGACCGTCTCGACCCTCTTCTTTGTTCCGGTGGTGTTTGCCAGCGTGCACAACAGATTGCAGCGGCGCGCCGCCCGGCGTAGTCACGATTTGCGGGGAAGCGAAGGACATGTCTGAGCAAACATCCGGAGCCCATTCCGGGGCGCATTCTGGCCACCTTGCGGACGGCCCGCCGCACCACGTCGTCACCGTCGACCCGATCGAACAGGTGGATCGCGGTCCCGCCATGCGCCGCGCACGCTGGGTCGTGATTGCCGTGGTGGTGGTGCTGGCGCTGGGCGCTGGGCGCACGCTGGTCGGCCGCTACTACAACGCGCAGGCGCTGGAGCGGCAGGTGAACGCGCAGACCAGTCGCTACGTCACCACCGTCGCCCCCAAACCGGCCAGCGCCAACCGCGAGCTGACGCTGCCGGGCACGCTGCAGGGCTACGTTGAATCGCCCATCTATGCCCGCACGAGCGGCTATGTGCTGCGCTGGTTCAAGGACATCGGCGCCCACGTCGACAAGGGCGAAGTGCTGGCGCTGCTCGACACGCCCGAAGTCGACCAGGAACTGAACCAGGCGCAGGCCACGCGCAACCAGGCTGCGGCACGCAAGGCGCTGGCGCAGACCTCGCTCACGCGCTGGCAGAACCTGCGCCAGAAAGACGCCGTCTCGCAACAGGAACTGGACGAGCGCACCAGCGCCGCCAACCAGGCCCAGGCCGACCTGGCCGCTGCCGAAGCCAACGTGCGCCGTCTGCAGGAGCTGCAAGGCTTCCGCCGCGTGGTGGCGCCGTTTGCAGGCGTGGTGACCAAGCGCAATGTCGACGTCGGCACGCTGGTCAACGCCGGCAATGCAGGCGCCAACCGCGAGCTGTTCACGCTGGCACAGACCGATCCGCTGCGCATCTACCTGTATGTGCCGCAGGCGTATTCGCAGCAGGTGAAGGTCGGCCAGGACGTGGCCGTGACGCTGGCCGAGCTGCCGGGCCAGACGTTTCACGGCACCATCGCGCGCGCCTCCGGCGCCATCGACGCCACCACGCGCACCATGCAAGTGGAAGTGCAGCTGCCCAACAAGGACGGCCGCCTGCTGCCGGGTGCGTATGTGCAGGTCGCCATCAAGGGCAAATCGTCCGGCGACGATGCGGGCGCCAACGGGCAGGGCACGTACCTCGTGCCGACAAACACGCTGCTCTTCCGTAAGGAAGGCCCGCGCATCGCCATTGCAGAAAACGGCCGCGTCGACCTGCGCCCTGTCACCATCGGGCGCGACTACGGCCGCACGGTGGAAATCGTGTCTGGCCTGAAGGCGACGGACGCGCTGATCCTGAACCCGGCCGATTCGATCGAGCAAGGCGAGGCGGTGACCATCGTCACGCCCGCACCCGCATCGGCACCGGGGGCATCGGCGCCGCACGCATCATGACGCGGCTGCACACCACCGCGCTGGCGGCCTCGCTGATCGTCTCGCTGGCCGGTTGCTCGCTGGCACCGACGTACGAGCGCCCCGCCATGGACGTGCCGGCGCACTGGCAGACCGAAGCACCGTGGCGCGCCGCGCAGCCCGCCGATGCAACGCCCAAAGGCCCGTGGTGGCAGCGCTTCAACGATCCGCAGCTCGACAGGCTGATCACGCAGGCGCTGGCGCACAACCAGTCGCTCAAGGTCGCGCTGTCGAACCTGGAGCAGGCACAGGCGCAGACGCGCGTGGCACGCGCCAGCCTGCTGCCGACCATCACGGCCACCAACAACGACACGCGCACGCGCACGTCGTCGGAGCGACCGCTCTCGTCGTACACCAGCCCGACCATGTCGACCATCCAGAGCGATTTCGTGCTGCGGGCCGACGCGAGTTACGAAGCCGATCTGTTCGGCCGCGTGCGCAACACCGTCGCCAATGCCGCCGCCAGCGAAGAACAGGCCGGCGCCAATCTCGAGAACTTCCGCCTGCTGCTGGCCGCGCAGGTCGCCACCACCTGGTACAACCTGCGCGAGACCGACGCGGAAATCGCCGTGGTGCAGGAAGGGCTGGCGCTGCAGCGCAAGGCGCTCGATTTCGTCACCTCACGGCATCAGGACGGCGTGGCATCGGGGCTCGACCTGGCGCAGCAACAGGCGCTGGTCGACAGCACCGCCACGCAGGCCGAACTGCTGACCAAGCAACGCGCGCAGTACGAACACGCGCTGGCCACATTGGTCGGCACACCTGCACCCGCTTTTCACATCGAGCCGACGCCGCTCAAGGGCACGGCGCCGCAGATTCCGGTGGCGCTGCCGTCCGACGTCATCGAACGCCGGCCCGACGTGGCGGCCGCTGAACGCGGGGCCGCTGCTGCCAACGCGCAAGTCGGTGTGGCACGCGCTGCGTTCTTCCCGAGCGTGATGCTCAACGGCGGCGCCGGTTGGGAAAGCCGCGATCTGGCGCTGCTGTTTTCTGCGCCGACGCTGCTGTGGTCGTTCGGCACGCAGATCGCGCAGACGGTGTTTGACGCCGGCCGCACGCGGGCGCGTGTGGACATTGCCAACGCGGCCTACCAAGGTGCGATCGCGAACTACCGCCAGACGGTGCTGGGCGCGCTGCAGGAAGTCGAAGATGGTCTGGCCGGACTGCAATCGCTGGACCGTGCCGCAAGCCAGGCGCGCCATGCCGTGGAAAGCGCCCGCAAGGTCTACGACATTGCCAGCGCGCGCTATGAGGGCGGTTTGGCAACGTCGTTGGACGTGATCACCGCGCAGCAGTCGCTGTTGAACAACCAGCGCACGGCGGTGCAGATTCTCGGCCAGCAGATGACGACGAGCGTGTTCCTCGTCAAGGCGGTGGGCGGCGATTGGAACCAGGCCGCAGCCGCGCCGATGGCCACGCGGTAGACGTCAGGCAACGCGGCGCAGGAAGCCCGCGCCAACAAAGAGGCCACCGAGCCAGCTCAGCGTGAGCGCCACGGCAACGAGCAGTTCAAGCAGCTCGGTGCCCTCGCCAGGCACGCGCAGCGCCAGCGCAATCACCGCCGCCATCAGCGCACCCGCTGCGATCAGGCTGACCAGCAGCGCGCCCAGCCCCGTCGACAACGTGCGCACGACCGGCGGATGCACGTGCGCCGGCGGACACAGCTCTGACATGCGCGCACGCACATAGGCCGCCGTGCGGGTGCCGTCGGTGGCATCGGCGTGATGCCGCATGACGTGCATCCAGGTTCGAGTGTCCAGCACGCCGGAACTCAGTTCCTGCGCAACGCGCCGCAGGGCGGCCCGTTCGCGTGCGTGGTCGGTGGCGTCAGAGGGCGTTTCATTGGGGGCGGGCTTGTCGAACACAGCCGGTGCGGCAGCAGGATCGGTCAGCCGCACCTCATGCCGATAGGTCACGCGCACGCGGCGCGAAAACCAGATGTACGCTGCCGTGCCGATCAGCAGCAACGCCTCCGCTGCCAGCAGCAGCATGATCGGCATGCGCCCTGCCGTGCCGCCGGAGGCTTGTGTCGTCCACGCGTGGATTCCGCCGCTCATGGCGAGCGTGGCCAGCAGCTGGAGCACGCCGTATCCGAGCCACAACATCGGAAACCAGCGCAGGCGCAGGAAAGCCACGGTGACGAGCCCCAGCGGAAAGACGAGCCCGGCCAGCGCCGGCGCCGCCCGCGCCGGGCCGCCGTTGGCGTCGCCGAGCGTGAGCATCATGCCCATCGCCAGCACGATCGCCAGCGCCGGCAGCGTATTCAGCCACAGCAGTGTCACGAGCCAGCCGCGCACGCCGTACAGGCGATGCGCCCGCGCGCGCGCCGCCGAAATTGCCATCCAACTCTCTTGCATGAAGCTCCCCGACCGGGTCTGCCATGCGTCGCATGTCGCGCAGCATGACTTCTGAATTTTCGCGATTGTGTCACCGGGGCAAGGCAGTTGCCCCCCTCCAAAGTGGGGACGGCCGCACATTGTCGCCAATGTCTTGCCACACCCAATGCTGGCAAGGCTTTCCGGGTGATTAGTTGTTCTTAATTCAGATATTGATAACGCTGAGTGTTGTATTGACGCCTGCCCGCAAGCGTTCCAGCACCGCAAACCCCTGCATGTCCGTTCCGCATACCGGGCCGAACCATTTGCATGTCATGTGGGCAACAAGGCTCCTTACACTCGCTGCAAACCACAAGGAAGCCGATATGCGCCCACACCGTCTGCCGCAGTGCCTGCTGTCCGCCCTCACCCTGAGCCTTGCGCTTGCCGGCCCCGCCCGTGCGGCCCCCGAGCCCGAACCGGTCGATATCCTGATCCGCAACGGCACGGTGGTCGACGGCAGCGGCGGCGCGCCCTTCGTGGCCGACGTGGGCATCCGCAATGACCGCATCGTGCTGGTGCAGCCCTCCGCCACGGGCGTGCAGGCGAAGACGGTGCTCGATGCGCGCGGGCTGGTGGTGGCGCCGGGCTTTATCGATCCGCATACGCACGCCTATCACAACCTCATCTCCAAAGACCGGCACCACAACCTGCCGTACCTGCTGCAAGGCGTGACGACGGTGGTGATCGGCAACGACGGCATCGTGCTCGAAGGCGACGGGCCGGATCTCGACCGCATCGGGCCGACGCTCAAGGCGCTGGACGCCAACCGCATCGGCACCAACGTGGCCATGCTGGTGGGCCACAACGCCGTGCGCCACCGCGTGATGGGCGACGTGGCGCGTGCACCCACCGCCGACGAACTCAAGACCATGCAGACGCTGATGGAAGACGGCATGCGCGACGGCGCATTCGGCATGTCGACGGGCCTCGTCTATACGCCAGGCGTGTTCGCCAAAACCGACGAGGTGGTCGCGCTGGCCAAGACCGTGGCCGCGCGTGGCGGCATCTACGACACACACCTGCGCGACGAGGGCAACTTTCGCACCGGCCTCGTCAACGCCGTGAAAGAAGCGCTGGACATCGGCCGGCAGTCGGGCATCCCGATCCACATCTCGCACATCAAGGCGCTGGGTGTGGATTCGTGGGGCAAGAGCGCGGAGGTCATCAGCCTGATGCGGCAGGCGCAGGCCGACGGCATGAACGTATCGGCAAGCCAGTATCCGTACACGGCGTCGAGCACGCACATCATTCCGGCGCTGGTGCCCGGCTGGGCGCGTGACGGCGGCAACGACGCGCTGCTCAAGCGCCTGGAAGACCCGACCACGCGTGCCCGCATTGCCACCGACATGGAAAAAGCCATGCAACAGCGCAACGGGCCCGCCGCGCAGGTACTGATTTCCACCAACCCCGAATACAACGGGCAATCGCTCGAGGCGCTGGGCAAGAAGCTGGGCGTGAGCCCCGTCGATGCGGCCATCAGCGTGATCCAGCACGGCGGCACGAACATCGTGTCGTTCAACATGAGCGACGCCGATCTGGAAGCCTTCATGAAGCAGGACTTCGTCGTGGGCGGCTCCGACGGCATTGCCGGACACCCGCGCGAAGCCGGCACCTTTGCACGCCGCATCGGCGAATACGTCACGCGCAAGCACGTGATGACGCTGCCGTTTGCCATCCGCCAGGCCAGCGCCCGCACGGCCGAAATCTTCGGCATCAAGGACCGCGGCACCGTGCAGGCTGGCAAGTTTGCCGACCTGGTCGTCTTCGACCCCGCCACCTACGCCGACCGCGCGAGCTATGAACAGCCTGGGCTGCCGCCCGTGGGCGTGCGCTGGGTGCTCGTCAACGGCGCGGTGGCCGTGGCCGACGGCAAGGCGGTGCCGGATGTGCTGGCGGGGCGGGCCTTACGCAAGTAAACAAGCGACGCCGCGCGGCGACGCAGCTCAGATCACGTCGCCGAGTTCGCGCACGTCCGTGCCGGTGCAGCACGCGAGTATCTCGGCGTCTTCCTTGCTGACCGACAGATAGACGTGACCGACTGCGCTGTCGAAGTACAGGCTGTCGCCCGGCGTCAGGCGAAAGGCGTCGCCGTTCTCGAAGCGCAGTTCGATCTCGCCGCCCAGCACGAAGACGAATTCCTCGCCGGGGTGGCGGATGTAATCCGGAAAGTCGTCGACCGAGCGCGCGCGGATGTGTGCGCGCATCGGCAGCATGCGTTTGCCGGTCAGCGCGTCGGCCAGCATGCCGTATTCGTAGTTCGGCGTGTCGTAAATGACCTGGCCGCCGGATGGGGTGAAGGTGGGCCGCAGCGGGCCGGCATCGGGCGTGCGGCGCCGGCCGAGCAGTTGCTCGAACTCGAGCCCCAATGCCTGCGCCAGGCCGGCAAACTTCTCATAGGTGAGGGCAATATCGCCGCGCTCGGCCTTGGAAATGGTGGACAGCGCCACGCCAGAACGCTCCGACAGCTCCTGCAGCGTCAGCCCGCGCGCCTTGCGCGCCTCGCGGATGCGCGCTCCCACCTCCTGGTGATTGAGCTGCGCCGGTGCCTCGTCGATTGAATGGGGCTGGATAGCCGCTTTTGCGCTCGATGCCACGCACGTCTCCGGGTTTTCTCGTATACGAGAATTCGATTTTTCTCGTATACGATAACTCAAACCCTCCCCAGCCTCCAACCCAGGAGAGCCGCCCGTGTCGACACTCGCCCTCGACAGCCGCCCCGCGCTGTCACGCACGCAAGTCATTGCCGCTACCACCATCGGCACAGCGCTGGAGTTTTACGACTTCACCATCTACAGCTACTTCGCCATCCAGATCGGGCAACTGTTCTTTCCGTCGGCATCGCCGGTGAACCAGTTCCTGTTGTCGATCGGGGTGTTTGGCGTCGGCTTTGTGGTGCGGCCACTCGGCGGCGTGATCATCGGCGCGTATGCCGATCGCGCCGGGCGCAAGAAGGCGATGGTGCTGACCATCATGATGATGGCGCTGTCGTGCGCGCTCATCGCCACGGCGCCCACGTACGCCACGGCGGGCATCTTCGCCCCGATGATCGTGCTGGCTGCGCGCCTGATGCAGGGCTTTGCAGCAGGCGGCGAATTCGGGCCCGGCACCACGTTGCTGGTCGAATACGCAAGCGACCGCACGCGGGCATTCTTTGCGAGCTGGAACTTTGCGGCGACCGCGCTGGGCCTCGCGCTGGGCGCGGCGGTCGCCACGCTCATCAACGTGACGCTCTCGAAGGAGGCGGTGCTCGCCTGGGGCTGGCGGCTGCCGTTCCTGCTGGGCATTTTTGCAGCGCCGGCCGGCATGCTGATCCGCCGCCGGCTGGAAGAGACGCTCGACCGCCGCGATGCGGCACCAAGCCCCGCCAAGCCGCAAGGCGCGCTCAAGGCCGCGCTGACCACGCATCTGAAGCTGACCATTCTCGGCACGTTTGCGGAACTGGGCGGCTCGGTGTCGGTGTACATCACGGCGTTCTTCCTGCCCAGCCACGCGGTGCGCACACTGCATATGTCGCCCACCGCGGCGGTGGCCTCGGGCGTGGTCAGCTCGCTGGTGCTGTTCGTGGCCGCGCCGATTGCCGGGCGCCTGGCCGATCGCTACACCCGCAAGCGCGTGCTGGTCACGTCGCGCATCATCATGCTGTTGGCGGTCTACCCGGCGTTTGCCTTTCTGGGCGCGCATCCGACGCCGTTGGCGCTGTACATCGTGTCCGCATTGTTGGCCGTGTTCGTGGCGGCGCAGATCGTGCCCGTGCTGGTGATGATTCCCGAGCTGTTTCCCAAGCACGTACGTGCCACCGGCATCGCACTCACCTATGTGGTGAGCGCATCGTTCTTCGGCGGGTTCTCGCCGTTCATCGCGAGCTGGCTGGTGGAGCGCACCGGCAACCCGCTGGCGCCGGCGTGGTACGTGGCCGCCGCATGCCTCGTGTCACTGGTGCCGGTGATCTGGCTGCGGGACCGCACGGGCGAAGCGCTTTAAAGCGAAATGTTCATGTCGCACAACGAACAACTTGTCAGCCGGTCTGCGGTGGAACTGCGCCGGCTGATTGGCGCCAAGGAAATCTCGCCCGTCGAGCTGCTCGACGCCTGCATCGACCGCATCGAAGCCATCAATCCTGCCGTCAATGCCGTCACAGCGACGTGCTTTCCGCAAGCGCGCGAAGCCGCAAATGCCGCGGAGCGCGCCGTGCTCAATGGTGAACCGCTCGGGCTGCTGCACGGCCTGCCGCTCGGCGTGAAGGATCTGGAAGACACAGCGGGCCTGTTGACGACGTACGGATCGCCCACCACGCGCAGCAACGTGCCGACGCAGGATGTGTTGCTCGTCGAGCGTCTTCGCGCCGCGGGCGCCGTGCTGGTGGCGAAGACCAACGTGCCGGAGTTCGGTGCCGGCGCCAATACGCGCAACCCCGTGTGGGGCGCGACAGGCAACCCGTTCAACCCGATGCTGAATGCGGGCGGTTCGTCGGGCGGTGCGGCGGCCGCGCTGGCGTGCGACATGCTGCCCGTCTGCACCGGCTCCGACACCGGCGGCTCGCTGCGCATTCCGGCATCCAAATGCGGTGTGGTGGGCTTTCGGCCGTCGCCCGGGCTGGTCCCGAACTCGCGCAAGAAGCTCGGCTGGACGCCCATTTCGGTGGTCGGCCCGATGGGGCGCACGGTAGCCGAAGCGTGCCTGCAATTGGCCGCCACGGCTGGATTGTCGGCAAGCGATCCGCTCAGCTTCCACGTCGATCCGCGGAGCTTTCTCACGCCCGCGCCGCTCGATCTCTCCACGCTGCGCGTCGGCTGGACGGAAGACTTCGGCTGCTGCGATGTCGATGCGAGCATCCGCGCGGTCTTCCGCGAACGCATTGCCGCCATGGCGCCGATGTTCCGGTCGTGCGAGCCCGTGCAGTTCGACCTCGGGGACGTGCACCGCTGCTTCGACGTCATTCGGGCGGAGAGCTTTGTCGCCGGCCTGCACGATGCTTACGTGCGCGACCCGGCGTCGATCGGGCCGAACTCGCGCGCCAACTACGAGCTGGGCGCCGCCATGACGCTTGCCGATTGTGCCTGGGCGCAGGCGGAACAGACGCGCATCCTCACGCGCTTCCAGGCGGCGTTCGGCCAGTACGACGTGATCCTGTCGCCGACGACGCCGGTGTCGCCGTTTCCGTGGAGCGCGCTGTACGCCACGCACATCGACGGCCGCGCGCAGGAGAACTATTACCGCTGGCTGGCGCTGACGTACGTCGTCACGCTGACCACGCACCCGGCGCTGTCATTGCCGTGCGGCGTTGACCACGCCGGCATGCCGTTCGGCCTGCAGATCGTCGGGCCTTTCCACGGAGACCGCAAAACGCTTGCCGTGGCGCATGCGCTCGAGCAGGCTTTCGACGCGTCTGCTACGCTGCGGCGGCCGCGTCCGGACCTCGCCAAGCTCACGCAGCCGACGCCGGCACTCCAATCCATCGTCACCGCGCCGCCGGTGTTCGATGCCGCCACGAGCGGCATGGGCACCTCGGCCGTCTGAACCTACAACGGACCTTCTCGACATGACCGACATCCAACGCCTCCACACCAACGCCCGCATGAGCCAGATCGTGATCGCCAACGGCATCGTGCATCTGGCCGGCCAAGTGCCCGACGTCGACTTCAAGTCGATCACCGAGCAGACCAACAACATCCTTGAGCGCATCGATGCCCTCCTGGCCGAAGCGGGTGTCGACAAGACGCGTCTGATCTCCGCCAACATCTGGCTGACCGACGCCAAGCACTTCGCCGAGCTGAACGCCGCGTGGGAAGCCTGGGTGCCGGCTGGCCACGCGCCCACGCGCGCCTGCGTGCAGTCGGGCCTGATGCGCCCGGGCATCGATGTGGAAATCGCCGTCACGGCGCTGGCCAAGGGTTAAGGAGCCAGCCGCCATGCGCTTCGACACCCTTGTGCTGGGCGCCGGCATTGTCGGCGTGTCAGTGGCGGTGCATCTGCAGAAACGCGGGCGCGCCGTCGCGCTGGTGGACCGCCGTGCGCCGGGCTTTGAGACGTCGTTTGGCAATGCGGGGCTGATCCAGCGCGAGGGTGTGTATCCGTATGCGTTCCCGCGCGACCTGTCGACGCTGTTGCGTTACGCGGGCAACACATCGGCGGACGTGCATTACCACCCTGCCGACCTGCCCCGGCTGCTGCCGTTTCTGTGGCAGTACTGGCGCAACTCGCACCCCACGCGGCACGCGGCCATTGCGCGCGCGTATGCACCGCTGATTGCGCATAGCGTGAGCGAGCACCGCGCGCTGGCCGAAGCCGCCGGCGCCACGCATCTCATCCGCCCCAGCGGCTGGATCAAGGTCTTCCGCAATGCCGCCACGCAGGACAAGGAAACACGCAACGTCGAGCGCTGGCAGCGCGAATACGGCGTCGCCTTTGAAGCGCTCGACCCGGCGCGCCTGCGCACAGTTGAACCGCATCTGGACACATCGCTGCTGGGCGGCCTGCGCTATACGGAAGCGGATTCCGTGAGCGACCCCAACGCCCTGGTCACGGCCTATGCGAAGCACTTCGAGCAACTCGGCGGCCGTTTCTTTGAAGCCGATGCCAACACGCTCACGCCCCACGCCCCGTGGCTGTTGCAAACCAAGCAAGGCGAGCTGCGCGCGGACAACGTCGTCATCGCCATGGGCCCCTGGGCAGACGTCATCACTTCGCGCCTGGGCTACAGCCTGCCGCTGGCCGTCAAGCGCGGGTACCACATGCACTACGCGCCGGCGCAAGGCGCGCAGTTGAATCATCCCGTGCTCGATGCGGACGGCGGTTATGTCCTGGCGCCGATGGCGCGCGGCATCCGTCTGACCACCGGCGCAGAACTCGCACACCGCGATGCGCCGAAGACGCCCGTGCAGCTCGACGCCGTCGAGCCCGTCGCGCGCAAGCTCTTTCCCCTGGCCGAGCGGGTGGATGCGGAACCGTGGATGGGCGCGCGGCCCTGCACGCCCGACATGCTGCCGATCATCGGGCCGGCGCCGCACCACGCAAACATGTGGTTCGCGTTCGGCCATGCACACCACGGCCTGACGCTGGGGCCGATCACCGGGCGATTAATTGCGGAAATGATGACGGGCGAGACATCGACGGTAGATGTTCGCCCGTTCCGTGCGCAACGCTTCTGGGATTCAGCGCGCTAGTTCAACCCGCCCTGGCACAGGTACTTGATCGACAGGTAATCGTCGAGCCCGTACTTGGAGCCCTCGCGGCCGTAGCCCGACTCCTTCACGCCGCCAAAGGGCGCCGCCTCGCTGGCAAGCGCGCCTTCGTTGATGCCGACGATGCCCGCTTCCAACGCGCGTGATACACGCTCGATGCGGCGGATGTCTTGCGTATAGAAGTACGAGGCCAGCCCGAACGGCGTGTCGTTGGCGGCCTGCACGGCTTCGGCTTCATCGACAAAGCGGAACAGCGGCGCGACGGGGCCGAAGGTCTCTTCGTTGCAGAGCGCCATGCCGTTGTGGGCGTCGGCCAGCACGGTGGGCGCATAGAAGTGTTCACCGACTTCCGGCAGGCGCTTGCCACCTGCCAGCACGCGCGCCCCGTTGGCGACGGCGTCCTGCACGTGGCGTTCGATCTTGTCGACGGCGCGGGCGTTGATCATCGGGCCGATCTGCGCGTCCGGGTCGGTGGCCGGCGCAACTTTCAGCGCGGAAACCCGCGCGGCCAGCATGGCGCCAAAGCGCTCATACACGCCGGCCTGCACGTAGACGCGGTTGGGGCACACACAGGTCTGGCCGCCGTTGCGGAACTTGGCCGCCAGCAAGCCGGTGATGGCCGCGTCGAGGTCGGCGTCGTCAAACACGATGAACGGGGCGTTGCCGCCCAGCTCCAGCGACAGCTTCTTCAGCGTGCCCGCCGACTCGCGCGCCAGATACTTGCCCACCGGCGTCGAGCCCGTGAAGGTGATCTTGCGCACGCGGCTGTCGTGCAACCAATCGGCTACGGCCTCGATACCACGATCACGCGAGGCGGAAATCATGTTCAGCACGCCGGGGGGCAGCCCTGCTTCCTGCGCGAGCTGGGCCAACGTCAGCGCCGTGAGCGGCGTGTCTTCCGCCGGCTTGGCGACCACCGTGCAGCCCGCCGCGAGCGCCGGCGCGATCTTGCGCGCAATCATCGCCAGCGGGAAATTCCACGGCGTGATGGCGGCCACGATGCCCACGGGCTCCTTGACGGCGCTCATGCGTTTGCCGCGCTGCTGCTGCGGGATCAGATCGCCGTAGATGCGCGTGGCCTCGTCGGCAAACCACGCGACGTACGACGCGCCGTACATGACCTCGCCGCGCCCCTCGGCAAACGGCTTGCCCTGCTCCAGCGAAATCAGGCGCCCCAGCGCATCGGCATTGGCAACGATGGCCGCGTGCCAGCGGCGCAAGATGGCCGCGCGCTCGGCCGGCAGCGTGTCGCGCCACGCGGGAAAGGCGCGCGCTGCCGCGTCGGTGGCGGCACGCGCATCAGCGGCGCTGCTGTCGGGCACGTTGGCGATGAGGCTGCCGGTGGCGGGGTCCGTCACGGCAAAGCGGGCGCCGTCGGTGCCGGCAACCCACTGGCCGTCGATCAGGTTGTCGGTGCGCACGAGCCCGGCCTGGCGGAGTTGGTCGAAGCTGAAAGCCATCGTCGATTCCTTCAAACCGCTCAAGCCAGGTGCGCGGCAATCGCCTCGCCCACCTGCGTGGTGTTGGCAGTGCCGCCCAGATCCGGCGTGCGCGGGCCGTCCTTGAGCACGGCTTCAATGGCGGCGACGATCGCGTCGTGCGCCGCACGGCCTTCGCCCTGGCTTTCGGTCAGGAAGTCCAGCATCAGCGCCGCCGACCAGATCATCGCGATCGGGTTGGCGATGTTCTTGCCGTAAATGTCCGGCGCCGAGCCGTGCACCGGCTCGAACAGCGAAGGGAACGTGCGATCGGGGTTCAGGTTGGCCGAAGGCGCCAGGCCGATCGTGCCCGTCGTCGCGGGCCCAAGATCGGACAGGATGTCGCCGAACAGGTTGGTGGCGGCCACCACATCGAAGCGACCCGGCTGCAGCACGAAGCGCGCGGTCAGGATGTCGATGTGCTGCTTGTCGAGCGTGACGTCGGGATATTGCTGCGCAACCTCGTCGGCACGCTTGTCCCACCACGGCATGCTGATGGCGATGCCGTTGCTCTTGGTGGCGAGCGTCACGTGCTTGCGCGGGCGGCTTTGTGCAAGGTCAAAGGCGAACTTGAGCAGCCGCTCTGCACCCTTGCGCGAGTAAACCGATTCCTGGATGACGATTTCGCGATCGGTGCCTTCGTACATGATGCCGCCGAGCGATGTGTATTCGCCTTCGGTGTTCTCGCGCACGACGTAGTAATCGATGTCACCGGGCTTGCGGTTGGCGAGCGGGCACGGCACGCCCTCAAACAAACGCACGGGGCGTAGGTTGATGTACTGATCGAACTCGCGGCGGAATTTGAGCAGCGAGCCCCACAGCGAAACGTGATCGGGCACCGTGGCCGGCCAGCCGACCGCGCCGAACAAGATGGCGTCCATGCCTTGCAGTTGCTGCTTCCAGTCGTCGGGCATCATCGTGCCGTGCTGCTGGTAGTAGTCGCAGCTGGCCCAGTCGATGTGCTGGGTTTCGAGGTTGATGCCGAAACGGCGCGCGGCGGCTTCCAGCACGCGCAGGCCCTCGGGCATCACTTCGCGGCCGATGCCGTCGCCGGGGATCACGGCGATCCGGTAGGTCTTGCGGGTCATGTCAGATCCGGTAAAAAAGAAGAGGAAGAATCAGGCACCCTGCGGCGCGATGAACTCGCGGGCGAGCTTCCGGGCGCCGTTGGCGAACATCAGGATATCAACGCCCGTGGCGACGAAGGTGCAGCCCAACTCCAGATAGTGACGCGCGAGCGCCGCGTCGGACGTCAACGTGCCGGCGGCCTTGCCCGACGCAACAATCGTGCGCACGGCGTTGTCGATGGCCGCCTGCACGTCGGGGTGGCCGGCGTTGCCACGGTGGCCCATCGATGCAGCCAGATCCGCCGGGCCGATGAACACGCCATCCACGCCGTCCACATCGCAGATGGCTTCGAGGTTTTGCAGCGCGGTGACGGTCTCCGCCTGGACGAGCAGGCAGGCTTCGTCATCAGCAACCTGCAGGTAATCGGTGCGGGCGCTCCAGCGCGATGCGCGGCCCACGGCACTGCCCACGCCACGAATGCCGTGCGGGGGATAGCGCACCGCGCGCACCAGCTCGCGCGCCTCTTCCGCCGTATCGACCATCGGCACGAGCAGCGTGCGCGCGCCGATGTCGAGCAAGCGCTTGATGAGCGACGGATCGCCGTTGTAGGGCCGGACGATGGGCTCGGCACGGTACGGCGCCACGGCCTGCAGCTGCGCGAGAATCGTGCGCACGTCGTTCGGGGCGTGCTCGCTGTCGATCAGCAACCAGTCGAAGCCGGCGGTGGCGCTCACCTCCGCCAGGTACGGATCGCTCATCGCCAGCCAGAAGCCGATCTGGCGTTGCCCGGCGGCCAGCGCGGCCTTGAAGCTGTTCGGGCGCTCAAGCGCGGACGTTTGCATTGCGTGGGTCATGCGAATGGAGGGTTTCAGAAGTGGGCTCGAAGCTGATGGGTTCCACCTTGCCGAGCAGGAAGAGGTAATTCAGGATCGCCAGGCCGATCAGCGCGGCGGAGAACACCAGCGCCGGAATGAACGAGCCCGTGGCACCCACGATGGCGCCGGTGACGATCGGGCCGACCACACCGCCCATGTTCGACACGCTGTTCTGCAGGCCTGCCACCATCGACACGTTGTTGCCCGGTGCCACATCGGCGGGCAGTGCCCACACCTGCGATGCCGCCACGGTCGTGCCTGACTTCGCGATGCACAGCAGGATGACCGCCACGACGGCCGATTGTGCGAACGCCGCCAGCCCGATGCTCGACGCCATCACCAGGCCGATGATGAGGAACAGCTTGCGCGTGGCCGTGAGCGAAAGCTTGCCGGAGGCATACACGCGGTCCGACGCCCAGCCCGCGAACACCTCCACGAACATCGACACGAACAGCGGCAGCGACGCCATGAGGCCCATCTGCATCAGGCCCATGCCACGCTCCTTGACCAGGTACGTCGGCAGCCACGTGATGAAGAAGTACGAGTTGTAGTTGATCATGAAGAAGCCGATGCACATCGCCCAGATGTTCCGGTGCGTCAGCAGCTTCGTCCAGGGCACCTTGGGTTCATCCTTGTTACGGGCTGCCGGCAGGCCGCGTTGGATGTGGGCCAGCTCAGCGGCGTTCACGCCCTTGTGTTCTTCCGGCGTTTCCTTGAACACCGCCCACCACACCACTGCCCACACGATGCCCAGCCCGCCCGTCACGGCAAAGGTGATCTTCCAATCAAACATCACCAACAGCCACGCGATGAGCGGCAACGCGACAGCGCTACCCAGCTTGGAGCCGCTATCGAAAATGGCGGCCACCGTGGCGCGTTCCTGCTTGGGGAACCAGCGCCCGGTAATGCCCGCGCTGCTGGGGTACGCACCCGCCTCACCGATGCCCAGCGCCACACGCAGGCCCACCAGCGACTTGAAGCCGTTTGCCAGGCCCGTCAACGCCGTCGCAACGGACCACCACAGCACCGCAAAGCCGAGCACCTTCTTCTGCCCGAAGCGGTCAGCCAGAATGCCCGCCGGCAACTGCAGCAGCGCATACGACCAGAAGAACGCCGACATGACGACGCCCATTTCCACGGCGCTCAGGTGGAATTCCTTCTGGATGTGCGGCGCGGCCGCCGACAGCACGGTACGGTCGATGTAGTTGATGGCAATCGCCGCCCACATGAGGCCGGCGACGACCCAGCGCACTTTCGAGCGAGGGCCGCCCTGTGACGTGTCCTGCATGGTTTGTCTCCTGTTTTGTAATAGGTGATGCGTGCCTTCGAGTCGAGGCGCTAACTCACGATGCCCATGTGCCAGGGCACGAATTCATGGTCGCCAAGACCGAGCAGCTCACTCTTGGTGCGCTCGCCCGAAGCGGTGCGCAGGATGTGCTCGAAGATGTCCTGGCCCATTTCTTCCACCGAACGCTCGCCGTCGAGAATGCGGCCGCAGTTGATGTCCATGTCTTCTTCAAGCCGGCGGAACATGGGCGTATTGCTGGCGAGCTTGATCGTCGGCGCGGGCTTGGAACCGAACATCGAGCCGCGTCCCGTGGTGAAGCAAATGAGGTTGGCGCCGCTCGCAATCTGTCCGGTCACGGCGACGGGGTCGTAGCCCGGCGAATCCATGAAGACAAAGCCCGAGCAGTCGATGGGCTCGGCGTATTCGTACACGGCCTGCAGCGGCGTAGTACCGCCCTTCATGGCCGAGCCCAGCGATTTTTCGAAGATGTTGGCCAGACCACCCTGCTGGTTGCCGGGGCCCACCACGCCGTTGAACTGACCGTTGTGGCCGCGGGTGTAGTTCTCCCACCAGGCGAGCCGATCGAGCAGCTTCTGCCCGACTTCCGGCGACACCGCGCGGCGCGTGAGCATCGTTTCCACGCCGTGGATCTCCGGCGTTTCCGACAGGATGGCCGTACCGCCATGGCGCACCAGCAGGTCCATCGCCGCACCGAGCGCCGGGTTGGCGGTAATGCCCGAGAAACCATCGGAGCCGCCGCACTCCAGGCCGATCTTGAGATGGCTGGCCGAAACCGGGCGGCGCACGATGTCATTGGCCGCCGGCAGCATCTTTTGGATGGCGCTGATGCCCGCCTCGATAGTGGCACGCGTGCCGCCGGTGTCTTGCATCACGAGCGTGTGCATCAGCTTGCCGGCTTCCAGGCCTTGGCTCGTCATCAAATCTGCCACCTGGTTGCGCTCGCAGCCCAGGCCGACGATCAGCACCCCCGCCAGGTTCGGATGCCGCGCATAGCCCGCCAGCGTGCGGCGCAGCACATCGAAATGCTCCGATGGCGAAGACATCCCGCAACCGCTCGTCTGCGCAAACGCCACCACGCCATCCACACTGGGAAACGGCGCGAGGCGCTCCGGCGTGAACCACGCCGCGATGTTCTTGATGACGGTGGACGAGCAGTTGACCGACGCCAGGATGCCGATGAAGTTGCGCGTGGCCACACGGCCGTCGGGCCGGACGATGCCATTGAACGTAGCGCGCTGCGCCTCCGGGATGTAATCGACCGGACGCACATCGAGGCCGAAGCCGGGGTCGCGTGCGTAGTCGATCAGCTCGATGTTGTGCGTGTGAACGTGCTCGCCCGCCTCGATGTCGCGTGCGGCGCGCCCGATGATCGTGTCGTACTTGCGGATGGCTTCACCGTGGGTGATCCGCCGCGCGGCGATCTTGTGGCCGGCCGGCACCTGCGCGCGCAGGCGCACCGTCGTGCCGTTGATCGACAGGTTGGCCCCGAGCGACAGCCCTTCGCGCGCAATCAGCACGTTGTCTGCCGCGTTCAGCTGAATCAGCGGCCCAGCATACGCTGGGGTTGCCTGCAACATCCTTTGCTCCTCCGGGCTGTCTTCTGGTGCATCCGTCGTCTGTCATGAGTTTTTATGTTACCGGTTTATGTAACCGGTAACATTGGCGCAATCGTAGTCGGGTTTTGCGATAATTGCTAGCCCCTTTTTCCCTGTGTTTCCCTAATCGGCCCATCGATCACGTGACCAAGTCCACGACCGTGTCCCTCGTAGAAACCGCGCCTGCGGCCACACGCCGTGCGCGCAAGAACACCGGGCGCGTCACATTGAGCGACCTTGCCAAGCTGGTGGGTGTGACGAAGGTGACGGTGTCCCGTGCGCTGAACACGCCGGAGCTGGTGTCGGGCGACACGCTGCAGCGCGTGCGCGAAGCGGTGCGGCAGACCGGCTATACGCCGGACCTCGTGGCCGGCTCACTGGCATCCAACCGCAGCCGGTTGATCGTCGCGCTCATCCCGACGATTGCGGGCAGCGTGTTTCAGGAAACGGTCGCGGCGCTGACCACCGAGCTGGCTGCGGCAGGCTATCAATTGCTGATCGGCCAGAGCGGCTATGACGAATCACGCGAAGATGCACTGCTCGACGCGATCGTCGGACGGCGCCCCGCGGGCATCGTGCTGACGGGCGTGGTGCACTCCGCCAGCGTGCGGCAGAAGCTGCAGGCGGCCGGCGTGCCGGTAGTGGAAACCTGGGACATCACGCGCAACCCGCTGGACATGCTGGTGGGCTTCTCCCACCAGAAGGTCGGCCAGGCGGCGGCGCGCTATCTGAAGCAGCGCGGCGCAAAGCACCCCGCCATCATCACGCCGAGCGACCGCCGCGCACAGGCCCGCGCGCAAGCCTTCGTAAAGGCGTTCGGCTCAGAGGCCGACATTCCCGTGATTGCCGCCGAATCGCCCGCCAACCTGGGCGACGGGCGGCGCGCACTGGGCACATTGCTCGCGCAGCATCCGGACACCGATGCCATCTTCTGCGGTGCCGACATCCTGGCGCTCGGCGTGCTGATGGAGGCCCAACATCGCGGCATTGCCGTGCCCCGGCAACTCCGCGTGGTCGGCTACGGCGACCAGGTGTTCGCCAAGGACACGACGCCCGCACTCACCACCATCCGCATCGACGGCACAGGCATCGGCAAGCTGGCAGCGACGTTGCTGATCGACCGCATCGAACACGGCGACGAAGAACGCCGCACGGTGGATGTGGGTTTCACGCTCGTTGAGCGCGACAGCGCGTAGCGCTCAGGCGGCCACCACGTCCGCATCGAGCGGAAACACGGGCCGCTGCACCTTGGCAAACGGGAAGCGGGTGTAGTCCGAACTCGTCACGCCGCCGCCGTCGCACTCCACCACGGCCCTGGCAATGGGCACGAACACCGGCCGGCAATACATGCGTGACTTCAACAGCACGAAGCGCGCGGCATGTGGGTCCACGCCGATGTGCGTGAAGATGCCGAGGTCCCAATGCTCCTGCGGCGTCTCGGTGACGACGATCTGCGCAGCGCCGATGTCGAGCAGCGCCGTTCGCCCCATGCGGATGCGCTGGCCCGTATAGGTCGGCCCCGTGATGGTGTATTCGCCGTCGCTGATGGCGACAACCTTGCCCGTCAGCGCGCGCGGCACGGGGTAGATGCCGAGCTGCACGAGCGGCACCTTGTCGCCGACCGGCAGCGTGATCGTGGCACCCTTGCCCGACTCGATCATCGCCGCGACGGCTTCCGGGTCGCACACCGGCCCGACGGCGATGCCGAGCAAGCCTTGCCGCAACGCTTCGTGCAGGACGTGCATGTCGTCGCACGTGCCGCCGGACATGCAGTTGTCGCCGTGGTCGAGCAGCAGCACGGGGCCGCTGCCGGGCGCGTCCGCCAATCTGGCTGCCCGCGCGATCGATTCGGTCAGCGGTTCGGAGCGGTAGACGAACCCTTCGCGATCAGCCCAGATGGCATCGGCAATGCGTTGCGCCGCAGCGTCGGCGGCATGTTTGTCGCCGTTGCCGACCACCACGACGGAAAGGCACGGCGCGGCAATGTCGGCCAGCCCGAATCCGGCCAGGACGGACACGGCGAGCATGCCGTCGTTCTCGGCCTGTTTGGCGAGCGCCACAGCGCGGTGCATCGCGCCTTCGTCGGTGCGGCTGCGCAGGGTGTGCGTGACCATCGGCAGGCGGCGCCACGCGAGCACGGGGTTCGCGCGGCCGGCCAGCTTGTCGAACAGCAGGCGGCCGGCGTGCTCGCCGGTCTCGTACATGTCGACGTGCGGATACGTCTTGAAACTGACGGCGATGTCGGCCAAGTCGATGAACTTCTGCGTGAGATTGCCGTGCAGATCCAGCGCGACGGCAATCGGCACATCGGGCATCACCGCGCGCAGGCGTTCGAGCAGATCGCCTTCGCCGTCGTCGCTGTTCTCGGCGACCATCGCGCCGTGCAGGTCGAGCAAGAGCGCATCGCACCCCGGCGCCACCGCGACGATGGCGTCGCACAACGTTGTGTACGCCTCGGCAGCGACGCGTCCGCTGGGGTTCGCTCCGGCCACGACGGGCACGACGATTTCCGCGCCTGCCGCCTCCGCCAGATCGATGAACGCACCGGCCGCCGTGCGCGTGCCCTTGGCGGCGCGGTACGCGTCGGCGCCGTAGTGCGGATGGAACGATGCCAGCGGCGTCGGCACCGGCGAGAACGTATTCGTCTCGTGATTGAAGCGGGCGATCAGGATGCGCATGAGCGGTCGGGTGATGGTGTCAAACGCGGCCAGCGGCCTGCAGCATCGCGTGCAGCAGCACATTGGCCCCGGCTTCCAGATGTTCGGGGCGGGCGTCTTCGATCTCGTTGTGGCTGATGCCGTCCTTGCACGGCACGAAGATCATCGCGGTAGGGGCCACGCGCGCGAGGTAGACCGCGTCATGGCCTGCGCCGCTGATCACGTCCATCTCCGACAACCCGAGCTGCCGCGCGCCGCTGCGCACCGCGTTCACCAACGTGGCGTCAAACGGCTGCGGCGGGAAGTAGACGACCTGGCGCAATGCGATGTCGATGCCGCTGCGTGTGCGCAACTCCGCCACTGCGTCATGCAGCGCCCCGTCCATGTCGGACAACATCGCGTCGTCGGCCGCGCGGAAGTCGATCGTCATCGATACCTGGCCCGGAATCACGTTGCGCGAATCCGGATGCACGCTCAGGCAGCCCACCGTGGCCCGTGCATGGGGCGGGCGCTCCAGCGCGATGCGGTTGGCAATGCCGACGAGTTCTGCGGCGGGCAGCAACGCATCGCGGCGCAGCTCCATCGGCGTGGGGCCGGCGTGCGCTTCCATGCCGGTCAAGACCACGTCGTACCAGCGCTGGCCGAGCGCGCCCGTCACCACGCCGATGGTCGTGGCGTGCGCCTCCAGCACCGGCCCTTGTTCGATATGCGCTTCGAAGTAGGCGCCGACGGCTCGGCCGCCAACAGGCTCACTCCCCGCGTAGCCGATACTGCGCAGCGCCTCGCCCACGGCCACGCCGTCGCGGTCCTGCGCGGCCAGCACGGCGTCCAGCGCAAACTCGCCGATGAACGCGCCGGAGCCCATCATCACCGGCACGAAGCGCGAGCCTTCTTCGTTGGTCCACACGGCCACTTCGATGGGCGCTTCCGTTTCGATGCCCGCATCGTTGAGCGCGCGCACGACCTCGATGCCCGCGAACACGCCGTAGTTGCCGTCGAACTTGCCGCCGGTCGGTTGCGTGTCGATGTGGCTGCCGGTCATGACGGGCGGCAGCGCGTTGTTGCGCCCCGGCCGGCGCGCGAAGAGGTTGCCGATGGCGTCAACGCGCACGGTGCAGCCTGCGGCTTCGGCCTGTGCAACGAAGAAATCGCGGCCTTGCCGGTCGAGATCGGTCAGTGCGAGGCGGCGCACGCCGCCCTTGGGCGTGGCGCCGATGCGCGCCTGCTGCATGAGCGTGTCCCACAGGCGTGCGCCGTTGATGCGCAAAGTGGTGTCGAGTTGGGTGGTCGTCATGATGTGTACGTTTAAGCGGCCAGGCCGACGCCAAGGTAGCGGTCCTTGATGGCGTCGTCGGCGCGGAAGGCTTCGTTGGTGCCGGTGTAGACCACGCGGCCCTGTTCGATGATCACGTGACGATCGGCGAGCTGCGTGCAGACTTCGAGGTTCTGTTCGACGAGCAGGATGGACACGCCCGCCTGCTTGATGACCTTCAGCTGCGCAACGATCTCTTCCACGATGACGGGCGCCAGACCTTCGACAGGCTCGTCGAGCATCAGCAGGCGCGGGTGGTTCATCAGCGCGCGCCCGATGGCGAGCATCTGCTGCTCGCCGCCGGAGAGATTCGCGCCGCCGTTGCGCCGCCGCTCGTGCAGGCGCGGGAAGATGCGGTAGATGTCGGCCAGCTGCCACGGAGAATCGCGCCGCGCACCGAGCTTCAGGTTCTCTTCCACCGTCAGCAGCTTGAAGATGCCGCGATGCTCCGGCACGAGGCACAGGCCCTGTGCGGCAATGCGGTGCGGAGGCTGCCCGGCGATGTCCTTGCCGCGAAAACGCACCTGCCCGCCACGCGGCGTCACCACGCCGGCAATCGTCTTCAGGGTGGTCGATTTTCCGGCGCCATTGCGGCCGAGCAGCGTCACCAGTTCGCCCTCACCCACCGTGAGCGCCACGCCCTGCAGCACGTGGCTCTTGCCGTAATAGCCGTGGAGGTCTGCAACGTCGAGAATCGCCGTCGTCGTCATTTCTTACCTCCCGTGATCATGTTGCCGAGATACGCGGCGCGCACGCGCGGGTCCGCCCGCACGGCATCGGGCGTGCCCTCCATCAGCACCTTGCCCTGCTGCATGACGGTGATCGTGTCGGAGATGTCCATCACGATGTCCATGTTGTGTTCGATCAGCACGACCGTGTGGTCCTGCGCCAGGCCGCGGATGAGCGCCTTCATGGCGGGCAGGTCGTCCACGCCCATGCCGGAGGTCGGCTCGTCGAGAAAGATCGCGCGCGGGTTGGCGGCCAGCGCCATGCCGACTTCCAGCCGCCGCTGCTGGCCGTGCGAAAGCGCGGCCGCCGGCGTGTCGGCCAGGCGCGGCAACTCAAGTCGATCGAGCACGCGGTCGACCGTATCGGTGCAAGCCAGATCGCCCTGCGGCAGGCGCCAGCCGTGCATGGCGCGACGCGGCGTGGTGCCGAGTGCGGCCAGGCGCAGGTTCTCGCGCACCGACAGACTCGGGAACAGGCTCGTCACCTGGAACGAACGCGCGATGCCGCGCTGTACGCGCTGGTAGTCGGCTTCACGCGTCACGTCGTGGCCATCGAAGACGATGGTGCCGCTGGTGATCATGCGCGTGCCCGTGAGCATGTGGAACAGCGTGGTCTTGCCGGCGCCGTTGGGCCCGATGACGGAGTGGACCGTGCCGGGCATCACACGCAAGTCAACGCCGCCCAGTGCCGTGAACTTGCCGTACTGCTTGACGATGCCGGTGGCCTGGAGGATGGGCGTGGTGGTCATGCGCGCTCCTCCTGCACCGCCGGTGCGTGTCGCGGCGCGCGCAGGCGCTGCCACAGCTTCTGCCCGAGCCCGAACAGCCCGCGCTGCATGAACAGGCTCACCGCAATCAAGAGGAAGCCCAGCAGCATCAGCCAGCGCGGCCACAGGCTCGAGAGCCAGTCCGACAGCAACACATAGAACGCTGCGCCCAACACCGAGGCAAACACGTTGCTCGTGCCGCCGATGACGGTCATCACCAGAATCATCTCGCTGACGTGGTAGTCGATATTGGCCAGCGGCGCGATGCCCGTGAGCATGGCGTGCAGGGCGCCCGCCAGTCCCGTCACCGCACCGGAGATGACAAACGCGAGCAGCTTGAAGGCGCGCACGTTGTAGCCGACGGCGAGCGCACGTTCTTCGTTGTCGCGAATGGCCAGCAGCGTGCGGCCAAACACCGATTCCGTCACACGCTGCACGAGGAAAAACACGACGAGGAACAGCGCCGCGACAAACGCGTAGAACGCCCACGGCGACGCCGCAAACGCCGGACGCGGAATGTCCAGCAGGCCGTTGTCTCCGCCTGTGAGCGACGGCGTGGTGTAGGCCAGGAAATAGAACATCTGCGAGAAAGCCAGCGTCAGCATGACGAAGTACGTGCCGCGCTGGCGGATGGCAAACCAGCCGACCAGCGCCGCCACGACCGCGCCCACCACCACGGCCAGGACAAGCGCCACCGGCATCGGCAGCGCCAGTTGCGTGAGCCCGATGCCCGCGGCATAGCTGCCGAGCCCGAAGAAGATGCCTTGCCCGAACGACAGCAGCCCCGTATAGCCGAGCAGCACGTTGCAGGCCATCACGGCCATCGCGTAGACGAGCACTTCGGTGGCCAACGTGCCCGAGTTCAGCACCAGCGGCAGCAGCAACGTCACGCCCAGCGCCAGCCACCAGAAGCGGTGACGCGAAATTCCATGGAATGCGGCTTGCATCATCCCCTCCCCAGCAGGCCGTGCGGGCGCAGCAGCAGCACGGCCGCCATCGCCACGTAGATCATCAGCCGAGCGCCCTCGGGCCACAGCGTGCTCATCAGGCTCTGCACGATGCCGACCAGCAGGCCGCCGACCAGCGCCCCCGCAAAGCTGCCCATGCCGCCCACCACCACAACCACGAAGGCGACGCCGAGGGCCTCTACGCCCATGAAGGGCTCCGCGCCGCGAATGGGCGCAGCCAGCACACCGGCCACCGCTGCCGTTGCCGCGCCCAGTGCAAACATCAAGCTGAACAGGCGGAACACGTTGATGCCGAGCAGCGAGACCATCTCGGTCGATTCACTGCCCGCGCGCACCGCGCTGCCCAGTCGCGTGCCCTCCAGCAGCCACCACAGGGCGAGCGCCAGCACGGCCGTAAAGCCGATGACGAACAGGCGGTATTTCGGGTAGACGAAATCGCCCCACATCACCACGCCCTGCAAGGCATCGGGCGCCGGCACATCCACGCCCAGCGGCCCCCACGCCACGATGATCAATTCCTGCACGACCAGGGCCAGACCCACCGTGACGAGGATGTGGAATTCGTGCGCCTGCGCGTAGACGTGGCGCAGCAGCACCTTCTCCGTCACCCACGCCAGCGCGCCGATGACAATGGGCGCAAGCACCAACGCCAGCCAGAAATCCATGCCCATCTGCAGGGCCTGGAAGCAGAGATACGCGCCCAGCGCATAAAACGCGCCGTGGGCGAAATTGACGAAGCGCAACAGCCCGAAGATGATCGACAGCCCCACCGCCAGCAGGAAGTAGAGCATGCCGATCCCCACGCCGTTGACGACCTGGAGCAGGTAGACGTTCATTGCGTTGACCGAAATGGCACTCAGGAAGACAAGCGCCCGTGCTTCAGCAACTGAAGCCGGGCGTGCGGCAGATCAGACCCTCAGGCCAGCTTGCACTGCGTCTGCTCGACCGGCAGGAACGCCTTGCCGACGGCGACCACTTCGGCGAAGTCGTCCTTGTCCTTCATGCGGTTCTTGGGCTTGCCCTTGAGCAGGTAGTAGTTCTTGAGCACCTGGTGGTCGGCCGCGCGAATTTCTTCGGGGCCCGTCAGGCCGTCGTACTTCATGCCCTGCAGCGCGGCAATCACGGCCTTCGGATCTGCGCTGCCGGCCTTGGCCATCGCGTCGAGCAGGATCTTGGTGCAGGTGTACGAGCCTGCCAGGCTGTAGTTGGGGTTGGTCTTGAACGCAGCCTGCGTGCGCTTCACGAGATCGCGGTTGGCGGGCGTATCGACGTCGTGCCAGTACTGCGCGCCGAAGTACACGCCGTCGCACAGGTCGGCGCCGAGCGATTCGAACTGCTCCAGACCAGACGCCCACGCCACCAGGATCGTCGTGTTTTTCTTCATGCCGAAGCTCACCGCCTGGCGCAGCGTGTCGGACGATTGGGAGCCGAAGTTCAGGATCAGCAGCACGTCGGGCTTGGCGGCCATCGCGTTGGTCAGGTAGCCGCTGAATTCCTTCTCGGTGAGCGCGTGATAGCTGTTGCCCACATGCTCGATGCCCTTTTCCTTGAAGATGGTCTTGGCCGCCGACAGCAACCCGTCGCCAAACACGTATTGCGGCGTGATGGTGTACCAGCGCTTGGCCTTGGGCATCGATTCGATCAGCGGGCGCACGGTACGCTCGATGGCGCCGTATGTGGGCACCGACCAGCGGAAGGTCGCGCGGTTGCAGTCCTTGCCGGTAATTTCGTCGGCGCCCGCGGTCGTGATGAACACCCCGCCGAACTTCTCCGCCTCCTTGCCCATCGCCAGCGATTCGGACGAAAGGATGCCGCCCGCGAAGTAACGCGCGTTCTTCTGCTGCGCGAGTTCCTGGACCTTGCGCACGGCCGTGGCCGGCTTGCCTTCGGTGTCGAGCACGCTATATGCCAGCGGCCGGCCCAGCACCTTGCCGTATTGCTCCACGGCGAGCTTCATGCCGAGGTCGGCGAACTTGCCGTTGGCGGCGAACGGACCGGACATCGGCACCGGACAGCCCAGTTCGATGGCATCGGCGGCCCACGCAGAACGGGCCTGCAGCAGCGACGCGGGCACAGCGGACAGCGCCGCCAGTTTGAGCAAATCTCGACGATTCAAAGCGCACTCCTTGGGTTCGTGTGGATACAGAACAGCGCTCGGAGCCACCACCGGCGGCAGCTTCCTCCAGGCCTTCACCGGCGAGGTTTTCGCCGACCATCACGTCGAGCAAGAACCAGACCAGTTTCTTATATTTGTTATGATAAATAGGCGAAATCATCATAGAAGCCGCCTCCACGCCGCGTCAACGACGACGAGGTCGGTGTTTACGCCAAGGTGTGTGCGATGGAGGTGCCGGGCGACGATGCGGATACGCGGTGCGTGCGCACGATCGAAGGGCATGCATGCACCACGTCGGGCAGGCCGTGCAGCACAACCCGGCAGTTAGAATGCGCGCAACAAGGAACGGACATTCATGGCCACACTCGGACCAGGCAAGACGGCGTCGATCGGCATCCGCAAGCAGAAGCGCGCCGACCTCGTTGCAGAAGAACTGAAGCGGCTCATCACGCAGCGCAACCTCAAGCCCGGCGACAAGCTGCCACAGGAGGTCAAGCTGCAGGAGACCTTCGGGGTCAGCAAGGGGACCATCCGCGAGGCCCTCAAGTCATTGGAGGTGCAAGGCCTGGTGAGTGTGAGCACGGGCCCCGCGGGCGGCGGCACCATCGTCGAGGTGCCGTTGGACCGCACGTTCCAGCTCATGCAGAACTATCTGTTCTTCAAGGACATCGGCATTGCGGACGTCTACACCGTGCGGTGTCTGCTTGAACCTGAACTGGCTGCAGGCGCAGTACCGCATCTGACCGAAGACGATTTCCGGGCGCTCGAGCACACCATCGACCTGTGCGACCCGGCTTCCGCCAAGGCCGCTGCGCCGCTCGACCAGCGTCAGGAAGATCTGAGCTTTCACGACATCCTGGCTGCGGCCAATCCCAACCCGATGCTGCGGTTCTGCTGCGAGCTGATCAACGAGATGATTCGGCAGCTTGTGGTGTTCGGCAACGAAACCTCGCCGAAGGACCACGCGAAGTTCGGCGCATCCAACGTGAAGTTCCACCGGCAGATTTTGGATGCGGCCCGCGCGCGCGACGCCGACACCGTGCGTGAACTGATGAGTACGCACATGGACGACTGCACGCATCACGTGACGCGCATGAAGGGCCGCGTGCACGGCCGCCTCGTGCTCGACTCCGAGATGCCGCGCCGCCATCGGCCGCTGATCGACGAACACGACCACAGCGACGGCAGCGGCCACAGCGAAGACGACGCGTGACGGCTCAGTAAGTCTTGTAGGGCAGGAACTTGCCGCTCATGACGATGCGCACGCGATCGCCCTTCGGGTCGGGCTCGCGGGTGAGGTCCATGTTGAAATCGATCGCGCTCATGATGCCGTCGCCAAACTCTTCGTGGATCAGCGCCTTGAATGTCGTGCCGTACACGCTGATGAGTTCGTAGAAGCGATAGATCAGCGGGTCGGTCGGCACGGCCGTCGGGAGCGAGCCTTTGTACGGCGGCACCTGCAGCAGCGCGACGGCCTCTTCCGGCAATTCCAATGCCGCGCCCACGGCCTTGGCCTGTGCTTCAGTCAACGTCATCTGGCCGAGCAGCGCAGCGGTGCTCCACTCCTTGCTATGGCCGATCACCTCGGCCAAGTGGGCCCAGCTCAACTGCTTCCTGATCTTCTGCAGGACGATCATTTCCGTCACATCTTCGCGTTGCATATCGGCACCTCCAATGGGTTGAGGAAACGGCGCGCAACATGAGCAAGGTCGATGCCATGTACGAAGCCCGGTAACCCGGGCGGGGCTTGCTCGGGCGGCACCGATTTTTTGCGTCGCAACATCGGGCCGCGCGATCCACGGCACAGCGTCCAACGCCACCCGAACTAGGGCAAACCCCGAGATTGACAGCGCTGTCAATTGTGGCCATTCTTGCGTCCGTCGGCCCGCCACACTATTCAGAAGAGAACGCTGACACCGCTGTCACGCATGACAGCCGGTCCAATATCAGGAGACAGTCCATGGAGCTTGAAGCCGCACGTCCGGCCGCACGTCGTCAATCCCGCAACACGCGCTTTGGTCAACGCGTCGGCGCGTCGGCCATTGCAGCCGCCGTACTCGCGCTGGGCGCAGGCAGTGCCCACGCGTATGACATCACCACCAGCCCGTATCTGACCGGCGACTGGGGCGGCCTGCGCACCCGTCTGGCCGAACAGGGCGTGACCTTCAACCTCGGCTACGGCAGCGAAGTTGCGCACAACTTCAGCGGCGGTACCGAACATCTCACGCGCTACACCGATCAATGGGTCATCGGTACGGCGCTGGACCTGCAGAAACTTGTCGGCTGGCAGGGCGCCACGTTCCAGGCCACCGTCACCGACCGCAACGGCCGCAACCTCGGCAGCGATGCGAACATCGGCAACAACATGCTGATCCAGGAAGTCTATGGTCGCGGCCAGACCTGGCACCTGACGCAGTTCTGGCTGAACCAGAAGCTGCTCAACGACCGCCTGGAAATCAAGGCCGGCCGCGTGACGGTGGGTGAAGACTTCTTCTCGTTCTCGTGCGATTTCCAGAACCTGACGTTCTGCGGCTCGCAACCGGGCAACCTGGTCGGCGGCTACTGGGTGAACTGGCCGACCAGCCAGTGGGGCGCACGCGCCAAGGTGCACACCTCGGCCGAAACCTATGCGCAGATCGGCGTGTACCAAGTCAACCCGAACTACGTGGATGACGGCTGGGCGCGCCGCAACGGCTGGAAGCTGAACAACCCCGGCGGCACCACCGGCGCGCTGATTCCGCTGGAATTCGGCTGGATGCCCACCATCGAGGGCCGCCCGGGCACGTACCGCGCAGGCGTCTGGTACAACACCTCGAACGGCAAAGACCTGTACGAAGACGTGAACGGCAACGCCCGCGGCATCACCGGCCTGGACGCCAAGCAGCGCAACGGCCAGTACGGCGTCTACCTGAACCTGCAGCAGCAGATCACGGGTGCGCCCGACGGACGCGGCGCCACGGTGTTCCTGAACTTCTCGCAGGCCGATCGCAACACCGCGCAGACCGATCATCAGATCTCGGTGGGCGTGCAATACAAGGGACCATTCGATCGCCTGTCCGACACGGTGGGGTTTGCCGTGGGTGCCACGCACAATAACGGCCGCTACGCCGACTTTGTCCGTCAGACGAATGCCCGCACCGGCGCCAATACCGTGGTGGGTGACGGTTACGAATACGTGAGCGAGCTGTATTACAGCTGGTCGCCGGTGAAGTCTGTGTACTTCCGTCCTAATCTGCAGTACATCCTTCACCCGGGCGGCACTTCGCAAAACAAGAATGCCTTCGTCGTCGGCCTGAAGACCGGCGTCACGTTCTAAGCACGCACTTGCGCACAATAGGAGACCTTTCATGATTTCCCGCGTACTGAATACCCTCGCCGCTGCGGCGGTCCTGACCTTCGCGGCCACCTCGGCCCACGCCAGCAAGGAAGCGCCGGTGATCGGCTTCTCGATCGACGACCTGCGCGTGGAGCGCTGGACGCACGACCGCGACTACTTTGTCGAATCGGCCAAGAAGCTGGGCGCGACCGTCAACGTGCAGTCGGCCAACGCCAACGAAGCCAAGCAGATCGCCCAGATCGAAAACCTGATCGCCCAGAACGTTGACGTGCTCGTGATCGTGCCGTTCAACTCCAAGGTGCTGGGCAACGCCATTGCCAGCGCCAAGAAGAAGGGCATCAAGGTGGTGTCGTATGACCGCCTGATCCTGAACGCCGACATCGACGGCTACGTGACCTTCGACAACGTGAAGGTGGGCGAGCTGCAGGCGCAGGGCGTGGTCAAGCTCGCGCCGAAGGGCAATTACTTCCTGCTGGGCGGCGCCGCCACCGACAACAACGCACGCCTGCTGCGCGAAGGCCAGATGAAGGTGCTCAAGCCGTACGTCGACAAGGGCGACATCAAGATCGTCGGCGAGCAGTGGACGCCGGAGTGGGACCCCTCCAAGGCGCAGAACATTGTTGAGAACGCGCTGACCGCGAACAACAACAACATCCAGGGCATCGTTGCCTCCAACGACGGCACGGCCGGCGGCGCGATCCAGGCGCTGGCACGCCAGAAGCTGGCGGGCAAGGTGCCGGTGTCGGGCCAGGACGCCGACTTGGCCGCCGTCAAGCGCGTGGCCGAAGGCACGCAGGCCATGACGGTGTACAAGCCGATCAAGCAGATCGCCGCCACCGCCGCCGAGATGGCCGTCGACCTCGTGAAGGGCACGACGCCGAAGTTCAACACCAAGCTGAACAACGGCAAGAAGGACGTCGACACCGTGCTGCTCACCCCGACGCTGCTGACCAAGGACAACCTGGACAGCACCGTCGTCAAGGATGGCTTCTATACGCATCAGCAGATCTTCGGCAAGTAAGCCGCCGATGCAGTGGTCAGTCGTAGTCAGTAGGAGAACGCCATGAGCAGTAACGGCACCCTGTTCGAAATGCGCAACATCGTGAAGTCGTTCTCGGGTGTGCGCGCGCTCGACGGCGTCAGCCTGGCAGTGAAGCCGGGCGAGTGCGTCGGTTTGTGCGGGGAGAACGGCGCCGGGAAATCGACCCTCATGAAGGTGCTGTCGGGGGTCTACCCCTACGGCACCTTCGAAGGCGAGATCCTGTGGGAAGGTGAGCCGCTGCACGCACATTCCGTGCGCGACAGCGAGCGCGCCGGCATCGTGATCATCCATCAGGAGTTGATGCTGGTGCAGCAGCTCTCCGTCACGGAGAACATCTTCCTCGGCAACGAGATCACCAAGCCGGGGGGCCGCATGGACTACGACGCCATGCACGCCAAGGCAGAAGAACTCCTCGCCCGCCTGCGCCTGACCGATGTGAACGTGGCCGCGCCCGTGATGAACTACGGCAGCGGCCACCAGCAGCTCTTCGAGATTGCCAAGGCGCTGGCCAAAAACGCGCGCCTGCTGATCCTGGACGAACCGACCTCGTCGCTGTCCGCCAAGGAAATCGAGGTGCTGCTGTCCATCATCGACGACCTCAAGCGCAGCGGCGTGGCGTGCGTCTACATTTCGCACAAGCTCGATGAGGTCAAGCGCGTGTGCGACACCGTCACCGTCATCCGCGACGGCAAGCACATCGGCACGCGCCCCGCCGCCGACATGACCATCGACAACATCATCACGATGATGGTCGGCCGCGAAATGACATCGCTGTTCCCGAAGGTGGAACACACCGTGGGCGAAGTGGTAATGGAAGCGCGCAACGTCACCTGCTGGGATGTCACCAACCCCAACCGCAAGCGCACCGACAACGTGAGTTTTGCCGTGCGCCGCGGCGAGATTCTCGGCGTGGCGGGCCTCGTGGGCGCCGGCCGCACGGAGATGGTGTCGGCGCTGTTCGGCGCCTACCCTGGCCGCTCCAGCGCCGAAATCACGATCGAGGGCAAGCCCGTCAAGGTCAGCACGCCCGCTCAGGCAATTGCCAACGGTATCTGCCTGGTGCCCGAAGACCGCAAGCGCCACGGCATCGTCCCGCTGATGGCCGTGGGCGAAAACATCACGCTGGCCACGCTGGCCCAGTACGCGCGCGGTTTGCGTGTCGACAAGGGCGCAGAACTGACCACCGTCGACCGCGAAATCAAGCGCCTGCGCATCAAGACGGCCAGCCCGGCGCTGTCGATTGCCAGCCTTTCCGGCGGCAACCAGCAGAAGGCCGTGGTCACGAAGATGGTGCTGGCGATGCCGAAGGTGCTCATCCTCGATGAGCCCACGCGCGGTGTCGATGTCGGCTCCAAGTACGACATCTACAAGATGATTGCCGACCTCGCCGCCAGCGGCGTGGCGATCATCATGGTCTCTTCCGAGATGCCGGAAATCCTTGGCATGAGCGATCGTGTCCTGGTCATCGGCGAGGGCCAATTGCGCGGCGACTTCGTCAATCAAGGCCTGACCCAGGAGCGCATCCTGGCTGCTGCAATCAACGCTGAACCCGGCCGCCAAGCGGCTTGAATTGCCATGTCCAATATCCTGCAATCCCAACTCGCCCGCCAAAGCGGCGGCAACGGCGGCCCGCGCCTGGACGGCCGTGCCATCCAGCAACTGTTCGTGCGCTACAAGGTGCTGGCGCTGCTGCTGGCCGTGGCGCTCATCTGGGTCTTCTTCTACTTCCAGACCAGCGGCACGTTCCTCAAGCCCAACAGCATCTCCAACCTGTTCCTGCAGATGTCGGTCACGGGCATGCTGGCCTGCGGCATGGTGTTCGTCATCATCGCGGGGGAGATCGATCTTTCGGTCGGCTCGCTGCTTGGCCTGCTGGGCGGCCTGGTCGCCATCCTGACCGTCAACCTCGGGTGGAACACCTGGCTGGCCGTGGGCACGGTGCTTGTGGCGGGCGCGGCCATCGGCGTGGTCAACGGCTTCATCACGACCAAGCTGCGGGTGCCGTCGTTCATCGTCGGCCTGGGCGGCATGCTGGCCTTCCGCGGCTTGCTGCAGTGGAGCACCGACAGCGTGACGATCGCCCCGGTGCCCGATGACCTCGGCAACCTTGCGCAGAGCTTCGTGCCGGCATGGCTGTCGTGGTCGCTCGCCGCCGTCATCGTTGCCGGTTCCGTTGTGCTGACCGTGCTGCGCCGTCGCGAGCGTGCCCGCCTGTCGCTCTCGCTCACGCCGATGTGGGCTGACGCGCTGAAGCTGCTGGCGATCGCCGCCGCATCGTTTGGCTTTGTCGCGGTGCTCAACGACGCCAGCGGCGTGCCGCTGCCGGTGCTGATTCTGCTGGTGCTTCTGGCCATCTTCTCGTACGTCGCAACGCAAACCGTCTTCGGCCGTCACGTCTATGCCGTGGGCGGAAACATGGAAGCCACGCGCCTGTCCGGCGTGAACGTCGGTCGCGTCAAACTGTTCGTGTTCGTGCTGATGGGCCTGATGTGCGCCTTCGCGGGCATCATCACCACCGCGCGTTCCGCGGCGGGTTCGCCCTCGGCAGGTGTGGGCGGCGAGCTGGATGCCATCTCGGCCTGCTTCATCGGCGGCACGTCGATGCGAGGCGGTTCGGGCACCGTCTACGGCGCACTGATCGGCGCGCTTGTCATGGCCAGCCTCGACAACGGCATGCAGCAGATGAACGTCGACGCCTCGTGGCAGATGATCGTCAAGGGCGTGGTGCTGGTGGTTGCGGTGCTGATCGACGTGCTGTCGGGCTCCAATCGCGGCTGACGACAGCAGAGCCCTCATCACTCAGGGCCCGCCCGGGCCCCCTTCCTGATCTGGAACGATACGGCGGCGCGCGATGGTGTAGCAGCGCCAGCCGCCGGTCGCCCCTTCCTTTTTCTCATCCCGAACAGAATCCGACATCGTGGCTGACTACCAAACCCCTGCTCGCGTTCTTGTGACCGGCGTCGCCGGCAACCTGGGCCGCAAGGTCGTCGAGGCACTGGCCTCCGCCCCGTGGTGCACGTCCATCATCGGCGTCGACTGGGTTGAACAGAACGTCGAGTTCTCCCCGCAAGCGGCCCAACGTTTCCAATGGGTCAAGGCCGACCTCACGCAAGCCGATGGCGCATGGACTGAGCTGCTCGGCAACGTCGATGCGGTCATCCACCTGGCCGCCATCCACTCCACGCCAGACGCAACGTGGGAACAGGCGCTGGCCTCTTACGGCATGACGCTCAACGTGCTGCAGGCCGCGGCTACGCACGGTGTGCGCCGCTTCGTGTTTGCGTCGTCCAACCACGCGATGGGCGCGTACAAGGACCAACCCCTGGCCGGCACCATCGGCCCCGGCAAACTCACCGCCGAGCTGCCCCCCGCGCCGGGCACGCGCTGGAATAACGGCACCGAAGACGTCTACTCGCTCGCCTATGGAACCTCCAAGGCAATGGGCGAACGTCTGTGCAACGCTGTGGGCGCCGTCTCGAAGGCCAATGGCGGCAAGCTGTCGATCGTGTCGCTGCGCATCGGCTGGGCGCTGCCCGACGAGAACGACCCCAATGACATCAACTATTCCGGCACCGCCGGCACGCCCGTGCCGACCGAGCTGCCCGACGAAGCCAGCCGCGTCGCACTGCGCTGGTTCCGCAACATGTGGCTCTCGAATGGGGATCTGCGCCGGCTGTTCCTCTGCTCCGTCACGGCCGACCCGGCACGCTGGCCAGCGCCGGCCATCGTCGTGAACGGCGTGTCGAACAACCAGGGAATGGATTGGGGTCTGGAGACTGGGCGCGAGTTGCTGGGGTATGAGCCGCAGGATGATTTGTATGGGTTGATCCAACAGCCGCAGTAAGGCGCGCAAAAAACCCGGCACACATGGCCGGGCTTTTTCATACGCACCACTTGACTTCAAGCTGCCTGGACCGGCCGGACTGTATCGTCCTGTGTCCCTTTATCTGCAAGGGCTGCCTCTTCGGCCCCGCCGCGCACGTCGGATGGGCGAGCCTTGTCGAACAACAACACCATCGTAATAGCCAACACCGTCCCGCCCACCAGGGACAACAACGCCAGAACCAGTAGCGTTGGGCCCGAACGATTCTCCGCAAGCGTGGGTCCGGACACGAATCGCGTCTCCGTGACATGCTTGTTTTGCATTTGCTCGGCGACTAGCATGATCTGGTTGTACACCTCGCGCGTCTTGTCGTCCTCGAGGTTTTGATCCTTGAAAACGTCCTGGCCTGTTTTCAAAAACTCTCCCAGTAGCGCTATACCTGTCTCCACTTGCCTGCTACGTTGCTCAACGCGCCCATAGAATTCATTGCGCAGAGCATTTTGTTCGGCATCGCGCTCAAGCAACGCAAGCTGCGATCTCAACTCCGCTATCTCCGTCTCCGTTCCAACAAGCTGCGCCATTGGAGACAAGTAGCGCGACGAATCTTTGTCATTGCCGGTTGAGAGCAACTGTCGTGACTCCATCTTCGAGGCTTCGGGGTATCTGTTCGCGATAGCCCTAGCTGCGCCGAGCCGCCTGAGGGCTTGCTCCAGTGCGAGCCGCTTCTGAATGATTTGGTTATCAATAATCTGTTTCTTGGCCTTAGCCTCGCCGGCTTTGATGTAGATCGCATCACGAAGATCCTCACCGAGCATGGTGTCCTTGACGTAGTTGCCCATCAACTCCACGCGCGCTTGCGCATTCTCAGGAGATCTATCAGAGAAAGAGATCGAAAAGCCAAGGATACCCGCAGCCTCAGGCGCGCCCTTCGCATCTGCGATGTACCGCAAATCGTCTTTCGACAACGGTTGGACTGCCTTCAAATGGCTCTGCACAAAACGCTCGTTCAGTGCATCCAGCAAATAGCGACCATTTTGGTCGTCGAGCTTTTTATTTACTCTGAGATAGCTACGAAGTGTTTCCCTATCCCAGAGCGCCGCCTTGTGAGCGTTGTATTCCGCGAATTTACGCGGGGCGCGCAGGAACCCCTCACTGGGATACTGGCATTTCGTCCAAAACACAGCTGCAAAAATGAGCGCTGCAAAGACAACTACAAGCGATAAAACTTGCCGACGCAATTGCCAGACGCGCTGGAGCAACATTGATAGGTCAAGCAGCTCGTCTTCTATTCTTCCCCCTGAATCGGTACCTTTAGCAGTTGACGCTCCCATCCCTCTCTTCCCCTTTCATACTTCAGCATCATTGGAAATCGCGGTGCAATTCGGACCCGCCCAATTTCGCCATTTAATAAGTGACAGCTAGCGATGAGTGCTGCTCTCAAACAGTAGGCGATTGGGACGAAAACGCGCCTGCACGACAAGTCGCGTGGTTATACCAGCGACCGGGACCTAGAAATGTCAATTTGTACGTCACGCTGGCGGGGCAACACACATTAATATCGATTTTCCACACAACGTAACACTTGACCCTGGATTGCTGGCGCCCCGAAGCGGCTCATGGCAGAACCGTCGCTTCCTTTATTTTTGATTTAACGTGTTGAGCCGCTACGCAATGCGCCTCTTGCGGGCAGCCGCCAAATGTATTTCTCAGCAAATTGCTTTACAACTCAACGCGCCGCCGGCGCACAAGTCGATTCCCGAATCACCAGCTCATACTGCAAATTCTCGTGCACCGAATGCGGCTTCAGCCCCGGCAGGTGCGGGCGATGAATTGCGATGAGCTGTTCCACAGCCGCATGCGCCATCGCCTGGATCGGCTGGCGCACCGTGGTGAGGGCCGGCCAGAGCTGGCGTGAGAGCGGCGTGTCGTCGTAGCCGCAAATGGAGAGTTCCTCGGGCACCTTGATGCCCCGCGCCTGCGCCACGCGCAGCACGCCGGCGGCCATGTCGTCGTTGCCGGCAAAGATGGCGGTCGGGCGCGGCTCGCAGGAGAGCAGCCGCTCAGCGCAGGCTACGCCCGATTCGAACGAGTGCTCGCCCTGCTCGACCAGCCGTTCGTCGACTTCGATACCGGCCTGCGCCATCGCATCGCGATAGCCGAATACCCGCTGATACGCCGCTCCGTGGGCGGGATCGCACACCACGAAGCCGATGCGGCGATGGCCGAGCCCGATCAGGTGCAGCGTCATGTCGCGCGCGGCGGCGCGGTCTTCGGTGTTGACGGACAACCCCTTGTGCTCGCGATCGGCAGGGGCCAGGCGCACGTAGTCGATGCCGGCTTCATCCAGCGCCGTGATCAGCGACGGCACGTCCGACACCGGCGGCGTCAGGATGATGCCGGCCAGGGCACGCTGGCGCGCACTCTGGATGATCTGGTCGGCGAGGTTCGGATCGCGGTAGTTGCACGGCGTGAGCAGCAGGCTGTAATCGAGCGCCTGGCAGGCTTCGAGCGCGCCGTGCTGGATGTTGACGATGTAGTTGTCGGAGGGGTTGTCGTAGACGAGCGCGATGATGTCGGCGCGCTTGCTGGCCAATCGCCGCGCAGCTGGATTGGGCCGGTAGTCGAGCGCCTGCATCGCCTCGACCACCTTCGCACGCGTCTTCTCGCTGATGTTGGGCTCGTGATTCAGCACGCGCGAGACGGTCTTGATGGACACGCCCGCATGCGCGGCAACATCATCGACAGTGACGGCTCCGGCGTTGCGCTTCATGGTCTGACGATGGTCTGGCGAGAGTGGTTCTGGAACACGGAACGGGCGCCATCACGCGCCCGTCAATGTGTTCGATTTTACCGCCAACCCCCACGCGGCGCGGCCGAAAAAAACTAACGGGCACTCAGTCCCGAACGGCCAATCGGCAGCCGGACGATGCCTTGCGCCAGGCTCACGCCGAGCAGAACGAGACCGCCGCCGATCCAGTGATAGCCGTGCACCGTTTCACCCAGCATCACGGCAGCCATGCCGGCCGTGAAGACCGGCATCAGGTTCATCAACACGGCCGTACGCTCGCTGCCGATGCGCTTGAGCCCTTGCATCCACAGATACGACGCGGCGATCGACGAGGCGATGCCCGCATAGACCACCAGCCCGATGCCCTTGGCCGGCACGGCCAGGGTATGCGCCGTCATGGCCAGCGGCACGAGCATCACGACGGCCATCAGCACCTGCACGTACAGGTTGAGCCACTGCCCGAACGGGAGCGCCCAACGGCGATAGAGGATGTTGTAGAGCGCATATGCCGTGGCGCCGGCAAGCACGAGCACGTCGCCGTGGTTGATGCCGCCATCGAACAGGTTGGCCGGCTCGCCGCGCCCCAGCAGATACAGCACGCCCAGGAGCGACACCACCACGCCCGTCACCGCCTGCGCGCCGACAGGCTGGCGAAATACCCCCACGTTCAGGATCAGGCCCAGCATCGGGACCAGCGCGCCGATCACGCCCATGTTGGTCGCGCTCGTGCTGTGCGCGGCGTAATACGCCAGGCATTGGTACATCACCATGCCGAGCAGTGCGAGCACCGCAAAGGGACGCCACTGCGCCAGCACAGCCCCACGCTGGCGCCACAGCGGTCGCGCGCAGAACGGCGTAAGCACGACAGCCGCCAGCAACCACCGGTAGAACGAAATGGCCGCCGGGTCCACCACGCCGGCCGCGGCTTTCGACACGATTGTGTTGGCGGCCCAGATCAGCACCGCCAGCAAGGGATACAGCACAGGCACAGCGGCCTCCTCGAGCACTGGAAGACCGCAGTGTAGTAATGTCCGGTTCAAAACATATACTGCAAACCAGACAACATCCCCCCTCGAACGCGACAACCGTGGCCGACACCCCGTACACCGCCTACCGCGAAGCCGATCTACGGGTGCCCAAGGGCGCTCCGTTCTACTTTCGCTACGACCATTTCGAGCCGGAAACCGATATCGAGCCGCACACGCACCCGTGGGGCCAGATCAACCGCATCAGCCTCGGGTTGATGGAGGTGGCGGTCGATGGCCGCCGGCTGACGGCGCCTGCGGAATACGTGATCTGGGTGCCAGCCAACCAGCCGCATTCGGCATCGATCCGGCAGGCGACGGATTTCCTCTCGGTGTACATGGCCGAGCCGCTTGCGCAGCGGCTACCGCCCATGGCCTGCCTGATTCCGCAGACGCCGCTGGTGCGTGCGCTGTTCGAAGACTTCGCCACGCGCCGCGTCACCGCCATGGCCGACGAATGGGACTTGCGCCAGTTCGAGTTGCTGGTCGAAACGCTGGTGCGCGCCGGCCACGCCGACAGCTACCTGCCCGACAGCACCGATCGCCAGCTCGAACCCATCCTGCAAGCCATCCGCCTGGACCCGGCCGACACCACCACGCTGCAGCAATGGGCGGAGCGCGTGCACAGCACCGAGCGCACCCTTGCGCGCCGCTTCCAGACCGAACTCGGCATGAGCTTCGTGCAATGGCGCAACCGCGTGCGCCTGCTGCGGGCGCTGGTCTGGCTCAAGGAAGATCGATCGGTGCAGGACATTGCGCTCGCGCTCGGCTACGGAGCACCGTCGGCGTTCATTGCGATGTTCCGCAAGCAGGTGGGTTTTTCGCCGGAGCGCTATCGACGGCAGATGTGCGGCGAGACCGAACGCCCCGCCCTGCACATCACCGATCAGGCCGCCAGGTAAGCGGGCGCTTCGCTCGAAAGCGATTGCTTCACGTTGCGGCCAACGTCATCGACGAGCACCTCGTCGCGGCCGTCCGCCAGTGCGCGCAGCACTTCAGCAACGACCTGCTCAGGCGTCGACTTCGGTGCAGCCACGCCGGCCGTCATGTCGGTATCGATGTAGGCCGGGTGCACGCCCACCACGCGCGTCCCCTGGCTACGCAGCTCGTGCCGCAAGCCATTGGTGAGCGCCCAGGCCGCGGCTTTCGATGCGCTGTAGGCCCCGCTACCCGGCAGCGCCACCCAGCTCAGCACCGACAGCACGTTCACAACGACGCCGCCGCCATTGCGCTTGAGCACCGGCGCAAACGCCTGCGTGACAGCCAGCAGGCCCCACACGTTCACGTCGAAGATCCTGTGGATCGCGCCGATGTCGCCGGAGGCAAGCAAGGATGCCGGCTGCATGATGCCTGCGTTATTGATGACCACATCAACGTCAGTCAGCGCTGCTGCTGCGGCGGTGATCGACTCCGCGTCGGTCACATCGAGGCGCACGGCCTCTACGCCCGGCTGCGTGACGGACTGCGGGTCGCGGGCACCCGCATAGACCTTGGCCGCACCGGCGGCCAGCAGCGCCTGCGTGAACTGCCGTCCCAAGCCACGATTGGCGCCCGTCACAAGAATGGTCTTGCCTTTGATATCCATGTCGATCTCCATATGTGCATATGCACAGTTTTACTGCAAAAAAATGCGCCGTTGCCCGGCGCGGGTTCAAGTCGTGGTGAGGGCAAACAGGGCTTCGCGAAGCGCGCTGGCCCGGTCCGCCCCGAATTTGTCGTCAATCTCCTGCTGAGCCGCCCGCCAATGCGTCTCGGCGGCTTTGAGCAGCGCCAGTCCCCTCGGCGTCAGATGCAACGCCGTCGCACGACCTGTGGATGCGGCCTTCTGGACGAGCAAACCATCGCGCTGCATCGGTTGCAGGGCGCGCACGAGGGTGGTTCGATCCATCACCAAGGCTTCGGCCACCGACGCCATCGTCGGTTCAGCGGCGGCCGTGGCAATTGCGACGAGCACCGAAAACTGCGACGACGTCAGTCCGACCTCGCCCAGATGGCGGTCGTAAAGCTGCGTAACATAACGCGCCGCCTGACGGACGGCGAGCGCGGTGCACTTGGGGGTTTCAGGTAACTGCGACATGCGCTGCAGTTTATCAGTGCATATGCACATGTCAAGCGATTCCATGTCGGACGATATCGATTCAAGCCAGCAAAAAGACTGTGTGCCTCGCTGACAGGAGGCTGGATGGTGCGCGCGGCACAACTCAAAACAATTGTGAGAAACCGCGCCGCATCGCCGTTTGCGGGCCGCAGCGTCCTTTAGAATTCGCTCTGTTGCAGATTTGGAAGTCCACACATGCGCACACCACGGTTCGCATCTGCCCGGATGCTGGGCAGCGCGCTCGCCCTGAGCACGTTGGCACTCAGCGGCTGCAGTTCGCTGATGTCGGAAGGCACGACCGCCGCGGCCGGTATCGGCGGTGCGGCCCTCGCCGCCAAGGTGACCGACAACGCGGCCGTGGCCACCGGCATCGGCTTGGGCGTACAAGCCGGCGCACGGGCCGCGTTGCAGCACAGCCAACGCGTGGTCCACACCGAAACCCAAGACCACATCGCGCAGATCGCCGGGGCGCTGGCCGACAACACCGTCGGCAACTGGCAGATCAAGCACCGCATTCCCCTGGAGCCCGACGAGCACGGCCGCGTGGTGGTCACGCGTTCGATCAACGGGCCGCTGGTCAACTGCAAGGAAATCCTCTTCACCGTGGACGGCGTTGAAGACGGCGCGGCGAAGGTCGACTTCTTCGTCGCGTCGATCTGCCATGACGGCAAGCAATGGAAGTGGGCGACGGCAGAACCGGCCACGGCGCGATGGGGATCGCTGCAATGAGCCGCGCGCGCTGGCTTGTCACAGCGTGTGCGGGCCTGATGGCTGGCTTGATGGCCGGCTGCTCGTCGGTCGGGCCGTTGACCGGCGCCGCAGCGGGCGTGGCCACCGGCACAGTCACGGGCAACCCGGCGGTGGCCTATGGCGTGGCGGTGTCGGTCAACGCCGCGACCGATGCGTCGATCAAATATGCGACGCGCAAATGGGCCGCCAGCGAGCAGGATGCGCTGGCCATGGCCGTCGGGCGGTTGAGCGACAGCACGCCTTCGCTCAACTGGTCGCTCGAACGCATGATGGGCTTCACCAAGGCGCACGGCCAGGTCGTGCTCGTGCGCACGTTCACGACGCCGCTGGCCACGTGCCGCGAAGCGGTGCTGACCGTTCAGGAAGCGCTCGCGCCCAAGAACGCGCCCGGCGCTGGTTATACGATTTACGCGTGCCAGAACGGCAGCACATGGCAGTGGGCCAACGCCGAGCCCGCCGTGCCGCGCTGGGGCAACCTGCAGTAGGGAGGTCCGGCTGCGGTAGCGCCCGCCCCCTCCCCCAGTCCATCAATTCCCCCAACTGCAACGCGCAACTGCGTCTGCTTGTGCAATTTAATAAGAATCATTATCATTTGCGTTCTTAATTGAATTGAAGACTGCCATGCACGGTATTGCCCTTCTCCTTGGGCTGCTGGCCGCCGGCTGCCTGTATGCGGCCGCGCCCAACCAAGTGCTGCTGCTTGCGCCCGCCTCGCGCCTGCGCGGGCGCGTGCTGTGTAGCGTTGCTGCTGCATTGGCGGTCATTGCCGTGGTGCTGTGGAGCGACGTGCTGGGCTGGCCGGGGGCGGTCATCGCCGTGGCGCTGGTGGTCACGGGGGCCTTGTCGCTGTGGCCCATGTTGGGCGCGTGGATGCAACAACGGCGCGCAAGCAGCGAGACGCCGTCATGAGCGGCATGGGCACCAAGTGGCTGGCCGGTGCCGTGCTGGGGCTGCCGCTGTCCATTGCGCTGTGCACGCTGGCGATCCTGTGGCTGCCGGGCGGCTGGGAAAGCGGTGTCATCGGGGCACTGCTCGTCTGCCTGCCGCTGTGGGCGGTGATCATCAGCGTGAGCGCGTTGTTTCCGACCAGCGCCCGCGCGTGGGGCGTGCTCGCGGCCGTCAATGCCGTGTCATTCGGCGTGCTGTGGCTGCCGCGCCTGATGGTGACCTGACCTCGCCATGAAATCGACGACCTTACGTCTGTATCAGACGCTGCATACCTGGGTGGGCCTGATGGCGGGCTGGGCGCTGTTCATCGCGTTCTTTGCCGGTGCGCTCACCGTATTCCATGAAGAGCTGCATGCGTGGCAGAACCCCCTGCGCGCCGAGCGTGCGGCGGTTGCCACCAGCCCTGCCGATATCGACCGCTTCGTGAACACGCTGGTGCGCACGCATCCGGCCGCTGCCGCAAGCGCGTACGTCATCTTCCCGAACGAGGGCGAACCGGAATTCTCGGCGTATTGGCAGAACAGCAAGGGCGATTGGCAAATGACGACCGGCAGTGGGCTGGCGGCCGGCAAGACCTCGCCGAAAGACCTGTCGATCGAACCCTCCAAGGGCGAGCTGGCCAATTTCCTGAACCGGCTGCACTACTCGCTGGGGCTGGAGGAGCCAGGCATGTACTTCATGGGCGTGATCTCGGTGCTCTACGGCGTGGCGCTCATTTCGGGCGTGCTGCTGCACCTGCCGCGCCTGAAGAAGGATCTGCTGGCCGTACGCCCGGGGCGCAATCTCAAGCGCTTCTGGATGGACATGCACAACGTGCTCGGGCTGTTCAGCCTGCCCTTCCACCTGATCTTTGCGATCACCGCGCCGGTGCTGTGTCTGAGCATCGTGCTGATGACCGTGTTCAACACCGTGGCGCTCAACGGCAAGCTGTTCGACGCAGTGCCGCGTGTAACCACGGCGGCGGGCACGGTGGTGGCCGCCAAGCGCGCCGCGCCCATGCTGCCGGCCGAGCAGCTGCTGGCCCGGGCACGCGAGGCGGCCGCCCCCAACTTCACCGTCAAGTCGATCCACTACCAGCAGATTGGCGATGCGAATGCCGTGGCGGAACTACGCGGCAGCAGCACGCGCGCGGTCGGCGACTACGGCTCGGTGGCAATTCACGCAGCGGCCGACCAGCCCAACAGCGGCAAGCTCGTCGGCAACCAGACGCCCGATGCGCGCGACACCAATCACGCCCTCTACAGCCTCGTCTACGGCTTGCACTTCGGTACTTACGGCGACATCGCCTTGCGTCTCGCCTATCTGGTGATGGGCCTGGCAGGGGCCTTCGTCTTCTACTCGGGCAACCTGCTGTGGATCGAATCGCGCCGCAAGCAGCGCAAGGCAGAACAACCGCGTCTGCATCAACTGCTGGCCCGCGCCACGGTGGGCGTGTGCGTCGGATGCTGCGTCGGCGTGATGGCGACGTTCCCAGCGGCGCTGCTGTGGCCGGAGCGCTCGGCGGGCGTGACGTACTACACCGTGTTCTTCGCGGCGATGGCCTGGGCGATGCTGCGGCCACCAGCGCGCGGCGCCGTCGAACTGCTAAGCGCTGCCGCCATCGCGGCGGTGCTTGCCCCCGTCACCAACGCCGTCGTGACTGGCGACCACCTGCTGCGCACGATGGCGCGTGGCGACTGGATGGTGGCCGGCTTCGACCTGGGCGCACTGGCGCTCGCGTGCGGCTTTGTCGGCCTTGCGCGTGCGACGCTGCGCCGGGCGCGCCACGGTGCGGCCGATTCCGTCTGGGCCATGCCGGTGCGCGAATCGCGCGTCGGCAACGACCTGCATCCGAGCGTCGCCAGAGAGCCGTAGCTCTACACGCCGCCACCAAGAAACCACAACCACCCGCACAGGACTCGCGCATGCCGCTCGCCGGCACGCACGCGACTGCGCACGCCTGCACACAACATTGATTCAGGGGAGCTTGATCATGCGAGCCGCTGCTTTACCACCCGCTTCACGCCGTTCCATCAACCGCCTTCGCCCAACGCCGCTGGTACGCAGGCTCGCAGTGGCTTTTGCCGCCATGGGCGCAGGTGCATCAGCCTACGCGCAGCAGAGCACCACGCAGGTCGACCTGCCCGCCACGCAAGTCACCGCCGGCAAATCGGCGGCCTATGGTGCGAAGCAGGCCAGCACCGGCGCACTGGGCGACAAGGCCGTGCTCGATACGCCGTTCACCATCAACGTTGCCACGCAGGAGCTGATCCAGAACCGTCAGGCACAGACCATCGGCGAGGTTTTCAAGGGCGATCCGGCGGTCACCGCCAACAACGACGGCTACATCGGCGAGGCGTCGAACATCACCATCCGCGGCCTGCAGCTCGACCTGCTGGAGGGTTACAAGGTCGACGGTCTGGCCGTCCCCAACTGGGGCAGCGATGTGCCGCTCGAACACTTCGAACGCGTGGAACTGCTCAAGGGCCTGTCGGGTTTCATGTATGGCTTCGGCACGCCGGGCGGCATCGCCAATTTCGTGACCAAACGCCCGACCAACACCTTTGGCGGCAGCGCCACGTTCGGCTTTACCAGCGGCGGCACGCTGAAGGAATCGCTCGATGTCGGCGGACGGTTCGGCCCGACCAAGGCCCTGGGCGCGCGCCTCGGTGTAGTGCATGAAGAAGGCGACACCTTTGTCGACGGCGGCCATATCAAGCGCGACTCCGCATCGCTCGCACTTGATGCGCGCATCACGCCCGATCTGCAGTGGTCGTTTGACGGCCTGTACATGCAGCGCAACGTACAGGGCGCCTACTACGGCATCATCCCCGGCCAGGACTTTGGTGTGCCGGTCACGGAGTTCGTGCGCACGCCGCGCGCCATTGACGGCAGCCAACGCGTGTCGTCGCGCGGGTCGTATTACGAGACCGAGATCAAATCCGTCGGCACCGAACTGAACTGGGCGGCCACGCCGGACTGGAACGTGCGCGCCGCCTATCGCTACACGCAGCAGAACCGAGGCAATGCCGACAGCGCGATCCAGCTGACGGACAACGCGGGCAACTTCAGCGAGCTGCAGTACAGCTCGTACCAGCGCTACCAATACAGCCAGGCGCAGGTGATGGCCAACGGCAAGGCGCGCACAGGCCCGATCGAGCATGAACTCGTCTTCGGCACCTCGTGGCAGAGTCTCACGCAAGCCACGGGTGGCTTTGCTTCCACGCTGCTCGGCACGGGCAACCTGTACGACACGTCGGCGTTCGTGTCGTCCGGGGCGACACCGATGCGGGTGCCCGCGTCCGACGGTCTGGCTCGCACATCCCGGATCGACCAGACGTCCGTCTTTGCGAGCGATACGGCCAAGTTCAACGAGCACTGGTCGGTGCTGGGCGGGTTGCGCTACACGCGCTTCAACCAGACCGGCTACAACGCCGACGGCAGCACCTCGGCCAAATACACCCGCGAGCCGATCACGCCCACCCTGGCGCTCATGTTCAAACCCGTGCAGCCGGTGACGCTGTACACGAGCTATGTGGAATCGCTGGAGGCCGGCGCCACCGCACCAATCACCGCACTCAACGCGGGCACGGTATTCGGGCCGCTCAAGAGCAAGCAGATCGAAGTGGGCGCCAAGGCGGAACTCCACGACTGGACATTCGGCGCGGCGCTGTTCCAGGTGCAGCGCGGGCTGGCGTATCTGCGGCCGGACAAAGTCTATACGCAAGACGGCATGACGCGTTATCGCGGGCTCGAATTGAGCGCGCGTGGCAAGCTCGCGCGGGACTGGACGCTGCTGGGCGGGGTGCTGTTCATGGACTCGGAGAACACGGAGTCCGATGCCTCGGTGCTGGGCAAACGCGCCTACGGCTCACCGCGCTTCAAGGCGACGGCCTATGTGGAATATGCCGTGCCGCCGGTGCCTGGGCTCGTGCTGTCGGCAGGTGGCCAGTACGTCGGCAACTTGGCGCTTGAAGCGGACAACAGCAACATCGTGCCGGGGTATCACACGTTTGATGTGGGGGCGCGGTATTCGACCAAGGTGGGCGGCAAGCCGGTGACGCTGCGGTTCAACGTCGACAACCTGACGAATGAGAAGTACTGGTTGCCGAGTTGGGGGTTCATTCTGGTGCAGGGGGCGCCTCGGACGGTTAGGGCTAGTGCTACGGTTTATTTTTGATTTTTTTGTTTTTGTTTTTGTTTTTGTTCTGGTGTTGTTGGTGCGCCCCTTGTTTCATCCCCTGCCGGGGCTGACTCACTTTCTTTGGTCTTGCCCAAAGAAAGTAAGCAAAGAAATGCGCGCCCGAGATGGCGAAAGATTCCTTGAATTTATGTCGCAGGGAGGGGAAGGGAAAAACTCGCTTCGCTCAGACAGTTTCCCTTCCTTTTTCCTCCCTGCAACAGAAATTCAAGGCGCCATCTAGGGCAGGAAAGTCAAAGGACAAAGCCACACCCTCGGGGCGCAGGCCCAAACGAAAAGGCCAACCGCACGATGGGTTGGCCTTTTTCCTTTGACGTTGAGCCCTTGATGGCGCCTTGAATTTTCGTAAGCGGGCGGAAAAAAGGTGGGGAACTGTCTGAGCGAAGCGAGTTTTCCCCACCTCCGCCCGGTTACGCAAATTCAAGGAATCCTTCGCCATCTCGGGCGCGCCTTTCTTTTGCTTACTTTTCTTTGGCAAGACAAAGAAAAGTAAGTCGGTCCCGGCAGGGAACGAAAGGGGGGTGGACCACCAACACAAAAAAAACAAGTTGCATATCTAACCATCCTCCCCTACCATCCACCTCACCATGTTCGACCACTGCCTCTACTTCAACACCACCGCCCTGGCCCGCAAGCTCGACCGCGTCTGGGCAGACGCCTTTGCGCCGTTCGATCTCACGCCGCCGCAAGGCTTCATGCTCCGTGCGATCGTCGACCGCCCTGGCATGCTGCAAAGCGAGTTGTCGGAAGCCATGTCCGTCACGCGCCCCACGGCAACGCGCGCGCTGGATGGGCTGGAAAGCAAGGGCCTGATCGAACGTCGCAAGACGGAAGCCGACGGCCGCGAGACCGCCATTTTCCCGACGCCGGAAGCCGTCAAGATCGGGGCGGCGTTGAACGAGGCCAGCGGCGCCGTCACCGCAAGGTTGAAGCGCGTGCTGGGCAGTACCGAATTCACCGATACCGTGACGAAGATCCGCGGTGTGCGCTCTACCCTGACATGAGCGTCCATTTTTTTTGGCCATGTAGTTGCATTGCTAACTAATAGGAGAAACCATCATGCCCATCCTCAACGTCAAAGTCAGCGCCAAACGTTCTGCAGAAATGACGCAGAAGATTGCCAGCACCTTGCTGGAACTCACCTCCCGCATCCTGGGCAAGGACCCGAAGGTCACGGCCATTGCCATCGACTATGTCGACCCGGAAGACTGGATCGTCGGCGGGCAGACGCTGGCCGCACAAGGCAAGAACAGCGTCTATTTCGACATCAAGGTGACGGACGAAACGAATACCAAGGCCGAGAAGGCGCAGTACATCGCCGCGGCGTTCACGGCTTTCGCCGAGCTGCTCGGCAATCTGCACGAAGAGAGCTATATCTATGTGCAGGACGTTCGCGCCGCAGCTTACGGCTACGGCGGCAAGACCCAGGAATACCGCTACCAGCACGCGTAAATGTGCCGGCCGCACCGCTCCCCACCCAACAACGATCAGGTGACATCATGAACCGCATGAGCGCTTTCTTCGCGGCCAGTTGGCTGGCCGCCGCGTTGCTGTACTTTGGCCAACATTCGCTGCCGCTGACCGCGCTCTCGGGTGTGGTGTTGCTGGCCGGCTTCGATCTGCTGCGTCCGTGAAACTTCAGCGGGTGCGATGCTGCGCCCGGTATTGCAGCGGACTGCAACCGCGGCCGGCAGAAAACGCGCGACTCAGTGCGCTGACGCTGCCGTAGCCGCATTCATCGGCAATATGGTCGAGCGGCTGGCGGCCCGTTCGCAGCAGAAACGCGGCCAGTTCCAGCCGCAGCGTCGCCACGTAGCGCCGCAGGTTGCTGCCGGTGGCGGCGGCAAAGCGGCGCGTCAAGCTGCGCTCGCTCATCGCTGCCTGGGCGGCCAGCTCCGCCAGCGTTGGGGGCGCTGCCAGTTCCCGTTCGACGATGTCCTGGATGGCCAGCATGGCCGCATCGCCGTGGCGCTTGAACTGAGCCGTCCACACGGCCATGTGTTCGTATGACGGCAGGGATTGCGTGAGCGCCGTGCGCAGCATCCGCCGCGATGCGCCGGCCCCGCGGCAGTGATCGATGACGTACGCGCAGGCGTCCACGGCAGGGTTGATGCCGCTGACGGTGATGATGCGGCCATCCACCGCAAGCGGCCGGTCGGGCGTGTAATGCACGTCGGGAAAATGCCGTGCAAACCAGGCGCGCTCGCTCGCCAGCCCCGTCGCTCTACAACCATCCAGCAATCCAGCCTTGGCGAACAGCGGCGCCGCGTTCATGCCAACCACCAGGGCACCAGCCTCATAGCGCCTGCGCAGCCACTCGGCGAGGCGCGCTTCTTCCGCATCCAATGTCGCCTCCGGGGCGAACTGTGCGGGCACGATCACGACGTCGTAGGGCGCATCGGTCAACGCGGCGGTGGCGGGCACAGGCATATCGCCAAAGCTTCGGACGGCCGCCCCATCGGCTGACAACACATCGATATCGAAGAGCCGGCTGCCCATCACATCCACGCTGCGCGCCTGCATGGTGCCGGCCACCAGCAACATCTCCTGGGTCAGAAACACGTAACCGGCAAACAGGCGCGGCGGCAGGAGGATGGCAATACGCGCCCGCGTGTGCAAACCGGCGCGTTTGGAGGCAGCTTTCGGCTGGCGCTTCATATCAAGAAAGTGGCGATCCGGATCAACCGGAATTGTCGCGGCCTTGTTGAAATACGGCAACCCATCCGCCGCCCATTCTGGAGCCGCCATGATTGCCCGCACGCTGTTCGATGCTGAACACGACACCTTCCGTGAATCCGTCCGCCGCTTCATCGACGCCGAAGTCCTGCCCCACCACGAGCGCTGGGAAGATCAGGGCTACGTCGACCGCGCCATCTGGGAAAAGGCCGCTGCCGCCGGCTACCACTGCGCCAGCATGCCCGAGGCCTATGGCGGCGCCGGTGCCGACATCCGCTACAGCACGGTGCTGATCGAAGAGATTGCCCGCACGGGCGCCACGGGCCTGGGCTTCGGCCTGCATTCTGAAATCGTCGCGCCGTATCTGCTGCACTACGGCAGCGAGGCGCTGAAACAGCACTACCTGCCCAAGCTGGCGAGCGCCGAGATGATCGGCGCGATTGCCATGACCGAACCCGGCGCGGGCTCCGACCTGCAAGGCGTGCGCACCACCGCCACGCGCAGCAGCGACGGCAGCCATTACGTGCTCAACGGCTCGAAGATCTTCATCACCAACGGCTGGCACGCGGACGTGGTGATCGTCGTGGCGCGCACCACGCCCGAAGGCGGCGCCAAGGGCACGAGCCTCTTTGTCGTCGACACCAGCATGGACGGCTTCAGCAAGGGCAAGCGGCTGAAGAAGGTCGGCATGAAGGCGCAGGACACCGCCGAGCTGTTCTTCGACAACGTGCGCGTGCCGGCCGCCAACCTGCTCGGCGAGGAGCATCGCGGTTTTGCGTACCTGATGCAGGAACTGCCGTGGGAGCGCCTGCAGATCGCCATCGGCGCCATCGCTTCGGCCGAGGGCGCGCTTGATTGGACGCTGCGCTACGTGCGCGAGCGCCAGGCCTTCGGCAAATCCATCCTCGATTTCCAGACCGCGCGGCACGCATTGGCCGAACTGAAAACGGAAGTGCAGATCGGCCGCGTGTTTGTCGACCAGTGCATCTCGCTCAAGCTGGCCGGCAAGCTCGATGCCGCCACCGCATCGATGGCCAAGTACTGGACCACCGACCTGCAATTCAAGGTGATGGACCGCTGCGTGCAGCTGCACGGCGGCTACGGCTACATGTGGGAGTACCCCATCGCCCGCGCGTGGGCCGATTCACGCGTGCAGCAGATCTACGGCGGCACCAACGAGATCATGAAAGAGCTGATCGCCCGCACCCTTTAACGAGCACGACCTTCAGGACGCAACGCTATGGAAGCCTATATCTACGACGCCGTTCGCACCCCGCGCGGCAAGGGCAAGAAAGACGGCAGCCTGCACGGTGTCACGCCGCTGCGCCTGGCCGCAACCGCACTGCGCGCCATCCGCGATCGCAACCAGCTCGACACGGCATTGGTGGACGACGTCGTGCTGGGCTGTGTGGAACCCGTGGGCGAACAAGGCGCGTGCATCGGCCGCGTGGCAGTCCTGTCCGCCGGCTATGCCGAGACGACGGCCGGCGTGCAGATCAACCGCTTCTGCGCCTCGGGCCTGGAGGCCTGCAACATGGCCGCTGCACAGGTGATGGCCGGGCAGAGCAACTTCGCCATCGGCGGCGGCGTGGAGAGCATGTCGCGCGTGCCGATGGGTGCCAGCGGCGGCGCATGGCCTGTGGACCCGGCCGCGGCCATCCCGCTGTATTTCGTGCCGCAAGGCGTGTCGGCCGACACCATCGCCACCAAGTGGGGCTACAGCCGCCATGACGTCGACGCCTACGCCGCCGAGAGCCACCGCCGCGCGCATGCGGCCAGCACCGCTGGCTGGTTCACAGGTTCGATCGTGCCGGTGCGCGACCAGAACGGCCTGACCATCCTCGACCGCGACGAGATGATCCGCCCGCAGACCACCGTCGACACACTCGCGCAGCTCAAACCCTCGTTTGCGGAATTGGGCGAGCAATACGGCTTTGACGCCGTGATCCGCCAGCGCTATCCCGAACTCGAACGCATCGAACACGTGCATCACGCGGGCAACAGCTCGGGCATCGTCGATGGCGCCGCAGCCGTATTGATCGGCAGCCGCGAGGCCGGCAAGCGCGCGGGCCTCAAACCGCGTGCGCGCATCCGCAGCTTTGCGAGCATCGGCTCGGAGCCGTCGATCATGTTGACCGGCCCTTCGTACGCGGCCGAGAAGGCACTCAAGCGCGCGGGCATGTCGGCGGCCGACATCGACCTGTACGAACTGAACGAAGCCTTCGCCTCCGTCGTGCTGCGCTTCATGGAGGTGCTGGCCGTGCCGCATGACCGCATCAACGTCAACGGCGGCGCCATTGCGATGGGCCATCCGCTCGGCGCCACGGGCGCCATGATTCTCGGCACGCTGCTCGACGAGCTGGAACGGCGTGGCGCGAGCACGGGGCTTGCCACGCTGTGCGTGGGCGCCGGCATGGGCACCGCCACCATCATCGAACGCGTTTAAGGAGCGTGCTGACATGATCGACATCACCATCGACACCGACGGCATCGCCACGCTCACGTGGAACCAGCCGGGCCGTGCGCAGAACGTGCTCAACGGCGACACCTGCGCCGCCTTCTTTGCCGCCATCGACCGCGTATGCGCCGATGCCGGCGTCAAGGGCATTCTCGTCACCTCCGCCAAGGCGGATTTCATTGCCGGCGGCGACCTCGAATGGCTGCAGGCCAGCGACGACGCCGCCACGTTGTTTGAACGCACGTGCGAACTGCACCGCATGCTGCGCAAGTTGGAAACCTGCGGCAAGCCCGTGGCCGCCGCGCTGCCGGGTTCGACACTGGGCGGCGGGCTGGAGATTGCGCTCGCCTGCCACTACCGCGTGGCCGCCGACAACGCCCGCGCGCGCTTCGGCCTGCCCGAAGTCACGCTCGGCCTTTTGCCGGGCGGCGGCGGCACGCAGCGTCTGCCGCGCTTGATTGGTGTGCAGAAGGCGCTGCCGATGCTGCTTGAAGGCAAGCGCATCAAGGCGGCAGACGCGCTCAAGCTCGGCATTGTCGATGCGGTCGTCAATGCGGGCGACGAGGCCGATGCCGCGCGCACGTGGCTGCTCGGCGAAGGCCAGACCCGCGCGCAGCAACCATGGGACATCAAGGGCTACAAGGTGCCCGGCGGCGGCATCGCCAGCCCCGCCGTGCAGCAGCTATTCACGGCAGCCAACGCCATGCTGCGCCAGAAAACCTACGGCAACTATCCGGCCGCGGCGAGCATCCTGTCGTGCGTATATGAAGGGCTCATCACCGATCTCGATACGGGCCTCAAGACCGAGGCGCGCTACTTCGTGCAGGCGGTGCTGTCGCCGGAGGCACGGGCGATGATCCGTACCCTTTTCTTCAGCCTGAACGCCGCCAACAAACTGGCCGCACGCCCCGCCGATGTGCCTGCGCGGCGCTACGCCAAGATCGGCGTGCTGGGCGCCGGCATGATGGGCGCCGGCATCGCCTACGTCACCGCCAAGGCAGGGTTGCCCGTCGTGCTGCTCGACACCACGCAAGAAGCCGCCGAACGCGGTAAAGACTATTCGCGCAAGCTCGTCGAGAAGCAGGTACAGCGCGGCCGTCTGCATGCCGACCAGGCCGAAGCGCTGCTCGCGCGCATCCAGCCGACCACGTCCTACGCCGACCTGGACGGCGCGGGGCTCGTTGTTGAAGCCGTGTTCGAGCAGCGCGACATCAAGGCCGACGTGACGCGCCAGGCCGAGGCTGTGCTGTCGCCCGATGCCATCTTCGCGTCCAACACATCGACGCTGCCGATTACCGGTCTGGCAGAAGCGAGTCAGCGCCCAGGCAATTTCATCGGGCTGCATTTCTTCTCGCCGGTCGACAAGATGCCGCTGGTGGAGGTGATCGTTGCCCGGCAGACCACGCGGGCGACGCTTGCGCAGGCGCTCGATTACGTCAAGGCCATCTGCATGACGCCCATCGTCGTCAATGACAGCCGCGGCTTTTATACGAGCCGCGTGTTTTCGACCTACGTGCTCGAAGGCCTGGCGATGCTCGCCGAAGGGGTCGCCCCTGCGCTCATCGAAAACGCCGGGCTGCTGGCCGGCATGCCGGTGGGGCCGCTTGCGTTGATCGACGAGGTTTCGAGCGAACTGATCCACAAGGTCAACCAGCAGACCCGCGCCGACCTGGGGGTCGCCTACATCGAGCGCCCGGGCGAAGCCGTGGCCGAGCGCATGGTCGCGCTGGGCCGCATCGGCCGCAAGGCGGGCCGCGGCTTCTACGACTATCCGGAAGGCGGCAAGAAGATGCTGTGGCCCGGGCTGGCGACCGAATACCCCAACGCCGCCGCGCAGCCCGACGTGCAGACGCTGGTCGACCGCCTCATCACCGTGCAGGCCGTGGAGACGGCGCGATGCCTGGATGAGCGCGTGGTGACCGATCCGCGCGATGCCGATGTGGGCGCGCTGCTCGGTTGGGGGTTCCCGGCATTCCGTGGGGGGCCTGTGTCGCATATCCATCGCGTGGGGGTGGGCGCCTTTGTCGAACTGTGCGACCGGCTCGCGGCAGAACACGGCCGCCGCTTTGCGCCCCCTGCCCTGTTGCGTGACATGGCAGACAAGCAGGCCGCGTTTTACGAACGCTGACCCTGCCGGCGCCCGCGTGCCTTCGGCCGCGCGGCGCCTCTCTCTGCAGGCGTTGCGCCGCACAAACAGCAACCAAGGGTAAGTCCGGGTTTTACCTGCCCCGGGCAAACGATTGCGCTCCTGCTGGCCTGCCTCCACGGTCGGGTTAAGACACATGGGGCCCGCTCCGATATAGAGTGAGAGGCACATGAATTGCCGACACCCAGGCACGCTGCGCGTGCCCTAGGCAACTGGACACGCAAACGCTGGAGTGGGGATGCCCGCAGAGCAATCGAAGGCTTCTTCTGATAGCACGACCGAGACAACGCCGCGGCAAGGATGGCGGCAGAGGTTGCTGTCGCCGCTGAACATCGGGGCGGCGGTGGTCCTGCTGTTCATCTGGACGTTCACGTTCCATCAACTCACACAAGAACGCGACCGGCTGATCCGTGATGCGCAGGCGCGCACGCAGGTCGAAGCACGGGCATTTGGCGAGTACTCGCTCGGCAGCGTGCGGCGCGTGTCCGAATTCCTGCTCGATCTGCGCGCGAGCTGGCTATCCGGTCGCGACGTGTTCGACCACGTGATCCACGAGCGGCAGGAAGCCGTGCGCGACCTGACCTTCCAGGTGGCCGTGATCGACGAGAACGGGATGCTCGTCTACTCCAGCATCGGCCCCACGACAGAACGCCTCGACCTGAGCCAGCGCGAGCACTTTCGCGTGCACAAGGAATCCGGCGGACGCGACGTGCTCTTCATCAGCGACCCGGTGCAGGGCAAGGTCTCGAAAAAGTGGTCGATCCAGTTCACGCGCCCCATCCTCAGGGCGGGCCAGTTTGCTGGCGTCGTGGTGGTGTCGGTCAGCCCGGAACAGTTCGCGAGCTTTGCCAATACGCTCGCCATCGGCAAGGACGGGGCTGCCACCATCATCCGCGAGTCCGGTCAGATCCTGGCCCGCGTGCCGAACCCGACTGCAGGTATCGAAAAGCCGCCGCGCCGCCGACAGTTCAACAAGCCCGGTGCGCAGGACACCGGCAGCTACCGCGTGGTGTCGGGCACCGACGGAGTGGAGCGCATCATCGGCTATCACCATGTGCCGGAGATCGGGCTGTACTTCCTGGTGGGCGAGTCGGTCGTCTCGGTGCTGGCGCCTTACGACGGCTATCGGCGCACCGCGCTGGTCGAGGCGGCAGGCTCCACCCTGCTTCTCGCGCTGCTGTATTTCACGCTGCGCCACCAGGGAGCCGAGCGCAAGCGGCACATGGAAGACATGCGCCTGGCGTCCATGGTCTATGCATCGAGCAGCGAAGCAATGATGGTGATGACGCTCGACGGGCGCGTGATCGACGTGAACCCGGCCTTTACCGTCACCACGGGCTATTCGGCGCAGGAGTTCAAGGGCCAGTCCAGCGACGCGATCCGCTCTGAATGCAACGAGCGCGCCGTCATCGACGCCATGCGTGAGGGCGTCTCCACCAGAGGCACGTGGAGCGGCGAGTACCTGATCCGCCGCAAGGACGGCAGCGAGTTTCCCGCGCTGCTCACCATCGACACGTTTGCAGACAGCACGCTGGGCGAGCCACGCCGCGTTGCGCTCATCCACGACATGACGGAGAAGAAGCGCGCCGAAGAGGTCATCTGGCGGCAGGCCAACTTCGACGCGCTCACCGATCTGCCCAACCGGCACATGTTCTACAACCGCCTGCGCCAGGAGATTGCACGGGCGCGCCAGACGTCGACACAACTGGCGTTGCTGTTCATCGATCTGGACCGTTTCAAGGAAGTGAACGACTCGCTTGGCCATGACCAGGGCGACATCCTCCTCAAGGAGATCGCCCGGCGCATCTCGGCCATCGTGCGCGGCACCGATACGGTCGCGCGGCTGGCCGGCGACGAGTTCACCATCATCCTGCCGGACCTGCCCGATGCCGCAGCGGCCACACCCATCATCCGCAGCTTGCTCACGCGCATTGCCGCGCCGTTGCAGCTGGGCGAAGAAAGCGTGGAAGTGTCGGCCAGCATCGGGGTAGCGCTGTATCCGCGCGATGCCGACACCGCTGAATCGTTGCTCGTGTGCGCAGACCAGGCCATGTTTGCGGCCAAGAGCGCCGGGCGCAACCAGTGGGCCGTCTTCACCCCGGCCTTGCAGCGCGCCGAACAGGAGCGCCTGCGCGTGACCAGCGACTTGCGCGTAGCGCTCGCGCACGGCCACCTGGCGGTGCACTACCAACCCATCGTCGATCTGGTCACGGGGAAGGTCCGCAAGGCCGAGGCGCTGATCCGCTGGACGCATCCCGTGCGGGGCGAGATCGATCCGGCGGATTTCATTCCGGTGGCCGAAGACAGCGGCTTGATCGTCGAGATCGGCAAGTGGGTGCTGAACCAGGCGCTGGACCGGCTCGCACACTGGCACGCCACGCTCGACAACACGCTGCAGGTGTCGGTGAACAAATCGCCGCTGGAGTTCCGCGCGCACCAGTCGGGCACCGAATCGTGGCCGAAGGTGGTGGAGCGCCGGGGGCTTGCGCCGCACAGCCTCGTCGTTGAAATTACCGAGGGCTCACTGATGGCCGACAGCGCAGAGGTGATGGAACACCTGCACGAATTCCGGCGCGCGGGCATCGACATCGCGCTCGACGATTTCGGTACGGGGTATTCGTCGCTGTCGTACCTCAAACGCTTCGACATCGACTACATCAAGATCGACCAGTCCTTCGTGCGCAGCCTCGCGCATGACCCGAAAGACATCGCACTGTGCAGCGCCATCGTCAGCATGGCGCACGCACTGCGCATCAAGGTCATTGCGGAGGGCATCGAGACCGAGGAGCAGAAGGCGATCCTGGTGGCGGCGGGCTGTGATTACGGCCAGGGCCACCTCTTCTGCCCGCCGGTGCCCCCGGCCGCGTTTGAAGCCTTTGTGCTCAAAAGACAGCAGCTTGCGGAAACCTGACCGTTTTTTCAGCCGCCGCGCACGGCCCGCGCAAACGCCTGCACCACGTCGGCAGACGCATCGGTGATGGCCCAGTAGCCCATGCCGGCGCTGCGCCAGAACATCAGCTGGTAGCCGCGCTCGGTGCGCAGCGCGGGCTCGGTATCGCCGCCCGCCTCGGGCCGCACGTACAAGTCGACGGGATGCTGCGCTGAGCGGTAAACCAGCACCGCGACCGGACGCCCGTCGATGTAGTCCAACCGGCCGCCGATGAGCGGGAAACCGTGTGCGGCAAGGTCAGCAACAGGCGGCGCATAGTCGATGCGACCGTTGAACCAAGGCTTGACCGTGTGCCGGTCGGTCGACAACACGTCCGTCTCCCGCGCGCCCAGCAACGCCCGCACATGGCTGGCGGTGATGTCGTGCGCGGTGAGCGCAGCCGTATCGGGCCGCCCAACCAGCACGCCCACGCCGAGCGCCACCGCCGCCAGCGCGCCGGCTCCCAGCCCCAAGCCGAGCCTGCGGGATGGCGTGATCAACCAATTGGCCAAGTGCTGCCATGGCGATGCCGCCGGGCGCGGCGTGCGCGTGGCAGCCGGTTCGGCCCGCACGCCGGCCTCCTTCTGCACGGCCCGCAAGACGCGCGCGCTCAAACCCGCCGGCGCCTTCATGTACACCGCCGGCGCACGCAGCCCCTGGCGCAGCGCACGCACCACGCCATCGTGGCGCGCAGCGATGTCGGTACACGCGGCACACGTGGTCAGGTGCGCTTCCATGCGCAGGCTGTCGGCCGCACCGAGTTCGCCATCGGCGCGGGCAGCCAGCAGCGCGCGGATGTCGTCACAGTTCATGGCGGGACTCCTTGGTGCTGTTTCCCATACCGCCCGTTGCGCGGATGGGCGTCACGTTCGTGCGCGGGGGTGCGTTGTCTTCCGTCAACAGGCGGGCGAGTTGCTGCCGCGCACGCGCCAGCCGCGACATGACCGTGCCGATGGGCGCGTCGACCACGGCGGCAATGTCGCGGTACGGCAGGTCTTCCAGCTCGCGCAACACGAGCACCTCGCGATACGGCACCGGCAATTGCGCGAGCGCGGCATGCACGCGGCGCACGTCGTCGATGCGCGCGAGCAGCGCAGCGGGGTCGATGCCGTAGCTGGCGCTGTCGTCGTGCGCCTGGCCGGCGGCCGCGTCGTCATCCCAGGGCTGGGCCGGCGCCTGCTTGCGGCGCGCGCATTCCGAGAACCACGTGTTGCGCACGATGGCGAGCAGCCACGGGCGTCCATCCCCGCCGCGAAACCCGCCGAACAGCCGGAATGCGCGCAGGCAGGCTTCCTGGACGATGTCGTCGGCGTCTTGCGCGTCGCCCGAGAGCCAGCGCGCCAGGTTGTAGGCGGCGTCGACATGCGGCAGCACCGACTGCGCAAAGCGCTGCGCGTCGGTGGGCAGATCGAGCGTGGGGTCTGGCAGGTCGGGCATGGCGGCCTGGAGGCAGTTGACCTTCGTATACCGGGGTGCAATCCAGTTTATTCCCGCGCCGAAGAAATTTTGTGGAAACGCGAATCTCGTGGAATACGCCGGCACCCCGGCCGGTATGACAGGCAGCACCGGCGCTTCTTCCATTTCCATCGTGCCGGGTCATTACCCAACTCAGCCATCTATCGCAGGGGACACCCATGAGCAAGCAACCCGGACGACGCCAGTTCCTGCAACTGGCCGCGGTCGGCGGTCTGGTGTACGCATCCGGGCTGCCCGGCTGGCAGGCGATGGCGGCCACCACGCGCGCCGCCGGCGCCAAGCCAGACGATTTCTACTTCGTGCAGTTATCCGACACGCACTGGGGCTTCAAGGGCGCGCCCAACCCCGATTCGCAAGGCACGCTGCCCAAGGCGATTGCGGCGGTGAACGCGCTGTCGCCCGCGCCGGACTTCGTCATCTTCACGGGCGACCTCAGCCACATCAGCGACGACCCTGCCGAACGCCGCAAGCGCCTGGCCGAATTTCGCGACATTGCCGCGCAGATCAAGGTGCCGGTGGTGCATTACATGCCGGGCGAGCACGACGCTTCGCTCGACAACGGCGAGGCCTATATCGAACTCTTCGGCCGCACGCATTATTCGTTCGATCACAAGGGCGTGCACTTCATCGCCATCGACAACGTGTCGGACCCATCCGCGCGCGTGGGCGATGCACAACTCGCGTGGCTGGCGGCCGATGTGCGTTCCGTGCCTGAGCACACACCCATCGTCGTGTTCACGCACCGGCCGCTGTTCGATCTGTACCCGCAATGGGACTGGGCCACGCGCGACGGCCAGCAGGTCATCGACTTGCTGATGCCGCACCCCAACGTGACGGTGTTCTACGGTCACATCCACCAGGAACACCACCACATGACTGGGCACATTGCGCACCACTCGGCGCGCTCGCTGATGTTCCCGCTGCCTGCACCGCCCGCGCCGGGCTCGCAGGCCAAACGGAACCCGATCCCGTGGGATGCCGCCGCGCCGTATCGCGGCCTCGGCTGGCGCAGCATCACCGAGCACGGCAAGCACGATGCCGCCACCTGGGCGCTGGCCGAGCAGCCGATCCATGCGAACAGCGAAGCCAACACCATCAACAAGACGCCGGAGGCCACCTGACATGCGCCCGTTCATTGCACACAATCCCAAGCGCCGCCGGGCGCTGTGCCAGTTCACCGTGCTCGCCGCAGGCGCAGCGCTTGCCTGCGTTGCGCACGGCGAGGGCCCGACCGTCATCCGCGTGCACGCGCGCAAGTTCACGTTCACGCCCGACAAGATCACGCTCAAGCGGGGTGTGCCCGTGGTGTTTGAACTGACCGGGCAGGACATCCTGATGGGCTTTGCCATTCCAGACTTCAACGTGCGCGCCGATGTGGTACCGGGGCAGACCGTGCGGCTGGCGCTCACGCCCGACAAGACCGGCACGTTCGATTTCCTGTGCGACATCTTCTGCGGCTCGGGCCACGAGACGATGAACGGAACGTTGACCGTCACCTGAAGCGCAACAGCAAAATGCAAAGCGACACGCCCCGACCTGTTCGGGGCGTTTTCATTTGTGGGACGCGTGCGTGGCTTGTGTGTGCGGCGAAAAATAAATCTTTGCGACGCGTGGGAATAAACCGCCGCCCTGCCTTGTTTACTCCGCTATCACGCCATCGGCGCGCATCCTGGAGAACCCATGTCGTCACGTTTGAAGCCTCGCCCGCGCGCGTTGCTGTTCGCTGTTCTCACGCTCATATCAAGCATCGGCGCACACGCTGCACTCGCGCAGCAACCGCCGCCCCAAGCCGATGTCGAGCAGGCGTTCCTTGCCGAAAACGATGTCGCCATGACAAGGATGATGGACGGGATGGCCCCCAAGCCTACCGGCAACATCGACCAGGATTTCGTGGCCATGATGGCGCCGCATCATCAGGGCGCTATCGACATGGCCGTGGCATACCTGCGCTACGGCCAGAACGAACAGCTGCGCCGCATCGCGCAGGAAATCGTCATTGCGCAACAGCAGGAGATTGCCGCGATGCGCCTGGCGCTTGGCCAGCCGCTGCCCCCGTCTGCACCCGTGCAAACGCAGCTGCGCCCCCTTTCTGCCACGACGGCACCCGCACCGCACGCGGCGCATCACGCCCACACCACCCACCAACAGGAAGATTGATGAAACACCGACTGTTTGTTGCCACGGCACTTGGCGCGGCGGCCCTGACGTGCGCCTCGATCGCATGCGCCGGCCAAGCTCCCGCATCGCTCGCCTCGCCTGACATTCCCATCAGCCACAAGGATCGCGTCTATGCGGCGGAGCAATTTTCCAACACGGTGTCGGTCACGGACCCCGCCAGCAACACGCTCCTCGGGGTGATCAAACTGGGCGATCCGGCACCGGCCAACTTCAGCCCGCTCTATCGCGGACAGGTGCTGGTGCATGGCATGGGCTTCTCGCCCGATCACCGGACCCTGGCGGTGGTCTCCATCGGCTCCAACTCGGTCACGTTCATCGATACGCAGACCAACGCGGCCAAACACACGACGTATGTTGGCCGCTCACCTCACGAAGCGTTCTACACGCCGGATGGCAGCGAGGTCTGGGTGACCGTGCGCGGCGAGAACTACATCTCCGTGCTCGACGCCAAGACCTATGCGGAGAAGACGCGCGTGACCGTCCCGGCAGGCCCCGGCATGCAGATCTTTTCGCCGGACGGCAAGTACGGCTACGTGTGCTCGTCGTTCAATCCGGAAACGGTGGTGATCTCGACGGCGGACCACAAGATCGTGGGACACATCAAACAGGAATCGCCGTTCTGCCCCAACATTGCGGCCACGCCGGATGGCAAGCAGGTGTGGTTCACGTTGAAGGACGTTGGCAAGGTGCAGGTGTTCCACGCCGAGCCACCGTTCAGCGCGATCACCTCGTTCGACACGGGGCCCATCACCAATCACGTCAACTTCGCGCACAGCGCCAAGGGCACGTTCGCCTACGTGACGATTGGCGGCACGAATCAGGTCAAGGTGTTCCGCGCCGACAACTTCGAACAGGTCGCAACGATTCCGGTCGGCAAACTTCCGCACGGTCTATGGCCATCAGGGGACGGCACACGCATCTACGTCGGTCTGGAGAATGACGACGCGCTGGCCGTCATCGACACACAGACGAACAAGGTCGTATCGACCATTCCGATCGGCCAGGCACCGCAGGCGCTGACGTACGTGCCGAATGCGGTGCCTGAGGGCGACGGCACGCAGAATCTGCAGCCGCTCGGCGTAGCGGGGCAGGTCAGTCATCTCACGCTCTTGCCGGCTGGCGCAGACAAGTCCGGCGCATTGGCAGCGCCGACCAGCGTGGCGCTGTTCGACCAAGGGCTCGTTCAAGTTCTCCAGGCCTCGGTGACCGGACTGCAGCCGAAGCAGCCCTATGCGCTTGCCTTGTCACAGCATGCAGATGGCAGCGGCCCGCTGGAGAACCTGGCGAACTTCATGACCAACCCGGCCGGCGGCGCCATCGTCAACTCGATCGGGCAGATTCGGCAGATCGTTACGCCTGCCAACGCTGACGCCGGTAACGCACGCCGATACCTCGTGATTGCGCCGGTGGTATCGGGCAACCTGGGGACAGCGGTGCAGGTTCAGGCGAGGTAAGCGCGATGCGCCCGACGCGGTGTTTTGGCCGCGCCGGGCGCCAATTTTGCTGATGCACCGGTGTGCCCAGCTGGGCAACATGCCCATGCTAGGATGACCTTCCCCCCGGCAGCCGCCACACCGCACATGACCACCATCTACGCGACCCTCGGCGTGCAGCCAGACGCGACCCTGGACGAAATCAAGCGCGCTTACCGCCGCGCCGCGATGAAGTGGCACCCCGATCGCAACCCTGGCCGCGAAGCCGAGGCCTATGCGGCGTTCCAGGAGATCCGCGAGGCCTACGCCATCCTCTCCGATGCCGAGCAGCGGCGCGTCTACGACGAGGTCTTCGCGCAGGAAATGCAGCGCTGGCAGGCCGAGCGTGATGCGCAGGAAGCACAGGAGCAGGAAGCGCAACGCGAGCGCGAACGCCTTGCGCAGGCGCATTACGAAAAGATGGTGGCGATCGCGATGCGCTTTGCCGACGCCGGCCACAATCGCGACGTCCTGTTCGGCGTGCTGCTCGGCAAGGATTGCGATGCAGAACTCGCCGCGCGCATTGCCGACAGCGTGTGGGCCTTGCAGGAAGCATGGCGGGAGAGCGCAGCCACTACAGACTCGCCCGACAATGCGGCGACGATCAAACCCGATGAAGCGACTTCGCCCCAGCGAGCCTCCAGCGCGTTCGAGTCGTTCTGGCAGGGCTTGTTTGGTCTGCGGCAATAATTGCCGGACTTTCAACAGCGCCCAGCTGCGGGGACACATCCGGCCGTACGCCAATTCTGATTTATAGTTTCGCCCCTGCTCAGACGAAGCAGCCATCGGTACACTCTGCGCCATCGTTTTCCGTGCCATAGAGAAAGCGATCGAGGCTTGGAACCCTCGGACATAACGGGCAAGCGCCGAGCATAGGTGCTTGTCCTCAACCGCTATGGCTTGGCTTCGTCTCCCTCATTGGGCGAGCCAGGCTTGTACGGCTTCGGCCGTGCCGATCGTTATGTCTCGGTGTTCCAAACCTGCCTGTGCTCGCCCACCCCTCCCAAGGGTTGGGCGCGGTTCCGTTCATCACATGAAGAGGAATGCCGTGACCCGCTCGATCTCTCACGCCACCCGCTCACACGCGGTACTCAACCGCAACGCTGCCGGCAACGCGTGCGCCACAAGCGCGACGGATACGCCGGAACACTCCAAGCAACAACGCTGACTTGATGGGCGACCCAGGCGCATCCAGCCTGCTGGTGCCGATGTTGCAGCGTCGGCGCCGGGGCTTGTCTGGGCTCGCCCGCCCTTACACCGGCGCTATCTCGCCCCCAGCAACCGACACTCCGCCGACAGCGCCAACAGATTCGGATCGCGCTCCCGATTGCGCTGCATCACCAGCACGATATGCTGGCTGATCGCATAGCGCGCGGCCAGCGGGATCAATTGCACCTTCGGGCTGAAATCCGCCACGCGGCGCGGCAGCAGTGCGTAGCCGATGCCGCCGCTCACGAGATTCATGAGCGAGAAGATGTCGCCCACGCGCAGCGCGATCTGCGGGGCGAAGCCGGCCTTGTCGAAGGCGGCCATGAAGTCGTGGTACGTCGCAAAGTCATCGCCGAGTGCGACGAACTTTTCACGGCGCACGGTTTGCAAGTCGATCTCGGCCGATGCTGCGTACGGCGAGGCGAGCGGTGCGGCAAACAGAATTTCGTCGTCGAACATCGGCACGGTCAGCAGATCGGGATTGCGCAGCGGCTCGCCCAGCGCGATGACGATGGCGTCGAGCTGGCCGTCTTCCAACTTGGCCAGCAGGCTGCGATTCGAGCCCAGCGTGAGTTCGATGTCGAGTGCGGAGCGGCGCGTTTTCAGGCCCGCAAAGATGCGCGGCAACGTGCCAACCGTCATCGAATAGAGCCCGCCGATCTTCAGCGTCGTTGATGAAAAGCCTGCAGCTTCGCGCGTGCGGCGCACACCGGCTTCGCATTCGGCCAGGATGCGCTCCACGTGTTCGGCAAACACGTAAGCAGTGGACAGCGGAATCAGCTTGCGCCCATCGCGTTTGAAAAGGGGACAGCGCAAACCCTCCTCCAGCGAATGCAGCGCACGGTGCACGCTCACTGTGCTTTGTCCGAGCGCCTCTGACACGCGCGCCATGTTGCCCAGCGTCATGAATGATTGGAAGACCTCGAGCTTTTTCAGGGTGATGTCTTCATCGATTGCCATGGCAGGGGCTCCTCCGGGCGCGTTCTACGGGCGCGCTGCTATCAGAATCGGCCATTGTTTCATTAACTTCAAGTTAATGAAACCGCGCCTAGGTTGATTGAAGTGCACCTTTTTACAGCCTACGGTACAGGGCATCAAATCAATCAAGGCTGGAGACGCCACCCAATGCAACCGATGCCCAACCAATCGGCAAACGGTGTCAACGCACCCATCCCGCCGCAATGGCGCCGGCGGCGCGACGAGAAGGAACGCCGCCTGACTGCAGCGCGCCGCATTGCCAACGGCAAGGTGATTCCGACTGAAGACATCGTCGCCGCGCTCGAAACGCTGCTCGCCCCGGGCGACCGCGTCGTGCTGGAAGGCAACAACCAGAAGCAGGCAGATTTCCTCTCGCGCTCGCTGGCCAAAGTGAACCCCGAGCGTCTGCACGATCTGCACATGATCATGCCGAGTGTGAGCCGCGCCGAGCATCTCGACATTTTCGAAGGCGGCATCGCGCACAAACTCGACTTCTCGTTTGCGGGGCCGCAGAGCCTGCGCATCAGCCAGTTGCTGGCCGACGGGCTACTGGAAGTCGGCGCCATCCACACCTATATCGAGCTGTATGCGCGGCTGGTGGTGGACCTGATCCCCAACGTGTCGCTGGTGGCCGGTTTCAAGGCCGACCGCGACGGCAACATCTACACCGGGCCCAGCACGGAAGACACGCCAGCGCTGGTCGAGCCCACGGCGTTTTCCGACGGCATCGTGATCGTGCAGGTCAACGAGATCGTCGATGACCCGGCCGACCTGCCGCGCGTTGACATTCCCGGCTCGTGGGTCGACTTCATCGTGCAGGCCGACAAGCCGTTCTACATCGAGCCGCTCTTCACGCGCGACCCGCGCCTCATCAAGCCCGTGCACGTGCTGATGGCGATGATGGCCATTCGCGGCATCTACCAGCGGCACAACGTGCAGTCGCTCAACCATGGCATCGGCTTCAACACGGCCGCCATCGAGCTGATCCTGCCAACGTACGGCGAGCGCCTGGGCCTCAAGGGCAAGATCTGCCGCAACTGGACGCTGAACCCGCATCCGACGCTGATTCCCGCCATCGAATCCGGCTGGGTGGAAAGCGTGCATTGCTTCGGCACCGAACTGGGCATGGAGCGCTACGTGGCCGCGCGCCCCGATGTGTTCTTCACCGGGCGTGACGGCTCGCTGCGCTCGAACCGCATGCTGTGCCAGCTCGCCGGCCAATATGCGGTGGACCTCTTCATTGGCGCGACGCTGCAGGTGGATGGCGATGGGCATTCGTCCACCGTCACGCGCGGGCGGCTGGCCGGTTTTGGCGGCGCGCCCAACATGGGCCACGACCCGCGCGGCCGCCGTCACGCCACGCCCGCGTGGCTCGACATGACCGAACCGGTGACGATGCTCGAGCGCGGCAAGAAGCTCGTCGTGCAGATGGTCGAAACGTTCCAGGAAGGCGGCAAGCCGACCTTTGTCGACACGCTGGATGCAGTGGCCGTCGCCAAGCAAAGCGGCATGCCGCTCGCGCCCATCATGATCTACGGCGACGACGTCACCCACCTGCTGACCGAAGACGGCATCGCGTATCTCTACAAGGCACGTTCGCTGGAAGAGCGGCGCGCCATGATTGCCGCGGTGGCCGGCGTCACGTCGATCGGCCTGCGGCATGACCCATCCAAGACCGAACAGATGCGCCGCGACGGCCTGATCGCGCTGCCCGAAGACCTCGACGTGCGCCGCAGCGATGCCAGCCGCGAGCTGCTCGCCGCCAAGAGCATCGCCGACCTGGTCGAATGGTCCGGCGGCCTGTACGACCCGCCTGCGCGCTTCCGGAGCTGGTAATGGAAAAGACATTGCAACGGCCCCTGCCGGCCAGCCCGAAAGCGCGTGCGAAGCGATTGGCCGCATTGGTCGAATCTGCCCTGATCGACGAGGTGACGCTGTCCCCCAAACCCGGTCTGGTGGATGTGCGCGGCAACGGCGCGCATCACGATCTGGACTGGACGCTGATGGTGCATTCCGCGCAGACGCTGCGCCCGGCGTTTGAAGCCATGGCGCTGGCCGGCGCGCAGATCGAAACGCAAGCCGGTGCGCAACTCGCCCTGCGCGAGCGCATCGGCCGCCTGGGGCGCGAAGGGGAAGCGGCCATGCTCGAGGCCACCGGCGGCGTCAACACGCACCGCGGCGCCATCTGGGCGCTTGGTCTGCTGGTCACGGCGGCGAGCCAGGCGCCGCATGCATTGAGCGCGGCCGCTGTTGCGGGCCGCGCCGCGCGCCTGGCAAACATTCCCGACCGCTTTGCGCCCGTCTCGACTGGCCACAAAGGCGAGCGCGCCTGCAACGACTACGGCGTCGGCGGGGCCAAGGGCCAGGCGTGCGCCGGCTTCCCGCACGTGATCAAGGTGGCGCTGCCTGCGCTGCGCGAAGCGCGTGCTGCCGGCATCCGTGAAGACCACGCGCGCGTGGATGCATTGCTCGCCGTCATGGCCGCGCTGGACGACACCTGCGTGCTCGCACGCGGCGGTGCCCAAGCACTGCGCGTTGTGCAAGCGGGCGCGGCCGCCGTGCGTGCAGAAGGCGGCTTGGCAACAGCGCAAGGCCGCCGTGCCTTCCGCGCGCTCGAACAGGACATGCTGGCGCTGCACGTGTCACCCGGCGGTGCCGCCGACTTGCTGGCCGCCGCCCTCTTCCTCGACCGCCTGCCCGCAAGCGCGCCCGCAGTGTCCGACACCGAATCCGCTCATCAGGAAACCGAACATGGAGCATCTTGATTTTCAGTTCACCGGCGGCGCACCCGCTGGGCGCCGTGCATACGCCGGCGTGGTCGGCTCGGGCGACCTCGAAGTGTTGTTGACGCCGGGCACCGCCGGCCAGATCGACGTGGCCATCACCACGTCCGTCAATGGCATGAGCGCGACGTGGCAGGCGCAGCTTGCGCGCGTGTTCGGCTCGCACGCGTGGCCGGCGGCCAAGATCATCATCAACGACTTCGGCGCGACACCGGCCGTGGTGCGGTTGCGGCTTGAGCAGGCGCTTGAATCGCTTAACGCGCTCGGGTCATAAGGAGAAGCCATGTCACGCAACCCGATTGAACGCGACAGCTTTATTGAACGTGATGCGCGCCGACGCGCCATTGCCCTGCTCGACCCCGGCACCTTCCGTGAGCTGCTGGACCCGTTCGAACAATTGACCTCGCCGTGGCTGCCGCGTCAGGGCATCGTCACGCAGGCCGATGATGGCGTCGTGGTGGCGCGCGGCACGCTGGGCGGGCAGCCCGCGGTGGTGCTCGCCATTGAAGGCGCCTTCCAGGGCGGCAGCATGGGCGAAGTGTCTGGCGCCAAGATTGCCGGCGCGCTGGAGCTTGCGGTGGAAGACAACCGCAACGGCATTCCCACACGCGCCGTGATCGTCTTCGAAACCGGCGGCGTGCGGCTGCAGGAAGCCAACCTGGGCTTGGCCGCCATTGCCGAGATCCACGCAGGCATCCGCGCGCTGCGCGAGTACGGGCCGGTGATCGGCATCACCGCAGGCGTGGTTGGCTGCTTTGGCGGCATGAGCATCGCCGCGGGCCTGTGCAGCTACCTGCTGATGACGCGCGAGGCGCGCCTCGGCCTGAACGGCCCGCAGGTGATTGAACAGGAAGCCGGCATCGAGGAATACGACTCGCGCGATCGCCCCTTCATCTGGAGCCTGACCGGCGGAGAGCAGCGCGCCGCCACCGGCCTGGCCGATGTCTGCATCGAAGACGATTCCGTCACGATCCGCGCGCAGGTGATCGAGTGGCTGCGTGCCGGCGCACCCGCGCGCCAGCGCAGCGAGCAGATCGACCACTACCTCGCACAACTCGCCGCTGTGGACACATCACGCCAAGCCACGGCAGAAGATGTGCGCACGCACTACGCAAAGGACGTCGCATGAGCCAGAACGAACTTTCCACGCGCGGCGCGACTTGGATGCGCTCGCTCGCCGTCGGCACAGCGGTGCCGGGTTACGGCAGCACACTGCAAGTCGTCGATGCCGCGCTCGCGGGCCAGCCCGCGCGCTACGTCGCCGTCGTGCCCGATGCCGAGAACCGCTTCCCTCGCGCACGCAACGGTGAAGTCGGCCTCGTCGAAGGCTGGCAGCTCGCGCGCGCCGTGCGCGATGTCATGACTGCAGACGCCGCGCAGGAAAAGAAGCGCGCCATCGTCGCCGTCATCGATGTGGCAAGCCAGGCCTACGGCCGTCGCGAGGAGGCCTACGGCATCCACCTCGCCCTGGCTGCAGCGGCGGACGCCTACGCTGCCGCACGCCTGGCCGGCCACCCCGTCATCGGCCTCATCGTCGGCCGCGCCATGTCGGGCGCATTGCTCGCGCACGGCTACCAGGCCAATCGCCTGCTCGCACTGGACGACGCCGACGTGATGGTGCACGCGATGGGCAAGGCCGCAGCCGCGCGCGTAACGCTGCGCTCCGTCGCCGACCTGGAACGCCTCGCACAAGAGATTCCGCCCATGGCGTACGACATCGCCAGCTTCGCGTCGCTCGGCTTGCTGTGGAAACTGCTGAAGGTCAAATCCGCCGACGCACCCGACGCCGGAGACGTCGACACCGTGCAAACCGCACTCGCCGCAGCACTGGCCGACATCGCAGCCGACCCATCACGCGGCCTGGAAAGCCGCCTGGGCGCACCGCTGCGCAACGCATCGTCGGAAGTCCGCAAACGCCTGCGCGAGCAATGGAACGCCCAGCCAGAAGGCGCATAACGAATAGGAAGCACATCACGGCGCGAACCTAAAGCACCAGATGGTGTGGCCGTGCCCTGCCCTATGCGGCGCCTTGAATTTCTGTAAGCGGGCGGAAAAAAGAAGGGGAACTGTTTGAGCGAAGCGAGTTTTCCCCTTCTCCGCCCGGTTATGGAAATTCAAGGAGGGGTTCGCCGCATCGGGCGCGCCTTTCTTTGCTTACTTTCTTTGGCAAGACAAAGAAAGTAAGTCAGCCCCGGCAGGGGATGAAACAAGGGATGCACCACCAACGCAATCAACGCAAAAACAACCAGTCCTCAACCCTCGATCACCAAAACACCACAACAGGCGACCCATCGCCGTTCCTTCAGGAGACAAAGACGTGATCATCTACGGTACAACCCTGCTGGCGCTCTGTCATATCGCCGGCCTCTTCCTGGGCGACCTGCTCGGCCAGGCCATCGGCGTGAAGGCCAATGTCGGCGGCGTGGGCATCGCCATGCTGCTGCTCATCTTCGCGCGGCTCTACCTGCACAAGCGCGGCCTGATGCCCGCCGCCACCGAGGCGGGCGTCTCGTTCTGGGGCGCGATGTACATCCCCGTGGTGGTGGCCATGGCAGCCACGCAGAACGTGGTCACCGCACTGCGCGGCGGCCCCGTTGCGTTGCTCGGTGCCATCGGCGCGGTGATCGTATGCGGCGCCTGCATCGCGGTCATCAACCGCACAGGCAAGGCAGAAAACCGGCAACCGCTGCCGCCACTGCCTGAATCCGAACAAGCCCGCGCTTGAGGAGCCGCACCATGCTGTCAATGCTAGAGAAAGTTCTGCAGCACAACGGGCTGGTCGCGGCGTTCGCGCTGGTCGGCATCGTCATGGGTCTGTCGATGTGGGTGTCCAAGAAGCTGACGTTCGGGCGCGTGCACGGCTCGGCCATCGCCATCATGATCGGGCTGGTGCTCGCCTATTGGGGCGGCATGCAGACCGGCGGCGAGCGTGGCCTGGCCGACCTGAAACTGTTCGGCGGGATCGGCCTGATGGGCGGAGCCATGCTGCGCGATTTCGCCATCGTGGCCACGGCCTTTGAAGTGCAGGTGACCGAGGCACGCAAGGCCGGCATGATCGGCGCCATCTCGCTGCTGCTGGGAACGGTGCTGCCGTTCATCGTCGGCGCCTGCGTTGCCTACGCCTTCGGGTACACCGATCCGGTGAGCGTCACCACCATCGGCGCGGGTGCCGTGACGTACATCGTCGGGCCGGTCACCGGTGCGGCGCTCGGTGCCACCTCCGATGTGATGGCGCTGTCGATTGCGACGGGCCTCGTCAAGGCAATCCTGGTGATGGTCGGCACGCCGTTCGCGGCCAAGGCGCTCGGCCTGAACAACCCGCGCGCGGCCATGGTGTTCGGCGGATTGGCGGGTACGGTCAGCGGGGTGTCGGCGGGCCTGGCCGCCACGGATCGGCGGCTGGTACCGTACGGCTCGCTGGTGGCGACGTTCCATACGGGCCTCGGTTGCCTGCTCGGACCGTCGATCTTGTTCCTGGCCACGCAGGCGCTGCTGCGATGACATCTACGCTGCTGCGCGCACACGACCTGCTGTGGGTGTCTGAGACGCCCGTGGCGACGAATGGCGCGCCCTTGCCTGACTGGGCCATTGCGGCATGCCGGCAAGGCGCGCCTGTTGTGGTGCGACGCGCACCGCGCGGCACCGATGGTTCCGTGCCGGTCGGCCTGCGCGGCGTCGCCCGGCATGAACGCTGCGCAGCGACGGCGGCCGCCAACAGCATCTCGCGTGTGGTCTCACCCGAGGCGCTGGCAGCCCGAGCCGCCTCCATCGCACACGACGCGCCATTCGCGGCGCTGCGCACCTTGCGCGCGCTGGCGCGAGAACTCAACGCACTCGGCTGGGCGTGGGGACCGACAGGCGGCGCCGGCTTTGCGCTCGCCAGCGGGCTGCCTGTGCTGCATGCGGAGAGCGATCTCGACCTCGTTGTGCGCATGCCGCGTGCCCCGTCGACTGCGCAACGCGATCAGCTCGTCCAACTGTTGAGCGATACCGAATGCCGCGTCGATTTGCAGATCGACACCGGCTACGGCGGCTTCGCGTTACGCGACTGGCTGGCGTCGCCGCATCAAACGATGCTCAAGACCGACCACGGCCCCCGGCTCGTCGCAGACCCATGGAGCGACGCAGCATGAGCATCCTGTTCATGTTTCCCGGCCAGGGCAGCCAGCGCGCGGGCATGCTGCACGCGCTGCCTGCCGACCCGGCTGTTGCGCAGACGTTGACCGAAGCCGGCGACGTGCTCGGCGTCGATCCGCTCACGCTCGATACCGCAGAGGCGTTGCGGTCGACGGTCGCCGTGCAGCTTTGTCTCTTGGTTGCCGGCGTGGCAGTAGCGCGTACGCTGGCTCGGCAGAACGCAGGACCGGACATGGTGGCGGGCCTGTCCATCGGCGCGTGGCCTGCGGCGGTTGTCACCGGTGTGCTGGAGTTCAGCGATGCGCTGCGCCTGGTGCGCCTGCGGGCTCAGCTCATGGAAGACGCTTACCCAAGCGGTTACGGCATGGTCGCCATCATCGGCCTAGCCGAACCGGAGGTCGGCGGCATCGTTGCGCAAGTCAACGCCGCCGCCACGCCGGCCTATGTCGCCAACGTGAATGCGGAACGGCAGATCGTCGTGGCCGGCAACGACGCGGCGCTCGCGCAGGTCGCCGAACGCGCGCTGGCCCACGGCGCATCGAAGACGACGCGGTTGTGCATGGCGGTGCCGTCGCACTGCCCGTTGCTGGACACGCAAGCCGCCGAGCTTGCCGCCGCCGCGGCAAAGGCCACCACCCACGCCCCCCAGATCACCTACGTCAGCAGCAGCCGCGCGCGTGCGCTGTTTCGCGCCAATCTCATCGTCGAAGACCTGGCGTGGAACATGGCGCGGCCGGTGTTGTGGCACGACACGCTGCGGCATGCGCTGGAACGCGGCGCAAACATGGCGGTGGAGGTGCCGGGCGGCGGCGCTCTGGCGCGCCTGGCGCAAGGTGTGTTTGCTGCAGACGACGTGTTGGATGCGGGAGCCGGGCTGGATGCGGTGCGGGTGCGGATACAGCGGCGACGCCGCATTGATGGCTGATCGCATCGAACTCAGAGTCGGCCGATATACCTTCTCGCGGTCCTGATAGGAAGATGTTTTCTTCACGGAAAGGATGCATCCACCTATGGGCCCTCTTGAGAACGCCATTGCAGAGAATCACGCGTTACGCCGTCAATACCTGACGTTTCTCGAAGACCGATTTGGTGACGAGCTTCCGAAGACTCCAACACCGCGCGAAATCGTCAAGCTGCTTGATTTGGACGAGGTGGAATGGCGCATCTCACGTCGACACGCTCGATTACTGTTTGATGGTCGATCCTTGCAATGGATCGAAGACGGACAAGTTGAAAGACGCTGGCCGGCGCTTTCCGGAAAGCCCGGCTTCAACGGGAAAGCTCACCAATCACTAAAAGACAGGGGCCCCATTCCCGAGGGAAGCTATATCGCATTGCAATCAGATTTCCAGAAATGGGAAGAAGCGCCTGCCATCAACCGCGCTGCCTGCATACTGAATTTCATCAGTATCAAAGCGGGACGCTGGCCAGGATGCACTATCGCGTGGGGTACACGCCGGGTCGGACTGGTCCCGAGCCGGGGAACCAACGTCTACGGCCGTCACAGCTTCACCATTCACGGCGGCAGGTTTCCAGGCTCCATTGGGTGCATCGATCTGACCGATTCAATGGAGTCCTTCGCAAAGGAGTTTCTGCTCTATGCCAAAGACATGGAACTCGAAGTCCGCTATTAAAATTTTGAGGGCGGTGTACGCAGCCCTACTCGGCATGATGTTCGTTCTTCTGCCCTTCGATCTCTGGGATGCACTGACGACACCGTACGAGTACCCCTTTGGAATGGAAGGCCCCGTTGCTGGGGTGTGGGCCTACAAATCGCAGAGCAACTACGTCATTTCCCATCTGGCAATGTGGGGGGCAAGCAGCATGGCGCTGTGGGCATTGCTGGCCGAGCGGACAAGCCTGGTTTCCAGGTGGCTGTGGTCCATACCGTTTTTAACGATCTGGGCGCTCAACGTATTCGAGGGGAGCCCATATTTGGAATAACAACGAACAAAAAGAAAACGGGGCACATGGCCCCGTTTCTTTTCGCCCATCGCCGCTTAGACGATTTCCCGCGTTTCCATGAACTGGATGTCCGGAAAGCGCTCCTGCGTCAGGCGCAGGTTCACCTGGCTCGGCGCCAGGTACACGTAGTCGCCGGCACCATCCAGCGCCACGTTGTGGCCGGCCTTGTCGATCAGCTTGTCGATATCTTCCTGCTTGCCGCGCAGCCAGCGGGCGGTGGAGCATTCGTGCGGTTCGAAGATGGCATCGACGCCGTACTCGTGCTCCAGGCGGTGCGCAACCACGTCGAACTGCAGGATACCGACAGCGCCCAGCACCAGGTCATTCGATGCCAGCGGGCGGAACATCTGCGTGGCGCCCTCTTCGGCCAGTTGCTGCAAACCCTTCTGCAGCTGCTTCAGGCGCAGCGGGTTGTTCAGGCGCGCGCGACGGAAGAACTCCGGCGCAAACGACGGGATACCCGTGAACTTCAGCGCCTCGCCTTCCGTGAAGGCATCGCCCAGCCGGATCGTGCCGTGGTTGGGCACGCCGATGATGTCGCCGGCGAAGGCCTCTTCCGTGGTGTTGCGGTCCTGCGCCATGAAGGTGATGGCGTTGTTGATGGCGACCGTCTTGCCCGTCGACACCTGCAGCAGCTTCATGCCGCGCTCGAAGCGGCCCGAGCACACGCGCACAAACGCGATGCGGTCACGGTGCTTCGGGTCCATGTTCGCCTGGATCTTGAAGACGAAGCCGGTGAACTTCTCTTCCATCGGCTTGACTTCGCGCGTTTCGGTGGGGCGTGGCAGCGGCTCGGGGGACTGGTCGACCAGTGCATCGAGCAGCGACTGCACGCCGAAGTTGTTCACCGCCGAACCGAAGTACACCGGGCACTGCTTGCCGGCCAGGAACGCCTCTTTGTCGAACGTGTGCGATGCGCCGCGCACGAGTTCGATGTCGATGCGCAGTTCTTCCGCCTGCGAGCCCAACACGCGATCCAGCTCCGGGTTGTCCAGACCTTGAATCAGGCCGGCCGTGGCGCCCTTCTCGCTGTCGGCGTTCGGGTCGAACAGCTGCACCGTGTCGTTAACGAGGTGATACACGCCCTTGAACGACTTGCCCATGCCGATCGGCCACGTCATCGGCGCGCACTGGATCTGCAGCACGCTTTCGATTTCATCGAGCAGCTCGATGGGCGCACGGCCTTCGCGGTCGAGCTTGTTGATGAACGTGAGGATGGGCGTGCTGCGCAGGCGGCAGACGTTGAGCAGCTTGATGGTCTGCGCTTCCACGCCGTTGACGGAGTCGATCACCATCACGGCGGAGTCGACGGCCGTGAGCGTGCGGTACGTGTCTTCCGAGAAGTCTTCGTGGCCCGGGGTGTCGAGCAGGTTGACGATGTAGTCGCCGCCTTCGTTCCGGTACGGAAACTGCATCACCGACGACGTGACCGAGATGCCGCGCTGCTTTTCCATCTCCATCCAGTCGGAGGTGGCGTGGCGGTTGGCTTTACGTGCGCGCACGGCGCCGGCCATCTGGATGGCGCCGCCGAACCACAGCAGTTTCTCGGTCAACGTGGTTTTACCCGCATCCGGGTGGGCAATGATGGCGAACGTCCGGCGGCGCCGGATCTCCTGCTGCAGCGTACTCACGGGCAAAAACCGAAAGGGAAGGAGTGAAAAATGCGGATGGTTGCGCACGTGGCAAGTGCGCTGGCTGCGGGGTCATCCCGGCGGCCGATGGACTGCCCGAGCGGCGTTGTCAATCCGGGGCAGCCGAGATTGTACGCGATCGGCGCCCTTGCTTAGGATCAACTGATCCGGGCCGCAAGCGCGGGAAACTCCCTAGGAACCGTCCCCCGGACGGAGGAGACCAACCCGTTGTGGGAATGCACTGACAACCCTTTCGGAGGCGGTGTTATCGAAGTTGTCATGAAGCTCCCGTATCGTGGAGTCCGTCGCGAAACCCGCCTTTGGGTACGCCGCGACATTGAAAGAAGCAAAGAAGCAAGGAGTCCAACATCGTGCGTAGTCGAATCCCTGTCGATCCGGCAGTGCAACGCATCATCGAGACCACCCGCAAGGCGTGGCAACTCGATGAACAAAGCGTGCGCGCGGCGCGTCAGCAGCGTGCCGCCAATCGCCGCAAGCGGATCAAGGCCCTGCCGCAGGACAGCCTGCAGGCACTCGCCGCATTGGCCCTGCAAGCTGAAATCTGGGCCGTGCGCAAGACCGTGGTGACGGTCGGCTAGCCGCGCAGTTCCTCACCGTGTCGAGGGCCACAGTCGTGGCCCTTTTCTATTGGCGGCGCGCAACGATCGGGGCATGACGGTTGCTTGTGACTGACTGACACGACCCAGCTCAGGAGGCCGATATGACCGAACTGTCCCCCAAGCCGCCCACCACCAGCAATGGCACCAACGGTACGAACGGCGCCAACGGCGCGACCGTCACCACGCTGCATCCGCAGATCGACCACACCGCGCAGCGCGTGAAAGATGCCACGGCCGAGGGCATCGATCGGCTGGCGAGCGTCCTCTCCACGGCGCTCACGCAATTCGACAAGCGCACCGAACAGTTGAAAAACCTGCATGCCAATGTCTCGGAGCAGGCGAGCGGCTCCGTACGTCAGCACCCGGTTATTACCATCGGTCTGGCATTTGTGGCGGGGATGCTGCTGGAGCAACTGACACGCGATTGATGCGGGTGTCTTAGCGGCTGTTGCGGGCTGCGCTTGCGTGGCCCCCGGCAACCCCATTGGAGAGCGTGGCCGCGATCGCCGGGTTCAGCAACGCCGCTTGCGCGGCAGCCCCGGCACCTGACGCTTCGTGCTGGCGGCTGCCGAATCGCAGCGCATATTGCCGGGTGACCAGCGCGCCAAAGAAGAAGATCTGCGCCGAGTAGTAAATCCACAGCATCAGCGCCACGACCGAGCCCGCTGCCCCGTAGGACGACGCGACGGCGCTGTTGCCCAGATACAGGCCGATGAGGTGTTTGCCCAGCGTGAAGAGCAGCGCCGTCACGATGGCGCCCAGGGCAACGTCGCGCCAGGCCACGCGCGTTTCGGGCAGCATCTTGAAGATGGTGCCAAACAGCAGCGCCACGACCGCAAACGAAAACGCCGACGACAGCGCCTCGGCCACCAGCAGCGCAATGCCCGAAGTGGAGCCCGACCACAAGGCGCCCCAGAAACGCTCCACCACCGCCAGCGCCGCGTTGATGGTGAGCGACACCAGCAGCAGAAACGCCAGCACGAGGATCAGGCTGAACGACAGCAACCGCGAGCGCAGCAAGCCCCACAGCCCGGGCTGCTGGCGCGGCGGCACCTCCCAGAGTTCGTCGAGGCTGTCCTTGAGTTCGGAGAAGGCCGTGGTGGCGCCCACCAATAACAGGACGACGGCGGTGACCGCCGCGAACAGGCCGTTGCCGGAGCGCCGCGTTGCCGCAAGCACGGCTTCCACCGCAGAAGCGCCCTGCGTGCCGACCAGCCCTTCGATCTGCCCGAAGATTTCGCCGCGTGCGGCCTGTTCGCCAAAGAACAAGCCGGCAATGGAGATGACGAGCACCAGCACCGGCGCCATCGAGAACAGCGTGTAGAACGACAACGCCGCGCCCTTGCTCGCGGCGCGATGCGCAGACCACTGCTGCACAGCCCCGATCAACACCTGGGCGGAACGCTTGAGCAGGGCCCGGTCGAAGTAGGCAGCCAGGCGCATGGAGATTCCTTGCAAAGCGACGAGGCCAGCGCGGTGCCGGCCTCAACCTTGACCTTGAGCCTAGTCAGCACACGGCACACGCGCAAGCGCGGCCGTGGCTGGCAGTAAAACGCGAGGGTCTGAGCCCTCAGTCGTTGCTGCTCCCCAGCAGGCGGCTGATGAGAAACCCTGCGCCGAACGCCAGACCGATCGTCGCAAGCGGATGCGACCGCATGCATTCGGCCGCATCGCTCATAAGCCGCTGCTGTGAAGCGCGCAGTTGTTCGCGCTTGGCGGCGGCCTCGTCGAGTGCGGTGGCCGCAGCGTCGGCGGTGCGGTCGATGGCCTGTGCCGTGGTCGCCTTCACACGTTCGGCGGCTTGTGCGACGTCGCCGCGGATGAGGTTGCCGTTGGCATCGGATTTGGGAAAAGGATTGGTTTGAGACGGTTCCATCAGTCAGCGCTCCTGGAGTTGCATGGCATCGCGAGGGCCGGGTTGAAAGCTGTGCGCTTCATCCCGGCGTCATCCTCTGCCCGCGACCAGGCCCCAGATGAGGCTGACCACAAACAGCACCACAAAAATCATGAACAGGATCTTGGCGATGCTCGCTGCGCCGGCAGCGATGCCGCCAAACCCGAGCACGGCCGCAATCAGGGCGATGATGAAAAAGACGACTGCATAACGCAGCATGGTGACCTCCTGTGCAGTTGAGTGAGCTTGCCGCCATGGGGCGGATACCCCCCCGGGATCAGCAAGCCGCGTACCGCACGAGGAAGTCGGGTTATGCCTCGGTGGCATGCGCGCGGCCGGAACCGGCGCTGTTGCCCTCGCCGCCGTCCTCGCCGCCGCTGTTGCCATATTCCTCAAGCCGGTTGTAAAGCGTCTTCAGGCTGATACCAAGCAGCTCGGCCGCACGCTTCTTCACACCCCCGCATTGCTCGAGCGTGGCAAGAATGAGCTTCTTGTCGGCGCTCGCCAGTGACGTTCCGACCGAAATCGTCAACGTGGAACCGGACGAAACCTGCGTGCTCGACACTTGCAGCGGTACGTTGGCCGTATCGATGCCGGCGTCGTCCGACAGGATGTACGCGCGCTGCACGTAGTTGCGCAATTCGCGCACATTGCCCGGCCAGTGATAGCCGCGCAGCGTCTCCATGGCCGAAGGCAGGAATGCCTTCTTGGTGTTGCTTTGCGCGTTGAGCTGATCGAGGAAATGCTGTGCCAGCAGCTCGACATCCTTGCCGCGCTCGCGCAGCGGCGGCAATTGCAGCGGAAACACGTTCAGGCGGTGATACAGGTCGGCACGCAGCTTGCCGTCTGCCACGGCTTCTTCGGGGTCGCGGTTGGTGGCGGCAATCACGCGCACGTCGGAATCGATCTCGCGGTTGGTGCCCACGCGCATGAACACGCCGGTTTCCAGCACGCGCAGCAGTTTCACCTGCAGCTCGATCGGCATCTCGGTAATTTCATCGAGGAACAGCGTGCCGCCGTTGGCGCGTTCGAAGTAGCCCTTGTGCTGGCGATCGGCGCCCGTGAAGCTGCCGCGCTCGTGGCCGAACATTTCCGACTCGATCAGGTTGGGCGAAATGGCGCCGCAGTTGACCGGCAGGAACGGCTGCTTGCGACGCAGGCTCAGGTCGTGGATGGTCTGTGCGGCCAGTTCCTTGCCTGTGCCCGATTCGCCGATCAACAGCACGGTCGCCTCGGTGGGCGCCACGCGGCTGACCTGGTCATACAACGTCTGCATCACCGCGGAGTTGCCGAGCATCTGGCCGAACAGGCCCAGGCGCCGCAACTCACCGCGCAGGTTGCCGATCTCGGCTTTGAGATCGCCCGGGCGTGGAATCCGCGCCAGGACCGATTTCAACCGTTGGAAGTTGACCGGCTTGACGAGGTAGTCGGCCGCGCCCATGCGCAGCGCCTCGACGGCGGTTTCCACGCTGGCGTGGCCCGTCATGACGATGATCTCGGTGCCGGAGTGCGGCGCGATGTCTTCCATCAGATCCATGCCATTGCCGTCGGGCAGGACAAGATCGATGAGCACGGCATCGGGGCTGTGACGCGACATCTGAATGCGCGCATCGCGCAGCGACCCGGCCAGCGCGGTGGTGAAGCCTTCGGCACCCACCAGCTCACCTAGAGCAGCGCGTGCGTTGGCATCGTCTTCGACAATCAGGATATGTGGCATCTCGATTTGGTTGGATGAGCCGGCATGTGCCGGCAATCATGCATGGCGCAACGGTGCGCTTGGCGGCAGAACCGGCGGCAGGTGCAAAAAGTATTCCATCCAATACAACCTCCTCCAGGGCGCGCCAAACCCATCTCGGCGAGAAGGGTGCCGGTAATTTTTACACGCACGCATGCAAGAAATGGATCGAATACATCACACCGGGCGAACCTGCCCGTACTACGCAGCAGTCAGCATAGTTGAGAAGGTCAGCGCTTCGCCACCTGCGGGACGAAATGGACACGTTACGCCGCTTGGTAATGTGAAACCCGCGCTGCATCTGCATCTCAGGCCCGATTCTTGTCAGCGTTTGGCCGACAGGATGGAAGAAACGTCAGCGCACGACCGACATACAACGCGCTTGGGCGGCGCTGATAATGGCTCAACTTTTCAACACAATGTGACGGGATGACGACGTACCCTGCCTTCGGAAGACTGCATCGCTGACGATGCAGCCACTCGCCAGGACGTCCCCGTCGCAACCAACCACGAGGGAGCCATGTCCTTGAGCGAAGCCTTCGCCGACGAACGTGCAGTGACCGTTGGGCGCCTGAGCTATCCCCCTGCCCTGGCCGACTTTGACGACACCGACCGCGTGCCGTCGGACGCAGAATCATCCCCCGCCCAATCGATTGCCGAGCCGGATTTCGGCCACCTCTACGGCCGCTCGTCCGTGATGCGGGCGCTGTACGACCAGATCGGCAAGGTGTCAGGCACGCTGGCCACCGTGTTGATCATGGGCGAATCGGGTACCGGCAAGGAGCTGATTGCGCGCACCGTGCATGACATGAGCCCGCGCGCAGACCAGGCCTTCATCGCCGTGAACTGCGGCGCCATTTCGCCCAACCTGATCGAATCCGAACTGTTCGGCCACGAAAAGGGCAGCTTTACCGGGGCCGCCCAGCGCCATATCGGCTACTTCGAACACGCCTGCGGCGGCACGATCTTTCTCGATGAAATCACGGAAATGCCGGTCGAGATGCAGGTCAAGCTGCTGCGTGTGCTGGAGACCGGCGTGTTCATGCGCGTGGGCGGTACCGAGCCCATCCAGACGCGCGCGCGCATCATCGCGGCCACGAACCGCAACCTGCTGGAAGCGGTGAAGGAAGGCGCCTTCCGCGAAGATCTGATGTATCGCCTGGCTGTGGTGCCGCTGCAGGTTCCGCCGCTGCGCGATCGTGGCGACGACATCGAAGAGCTGGCCCTGCACTTCCTTGCGCAGTTCAACGCGGCCCACCAGACCGACAAGGTGTTTTCGCGCCAGTCCCTGGCGGCGCTGCGCAGCCAGCCGTGGCCCGGCAATGTGCGCGAGTTGCGCAACGCCGTGCAACGCGGGTACATCCTCGGCGAGAAAACGGTCGAACTGGCTGCGCCCCTGGCACCGGCCCGCGGCCCCGCACGTCCGACCGTCAAGGAAGGCGTGCTGAGCCTGACCGTGGGCGTGACGCTGGCCGACGCACAGCGCGCAATGATCCTGGCCACGCTGGAGCATTTTCATGGCGACAAGCGCCAAGCCGCGAAGACGCTCGGCGTGAGCCTGAAAACGCTGTATAACCGCCTCGACCTTTACCAAAGCACCGCCGCCGCCGCCATGGCGGCCTGACAGCGGCGCGTCCCACTCTGTGAATCCCGCAGCATCCCCGCTGACGTTTTAGCGCGGATGCGCGTGCGCACGCTCGCCCGGATGCTCGTGGCGGCGGCGTTCCTGCGGTTCGGGCGCAGGCCGGCGCGGTGCCGGTTCGGTTTCCGCGCGGGCGCGCGGGCCCGTGCGGACGGCGGTGGTGAGTGTCATCGGCATGGCGAGCCCTTTCCTTTCAACGTTACTGACCTTGCTTGGAACTGCCGGGGTAGGAATTACCGGTCGTCGTGGCGGCGTCGTTGCCGCCGGCCTGCACGCCCGAGTGCGACATGTCGCCCGCGCTGTTCGTGCCGCCCGGCACGGTCGAGCCGGACTTCTTGTGATGGCGATGCTTCTTGTGCGCCGGCTTGCTGGTATCGCTGCCGCCCGCCGCCGGCGCCGCCTCGCTGCCGGCCATCGGTGTATTGGCCGTGCGATCGGCCGTCGACGACGGCGGATCGGTGCGCTTGCCCGGCGCCTTGGTCGGGTTGCTCGACTCCTGGTTGTCGACCGGCGCGGTCGTCGTCTGGGCCACGGCGGCACCCATACCGAGGCTAAAGATCGCGCTGACAAGCGCAGCGCTCAGGAAACGTGTTCGCATGTGGTTTCTCCTGGAATGTGATGCTCGATAAGAAGGCGATGGAAGCGCACTGCGGCGCGTCTCCCGCCTCCTCCCGCAGCAACGCATGTACCTGCGGTGCCACCCATCCACGTATGCCGACGCCGTCCGCAACCGCCGGCAGCGCTGTCATGTGCCGGCAACAATGGGCATATAAAAACGACATGACCATGTAGAAACGGCGTGCCAGCCGCCCGTAAAGCCTTGCGGCGACTGGCTTTGCTGACATGGCATACCCTTTGCATCGATGCGGTGACCGGTCGACGGAAATGTCGACGCCCACTCACCAAAGGAGGCAAGGCGAATGGTCAAGGCCGCTCTGGAAATGCGTGCGAAGCAGCATCTCGCGCTGACGCCGCGACTGCAGCAATCCGTCAAGCTGCTGCAGTTGTCTGCAACCGAATTTGCGCAGGAAATGCAAGAAGCGCTCGCAAGCAATCCATTCCTGGAAGAAGTCGAGCAAGAAGCAGGTGCGCAGCCTGACGTCGCGCGCACCGGCGACATTGCCGCCTCTGCCGATCTGGACGGCGCCGCGGCCGACCACGCACCTGTCGACGATGCTCCGCTGGAAACCACCACCAGCGCCATCGAAACCGACGCAACGCTGGCCGCATCGGAAGACTTCCCCACCGACTTCAGCACCTACTACAGCCACGGCGGCGCCCACCACGGCGACGGTGAAGACAGCGACATCGGCGAATGGGTGCACTCCACGCCGAGCCTGCGCGAGCATCTGCATCAGGAGCTGCGCAGCTACCGCCTGTCTGAGCGCGACTGCCTGCTCGCACAGACGCTGATCGAAGCGCTCGACGACGACGGCTACCTGCGCCAGCTGCTTTCCGAACTGATCCCGCTGGCGCCCGTGGAACCGCCGCCGACCGAGAAGGAAATGCAGATTGCGCTGGCGCTCGTGCAGAGCCTCGATCCGCCCGGCGTGGCCGCGCGCGACCTTGCCGAATGCCTGCGCCTGCAGATCGAAGCGCGCCCCGCTGACACCGAAGCTGAGGAGCGCATCCAGGAGATCGCACAGGACATCGTGCGCAGCCACCTGCCGCGTCTGGCCAAGCGCGAATTCACGCAGATGCGTCGTGCGCTGGGCTGTACGGAAGACGAGCTGCGCGATGCCTGCGCGCTGATCCGCATGCTGGACCCGCGCCCGGGGCTGCGCTTCTCGCAGGCGCATGCCGGCTACATCGTGCCGGACGTGATCGTCACCAAGATCAAGGGCAAGTGGATTGCGCTGACGAACCCGGCGGTGGCGCCATGCGCACGGATCAACAAGGTCTACGCGGAACTGTTTGCGCAGACGCGCGGCCACCACCGCACGCCGCTGGCGCATCAGCTGCAGGAGGCGCGCTGGCTGATCCGCAACGCGCAGCAACGCTTTGCCACCATCCAGCGCGTGGCCGAGGCGATCGTCGCGCACCAGAAGCACTTCCTCGAATACGGCGAGGTCGCCATGAAGCCGCTGGTGCTGCGCGACGTGGCCGAAGAACTGGGCCTGCATGAATCGACCATCTCCCGCGCCACAGGCAACAAGTACATGGCCACGCCGCGCGGCATCTTCGAGTTCAAGTATTTCTTCTCGCGCCAGTTGGCGACGGACACGGGTGGTGCATGCTCGGCGGCTTCCGTGCGGGCGCTGCTCAAGGAAATGATCGAAGCCGAAGATGCGGACGCACCGCTCTCCGATGTCTCGCTCGCGAAGATGCTGGCCGAGCAGGGCGTGATCGTTGCGCGACGCACCGTCGCCAAGTACCGCGGGCTGATGCGCATTGCACCCGCCGAAATGCGGCGCCAGGTCTGACCGCCGTGCGCAAGCTGCCCACCGATCGCTACCCGCATCGCCACGACGGCGATGCCACGGCCGCCTCGTTGCATCTGGCGGACGTGACGATGTTCTGGGCGGCGGAAAGCGGTGGCGTCAAACGCTACCTGCGCGCCAAGCACGACTTTCTGCGCTCAACACACTGGCGGCACACGCTGGTCGTGCCGGGCACGGCCGACGACGCGAGCAACGAGATCGCCGTGGTGCCGGGCGTGCCGCTGCCGCTCTCACACGGCTACCGCGTTCCGCTGCGGACCGGGCCTGCGGTCCGTGCACTGTGTGCGCTGTCGCCGGACCTGATCGAAGCGGGCGACCCTTATCGGCTGTCATGGGCGGCGGTGCAGGCGGGCGCGCGGCTGAACGTGCCGGTGGCGGCGTTCTATCACTCCGATCTGCCAGCGTTTTTCCGCCGGCTGGGCGGGCCGCCTGCCGAGCTGGCAGCTGCGGCGTACGCTCGCAAGCTGTATCCACACTTCGATACGGTCTTCGTGCCGAGCCGCTACATCGCGCAGAAGGTGGCCGACCTGGGCGTGCAGCGCATTGAACTGCAGCCGCTGGGCGTCGACACGCGCCTGTTCCACCCAGCGCGGCGCTCGCTGCGCTGGCGCGAGCAGCTGGACCTGCCGCGCGATGCCCGCGTGCTGCTCTACGTCGGGCGCTATGCGCCGGAGAAAAACCTGCACGTGCTGTGCGACGCGGTGGACAAGCTCGACGACGGCAGCGTGCTCGTCACCATCGGCTCGGGCCCGACGCCTCCGCGTGGCAAGAACGTTCGCGCGCTCGCTTATGAAGGCGACGCGCAGCACCTGGCTGCCGCCATGGCAAGCGCAGACGTGTTTGTGCATGCAGGCGATCAGGAAACGTTCGGCCTCGTCGCGTTGGAAGCGATGGCCAGTGGCGTGCCCGTCGTCACGTGCGCAGCCGGCGGCTTGAGCGAGCTGGTGGATGAGCACGTCGGGTATGCCGTGCCACGTTGCGTCGCTGACGATTTTGCGCAGGCGCTCCAGGCGCTGCGCCAACGGGACCCGGTGACACTCGCGCACGCCGCGCGCCGCCACGCCATGCAATACGACTGGCGGGCGGTGCTGCCGCAACTGCTGCAACGCTATCTCGCTCTGCTCGGCCGTCAAACCGGCATCGCCGCGGAAACAACACTCCCGCCGGCTCGCGAACGCGTGCGTGCGTCGCGCGGCCGGTAGTCCAGACCGATCTGTCCATCATGTCGCGCTATCTCATCCTTGCCATGCACGATGTCACGCCGGCCACCTGGCCTGCGTGCAAGGTATTGCTCTCCGCATTGGATGAAGTGGCGCGCGTACCCAAGTCGCTGCTCGTCATTCCGAACTTCTATCGCGGCCCGACCGCACGCAACAGCGAACGCTTTTGCCGCGTGATGAGCGAATGCCTGGCCGAAGGCGATGAACTTGTGCTGCACGGCTATGCGCATCTGGACGACCAGCCCCCTGGCGGCCTGATCCAGCAGCTGATCCGCACGCGCTATACCGCCGGTGAAGGCGAGTTCTCTGCGATTCCGCTGGCGGCGGCGCGTGCGCGCATCGAAGCCGGTGCCGCGTGGTTTGCCGCAAACGGCTGGCCGCTGCATGGCTTCGTCGCTCCGGCCTGGCTGATGAACCCGGCCACCTGGGAAGCGCTCGACGGGCTGCCGCTGCGCTACACGACCACGCTGCAGCGCTTTTATCTGCTGCACCCGCGCCGCCCGCTCAAGGCACCTTGCCTGACGTATAGCGTTCGCTCGCCGGCGCGCCGGCTGGTGTCGCGGTATTACCTGCGCTGGCTGGCGCAGCGGCACGCCGAGGCACCGCTGCTGCGCCTGGGCCTGCATCCGGCTGACGCGGCGCATCCCGATGTCATCCGCCATTGGCAGGAACTGCTCGCCACATGCCTGGAGACGCGCACGCCCGTCACCAAGAATGGCTTTGCGCAGGTGTTGGCGCAGGCCTGGATGGGCGGCCCGGAGACGACCGTCACCGGGCAGGCGCAAACGTCGTACTGAGCGCGGGCGTTAAAACAGCCACACCGACAATCCGCCGATCAGCATCCCAAGCCCGGCGCCTGCGAGCACGTCGCTCGGGTAATGCAGGCCGAGCACGACGCGAGAGAGGGCGACCATGAGCGTGAATGGCACCAGCGCCAGCGCCATGCGCGGGTAGTACGCCGCCATCACGATGCTGAACGACACCGCATGCAGCGTGTGGCCCGACGGAAAGCTGAACTGGTCGAGCACGCGCCCGCACAGGTGGATCTCTTCGCAGGAAAGGTACGGTCGCGGCCGGCACACACCACGCTTGAGCACGATGTAGATGATGAGCGAGAGCAGCCCCGTAAGGCCCATCTGCTTGGCGCATTCCCAACCGGTGTCACCGCCGACCACGGGCAGCGCCGCCATCAATGCGTACCACAGCATGCCGTCGCCCAGGCGGCTCACACCGCGATAGAAGCGCATGGCGGACGCATTGCCCGCTACATGGTTGAGCGCCACGGCGAGCTGCCGATCACGCTCGCGCCAGCGCTTCCAGTCAGGCCAGACGTGCGTCGCCATGGTACGCCTCCCCGTTGGTGGCGGCATCGTGCACGGCGATGAGCGCAGCTTCAAAGCGTTCTAGCACGCGCGGCCAATCCAGGCTCTGCGCCGTCAGCCGCGCTGCCTGGCCCAGCCGCTGCCGCAGGCCGGCGTCAGTGGCGAGCGCGACGGCCGCCTGCGTGAACGATGCAGCGTCCCCGACGGGCGCAAGCCAGCCGTTCTCGCGGCTGCGCACGTGCATGCCGGCAGCGGCGGTATCGAACGCCACCACGGGCAAGCCGCTGGCCATGGCCTCGACCACCACGTTGCCGAAGGTCTCCGTCAAGCTGGGAAAGAGAAACAGGTCCGCAGATGCGTAGTGCGCCGCCAGTGCTTCGCCATGCTGGGTGCCGGCAAAGATGGCATCGGGGCAGCGCCTGCGCAGTGCGTTGCGCTGCGGGCCATCGCCCACCATGACGAGACGCGTATCTGGCACGCGCTCCCGCACGGCAGCGAACGCATCGAGCGCGACACCCAGGTTCTTTTCCAATGCCAGACGTCCGACCGTCAGGACCACCGGTGTATCTGCCGCGACGCCCCATTGCGCGCGCAACGCTTCGCTGCGGGCCTGCGGCGTGAATCGGTGTGCATCGACGCCGCGCGTGCTGACGGTCAGGCGTTCGAAATCGAGTTCGCTCAACTGCCGCTGCAGTTCGCGCGTGGGAACGAAGGTGCGGTCGGTGCGATTGTGAAACGCGCGCAGATACGCGCGCACCAACGTCACGGCGCCCTCCCACGCGTAGTGGCGGCCGTATTCGTCAAAGCGGGTTCTGAAATCCGACGTGACCGGCAGGCCGAGTTGGCGCGCGGCCCGAATAGCAGACCAGCCAAGTGGTCCCTCCGTCGCGACATGCACGAGGTCGGGCCGATAGACGCCCCACGCGCGAAGCAGCCGTCGGCGTGCGGGCAAGCCCATGCGCAAATCCGGATACAACGGAATCGGCACGCCGGGCACGCGCAACGTGTCGTCCGCCAATGCGGGCTTGCCGGCGTCGATGGCGCTTTGGCGCGGGCGCACCAGCATCACGTCGTGCCCGCGCGTCTGCAGGAACGCCACGGTGCGTGCAGCCGTGAGCGACACGCCGTTCAGTTCCGGCGGCCAGGTTTCGGTCACATAAGCAATGCGCATGGATCGATCAACCTTTGTTTTCGTCGCGGCGGTGCGAGGGGGCGCTCGTCTGCCCCCGCTTGTGCGCGAGGTCGTCTGCGCTGCGGTGAGCGACCTGGCGATCGCCATCATCGCGATTGGCCGGATGGCGGTCGCGCACGACGCGCTCTACCCCAGGGGTGTCGTGCAGATCGGTGTCGAGCTGCCCGCTTTCGATGTCGCGCGCGGCCTGTTTGGCACTGCTGCGCGGTTCGGAATGCTGCTCTTCAAGATGCTGGTCGCGCTCGTGCGGCAGCCGCTCGGCCGCGCTCGACGCGGGCTCGTCGTGCTCGGCGTCGCCATGCATCTTGTCGATGCTTTGGAAGTTTTGGCCCGCGCCGGGCGCACGCGGCGGGGTCGTGCCCGCGGGACGTTCGCCGCGCTGATGGGGGCCGCATAAGGCGGGGCGGAGTCGGTTCATGGCGCTCTCCTGCGAACGTGATCTGGTTGCCTTGCGCACCGCAACCGACGTGCCCACCGCACCCGTCTCCGCCATCCAGCCGACAAGACCTGCACCACCACTGCACCGCAACGCGGCGCAAACGAGGCGGGGTAGCAATGCCTCTGCTCCCGCCGTGGCGCGGTCGTTGCGTAAGGGTTACACGCGCTTGTAACGCTTGCTGCGCAAGGTGACCCAGGCGTCGTCAGCGGGGGTGGTGCGCACGTTCGCGCCGCCGCGTGGGACGGCCGCGCAGTCGGTCCAGCAGACGCTGCGACACGCCGGCCGGCGCATCGGCGGTGCCGAGCAGCGTGCCGAGCGGGCGGAGGCGCTCGACGTGATCACATACCACCTTGATCATCGCCGTGATGGACGTGCCCAGCAGCAAGCCCCACAGGCCCCACAGCCAGCCCCACAGCAGCAGGCCGATGTAGACCACGCACGGGTCGAGCTTGGACGCCCGGCTTTGCAGCCATGTCACGAGCAGCGTGCCGACCAGCGTGGCAAGCAGCAGCGTCACCCCTGCCACGACAAGCGCATCCGACCACGCGCCCATCTGCAGGTATGCCCCGATACCACTGGCCACGGCAATGACCACCGAACCCAGATACGGCACGAAATGCAGCACGGCGGTCGCCAGACCCCAGACCGCCGCGTCCTCCATGCCGAGCAGCACAAAGGCCACCGTGGTGAGGATGCCCAGCACGATGTTGGTCGCGAACAGCACCAGCAGGGAATACTGGATCTGCGTGCCGATGACCGCCATCATGCGCACCGCGCGCTTCTTCTCGCTCAGCGTGTTGCCCACTGCGCGCACCCATTTGCGCTTGAGCGCCTGACCCGATGCAAGCAGGAAGTAGACGAGAAACGAGACCACCACGAGCTGCCCGGCAAGCGCGAAGAGATTGGCGGAGCCGGTCCATAGAAACTCGCGCACCGGCAGCACCGGCTGCGCGGAAGCTGCCTCGGCAGGCGCCGCGGCCGCAGGCGAACGCTTGGCAGGCGCTGGCGCCGGCTTGCCCTGCACGCCTTCGGCGGCGTGCTCAAGCGCGACGGTCACATCGCGCATCTTGTCGAACGCGCCGCCCATGTGCCCGCGCATTCCGTCGATGGCCTGTGCCATGCGCTCCGCGGCGACCGGCAACCGGTTCGCCATGGCCGAGACGCCGTCTTGCATCCCGAACGCCAGTACCGCACCGGCGATCCACAAGCCGAGCACGACGATAGCGGCAGCAATCGGGCGCGGGACATAGCAGCGCCGCAACCACACCACCACCGGGTTCAAGGCAAACGCGAGTACCACGCCGAGGGTGAACGGCACCAGAAACGCTCGCGCCCATTGCAGAAACACCAACGTGCCGCCAATGGCCACCAGCACCATCGCCACGCGCCAAGCCGGCTGCCGCAGCCCATCGAGGAGGCTGCCGTGCAAGGGTTCGGGCGGCGAGGTGGAGGGAGTGGGTTCGGCTGGCATGACAGAGAAAGTGGTTCAACCTTCTCTGCGCAAAACTCGTGCCCTCGCCGACTAGGTTGGTGCGGAGACCCGCATGGCAAGCGTGCGCAACGCGCGCACCAGATCGTACGGCGACACAGGCTTGATCAGATGTTCCTGAAAGCCCGTGGCCAGCGCCCGAGCGCGATCGTGCGGCTGCGCAAATGCGGTCAGCGCGATGGCGGCCATGGGCGTAGCCCCGGCGGGCAGGTGCTCGCGTTCCCACGTGCGGATTCTCTGCAGGATTGCGTAGCCGTCCTCATCGGGCAGCGCGATGTCGCACACCACGGCCTGCGGGTGGCCCGCTTCGCCCCGTGCACCCCAGACGTCGAGCAGCGCCATCGTCTCGTGGCCCGAGCCCACGCTGCCGACTTCCGCGCCGACCTGCGTCAGCAACGTCGCCAGCGCGTCGCGCGCGTCCTGCTGATCGTCGACCAGCAGTACGCGCAGTCCTGCCAGTGAAGGCAGCGGCCCGGTGCGTTCCGGATCTTCCGCCAGCGGCGTGATCAGATCAGCCCCGGCATGCAACGGCAGGTACACGGTAAACGTGGCGCCATGCTGGTCGCCTTCGCTGCGCGCATACACGCGCCCGCCGTGCAACTCGGTCAGACGCTTGACCAGCGCCAGCCCAAGCCCCAGGCCACCCGTGCGCCGCGTGTGCGCGCCGTCAGCCTGGCGGAATGGATCAAACAGATACGGCAGGAATGCCGGTGCAATGCCGCGGCCGTTGTCGCGCACGACAATGCGCGCCACCTCGCCCAACAGATCGGCCGACAGCCAGACATCGCCGCCTTCCTGCGTGAACTTGATGGCGTTGGTCAGCAGGTTCCAGACGATCTGCTCGACGCGATCGGCATCGCCGTCGATCTCGTGATCGTTCAGGTCGATGGTGGTATGCAGGGCGACGCGGCGTTCCGTAGCCAGGGTGTGCACGCTGTTGAGCGCGCGTTCCAGCGCCGTGCGCAGCACGAACGGTTCGCGCGTCAGGCGCAGCTTGCCGCTCATCACGCGCGTGGCGTCCAGGAGGTCTTCGATCAGGCGTACCTGCTGCTCGACGCCGGTCTTGATGCCCGCCAGCGCGCGCTGCATGAGCGGCGCCCCGCCGGCCACCTGGCTCTCCAATACGTACGCCCAGTTCTGGATGCCATTGAGCGGCGACCGCAGTTCGTGCGACACCACCGCCAGGAACTGATCGCGGGCCAGCGCTGCAGCCTCCGCCTGTGCACGCGCGGCTTGTTCGCGCAGCAACAACGCATCGCGCTCGCGCTCGGCCTCCGTGCGCTCAGTCACGTCGTAAATGATCAGCAGCGCCGATTCGATGGCGCCATTCCGGTCCGCTTCCGGAATGACGCGCGCGTTGTAGTGGGCCCCGCGCGGGCGACCGTCCTGCACGTCGAGATGCAACGTCAGCGTCTGTTCTGCGCCAAGGTCGAACGCGCGGCGCGCAGCGTCCTCCAGCGGCTCCGTGACCTCGACGGAAAGGGGCGATGCCACCAGCGTCTTGCCAATCATCACGGCGGGGGCCACCCCAAACGCGTCGTTCACCGCGCGGTTCACATACACGCAGCGCAGTTCGCGATCGAGCCGTGCGATCACGTCGGGCGCGTTTTCCACCAGCGTGACGAATTCGCGCTGATGTCGAAAACGCTCGTGCTCGGCCGCCTTGCGCTCGGTGATGTCTTCGACCACGCACACGAGCGCCTGCACTTGGCCGTCCGACCCGTGCTGCGGCGAATACGCAGCGTGCACGAACCGGCGGCCAACGCCGGCCGGGTACTGCAGTTCCATTTCAAACTCGACGCGTTGCCCCGCGAATGCATCGTTCAGATGCGACAGGACCCGCGCATAGGCGGCCTCGCCCATCAGTTCACGCAGATGGCGCCCGAGCACGTCCTCGTGCCGAAAGCCCAAGCGCTGCGCGTACGCGCGGTTGGCGAAGCGCACGCGGTGCTGCGGGTCGATCTGTACCAGCGGAAACGGCACGCTTTCGGTCAGCCATTGCAACTGGAATTCCGACTCGGTGAGCGCGGCAAGGGTCTGATGGCCGTGCGTCACGTCTTCGACCACGCCCACGGCGTGCGCCGATGCACCGTCGACGCTTGGCATGAGGTAGCCCCGTTCGCGAACGCGATATTCGCGGGCTTCGCCGTGGTCATCTCCGAGCCATCGGTATTCGAGCACGAACTCCTGCCCCCGTGCCAAGCCGTCCCAGGCAGCACGCAATGCCATGTGATCATCTGGATGCACATGGGCGAGCCAGCGGTCGCGAGCGCCGCACAGGGAATCGGGCTGCACGCCCCACGTCTGCGCTCCGGCGCTTACGTGCAGACGCGTGCCCGTCAAAGGATCGTCTACCCAGAACACGTCAGCCTGCTTCCTGACGGCCGGTGCAGCACGCGCCGCGCACGGTGCGCGCACGGCTGCCGACCAGCCCGTTACGGATTCACTCATTGCGCCCTTCGTTAGCAGTTTTCATTCCCGGCACGCCCTCAAAAAAAATGCGGTGCCGCAGCACCGCATCATAGGGCGTGAAGCCGGCTTACTGCGAGGGCAGCTCAGAAGCCGTCTGCGAAGCGCCGTTGGCCTGTGCCACCAGCACGCGAATCGCGTTCGGTGTGACGGCGCCCACGCCGCCCGCGGGCAGCGTGGTAATCAGCCAGTCGGCGTTGTTGGCCAGGCTGAACGGCTGCGACGTGAAGATGACGTTCTTCGTACCCGCCGTCGCCACCCGCACCTGGTACGTGCCGCCGTCGACGTAGATCGAATCCTGGGTGCTGGCCGGCGCCGCGCCGCCGTACGATGCACCGCTCATGGTCGGCGCGATGGCAGCCAGGTCCACATTGGGCGCGGTCACATACACGTCCACATTCGGAGCGTTGTACGAAGCGTTGAAGGTCCGCACGCGCGCCTTGTCTGACAGGATCGACTTGTTATACGGGTCATCGATCAGCGCCAGGCTCGTCGCCGAACCGTTGGCGCCCACGATGGCCAGCGCGGTATAGCGGTGGCCGTTTGCCGGCGTGAACCCCGTCGAGGCGAGCGGCGTGCTGCTGCCCGTGTTGGACACGGTGGCCGTGCTGGCCGTGGCGTCAATGCCGAAGTAGTTGCTGACGTTCTTGAAACCAACATTGCTGATCTTCGTGGTGCCGTTCACACCAAAGTCAACGTTGCCGATGAATGGGTTGGCGTGCACCGTGCGGTACTGCGGCGAACTGGTGCCGATGATCTGCCCGATGTCGTCGTCACCGCCGCCGCATCCAGCGATCACGCCCAACGAACCCAGCGCCAGCACGGCGACGATCTTCCTGATCTGTATCTTCATCTTCCACCTCGGAGGGAGAGTCCTGTCATGAACCGGGCCGCATGCATCGCGGGCCCATGTACGTTGTTGTCGACTTGTGGAGCCGAAGATAAACGCGCACATTCGGCGCGCCTATCGAACCGGTTCCGATCGTTTTGTCGGAAGCGTCCGACATACGAAGCGACGTTCCCGCATTGAGCATGGCGCGTGCCCATCGCACTTGAATGCGGCCTCCAATCGCTGCAGGCTGCGGGGCGTGAATGCAGATCGCTATACTTGCGCGATCCGTTTTGTCTTCGTGTTCCACACACGCTCCGCATGCTTGAACCGCGCCCGGCCGACGCCGTGCCCCTTCCCGATAACGCCGCTTCCGAGGCCGATTTGCAGGCCTTCGCACACGAGCGCGAACGCGTGCAGGCGTGGCTCGCCGCGCGCGCTTCCGGCGCTCGTGCGGTGAGCGCTTCCACGCTGTCGCAGTACCGCGTGGAAGCCGAGCGCGTGTGCTGGTACGCGCGCACCTTCGGTAAGCCGATCGCAAGCTGGCAGCGCGACGACGCGTCGACCTATCTGCGCTTTTTGCAAGAACCGCCTGCATGGGCGATCAGTGCGCGCGGCATCGAACGCAACGATGCGAACTGGACGCCGCTGCGCGGCCCGCTTTCGGCACGCTCCACACGCCAGAGCAGCATCATCGCGGCGAACCTCTGCGGCTGGCTGCTGCGCATGGGCTATCTGCGCGCGAACCCGTTTCTCGATGACGATGCGATTGTCATTACCGTGCCGGCGCCGGGCACGCCCGCGCCCCGGTCCGTCGCAGCGGCCGAACCGGACACCGCACTGGGCGCGTCCGACATGGCATTGATCATCGATGCCGTGCGGGCGCGCGTCGCGCTCGGCCGGGAGGCTCGCCTGCGTCAGGCGCGTGACCACTTTCTCGCCGTGCTGCTCGCCCAGGCGGGCATGCGCGTATCGGAGCTGATGTGCGCGCGAATGGGCGACGTGGCGCTGCACGCCGTTCCGGCCTCGCACGCAACAGCCGACGCACAGCTGCCGGCATCGGTCTGGCTGCTGGAGGTCGGCACAGGCCGTTCGCAGCGCTGGCTGCCCTGCGATGCGCTGATGTCTGCGCTGCGCGAGTACCGCACGGCCTTCGGCCTCTCGCCGCTGCCCCTGCCGAATGAAGCCACGCCGCTGCTGCTGTCGGTGCGCAAGCGCTCGCCGCGACGCGCAGACGGCACCATCATCGACTCACCCGCCCTGCGCCGCGATTTCGGCGAGCGCAAGGGCATCGCCTCGCGCTCGCAACTGCTGCTCATCGTCAAGGCCATGCTCGGCGAAGCCGCTGAATACGCTCGCGCCATCGGCCACGCCGACGCTGCCGTACGCCTCGCGAATGCCTCATTGCGCGGCCTACGCGGCGCCCATCTGCGCGAGCGGCTTGCCACCGGTGAGCCGGCAGCCGACGTTGCCCACGCGCTTGGCCTGGCTGCCCTGCCGAGCGCCGCCGTGCGGGCGCGCGAAGCCGATCTGGCCGCCAGCATTGCCGACGCCGCACGCAGACTGGCCCTGCCCTCCGCCTGACATTCCTCCACACATCGCGCAGAAACGGGTACGCCCCGCCTGCGTGGATGCCATATCAACGCATTGTCGAAACCAATTGTCGGCGCGATTTGCGCGACAGTTGTCGCTTACCTCGTCCGCAGAATTGGGTACGCTTTGCCGTTGAATCGTCGACGGCAGTACGCAGAAACGGGTACGCTCGTCTGCGCAATCGCACGCAGAAATGGGTACGCTTCGGCGCAAATGCTCCAAAGAAAAACGCGGACCCGAAAGTCCGCGTTCGTTGTGATCCGCTTGAAGACCCTGGCGCTCAATGCCCGCCGGACAGATAGAAGAAGCGGAACAGGAACACCGCCGAGATGATCCACACGATGATCGGCACCTCGCGCATGCGGCCCGTGAACAGCTTCAGCCCAGCGTAGGTGATGAAGCCGAACGCGACGCCGTTGGCGATCGAATACGTGAACGGCATCATCAGCGCCGTCAGCACCGCCGGCACGGCCTCGGTGGTGTCTTCCCAGTTCAGGTCGACCAGCTCGCGCAACATCAGGCATGACACATACAGCAGCGCGGGCGCCGTCGCGTACGCCGGCACCACGCCCGCCAGCGGCGAGAAGAACAGGCACAGCAGGAAGAGCGCGGCCACCGTCAGCGCAGTCAGCCCCGTTCGGCCGCCCGCCTGCACGCCCGAAGCGCTCTCGATATAGGCGGTGGTCGACGACGTCCCCAGCAGCGAGCCCGCCATGATGGCCGTGCTGTCGGCCAGCAGTGCCTTGTTCAAACGATCCATCTTGCCTTGCTTGAGCAGGCCCGCGCGGTTCGCCACGCCCATCAGCGTGCCGGTCGCGTCAAACAGCTCCACCAGGAAAAACACCAGCACGACGTTCAGGATGCCGACCGACAGCGCGCCCATGATGTCGAGCTGCATCAGCGTGGGCGCAAGCGACGGCGGCATCGACACCACGCCGTGGAAGGTGTTGCCCGCAAAGAAGAAGCTCGCTGCCGTCACGGCCAGAATGCCGATCAGGATGGCGCCCTTCACGCGCAGGTGGTCCAGCGCGACGATCACGAAGAAGCCGATCACCGCCAGGATGACCGAGGGCTGGTGCACATCGCCCAGCGTCACGAGCGTCGCCGGATTCCCGACGATCAGCCCCGCGCCCCGCAGCGACACGATGCCCAGGAACAGCCCGATGCCGGCCGTGATCGCCACGCGAATCGAATGCGGAATCCCGTTGACGATCATCTCGCGGATGCGAAACACGCTCACCAGCAGGAACAGGCAGCCGGAAATGAACACCGCGCCCAGCGCCGCCTGCCACGTAAAGCCCATGCCTTTGACCACCGCGTACGCAAAGTAGGCGTTCAGGCCCATGCCCGGCGCCATCGCGATGGGGTAGTTCGCGTACATCCCCATGATGATGGTGCCGATCGCCGCGGCAATGCAGGTGGCGACAAACACTGCGTCGTGCGGCATGCCGGCATCGGCCAGGATGTTCGGGTTGACGAAGATGATGTACGCCATCGTCAGGAACGTCGTCAGTCCGGCGAGCACTTCCGTGCGAACGTCGGTCTGATGTTCCTCGAGCTTGAAGGTGCGCGCGAGCCAAGTCATTCAGGTTGTCTCCTCTTGTTGTGAAGTGTCATCGTCGGCCGGCGCTGTCCTGCGCGTGGCTCCCCCAATGCACGCCCACCATGGGGCGAGGCTACTCTTAGCAAGATTCCGGCGCCACGAGGCGGCGCGGTCCAAATACTGTTCATGCGAATCGGATGATGGAGAACGCGCCGGCCATAGGGTCGGGCCAGCGCGCGGGATGCGCATGATGCCCGAAACGCATGACGTGTGCACCCACGGGACAAGACTCGCCACGTCGGCGGCGAAGGCTGCCCGGATCTTCCATAAACCGTACCCGTTTCTGCGAAAACCAGATGCCACGCGGCGTACGTAGCGATTGACGTACCCATTTCTGCGCGTGGCTCCGCAGAAACGGGTACGTACATCTCCAAAGGACGGCATGCGCAACCACAACGCAGATGCGTACCCGTTTCTGCGGGCCATGAAGGGCGAAACCGTACCCGTTTCTGCGCATGCTCGCGCGTCACCTCTGTCTCAAAGCGAACCTGTTTCTGCGAGTGGGGCCCGAATCGGGCGTACCTGTTTCTGCGCGGGCTTTCGCAGAAACAGGTACGCCTGGTTTGCAAGGCGTCACGCCAAGCCTTTGGCCAATAAGGCTTTTTACCCGCAGAAACAGGTACGGTGGCCAGCGGCCGGAGCCGGGAGGTATCAGCAAACCGCGCCCTTCCCCGAAGGTTTCAGCGATGAAAGTTCGGAATTCGAGCATCAGGACAAAACGTTCGATGGTGCGCGATCACGTCTGCCCGAGAACCGCCGCGCAGAAACGGGTACGCACGTAACGCAGCCACACTGTGTAGAGCGTGTGCTCGCTTTCATAGGAAGCGTTTAACAGACCGGACTCGAAAAATCACAGCGATCCGTACACGCGCAGATTTGGGTACGGTGATCGCGCCGACCCAACCCATATCCCCGCAGAAACGGGTACGCATCTCCAGCTGTCAGGTCGAGGGCTTGCCAAAAGAACGCCGAATCGGCCGCAGAAACGGGTACGCACAGACAAAAACAGCCCGGATCACGCTGCCCAGCCTCTGTTTTCTGTGGATAACACTGTGGACAACATGATGTTATCCCCGCAGATTCCGGTACGCCCAATGCGCAGAAGCGGGTACGGTTTCGCGCAGAAGCGGGTACGCCATCGCGCAGAATCTGGTTCGGGCAGTCGCAGAATCTGGTTCGGTTTACCCCCCTGAACCTAATACCGGCAAGGCTTTGCGGGCCGCGTATACGGTTTACCTGTAGTAAACGTAGAAGGTATATATGGCTTGTAGTGAGGAAAGGTCTTCCGTGGACAACCTTGACGGTTGCCCACCGATGCCCTTCCCGCGACAACGAGCAAAAATAAGAAAACGTACCCAATTCTGCGTGACAAGGCGAAGGCGTTTTAGTACAAAGGCTCTGAACAATTCTTGCCCACCATGGTCACCAAACGCCTCACACCCAATGGGAAACCGGACGACAATGCGTCCGGCCGCATCATCGTCCCCTCGGGAGGGCAAGTCATTGCCGCGCCGGAGAAGTTTCAGCGCCTGTTCGATGAAGCGCAGGCGATGGAACGCGAAGACGCCTGGCAAAGCGGCGAGGTCGGCTTCCTCAGCCGCGCCAGCGTCCAGGTCACGCTCCCCTATCGTGCTCCCAAGGGCGCGCCGCCGGTCTGGACACGCTCCAGCGGCAACATTTCGTTGATGATCCAGCCGGGCTACTTCACGCAGCAGCGTTCGGAGCGGGCCAGCAATGGGCGCCAGCGCATCGTTTCGGAGACGGTCTCTTTCGGCTATCCGTATGGTTCGTATCCGCGCCTGATGCTCGCCTGGATCGGCAAGGAGATCATGGCGAAGAAGAAGCGCGGCGAATTCCAGGGCACAGTGGAAGACCGGCGCATTTCGCTGGGCAACTCGTTGTCCGAGTTCATGTACAACCTGGGCATCCCGATGGCCACGGGCGGCAAGCGGGGCACCATGACGCTGGTGCGCCAGCAGATGATTCGCCTGTTCTCGGCCACGATCGCCATCGTGCAGAACAAGTCGGCGCCGAGCAGCCAGAATCAGAACCAGGAGCCGCTCTCGATCGATCGCATTGGTTACTTGCTGGCGGACCAGCTGTCGACCTGGTGGGATCCGATGCAGCCGGGCCAGGGCTCGATGTTCGAGAGCTTCGTGGTGCTGTCCGAACCGTTCTTCAACGAACTTGTAAATCGGCCGGTGCCGGTGGATATGCGCGCATTGAAAGCACTCAAACAATCGCCGTTCGCGCTGGATGTGTATTCCTGGCTTACATACCGCTTCTTCACGATCCAAAAGCGTACAGAGATCCCCTGGGAAGCGCTGCAGATGCAGTTCGGAACTGAAACCGAAAGCGAGCGGAAATTCCGCGCGTTGTTCCGCAAGGCGCTGAAGGACGTACTGGTCGTCTATCCGGACGCGAAGGTGGACGCAGACTCTTCCAAGGCGCTGATTCTGCAGCCCTCGCGTACCAGTGTACGGAAGCTGGCCTGAAATCAAGCGAAAGCGTCGGGCAAAAAAGAAAGGGGAGCAGATGCTCCCCTTTTCTCATCTCAGGCGATCAGCCCGAAACTTATTCCGGCTTGATCGCCGAGGCTTGCAGACCCTTCGGGCCTTGCTTCACCTCGAAGGTGACCTTCTGGCCGTCCTTCAGGGTCTTGAAGCCCGAACCCTGAATTTCGGAGAAGTGCGCGAACAGATCTGCGCCGCCGCCGTCCGGAGTGATGAAGCCGAAGCCTTTGGTTTCGTTAAACCATTTGACAGTACCCGTGGCCATGCAAAAATTCCTTTAAAAAACAAAAAACACGTCGTCCAGCCGATCCGGACATCGCACGAAGAACCGGCTGATTCCGAATCTTGCGTAGACAAAGTCTTCAGACGACTGTCTAAGCATCATAACCAGTTTGGAGCAGAGTGTCGATGGGCGGCATTTTTCCCAAATGTCGCTTTTATGCACCTCACTGGTAAACACCTAGGAAGCTCGTAAATACAAGGCTGAACGCCTATCGTTATGCGCTAAAGACCGCATTTAGATCTCAATTTAGGTGAATTGAAAACCCAGTCTTTTCCGGCCTTTGGCGTGCCCGCGATGAGGCCCATCGGTGAAATTTATATGAATTGAATTTTATCGATCTTGTGTTTTTTGTCGGTCTTCCCTAAGATGAGCGCTGCTGACTTTCAGCGCTGAAAGTGGAGGGCCAGTGAGCGCCAAGATCGTAACGGTATTCAATCAGAAAGGCGGCTGCGGCAAGACGACGGTCAGCATGCACATCGCCGGAACCCTTGGTTTGCGGGGAAGCAAAACGCTGCTCGTCGATATGGACGAGCAGGGCACGGCCACGCGATGGGCCGCTCAAGCACCGGAAGACAAGCCCTTTCCTGCCTCTGTGATCGGTTTGGCACCGTCTGGCGGTGCCATGCACCGCGAGGTCCGCAAGTTTGTGGCGGACTACGACTACATCGTGGTCGATTGCCCTCCGGCGGTTCACTCGCCGTCGTCATCGAGCGCGCTACTGATCTCCGACATTGCCTTGATCCCTGTCGTGCCGTCCCCGCCCGATCTGTGGGCTGCGGTCGCTGCCAAGGCTCTCGCTCAGCAGGCTCAGGTGACGAACGAAACGCTCCGTATTCGTGTGCTCGCGAATATGGTTCAGCGACGCGTCTCGCTCGCTAAACAAGCAATTGAGATTCTTGGTGATGATGGAGATATTCCTTTGATGGATTCCATGATCGGCTCGCGCTCTGCGTTTCGTGAGTGCCAGGCGATTGGAGCGACGGTGCACGGCGTGTCGGGCGCCCGGGAAGCCATCAGTGAAGTCGACATCTTGATCGACGAGGTGTTGCAGTTGTTGCAGGAGGAACGTGTATGAGCGCGAAGTTGAAATCGCTCAAAGACGGCATGCTGGCCGGCATTGCCGCAGAGAAGACCAAGGCAATACCGGTCGATCGTTTTGCTTTGGCAGAGAAAGCGATTACGTCGCACCCCCGCGGGCTGCTCGGCCAACCGGCTTCCGCCTCCGCTTTCAGCGCTGAAAGTCCCACGCCTGCGAATAGTTCCGAACGGCGCGTTATCAAGGTCCCGCTGGACCGACTGCAGGAAAATCCGCTCAATGCCCGCCGCATTTACGATCCGCAGATCGTCCAGGAGCGGGCCGCATCCATCGCTACGCATGGTCAGCAGACGCCTGGGTTGGCGGCACCAGACCCGGCACGGCCCGGCTGGTATGTCCTGATCGATGGCCACTACCGCAAGCGTGCCTTGGCTGCCGCTGGGAAGGCCGAGATGGACTGCTTCATCGAAGACGGGCTCTCAGATATCGATTTCTACCGTCTGTCGTTCGTCTTGAACGAGCAGCGTTCCGGCCAATCGGTGCTGGACAATGCCATCGCCTGGCGGCAGCTACTTGACGAAGGAAAAGTAAAAAAAGAAGAAGATATTTGTGAAATTACCGGCGTCTCTGCGGGAACGGTCAACAAGACCCTGGCGCTGTTGAAGTTGCCGGAGTCTGTCCTCGAAGTGATGAAGGAGCGGCCGGCGGGCATCGGTATCGCGACCGGATATGAGTTGACGTTGTACTTCAAGAGCGCCGGCGAAGACCGCACACGGGAGCTGGTGCATCGTGTGCTGGAAGAAGGGCTCTCCAGCCGCGACGTCGAACAGATCCGCAAGGTGGCTCAGGAGGGGCGTACCCGCAAGGTCAAGGAAGTCAGCCGGCAGTACAAAATTCGAAGCGCTGAAGGTGATCTTCTCGGCACAATCAAGGAGTGGGATTCCGGCCGCGTGATGCTCGATGTGAAGCTGGCAGATCGTGGCGCGCGGGAATCGCTGGTCGAGGCACTGAAAAGCCGATTTGGCCTAGACGTTGCGCTGCTGTAGTCTGGCCCCCGTTCTACCTGCCAAGAGCGCCCGATAGGGCGCTTTTTTTTGCGTCGATTCCGCGTTGCTCAAACGTCCTCGCCTTGCTTTGCGTACCCGTTTCTGCGTATCCGATTTGCTTGGTTGTGCGTCCAACACGGCTGCCGTCGGCGGCAAACGTGCGCCGAAACAGGCAGATTCGGTGTTTGGGACGGGACTCAACGGCTCGGAATGCGACTGCAACAAAAATCGAATAAATAAAAAATAATGAACGCTACACTGGAGATATTGAGGTTTCTAACCCTTTCTGTACACTATAAGGACATTCCACAGCCCCTATGGCACGCCCCGGTCTCTATTTCTCGCCTGAACAGCAACAGCGGATCGTCGAAGCGATCCGGAGGCTGGATATCGCCTTCCCGCACGACAACGCAGTGTTCCTGGATGAGGTGATCGAAGCCGTTCACACCGTGACGCGCCGTGTTTATGGCGTTCGGCGCTACGTGCAGTGGTTGGCGGACGCTGGAGTGCGCCGACGTCCGAGCAATACGACGCTGCAAAAGGCAGTCGATCGAGCGCAGGGGCGTGGGACTGCGGCAAGCGGCGTTGTCGCGGATGCCGTTGAACCGTGGCCGATCCCGTCGGCGCACGCAGAAACGGGTACGCTTTCGCCGGGTGAGGAGCGCAACCGTATCGCCTCGCGTGCGATTGGCGCGCCGGGGGCGGGCGCCGAGTGGATGGAAGCGCGCATTCGGGCCGAAGTGGCGGAGCGCGCGCTGGAACATGAGGCCGCGCGCAACCGGCAATTGCAGGCCGCGATGGCGGACCTGGAGCGCCGTCTTGGCGAGGCGCTAGCGACTGCGCCTGCTGTGCCTCCAAAGTTGACCGACGCGACCCTCGAGCGCCTGGAACAGACCATGGAAACGGTGTCCCGGCTTGAGGGCGCGGCGAACGCGCTGGCCGGTACGGAGCGCTTTCTCCGCCTGCAGAACGACGCGGTGCGCCAGCAGACGCAAAACGAAGCCGATCAACTCCGGCAGCGCATCCGCACCCTCGAAGCTGAGGTCGCGCAACTGAACGCGCAGATTGACGCCTACCGGCGCGCGCCCGAGCGCACCACGCCGGTCTCCCGCGGCTGGGTCAAGCCATCCTCCTGAATTCCTGAATTCCTGAAGACGCCGTCAGCGGATGCCGACCGTTCCGGCGTGCACACAGGCGGCGCGACCAGTACGCAGAATTGGGTACGCTTTTCAACTTTCGGCGCTGAAAGTCGCGGCGACGGAGTTGCAACCGGTTGTAGGAAAAACGCCAAGACGGTCGCCGTGACAATACGGAGGGCACCCCAGATGGCGCTCCATCAAAGGGTCGACCCCCTTGGCTTTGTGCTGGCATATGACTTGCTCATGACGCTACGTCTCACCAATGGAGCTGTCATGAACGAGAAGATCACCAAGGCCGTGTTTCCCGTGGCGGGGCTCGGTACACGTTTCCTACCAGCCACCAAGGCCAGCCCGAAAGAGATGCTGCCGATCGTCGATAAGCCGCTGATCCAATATGCGGTGGAAGAGGCTGCCGCCGCGGGTATCACGGAGATGATCTTCATCACGGGCCGCGCCAAGCGGGCGATCGAAGATCATTTCGACAAGGCGTACGAACTTGAAACTGAGCTGGCCGCCAAGAACAAGCAGGCGTTGCTGGAGATGGTGCAGTCGATCAAGCCGTCCGGCGTCGAGTGCTTTTACGTGCGCCAGCCGGAGACGCTGGGCCTTGGTCACGCGGTGCTGTGCGCGCAGAAACTGGTACGCGACGAACCCTTCGCCGTGATCCTGGCCGATGACCTGCTGGATAACCAGCCGCCCGTCATGCAGCAGATGACGGAGCTTTATGATCACTACCGCTGCTCCATCGTGGGCGTCGAAACGATTGCGCCGGAAGCTTCGCGTTCGTACGGCGTGGTGGCCGGCCGCGAATGGGATGATCGCCTCGTCAAGCTCGACGGCATCGTCGAGAAGCCGGCGCCGAAGGACGCACCGTCCAACCTGGGCGTGGTCGGCCGCTACATCCTGACACCGCGCATCTTCGATCACCTGCGCAATCTGAAGCCGGGCGCCGGCGGCGAGCTGCAATTGACGGATGCCATCCAGAGCCTGCTGGCCGAAGAGCAGATCCTGGCTTATCGCTACCGTGGTCAGCGTTTCGATTGCGGCAGCAAGTTCGGTTACCTGCAGGCGACCGTCGAGTTTGCCCTGCGCCATCCGGAAGTGCGTGCTGACTTTGAGGCGTACCTGCATGACCGCCTGGGCCTGGCCCAAACACATCAGGATGCTTCTGCCGAGATGGATTCGTTGGTTCGCGACACCATTCCACTGAGCGTGGCCGCCTGAGCCTCGCCTCTCCCTTTCTCAGAATCGGTCGTGCGGGTTTCCGCACAGGTCGCCCCGGCCGATTCTGAGAAACCGCACACTTCCCCTGCCTCCCGCCGTTCCATCGATTTCCCGCAAAGCCTTGTGTCATGGGCATTTGCGGCGGATCGGCGCCTGTGCATTTCGCATGGAATGCTTCTTGAGTAAGAGCGACCACCCATAAACCGGCGGACCGCTCGGACGTCGCGCACGCAGCCAAGTGTGCCGACATGTCACCAGCAAAGGCCGCCGCCAACGCTCCAAGGAGACACCATGACGCAGCCTCAGGCTGGCGCGGTCACGGGCGACTTTTCGCCCGCGCAGGCCCCCACCAAAGACACTCCCGCAGATGTTCGCCGTCGTCTGCGATCCATCTTCTCCGGTTCGATCGGCAACCTGGTCGAGTGGTACGACTGGTACGTCTACTCGGCGTTTGCGCTGTACTTTGCCAAATCGTTCTTCCCCAAGGGTGACCAGACCGCGCAGCTGCTCAACACGGCGGCGGTGTTTGCGGTGGGCTTCCTGGCGCGTCCGGTGGGCGGCTGGCTGATGGGCATCTATGCCGATCGATACGGCCGCAAGCGCGCGCTGTTCTTCTCGGTGGTGCTCATGTGCGCGGGCTCGCTGATCATTGCGCTCACCCCGAGCTACGCGACGATCGGCGTGGCGGCCCCGGCGTTGCTTGTGCTGGCGCGGCTGCTGCAGGGGCTGTCGGTTGGCGGGGAATACGGCACCTCCGCCACGTATCTGAGCGAAGTCGCCAACAAGGAAAACCGCGGCTTCTATTCGAGCTTCCAGTACGTCACGCTCATCGCCGGCCAACTGACGGCGCTGGCGCTGCTGATCGTGCTGCAGCAGTTCGTGCTGTCGCCGGCGCAGCTTGAGGCGTGGGGCTGGCGCATTCCGTTCTTCATCGGCGCGCTGTGTGCGCTGGTGGCGATGGCGATGCGCTCGCACATGGAGGAAACGCAGTCCTTTACCGCAGCGAAAGCCAACAAGAAGCGCGGTACGCTGTCGGAGCTCGCCAAACATCCACGCGCCGTTGCGACGGTCGTGGGCCTGACGATGGGCGGTACGGTGGCGTTCTACACGTACTCGATCTACATGCAGAAGTTCCTGGCGAACACGGTGGGTCTGTCGAAGGACCAGGCGACGCTGGTGTCCGGCGCCACGCTGCTGCTCTTCGCCATGTTGCAGCCGATCGTGGGCGGGTTGTCTGACCGCATCGGCCGCCGTCCGATCCTGATTGCGTTTGGCGTGCTGGGTACGCTGTTCACCGTGCCGATCATGACCGGCATCAGCCAGACCACCAACGTGTGGACGGCGTTCTTCCTGATCATGGCCGCGCTGGTGATCGTCTCGGGCTACACGTCGATCAACGCGGTGGTGAAGGCCGAGCTGTTCCCCGCGGAGGTCCGTGCGCTGGGCGTGGGTCTGCCGTATGCGCTTACGGTGTCGATCTTTGGCGGCACGGCTGAGTACATCGCGCTGTGGCTCAAGCAGGCGGGTCATGAGTCGCTGTTCTACTGGTATGTGACAGGGGCCATCTTCCTGTCGCTGTTGGTGTACGTGTTCATGCGCGATACTCGCGAGCATTCCCGCATCGAACATTGACCCATGTCGCTAACCGACGGCCACGCCGACCTTGCCCCACCCGCACGCGGGCGAGGGTGGCGCGTGGCCGTCGCACTGGCCATGGCGGCGTGCTGCGCGGCGGCGGGGTGGGGCGCTTACGCCATCGCCCTGCAGCGCTACGTTGCCACCCGTGCCGAAGAGGCCGGCCAGCGCACGACCTTCTACGCGCAGAATCTGCGCAGCACGCTGGCGCGCTATGAATCGTTGCCGAGGCTGGCTGCGTTGGAGCACGTGCTGCACGTCGCGCTTCTGGAGAACCCCGAGGCCAGCGACGCCGTTCCGCGCCGTGCAGCCAACGCCTATCTGAAAGAAGTCCAGGCGGCCACCGATCTGGCCGCCGCTCACCTGATCAATAAGACGGGTCTCACGATTGCCGCCAGCAACTGGGACTTGCCGACCTCGTTCGTCGGCCAGAACTACGCATTCCGCCCGTACTTTGTCGAAGCCATGCGCGAAGGGCTCGGTCGCTTCTACGGCGTCGGCAACACCACGGGCGAGACCGGCTATTTCGTTGCCGCGCCCGTGCGCGAAGGCAACACGCCGATCGGCGTGGTGGTGGTCAAGGTCAACCTCGATGCGTTCGAGGCGACGTTGTCGCGCAGCGGCGATACGGTGCTGCTGGTGGATCGCCACGGGGTGATCTTCCTGTCGTCCGTACCCGAATGGAAATACCGCACGCTCGGCACCTTGAACGCGGACCAGCGCGCCGCACTCGATGCGACGCGCCAATACGCGCCGCACATCCTCACGCCGCTCGGCATGAACGACGGGCAAGGCGCGAGCGTACCCTTTTCTGCGGACGAACCGCCGCAGACTGTGCGCGTGGCGTTGCCCGGAAAATCGGTATCGACACTGCGTGTGCAGTACCGCCCGGTGGGCCTGCTCGGCTGGCAGGTCGCCGTGCTGATCGACCCGCGCGACGAGCAGCGCACTGCGCTCGTGGCCGGGGCGAGCGCCGCGTTTGCGATGGCGCTCATCTTCGCCGTGCTCGTCGCTTTGCGTTTGCGCCAGCGCCGGCGCGAAGAGCAGCACCGTGCGCGCGCCGCGCTGCGCGAAGTCCAGCGCGACCTGGAAGCGCGCATTGCCCAGCGCACTGCCGAGTTGACGTCGGCCAACACGGCGCTCGCCGGCAAGGTCGAGGCGCTCGACGCTGCGCAACGCATCCTGCGCGAAACGCGCGATGCCGCCGTGCAGGCCGGCAAGCTCGCCGTGCTTGGCCAGATGGCCGCCGGCATCACGCACGAACTCAACCAGCCGCTCACCGCGCTCACCACGCTGTCCGACAACGCCAACCAGCTTGCCGAGCGCGGCCGCATCGACGAGGTGCGCGGCAACCTCACGCACATCAGCCAGCTTGCCGAACGCATGGGCCGCATCGTTTCACACATCAAGGCGTTCTCGCGCAAGGGCGATGCGGCGCGCGCAGCGGTGTCGGTGGACGAAGCCATCCGCCAGGCGCTGATGCTGATCGAGACGCGTCGCCGCCAGGCCGGCGTAACGGTAATGACGGACTCGCTGCCGACGGATCTTGCGGTCTGGGCCAATGCCGTGCGGCTCGAGCAAGTGCTCGTCAACCTGATCCGCAACGCCATCGACGCCACCGCCGAGGCGCCCGCAGCCGAATCGGCGATCGTGCGCGTGAGTGTCGAGCCCATCGAGAAATGGGTACGCATCACCGTGCGCGACTTCGGCCCGGGCATTCCCGCCGATGTGCTGCCGCGTCTGTTTGAGCCGTTCTTCACCACCAAGGACGATGGTCAGGGCCTAGGGCTCGGGCTGGCGATTTCGCTGGCGATCATCGAAGACTTTGGCGGCCGGCTCGAAGGTCGCAATGCCCGCGACGGCACGCCGGGCGCAGAATTCATCATCGAGCTTGAACGCGTTGTGAAACCCACATGACTGAACACGGCACGCCGGACCCTTCTCCTATCGACCACGCGCCCGTCTTCCTGATCGAAGACGATGACGTCGTGCGGCTTGGCTGCGAGCAGGCCCTCTCGCTGGCCGATGTGCCGGTGCAGTCCTTTGCCGATGCCGAAAGCGCCCTGGCCGCACTCGCCACGCAAACGCCGGCCGTAGTCGTCACCGACGTGCGCCTGCCTGGCCGCGACGGCCTGGCCGTGCTGCGCGAGATGCTGCAGCACGACCGCCAGTTGCCGGTCATCCTCATCACCGGTCATGGCGATGTGACGATGGCGGTGGCTGCCATGCGCGCCGGCGCCTACGACTTCATGGAGAAGCCGTTCCACTCCGAGCGCCTCGTCGACGTGGTGCGGCGCGCGTTGGAAAAACGCCGGCTCACGTCCGAAAACCTGCGTCTGCGCGAAGCGCTGCAGGGCCGGCAGGCGTACCCGTTGATCGGCCAGAGCGCCGTCATGCAGAACGTGCGCCGGCTCGTCACCGCACTGGCACCGACCGATGCAGACATCCTCGTCACGGGCGAGACCGGCTCGGGCAAGGAGGTGCTCGCGCGCGCCATTCACGAAGGCAGCCGACGTCGCGGCCCGTTCGTGGCACTCAACTGCGCGGCCTTGCCCGAATCCGTGTTCGAGAGCGAGATGTTCGGCCACGAAGCCGGCGCTTTCACGGGGGCCAACCGCCGCCGCATCGGCAAGATGGAATACGCGGATGGCGGCACGCTGTTTCTGGATGAAATTGAATCGATGCCGCTGGCACTGCAGGCCAAGCTGCTGCGCGCGCTGCAGGAACGCAGCATCGAACGGCTGGGCAGCAACGCCAGCGTGCCGGTCAACTGCCGAGTGGTCGCCGCTGCGAAGGTCGATTTGAAGGAGGCATCCGATCACGGCCAGTTCCGTGCGGACCTGTATTACCGCTTGAATGTGGTGTCGATTGCGCTGCCGGCGCTGCGTCAGCGTGCCGAAGACATTCCGCTGCTGATGGCGCATTTTCTGCAGCAGGCTGCGGTGCGTTACGAGCGCCCCGCGCCTGATTGGTCTGCCCAGGACATGATGCGCTGGCAGCATCACGACTGGCCCGGCAACGTGCGTGAACTGAAGAACGTGGCCGAGCGTTTTTGCCTCGGGTTGGACGATGGCCTGGTGGTGTCCGAAGCGAGCCAGCATTCCCTGGCCGGACGCATGATGGCAGTCGAACGCGCCACCATCGAAGAAGCGCTGCGCGCGACAGAGGGCAACGTTGCCCGCGCGGCGGATTTGCTCGCCGTGCCGCGCAAGACGCTGTACGACAAGCTCAACCGGCACGGCATCGAGCCGGACCGGTTCCGCAGCAGTTAGCGCAGCGAAGATTCGCCGATCTTGCGGCCGCCCTGTGGCGGCCAGCACGTTGCTGCCAGCAGCACGGCCGCCACCGCGTAGATCGCTTCGGTCACGGCCAGGGGCAGCACATGCACCTGGTACAGCGCAGCCGGCAGGTCCGCCAGCGCATGCAGCAGGACCGCCAGCACGACAATCACAAAACGCCGCTGGCGCACCGCGTGCCACACCACCAGCGTGAGCGTGAACTGGATCAGCATCGCCGCAACGCGTTCGCTGATCGCACCGAGCGCGAGCCACGGCGAAAGCTGCGCGAGCATGGCGTGAATCGTCCCGGCCATGGCTTCGGCGCCGCTGGCGGCGAGACGCGACTCCAGCTCGCCCCGATTGGCGGCAATGCCGAACATCACCATCTGCGCCTGCGATGCCGCACCGACCAGCCAGGCCTCGATGCCAGCGTGCCCGAGCGCGTACGCGACCGGTGTGGCGGCGTCGCCGGGCGTGCGCACGAGAAAGCGCAGGCCGAGCCAGCGGCCGCTTTCTTCGAACAAGCCAGCCATCAGCGCGCCGTAGATGACGAACAGCGCAGGCATGCGCAGCCAATGCGCCGTCGTCGGATTGAGTTGCAGCAGATACAGGTGCAGCGTGCGCTCCAGGACCAGCGCAAACACGACAAACACCGCAGCGCCCACACCGATATCACGCCACGCCAGGTCAAAGCGCCGCCGCAGCCAAAACCACGCCACAACGGGCACGCTTGCAATGAGCAAGGCTGCGATGGCGTGGGCAACGAGGGCAGACGGAGCGACGGTGGGCATGGCGGATGTGGAAGTCGGTGCGATCGAGTTGGCGGCATGCTACCTGAGCGCTCAGGCGCAAGTCTTGCGGGCCGATTGTTACAATATGTGGCTGCGGCACCAGTGCCGCTTCTTGGCTTCTTGATATGGCAGGACGGACGGTCGTGAAACGCATGCTGTGGCGGTGGATCTGGATATGCGCTGTCGGCGCTGGCGCCTTCGGCGTGGCGGTGCCTGCCCAGGCCGAACGTTGGCACCAATACCTGACGACGACGTCCGTCGCGGCATCCATCGACCGCACGTCGCTGCGCTCGAGCCGTACCGGCCACAAGACCTTTCTGGCGCGCACCGTGCTCAAGCGCAGCGAACGCCGCGCCCACGGGGCGCACTACCGGCCCGGCACGGTGATTCTTTCGCGCCAGGAGATTGACTGCCATCGCCATCGCATCCGCCTGGTGGACTACGTGGTGCGCGGCCCCGACGGCGCCACCCTCGATACCGATACCGCGGCAGGCGCGCACTGGATGCGCATCCGCTCCGGTACGCTCGCGGCGCGCTCTGCTGCCTACGTCTGCGGCCGCCGCTAGCGCCGCGGCGGCTCGACAATGACGGGCGGGCATAGCACTATGGTGGCTGCCCTCCCACTACAGCAAGACACCGGCCGCGAGGGGTGCCGGTGCCAGCCGACGGTCCGATGAAACTGACCCTGAAGTCGCAGGCGGCCATCATGGCGACCGTCATCAGCGTGGCGGTGGTGAGCGTGTTCGGCTGGTCGCAACGCGAGCCCATCCGCCGCGAGGTGATGGCGCAGATCAAGGTGCAGCAGGCGGCCCTGGTCAAGCAATCGGCGGAAGATCTCAAACAGCGGCTGGACACCTATCTGGGCGTGCTCGAACGCACTGCCCAGCAGATGCGCAGCGTGCGGTTCGACACGCCCGCGCAGGAAGCCGCGTTCTACCAGTCCATCCAGCCGGCCAGCGGCCTGTTCGACGGCGTGTTCCTGGCCTCGGCCGACGGCAAGGTGACAACGACCTCGACGCGCCGCGCAAGCGTGGTCGGCATCGACATTTCGGATCGGGACTACTTCCGGCAAGTCCTGGTGGTCGACCAGCCGACCATCTCCGCGCCGCTGCGCAACCGCGTGGGTGGTGAGCCCATCGTCATCATGGCGGCGCCTGTGCATGACCAGGACGGCAATCTCGTGGGGCTGATCGGCGCCTCGCTGTACCTGCTCAAGCCGAACTTTCTGGGCGACCTGCGCGACATGCGCGTAGGCCAGACGGGCCATGTCTACCTGGCCACGCGAGGTGAGAACCCGGTCTATATCGTTCACCCCGAGGCCGACAAGACGCTCGCGCCGCTTGACGCCGATCCGGCGGCAGCCTCGGCCTTCCGCGCGGATCCCGATGCGCTGCCCGAGCGCGGCGGCGACGTGGTCACCACGCAAGACATCATCGCGGCCGGCTGGACGCTCGCTGCCGTGTTGCCCGGCGCCGAGGCCAACCGGCAGCTCTTCCTCATGCGCCAGCGCTTCCGCTGGTCGCTCCTGGTGCTCGCGGCGCTGATCGGCGGATCGGTGTGGGCGGCGATGCTGTGGCTGCTGCGCCCGCTTGGCCGGCTGCACGCCGCCATGACGCAGCTCTCTGCCACGGACTTGCGCAATGCGCCGCCGCTTGAACTGGGCGGTGCCTCGGCGGAAATCGATGCGGTGTCGACAGCGTTCCACAAGCTGATGGGCGAGGTCGTCCGCCAGCGCGCCGAACTGGAAGCGGTGAACGATGCCTCGCCGCTGGGGTTGTTCCGTTCGGATGCGGACGGCCGGACCGTCTATACCAACGAGGCGTATCGCCGCCTGCTCGGCGCCACGCCCGAGGAGGCGCTGGCCGACGTGTGGCTTGCGCGCCTGCATCCGGACGACCGCGATGCCACCATGGCCGGTTGGCGCGACGCCCTCGCGCGCGGCGCCGGCTACAGCGCCGAGCAGCGCGTGATCGTGCCGGGCATCGGCGAGCGGTTGCTGGTCGTCACCACGGCACCCGTGCGGGTGGACGACGAGGTAGTCGGCCACGTTGGGGTCATGGAAGACATCACCGTGCGGGCGCGGGCCCAACAGGCGTCGCGCGTGCTGACCAAGATCCTCGACTCCACCACCGACTTTGTCGCGCAGAGCGACATCCAGGGCAACGTCACCTACATGAATCCGGCCGGCCGCCGCTTCGCTGGGATCCCGCTGGACGCCAATCTCCAAGGCCTGACCGTTGCCGATTTCTACCCGCCAGAGACGATGGGCTGGCTGCGCGAGGTGGCCGTGCCCGCAGCCGCGCGCGATGGTGTATGGATTGGCGAAACCACTGTGCGTGGGGCCGAAGGTCAGGTTGTGCCGATCAACCACATGATCATCGCGCACCGCGATCCTGCCGGGCATATGGAGTACTTCTCGTCCGTCATGCGCGACATCACGCAGGACAGGGCGGCCAAGGAAGCGCTGCAGCGCAGCCGCGAAACGCTGCAGACCGTGACGGATGCGCTGCCTGCGCTGGTGGCCTTCATCGACACCGACGAGCGCTTCCGCTTCCTGAATGCCGCCTACGAGAAGGCGTACGGACGCTCAGCCGCCAGCATGCTCGGACAGACGCTGCGTGAAGTCGTGGGTGACGATGCTTACAGCATTCTTCGTGATGCGTTGCGGCGCGCGCTGGGCGGCGAGACGATGGTCTTCGAGCGCGAACTTCGCGGGCGCGATCTGTACCGTGCCGAAGAGGTCAGCTACCTTCCGCAGTTCGACGCGCAAGGCCGCGTGGCCGGTGTGCATTCGGTCACGCTCGACATCACGGAGCGCAAGAAGCAGGAGCTGCGCCTGCGCGCGCTGACGACCACCGACCACCTCACCGGCCTGGCCAACCGAGCCGGCTTTGAAGAGCGTTTGCTGGCGGCCCTCGACCAAGCGCGCGTGAACGGATCCACCGGCGCGCTGCTGCTGGTCGACCTCGACGGCTTCAAGGTCGTCAACGACACGCACGGACATGCCGTTGGCGATGCGCTGCTGCGGACCTTCGCGCAACGCCTGGCACGCGCCGTGCGGCCGTACGACGGCGTTGCACGTTTTGGCGGTGACGAGTTCGCCGTCATCCTCGAACATCTGTCGCATCCGGACGACGCGAAGACTGTCGCCACCAACATCCTTGCCGCATGCAACAAGCCGTTTCGCTTGCGCGAGGCGATGGTGCAGGTCGGTGCGAGCATCGGGATCGCGACTTTCGACGCGCGCACGTTGGCGCAGAGCGCCGTCTTCGAAGCCGCCGATGAGGCGCTGTATGAAGCCAAATCGCGCGGCAAGGGCCTGTTTGTCAGCGCCGACGAACTGTCGGCGGGCTGATTTCGCAGCGCCGCACGGCACGCAGAAACGGGTACGCTCCGCGCCGATCCATCGGTATTGCGCAGGCAATATTGCGCCGCAATATCGGCCCCCCAGGCCGGGCGGCGGACAATCCCCTATCGCACGGTCGTGCGCTTTCCGGTAAAGTCCCGCGACTGACTGCACGCGCCGGCCACCCCGGCGCGTCGCACAAGAGCGCTGCACCCATGGCGCCTTCGCTTCACACTCCGACGCACTTCCGGTGCGCGCATGCCCGATCCGGCATCGCTCGCCCGGCAGGTCTTCCGCTATTTCGCCAACGTGGTCATGCGTGGCGCGAAACCGGCAGGCGAGCGTCCGGACGCGATGCAGGGCGCATGCGGGGGAGCGACGGTGTTGGGCCAGCGCATCTTCGAGACGCATCGCATTCAAGTAATCGCGACGGACAAACAAGGAGCAGGTTCGCATGCAAAAAATGATCAAACGGCTGCTGTTGACGGCAGTGGCTGCGGGGGCGGCAATCGCAACGGGCACGACATTCGCGGCCCAGGACATCAAGATCGGTGTGGCAGAAGCGCTGTCGGGCGGTGCAGCCCAATACGGCGTGGCCATCCGCAACGGCTTCCAGCTGGCGGCTGATGAGATCAACGCTGCAGGCGGCATCAACGGCAGCAAGATCGCGCTGGTGATCGAAGACGAGCAGGGCAAGAAGGAAGAGGCCATCAACGTCTTCAAGAAGCTGATCTTCCAGGACAAGGTGGCCATGGTGTTCGGCCCCACGCTGTCCAACTCGGCCCAGGCGGCTGACCCGATCGCGCAGGCTGCCAAGACGGTGGCCTTCGGCACCTCCAACACCGCAGACGGCATCACCAGCATCGGCGATTTCGTCTTCCGCAATTCCGTGACCGAAGCCGATGTGCTGCCGGCCACCATCCAGACCGTTGTGAAGAAGGCCGGCGTGAAGAAGGTTGCCGTGCTGTACGGCAACGACGACGTCTTCACCAAGAGCGGCTACGACAACTTCAAGAAGGCCCTCGAAGACCTGAAGATTCCGGTCACGACGACGGAGACCTTCGCCAAGGGCGACGTGGACTTCAAGGCCCAGCTCACCAAGATCAAGGCGACGAATCCGGATGCGATCGTGCTGTCGGCGCTGATTGCCGAAGGCGGTCCGATCATGGTGCAGGCGCGCCAGCTTGGCCTGAATGTGCCGGTCATCGGCGGCAACGGCATGAACTCGGTCAAGGTGTTCGATCTCGCTAAGGACAAGTCCGACAACCTGTGGGTGGGCAGCCCGTGGTCGATCGAGAACCACACGCCCGAGAACAGCAAGTTCATCACTGCCTACACCGCCAAGTACAAGGCAGCGCCGGACCAGTTTGCGGCGCAGGCGTATGACGCCATGTACATCGCGAGCAAGGCGCTGAAGACGGTCAAGTTCAGCGGCAACCTCGAAGCCGACCGCAAGGCGATCCGCGATGCATTGCCGGCAGTCAAGCACACCGGCGCGACGGGCGCGTTTGCCTTCCGTCAGGTCACCGCACGTGGCAAGCCGGCCGGCTACGATGCCGTGCAGACGCCGATCGTGAGCGTGACCAAGAACGGCAAGTACACGATCGAGAAGTAATCTTCGGTTCTCGTTGAAACCCTTTGAACGAGACAGGCGGGGCGTAGCTAAACCTACGCCCCATCGCTTTTTTTGTGGCTGCGTCGTGACTGCTTCGGTCACGTTCGGCCGCACCTCACTCTGATTCATCATGCTGGAACAGCAACTCGTCAATGCGCTGTCGCTCGGGTGCGTGTATGCGTTGTTCGCCCTGGGGTTCACGCTGGTTTTCGGCATCCTGGGCGTGATCAACCTGTCGCACGGCGCGGTCTTCATGCTCGGTGCCTATGCGGCGCTGCAGGTCGTTCTCCATTTCGAGCTGCCGCTGTGGGCGGCACTGGCCGTGGGCTTTGTCGTGAGCGGCGTCGCCGGTCTCATCATCGATGTGTTGCTGCTGCGCCCGCTGCGCCGCCGCAACGCGCCGCACCTGATTCCGATGATTGCCACCATCGGCGCGGGCATCGCCATCAACAACGCCATGCAGGGCGTGTTCGGGGCGGAAAACCTGCGCTTCCCGGCCGGGCTCGTCTCGGATGCCTCGCTGGACCTGGGCGGCATCCACCTCACCCCGCTGGAGCTGAGCATCATCGTGCTGTCGTTCGCGCTGATGGCCGCGCTCATGCTGCTGCTCAAGCGTACGCAACTCGGCCGCGCGCTGCGCGCGATCGCGGAGTCGCCGAAAGCCGCCGCGCTGCTGGGCATCAATGTCGAAGGCCTGTTCCTGCTGACCTCGTTTGCCGCCGCTGCGCTGGGCGGCTTGTCGGGCGTGCTGATCGGCCTGTACTCCAACGCGGTCTTCCCGTTGATGGGTCAGCCGATGCTGCACAAGGGCATCGCGGTCATCATCCTCGGCGGCCTGGGCGATATTCGCGGCGCGATGCTCGGCGGGCTGTTCCTCGGCTTTGCCGAAGTGCTGTCGGTGGCCTACATCGGCTCGACCATGCGCGACGCGGTGGCGTTCGGTCTGCTGTTCCTGATCCTGCTGGTGCGGCCGCAAGGGCTGTTCGGCAAGGTGCTGGAACGCAAGGCATAAGGAGACCGACATGGAATGGTTCGACAACTTCTGGTCGGTCTACAGCAACCTGGTGCTGACGCTCGGCATCAATGCGCTGCTGGCGCTGTCCATTTACCTGACGCTGTCGTGCGGTCTGCTGGCGATGGCAAATGCGGCCTTCATGGGCATTGGCGCCTACACGGCGGCGCTGTTGACGATGAACGCCGAGATGCCGTTTTCCGTTGCGCTGCTCGGCGGTATGGCGGCGCCGGCCGTGGTGGCCGTGGTCATCGGGCGGCCGACGCTGCGTCTTTCGGGCGTGTATCTGGCCATGGCCACGCTGGGTTTCGGTGAGGTCGTGCGCGTGCTGATCCTGAACACCGAGAACTGGACCGGCGGCGCGCTGGGCCTGAACGGCATTCCGCAATTGACCGAGTGGTGGCATGTGGCGGTGGCCGTGTTGGCGACGCTGTTCGTGCTGGCGCGCATGCGTCGCTCGAAGGTGGGCCGCGCATTCGAGGCCATCAAGGAAGACGAAACCGCTGCGGGCCTCATGGGCATCAACGTGGCCGGCACCAAGCTGCTGGCGTTCACGCTGGGTGCGGCCATCGCCGGGTTGGCTGGTGCACTGAATGCGCATCTGACGTTCTTCATCGGCCCGAACGAATTCGGCTTCGACCGCGGCGTCGAAATTCTGACGATGACGATCCTGGGCGGCACGAATGGCCTGACGGGCCCGGTGCTCGGCAGCCTGATCCTGTCGCTGCTGCCGGAGTTGCTGCGTGCGTTCAAGGATTTCCGCCTGGTCGTCAACGGCGTGATCCTGATGGTGATCGTGCTGTTCCTGCCCAAGGGCATCTGGGACCCGTCGCGTTTCGCGCGCTGGTTCGGCATCAAGCGCGGCAGCACCATGCCTGGCACGGGCAACTCCCCGGCTGCTTCCAATGAATCGCACTGAGGCCGCCATGCTGAAACTCACCTCCATTTCCAAGCGCTTTGGCGGCCTGTCGGTCTTGCAGGACGTCAACATTGAAGTGCCGCAAGGCAGCATCTTTGGCTTGATCGGCCCGAACGGCGCCGGCAAGACGACGGTGTTCAATCTGATCACGGGCCTGCTGGCGCCCACCGGCGGCTCGCTCACGTTCAACGGCGAAAACCTGGTCGGCAAGAAGCCGCACGAGATCACGCAGATGGGCATCGCACGCACGTTCCAGAACATCCGCATCTTCAAGGAGATGACGCTGCTGGAGAACGTCGTGGTGGGCATGCACCGGCATCTGGATTACGGCGCGCCGGGCCTGCTGCTGTCGCTGCCCAAGTACCGTGCGGCCGAGCGCCGTGCGCGCGACCGTGCGCTCGAGCTGCTCTCGTGGGTGAAGCTCGACCACAAGGCGCATGACATTGCCGACAACCTCTCGTACGGCGACCAGCGCAAGCTCGAACTGGCGCGTGCCCTGGCGACCGAGCCCAAGCTGCTGCTGCTCGACGAGCCCGTCGCCGGCATGAACACCGGTGAGAAGGTCGACCTGATGGCCGAGATCGAAAACATCAAGGCGCGCGGCTACACGATCTTCATGATCGAGCACGACATGCGCTTTGTGATGGGCCTGTGCGAGCGCATTGCGGTGCTGAACTTCGGCCGCATCATCGCTGAAGGGCCGCCCGAGGCCATCCGCAACGATCCGCAAGTCATCGAGGCGTACCTGGGCCGCGATGACGACGATGACGCGAACGGCAATGCCGCGCAGAAGGAGACGGCATGACCACGTTGCTGGAAGTCAAAGGGCTGGACGTGTCGTACGGGCACATCGCAGCCGTGAAGGGCATCGACTTTGCGTTGAAGGCCGGCGAGATCACCTCGCTGGTGGGCGCAAACGGTGCGGGCAAATCGACCACGCTGCTGGCGCTTTCGGGCTTGATCCCGAAGTCGCAGGGTGATGTGCGCGGCCAGATCCTGTTCGAAGGCGAAGACGTTACGCAGTGGTCTGCCCACAAGCGTGTGGAACGCGGCATCGTGCAGGTGGCCGAAGGGCGCGCCACGCTCACCACGATGACCGTGCGCGAAAACCTGGAGCTGGGCGCCTATACGCGCAAGGACAAGGGCCAGATCGCCTCCGACCTGGAGCGCGTATTCCACCTGTTCCCACGCCTGAAGGAGCGCATCGACGGTCTGGCCGGCAACCTGTCGGGCGGCGAGCAGCAGATGCTGGCCATCGGCCGCGCGCTGATGGCGCGCCCGCGCGTGCTGCTGTTGGATGAACCGTCGATGGGCCTCGCGCCGATCATCGTGCAGGAGATCTTCCGCATCCTGCGCACCATCAATGCCGAGGGCCTGACGATTTTCCTGGTCGAGCAGAACGTGCGCCAGGCGCTGAAGATCGCGCAACACGGCTACGTATTGGAAACCGGCGAGATCGTGCTGGCCGACAGCGGCAAAAACCTGTTGGGCAATCCGCGCGTGCTCGAAGCCTACCTGGGCGGCTGAGTGTTTCGAATGCGCCTCGGCATGCAATATTGCCGAGGTGCAAGAACCGCATATCCATTGGGTTTGCGGTTCATTTTCATCCAAAAGCGTACCCGTTTCTGCGTACGTTCAAATCCCCGCCAAAACGTGTCGCTGTGCCTCGAACAGCGCGATCAATGCGTCGGCTACGGCCCGCACGCGCGGTGATCGTCGAACGTCGGGATGGATCACCAACCAGATTTCTCGATGCAACGCCGGGTCATCGACGGGCAATCGGCGTAAAAGCGTACCCGTTTCTGCGGGCGCGCCGAGCAGGTGCGGCAGCGCCGCGACACCCAGTCCGGCCAGCGCCGCCTGGTGCATCGCGGCCAGATCGCTGCAGCGTAAAACCACGCGACGTTCGCCTGCGTAGTTGTCCAGCCAGCGCTGCTGCGGCACGTGACGCAGGTTTTCGTCGTAGCCGATGAATTCCCATTCGGATTCTGGGCGTGCGAGCACTTCCGCGGTGGCGTACAGACCGTAGCCGAGGTCGCCCAGCGGCCGTGTCGCCAGGGCCGATGAGGTTGGGCGCGACAAGCGCACTGCCAGGTCGGCTTCGTGCGCCATCAGGTTGGCGTTGCGTTTTTCACCCAGCAGCACGAGGTCGATGCCCGGCCATTGACGGCGCAGCGTCGCCAGGTTGGGCGCGATGATGTGGCTGGCCACCGTGGGCGGCGCCGAGATGCGAACCGTCCCGCGCAAACTGCCCGCGCCTGCTGCGGCACGAGCAAAGCCGGCCGCTTCCTGCTCCATGCGTTCAGCGCGCTCGGCCAGCGCGTTGCCTTCGGCGGTCAGGCGCCAGCCGCGCGGCAGGCGGTCGAACAGGCGCACGCCCAGCGATTGCTCCAGTGCGTCTGCGCGCCGCGCCACCGTGGTGTGTTCCACCGCCAGTCGCCGCGCAGCAGCCGACAGGCTGCCCTCGCGCGCGAGCACGAGAAAGTAGCGCACGTCATCCCACTGCAACGAAGAAGAAGGTTCGGCCGCTGCCGCACGCGCCAAGGCACGCGCATTTTTTGGCCGACCCGGGCTTTTTTGCACAGAAGCTGATCGGTTTTTGTGAATTCCCGGGTGATTCTGAACGGATTACGCTTGTTTCACAACGTGACGAACGCAGTACCCGTCGACACCAAAACCGGAAAGCGTACCCATTTCTGCGAGGACTTTTGCCATGTATGCCAAGGTGATCCAACTCCGTGAACCCGGACCGGCATTGGGTTTGCAGCCCGCCAACCTGATGTTGCCGCCACCCGCGCCGAACGCGTTGACGGTGCGGCACACGGCCATCGGCGTGAACTTTGTCGACGTGTATCACCGTACTGGCTTGTATCCAGTGGCGGCGTTTCCGGCGGTGCTTGGAGTGGAAGGCGTCGGCGTCGTGGAAGCTTTGGGTCCGGATGTGCGCGGCTTTGTGGTGGGCCAGCGCGTGGCCTGGGCTGGCCTGATGAACGGCGCGCCCGGCGGCTACGCCAGCCACCGCAACATCCCCGCGGAGCGGGCGATTGCCTTGCCTGATGCGCTGGATGACGAAACCGTGGCAGCCACGTTGGTCCGCGGCATCACCGCGCATATGCTGCTGACGCGGGTACGGCAGGTGCGCGCCGGCGATACGCTGCTGGTGCATGCAGCGGCCGGTGGCCTGGGCGCGTTGCTGGTGCAGTGGGCCAAACGTCAGGGGGCGCGCGTGATCGGCACGGTGGGCAGCGAAGCCAAGGCCGCCATCGCCATCGGCCACGGCGCGGACCACGTCGTGCTGCATCGCCAGCAAGATGTGCGCGAAGCCGTGCTCCAGCTCACCGGCGGGGAAGGCGTCGACTACGTGATCGACGGCATCGGCGGTGCCATGCTGCAGACCTCGCTAGCGGTGACGCGGCCCTTCGGCATGGTGGCGAGCATCGGTCAGGCGGGCGATGTCAGCAACGCCCAGACAAATGCCGTCGATCTTGCAGCGCTCGGGCCATCGCGATCCATTGCGTTGGCGCGGCCGGGGGTCATCCGATACATGGCCGATCTGTCGAACTATCGGACCGGTGCGCAGGCCGCGCTGCAACGCATGCTCGATGGTGTGCGCGTGCCGGTTGGCGGTACCTATGCACTCGAAGACGCCGCTGCCGCACACACCGCGCTGGAGGCCGGACAGACCGTCGGGGCGTTGCTCTTGCGCCCTTGAGAGCCCCGCGCGGCGAAAGGGTTTCCGCGCAAAGCGTACCCATTTCTGCGGGACACTGAGCGTGGTTGTTTCACGCTGCCGGGTCTCGCGTTTCGAAGGTGTTACCTCATCCCATAAGGAGCCATCGCATGCTGTACCTGATTCTTTTCAACTACACCGCACCGCTCGAAGCACTTGATCGTGTGCTGCCTGCGCACCGCGAGCATCTGGACGCCCACTATGCGAGCGGCCACTTCCTGATGTCGGGGCCGTTCTTCCCGCGTGAGGGCGGCGGGATCCTTGCGCGTGCCGAATCCCGTGAAGAGATCGACGCCATCGTCGCGCGCGACCCTTTCGTGATCGAAAACCTCGTGCAGGCGCGCGTCATTACGTGGGGCCCGAATCGTCGCAGCGCAGACACACCGCAGGCGTGGTTGCCAGACGCCGTGGTCGCGACATCGACTTAAAACGGCCGCGGCGCCGTCGCTATCATGTCGACCTGTCCTTGCGCGAATCGACATGACCGACACGCCGCCGCCTCAACCTGATGTGCCGCGCCAGCCATGGTGGCGGCGCGCGATTGCCCGACTGCCGTTTGGTCGCGAGCATCTGGTGTTCGTGATTGCCGGGGTCATCGGCTGCGCGGGCGCCTTGTCGACGATCCTGTTTCGCGAATGCCTGCGTCAACTGCAATGGTGGCTTTCGGGTACGGACCAAGGTTTGGTGGCCACGGCGCGGGCGCTGCCGTGGTGGGCGCGCCTGCTGGTGCCGACGGTGGGTGGACTGCTGGCCGGCATCACCTTGCAGGTGGGCCTCAAGTGGATTCCGCGAAAAGGCTCCGAAGACTATATGGAGGCCATTGCCGTGGGCGATGGCGTGCTCAGCGCGCGGCAGAGTCTGGTACGCAGCGCGTCGTCGTTGTGCTCGGTGGCCAGCGGCGCATCGATCGGGCGCGAAGGGCCGATGGTGCAGCTGGCCGCAATGTGCGGCTCGCTGGTCGGCCGTGTGCTGCGGCACTGGACCGCCGTGCCCGTCGAGCAATTGCGCCTGCTGGTCGCATGCGGTGCGGCTGCCGGTATCACGTCTGCCTACAACGCGCCCATCTCGGGCGCCGTGTTCGTCTGCGAAATCGTGTTTGGTGTCATCACCACGGCGACGCTCGGGCCGCTGCTCGTGGCGGCGGTCACCGCCGATATCGTCGTGCGCCAATTCTTCGGCTACGGGGCCGTCTACGAGATGCCCCACTTCGATTTCGTTTCCGGCTGGGAAGTGCTGACGTATCTGGGCCTGGGTCTGGCCGCGGGGATGGCGGGGCCGCTGCTGCTCGGTTTGATCGACCGCGCGCGCGATGCGTTTGCACGCACCAAGCTGCCGCTCACGTTGCGGTTGGCTGCCGGCGGGTTGATCGTCGGTGCGCTTTCCACGGGCGTGCCCGAGGTCTGGGGTAACGGCTACAGCGTGGTCAACGCGTTCCTGCACGAGCCGTGGCTGTGGCAGACGGTGGCGCTGGTGCTGATCTGCAAGGTGGTGGCGACGGCGTCGAGCGCAGGGTCGGGCGCCGTCGGCGGTGTGTTTACGCCCACGCTGTTCTGCGGCGCCGCATTAGGTTTGCTGTATGGCACAGGCATGCACGCGCTGCTGCCGGATGCGGCGCCGGTGCCGGTCAGTTACGCGGTGGTTGGCATGGGCGCGCTGCTGGCCGCCACCACGCACGCGCCGCTCATGTCGATCCTGATGATCTTCGAGATGACGCTGTCGTACCAAGTGGTGCTGCCGCTCATGCTGGCCTGCATTACCGGCTATGTGACGGCCCATGCAGCGGGCGCGCCGTCCGTGTATGCGCGTGCGCTGGCGCGCAATCGCGAGGACACGGGCGACGATGCCGCGCACCCTCCAGCGCCATCAGACGGCGCGCAGAAATAGGTACGCTTTAACGCTGTTCGATCGCCCCGTCATAAATATTCCGACGCGACAAGCTTGCCTTGTCAGCTAAATCGAAGCAAAAGCGATCGTTAGATTGCTTTTTCGTGTGCGTTTTCGGGAACTTTTTGGAGATACTGCGACAATTTGTTGCTGTTGCGAATCGTTATCATTTATATTTGCGTCCGCAATACGTAGTGCGCTCTCGTGCACGGCGGCACGGGCGCAGGAGGGCGTTCCGGAGCGGCTGGCACTCAACAGAAGAGCGCCGCCGGAGAAACCACGCAATGAACCGCCGCACGCCCGTCGCCAGCGCCCTGTTGGCCCTGTTTGCCACGCCCACCGTCGCACTTGCCCAGCAGGCCACGCTTGCGCAGGCACCCGCCACCGCCACGTTGCCGGAAGCCGTTGTAAAGGGCGCTGCCCCGCGCGACGACTACAACGCCGCCAAAAGCTCCATTTCCAAGCTGCCCGAGAACCTGCGCGATGTGCCGCAATCGGTGACGGTCGTGCCCAAGGCGCTGACCGACGCGCAAGGCGGCAGCTCGCTGGCCGATGCGTTGCGCAACGTGCCGGGCATCACCATTGGTGCGGCCGAAGGCGGGCAGATCGGCAACAACATCAACCTGAACGGTTTCTCTGCGCGTACCGACATCTACCTCGACGGCTTCCGGGATCGCGGCCAGTACTACCGCGACCTGTTCGCCCTCGATTCGGTGGAAGTGCTGATGGGTCCGTCGTCGATGCTGTTCGGCCGCGGTTCGACGGGCGGCGTCATCAACCAGGTGACGAAGAAGCCGAAGCTGAAGGCCGCCATGGAAATCACCGGTTCGGTCACCACCAATGGCCTGGTGCGCGCCACCGCCGACGTCAACACGCCGACGTCCAACACCTCGGCCTTCCGCATCGCCGCGATGGCGCAGAACGGCAAGACGAGCACGCGCGACGAGATGACCGCGCAGGATTTCGGCGTCGCCCCGTCGTGGCGTTTCGGCATCGGCACGCCGACCGAGGTGACGCTGTCCGCGCTGCTGCAGCACAACCGCGACATGCCCGATTACGGCCTGCCGAACCTCAACGGCCACCCGGTCAACGTCAGCCCCAAGACGTACTACGGCTACACCGACGACCGCACCACGCAGGACGTGGCGTCGTTCTCGGCCAATATCGATCACAAGTTCTCGCCCAACCTGCGGCTGCGCAACCAGACGCAGTTCAACTACGTGCAGACCGATGCGCGCGAGACGGCGCCCAACGCGGTGGGTACGGTCAATTCGTCGGGCGTGTTCACGGCGCTGACCAACAGCAATCTGCCGCTTTCGGCCTTGTCGGTGCGCCTGCAAAGCCACGACCGCCGCATCCGTGATTACTCGCTGTTCAACCAGACCGAGCTGACGGCCAAGTTCGATACGGGTTCGGTCAAGCACACGCTGCTGGTCGGCACCGAGTTCGGCCACGACGGCTACGACAACCAGAATTACTATCGCAACGGTTCGTGCAACGGCACGCCGCTGGCGCAGTCGAGCATGACGAGCGGCTTTGTCTCGTGCGAACCGCTGGTCAGCCCGAGCTACACCACGTCGCCGGCGAGCACGCCGTCGAGCCTGGGCAACCTGCAGGGCGGCTCGGCCAACACGGTAGCGGCGTACTTCAACGATTCGGTCGAATTCAACAAGCAATGGAAGGCCGTCGCCGGCCTGCGCTATGACCGCTATATCGCGAGCATTTCGAACTCGCTGAATTCGGCGAACACGCCGGCGTCGGCCAAGATCACCGCGCTGCCGTACGCGCAGCAGACCGTGAACTTTGTCAGCACGCGCCTCGGCGGGATCTGGCAGCCGACGGACTGGCAGTCGTACTACGTGTCGTACGGCACGTCGTTCAACCCGTCATTGGAACAACTCGTCGGCACCACGGGCCAGCAGGGGCTGGACCCGGAGAAGAACAAGTCGTACGAGGCCGGCGGCAAGTGGGATCTGCTCAACGGCGACCTGTCGGTCAGCTCGGCGCTGTTCCAGATCACCAAGGACAACGCCCGCACGCAGATCGACAGCACGACGTACACCTCGGCAGGCAAGATTCGCGTGCGCGGTGCGCGCCTGGGTGCCACGGGCCACGTCACCGACAAGCTGCAGATCTTCGCGGGCTATACGTACCTGGATGCGCAGATCGTCAACGGCATCGCCGCGGGCACGCAGGGCATGACGCCGGCCAACACGCCCAAGCACGCCGCGACGGTGTGGACGAGCTACGCCGTCCTGCCGAACTGGGAAGTGGGCGCAGGCGCGTTCTACATGTCGCAGCGCTACGCCAACAACACAGACACGGTGCAGGTGGGCGGCTTCGTGCGCTGGGATGCGATGCTGGCCTACCACCAACCGAAATACGACGTGCGTCTGAACCTGTTCAACGTGTTCAACAAGACGTATTACGATGCGCTGATTCCGTCCGATGGCGGCCGCGCCGTGCCGGGCACCGGCCGTGCGGCGATGCTGTCGGTGGTGTATCGGATGTAATGGCTGGGGGATGGGCCCTCGGCTGCATCCCCGTTTTCTTCGAGCGCCATGCTGGTCTGCATTCCGAACGTCTTCAACGCCGCGCAGGTGGCTGCGCTGCGCGATCTGCTCGACAACGCGGGCGACGCCTGGGTGGATGGCCGCGTGTCGGCCGGATATTCGGGGGCGCCGGTCAAGGTCAACCAGCAGATCGACGAGGGCGCGGAAGTGGCCCTGCAGTGCCAGCAGCTCATCCTGAGCGTGCTGGAGCGGCACCCGCGCTTCATCAGCGCGGCGTTGCCCAACGTGGTGTACCCGCCGATGTTCAACCGCTACGGCGAGGGCATGACTTTCGGCGCGCACGTCGATGGCAGCGTGCGCATCCACCCGCACAACGGTACGAAGCTACGTACCGATATCTCGGCCACGCTGTTTCTGTCAGACCCCGCCAGCTACGACGGCGGTGAACTGCAGATCGAAGACACCTATGGCATGCACAGCGTCAAGCTCAATGCCGGCGACCTGGTCGTCTATCCGGCAACGAGCCTGCATCAGGTCACGCCCATCACGCGCGGGGTGCGCGTAGCGAGTTTCTTCTGGATCCAGAGCCTGATTCGCGACGACGCGCAGCGCGCCATGCTGTTCGACCTGGACAACGCCATCCAGACGCTCAACCAGACCGACGCCGATGCCACTGCGCGCCGCACGCTGATCGGCGTGTATCACAACCTGATGCGGCAGTGGAGCGAGACCTGATCTGCGTCTGAGCACGCAGTGCCGCACCGGCGATGGCGGCGCCCTATTTGCGCGTGCTGTGCGATTTGGCTTAGTGGCCCGAACGACGATACAGCTCGGCCATCATGCCGCAGCTTTCCACGTGCAGCGCGACGGCGCGGCTGGCTTCACGGCGCACGATCTGCCAGAAACGGGCGAAACGCGAGGTGCGGGCGGCTTTGAGAGCGACGGTGTTCATGGCGATTCCTTCTGAGGACTGATTTAGGGATAACCCTAGTAGGGAATACCCGAATGTTAGTCCGAATATTGCGGCGCAGCAAACCGCATTTACCAGTGTCGCCTCGTGACCACATGTGGGTGGCTAACCGGCCACTTTGCTGACCGTGCCGGCGTTGCCATCCACGCGGATCGTCTCGCCGTCTTTCAACCGGGCCCGGATGCCCGGCAGGTTCACCACCGCCGGAATCCCGAACTCGCGCGCCACGATGGCGCCGTGCGACAGGTAGCCGCCGGTTTCCATGACGAGCGCGCCGGCCTTCAGGAACAGCGGCGTCCACGCCGGATCGGTGCTAGGCGCGACCAGGATGTCGCCCGCTTGCAACGCCGTGCCGGCGGCAGCGTGGTCGACCAGCCGTGCCAGCCCCTGTGCCGAGCCTGCGCCGACGGCGGTGCCGGTCCAGGTATCTCCAGCCAGGGCGATTGGCGCAGCGGCCGCGACCGCCGCCTCGCCATGTTCGGTAACGATGTCCGGCTCCTGCCGGGCGGCCCAATCGCTCAACTGCTGGCAGCGTGCGCGCGCACCCAGGGCGGCAAAGCGCAGCGGCAACGCGCCGGTGCCCGCGGCCACGCATTCGTCCAGCGTCAGGTTGAAGATGTCTTCGGGCGCATCGAGCCCTTCGTCGCCGGTCAGCCTGTCAGCCAGCTTCAGCAGGCCGGTGCGCAACGCCTCCAGATACGCCACCAGCGCGCTGCGTGCCGCTTCGCGTTGGTTGCTGTCGCGCACGGCGCTCTTGAGCATGCCGCGCACGATCGGTCGCAGCCAGAACGGCAGGCGCGCCCACGCGCGCTCAGACGCCGCCTGCTGCCGTTGCCGCACGGCGCGCGCATCGCTGCCGATCAGTCCGGCCACGAGGTCCAGCAAGTAGTCCGGCTGCTCGCGCCAGCGCGGGTGGCGGAAGTAGCTTTCTTCAATGGCGCGATGGCCGTAGCGCTCCAGAAACGCACTGAAATGCTGGCGGAACGGGCTGTGCGGCGGCAGCTGCTGCGCCCATTGCGCGCCGATACGCTTCTCGGCGCGAAGCCAGGGGAGCGCTTCGATGTCGGCGGCGGCCGTTTGTGCCAGCGCCATCAGGTCGTAGCTCTGCTGCGCGGTGACGCTGGGTTCTGCACCGGCCATGAGCGCGGCGGCCAGCGCGTGGCCCTCGCCGGGGCACTGTTTTTCGATCACGTCAACCAGCCCCGAAACGGCGCCGCCCGCCGAGCCCTGCAGGAAGAACAGGCTGTCTGCGCGGCGGGTAATGTTGAAGCGCTCGCGCAGGCAGGTGGCCAGCTCGGCGGTTGTTTCTGGCCATGCGTCTTCACGCCATTGCGCGGCTTGCTTGCGGGCCCGGTTCAGATCGCTCTGCGCATGGCGGCGCGCCGCGCCTGCTCTCAATAGATATCGCACGAGCCGTGCGCCGCGCGCCAGCCGCTGCGGCCATGTGGTGCGGGGCAGCGCAATCTCGGGCTGCGTGCCGCCCAGCATGCGGTTGATGGCATCGGGCGCAATGCCGAACGCGTCAAACGCCTCCCACTGCATCAACGAAACATCGAGATACACGTGGCCGCCGAAGAGCCTGGCGCGCTCCAGGCCCGGCAGCAGCGCGTAGCCCGCCAGCGAGTACGCCAGCGTCAGCATCCGGTTGGCCGCATGGCCGTACAGCGACCAGTCGATGGCCGACAGCGGCGCGGGGAACACCTCGCGCGTGTTGCCGCGCGTCCAGAACGTCGGCTGGGTTTGCAGGGCGGGGTAGGTGGAGCGCGCGGCCGTGGTGATCGGGCGCGCCTGCACGATCCAGAAGCGATGTCCGTCCCACACCCATTCGATGTCGTAGCGGGGCCGGGCAAAGTCGAGCGCGCGGGCCGTGTCGCGTGCAACCGTGGCCAAGGCGGTGAGCTGCGCGGCGTCCAGCACGGCGCGGCGGGCGTCTTCTGTCGCGGTGTCGGCGAGTGCCGTGCCGCCTTCGGTCAGCGCGCACGTCACGTGGCGCTTCGTGCCGATCTGGCGTTCAACCACGCGCAGCGTGTCGTCTTGCGGCGCGACTTCGAGCCGGTCGACGTCGCCATCGGCCTGGCCGCCCACCAGCGCTTCGCCCAGGCCCCAGTGCGCGTTGATGACGATGTGGTCGTCGCGGCCTGTGAGCGGGTCGCCCGTGAAGGCGATTCCTGCGGCCACCGCCGGCAGCATCGGCAGGATGACTACGGCCATCGCCAGATCAGTGGTGTCGATGCCGAAGCGCTCGCGGTATGCCAGCGCCTGCGGTGCGTGCGCGGAGTCCCACACGGCGCGCACCGCGTCCGCCAGCGCCTGCGCCCCGATGACGTTCAGGCGTGTCTCATGAATGCCCGCGAACGAGCGTTGCGCGGAATCCTCCTGCGGCGCGGACGAACGCACAGCCAGCGGCGTGTTCTGCCAGCCGCGCGCCGTCAGCGCTTCGGTGATGGCAGCCAGCACGGCGTCGGGCACCGCATCTCCGCGACTACGCCCCCGGCTGGCATCTGCGGCCAGCACGAAACCATCGGGCACCGGCACGCCGAGCATCGCCATCCGGCCAAGCTGCCAGCCCTTGCCGCCCACCACTGCGGCGCCGGCCGCCGCCGCAGCCGGCCAATCGAGCACGAGCGGGTTCATCACGCCTCCTTGCGGGCCATGCCGTGCAGGAACAGGTCGATGACGGCGGAGAAACCCGCGTGCAGGTCGGTGTCCGGACGTGCAAGCCAGCGCATCAGCGCGCCGAGATACAAGTACTCGAAGAGCGCCGCGAGGTGCTCCGCATCGAGCCGCGTGTCGAGTTCCCCTGAGCGCTGCGCTGTGTCGATGAGTGCCATGAACACCGCTTCGAGCCCGCTGCGCTTGTCTGCGTCACGGTTGCGGGCGGCCAGGTCGGCGCTGGCAAAGCGGTAGCGGAAATACGCGGCCAAATAGGGCCGGCGCACGGTGCACCAATCGGCCGAGGCGGAGAGCAGCACCGCCAGGCGCGACGCGAAATCCGGCTGAGCCTCGATCTGCGTACGCAATTGCGCGCCGCCCGCCGCAAGCTCGGCGTGGAACTGGTGTGCCAGCAGGGCTTCCTTGACTGGAAAGTGGTTGTACAGCGTGCCCTTGGACACATCGGCCTGCGCGGCAATCTGCTCCATCGTCACGGCGTCGTAACCGTACTGTTCGAACAGGGAAAAGGCCGTGGCCGCCAGGTGGTCCAGCGTCTGGTTGCGCTTGCGTTCGCGGCGGCCGGCTTCGATGGGGGACGGACTGGACGACATGGTGGGCTCGCTATCATTAAACGACGTGCAATTTTATACGTCGTTCAAAAATATGTGCAAGCGGAAACCCGTCTGTAGAATCAGCCCATTCTCCCGGCAACCTTTCGACAGGACCGACCATGTCTGCACTGCGCACGCTGTATCCCCCAATCGAACCATATGAAACCGGCATGCTGGACGTGGGCGATGGCCACACGATCTATTACGAGCGCGTCGGCACGCCCGGTGCCAAGCCGGCGGTGTTCCTGCACGGCGGGCCGGGCGGTGGTGTTTCGGCAGACCACCGCCGCGTGTTCGATCCGGCACGCTACGACGTGATGCTGTTCGACCAGCGTGGCTGCGGGCGATCAACGCCGCATGCGGGCCTGGAGGCCAACACGACGTGGCACCTTGTGGCCGATATCGAACGCCTGCGCGCCATTGCCGGTGCGGAACGTTGGCTCGTCTTCGGCGGCTCGTGGGGCTCGACGTTGGCGCTCGCTTACGCGCAGAAGTATCCGCAGCATGTGAGCGAACTGGTGCTGCGTGGTATCTACACGGTCACGCAGGCCGAGCTGCGCTGGTATTACCAGTACGGCGTGTCGGAGATGTTTCCCGAGAAATGGGCACGCTTCCAGGCGCCCATTCCCGAGGCCGAGCGCGGCGACATGATTGCCGCCTATCGCAAGGTGCTGACCGGCAACGACACCGCCAGGCAGATCGAAGCCGCCCGCGCGTGGAGCGTGTGGGAAGGCGAGACCATCACGCTGCTGCCCGACCCCGCCAACAGCGCGAAGCACGCCGACGACCATTTCGCCCTGGCCTTCGCGCGGCTGGAGAACCACTACTTCACGCACCAATGCTGGCTCGAAGAAGGCCAGCTGCTGCGCGAGGCGCACCGGCTGGCGGGCATTCCTGGCGTGATCGTGCATGGCCGCTACGACATGCCATGCCCCGCGCGCTATGCCTATGCGCTGCATCAGGCGTGGCCGGATTCGGACTTCCACCTGATCGAAGGGGCCGGCCATGCGTGGTCCGAACCGGGCATTCTCGATCAGCTGCTGGCCGCAACGGACCGCTTTGCCGGTAAGTAATTCATGACGGATTCCGCCGACCTGCGTTTCCTGCTCGCCATCCAGGACAACGGCAGCCTGGTGGCGACGGCGCGCGCGTTGGATCTGACGCCGTCGGCCGTGTCGCAGCGCTTGCAGCAGCTGGAGAAAAAGCTGGGCACACGGCTGGTCGATCGCACCGCGCGCAGCCTGCGCTTTACGCAAGAGGGCGCGCTGCTGTGCGAGCGTGGGGCGGAGCTGATCCGTCAGCTCGACGCGCTGTCGGAGGATTTGCACACACGCCGGGGCGGCCTGGTCGGTACGCTCAAGGTGAATGCCCCGCTGGGGTTTGGGCGACGCTACGTGGCGCCCGTCATTGCGGATTTTCAGCAGCAACATCCTGATGTCGACATCGAATTGGCGCTCTCCGATGCGCCTCTTGTCGAAGCGGCGGACCGCTTTGATGTGGTGGTGCATATCGGCGCATTGCAGGTGTCGAACCTGGTCGGCCATGCGATTGCGCCGAACGCGCGCTTTGTCTGCGCGTCACCCGCTTTTGTGAAGCGCTTCGGCTTGCCGGAAACGCCCGATGACCTTGCCGCGCTGCCCTGCATCGTGCTGCGCGAGAACAAGGAAGACGTGTCGCTCTGGCACTTCAGCAAGGGCCGCACGAGCCGCAGCGTGCGCGTGCCCAGGCAGCTCATCTGCAACGACGGCGATGTCATCCGCCAGTGGGCGTGCGAAGGGCGCGGCGTGATCCTGCGCTCGGAATGGGATGTCGCCGACGACCTGCGCGCAGGCCGCCTCGTGCGATTGCTCCCCGCCTGGAAGGCGCCGGACGCCAACGTGATCGCCCTCACGCACAACCGCGCGGGGTTGCCGCAACGTACGCGTCACTTCATGCAGGCGTTGCAGAGCCGTTTCAAGCCGCAGCCACCCTGGCGTGCTTGATGTGGCGGCACTGAATCTTTGATTCAAGCTGGCTTCACCGAAAGCCGGTGCGCGGTGCCTACAATCGGTTGCATCGATGTCCACCGATTTGCAGGTCACCAGCGTGAACGCTTCCACCGCCTCTACCGTTTCTCCCGACTCCGGCTATCCCAAGGCCATCCTCTTCGATCTGCTGACCGCGTTGCTCGATTCGTGGTCGCTGTGGAACCGCGCCGCCGGTTCCGAGCAGGCGGGCCGCACATGGCGTGCCGAGTATCTCCGGCTCACGTACGGCTGCGGCGCGTACGTTCCTTACGAAGCGATGGTGCGGCAGGCCGCGCAGAACGTCGGCTTGCCGGCTTCCGCGCCCGAAGCGCTGGAAGCCAATTGGCTGCAGCTCACACCGTGGAGCGGTGCTGCGCAAGCGCTGGCTGAACTCCAGCCGCACTGCAAGCTGGCCGTGGTCACCAACTGCTCGGAGCGGCTGGGCCGGCAAGCCGCCGCGCTGTTGCCCGTCACCTGGGATGTCGTCATCACGGCTGAGCAGGCCGGTGTGTACAAGCCTGACCCGAAGCCATATCGCATGGCGCTCGAACAGCTTGGCGTGGACGCAGCCGACGCGGCGTTTGTTGCCGGCTCCAGCTACGACATGTTCGGCACGGCGGTGGTCGGCCTGCGCACGTACTGGCACAACCGAATCGGGCTGACGCCGGTGGAGGGAGCACAACTGCCGGAAATCACCTCACCCACGCTGGACGACCTGCTGCCCTGGGCCCGCCGTTTTGCCGCATGAGGATGCAACCATGACCCCCGACACGTACACACTGGAAACCATCGACACGCCCGCAGCGTTGATCGACCTGCCGCGCATGCAGCACAACATCGCCCGCATGCAGCACCGCATGAACGCGCTGGGCGTGAAATTCCGCCCGCATGTGAAGACCACCAAGTGCCTCGATGTGGTTCGCGCCCAGCTGGCGGCCGGCGCGCAGGGCATTACCGTCTCCACGCTGAAGGAGGCCGAGGCCTTCTTTGCCGCCGGCATCAAGGACATCCTCTACGCGGTGGGCATTGTGGCCACCAAGTTGCCGCGCGCGATGGCGCTGCGCAAGCGCGGCTGCGATCTCAAGCTTGTGGTCGACAACGCAGAGGCGGCCCACGCTGTGGTCGACTACGCCCGCACACACGGCGAGCGCTGCGAGGTGTGGATCGAAGTCGATACCGATGGGCACCGCTCCGGCATCACGCCCGAGCAGGACGCGCTGCTGGATGTCGGCCGCATCCTGAAGGACGGCGGCCTCGACGTGGGCGGCGTCATGACGCATGCCGGCTCCAGCTACGACTTGAACGACCGTGCCGCGCTGGCTGCCCTGGCCGAGCAGGAGCGTGCCGGTTGCGTGCGCGCGGCACAGCGTCTGCGCGAAGCCGGGGTGCCCTGCGCAGCGGTGAGCGTAGGTTCCACGCCAACGGCATTGGCCACCGAGCACCTCGAAGGCGTGACGGAGGTGCGCGCCGGCGTCTATGTGTTCTTCGATCTGGTTATGCACAACGTGGGGGTGTGCGCGATGGACGAGATTGCGCTGAGCGTGCTGACCACCGTGATCGGCCATCAGCCCGACAAAGGCTGGGTGATTGTCGACGCCGGATGGATGGCGATGAGCCGCGACCGTGGCACCGCCAAGCAGTCGCATGACTTTGGCTATGGGCAGCCGTGCGCGCTAGACGGCACGCCGTTGGAGGGGCTGACGCTCATCGGCGCGAACCAGGAGCACGGCATTCTGGCGGCCAGCGATGGCTCGGTGCGTGACGACCTCGTGGCGCGTTTCCCGGTCGGCACGAAGCTGCGTGTGCTGCCGAACCATGCGTGCGCCACGGGCGCGCAGTTCCCGGAATACCAGGCGGTGTCGTCGCGGGGTGCGGTGCAGACGTGGGCGCGGTTCCACGGCTGGTGAGTCGTCCGCCCGGCATGTCAAAAAAGCAAAAGGCCCGCAGGAATACCGCGGGCCTTTTGCTTGAATCCAATCTGCCGAATGTGCCTCGGTCGCGTCTGACGCGTCCGATAAGCCGGGAGCGACTCGGAGCCAGCGCCGTCAGCGACAAGGTGTCGGAATTGTAAATGCACCGTCCGGCGGCGCGCTGTAGCACACTTGTTCTACAGAGCGGCGCCGTACAGCGTTCGTATACTGGGTTGCACCAGGCCAGTTGAACCCGCCGTGGCAGCGCGATGGCGCATCTGCGGCGGGCTACATGACATGCAACCCACACCTTCCACACTCTGGCTGACCGGGCTGAGCGCCGCCGGCAAAACCACCTTGGCGCTGGCCGTGGCCGAGACGCTGACGTCGCGCGGCCTGCCGTGTCGCGTACTCGATGGCGGTGCCTTGCGCCAGCAGCTCTGCGCGGACCTTGGTTTCTCGCGCGCGGATCGCAGCGAACACGCGCGCCGCGTGGCGCAGTGGTGCGCGCAGATGAACAACACCGGGACGTGGGCCATTGCTGCACTCATCTCGCCATACCGTGAAGACCGGGAGCGCGCGCGACAGATGGTGGGCGCGTCACGCTTCTTCGAGGTGCATGTCGCGACACCGCTGCCGGTGTGTGAAGCGCGCGACCCGAAGGGTTTGTACCGCATGGCCCGAGCCGGAACGATCGCCAATCTCACGGGCGTTGGCGAGCCCTACGAGCCGCCGTTACATCCACAGTTGATGGTGGATACCGGCGTGCAATCCGTTGAAGAGTGTGTTGCACGGGCATTGGCCCTGCTTGGGATGCAGGAAGCCGTTACGGCTTGATGCGGGGCAATGCACTCCTGCACGATGCGCAGGATATGCAGCGCGCTGGACGGGTCCAGCCACGGCAGCGACGGCAGCTTCTGGATCTCGCAACCGGGTAGCTCAGTCCTAGCTGAGGGCGGCCGAGTGATGGTTGAATATTCCGTGCTTTGTCATGCCGGCATTACACCGGCGCGCTCGCAGAAATGGCTTCGAGCGGGCCCGGACGCCCCAGCAGATAGCCTTGGCCGTTACGGACGCCAAGGTCGGCCAGCATTGTTCTCTGAGGTTCTGTCTCGATACCTTCGGCGACGAGGTCGCACCGTATTTCATTGGCGAACGTCACCATGGCCTTCAGGAGCGCGCGCTTGATCGGGTCGTCTTCCAGGTTGGTCGTCAGATAGGCGTCGAGTTTGATGAGATCCGGTTTGAGCGCAATGATGTGGTTCATCGTCGAGTAACCCGACCCGGCGTCGTCAATGGCGATACGGATCAGGTGGCGACGCAGCGGCAGAAGCGCTTCGTGCAGGCTGGGGTAGTCGTCGACCAGGGCATGCTCGGTAATTTCCAGGACGAGGCGATGAGGTGGAACGTCATGTACCAACGCTTCCAGCTTGCCGCTGAGCACCGTGGCAGGAGAGACGTTCACTGCCAGATAGGCACCGCCAATCGCGTGCAATGCGTGCAGGCCTTTCTTGATGGCAAGCATTTCGAGTTCAACGCCAAGACCGACTTCCCAGGCATCCGCAAACCAGCGATACGGGGGCCGTTGCTGCCCGCCGGGAAACCGCGATAACGCCTCGAGTCCGACCAGGCGTCCGTCCACCAAAGACCGTATGGGCTGAAAGAAGATGGAGAGCTGGTCGTCTTCGATCGTCCGTTGTACGCGCGACAGCTTTTCGCTGATCTGCCGTGTCGCGGCCTTATGTCGTTCGATCTGGCGCGCGATCACGCCAGCGAACGCGGTCATGAGCTCCAGGTCGCGGGAGTTCAGTGAGTCATCCGGTTGGTCACTGAAACAGCAGAACGTGCCGAACACGGTGCCGTCGGCCAATTGAATCGGCACGCTGATATGAGCGCCGACGGGAAATGCGGCGGTGATGGGCAACGCGCGCGCGGCTGGCAGGTCGGCGGCGTCCTGGATCAGCGGCGGCAGGCGGCCGTCGATCACTCGGGCGCAATAGCTGTCGGCAAGGGGGCCGGAATCGCCCGCGCTGAAGGGAGGATGTTCGGCGCTGCTATCGACATACCGGAAAACCCGCTCCGTCCCGACAAACTCGGAGACGAACGCGAACGGCATTCCCAAATGACTTCGCACGGCACGCAGGATTTGCGCAATGTGGGCAGTCGCCTCAAGGTCGGCTTCAAGGAGGCTGCTGGTGAGAAGGTGCTCCAAATGCCTCTCTCCTTGGCTGGATCATTCTCCGGCAAGTGACGGTCTCCCTTCGCCGCATGAATGGGAGCGCCACGGGGCAGTATGTCCGGCAAACGTCCGTATTACGCACGCGGAGTGTGTCGGACTGAACTCTAGATTATTTTGCGACCGATGCAGGTAACGCCGATATTCCCGCCTTAATAGGGATTTATACGCATCTGCCTGGGCAAAAATCCTGTCGATAAATACACAAACGGCCCCGGAATCAGCAGGGGGTCGACAGCGAACTCCCGTCTTGCAGGAAGCATGCCAAACATGCCGGACATTACCCAACCCCAGTTATCCGACGCCATTGCGCAATTGGTAAGTTGCGGCGTGTTTTCTGTGGATCGTCAAATGCACATTCTGTCGTGGAACCGCTTTATGCAATATCACAGTGGTTTCTCCGGCGACGATGTGATCGGTAAGGACATGTTTGCCCTGTTTCCGGAGTTACCCGAGAAATGGTTGCGCAAGAAAATCGAGAGCGTATTTGTTCTGGGTGTCTCTGCGTACACTTCCTGGGAGCACCGCCCGTATTTGTTCCGTTTTCGGCACACGCGGCCCATTACCGACACGATTGAATGGATGCAGCAGAACTGCAGCTTTATTCCGATCGAAGACGGAAATGGTGTGGTCATCGCGGTGGGCATTACCCTGCTCGATGCGACGGACGTGTGCCTGGCATATGGTGAACTGAAGAAGCGCGAAAAAACGGTCACCGATGCACTGCAGGAGCTGACCGTGCGCAACGCCCAGCTCTCAGCGCTGAATGAAGAACTCGCCCAGGCGCATCAGCAGTTGCTGCAGTCCGAAAAGCTCGCCGCGATTGGCCAGCTTGCCGCCGGCATTGCGCACGAGATCAATAACCCCGTGGGGTTCGTGCTCTCGAACCTGAACAGCTTGCAGCGCTACATGAGCACGCTGCTCGATTACGCACGTAGCCTGGATCAGCTGATCGGCCAACACGCGCCCGCACTGGATGCCCAGCTGCTGGCGCTTGCGCAGGCGGCCGACATCGAATTCCTGGCCGAAGATGGTCCGGCGCTGGTCGCGGAATCGCAGGAAGGCCTGACCCGTGTGCGCGACATTGTGGTGGACCTGCGCGACTTCTCACGCGTGGACAGCGCTCACCAGTGGGATCAGGTGGACATTCACCGCTGCATCGAGTCGACGCTCAACATCGTCCACAACGAGATCAAGTACCAGGCCGACCTCGTGCGCGAGTACAGCGAGCTGCCGCCCGTAACCTGCATCCCGTCGCAGATCAACCAAGTGGTGCTGAACCTGGTGGTCAACGCGGCGCAGTCGTATGCGGGCAAAGGCACACAGGGGGGCGAGCGCGGCACCATTACCGTCCGCACCGGCGTCGATGCAACCGACGACGCATCGATCTGGTTTGAGGTGGCCGACGCGGGCAGCGGAATCGCGCCCGAAAACCTGAAGCGCATCTTCGATCCGTTCTTCACCACCAAGCCGGTCGGCAAGGGCACCGGCCTGGGGCTGTCGCTCACCTACGGCATTGTCACGGCGCATGGCGGACGCATCGACGTGTCGAGCACGGTGGGTGTGGGCACAACCTTTCGTGTGACCTTGCCCCGACGCGGGCCGGATGCCCCGCCTCTCGAACAACAACCGCCGGCCGCGACTGCGCTGGCCATAACGTAAGCCTCGCGCTTCACGCCTGAAGGGGGACACACCATGGCGCTACCTGTGCTGGTTGCCGATGATTCATCGTTGGCGCGCAAGCTTCTGATCAACGCCTTGCCAGACGACTGGGATGTCGAGGTCACGCAGGCCTCCAACGGTGCGCAAGCCCTGGAGCTGTTTCGCGCCGGCAAGGGCACGGTCGTTTTTCTCGATCTGACCATGCCCGACATGGACGGCTTCCAGGTGCTCGAACATATCCGCAAGGCCGGCGAAGACGCCTTCGTCATCGTGGTGTCCGCCGACATCCAGTCCGGCGCCGTCGAGCGCGTCAAGGACCTCGGCGCCATCGGCTTCATTCCAAAGCCGGTCTCTGCCGAGCGCATTGTTCCGATCCTGCGGGGGTACGGGCTCTATGAATGACCTGACACTGAATGAAGACCAGCGCGACGCTCTGCAGGAAATCGCCAACATCGGGATGGGCAAGGCGGGCGCGGCGCTGGCGGAACTGCTGGGCGCGTTTGTGACGCTCTCGGTCCCGGGCATCAAACTCGTCAACGCGGCGCAACTCAAGGCTGAGCTTCTGGGCCGCGACATGGCAGGCGACGCGCCGTCACCGGTGCGGCAGGCGTTTCAGTCCGACATTTCGGGCGAGGCGATCGTGCTGTTCGGCAAGGACGGCCGCGAAGAACTCGAAGAACTGATGGGCTACGACGATGCCGACGTGAACAGCGAAAGCGAAGCCCTGTCCGACATCGCCAACTTGCTTGTCGGTGCCTGCGTACGAAGCGTCTTCGAGCAACTCGGACGCAATCTGTCCTTCTCGCGGCCAAGCTTCGTTCCGGCTGCGGTGCTCCAGCAAGCACTGTCCGGCGAGCAGTTCGATCGTTGGGATGTGGCGCTGTTGCTGGAAGTGCGATTCACGCTTGAGCGCGGCGGCTTTGTGGCCCAGTTGGTGATGTTGTTGCCCGAGACCGCCATCCGAAAAATGAAGCACGCGCTGGAGCAATTCCTGCAGGCGCTCTGAACGCGCCCCGCCAGCCATCGAACCGAGAGACGCCAGCCATGCTTGTTTACGACGAAGCCACTGCGCAAGCGAGCGCACCCGACGCCCAGGCCGCTGCGCAGCCTGACACTGCGCCCGCTTCTGCAACGCCTGCGGATGCCACGCCGTTGATCCTGCTGGTGGACGATGAGCCAGGCGTGCTCTCGTCGCTGCGCAGGCTGCTGCGGCCCACGGGGTACCGCGTGATCACCGCCGAGGGCGGTGCGGCCGCACTGGACATGCTATCGGTGTATCCGGTGGACCTGATCATTTCCGACATGCGGATGCCCGGCATGAACGGCGCCGAGTTCCTGGCACGTGCTCGCGAACGCTATCCGGACATCATGCGGATCCTGCTGACGGGCTACTCCGAAGTCGACTCCGCCGTGCGGGCCATCAACGAAGGCGGCGTCTATCGCTACCTCAACAAGCCGTGGGACGACCAGGATCTGCTGCTGACCGTCAGGCATGCGATCGAGCAGCGCATGCTCGCATGCGAGGCCCGGCGCCTGAGCGAGTTGACGCAGCGGCAGAACGAGACGCTGCAGCAATTGAATGCCGGGCTTGAAACCCAGGTGCTGGCCCGCACCGAAGAAATTCGCCAGACCGTGATGTTCCTGGAAGGTGCCCAGCGCGACCAGAAAGCGAACTTCACGAATATGGTCAAGGTATGCGCCAGCATGATCGAGATGCGCTGCGGTGCCATGGCGCGCCAGTCCTTGCGGGTGGCCGATCTGGCGCGCCGCATTGCCATTGAATGCGGCTTGACGGGGCTGCAGGTGCAGGACATTTTCCACGCTGGCCTGCTGCACGGCATTGGCAAGTTGTCGCTGCCCGATGCGCTGCTGCATACGTCGCTCGACAGGCTCACGGCTGAACAGGCGCAGCAGTTCTATCAGCATCCGCTGCGTGCCCAGATGGTGCTCACACCCGTGCCCCAGTTGGAGAACGTCGCGCAAATCATCCGGCACCAGTACGAACGCTTCAATGGACGCGGGACACCCGACCGACTGGCCGGAGCGGCCATCCCGATCGGTGCACGCATCCTGGCGGTCGCTCGCGATTTCGAAGGGCTTCTGGCAGGCGAGATCATCAAGGACCACGTATCGGGCGATCAAGCGCTGGAGATGGTCAAGGCGCAATCGGGCCTGCGCTATGACCCCGACGTGGTCGTGCGCTTCGTCGCCGTGCTCAGACAGCAGGGCGAGGTGATGCCTGTGCGGCAGATCTCTGCAGCCGAACTGCGGGAAGGCATGCGGTTGGCCGATGATCTCCTCACGCGGCGCGGTGTGCTGCTCATTACACGGGACAGCACCGTCAGTGCGCACCAGGTCTTGCAGATCAGGCGCTTCGAAACCCACGAGGATGTGCCGTTCGCGATTCTTGTCTATGCGCCCGTGCCCAATGCGACGGATGCGGCAGACACGCCGCCAGCAGCATGAAGCATGACCCTCGGGAGGCAGCGATGGTCGCAGTCACCGGCAACGGCAAGCGAATGTTGGCGTACCTGCTGTGCGCATTCGGGTGGGGAGCGATGGCAGGCCACGCGATGGCCTCCGGGGGCTCCGCCGACGACGCGCGCATGCAGCAGATCGTCGCGCGCGCCAGCGAACACGGGGCGGCGTGGGATGGTCCCCAGACAGGTCCTCGAGCGCGGGCCGGCATGACGCTCGCCGTCGTGAGTGAAGACCTGCGCAACGGCGGCATCCTCGGCGTTGCGAAAGGCATCAAGGAGGCCGCTGGCGCCATCGGCTGGAAAATCCGCGTTTATGACGCCGGCGGGACGCCGGAGGGCCGCAAGCGTGCGATGGCATCGGCCCGGGCGCTGCAACCGGACGGCGTCGTGCTCGTTGGGGGCGACGCGCGCGCGATGCAGGCAGAGCTGTCGCCCTTCGTGCAGCAGGGCAGGCCGGTGGTTGGCTGGCACGTTGCCGCAACGGCCGGCACCATCGCGGACAGCCCGATCGCCATCAATGTCTCCACCGACCCGATGGCCGTCGCCCGCCTCACGGCCATGGCGGCTGTCGTGGAATCTGCCGGCCACGCCAACGTGGTCATCTTTACCGATTCCAACTTCCAGATCGCCAGCGCGAAGGCTGCGGCCATGGCAGAGGTGATCCGCGCATGCACGGGCTGCCGCTTGCTGGCCGTCGAGGACGTACCGATCTCGGGCAGTGCGCAGGCCATGCCAGCCGTCATGCGACGTCTGCTGGAACGGTATGGCCGTGTGTGGACGCATGGGCTGGCCATCAACGACATCTACTTCGATTACGCGGCCGCCGAGCTGACCCGCGCCGGCAAGCCCGACGGCATCCACATGCTGTCTGCCGGCGACGGCAGCGCCGCCGCGTTCCTGCGCATCCAGGCGGGGGCGTTTCAGACCAGCACGGTGGCCGAGCCGTTGAACCTGCAAGGCTGGCAACTGGTGGACGAAGTGAACCGGCTGCTGGCCCATCAGGCAGTCACCGGCTATGTGGCCCCCGTGCATCTGGTGACGGCCAAGAACGTCGCCTTCGATGGCGGACCGCTCGGGCAATACGACCCCGACAACGGCTACCGGGCCGTGTATCGCCGGATATGGGGCCGTTGAATGTTCAGCGCAGCCGCTGCCATCCGATGGGCGCGCACGCCGGGGTATGGTCTGTGGCCCAGATCGCTCGGGCGTCAATTCACGCTGGTCGTGGCCATGCTGGCGCTGCTGATCTCGGCAGGCGGCATCACGGCGGTCTACGCGCTGCGCACGTCGGCGGAAGCGACCCGCGCGCTCGCCAGCGAGCAGCTCATGCAATTGCGCGAGGCGCAGGAACTCGTTCAGCGCACGTTGTTGATCGAGCGCGAATCGGCGCAGCTGGAAAAAACCTCATCGGTGGAAGCGCTGCGACGGCACTATGCCGAGATCCTGCGCAACCTTGAGGCGTTCGAGCAGTTGTCCGAACGGCTTGCCGCAACCGACGACGACATTGAAGTGCTCGATCTGCATCAGTCGACCCAGCTGTTTCGCAACGTCGTCAACATCGTCGCGCAGTGGTGGGAAAGCGAGCTGCAGCATGCCGGAACTGCCGCAGCCGCGCAGGCGCCGGCATCCGAGCGCAGTCTTGCCGGGCGCCGGTCCTTGGATGCGCTCTACATGCAGGCCGGGGCCATGGTGGTCTCGGCACAGCAGGTGTCGGAGCAGCACACGCGGGCGTTTCAGCAGGCGATGCAGGCGTTGGCGGTGGTCTCGGAGCGCAATCAGCGCTGGGTGACCGCGCTGCTTGCCACCAGCGTCGTATTTGCCTGCCTGGCGGCTTACGGGCTGCTCGGGCGCCATGTGCTTCAGCGCCTGCTGCAGGTCAGCCGCAGCTTGCGCGAAGGGCATTCGGACGGGGCGCCCAGTGCGGTACCCGTCGATGGCGACGATGAGATCGGCCAGATGGCGCGCGCGGTCGAACAATTCCAGCGTGACCGGTGGCAGCTTGCCTTGGCCCACGAGGCACTGCAGGCCGAGCGTGCGCGCCAGGAGCAACTGCTGCACGAGCTGGCCCAGACGCAAGGGCAACTGCTGCAGTCGGAAAAGATGGCGTCGATCGGCCAGCTCGCCGCTGGCGTGGCTCATGAGATCAACAACCCCGTCTCGTTTGTCAAAGCCAATCTGGGCAGCTTGCAGCGCTACGTTGGGGGGTTGCTCGACGCGCTGTCAGCCTACGAATCCCACGAGGCAGAGTTGGCGCCGGCCACGCGGGCTGCACTTGCGCAGGTCAAGCAGGCGGCCGATCTTGAATACGTGCGTGAAGATGTGCCGGCGCTGTTGGCGGAGTCCCAGGAGGGGCTGCAGCGGGTCAAGACGATCGTGCAGGGCCTCAAGGATTTCTCCCATGTGGAAGAAGCGCAGCCGCAGCTTGCCAATCTCGAAACATGTCTGGAAACGACGATCAAGATCGTCTGGAATGAGCTCAAGTACAAGGTCGAGCTGGTGCGCGAATATGGCGGAATCCCCGACATCGAGTGCAGGCCCGCGCAACTGAGCCAGGTGTTCATGAACCTGCTGGTCAATGCCGGCCAGGCCATTCAGGACCACGGGCGCATCACATTGCGAACGGGCCACGACGCAGGCAACGTCTGGGTGGAGGTGGAAGACACCGGTGGCGGTATCCGGCCCGAGCATCTCAGCCGCATCTTCGACCCGTTCTTCACCACCAAGCCCGTTGGCCTGGGGACGGGGCTCGGCTTGTCCGTCTCTTACGGCATCGTGCGCAAGCATGGTGGGCACATCGACGTGCGTAGCGAAGTTGGCCGTGGCACGTGTTTTCGGCTCGTCTTGCCGCTGCACGGCCGCTGACGCAGGGGGCGCAGCGGCCCATGCGCCCGCCGGATTTCGATGCGGCATGTTTGTATCCCACTGCGCGGCGCCATCGGCGCAATGTGAGGCGATGCCCGGACAACAAAAAACCCGCGAGGCTCATCGCCACGCGGGTTTTTTGTCGCCCCTGAACTGCTCGGGACTGTGTCTTGGTGCCCAGGAGAGGACTCGAACCTCCACGGAGTTACCCGCTAGTACCTGAAACTAGTGCGTCTACCAATTCCGCCACCTGGGCTAGGTGAGCGGCGCATTCTACCGGCCCCGGAAAAATTTGCAAGCCCTTCTTTTCTGCTCGGCTATTCCACCGGCGCGCTGGCGTTACAGCCGTTACGCGTGTGGCGGTCAGCAGCGCGGGGACCTCGCTGCTACGCTGCCGCGCAGTTGTCCGTATTCCCCCCAACATGAGGTTGATCGATGATGAAACTCCGCCACGCCGCCACCGGTGCCTTGCTGGCCGCGCTTGCCACGTTTGCCCACGCCGAGCACCCGATCTGCACGATCGTGGCCGATGCCGCCACGGGCAAGGCCGTCTTGCACGAAGGCAAGTGCGACGAGCGCGTGACCCCCGCTTCCACCTTCAAGCTTGCACTGGCCGTCATGGGCTTTGACCACGGCTTCCTGAAAGACGAGCACACCCCCGTCGAGCACTTCAGGCGCGGCGACCCCGACTGGGGCGGTGAAGCCTGGCACCAGCCCATCGACCCGGCGCTGTGGCTCAAGTATTCGGTGGTCTGGTATTCGCAGCGCATTACGCATGCGATGGGCGCGCAAGCATTCCAGGCCTACGTGCGCAAGCTCGGCTACGGCAACATGGACGTGAGCGGCGACCCGGGCAAGAACAACGGCATGGACCGCTCGTGGATCACCTCGTCGCTGAAGATATCCCCGGAGGAGCAAGTCAGCTTCATGCGCCGGATCGTCAATCGACAGTTGCCGGTGTCGACGCGCACCTACGAGATGGTCGACCGTACCGTGCAGACTTGGCAGGTGCCGGGTGGCTGGTCAGTGCAGGGCAAGACGGGCACCGCCGGCCCGGCGCCGGGCAATACGTCGCCCGACGGCACGTGGGACCAGGCGCACGCTTACGGCTGGTTTGTCGGCTGGGCCAAAAAGGGTGACAAGACGTACGTGTTTGCCAACCTCATCCAGGACGACAAGGTCGAGCCAACCTCAGGCGGCATCCGCTCGCGCGACGCACTGCTTGCGCGCCTGCCGGAAGTGCTGGCCTTTGCCGGGCACTGACCAACGGCGTCATTCATGCATGACGGTGCTCGGCCTGGCTTCGCACCGTCGCCTCATCCACGCCCAGGCGCTGATGCAACTCCTGCCACCCTTTGGGCGTGACCAGCACCGCGCGTGAATCCCGTGCGCGCAGCATCCATCCGACATCGCACAGGCGACGCAGGAACTGCACGCCCAGCGGGCCAGCCAGGTGATGCGTGCGCTCCGTCCAGTCCAGGCATTGCCGCGCCAGCCCACGGCGCGTCGGGCGAATGGTCCGCACGTCGAGCCCCACATCGCCAAACCAGCTGATGCCGGCTGGCGTGATCTCGTACTGCTTGTCGGGCATGGGCAGCAGGTAACCGCGTGATTGCAGCGCCTGCGTGACGGCCACGCCCACCTGCCCCGCAAGGTGGTCGTAGCAGCAGCGGCAAAAGCCAAGTTCACGCGCCTTTGGGCTGGGCGTCGCGCGCCGCACGGCTGCTGCGGGCGTAATGGCCGCCAGGTGTTCCAACGCTTGCGCCACATGCGCGCCGGCCAGCCGGAAGTACTTGTGCCGCCCTTCGGTTTCCACCACCAGCAAGCCACCGTCGAGCAGCTTGGCCAGGTGCGTGCTGGCCGTCTGCGCGGTGACGCCGGCTGCATGCGCCAGCTCGCCCGCAGGCAGCGCGCGCCCATCGAGCAACGCCGTCAGCATGGCCGCCCGTGCCGGGTCGGCAATCAGGAAGGCCGTGCCGGAAAAGCTGTTCGGATGCGACATGTCGGGCTCCTCGTCATGTGGCCATTCTAGGGAGCCGCGCGCCGCGATGTTTCGACACGCATCGAAGCGTTGCCCGGGGTGCCGGCACTACGCTGGGGCCATCGCTTGCTAAAGCCAGAAACCAAAGGCCCCGAGATGGATGGAATCACGATGCAACCAACGCATGCCAACACCGCGACACATCAGCGCCTGGTGCTGTGCGTGCTGTCGATGGCCGTGCTGATCGCGCAGATCGACACCGCCGTCGTCAACCTGGCCGTGCGCCCGATAGGCCAGTTCTTCCATGCCCAGGTCGGCCCGCTGCAGTGGGTGATCGACGCCTACAACCTCGCCTATGCCGCACTGCTGCTCAGCGGCGGCCTGCTGGCGGACCTCTACGGCCGACGGCGGGCGTTTGTGTTCGGCGCGGCAGTGTTCTCGGTGGCATCGGTCTTGTGCGCGCTGGCGCCGTCGATCGGGTGGCTGATCGGCGCGCGGGCGATGGCGGGCGTGGGCGCTTCGCTGCTGCTGCCGGCATCGCTGGCGATCTTGCGGGTGGTGTGGCGCGACGCAGGCGAACGTGCGCATGCGCTGGGTGTCTGGGCGGCGTGCAACGGCCTGGCCATGGCGATCGGGCCGACGGCCGGCGGCGTGCTGGTCACGCACTTCGGCTGGCGCGCCGTGTTCTGGGTGGTGGTGCCAGTGAGCGTGGCCATCATGGCCATGGCTGTGCGGGTCGTACCGGAATCGTCCGACGCCGCGCATCGTCGTTTCGATGCGCTGGCCCAGGTGCTGGGCGCCATCACGCTGGGCGGCCTGGCCTTTGCCGCCATCGAAGCGCATCAGGCACCCGCTGTGGCGGCGACTGTGCTGGCCGTGGCGCTCATCGCGCTGGCGTGGTTCATCCACGTAGAGGCGCGCCACGGCAGCGAGGCGCTGGTGCCGCTGGAACTCTTTCGCGTGCGCGAGTTTCGCGGCGCCATCGTCGCCACGGCCGGCATGACGTTCGGCATGTACGGCGCGCTGTTCCTGCTGCCGCTCATGTGGCAGAGCACTGGGCGCTTCAACGTCATTGGTGCGGGCATTGCGCTGATGCCGATGGCGCTGGTCTTCATGGCGGTATCGCCCTTGTCGGGCACGGTGGCGCGCCGCCTTGGCGCTCGGCTGGCCACGGCCGGCGGGGTGGGCATCATCGCGCTGGGGCTGCTCACGTTGGGGGCGTCTGCGGGCGCCGCATCGGTGGTACCGGCTTCCATCGGGCTGGCCCTCACGGGGCTCGGCATGGGCTTTGCCACTGGGCCCCTGATGGGTGCGGCAGTGGGTGCCGTGGGGCCGGAGCGTTCGGGCATGGCGTCGGCGCTGGTGAACGTGGCCCGCATGAGCGGGGCGACGCTGGGCGTGGCGATCCTGGGGTCGGTGTATGCCGTGTGCGGCAGCGGCGCGTCGGGTTTGCGGGTGGCCATGCTGTGCGGCGGCGCGGTGCAGTTCGCCTGCGCGGCCGTGGCGTGGCGGCATGGTGCCGAGCGCCACTGAACGCTTTGCAATGCCCCGCGTTCTTGCGGTGGATCTTCGCGCCCGCAGCCATTTGATGCACCGCCCAAAAAAAGACCCGGCGAGGGGATTGCCGGGCTAAGTGGGATGTGAATCTGTACGATGGAACCACCTTACAAGTATTTCTTCATTCAGATTGAAAACAAATTCAAAACCCCACACGTTTTTGAGTGTTTGCTCTAAAGAAACGGGCGCTTGAATGTCTATTCGTGTACGGGTTTTTCCTGATGGCTGCGCCATTTGCGGGCAGCTGGCAAACGATTTCCTATGATGGGTATCAATGTAAAACTCACGGCCTAAAAGAAAAAAACGCGGGCAAAAAATTGGAATAAAAGATCGTTGATGGACTTAATTCGATTTGAATAAGCCGATTCATTCAATTCCGTCTTTAATGATTGACTCATCCGGATCGATTGTTGCGGGGGCGCCCTCTGCGCGCACACCTCTGCACGAGCAGCCATTTGCATTCGCTGCATATTGGCCCACCTCTAGCCGAGAAGAATGGGCAACGCTGCAGCGCTGCACCGCGCAGAAACCCTGAGCACGCCAGGGCCTATGCTGCGCCACAACAATCAGCGGGGAGCCACTGCGGCTCCCCGTTGTGCTTGATGCCATGCGGCACCGTGGCCGCTCGCGAGTTTTGCTCACGCGTTCTGCGGTTGTCTGTCATGACAGGAATTCGTGAAAACCCTAGGAAACCCGCGTCCACCTTAGCGATTGGTTATTTCACGCGAAAAGCCTACGCTTGCTACGTAGTACTACGTGTGGCTGCTGCGTACAGGTGCGGATGGTTTTCCAGAAGGTGCGCGATCACAGTGCGCCGGATAACAACAAAGGCGGAAAGCAATCCGTCAGACATCCGTCTGGTCACGCATCGGGCGTGGCACCTCACCTGTTCAAAACAACATCCGAAGTCCCCGAACCAGGAGACAACCCATGAAGTTCTTGCTCGCACTGCCTTTCATCGGCCTGCTGTGGGTGCCGTTCTACAACCAGGAAACGCCCGCCCTCTTTGGCTTTCCGTTCTTCTACTGGTACCAGTTCCTGTGGGTGCCGCTCACCTCGCTGCTGATCTGGATCGTCTTCAAGAACGGTCAGGGCAAAGGAGAAGAATGATGGACGGACAGATCAACTGGACGGCGCTCAGCGTCTTCATCTTCTTCTTCGCGCTGGTCACGGTGCTGGGCTTCATCGCCTCGCGCTGGCAGCGCGGCAACTCCGACAAGGGCGCCCACATTGAAGAGTGGGGCCTGGGCGGCCGCAACTTCGGCACCTGGATCACGTGGTTCCTGGTGGGCGGCGATTTCTATACCGCCTACACCGTCATCGCCGTGCCGGCACTCGTGTATGCGGTGGGTGCGTATGGCTTCTTCGCGCTGCCGTACACGATCCTGGTGTACCCGATCGTCTTCCTGATCATGCCCAAGCTGTGGAAGGTGGCGCATGCCAACGGCCACGTCACGGCGGCCGATGCCGTGTACGGCCGCTACGGCTCGCGCGCGCTGGAGTTTGCGGTGGCGCTGACGGGCGTGGTGGCGACGATGCCCTACATCGCCCTGCAGCTCATCGGCATGGAAGTCGTGATCAAGGCGCTGGGCTTGACGGGCGAGCTGCCGCTGGCGGCCGCCTTCATCATCCTGGCGCTGTACACGTATTCCGCCGGCCTGCGGGCGCCTGCGCTCATCGCCTTCGTCAAAGACATCATGATCTACATCGTGGTGCTGGTGGCGGTGGTGCTGGTGCCGGCCAAGCTGGGCGGTTACGGTGCGGTGTTCGCCAATGCGCATGATGCGTTTGCGGTGAAGGGCGGCGCCACGGGCCTCACGCTCAAGCCCGCGCAGTTCCTGCCGTTCGCCACGCTGGCGATTGGCTCGGCGCTGGCGGCGTTCATGTATCCGCATACGCTCACGGGCATCTTTGCCGCGCGCAGTGCAGACACCATCCGCAAGAACGCCGTCTTCCTGCCGGCCTACACCGTGCTGCTGGGCCTGATCGCCCTGCTGGGCTTCATGGCCTATGCGGCAGGCATCAAGGTCACCAACAACAACGACGTGGTGCCCGCGCTGTTCAACGCGCTGTTCCCGAGCTGGTTCACGGGCTTTGCGTTCTCGGCCATCGCCATCGGTGCGCTGGTGCCGGCGGCGGTCATGTCGATTGGTGCGGCCAACCTGTTCACGCGCAACTTCTGGAAGCCCTATGTGGCCCCGGACCTCACGCACGCCGGCGAGGAAAAGGTGGCCAAGGTGATCTCGTTGATCGTCAAGGCGGGCGCGCTGGTGTTCATCCTGTTCCTGCCGACCAAGTTCGCGCTGGACCTGCAGCTGCTGGGCGGCGTGTGGATCGTGCAGACGTTCCCGTCGGTGGTGTTCGGGCTGTTCAACATCTCGAACCGCTTCCGTGCACCGGCGCTGCTGGCCGGCTGGGCGGCGGGCATGATCGCCGGCAGCTGGCTGGCCTTCTCCGACGGCATCAAGCCTGTGCACACCTTCGTGATTGGCGGTGACAAGTACACCATCTACACGGGCTTGGCGGCACTGGCCTTCAACATCATCGTTGCGGTGGTGGTGCAGTTGCTGATGGGCAAGCGTGGGCAGGAAGCTGCTGCGTTGCGTCAGGCAAGCTGATCGACACTGCCGATTTGCAAGCAGCAAGAAGCAAGCAGGAAGAGAAAAGGGCCGGTACCTCAGGGTGCCGGCCCTTTTTTTTCATGCTCGGCGACCGGCAAGGGTCAAGCCGTCACAGAAAGAGGAATCCGCACGGTGAACGTCGTGCCGTGTTCCGATGACTGCACATCGATTGTCCCGCGATGCGCCTGCACGATGCAGCGGCAGATATACAGGCCAAGCCCGATGCCCGCGGCGCTCCCGCTGTGGTCGGGACGCTGCGCGCGGGTGAGCGGGTCGAACAGCGTCGGAAAAGCAGAAGGCGGGATGGGGTTGCCCTCGTTTGAAACGGCAATCGTCATCTGCCCGTCGCGCCCGGCCGCCTCGATGGCGACCCCACCGACCCCATAGCGCACCGCGTTGGTCAACAGATTGACCAGCAACTGGCCGATCCGGCTGCCGTCCCAGGTGCCACGCAGTTCGCCTGCCAGGCGCAGATCGATCTTCGCGTCGGGGTACGACGCACACACCTCGTCGATGGCATCGCTGCACAGTCGCCCCATATCCTGGCTACTGAAACGCGTAGGAAGAAAATCCCTCAGCCGCGTGCGTGTAAAGATGAGCAGGTCGTCGATCATCTTTTGCACGCGCATCGCACCGCGCTGGATGAAGGCGACCGCCCGAACGCTGCGCGAAGACAGGCCATCATCGTGCAGCAGCGTTTCAGCAGACGCGAGGATCGCGCCGAGCGGGGAACGCAGGTCATGCGCCAGCACGCCGGCAAACAGGTCGCGCATGCGCTCGGTCTGCTGGGCATGCTGGCGCACCGATTCTGCAAGCATCTGGTCGATGGCCTCGTTGAACCGGATCATCTCTTGCAGCGCCAGGGCGTGAGCCTGCGGATCCTGCTGCCACCGGCGCAGCACGCTGGCGCGCAATGCACGGTATTCCGCCACCAGATCGTTGATGTCAAAGCCGTGCGAGAGGCGGTCGTCGGCATGCTCGTGGGCGGCTTCATTGAAGCCCGATTCCGATGGCGGCCGGTCGCCCTCCGATTTGGCGCGCTGTTGTGCGGGCGTCTGCCGCTCGCGCATATCGGCAGCAATCCGCAGGAGAAGGTCACGCGCCGAGTTGCACAGCTGTTGTTCAGACAGACGTGGGCGGTCGCCGTTGATCTTGCGGGCGTATTCCGTCCAGTCGTCGATCAGGCCCGCCAGGTTTGCCTCGATGAAGTCGGAAAGGTTCATGGGTTTCCTTGATGGTGGCGAAAGCCATGGTCGGGGAGCCGCCTCGTGCGCCACGCCGCTTGGGTGCCGATGTCCGCGGGAACGGCCAATGCTGTGTTTTCCGCTAAAGGTATGCAAACCGCGTTCCACTTTCCACCTTCCCGCTGCGATGGAGTGGCGTTTCAGTCGCACATCCTGCCGGGTTTCGGTCAAGATGTGGGGCGCGGTCCACTCATTGCTTTGCGCCACCCACACGCGTGCAGTGGCGCACGCTGATCTGCCAATCAATGAATCACGATCCCTTGTTTGCTGAGTCTGGCTTTGCGTGGCTGCGGTTATGGGCTGAATCCACCTCGGATTTCTCCGTCTTTGCCCTGTCGCGCACCGGCGTTGTCGCCACGTGGAACCCCGGCGGAGAACGCATGCAGGGCTATCGGCCCGACGAGATCATTGGGCAGCCGCTGGCACTGTTGTATCCGCCGGAGGACCGCGCCTCGGGTGCGCCCGACGCCGCGCTCCACGCGGCCGCTGAAACAGGGCGGCACGTCGATGAAGGATGGCGCATCCGCAAGGACGGCACGCCCTTCTGGGCCAACGTCGCCATCACGGCACTGCGTGACAGCGCCAGCGCGTTGATCGGGTTCGGCACTGTGATCAGCGACATGAGCGAGAAGAAGGCCGCCCACGACGCCGTGCTCAAGAGCGAGCGGAACTTCCGGCTGCTGGTTCAGGGCGTGACGGACTACGCCATCTTCATGCTGTCGCCCGATGGGCACATCACAAGCTGGAATGCCGGCGCCCGGCGCATCAAGGGCTATACCGAAGACGAGATCATCGGTTCGCATTTCTCGCGGTTCTACACCCCCGAAGACGTTGCGGCCGGCGTGCCGTTCCGGGGCCTGGAGACCGCCCGGAGCGATGGTCGATTCGAGGCCGAAGGCTGGCGCGTGCGCAGCGACGGAAGCCGCTTCTTCGCGCACGTCATCATCGATGCCATTTACGAAGATGGGCGACTGGTGGGCTTCGCAAAGGTCACGCGCGACATCACCGAACGGCAGCGCGCCAGCGAGCAACTGGAGCAAACGCAAAGAGCGCTCTTCCAGGCCCAGAAGATGGAAGCCCTGGGCAAGCTCACGGGCGGCGTTGCGCACGATTTCAACAACGTGCTGCAGGTGCTGCGGGGCAACCTGGAACTGCTCGAAAGCCGCCATGGCCGCGACAGCTGGAGTGCAGAGCGGCTGGGTAACGCCGTCGATGCCGTCGACCGCGGCGCCAAGCTTGCCGCCCAGCTGCTTGCCTTCGGCCGCCAGCAGCCGCTCGCGCCGGTCGTGATCAACCCCGCGCGGCAACTGCGCGCCATGGACGATCTGCTGCGGCGCGCGTTGGGCGAGGCGATCGAGATCGAATCGGTGGTGGCGGGCGGCCTCTGGAATACCGCGGTCGATCCGCACCAATTCGAGAACGTCATCCTGAACCTGGCCATCAACGCGCGGGATGCCATGCCGGACGGCGGCAAGCTCACGCTCGAACTCTCCAATGCCACGCTCGACGACGACTATGTGGTCGCGCTGCCCGATGTGCCGGCCGGGCAGTACGTCATGCTGGCCGTGACGGATACCGGCACCGGCATGGCCCCCGAAGTCATGGAGCAGGCTTTCGACCCGTTCTTCAGCACCAAGCGCGAAGGCGAGGGCACGGGGCTGGGGCTCAGCATGGCCTACGGCTTCGTCAAACAGAGCGGCGGCCATATCCGGCTCTACAGCGAGGTCGGGGAGGGCACGACGGTGCGCGTCTATCTGCCCCGCTCCACCGGTACGGCGGTCGAGCCGGCACGCGTCAAGGCCGGAGCGCTCAAGCATGGCAACGAGACGATCCTCGTCGTGGAAGACGACGCAAAGGTTCGCGAGACCGTGGTCGATCTGTTGAGCGGTCTCGGCTATGCCGTGCTCAAGGCCAACAATGCGGAGCAGGCACTGGCCGTGATCGAGAGCGGCGTGCATATCGACCTGCTCTTCACCGATGTGGTCATGCCCGGCGCCATGCGCAGTACGGAAATGGTGCGGAGAGCCGTGCAGGCACTGCCCGCGCTGAAGGTGCTCTATACCTCCGGCTACACGCAGAACGCCATCGTGCATGGCGGCAGGCTCGACCCTGGCGTCGAGCTGCTGAGCAAGCCGTACAGCCGCCAGCAGCTCGCCTTCAAGATCCGCCAGGTGCTGGGAAGCGACGCGGTGCAAGCGGCCGAAACGGAAGAAGGCGACACGCCGCCCGATCTCGACACGGGCGCAGTGTGGGAGCCGGCGCGCCTGCGCATCCTCGTGGTGGAGGACGACGCTTCCTTGCGTGGCGCGGTGTGCGAGCTGTTGATGCTGATCGGGATCACACCTCAGCAGGCGGCCAGCGGCGCGCAGGCGCTGGCCGCACTGAAGGCGGGGCCTTTCGACGTGCTGTTTACAGATGTGGTCATGCCCGACATGTCCGGCATTGAACTCGCGCAGCGTGCGTCCGCACTGCATCCGGAACTGCGCGTGGTCTTCGCTTCCGGCAACCCGATCCCCGACCACGACCGCTTTGCGTTCAGGTGGACGGCGCTACGCAAGCCTTACACGCTCGATCAGCTGCAGCACGCACTGCAATCGATGATGGCGCGAGAGCGGGTGGCCACCGACACATAGCCGAGCGCGGGGGTTTGAGGGCGGCATTCGGCCCTCTGAGATCCGTCTTCCACAGTCGGAGGCTCACGCACGGCACGCAGACCGTGGAACGCCGCTGTTTTGGCTCGAAATTTTCGACCTCCGAGAGCGGTGTGCCAGGGTCAAACTGTGGAGCACGAGCCTCCAACCGTGGCGATCGACTGTCCGAGGCTGGAACGCGGCTCTCCGAGGTCGAAAATTTGAAGCTCGAAGAGCCGAGCGCCAGGCTCAGACTGTGGAGCGCGAGTGTCTGACGGTGATTGGAGCGGCCCCCTGAATCTCCGGACACAGTCACCCACTTAAACTAACGGGTAGGCATACGACTGTGTTTATGACTAGCAGCAACCAAGAA